>NZ_CP172313.1:2890210-4335315 GCF_047946675.1 Leeuwenhoekiella sp. A16
CATTGAGTTTTGCAATCCGTAGCCACTCCTGCGTATCGATATTAATATTAATAGCGATATAGGCATATTCAGGAAACTTATTTATAAGCTCCTGGGCCATTAGGTGAGCCTGTCTTGAGTGATTCTTTTTATCTTTAGACCACAAGAATATAAACGTGGGTTTTGTAATTAGTTTATCAAGATGCACTTTCTCACCCTTCATGTTTATCAAAATTTCATCTGGCATTTTTTTACCAGCTTCTACATTTTGATTTGAGGTATAAAGCTTCTCGATCTCCTTTTTATTAAAATTTGAAGGGATGTGTTTCATATAGAGATCAAAAATCTCTTCGCCTCCTTTTTTATCATTACTGTTTGCCAGATATTCTTTAATAGTTCTGGTTAACAAGTAACTTTTTATAGAGTCATTAGAAACCGTACTGTCTATAAGTCTAAGTTTGTGCAGATTGTGTGTAAATGATTGTGAGTTGTAATCTTCAGTGCCGGCGTATTGCTTAAATGCAGCCTGATTGAAGTAGTTCATTAAAAAGCGCTGGTATGAATATAGACTTAAAAGATTCTCCCGGTTAAAATCTACATCATCGCGGTAATCATAAAAGTCATCTGGTAGTGATTGCAGGAAGGCATATTTATCTGAGCCAAATCTTGAAAGCGGATACACTTCTTTACGCGCATAGTAATCATAATCTATAATAGCGTTTATGACCCCTTGAAAACCCTCACTTACTTCATGTTTTGCTTTAAAATTTTCCCAGTCTTCTGTGCGCACGTCTCTTAATGAATCAAGCGTTTGCTGAAAAAGTAAAGGATCTTGTTGATAAACAGTCATCATAGACTCATTCTCTTTCTCATTGAGGAGGTAAAGACTAAGCATGAAATTGTTTTGAGCTGCGCCGTAACCCGTGAAAGTAAGCGATTCATCAAACTCGATCGTATTTACTCTAAGCATAAGACTGTCGCCTTCTTCTAAATAAACAAGCTGGCGCTCATTATGAAAAAAGCTATATAAACCAGGCTTAAAATCGTTAATTTTATAGAAGAAGCGATTGTTTTGACTAAGAGGAAGATCGATTATATTTCGATTGTCTTTACGCAGAATGATTGAGTTGCTTACCGGGTTTACAATTTGCCCACCTATATACGTGCCAGAAGTAGACTTATCGTGTGTGCCATTGCAGCTAATCAGGATAAATAAAAGTAAAACGGAGACTAAGACAGAACGTCTCATGTAAAGAGTAATTTTTTCAATCAGATATGATAAGGGTTAAAGTTTAAACTCAAAAGTAAGTGCGTTGTCTATTTCAGGCTGTTAATTACTAGTTAAAACATAGAATATAAAAGTTAATGTTTCTTCCTTTGGCTAACATTCGATACTTTTGCAAATCTTTTAAAAAATAAGGATTTAGCTATGTTATCAATCTCAAATCTTTCGGTTCAGTTCGGCAAACGTATTTTGTTTGATGAAGTAAACGTTTCATTTACCCAGGGTAATTGTTACGGAATAATAGGAGCCAATGGCGCCGGAAAATCTACACTCTTAAAAATAATCGCTGGTAAAGAAGAACCTACTTCTGGCCACGTTCATCTCGAGCCGGGTAAACGCATGTCTGTTCTTGAGCAGGATCACTATGCTTACGATGAATTTACAGTGCTTGAGACGGTACTAATAGGAAATAAACCACTCTATAATATCAAGAAAGAAATGGATCAGCTGTATGCTGATTATTCTGACGAAAATGCAGATCGTATTGGTGAGCTGCAGGTGCAGTTTGAAGAAATGAACGGGTGGAATGCAGACAGTGACGCAGCAGCGCTATTATCAAGTCTTGGTATTAAGGAAGATCTGCACTATATGCAGGTGAAAGATCTTGATAACAAGCAAAAGGTACGTGTTCTTTTGGCGCAGGCTTTATTTGGAAATCCTGATGTTTTGATCATGGATGAGCCAACTAACGATTTAGATTATGAAACGATCAATTGGTTAGAAAACTTCCTTGCTAATTATGAGAACTGTGTTATAGTAGTTTCTCATGACCGTCACTTTTTAGATTCTGTGTGTACACATATATCTGATATTGATTTTGGAAAGATCACGCATTACAGTGGTAACTATACTTTCTGGTATGAGTCTTCTCAATTAGCAGCGCGTCAACGTTCACAACAGAATAAAAAGGCCGAGGAGAAGAAAAAGGAACTTCAGGAATTTATTATGCGCTTTAGTGCCAACGTGGCAAAAAGCAAGCAGGCTACTTCAAGAAAGAAGATGATAGAGAAGCTTAACATTGAAGATATAAAACCTTCAAGTAGAAGATATCCTGCTATTATTTTTGAACGAGAGCGTGAGGCAGGCGATCAAATACTTAATATTGAAAAATTAGCGTCTTCTGTAGATGGAGAAATGCTATTTCAAAATGCAAATATCAATTTAGCTAAAGGTGATAAGGTTGTTCTTTTTTCTAAAGACAGCCGTGCAACCACAGCTTTTTACCAGATCATAAATGGTGAGCAAAAACCACTTGAAGGTAAATACGATTGGGGTATTACAACTACACAATCATATTTGCCGGTAGATAATCAGAAATTTTTTGAAAACGATTTGACGCTGGTAGACTGGTTAAGACAATATGCAAAAACTGAAGAAGAGCGCGAGGAAGTATTTGTGCGTGGCTTTTTAGGTAAGATGATATTTTCTGGAGAAGAAGCGCTTAAAACTTCAAACGTATTATCAGGAGGTGAAAAAGTGCGTTGTATGTTAAGCAGAATGATGATGCAGCGAGCAAATGTATTGATGCTTGATGAGCCTACCAATCACTTAGATCTTGAATCTATTACTGCTTTTAACAACAGTTTAAAAAACTTTAAAGGGACGGTGATCATGACAACTAGCGATCATGAGTTTGCCAGAACTGTAGGTAACCGCGTTATAGAACTTACTCCTAACGGGATTATAGATCGTTACTTAAACTTTGATGAGTATATGAGCGATCCTAAAATAAAAGAGCAACGTGAGAAGATGTACGCAGTAGAAGCTTAAAAAATCGGCTTAAAATGCTTAAAAACCGGGTTTTTGACCCGGTTTTTCTATTTTCTAAAGTGATTAACTACTGATATTGTACAGAAGATAAGAATGAAGGAGCTTAGAGCAATTCGCCAAATTGGGAGTGTTTCCCCGTGAATTAGCGGCAATAACCTCCACATTGAATAAATGATTAAACCAATGTTCAATATTAAGTTTATTGTTGAGCGTTTGCCTTGTTTAGGATCTTTTTTAATTAAAGGTCTGTCTGTAGATTTACTTACATCATCTTCCTGCTCAAGTCTACTTTCTGTGGCTTGCTCGTCGAGAACATTATCAGGTATTTCGCCTTCATCAAAAGCTTTTTCTGTAATGCGTTTAGCCCTTACGAGATTTTCTTTTTCTACAAATAGCAAAACCTGATCTGTATAGCCTACACCAAAACCTGCTCTCAACGAACTCTCATGATCATCTCTCACTACAACGTGAATGCCTTTCTCTGCCAGAAGATTTTTTAAATAGTTCACGCTTATTTGAGAGCCTGTATAAATGCGCTCATAATTTGAGTCTTTTATCATGAAAGTTTATTGTGCTTTATCATATTTACTTTGCCATATGGCAGTGTTAAAATTCTTCCCAAGAGCAAAACCGTAAAAAATAACGATAGCCGCAATAGATTTAAACATAAAAAAGAAAACCATTACATCCTGACTTACTGTTTGCTTTTTAGTAAATAGGCCGTCAGGAACCATTAGCGTTGCTAAAATGCTGGTAAGCAAAACTAAAACTGCCAGATTCTCGAAACTCTTAAATGGCCACATCATAAGTTTACGCAAAGGGTGCAGATCATTACCCCATTTGTGTACCAGGTAATAATAATCATTACCCATAGGTGCAAATAATAATGGGTCATCTGTTTTGCGTAGCACAAACATTTTTGAGGGAGCAACAATTTTAAACCCTTCAAGCTTCAAATAATGTTCTCTCTCAAGCGATTTAATCTCACTCAGGGTTTCTGCGTGAAAATCTCCTTTAAAATATTTAGTGTCTAAAAAACGCAATCTGTAATTGATGCAGATCGTCTTTATATTGTTTTTGTGAAAAATACGATCTGCTTCTAAAAGATCAAAATTAAAGAGATTCTCAATTTCATCTCCTTCGGCATTTTGTAATGTTTCAAGTATACGTTCTTCTTTGTCTGTGTCTTCTTTTAGTATGCGTCTTACTTCATCTAAAATATGGTTTTCACCTAAATTTCGCCTGCGTTCACGAAGTAGCTTTTCATGAATATTAGTCCTCTTCAATAGCATCATATTTTTTTTAATACTCGTAAAGTTAACTATTTACCTCAATCTGAACAATAGGCCAAATGCTAAAGTATTAGCGCAGCGAAGCTCCTAATTCATTCTCAAACCTGTACTGCAATTTACTCATGATCTTATCGATTTGCTTATCTGTAAGCGTTTTGTTTTCGTCTTGCAGCGTAAAGCTTACGGCATAACTCTTTTTACCTTCAGGTAAATTCTTGCCTTGATATACATCAAAGAGATTTATAGCCTTTAAAAGCTGTTTTTCGGTTGATTTTGCCAGGTTATATACTGTTTCAAACTCTACATTTTCATCTAACAACAGAGCAAAATCACGTCTTACCGCGGGATATTTTGCAATAGGTTTAAACGAGATGTCATTATGTTTAGCCAGACTTACAATCGTATCCCAATTAAAGTCTGCAAAAAGCACTTCCTGATCAATATCAAAATGCTTAAGAAGTTTCTTAGTAACGGTTCCAAATTGCACCAACTGGTTTTTACCCAGAGTAAGTTGAATACCTTCTGCAAAATTTTGATCTTTTATGGGTTTTGCATTAAACCCGCTTAAGCCCAAACGGTTTAGAATAGTCTCAACCACACCTTTTAAATAGAAGAAGCTGGCTGGTTGATCTGCATTAGTCCAGCTTTCTGCATTTCTATTGCCGCTAACCAGCAACGTCAAATGATTTTTTTCTTCTCTGTCTGATGAATAGTTGTGATAGCTTTTGCCGAATTCAAAAAACTTAAGATCTGTTTGTCTTCTGTTTATGTTAAAAGCGACCGCCTCAAGACCTGAAAAAAGCAAGGATTGACGCATGACCGAAAGATCATTACTTAACGGATTTAAAATCTCTACATTATGATCAGGGTTGATAGATTCGCTTAACTCCGCGTAAGCAGGCGTTGTAAGCGAATTACCCATGATCTCGTAGAAACCAGAAGCAGCTAATTGATTGCCTACAACATTTTGCACCTTATAATCTTCAAAGCGGCTGCTGCCGGAAATTGAAGCGTTGAGTTTTTCTGTAAACTGAATATTGTTATATCCATAAACACGCAGAATTTCTTCAATTACATCAACCTCGCGTCTCACATCATTACGGTAAGCGGGAATAGTCATCCCTATACCAGATTCTGTGACGTTGTTGATTTTTATTTCGAGTGAAGAAAGAATTGATTTTATTGTCTCCTGGGGTATTTTTTCACCTATGAGTTTATTGGCATTTTTAAAGTGAAGAAACACCTGGTGATCCTCGATCTTTTTAGGGTAAATATCAACAATGTCACTGGTTACTTCACCGCCTGCAGTTTCCTGAATTAAAAGAACGGCTCTCATTAAAGCATATTCTGTTATCTTAGGATCTATGCCGCGCTCAAAGCGAAAGGAAGCATCAGTATTAAGGCCGTGACGTTTTGCAGTTTTTCTTACGCTTACTGCGTCAAAGAAAGCACTCTCCAGGAATATAGATGTTGTGTTTTCTGAAACACCACTATTGAGGCCGCCAAAGACTCCTGCTATACAAAGCGGTTTATCTGCATCACAGATCATAAGATCTTCTTCATGCAGCTCGCGTTCTACCTCGTCAAGGGTAGTAAATTTAGTTCCGGCAGCAACAGTTTTTACATTTATCTGTCCTCCGGAAATTTTTGCAATATCAAAAGCGTGAAGTGGCTGGCCCAGCTCATGCATCACATAATTGGTAACATCTACCACATTATTTTTAGGAGTTATTCCTATCGCTTTTAGTCTGTTTTGAAGCCAATCTGGCGATTCTTTAATAGTTAGACCCGATATTGAAACACCGCAATACCTGGGCGCTCTCTCGTTGTCAAGAACTTCTACAGACATCTTTTGTGTGCGGTTGTCTATTCTAAAAGCACTTGTAGATGGCGTTATAAATTCTGTATTTATATCTAGTTGAATTAACCCTGCTCTTAGGTCGCGAGCAGTACCTAAATGGCTCATGGCATCTGCGCGATTAGGTGTGAGGCCTATTTCAAAAACTTTATCATTTTCAACTTTATAGACAGATGCTAAAGGTGTTCCCGGTGCAAGCTCTTCATCAAGTACAAGTATGCCTTCATGACTCTCGCCAAGACCAAGTTCATCTTCGGCGCAGATCATCCCATTACTTACTTCGCCTCTTATTTTACCTTTTTTAATGGTCCAGGGTTCTCCTTTATCGTCGTATAAAGTTGTGCCTACAGTAGCAACTGGTACTTTTTGTCCTGCTGCCACATTGTGTGCACCACAAACTATTTGTACGGGGTCTCCAGTACCCAGATCAACTGTAGTAAGTTTTAATCTGTCTGCATTAGGATGCTGCACACAGGTAAGCACGTTGCCCACCACAATGCCTTCTAAGGCACCTTTTACAGTTTGAAAATTTTCAATGCCTTCTACTTCAAGACCAAGATCTGTTAATAATTCACCGGTTTTTTCTGCTTCCCAGTCAATATTTAAAAACTGTTTTAGCCAATTGTATGAAATCTTCATTTGCTCGTTTTTCGGTTTGCAAAGATAGTTTTACCATTGTTTTTAGCATAATTAAATTGGGACGAACTATTACAAGAAAAAAGCGGAAGGTTTTTAATGTCTTCCGCTTTAAATATTCTCTTTAATTTTTTTCTAATCCTGTTTTTTAAAGTTCATTACAACAACTTCATTTTCTGCCTCATTATCATCTAATTCGTTAACAGACCAGTCTACCATTTTATCTTTTTTTGTAATTACATGTCGGGCTTTTTTATCTTTTCCATCTTCTTTAAAGGTTTCTAGGAATACTACTTTCTGCGCACTGTTTTCTTCGATTGTTAGTGTTGAAGGTTGTAGGCCTGCATATACGCCACTTCTAGCATAAGCCAGATCATAAACATCATCAAGTGCATTGTAAGCAATAATTCTAGAACCTCTGTATGTACCTTGAGTATCATACATTTTACCGGTTATAATTGTATTGTCATCATTGTATGACCATTTCATGGAGCCGTTATAAGGAGGCGCTTTAATACCATCTACAATGTCGTAAATTTCCATATTCCAATTTCCATCTACAAAGTCAAAAACTGCTGTTTTACCATTGAGTTTTGCAAGATTAGACTTTGAAGCGATAAGAATATCTTTAGCTTCAGATGGGTCATCCATAGCTTCTATTGCGGCTACAGACTTTTTTAAATATTCTGTGGCTTTTTCATTTTCCCCTTTGTTCATCAGAAACTCACCGTAAGAATCTAAAGGATTTGCCTCTTTAGGATAAGTTTTGATTTGCTCAAGAAAAACCTTTTCTGCCGCATCTTCATCTTTACCTTCCATCAGGATTTGATAGCCTAATTGATTGAGCGGCTCTGTCATGCCGGTGTACTCATCATCCTTATCTGCTTCTTTGTGATACGCAGCAATAGCAGCATCAACACCTTTTTCTTTGTACTGTTGATACAGTTTATCGTTAAAAGAAGTTTCTGTATTTTCCTGACCAAATGCGGTAGTGAGAGAGCAGATAAGCAGAAAGCTTATCACATGTTTAAGTTTGCTAAAAGTCTTCATAATTGTTCAATTTAAAATTGGTTTTTATGAAGGGGTAGTGTTTAGAATAACAAAAGAGGGAATTTAAAGTTAATCAATTTAATGAATTAAATGTCTGAAAATCAGTATATAAATTCTAAAAATCGGCTAAAAAGGGGCAATTATCGGAGTTTTGATCAAAATATCGTGCTAGTACTAGATAATACTGATATTGGGAGAGGTGATTCTTAAAAAATAGCATAACTGTTTCATACAAACTATTATGAGATTTGTGAACAGTTAAATTTTGGCTATCGCGAAAAAAGATTACCAAAAAATATCTGCTTAGACAGAAACGCTCAGCATTTTTTCCTGTGAGTGAGAGATACTTTCTAATAATCGCTCCACAGACTTTTTCTTGTATTTTTGGTATAGATTCTCAGAAGATTTTACATTGTATTTTCTCCCAAAAGAAGCAGTAATGAGATAGATCAATAAAAAGCAAAAGACCAGTTTTAGTTTGATAAATGAGTTCATAGAAGTAGCTTTAAGTTCAAAAATTGGGGGGAGAATTTTAATTTGCAATCAATTAATATTGCCAATTATTATTTCTGATGTTAAAATTAACTTAAAAACTATTTACTCTCAAATTATACAACTTAAAATTTCTGTTGATTATATTTAATTGAATAAAACGCAATTATTAGCTTATATAATTCCATATATTTTTATATTTCATCATTTGGGCATAAGTATATTTAATAATCTTGTTTTCAGGCAGGGAAAGAGAAGGATCTTTTTTAATAAGTTCTGAAGCATAACCACGAGCTATACTCATGATATTGTTATCGCGCACGATATCTGCGATTTTAAGATTTAAAATGCCACTTTGTTGCGTACCCATGATATCTCCGGGGCCGCGTAATTTTAGATCAACTTCTGCAATTTCAAAACCATCATTAGTGCGTGTCATTGTCTGCAAACGGGTTTTACTGTCTTCAGAAAGTTTGTGCCCGGTCATGAGAATACAATAACTTTGATCAGCCCCACGCCCCACGCGACCTCTTAATTGATGTAATTGTGAAAGACCAAAACGCTCTGCGCTCTCTATGATCATTACAGAAGCATTGGGAACATTCACACCTACTTCAATCACGGTTGTAGCGACCATGATCTGTGTTTCACCATTTACAAAACGGTTCATTTCAAATTCTTTGTCGGCTGGTTTCATTTTACCATGAACAATGGAGATTTGATATTGAGGCATGGGGAACTCGCGGCTTATACTTTCGTAACCGTCCATGAGATCTTTATAATCTAAAGCCTCGCTTTCCTGAATTAGCGGGTAAACAATATAAACCTGCCTTCCTTTTTTTATTTCATCCCGAATAAACCTGAAGACTTTTAATCGGTTAGAGTCAAATCTGTGAACCGTTTTTATAGGTTTTCGCCCCGGCGGCAATTCATCAATGATCGAAATATCCAGATCACCATAAACACTCATCGCCAAAGTTCGTGGTATAGGAGTGGCGGTCATTATCAAAACGTGCGGCGGATATTCATTTTTGTGCCAAAGTTTACTACGCTGCGCGACACCAAAACGGTGCTGCTCATCAATAACCGCAAGCCCCAGGTTTTTAAATTTCACCTTATCTTCAAGCAGCGCGTGAGTGCCAATTAAGATATCAAGCGAGCCGTTTTCTAAACGTTCATGAATATCTCTTCTTTTTGAAGTTTTAGTTGAACCAGTTAACAGTTCAATACTGGTTCCTAATTCTTTACACAAATCTACTAAACCCGTATAGTGCTGTACTGACAAAATTTCAGTTGGAGCCATTAAACAAGCCTGAAAACCGTTGTCAATAGCGATTAACATTGACATAAGCGCTACAATCGTCTTACCCGAGCCTACATCACCTTGCAGCAGTCTGTTCATCTGTGCCGGGTTGCCCAGATCATTGCGTATTTCTTTAATCACGCGCTTCTGCGCATCTGTTAATTCAAAAGGTAGATGCTCTTTATAAAATGTGTTGAAATTCTCACCAATTTCTTTAAAAGGATAACCTTTTATTTTGGTTTTATGCAGTTGGTTTTTGATGATTAGTTGCAACTGAAGAAAAAATAATTCTTCAAATTTTAATCGGTATTGTGCGTTTGCCAGTTCATTTTGAGATTTCGGAAAATGAATATTAAAGAAAGCTTCCCCCTTCGGCATCAATTTTAACTGCTCGAGAATGGGCTGAGAAAGTGATTCAAAAATGTCGTTTTTAACCTCTAAAAAGAGGTTTTGCATCAAAATATTCACCACGCGATTGGTAACACCTTTATTGCTTAATTTTTCGGTAGAAGGATATACCGGCTGCATGGCGGTGCGCAAACTTTTCTCGTGCTCTTCCAGCAATTCCATATCAGGATGGGCGATATTATAGATTAGTCCAAACTTTGAAACCTTGCCAAAAATCACATATGGAACATTCAGCTTTAAGCTTTCCCTAATCCATTTTTGACCCCGAAACCACACAAGTTCCATCTCACCAGTTTCATCTTTAAAAGTTGCAACAAGTCGTTTTGAGCGATTTTCACCTACTGTTTTTAAATGCGTGATCTTACCAATGATCTGCACATCTGCAGAAGTAGGCTGCAGCTGGTTTATTTTGTAATACTGTGTTTTGTCTATATAACGATTGGGGAAAAGGTTAAGCAGGTCCTGATAGGTATGAATGCTCAATTCTGAGCGTAGCAAATTTGCCCGGTTAGGGCCTACACCTTTTAAATAATCAATTGGGGTTTGCAGTTTTCCCGGATTCATGTAAACGTTTATACGGTTTTACCTTTTGGTATTTCCTTTTCTAGTTGGTAGTCATTTACAAGCACTGAAGCCGAAATATGTAAAAGTCGTTCTAATTCCCTGATCATATCTACAGTCAATCTTTTCTTCTTATTTAAGATTTCTGAAACACGACTTTTCCCTCCAATTATGCCTACCAAATCTTTTTGACGCATATGTAATTCTTCCATTCTTATTTTTATAGCCTCAATAGGGTCTGGCGCTTCAATAGGATAATTTTCATTTTCATAATTATCAATCAATAAAGACAAAACTTCTGCTTCATCACCGTTTTTAGTTCCTACTGGTGCATCAAAAATAACATCTAAACGTACTAGAGCGTTTTGATAATCGCTTTCTGTTTTGATAGGTTTTAATTCCATAAATTTTGCTTAAACAGTTTCTGCATCAATTTTATCATATTCAGCATGAGTACCTACAAATCTTATAAAGGCCCATTGTCTTTCATAATTAAACTTAACAATCAACCTGTAAGAATTGCCTGTAATGTTAAAAACCACTCTGCTGTTTTTTAGAATGCTCGCATTAATATAAGTCTGTTTTACATCATTGGGTGAAAGCCAATTTGAGTTTTTAGCTGTATCGTACCACGTTTTTAAGTACTGTTCAGACTCAGCATGACGCTCCCAAAATTCACGTAAAGTACTTTTAGCAATGATTCGTTTCATCAATTCTAATGTAAAACAAAGATAGGAATAGTTCTCAAAAATAGAACTATTAAAATAAGAGAGCTATAAATGCTTACACTACCCAAGTTAAAACAGCATTACCCACTGCAGCTTATCTGCTTTATCAAATCAAATCCTTAATTTGGTCACACCAAAAGGTTCTAAATGAAATTATATGCAGCGCTGCTATTTGTACTTTTTACATTTTCTGCATTTAGCCAGCAAACAGATGTTGTAGATTTTGAGCATATTACGGCAGATATTTCTCTCAATTTTAAAGAAGAAACCGTAACCGGCAACATGATTATTTCGTTTAAAACGAAAAAAAATACAGATTCCATTTATCTGGATGCTAAAAATATCACTTCTTTCGAGGCAAAAATCGGTCAAAAGAAGCTAAAATCCGGCTTTGATAAATCTCATTTGATATTCAAAAAAAGCTTTAAAGCGAATGAAACTTATGACATTTCGCTCAACTATTCTGCAAAGCCAGACCGTGCGCTTTATTTTGTAAACAACGAGGGGAAACCACAAATATGGACGCAGGGTCAGGGCAAATACACCTCAAACTGGTTGCCTAGTATTGATGATATGAACGATAAGATCGAGTTTGATCTTAATATTACAGCGCCTAAAATGCTTCAGGTAATGGCAAACGGTAAACTAACTGATATTTCCGAAAAGGGAGAAAGCAAAACTTGGAATTACGATATGCAACATCCTATGGCAAGTTATCTCGTAGCTTTCGCCGCAGGTGATTATGATAAAGAAGTTCTTGTTTCAGAATCCGGAATTCCGCTAGAGTTGTATTATTATCCTGAAGATTCTTTAAAAGTTGAACCTACTTATCGCTATTCTAAGCAGATTTTTGACTTTCTTGAAAACGAAATAGGCGTTCCTTTTCCGTGGCAAAATTATAAGGAAATTCCCGTAAAAGATTTTCTCTACGCCGGGATGGAAAATACAACCGCGACCATTTTTAGCGATACATTTATGGTAGATAGCATTGGCTTTACAGATCGCAATTATGTAAATGTAAATGCGCACGAACTGGCACATCAGTGGTTTGGCGATCTGGTGACCGAAAAATCTGGGACGCATCACTGGCTGCAGGAAGGTTTTGCGACGTATTATGCTTTTCTAGCCGAAAAGGAGATTTTTGGAGAGGATTATTTCTATTGGCAACTCTATCAAACTGCAGAGCAGCTAAAGGAACTAAGCGATCAAGGCAAGGGCGAAAAATTATTGAACAGCGGTGCGAGTTCGCTTACTTTTTACCAAAAAGGAGCCTGGGCGTTGCACATTTTACGAGAAGAGATAGGGGATGAAGCCTTTAAAACAGCTATCAGAAATTATCTGGAAGCACATAAATTTGACAATGTAGAAACTTCAGATTTTATCGCTGCCGCGGAAGAGGCCAGCGGGAAAGACCTGACCGATTTTCAAAAAAACTGGCTTAATCAATCTGCTTTTCAGGCTTCAGAAGCACTTGAATCCCTTAAAGAATCATCCTTCATTAAAGATTATCTGCTTGTCAACGGACTGCGTAAAATTCCTTTCGATCAAAAAGAAGAGCTACTAACACAGGCACTTACTCTTCCCAATGATTACATTGGGCAGGAAGCAATCTATCAATTAGCCAGTGAACCTTTAACCGAGACATTGCCATTGTACAAAACAGGATTTGAATCAAATAATTTATTTGTGCGCCAGGCGATTGCTGTTTCACTGGAGACGGTTCCGCAGGAATTAAAAGCAGGATTTGAGACTTTGCTGGATGATGATTCTTATGTAACAAAAGAAACTGCTCTGTACAAATTATGGATTTCTTTCCCCGAAAATCGGTCAAAATACCTTAAAAAGCTCGCTGGAATCAACGGATTTTCAGACAGGAATATAGAAACGCTGTGGCTCGCTCTTACAATGGCTACGCCCGATTATGATAGTCAAAACCGCGAAGCGCGATATACAAAGCTTTTAAATTATACAGATTCCAGATTTCCGTTTGAAGTGAGGGAGCATGCTTTTCAATATTTGTATCAATTACAGTTGTATGAGACGCAAAGTTTGGATAATCTCGTTTCCGCTTGTGTACATTATAATTGGCGTTTTGCTCAATCCTCAAGATCAATTCTTGATATGTTGCTTAAAGATCCTAAGTGGAGAACAGCGCTCAATGATCTAACCGGTTTACCACGAAAGGAAACCGATTTTTTAAATAAAAAACTACAGCAATGAAAGCTTTGGTAATTTCAGGTGGTGGGAGTAAAGGCGCCTTTGCGGGCGGGGTAGCCCAGTATCTTATAGAAGAGCAAAAGAATAATTATGATATGTTTTTAGGCACTTCTACCGGTAGTTTGCTCATCTCACAACTCGCCAATAATAAAATTAACCGGGCTTATGAGATGTATACACAAGTGAACCAGCACACTATTTTTGATGTAAATCCTTTTAATATTAAACAGAAGGGAAACCGGGAATATGTGTCTATCAATTATTTTAATACAATCTGGCAATTTATAAGGCGTAAACGAACTTTTGGCGAAAGCCGAAATCTGCTAAAGAATATCAAAAAGAATTTCTCCCGCGAAGAATTTGAATATGTAAAACGCAGTCCTAAAAATGTGATCGTTACTGTTTCTAACCTCACAAAGAATAGTGTTGAATATAAATCTATGGATGACTGCAGTTATGAGGATTTCTGCGAGTGGGTCTGGATTTCCTGCAATTACGTGCCTTTTATGTCATTGGTCAAGAAAAACGGAAATGAGTATGCAGACGGCGGTTTTGGCTGTATAGTACCAATTCGTGAAGCTATTCGCAGAGGAGCGACAGAGGTGGACGCCATTATTCTGGAATCTGAAAATATGGAGCATAACAAGATTTTGGGTAAAAACCCATTTTCTCTCATGGTAAACCTCTTTAGTTTTTTAATGGATCAGGTAGAATATCACGATGTGGTGGTAGGTAAACTTGCCGCGATCAATAAAGAGGTGCCTTTAAACCTGTATTATACTCCTTCAAAACTCACCGAAAACAGTTTGATTTTCAATAAAAAATTAATGACCAACTGGTGGCAGCAGGGGTGGGATTACGCGGCTGAAAAAGCCAAACTAGCGCAGGATAATAAATTAAAGGATCTGGAAGCGGGCTGAGTAATCTAGTTTATATTTCCCTTATTTATCACGTAAGTTTTAGAAATAGAATCGTGCCATCCTGTATCTGAAACTAAAAAGGAGATTGCTTCAAAAGGAATTAGTCTGCAAATATTACGAACAACTAAAGTTTTGAAATCAGGTTTATTTCCGTTTTCGTCTATAACTTTTGTTCCAGTAATGAACTTGCCGGGTGTTTGTGAAAATGCGTATTCAAAAATTATGTAGTACATTACAAAAAGAATAGCTTGATTCAATAAACGTAATAAAGAATTACCCTTTTCTTCAACTAACCCGAATGACTGCAACCATATATGCACGACTACAAAAAGAATAGAAAATAAAATCGCATCTATAATGTAATTACCAAATCTGGTTGCTTTACTAGCATAATCTATTAATAATTCATCCTCCATTTTTTATCATTTAAGGTTTATTCAAAATGTATTTTGAATTACTAATATACTTTTTCCTAATAAATTAAGACGAGGTTTTTCGTAACTAATCAATTTTTCAATTAAAAAAGCGAGTTTTTGATGAGAAAAGGGAGGTTTTTGTAGAAACGAAGAGGAATGAGCGCAAAGTGATTATATAATATTCAGCTGATTTCTCTTCAAACTCTTGTTAGTAAATACCATATAGAAAAAATATAACCGCTGTAAAAACGGGTATATAAAACATACTTTAATTTCTGGATTGTAGGAAAACTGAGATGAGGCGTTATAAAATCAAAATAAAGGATTTATCTAATTATTTTCTACAGCTTTTAACTTTTCCAGATCTTCAGTACGTATCCAGGTGAGAATAAAGGTTGCTAATCGGCCAAGAATAAAAGTAAATCCGCCAAAAATACCTGGTAGGAAAGTTAATTTTAAACCACCTGCCAGTAAACTGGGCGATATATCTCCCACAGCTTCAAAGGCATCGAAAACTTGAATTAATCCTATTAGTTGATTAAAAAAACCTATAACAAAGGCAAGCAATGCAATCTGATTTACAAGGCTAATCGCTTTTTTAAATTTAGGCTGGGTTGCTTTAAGTTGCATGACAGCTCGCGCAATTAAAAAAAGCATCAGCCCAAAACAAATAAGGATAAGCGTCATAGGGAATGTTCCTCCTTCTTGTATGCGGTTTCCCAATTGGGTAAAGAATCCTTGTTCTTGTAACACTAAAATAAGTAAAGCAGACATATTTATATTTTTTAAAGTTTGACAGGATCAAAACTAAATCTGTTTTTTCTGACTTTTAAAAATTTGCGACCAACTACCATTTTTAGAATGGATTTGACAGTTTTGCATTAAATTGATTTTGATAATTGTCCAACGCTGCAATATCCAGCTTTAAAACAGTCATTCATCTCGTAATTTTTGAATTGTAAATTTTATAAGTCAACTTTGAAAGTTAGATGAAGTTTTTAAAGCTATTTAAATATTTGGGTGAAAAGATACTGCTACACGGTATTTTTTGGTTCGCCGTATTGCTTTTCTATACTTTTTTCTTCGGTCAGGAAAAGACAACTTTTAAAATCGTTTTTCAATTTTCTTGTTTTCTATTACCCGCCACTATTGCGGTCACTTATGTATTTGTATATTTTCTTATACCAGATTATCTACTGAAGAAAAAATACATCTGGTTTATAGGTTACAGTATTTATACTTTAATATTTTCGGCAACTTTTATAATTTTTTCAAGCTTTTATGGTGTTGTTTTTCTCTCAGGAATGCCATGGGAAACTTTCCCTATAAAAAAGAGCATTTTATTCATAATTATAGCGGTTTATCTGGTTGTTGCGGTAGCCTGTGCTTTTAGCCTTCTTAAGCATAATTATCAAACTTTAGGTGAAAAGAAAGCTTTAGAAAATGAGATTTTAAATACCCAATTGCAATTACGTGAACAACAGCTTAATCAACTTAAAATGCAAATTCATCCACATTTTCTATTTAATACATTAAATACAATCTATGGTTTTGCATTAGCCCAAAATGAAAACACACCAGAACTTATTTTAAAACTTTCAAAACTGCTGGATTATATTTTATATCAGACAAATAAGCCATTAATTACCTTAAAAGAAGAAATAGATCACATAGAGGATTATATCGCTTTAGAAGCATTTCGCTTAGGCGAAAACTTAAGAGAATGCATTCTACTTGAGAACAGAGAGCAATACGATGAAATATTAATTGCGCCTATGCTTTTGCTGCCTTTTGTGGAAAACAGTTTTAAACATGGAAAAATCAAAAGCGATAATCTAAAAATGCATCTTAAAGTAGAGGGGAAGCAAATTCACTTTTATTTGAAAAATGAAAAAAGAACTGATATTTCTGCAATCGAAACTAACGGTGGGCTGGGATTAAAGAACATTAAACTACGCTTAGGCATTCTTTATAAAAAGGGATATACACTAGAAATTAAAGATGAAATTCATTTCTTTATAGTTGATTTATATTTGAATAGTACAGCACATAGATTAAATGAAAACTAAGATCAAATGCATTGTAGTTGACGACGAGCCTGTGGCCAGAGAGATTTTGCAAAGTCATCTATCAAAGATAGATGCTGTTGATGTTATTGGGTATTGCGCTGATGCGACAGAGGCTTTTAATCTTATCTCTACAGAAAATATAGATTTGATTTTTCTGGATATCAATATGCCTGGAATTTCTGGAATTTCATTTGCACGATCTATCAATAACAACGTCAAAATTATTTTTACAACAGCATATCGTGAATATGCTATTGATGGCTTTAACCTTCATGCCGTAGATTATTTATTAAAACCTATTTCTTTTGAGCGTTTATGGGAAGCAATTAGTCATTTTAAAGATACCTTCTGGAATCAGGAAAATCAAATTCAGCAAACAGGAAAGGAGGAATCAAAATTCATCTTTGTGCGCGTTGATAGAAAAATGATTAAGCTTAATTTTGATATGATCTATTACATAGAAAGTCTCAGTGATTATCTCAAAATACACACCGCCCAAAAATGTATCACAATACGTGAAAAAATCAGTGCTATAGAAGAAAAATTATCGCAAGAACAATTTTTGCGCACACATAGGTCTTTTATCGTATCAATTACTAATATTGAATCGTTTACAAATGAATACGTAATTGTAAACAATCACTCCATACCTATAAGCAGAAGTTACAAGGAAGACGTTCTGGGAATTTTAAATAAATATCAGTAGAACCTTAAATATAAAACCTTAAACTTAGAAGTCTAAATTTTATCCAAAAAGCTCTTTTACTTCTTTCTTCAAATATTCTAAAGCGACTACAGTAGGAGCCGGTTTGTCAAGAATCTCTTTTAAAACAGCTTCGCGCAATTGATTTGAAGTAGTTACTTCGGGCTTTAAAGCGTTCCCACGAACTAATTTGATGGTTCCGTTTTTAGCCGACTTTACGATATTCCATAATTCGTCGCTCATATAGATTTGCTGTGCGAGATTGTGTTCAAATTCCTGCTCGATATTTGCGATCAACAGTTTTTCATAAGAACTTTTATTAGTATCTGAGGGTGCAACACGCAATAGCAATTGTGACGGCGCAATGCGTTCTAAGAATAAAGTCAAGCGTTCATATGCCTGAAGTCTCACCGGTAAAATATCTGCCTGCATATCTTTATGTAAAAGAAATCGGCGTCTGCCGTCCTCATTCTCAATAAACCGATTAAAAAAGTAATATGCCAGTACGCCCACTACGATTGCCGGGCCTACTGCGATTAATATCTGTAATAAATTCTCTTCCATTTTAGTATCTAATTTCCTCTTTTCGCTCTGCTTTTTTGGCTTTTTTCTCCGCTTTTTCTTTGTTATAGTGACCACCCAAATGCGGGCAATCCTGCAAGGCTTTCATACTTTCAAATTTAACAGGAGTTTTATTATAACCAAATGAATTTGCCAGCGGTTGTACGAGACTTTTATCACCCAGGCTAAAATCAACATCTTCCATATTCATTTGCGCAGGATGTTCATATCCGCAGGCATGCGTAATTTCAAGAAGTTCTTTTCTAAAATTCTTAAAATAGTAATGGGTACGATCTGCCTTTTCAGGAATATTAATTCCTGCCTGCAACCATTTGTTTTGAGTAGCAACGCCAGATGGGCACGTATTGTTGTGACAGGATTGCGCCTGTATGCAACCTACGGCCATCATGGCTTCACGAGCAACATTTATAAGATCTGCCCCCATTGCAAACGCCATCGCTCCTTTGGCAGGAAAACCTAGTTTACCGCTACCTATAAATACGATTCGGTCTGTAAGCTTGTATTCTTTAAAAATTTTATAAACATCGCTAAATGCGAAAACCCACGGCAAAGAGACATGGTCTGCAAAACTGGGAGGAGCAGCACCTGTACCGCCTTCGCCACCGTCTATTGAGATAAAATCTGGTCCGCTATTGGTTTCAGCCATTGCAACAGCGAGCTGGCGCCATTGGTCTAATTTACCTATTGCTGCTTTAATACCTACGGGCAAACCCGTGGCTGCTGCGATCTCTTCTACAAAGTTGATCATACCGGGAACACCATCAAAAGCAGAATGTGTGGCTGGAGAAAGTACATCTTTACCCAAGGGCACGTGGCGTATTTCGGCAATTTCAGGAGTAATCTTAGATGCGGGTAAAACTCCACCTTTTCCGGGTTTTGCGCCTTGTGAAAGTTTAACTTCAATCGCTCGTATCTGCGGATTTTCAGCAACTAATTTTACCATTTTTTCTAGCGAGAAGCCACCATTTTCATCTCGTACACCAAAATATCCGGTTCCAATTTGAAATATAACATCTGCACCGGTTTTATGATAGGGTGATAGTCCGCCCTCTCCTGTATTGTGATAAGCGTGGGCTTTTTCGCAACCGCGGTTAAGGGATTCTATCGCCCGTGCAGATAATGATCCAAAACTCATCGCCGAAACATTGATTATTGAGCTGGGCCTAAAGGGTCTTTTTCTTTTATTAAAACCACCCATTACCTTTGCGCAGGGCAAAAAGTAGGGGTCTTTTGCATTAGGATGTTCTGCAGGTAGTTTATACGCCATCATGGCGTTGTTTATAAAAATATAATTGGGCTTGTAGATATCCTGATCTGTACCAAAGCCTTCATAGTTATTTTCATTTTTCGCGGAAGCGTAGATCCATCCTCTCTCGATCCTGTTAAAAGGTAATTCTTCACGGTTACTGGCAACCAGATATTGTCGTATTTCTGGGCCAATGCTCTCGAGCATATACCTGATGTGACCCACCAGCGGAAAGTTGTGAGTTATGGTATGTGATTTATTAAAGAAGATGTCGCGTATTGTAATAATTACAAGCACAGCGAGCAGCCATACCCACCAGGGCATGGTAGCAAGAAAATCAAGAAATGGGGTCATAAAAAATAGGTTATTGTCCTAAATAGTCTACCGTCATTTGTATGAAGGTTTTGACGCCCAAAAGTAAGCCACTTTCATCAATATAAAAATCTGGAGTGTGATGAGGTGCAGTTTCTTTTGCATCAACAGGACTACCACCCAGAAAAAAGTAAAGACCGGGAATCTCATTTGAAAAGAAAGAAAAGTCTTCTGCTCCTGTAATAGCTTTTATTATATGCACATTTTCTGCTCCGGCAGCTTTATCAAAAGAAGGTAGCATTTTTGCCGTAAGATCAGGATCGTTGTAAACAATAGGAGTTCCTTTTGGGATGTCAATAGTAGCTTCTGCTCTATATGCTGCAGCTATAGCAGGCACCATTTCTTTCATTCTGCGATTGATAAGTTCTTGCATATCATAATCAAGCGTGCGCAGCGTTCCCAGAATTTGAGCACTTTCAGGAATAATATTATTTCTCACCCCGCTACTAATCTTACCTATTGAGAGAACTGCGGCTTCTTCTGTTAGTGGAGCTTCACGCGAAATAATTGTCTGTAAACCATCAATTATTTTAACCGAAGCCATTATGGGATCAACGCTCGTCCATGGGGTAGAACCGTGGCTTGCTTTACCTTTTACATTAATTTCAAAGCTTTGTGCGGCCGCCATAATTCCGCCAGATTTATATGCAATCCTACCCACTGGCTGACCCGCAGCGATGTGAAGCCCGAAAATCGCATCTACATCAGGATTTTTAAGTACATTTTCTTTAACCATTAATTCTGCCCCACCTTCTTCATCTGCGGGAGCGCCTTCTTCTGCCGGTTGAAAAATGAATTTTATGGTTCCGGCAAAATCATTGTTTTTGGCTAGAACTTCTGCAACCCCCATCAGGATCGCGATATGCGTATCGTGACCACAAGCATGCATGACGCCAACCTCTTTGTCTAAATATGTGGTTTTTACAGTAGATTTAAACGGAAGATCACCGCGTTCTGTTACCGGAAGCGCGTCAATATCTGCCCGTAAACCGAGTACTTCACCTGGTTTTTTACCCACAAGAATACCTACTACTCCGGTTTTTGCAACTCCTGTTTCCACTTTTAAGCCAAGAGATTTTAAGTGTTTGGCAATTGTTTCGGCGGTATTAAACTCCCTATTAGAAAGTTCTGGGTGTTCATGAAAGTCTCTGCGCCATTCAATGACTTTGGGTTCAATATTTTCAATTGCTTTTTCAAATTCAACTTGAGCGAATAATAAGGTAGAGCATAGCAAGACAGCTGTAAATAATAAATTTTTCATAGGAAGGGTTGGATTGAAAAAAAGGCTGTATGACTTTTGTTAGTCAACCTGAACTCGTTTCAGGTTCACATTTATTGCAAAATATGATGCGATTCCGAAATAAATTCAGAATGACTTTTACTAAAATTATCACACAGCCTTTTTAATGTAATTATTGGGCGTTTAGATAATCTATAGTAAGTTGTGTCATTGTTTTAACACCAAGTAGTAGTCCGTCATCATCAATCATAAAGTCCGGTGTGTGATGTGGGTAAGCTTCCGTATTCCCTGGAGCCATTCCGCCAAGAAAAAAGTAAAATCCGGGAACTTCTTCCTGGAAGTAGCTAAAATCTTCACCGCCGGTTGTTGCTTTTACAAGTTCGACATGATCTGTACCGGCTACTTCCTGCAATGTGGGTAGCATTTGCTCAGTAAGTGCAAGGTCGTTATACGTGATAGAAGTATTATTTTGAAATTCTATAGTGGCGCTACCTCCATAGGTTTTGGCCAGACCTTCTGTCATTTCAGTCATGCGGTGTATGATGAGTTCACGCATTTCAGGGTCAAGGGTTCGTACAGTGCCAATCATTTCAGCCGTTTCCGGAATAATATTAAAACGCATACCGCTGGTAATCTTTCCTACAGTAATCACCGCTGCTTCTTCAACTAGCGGAGATTCCCTACTAATTATAGACTGAAAACCATCAATTATTTTAGCCGAAATATAAATAGGGTCTACACCGCTCCAGGGAGCAGAACCGTGTGTTTGTTTTCCTTTTACGTTTACAACAAAGCGTTCTACCGCTGCCATAGTTCCGCCGGGTTTGTAACGTATAGTACCTACCGGAGTAGCAGAATTTATATGTAAACCAAAGATCGCATCTACATCAGGATTTTTAAGAACACCTTCTTTGATCATAAGTTTAGCACCACCTTCTTCTCCGGGTGGTGGCCCTTCTTCAGCAGGCTGAAAAATGAATTTCACCGTACCGTTTATTTTGTCTTTATGTTCTGAAAGAATTTCGGCAACACCCATTAAAATTGCTACATGTGTGTCATGACCACAAGCGTGCATAACGCCTGTTTCCTGACCCAGGAAGTTTGCTGTAACATTACTTTTAAAAGGAAGATCGTTACGCTCTGTCACCGGTAAAGCATCAATATCTGCACGTAATGCGACGGTTTTTCCCGGTTTTGAACCTTTTAATATGCCTACAACACCGGTTTTTGCAACACCGGTTTGCACCTCAATACCTAGAGATTTAAGATGCGCGGCTATTTTTTTGGCAGTTTCAAATTCGCGGTTAGAAAGCTCTGGGTGTTCATGAATCTCATGACGCCACTCGATCACCTGATCTTCAAGAACTTCGGCGGATGCCATAAGTTCTTTATCTGCTGTTTGAGCCAGCATCATATTACCACCAGCTAGTAGTGCTAAGAGAAAGTAATTTTTGATCATAAATTGGTTTTAAAAGGTTATTCGTTGGTAACCATTATTCTGTAACTGAATTAATGCTGTCATCGCAGAGAGTGCAAATTGAGCATATTGCCATGTGTTTTCTTTAGTTAGACCTTTACTTCCGGCGGTTTGGCCACATAGGATAACGGGTACCTGGGCAGCATGCAGCGCTTCAAGCAAGTCAAGATTGGGATTATCTACACCGTATTTTTCTTTATAGAATTCATTTTTAAGTAAACCCATTGCAGCCTCACCGTGAACTACCATTACCGGTTTTAGATTTTCCTGCGGAATACCGGCATTCTCATGCATATTTAAAAATCGGGCTACAGTATTGAAATATCGGTTTAAATCGGCCGGATTTTCGGGAGCTTTTGCAATGTCAAAGACAACTTTAAATATTAGATCTGTATCTGTTTTAAAATCTGGATTAGGAACGCTAAATGTGGTTCCATAATTTTCTATCACTTTGCCCTTAACATGATCTTGAGCAAAACTATTAATTGCGATAAATAAGGCAAAAAGGATAAGAAGGGGTTTTTTCATCTGTATTTTTTAATAAAGTTTAAAGATATTTAAAAAAATGATAAAGAATGGTTCGATTTCTTCTGTTTATAAAAATGAAGAGATGAACTTACCCAATACATCAAGTTTGCTTAATTTCACGCACTAAAGAAAAGCTTGTTTTGGATAAATATTTAGAAGGATTAAATGAAGCTCAACGCGCCCCCGTTCTACAAAAGGACGGCGCTATGATGGTGATTGCAGGAGCGGGTTCTGGTAAGACAAGAGTGCTTACAATGCGTATCGCGTATTTGATGAGTAAGGGTGTAGATGCTTTTAATATTCTGTCGCTCACTTTTACCAATAAAGCGGCACGCGAAATGAAAAAGCGTATTGGTACTATTGTAGGAAACAGTGAGGCTAAAAATTTGTGGATGGGAACATTTCACTCTGTTTTTGCCAAGATTCTACGCATAGAAGGGCATCATCTGGGCTTTCCATCTAACTTCACGATCTACGATACTCAGGATTCTCAACGTCTAATTTCTGCAATCATCAAAGAGATGGGGCTAGATAAAGATGTGTACAAGTACAAGCAAGTTCATTCTCGTATTTCTTCCTATAAAAACAGCCTGATAACGGTTAAGGCCTACTTTCAAAATGCTGAATTAGTTGAAGCAGACGCTATGGCGAAAAAACCCCGCCTGGGCGAAATTTATCAGGAATATGTAGACCGTTGTTTTAAGGCGGGCGCGATGGATTTTGATGATTTATTGCTTAGAACCAATGAGCTTTTGGCTCGTTTTCCTGAAGTGCTGGCAAAATATCAAAAGCGTTTTCAATATATTCTGGTAGATGAGTACCAGGATACAAATCACTCGCAATATTTGATCGTAAAAGCACTTGCAGATCGTTATCAAAATATTTGTGTGGTGGGTGACGACTCACAAAGTATTTATGCTTTTCGCGGAGCTAACATTAATAATATCCTGAATTATCAGCGCGATTACGACGATGTTAAAGTGTACCGTCTGGAACAGAATTACAGATCTACAAAGAATATTGTAGAAGCAGCAAATTCTGTTATAGATAAAAATAAGACTAAACTAGACAAGGTTGTATGGACGGCAAATGATGATGGGCCTAAAATTATAGTGCATCGTTCGCCTACAGATGGTGAGGAAGGAAGATATGTGGCAAGTTCTATTTTTGAAAATAGGATGAATCAACAACTTCCGCATAGCGATTTTGCTATTCTGTATCGTACTAATGCACAGTCTCGTGCAATGGAAGATGCTTTGCGTAAGCGTGATATACCGTATAGAATTTTTGGCGGACTCTCATTCTATCAGCGTAAAGAGATAAAAGATGTACTCGCTTATTTGCGCTTATTAGTGAATACTAAAGATGAAGAAGCACTAAAACGGGTTATCAATTATCCTGCTCGCGGTATAGGAAACACTACTATTGACAGGTTGATCCTGGCTGCAAAACAGTATGATAAATCCATCTTTGAAGTGATGGAAAATATCAATCACATCCAGATCCAAATCAATAACAGTACAAAAAATAAGCTGTACAACTTCGTCAATATGATCAGAAGTTTTCAGATAACTGCTGAAAATGCTGATGCTTTTGTAACCGCAGAAGAAGTGGCTCGCAAGACAGGTTTATTGCAGGAGTTGAAAAAAGACGGAACGCCTGAAGGTATTGCCCGTATAGAAAATATAGAAGAATTACTTAATGGTATAAAAGATTTTGTAGAAGGGCAACGGGAACTAGCAGATGCAGACGGTTCACTTACAGAATTTTTAGAAGATGTTGCGCTTGCGACAGATATGGATAAAGATGTAGGTGATGATGACCGTGTTTCACTTATGACCATTCACCTGGCCAAAGGTCTTGAATTTCCCTACGTTTATATTGTGGGTATGGAAGAAGATCTTTTTCCCAGCGCTATGAGTATGAACACTCGAAGTGAATTAGAAGAAGAACGCAGGTTATTCTATGTTGCGTTAACAAGAGCTGAAAAACAAGCGTATTTAACTTATACAGAATCACGCTACAGATGGGGTAAGCTGGTAGATGCAGAACCCAGCCGATTTATAGAAGAAATAGATGAGGTGTATCTAGATATGCAAACTCCTATGGATTCTTACAGGTATAAACCTTTGATAGATCGCGATATCTTTGGCGATGTAGATAAGAGTAAATTACGACAGACCAAACCGCAAAGTGGTACTCCACCGCGAGCAGGTATGCCAACGGAAGATCAATTGCAAAAGTTGCGTAAAATAAAGCCGTCTTCACCTTCAACGCCACCACCAGATTATAATGGTAAATTGCAAGAAGGTACACATGTTGAGCATTCTCGCTTTGGCAGAGGACAAGTTGTAAAAATAGAAGGTGTAGGGCAGGATCAAAAAGCAGAGATAAATTTCGCTAAAGGCGGAATTAAAAAGCTTTTACTGCGATTTGCTAAGCTTGAGGTTTTAGATTAAATAAATTATAAATGTAAGATTGTTCCTAAATCTAAGGAGGTTCCTTGTGGGCCTTTACAAAATTGTATTGACAAAGAGGTGTTTTTAAAAGTAGCTGAATAAAAGTTTAAACTATTTATTTAGCAAAAAGAGTAATTGAAGCCAGCAAAGCCTCCGGATCAACTTCAGTGTTGAGGGATTCGTCAGGAACTGGCTTGGGAAGATTTAATTTTTCATATTCCATAAGTGACCAGGCGCTATTGTTGTATTCAAGGGCGGTAAGATTTTCTATCCAGTCCCCGCTGTTGAGATAAAGGCAAGAACCACCCTTGTGATGTACTTCCCGCATTTGTGGCTGATGTATATGCCCGCAAAGCACATAATCAAAATCATTTTCTATGGCGAGTTGGGCGGCAGTAACTTCAAAATCTGTTATAAAACTCACCGCTTTTTTTACGCTATTCTTTATTTTCTTTGATAAGGAATATTTTGGTTTTCCCAGTCGTACCAGCCACCAGTTTATAAAGCGATTAAAAAGTATAAGAAAATCGTATCCCCAGCCGCCAAGTTTTGCGATCCATTTTGTGTGCTGTATAGAAGCATCAAACACATCACCGTGAAAAATCCACGCTTTCTTACCATCAAGATTAAGCACAAGTTTATCTATAATAGAAATATTGCCCAGCCGCACGGGACTAAATTTGCGCAGCTTCTCATCATGGTTGCCGGTGATATAATATACACGCGTTCCTTTTGTGGCAAGAGCCATAACCTTTTTAAGAACCTGCATATGTGATTTAGGAAAGTATCTTTTTCTAAACTGCCAGATATCAACGATATCGCCATTAAGAATAAGCGTGCGCGGTTTTATGCTATCAAGATAATAGAGGAGCTCCTGTGCGTGAGAACCATATGTGCCCAGATGCACATCTGAAAGGACTACAATTTCAACTTTTCGCTTCAAGCTTTACTGTTTGTATCAAATAACACCCTTTATTGTTATTGTAACTTTATGAGAATATTAAATTAAAAACAGCTTTTAACACAGTTGTAAACAATTAGCTTGGGTAAGATGCGATTTTCTGCTCAAAAGCTGTTATTTTCGTCGTTCAAACATAAATTATGGCAGGAAATTCCTTTGGGAAGCTGTTTAAGCTAACAACATTTGGTGAGTCTCATGGCGAGGCAATAGGCGGTATTATAGACGGCTGCCCGGCTGGGCTTGAGATAGATCTTGATCTTGTAAATACAGATATGGAAAGGCGTAAACCTGGGCAATCTAAAATTGTTACCCAGCGCAAAGAGCCAGATACGGTTCAGTTTTTCTCAGGAATTTTTGAAGGGAAAACCACAGGAACGCCCATTGGTTTCAATATTGTGAATACCAATCAAAAATCACACGATTACAGCCATATAAAAGACACCTACAGACCATCTCATGCAGATTATACGTATGATAAAAAATACGGCGTGCGTGATTATCGCGGCGGTGGTAGATCTTCTGCCAGAGAAACCGCATGCAGGGTTGCCGCAGGTGCAATTGCAAAGCAGGTTTTAAAAGGGGTTAAGATTAATGCTTTTGTAGATTCTGTAGGTGATATTAGGATGGATACGCCCTATCAGGAACTCGATTTTACACAGATAGAATCTAATGACATCCGCTGTCCAGATCCCGCTTTCGCGAAAGCGATGATAGACAGAATAAAAGAAATTCGCAAAGCAGGAGATACCATAGGCGGTACAGTGATGTGCGTAATACAAAATGTGCCGGTGGGATTAGGTGAGCCTGTCTTTGATAAATTACATGCTGAATTAGGCAAAGCGATGCTCTCAATAAATGCTGTAAAAGGTTTTGAATACGGGAGCGGTTTTGATGGTGCTAAAATGAAAGGAAGTGATCATAATGATCTCTTTAATGCTGATGGAACCACACAAACCAATTTGAGCGGTGGCGTACAAGGCGGAATAAGCAACGGGATGGACATTTACTTTAGAGTTGCTTTTAAACCTGTTGCTACCATCATGCAAAATCAACCCACAATAGATAAAGAAGGTAATGCAGCAGTAATGCAGGGAAAAGGAAGACATGATCCTTGTGTTGTACCAAGGGCTGTGCCTATAGTAGAAGCTATGGCAGCGCTGGTTCTTGCAGATTACCTTTTGCTGGATAAAACCTCAAAAATATAGCCTAAAATCGGCATTTTTAAATAGAAAATCGGTCTAAACTATACTAAAAACTCCTCTTATATGAAAAAAATCGCCCTACACTGGAAAATTATTATCGGACTTGTTTTAGGGGTCATTTGGGCTTTATTATCCAGTCAGTTAGGGTGGAGCGAATTTACGATAGACTGGATCGCTCCTTTTGGGACAATATTTATCAATTTATTAAAATTGATAGCTGTACCACTTGTGCTGTTTTCTATAATTAATGGTGTTGCAAATATTGGTGATCCTTCTAGTTTAGGTAGAATGGGAGGAAAGACTTTACTGGCGTATTTAATAACTACTATTCTTGCTGTTTCTCTAGGTCTTTTGCTGGTAAATCTTATACAACCGGGTAAATGGGTAGATGATGCAAGTCGTATAGATAACAGGATAAGTTATGAGATCTGGGCAGACTCACAGGGTTTGCAGATAAAAGATGGTGTAAATTACCTGCAGGATCCCAAATTTATGGAACGTGCTCGCGAGATCTCAGACCTTTCAAGAGCAGAACTTAATGATGCTGCGGTAAGCGATAAAATGAGCACTGCTAATCAGGCTAAAGAATCTGGGCCTCTGCAACCTTTAGTAGATCTGGTGCCTCAGAATTTCTTTCAGGCATTAGGTGATAACGGCCTCATGCTGCAGGTCATCTTCTTCGCATTATTCTTTGGTATAAGCCTGCTTTTTATTCCCAATGAGAAATCGGCTCCCATCACTCGCGCTGTAGATGGCATTATGGAAGTCTTCTTAAAAATGGTAGATCTGGTAATGCAGGCCGCTCCATTTTTTGTATTCGCTTTGCTTGCGGGCGTTGTGAGTAAAATGGCCGGGGACGATTTAGGTAAAGTTGTAGAGATATTTAAAGGGCTTAGTTGGTACTCGCTTACAGTTCTGCTTGGTTTAGGATTAATGGTTTTCTTAATTTACCCTATGCTCGTAAAATTATTCGTAAGAGTTATATCATACACAGATTTCTTTAAAGGAATGGGCCCAGCACAAGCCCTTGCATTTTCAACTTCCAGCAGTGCGGCTACTTTACCGGTAACGATGGAATGTGTTGAAGATAATCTTGGGGTAGATAAAAAGATAACTAGTTTTGTGCTTCCAATTGGTGCGACTGTAAATATGGACGGTACCTGTCTTTATCAGGCTGTGGCTGTGGTATTTCTTGCTCAATTACACATGATCGATCTTACTTTAGGTCAACAACTTACCATCGTTTTAACGGCGACGCTTGCTTCAATTGGATCTGCAGCAGTGCCTAGTGCCGGTCTCGTTATGTTAATTATTGTGCTTCAGTCAGTTGGGTTGAATCCTGCCTGGATAGGAATTATCTTACCTGTAGATCGTATTCTCGACATGTGCAGAACGGTAGTAAATGTAACAGGTGATGCTACGGTTTCTTCAATTATAGCAAAGGGTGAGGGCATGATACACCATACGCCTAATAAAGATCCGGATGCAGCTTTTGACATAGACGAGAAATAAAAGCCTAATCGAATATACTTGTAAGTATATCGATATTAACATATTATCTTCAGGTATACAATATAGTTATTAGTATTTTTAAATACCCAAACTATTAGCATATTCCCTTCATTTTGAACTTTTCCTACCTAATCCTCAAAAATATTATTAGGTATGAAGATATATTTACTCTTTTTCTTTTGTTTATCATTTTCAATTCTATCTGCTCAGGTGGGCATAGGAACAACTGATCCTAGTGAAGCTTCTATGCTCGAAGTAAGCAGTACTTCTAACGGAACAGATTATAAAGGGTTGATGCCACCACGTGTCACTATAGAACAGCGTGATCTTATTGAGCCAGATAGTGACGATATTGGTCTTTTAGTGTTTGTAAACGATCCCGATGATTCTAAATATTGTTTACAAATATGGAATGGAGATTCCTGGCAGGATGTCTATTGCCTGCAAAATATAGGGTTTGCCAATGTGGCGCAGAATTTTGATTCGGCAGATTCATGGGGTTATGAAAGTGATATTCCATTTTTTGATAATGGTAATGATGGTTTTTATGGAATAACAGACAATTCTAATTTTACAGATATAACAACCTTAACCAATAACTTTCTTGGTTTTAACGATCTTGACGATGAGGGTGAAAATGGAACAGGCGATTTTGCAACTCTAACTTTTGATACCGTAGATACTTCACTGGCGCCTAATGGGGTGACGATATCTTTTGATTATGAATTCTTTGAATTTGATAATAGTGATGACAGTTTTTATACGGTTGTGATCGATGGGATAGACCAACCTGAAGAACAGCTTATTGAAGGAGAAAGTGACAGATCACTTGAGGGGTCTGTAGAAGTAGAAATTCCCGCAGGAACATCTTCGGTTGCATTACGTGTACGCATTCAGCAAAATGGCGCAGATGACTACGGTGGTTTTGATAATTTTAGTGTTTCGGCCAATTAAAAGCTCAATAAAGCTGCTTTTCTCTATCTTTAAAAGATTTTAATTATCTCTTAAAAGATATCAAATGAATGTATGCTTTTTAATGTATCCCTGGCAGGATATGAAACCCGAAGATGACACTTCTTTATCGCTAATACGTGAATGTGTAAAAAGAGGACATGGTGTAGCCACAACTACACCTGCTAACTTAACCATTAGAGATAGTGTAACATTTGCCTTCTGTAAAGTTATATTAAGGCAGGAAAAGGTGCCGCCAACTTTAAAAGCATTTCATGCAAAAGCTAAATTTAGAGATGAGATGTTACCATTAGCTGGGTTTGATGTTATCATTTTGCGTAGCAATCCGCCGCTGGACACGATAATGCTCAACTTCTTAGATTCAGTTAAAGATGATGTGTTTATCATGAATAGTATTGATGGTATAAGAAGAGCAAACAATAAATTGTACACTGCAGTTTTTGAAGATGAGCAAAATACATTTATTCCTAAAACGCACGTAACTAAAAATAAAGAGTACTTAACCCAAATCATAAAAGAATCTACTAAAGATAAAATGATCTTAAAACCGCTAAATGGTTTTGGAGGTTCAGGAGTGATATTGATCGAGAAAAGTGCCATGAACAGTATTAGTTCGCTGCTTGATTTTTACATTAACAATAAAGATGGTTCTTCTAATTATGTAATCTTGCAGGATTATATTGAAGGAGCAGACCAGGGAGATGTGCGTATCTTATTACTTAACGGAAAACCCATTGGTGCCATGCGTCGTGTGCCGGGAGAAGATGACCACCGCTCTAATGTAAGTGCTGGCGGCAGTATAGCAAAACATGTGCTAACAAAACAGGAAAAAGAATTATGTCGCCGTATAGGTCCTAAACTTGTAAAAGATGGACTTTATTTTGTAGGCATCGATGTGATAAACGGAATGCTGGTTGAGGTTAATGTTATGAGTCCGGGTGGTATCACTTATATGAACAGGGTTTATAAATTGAAACTACATGAAAAAGTGATCAATTTTGTTGAAGACATGGTAATATCTAAAGTAACCCGACTAGATAGAAGGGCAAAACTGCGTAAGCATGTAGATGAAGCTTAATTTATAAACTATGCAGCGCCTTCCTATAGAACACATCATCGCAAAAATACAACAGGAAGAAATATTTAACGCTGTAGCAGAAGACTACTCCTTTACATTAAATATTAAAAGTTATTCCCACTACGTATGTGCTGCAGTACATGACGGTCATCAGTTTAGGAAAGAATTATGGGATAACTGTCTGCACTCAGAATATGACCGCTGGTATGAGGAAGATCCTTGTACTAAGTATATTGTAGAAAATCAGCCTATTGTTTTAGCCGGTCGAGATAGTCGTTTTGAGTACGATTTAAATCGGGATCCTGACAACGCTATCTATGAAGATGCCTGGGGTAAAAAACTTTGGCGAGAACCGCTTTCTCTAGAAGAAAAAAATAAAAGTCTCAATAAGCACAACGCTTTTTATCAAGTGGTAAATGCCCTGATTAAAAAGCTTGAAGAAATTCATCAACTAGTGATCGTTTATGATATGCATTCATACAACAGGAAGCGGTGGGAGCGGGAAGTACCTGTTATTAATTTAGGTACATCTAATATAGATAACGAGCGCTTTTCAGCTTTCGCGAAAGCATGGCGGGATGATCTCAAACAGATTAAATTACCTTATGATATTAGGACCACCTCTGCGATAAACGACACATTTCAGGGTAATGGGTATTTCTTAAAATATATAACTCAACACTTTAAAAACACATTGGTGCTGGCGACTGAGTTTTCTAAAATCTACTGCGATGAGCTTAACGGCGTCATATTCCCTGAAGTGACAGAAGCTATAAAAATGCAGCTAAAGCCTATTCTTGAGCAACACGCCACTTATTTTTATAAGAATGCGAAATAGCTAAATTCGGTGGATTGTCTTGTAAATCTTACCTTTGCCGCAAATTGTAAAATATGATTGCAGAAGGCGTAGATGTAAATTCACATTTGTTTGAACTAGATCAAAATCTAGACAGGCTTGTGCGGGATATTGAGTTGCTTAACTACCTCAATCCTTTAAACATCGAGCTCGAGAAGAAACGATTTTTTGCTTCAAAATATACTGAGAACCCTCAATTTAAATATCGTAAACTCAAATTTGATCCCTACAGAATGCAGCGGTTATTCTTCAATCAGCGTCTTGAGCGTATACATGATGAAGAGATACGCAGGTTATATGAGGAGATTATCTATGAATATTCTGGTCTAATACAATGTATTGAGAGCATAGGTCAGGGTAAGCGCTTTTACTTTAATTGCCTTAAGGTTTTTGGTACACCTAAAGAACGGGATGTAGAAAATGCCCGCTTTATTTTGCATTTTGCTAATGAGGAAGGTCTAGACGAAATGCTCCCGCGTTTTAATGCAGATGAAGCCGAAGCCTATTTTAGAACTTTCGCGAAACAATACGATTTTAAATTCAACATTAAGCAATCTACCAATATTTCGGCGGCGGCCATGGTGCTTAATTCCTCTGAAACTCTTGTTCTTAAAAAGAACCATAAATTTAGTGAAAATCAACTAAAAGTTCTTGCAAACCATGAGATAGGTGTGCACATGGTCACTACTTTTAATGGCAAAAAACAGCCGTTAAAAATCTTCTCAAACGGCTTTGTAAGCAATACTGAAACTCAGGAAGGTCTGGCTGTTTTTAGCGAGTATATGAGCGGTTGCCTTACTATGAAACGCATGAAAGAGTTGGCTTATCGCGTAATTGCTGCAGATAGTTTAATAAAAGGTTACGCTTTTTCAGACACTTTTGATTTGCTGTACAGTCAATATAAACTAGATAGAGAAACTGCGTGGTCTATAACTTTAAGAGCACACCGCGGTGGCGGATTCACAAAAGATTTTGTTTACCTCACTGGCTTGAAAAAGATCTATGATGCGTATCAAAAGGGAGAAAACTACAAACTATTACTTAGCGGAAAAGTAACTCAGGATTATGCGCCTACAATTGAAAAATTATTACAACTAGGTCTGGCTGTACCTAATACGCACGATTCCTTTTCATTTGAAAAAAACAAAAACACGCATAAAAAACTCGATTTTATACTTGAAAACCTCAAATAACCGGTTAATTATTAGCAGCGAGATTTTTAGCCAGTTCTACCAGATTTTTGGCCGTAAAAGTCGGTTTTTCTGCTAATGGGTACAGGAATTTACCAGGTCTGTTTATAAATGCCGTTTGTAAACCAGCGCGCATAGCCCCTGTAACATCCCAACCGTGAGCGGCGACCATTAGTGTATTTTCTGGTTCTCTGTTAAAAATGGTATAGATCAATTCATAAGTCTCGTGATGTGGTTTGTACTTGCTCACGCTGTCTACACTATAAATATCTGAAAAGAACGTGTCTATTTTCGCGAAAGCTAATTGTTCTTTTGCTGTTGGAAGATTTCCGTTTGTTAGGGCAACAAGAGTAAATCCCTGCTCTTTTAAAGCTTTAAGTCCTTCAATTACATCATCGTGCGGCGGCAGATTTTTTATTTGGCTTAAAATGGATGTGGCTTCATCATCTGCGATCTCAATCTCAAACTGTTGAGCCGTCATTTTAAAAGTAGCTTTTCCTATGGTGCTAAAATCTGGGTAGCCGCCGGTGATTGTTTCTACCAGCGAATAATGCAGCAAGGTGCGAAACCAAATTTCAAAAGCCGACTCATTTTTTAATGCTTTGTTTATTTTTAGTTTTAGTGGGGTGAGATCAAGCAATGTCTCATTTACATCAAAAATTAAAAGGTCTGGCGCTTTCATAATTGTGTTTTATAGATTTATATATTGACCACGCGGGTAACGTACCTCAAAAGAGAATTCTTTAGTAATGCTGTCTTTAGGCGGAATATCAAGTTTCCATTGCATAATGCCGGTTTCTTCTTTGTAGATGGCGTCTGCTGTTTCAACCTCAGAAACTTTAATTTCTTTATTCTGCGAGATAGGAATGCGGTCTTCAAGCAGCAGATTGATAGCGGTCGATTTATTGTTCTTTATCTCGATTTTATAGCCTTTTGCAACGATTTTGCTGCCACCTAAAAAGGATTTGCTTTTAAAATTATCCTGCTTCTCGCGGGTCACAATAATATTGGGATCTACACCCAATGAAAGCTGTAAACTGTCTGATGTTGCTACCGGACTAATTTGCGTCTTACCGGCATAACTACCTTCAAAATAGATGTTAGCTTCTCCCTGCAAAAGATCATAATTTTCCCAGTCTGTAACTGTGGCAGTAAGAAAAACGTTCTCATTAAGTTCTGGTGCCGCGTAGTGCTGATAGCTGGCAGGAAGTTCAAAATTATCGATCTCAATTGTGGTGATATCAGGATTTGAAACGATGGTGTACCGCTTTTTGATCTCAAAACGAGTATTAGTTAAACTTTCCTCTTTGGTTTGTACGTTTTCGTTATACTGCATTTTCGGCGCTGAAATACTACTTGCGCCTCTTATAACAATACCTGCTGCTTTCCCTTGAAGTTTTCTGCTTAAATCTTCATTACCATATCCAGTTACCACAACTTCATCTAGAGCCTCATTATCAGTCTCTAGTTGTACATTCATTCTGGTGGCATAAATAGGCACATCTTCAGTATTAAAACCTAAATAAGAAAAGGTTAATGATCTCCCGTTAGAAACTCGTAAGCTATAATTACCGTCAAAGTCTGCGGTGGTGCCATTAGAAGTGCCATTTTCAATTACATTCACACCGGGTAATGGCAGTCCGGCGTTATCTTTTACCGCTCCCGTCACGTAGCGAATAGTGGGATTATACTTTAAATTACTGCGATTAACTGCTGTAGAGCTTCTGTAATTTCGGCTTACAAAATTGAGGTATTTTGGGTCTAGTTCTGGTTTTAAATTATCTGTATACGGGTCGCCGGTAGAGAGGACAAGTTTTACATCATTCCAGTCGATACCGCTTTGTTGATAAACGTTAGCATTATATTCTAGCGAAATAGGAGCAGAAGTGTTAGCTGCGCGAATGTCATAAACCGGAAACCAGCCTGCATTTTCAATTATGTATGAAATCTCCAGATTTAATAAGGTTGCCTGTTCTGCTTGTAATTTTAAAGTGATCTCACCTCTGCGTTCTTTGCGTGAAGAATCTATAGTTTGCATCTCACTACGATGATCTTGTATGTCTTCCTCAAGATCTGCCAACTCTTGCTTTTGTTTGTAAATGTTGTTCTTAATTTCAGTTGTGCGCTGGCGGTAGTACTCTGCTATCTGTTTTACTTTCTCGAGATTTAAATCTGTATTATCGCTGTTTATTCTATCGTTTTTAGAAAGCAGATTAAGTTCCTGCTGGTACCCTTCTATGGTGTTTTGTATTTCGTTTTTACGAAAAAGCAATTGGTCAAGCGCATTGTCTAAACTGGTATATTCCGCAGAAGCGGCTTTCTTTTCCAGATAGTTATAATTAAATTGAATAGAGAGAACAGTTGCATCTTTAAGGCCGGAAACCTGAATACTACTTTCCATCACATCTGGAGACAGATTGTTAAAAACCAATTCATTTACCCCAGATTTTAAATACACCTGTGAGGTGCGATCAATTGTGGCGCCCTGTAAAAAAACGGTAACTCGTTCTATCGAAGATTCCTTATAAACAGGAGATTTTTCGGCTCCCAGAGCGATATTTAGGCAAAAAAAGAGGGTAAATAATGCAGGTAATGCTAATCTCATATACTTTTAGTTTTCTCTAAAAATAACTGAAAACCTGCTTAAAACAGTAAAAAATCGAATAATTTACTATAAAAATCGGGAGTTTAATTCCGCCGTAGGCATCATACAGCTTTCTCTTTTTCCAAACCAGTTATAGCGGTTTCTGGCTATCAGATCATATACAGCGTGGCGAATAAACACGGGAATTATGCCAAACCCATAAATAAGTGGATAGGCTTTATCAAGATGACGAGCAATTTGCAAAGCAGCGGTAGATTTTATATATGCTTTATCATTTGCTATAAGAATTAAGGAGTCTGTTTTTGCAGGATCAATATTAAATTTCTGAAGCAATTTTTTGCCTTCTTCAGTTTGTATAGCTGCAAATTTAAAAACTGATCTCCGGTCATGTTTAATAACAAATTGTACAGCGCCATTGCACAAATTACAAACTCCGTCAAAAAGGATAATCTTTTGCGACATAGTTACTTTTTTGCCGGCTGTACAAGTTCTAGCTGGTCAACATCAATATTTGTGGTAAACATGCCGTAGTTAACTATTGCCTTGCCCTTTTCTATCTCATCAATACTACCTACGGCGCGACCATCTGGCAAGCGCACTCTATCACCAACTTTTAAAGTGACCTTAGGCCTTTCTTTCTCTATCTTTTCCTGCTTCTGTTTCTCTTCTTTTTTCTTTTCTCTAATTATAGCGACTTTCTTTTCAGCTTCCTGTTTTATTTGTTCTTCTTTAGCTTTTTGAGCCCGTTTCTCTTTAGCAGATTTACGCTGTCGTTTGCTGTTTTCTATCTGTACAACTTTAAGCAGCTCTGCCATAAGCTCTTTCTTGTTCTTACTATAATAGAATTTTTCGCTTAGATCATTAAGTTTTTGTCCCAGATAAATAAGCCGCTGATTGCTGTCATATAACTCCTGAAAACCTTCCAGCTTTTGTTGAACCCGTGCATTTATTTTATCAAGCTCCTGCTGCTGCTTCTGCGCTTCCTGCTCTTTTGTTTTTAAAGAAGTTGTCGTTTTGGCAAGTTTGCTGCGTTCTTTTTGCAGATTGGCAATGCTTTTGTCAAAACGTATTTTACCGCGTTCTACCTTCTTTTTTGAGCGATTTATTAATGAAAACGGAATACCATTTTTTTGTGCAACTTCAAAGGTAAAAGAGCTACCCGCTTCACCAATGTGAAGTTTAAAAAGAGGCTCGAGCGTGTGTGCATCAAAAAGCATATTTGCATTTGTAATGGCTGGCGTCTCATTTGCCATCATTTTCAAATTTGCATAATGTGTTGTAATTATACCGTAGCTACCGCGCTCATAAAAAACTTCAAGAAAAGTTTCAGCCAGAGCACCACCTAGTTCTGGGTCACTACCGGTACCAAATTCATCAATAAGAAATAAAGTTTTCTCGTCACATTTTCTTAAGAAATAGTTCATATTCTTAAGTCTGTAACTATATGTGCTCAGGTGATTTTCTATACTCTGGTTATCGCCTATATCTGTAAGGATTTTATCAAAAAGACAAACACGAGAATATTCATGAACAGGAATGAGCATACCGCTTTGTAACATGATTTGTAAAAGTCCTACTGTTTTAAGCGTTATACTTTTACCGCCTGCATTGGGGCCGCTAATAACTATAATACGACTATTGGTATCAAGCGTAATATCCTGCGAGAAGGTTTTCTCACCGCGTTTCTTATTATTTAAATATAGCAGTGGGTGATAGGCTTCTTTTAATTGCAACTCCTGATCCTGTGTGATTGTAGGCAAAACTGCATTTAGCTTTTTGGCATATTTGGCTTTAGCCGAAATAACATCAATTGTTGCAAGCAGCTTTTGATATTCTTCAAGTAAAGGTTGAAAAGGTCTTACAAAATCTGTTAGTTCTTTTAAGATACGTTTTACTTCCTCTTTCTCTTCATATTCAAGATTGTTGAGTTCACGCTGGTGATTAAGCGTGGCTTCCGGTTGAATGTAAACAATGCTTCCGGTCTTTGAATTTCCCAGAATAGTGCCTTTAACTTTTCTTCTGTGCATTGCGCTTACTGCAAGTACACGCACATTATCTACTACAGATTCTCGTATTTCATCAAGATAACCATAACCGGCATACTGAGACAAAGCAGCTCCAAAACTTGAGTTTATCTTTCCTTTTACCTGATTTATAGCTCTACGCGTTTGTTGCAAAAGGGGAGAAGCATCATCTTTAACTTCGCCAAAGCGGTCTACAATGGCATTAATGCTCTCTACTAGTGCAGTTGTAAATTCTGTTTCTTTAACAGTAGCATGCAGTGAAGGATAGGTGTCTCTATATTTTTTGAAAAAAAGAATATGGGTATTTACGGTTTCAGAAATGCTTGTGATTTTTCTAAAACTGCCCACCTCTAAAATAGTATCTTCTATATGCAGCATTTTTAGTTCATGATCAAGCGGATCAAAACCATGATTAGGAATGGGCGCTTCCTGCAGATCTGAACTTACATATTCATTAGTTTGATTGAGAGCGAATGTTGTTTTTTTAAAACTGCCAAAGGGTTTTATCTTTAAAGCTTTGGCTTTCCCCTTTTCTGTGATACACAATTCACTTACCTGAATGCACACACGTGGAAATTCTAAATCTGAAAGAGTTTTAGGATGAATTTTTATCATAGCAAATGCCTAAATTTGAGGCTTCCTCATCGGGATTTTATCCTGCAAATTTAAAACATTAATGAACGTTGACATACACCCAAGCTGGAAAGCTGCTTTAAGCGAAGAATTTGAAAAACCATACTTCACAAACTTGATTTCATATGTAAAAGAAGAGTACCATAAATACACATGTTATCCGCCTGGTAAGCAGATTTTCAAGGCTTTTGATCTCTGTGCTTTAGATGAGGTTGAGGTAGTCATTTTAGGTCAGGATCCTTATCATGGTCAGGGACAGGCAAATGGATTATGTTTTTCGGTAAATGATGGAATATCAATGCCGCCATCTTTAGTAAATATTTTTAAAGAAATAGAAAAAGATCTTGATAAGCCTTTCCCTAAAACCGGCAATCTGGAACGCTGGGCTCAACAAGGTGTACTTTTACTTAATGCAACACTTACCGTTAGAGCGCACGCATCAGGCAGCCATCAAGGTAAAGGCTGGGAACAGTTTACAGATAAGGTTATAGAGGTAATATCACAAGAGTGTGACAACGTTGTATTTCTTCTTTGGGGAGGCTATGCCAAGAAAAAACAAAAATTGATAGATGAGACTAAACACTTGGTTTTAACCAGTGGTCATCCATCACCATTAAGTGCAAATAGGGGATATTGGTTTGATAATAAGCATTTCAGTAAGACAAATGCTTATTTAGAGAAATCTGGCAGGAAAAAAGTAAGTTGGTAGATTTGGAGCATAAACTTCTGCCATTTGAAGTGGTTCAGGATATTAATTAAGAATATTGTTTTGACATATTTCTTTCCAGTTTGTTTTCGGCATTTAACCAGCTTTTTTTAGCTTGAGGTTTTTTACCTTCATCACAACTGAACTGAAATAATAAAATGTTAATAATTAATAATGATCCCAAAATAAAAAAGAAAATAGACATGATGTTATAGTTTGATGGTTATACATATATTGGTACTCTAAATTTCCAAAATGCTTGATAGTTAACAGGTATAATTTATGCGAAAATTATACTAAATATTAACCTTGTAAAAATTAGATTTTTTCACTTCATCGAGCATTTTAAGCTCTTGCAAGCGTTTCTGTACAAAATTGATCTCTTCGTCTTTAATCTGCTCCTGCGTCCAGCGCGTAAGCCCTAACCATTTTTGTATATCTTCTAACTTTTGATCGTATCTATGAGCTAACGTTTTGTCAATAGACGGTATTTTTTTAAAGTCTTCTGTAACTATATTAAGTGTTGTTAAGAACGTGTACAAATCTTCAGAATTTGAGTTTATGCACTCATCTGTCGCGACGATAACAAAGCTTGACCACGGCGAGGGAAAATCTGCAATTCTTCTAAAAACTCCAGAATCTACAAGAGGTTTAGTAGTAAAGTGCTCCCACATGAAATAGTCTGCTTCATTTTCGGTTAGACTTTTAACCGCATTATTCAGCGTTTGTACTTCAACAAATTTGAGTTGATCAGTATTCCAGCCATTTTCTCGTGCCTGCACATGTGCCATAACATGAGAACCTGAGCCATAACGACTAATCGCTACTCGAGCATGTTCTAAATCATTTAATGTTTTAAAAGAACTTTTAGCGGCAACATGTACTCCCCAAATTAGAGGTGAGAAAACATAATTTTGGATAATTTTAGAGGGATTTCCGTTAGCAATATCCTTAACTATGCCGCCAGTAAGAATTATAGCAATATCAATTTCCTGATTTCTTAATGCTTTGGTCATTGCCCCGGTACCTTCAGGAAATTCAACCCATTCGATCAAAATTCCCTTTTCTTCAAAAAGGCCATCTTCTATGGCTAGATGAACAGGAAGGTTAAAATGTTCTGGAACACCACCTAACTTAAGCTTCTTCATTAACTATGCTTAACTCTTAATGATTCAAAAATAGCGTATTGAGATCGTATTTCCGGATCTTGGGCATTCTTTTCGATATAACGGTTATTTTCTTCGCTGTTGTGAACACGTGCCTTGCAGTTGTCATTTAATTGTAAGATTAAAATGCTTTTTAACTCGTTGAAAAGGTCTGTGTCATAGATAGGTGTGAGAACTTCTATGCGCCTGTCTAGGTTGCGTGTCATGAGATCTGCAGACCCGATGTACATTTTTGGCTCCCCATCATTTTGAAACAGGTATATTCTCCCGTGCTCGAGATATCTGTCTACTATACTAGTCATAAATATATTCTCACTGAGACCAGGGATACCGGGAATGAGACTTGAAAAGCCTCTTACTATCAATCTAATTTTTACACCTGCCTGGCTAGCTTTATACAGAAGCTCTACCATTTCTGGATCTTCAAGGCTATTCATTTTTGCTGTTATTGCCGCCTTTTTACCTAATTGTGCATTTTCTATTTCAGTATTGATAAGCTTCTCTAGAAAGCGTCTTGTAGTAAAAGGAGAGATAAGAAGATGTTTATTTCTGGGTATAATTAACGATCCTTCAAGAACCTCAAAGACTCTGGCAAGTTCTTTAGTGATCTTTTTATTAGCGGTAAAAAGACCGTGATCTGTGTAAATTTTTGACGTTTCCCCATTAAAATTCCCTGTGCCTATATAAACGTAACGTCTGCGTTTCTCACCTTCTGTTCTGTTTATGAGTAGAATCTTGGAATGAACTTTAATGCGCGGATAACTGTAGATTACTTTAGCGCCTTTTTCTTCAAATTTTCTGCCCCAAATTATGTTGTTCTCTTCATCAAAACGAGCTTTCGCTTCTATAAAGATAGTTACTTTTTTATTATTATCAAGAGCTTTTAAAAGTGCAGAAGTTAATCTTGATTCTTCTGCAACTCTGTACAACGATATTTTTATATCAGTTACATTTTCATCATCAGCGGCTTGCTCTACAAATCGCTCTATGTAGCTAAAGGGCATAAACGGAAAATGAACAAGTTGATCTTTTTTTCGAATTTCTTCGAAATAATCTTCAGCTTTATTCAGAATTCTGTGCTTTACAAATTCCTTTTTTTTATAATGAAGATCAGGATTATTTGTGGGGTCTGGAAAACTGAAAAAATCATTGAAGTTGTGGTATTTACCGCCGGGCATCATATCGATTTTGCCCAGTTTTAAAAGCTTACGCAGCCTTTTAGCTTCTTGCTCTGGCATGTTTGCATCATAAAGCAAACGTGTGGGCTGGCCTTCTTGTCGCTGATGCAATGAGTCATAAATACGCTCTGCCAGCACGCCGTCAAGTTCATCATCAATATATAATTCTGCATCTCTTGACAGTTTTATTGAGTAGATACCATCTACTTTTTCTGTTGGGAATAGTGTTGCTATTTTATGTCTTATAATATCATCTATAAATGTAATATAATGACGTTCTTTTATATTGCCCAACTCGATAAACCGTGAAGTTGATTCTGTAGGGATGTTTACTATGCCTACTTTCTGTGTATTCTCAAAAACCACGTAGAAATACAAAGACTGATTCTCAAGAAAAAGGTCAGTGTCATTTGCGGGGTCTATTATTTGAGGTTTAACGTCCTGCTTTACGTGTGTCTCAAACCAGATATCTGCGAGTTGCTTTTGTACCTCGTCATACTCTTTGTCGTTTAAAACAATGATGTTGTTCTGCTTTAATTCCGGGATGATCTCTTCGCGAAATATCTTACCAAAAACATTTTGCTGCTCTTTAACGCGTCGCAAAATCTCTTTAATAATTTTATTGGGTCTTAGAGAAAGCTTCTTGCGTATGCTTTTTTCTACCCTTTTAATTTGTCTTAACTGGGAAACACGTACCCTAAAGTATTCATCTAAATTTGATGAATAGATGGCCAAAAATTTCATGCGCTCAAAAAGTGGATTGAAACGCTTGTCGCTTGCTTCCTGAAGAACTCTTTCGTTAAAACTAAGCCAGTTTAAATCACGATGTTTAAGTCGCTCTACAGGGGTATTTTGCATAATTAGGGTGTTTTGCCTCAAAAATACGAAAGGGCCCCAGCGGCTTTGTTTAAGCTTATGTTAAATTACTTTCTACAAACAGGCAACTCTGTCAAGTGCAAGTTGTATAAGAGTATCTACAGTATAATCGGGATTTTCACTGAAGGTGCCCAGAGCACGGTTGGCAAGGATTGCATTTAATGAGATTGCCCTGTGACCTAATAATTGAGAAAGGCCGTAAATGCCGGCAGTTTCCATTTCAAGATTAGTGATCTTAATTTCTCCACTTTTAAAGTTTAAAAGTTTCTCATTGAGTGCGGGATCATCAAGTTTACCTCTTAAAATTCGGCCCTGAGGACCATAAAATCCGACATTTGTGGCAGTAAATCCGCCAATGATTGACTCGTTTTTAAAATGTTTAAAAAGGTCGTCATTTGCATTTACAATGTATGGCTTACTTTTATTTGTATTCCAGTCTGTAAATTCTACAAATTGTTTTTGCAATTCAAAATCCTGAATGTGACTACTTTTATAGAATTGGAGTAAAGAGTCAAATCCTATTGCACGCTCACTTATTAAAAAAGAATCTACAGGAATATCTGTTTGTATGGCGCCGCTTGTACCTATACGTATTATATCAAGCGAAGTAATGTTCTCTTTAATTTCGCGTGAAGCGAAATCAATATTTACAAGTGCATCCAGCTCGTTAATAACAATATCAATATTATCTGTACCTATGCCGGTAGAAATAACAGTGATTTTCTTACCGTTTAATAAGCCCGTTTGAGTTTTAAATTCCCGTTTGTGTGTTGTGATGAGAATCTCATCAAAATATTTAGTGACCTTTTCTACCCGGTCTGGATCGCCAACGGTGATTATCGTGTCGCCAATGTCTTCAGGTTTTAAATTAAGATGATATATGCTGCCGTCTGGATTAAGTATAAGCTCAGAAGAGGGTATTGCCATTTTATAGCTTTAGTAGTTGATGACTTTCCGGATTGTAGAGAAAGTCATATTTATGGGTTCCTCCCATAAAAAAATCTGTTTTTAAGTCTCTGTAAAAATTTTGTGTTCCGTCTAAGGCCATGTTGCCTTTAGAAGAAAGTTTGATGGTGCCATCATCATCCTGATAGAAGAATAATCGCAGTTGATCTATGATCTTAAATATCTGCACATCGCCATAACCGTAATAACCCTGATAATTTAAAACGTAGCCGCAAAGCTGATTTTCAGAGGTAATTCGGTGATTTTTGATCAGTTTTAGGATGTTTGTCTCAAGCGTATTTAAACCTGTATGTGCGTTAGGATAGCGCTCTATATGGGCACGTATGCAACTTGATAAATATTTAAAATTTGATGATTTACGTATTTCCGGCTTTAGCTTGTTTGGGTTGTTGCCACAATACAATTCCCAGATAAAATTTGCCATTTCCAGATCATCTTCAGACAGGCGTATTTTATTTTCATAATGCGCGTGAAGCTGGGCATCACTTAATTCTGAAAGACCAATAAGATCTTTCTCTCCCGGCACGCGACCACTACAAACGAGGTATACTGCCTCGTGGTGCTTGTTTTGAATAAGATAGCTTATTGCTGCAAGCATATTTATATGACAGAAAAGATCAAACTCAAACCAAAGGATGATCTCATCATAGTTATCTATCTGCGAAAGCTTATGAATTTGCGAGACAAATTTCTCTTCATAATCTTCTTCAGATATCGAGTAATTCTCAAGTAAGAACTTCTTTCTTATCTTAATGAAATTTTCTGTACCAACCTCTGTTACGGTAGGGCCTTCACAAAGCATTTCCCGCCATATAATAATATCACCGGTGAGATCTATTTGTTGTAACCTTTCAGTTAAGCTGTCACCGTTTGTAATATGAAGAATTTGCTTTTCCATATATATTAAGAATTAACCACCTACACGTTTTACTTTAAAGCCTTTATCTTTTAAAAAGCTCATAATACGGTCGCGATAGTCTCCTTGTATAATGATGCTCTCTTTTTTGAAACTACCACCTACGCCTAGCATGACTTTTAACTCTTTAGCAAGAATCTTAAAATCTGAGTCGGCACCGGTGTATCCTTCTATTATTGTAATGGGTTTACCTTTTCTTTTTTCGTATTTGCAAAGCAAAGGTTCATCTTGCATCCATATATCAAGATTATTCTCATCTGTATCCTGAGGTTCATTTTGAGGTACATGATCAGGGAAAAGGTTTGATAACTGGTCTTTAAGATCCATATTCTATTTCTTTATCAATCCTATTTCTACAAGGCGCTGGTGTAAAAATTCACCGGCTGTAATATCTGGAAAGGCTTTTGGGTGATCTTCATCTATACACTCTTCTAGACAATCTAAAGGCATCTCACTGCGTGGGTGCATAAAAAATGGAATAGAATATCGTGGAGTACCCCATTGTTCTTTGGGTGGGTTGGTAACCCTGTGAATCGTTGATCTTAATTTATTATTTGTGTGACGCTCCAGCATATCTCCTACATTAATTACTAACTCATCTTCATTAGGTATAGCATCTATCCACTCACCATCTTTTCGTAATACCTGTAAACCGCCAGCAGAGGCTCCCATAAGCAGAGTTATCAAGTTAATATCGCCATGAGCACCGGCACGCACGGCACCTTTAGGTTCTGCTGTTATAGGTGGATAATGTATAGGTCTTAAAATGCTGTTTCCGTTCTTAGCCCAATGGTCAAAATATTTTTCATCAAGACCAATATAGAGAGCAAGCGCACGTAGAACATAAATTCCTGTTTTTTCAAGCATTCTGTATGCTTTCATGCCGGTCTCGTTAAAGTGTTCTAACTCCTTAACTTCAACATTATCTGGATATTCTTCTATAAGTTTTGCATCTGCATCAGGCTCTTGACCAAAGTGCCAGAATTCTTTAAGATCGCCTTCCTTTTTTCCTTTAGCGTGTTCTTTACCAAAAGAGATATAACCTCTTTGCCCACCTAAACCTTCAATCTCATATTTCTTTTTGGTTTCTTCTGGTAAGTCAAAAAAGTTCTTTACTTCTTCATATAATCCTTCAACTAATTGATCATCAAGAAAATGATTTTTTAGCGATACAAAACCTATTTCTTCGTATGCTTTGCCTATTTCATCTACAAACTTTTGCTTTCGCTTGGGGTCTTCACTTAAAAAATCTGCTAAATCTACACTGGGAATATTGTTCATCGGGATAAAAATTTTCAATACATACAAAGATACCAATTTTCTATATGCTAAGTTTTAAAGCTTACTTAAATAAGAAGTTTAAGAATTTCTAAGTTAAACAATCCTTTTTTTACATTTGATTTAAAAGTTACACTTATGCACAACGACGCTTTAGATAACATTGCTTTTGATTATCAGGTAAAAAATCTATCCCATTCACAACTTCTTGATCTTTATAAGTGTATGTTAAAACCTCGTTTAATTGAGGAGAAAATGCTCATTCTTTTAAGACAGGGAAAAGTGTCTAAATGGTTTAGCGGGATTGGTCAGGAAGCGATCTCTATAGGTGTTACTAAAGCTCTCTTAGATGATGAATATATTTTACCCATGCATAGAAACCTGGGAGTGTTTACTACGCGTAATGTGCCCTTGTACAGATTATTCTCGCAATGGCAAGGTAAAATGAATGGATTTACTAAGGGGCGTGATCGTAGTTTTCACTTCGGTACTCAGGAATATAAGATAATTGGGATGATCTCTCATCTTGGGCCACAATTAGGAGTGGCAGATGGCATTGCCCTAGCTCATAAGCTTAAGAAGGAAAAAAGAATCACCGCTGTTTTTACCGGCGAGGGGGGCACAAGCGAAGGAGATTTTCATGAAGCTTTAAATGTAGCGGCAGTTTGGGATCTGCCTGTTCTTTTCTGTATAGAAAACAATGGGTACGGACTGTCAACACCGCTTAATGAACAATACCGTTGTGTAAATCTTGTAGATCGCGCTATAGGTTATGGCATAGAAGGTCACATTATAGATGGCAATAATATTGTAGAAGTCTATAATAGAATATCTGAAATAGTTACAGATATGCGTGAGAATCCGCGACCTGTTTTAATAGAGTTCAAAACCTTTAGAATGCGTGGTCACGAAGAAGCCAGTGGCACTAAATATGTGCCTAAAGATTTAATGGAAAGCTGGGGTAAAAAAGATCCGCTCATTAATTTCAAAAATTTTCTTCTACGAGAGGGTATTCTATCAACAGATAGAAATGGTGATTTGATCAACTCTATTAATAAAGAAATTGAAAATGCAATTGAAGAAGCTTTCGCGGAAAGCGAAATCATAGCTGATACAAAACTTGAGTTAGCAGACGTTTTTGCTCCTCACCAGTTCATAGAAGTAAAACCACAACCTGAAACTAAAAATATCCGTTTTATAGATGCAATTGCGCAAAGTATAGATCAGGCTATGGGGCGATTTCCTGATTTAGTCATCATGGGGCAAGATATTGCCGAGTATGGCGGGGTTTTTAAAATTACGCAGGGCCTAGTTGAGAAATATGAAAAAGAGCGAGTAAGAAACACACCAATATGCGAATCTGCTATTGTAGAAACTGCAATGGGGCTTTCAATAAATGGAATGAAAGCGATTGTAGAAATGCAATTTGCAGATTTTGTTTCTTCCGGCTTCAATCCCATAGTGAACTATCTGGCAAAATCGCATTATCGCTGGGGTCAAGCTGCAGATGTTGTAATTAGAATGCCGTGCGGTGCGGGAGTAGGAGCAGGCCCGTTCCACAGTCAGACAAACGAAGCCTGGTTTACGCATACGCCGGGATTAAAAGTCGTATATCCCGCTTTTCCTTATGATGCAAAAGGCTTATTGGCTGCCGCTATAGAAGATGCTAATCCTGTGCTATATTTTGAGCACAAAGCGCTGTATAGAACTATAACGCAGGAGGTGCCACAATCTTATTTTACAATGCCCATTGGCAAAGCAGCAATTTTAAAAACAGGTGAGAGAGCTACGATAGTGACTTATGGGGCAGGTGTGCACTGGGCGCTTGATTTATTAGATAAGGATTCAAAATATGCTGTAGATCTTATTGATCTAAGAACATTGCAGCCTCTTGATGTGGATGCTATTATCACTTCCGTGGAAAAAACTAACAGACTATTGATTCTTACCGAAGATACCGGTTTTGGGGGTCTGGCGAGCGATATTGCGGCTATAATAGCCGAAAATTGCTTTGAGTTTCTTGACGCTCCCATTATGCGTGTAACAAGTCTCGATACGCCCATTCCTTTCGCTTCAGCGTTAGAAGAAAATTATCTTGCAAAGAACAAACTAAAAGAAAAGCTAGACCAGTTATTAGCTTATTAAGCTGTTAAAAAATTAGCAATATCTTAAACTTTTAAAATCATCCTTAACTCATTTTAACAATGGCTAGTTAAACACTATTAACTTATAATTTTAATATCTCTCAACCATATAATTTAGTCTCACTAATCATTAAAAACAATCTATTATGTTACGTTGGACAATCATCTTTATAGTTATTGCAATTATCGCAGCAATCTTCGGTTTTGGCGGTATAGCAGAAGGAGCAGAAAGCATTGCTCGTATCTTATTCTTCATCTTTATAGTACTGTTCTTAATCAGTCTGGTGTCGAGGTTATTTAGATAATAAAATACATTTTTAACTTAAAATTTTAGAATGAAAAGAATTTTTGCAATCCTTTTTATAGCAACTCTTTTTGCCTCTTGCGGCTCAAATAAAAAAGTAGTTCAGGAGTCAAGAAAAACGTTGAAAGGATATTGGAATTTAGATGAAATAAATTACGGTAATTCAAGTGGTGTTTATGATGTAACTCTATTCGGTGATGCTTCTTCAGAATGTTTTGTGGGCAGCACGTGGCGCTTTATACCAAATAACAATTTTGGTAATTACGAGATCACAAGTGCAGATTGCAGTACCGGTAAGAGATATTTCGTCTGGAGTATACCAGAGATGAAAAATGCGGTGTTTTATGACATCCTTCTAAAGCCTACAGACGAGAAAATGAATTCTACTATGAATGATAAGGGTTTTCGTTTAAATCTGGCTTACTTATCAGACAACTCTTTGCAGTTTACACAAACTGTTGAGGTTGATGGGAAACCATTTAAGATCGTAATGAATTTCTCTAAAATTTCAGATTAATTAAATTAAAAAAACTATGAAATCTATATTAAAAAGTCTTGCTGTCGTAGCGATGTCTGTTACTCTTTTAACGGGTTGCGAGGCGACACGCAATGCTAACAATAAACAAAAAGGTACTGTAATAGGTGCCGCTGGTGGAGCTATAATTGGTGCCGTGATTGGTAACAATGTGGGCAAAGGCGGTAATTCAGAATTAGGTGCTGTTATAGGTGGTGTTGTAGGCGGTGCTGCCGGTAATATCATTGGTAATAAAATGGATAAGCAGGCACAGCGTATTGAGGAAGAAATTCCGGGAGCTGAGGTTGAGCGTATTGATGACGGTATTGTTGTGAACTTTGATGAAAACAGCGGTGTGTATTTCGATACAAATAAATACAACATTAACAACGCTTCAGAAACCACGCTTAACGGTTTATCTAAAGTAATGACTGAATATCCTGAAACCAATATTCTGGTTGTAGGTCATACAGATAACACAGGTTCTGCAGACTACAATATGACTTTGTCTAAAAACAGAGCTCAGGCGGTTACAAATTATTTAGTAACTCAGGGATTATCTGCAGGTAGATTTACCACACAATGGTATGGTGAGACACAACCTAAGTACGATAATACCACTCCTGATGGTAGAGCAAAAAACAGACGTGTTACTTTAGCGATCGTTCCTAATGAACAGATGAAAGAAGAGGCTAAGCAACAAGCTGGTGAAGGACAATAAAAAGCTGAAATTGAAAAAGAAAAAACCTGTTTCATTTATTTGAAACGGGTTTTTTTATGCCATAAAATCATATCTTCACAATGCGTGAAAAGAAAAGAAATATTTATAATAGGCGGTGGCCTTGCAGGTTTGTCTCTGGCGATACATTTAAGCAAAGCCGGTATTCCCACCGTGGTTATTGAGAAAGATAATTACCCACGGCATAAGGTCTGCGGTGAATATGTTTCAAATGAAGTATTGCCTTACCTCAATTATCTTGATATTGATCCCTTTAATAATGGCGCCGTTGCGATTAATGAACTTCTTTTTTCTGGCGTTAGTGGTGCATCGGTTCAAACCAATCTGCCGTTGGGCGGTTTTGGGATAAGCAGATACTTACTAGATAAATTGCTCTACGACCAGGCTTTAAGCAGTGGCGCACGAATTATAAAAGATCAGGTCGAAAAAATTGATTTTATTAATAACGAGTTTACCATTACTACCCTTAACGGCAATACCTTTAAAAGTGGTATCGTCATAGGCGCATATGGTAAAAGAGCGTCACTTGATATTTCGCTAAAGCGAAAATTTATAACTAAAAAATCAGGCTGGCTGGCAGTAAAATCGCATTATAACGGCAATTATCAGGAAAATCGGGTGGGCTTGCATAATTTTAAAGGCGGTTATTGTGGTCTGTCTAATGTGGAAGAGAAGCGTATAAATGTTTGCTATCTGGCTCATTATTCACAATTCAAAAAGCATAAGAATATAGATGACTTTAGAGAAGAAGTCATGCGGAAAAACCCGCATTTAAACCGGTTTTTTGACGCCCACAAGCCGATTTTTGAAAAACCACTTACAATAAGTCAGATATCTTTTGATCGTAAAGAGCTTATTTCAAATCACGTATTAATGTGTGGCGATACCGCCAGTTTAATTCATCCTTTGTGCGGTAATGGTATGGCGATGGCGATCATGGGAGCAAAGCTATTGGGTGAAACGATTGTTGAATTTTTTGACGCAAATCATTCTTCACGTGAAATGCTTGAGAAGGATTATAAAACAAAATGGCAGAAAAATTTTAGTGCGCGATTGGGTGCTGGTTATCTTTTACAAAATCTCTTAGCACATCAAAAAATTACAGATTTCGCAATTAAATCACTTAAAAATCAACCGGCAATTTTAAGACGAATCATAGAAGCAACTCACGGTAAAGCAGCGCATATATGAAGCAGCGCATACTCATACCAGAGTTGATGGATGATCCTTCACTAGATTTAAAGACGCTGTCGTTAGCACTTCAGGATGTTTCTCAGGTAAATAGATTATTAGGCGGTAATCAGGTTACCATTAATGGACTTGATTATTTTTTTAAGAAATACCAGCAGCCATCTTATACAATTGTAGATCTGGGTTGCGGTGACGGCGAAATGTTGCGCGCTGTTGCGAAATTTGGGCGCAAGAAGAATCTGTCTCTCAGACTTATAGGGATGGATATTAACGAGAAAAGTTTGGCCTTAGCCAAAGAAAAATCTGTTAAGTATCCCGAAATTACTTTCTTACAGCAGGATATTCTTAAGCTTGATAGTGATAGCTTTAGTTGTGATATAGTAATTTCAACATTAACAATGCATCATTTTACTAATGAAGAGATCGTGATTTTTTTAAAATGCTTTTTAAATCTGTCTACACTTGGTTTCGTTATAAATGATTTGCATCGCAGCAGTATAGCTTACAATTTATTCAAATTATACAGCAGCTTTTTCATGAGAACAGATCTTGCTAAGCACGACGGGCTCATTTCAATACAGAGAGCGTTTAAAAAAGAAGAATTAACATCATTGGTCAAAGAGTTAAATGTAAAAACTAACATCATAAAATGGCAATGGGCTTTTAGATATTTATGGATAGCAGACAAGAAGGCGTAAAAATAGTAACAGTAGCAAAACAATTGCCACCATATTCTAGGCAGACTGAAGATATAATACCAATGCTAGACGGCTGGCTAGATGGTCAGGACTTACGCTTTAAGCGAAAGGTGAAAAAGATTTTTGGCAATGCCGCGGTAGACAAGCGCTATAGTATTATGGCTCCAGAAGAGGTTTTTACAGCCACATCTTTTGAAGATAAAAATGATATTTACGTTAGGGAAGTTATTAAGCTTGGCGAAAAAGTATTGCAAAATGCTCTAGACAAAGCTGCCTGGCCTGCAGAAAGTTTAGATTATATTATTACCGTTAGCTGCACGGGTATAATGATACCATCTTTAGATGCTTATCTTATTAATAAGTTAGGTTTAAAACAAGATATTATTCGTCTTCCTGTAACAGAGATGGGCTGTGCAGCAGGAATTTCAGGTATTGTGTATGCAAATGAGTTTTTAAAGGCAAATCCCGGTAAACGCGCAGCGGTGATAGCGGTAGAAAGTCCTACAGCAACATTTCAGTTAGATGATTACTCGATGGCAAATATTGTAAGTGCGGCTATTTTTGGTGACGGTGCTGCCTGTGTTTTAATGTCTTCTTTAGCAAGTGATAAGGGCCCTAAAATTAAAGCGACTGGTATGTATCACTTCTATGAGGCCGAACAAATGATGGGATTTAAGCTTACAAATATGGGACTTAAAATGATATTAGATAAAGAAGTGCCTGAAACTATTTCTGCTCATTTCCCTCAAATAATCCACCCTTTTCTGGCAAAAATCGGGTTAAATATAGCAGAAATCGACCATCTTATTTTTCACCCCGGTGGAAAGAAGATCGTGCAAACCGTAGAAGCGCTCTTTGGTGAGATGGGTAAAAATATAGATGATACTAAAGAGGTTTTAAAATTGTATGGTAATATGAGCAGCGCTACAGTTTTGTACGTCCTCGAGCGTTTTATGAATAAAGACATTCAAAAAGGTGAGCGCGGACTCATGCTTAGTTTTGGTCCGGGTTTTTCAGCGCAGCGTATTTTATTAGAATGGTAATGAAAGAATTTAATCTTACAGAAGAATCTCAGTGGGCATGCATTTTAGGCGGAAGTTCTGGTTTGGGTTTAGCTTCCGCTAAAAAATTAGCGCAACATGGGTTAAATATTTGTCTCATACATCGCACGCGACGTAGTAAGATGCCTGCTTTTGAACAAGAATGTATCGCTTTTCGCGAAAGCGGGGTTGAGTTAAAATGCTTCAATATTGACGCTCTAAACACCGATAATAGGGCAGAAGTGACCGATTTTTTTAAAGAAAACAACTATAAACTGAAGGTTTTGCTTCATAGTCTGGCAAAAGGAAATCTAAAACCCATAGATCCAGACAAAAATGATTCATTGACCTCTGCAGATATCCGGCTTACTTTTGAAGCGATGGCGCTAAGTTTATACGATTGGTCAATTGATTTTGTAAAGGCTGGTTTGTTTTGTGAATACGGGCGTATACTTTCTTTTACCAGTGAAGGCAGCTATAAATCGTTGCCTAATTATGCTGCAGTTTCTTCGGCGAAAGCCGCTTTAGAATCAATTACCAGAAGTCTGGCTTATGAACTTGCACCTCATAAAATTACTGCAAATTGTATTCAGGCAGGAGTTACAGACACAGAAAGTTTAAATCTCATACCGGGAGTGGAGGCAATAAAGGAAGCGTCGCAATTGCGAAATCCCTATCAACGACTTACAACTCCGGCAGATGTGGCTAATGTGGTTTACCTGTTTTGCAAGGATGAGGCAAACTGGATCAACGGGGTTACAATACCTGTAGATGGTGGTGAGCATCTGCGTTAGATTCTATTTAGATATAAAAATCACATTTCCTGTTACGAATCATAATTTTTGATACATCGTACGTTCTAATAATGATACTAAGTTTATATTTTTGAAATATTGAAGTTAACAACCTTAGTGATCATTTAAGGCTTGCCTTATAAATTACTTATCGATTTCAATATGGAACCTGTGAATATTCTCATAGGTTCTTTTAAAACCTAAAATCAACTAAATCATGAAGATAGATCTACGTAGCGACACGCTTACTAAACCCACTCAAGGTATGCTTGAGGCTATGATGAATGCAGAAGTAGGAGACGATGTTTATAAAGAAGATCCTACAATTAATGCTCTAGAAGAAAAACTTGCTCACCTTTTTGGTATGGATGCTGCCTTGTATTTTCCTACTGGAACAATGACAAATCAAGCTGCCATTAAAATACATACGCAACCCGGCGAACAGTTAATTGCAGATAAATATGCTCACGTTTATAATTATGAAGGTGGCGGGATATCATTTAACAGCGGGGTTTCATCTAAGTTAGTAGATGGCCACAGAGGGATGATCACGGCAGAGCAGGTAGAAGAATCTATTAATCCGCCAGATTTTTATCACAGCGCGTTAACGTCTCTGGTATGTCTTGAGAATACGACAAACAAAGGCGGCGGTGCCTGTTATGACTTTAGAGAGATTCTTAAGATTAGAAAAGTGTGCGATGATCATGGTTTAGGTCTTCACCTTGACGGAGCTAGATTGTGGAACGCTCTTGTGGCGACAGATGAATCTCCACAAGATTATGGGGCCGTATTTGATACGATTTCGGTTTGTCTTTCAAAAGGCTTAGGAGCACCCATGGGATCTGTCTTATTAGGAAAAAAACGCTTTATGGATAAAGCTATGCGCGTGCGAAAAGTATTGGGCGGCGGTATGAGACAAGTAGGTTTTGCAGCCGCGGCGGGTCTGTACGCGCTAGATCACCATTGGAAGCGTATGGAAGAAGACCATAAAAGAGCAAAAGAACTGGCTGAAGCTTTAAGTAATAATCCTCAAGTTGCGCATGTAGAGCCTGTAGAAACAAATATTTTGATATTTAAACTAAAAGAACATGTTCAGGAGGCAGTCTTTTTAAGTACGCTAACAGATGCAGATATACACATTAGCAGTATGGGGAAAGGAAAGCTAAGAATGGTTACTCATTATGATTATACTGCTGCAATGCATGATGAGGTGTTAGAAGTTTTAAAAGAAAAAGTAGCTTAAAGTATAGGAATATCACTGTGAGAATCAAAAGATCCTCTTTTTAAAAGGGGATTTTTTGGTTTTATATAAGCGCATAATTAAGATTAAACGCTTTTGGCTTTAAAAAGTCCGTATAATAGCTGAAAAGCTACAATTAATAAATGCATAGAATAAAGTATAATTCATAATTAACGGATAATAAGATTATTATTATCTTAGATAAACTAATCAATTTATGGTAATTATGAAAAATCTTACTTTACTCTGTTTGTTTTTACTTTGTGTTTTCGCCACTCAGGCACAAGGATTGAATGGTTCTGTACGCGCCAGTTTGCCCATGGGTGATGCTGATGAGGTTTATTCTTTTGGTCTGGCTGCAGAACTGGATTATTATTTTGAGGCAGGTGATGGTTTTCTCGTGGGACCAACAGTAGGCTTCAAGTACTATTTTGTAAAAAGTGATTATAGCGATTTTGTTGATGGTGCTGCTTTCTTACCTATAGGGGGTTCAGCGAGATTTGGTATTTCAGAAGATTTTTGGGCAGGAGCAGATCTTGGTTATGCCGTTGGTGTAAGTGAAGGTAATGATGGCGGTTTTTGGTATGAGCCTTATATTATGTACGGTTTAGGAGGTGTTGGTATTATTGCCAGCTATTCTGGTATTTCGAGCGACGGCTACACGTTTTCTTCAGTTAATTTAGGAGTTGCATTTGGATTATAAAATTAGACTATTTAACCTAAAAAGCGCCCTTAATTAGGGCGATTTTTATATGTTTTAAGCTGATTATTTAAACATGTCAAGACCAGGAATGTCTGGCATACCTTCTTTCGCGACAGCGGCAAGTTCAGATTCATAGCTGTTCTTAGCCTTTTCAAGAGCTTTGTTTAAAGTAAGAATCAGGTAGTCTTCTAATTGCTCTTTGTCTTCTAACAGCTCATCGTCTATTGTTATAGATTTAATCTTCCCAGAAACAGAAACTGTGGTCTTAAGTAGTTTATCACTACTTTCTTCATCAAAATAAACAGTTTCCAGGCGCTTTTTAGTAGTTTCAGCTTTTTGCTGGGCTTCTTTTAATTTGCCCATCATACCCATCATATCTCCAAACATAACTTTAGTTTAAAATTCTGAACAAATTTACTAATAAACCTGTGGAATTACTCTTTTAAGAATGTGAAAAAAATTGACGATCATACTCCAGTTATCACGTACTTTTGCGGTTTGGTACAATTAAAATACTCAGCATTGTTAAAAAATATCTTACCCCCGGTTGCAAAGAAAATACCTTACAAGCTTGAAATACATGGTGATATACGCATTGATGAATATTACTGGATGAATGAAAGAGATGCTCCTGAAGTTATAGAATATCTGGAGCAGGAAAATGCCTATTACGATAATGTAACAGCACATACCAAGCCTCTTCAGCAAAAATTGTTTGAAGAAATGAAGGCACGCATTAAAGAAGATGATGAGTCTGTGCCTTATAAATATAATGGCTTTTGGTATTATAGCCGTTTTGAACAAGGGAAGAACTATCCGCTTTACTGTAGGAAGAAAGAAAGCCTAGAAGCTCCTGAAGAGATCATGTTTGACAATAATGTGATGGCAGAGGGGCATTCCTTCTTCAATCAGGCTGGTTATTCTATATCTGAAAATACTCAAATTGCCGTTTATGGCATAGATACGGTAAGCCGAAGAAAATATACACTTCTGTTTAAAAATCTTACCTCTGGCGAAATTTATCCCGAAGAGATCTTAAATACAACTGGTAGAGCCGTGTGGGCAAATGACAATAAAACTGTTTTCTATACGCGTAAAGATGAACAAACCTTACGTAGCAATCAGATATTTAAGCATGTTCTGGGTACGCATCCAGATAGCGATGAACTGGTGTATGAAGAAAAAGACGAGACCTTTTCAGTATTTGTTTATAAGACTAAATCTAAAGAATTTATAATTATAGGTTCACACAGCACGCTTACTTCAGAATATCAATTTGCAAATGCGAATGCAGCTCAATTTGATTTTAAAATTGTGCAGGAGAGAGAACGTGGCCTTGAATATAGTATATCACACTTTGAGGATCACTTTTACATTGTAACCAACAAGGATGAAGCTGTTAATTTTAAGCTGATGAAAACTCCTGTTAGTGCTACAAGTAAAGAGAATTGGGAAGAGGTTATTCCGCACAGGGAGGAGGTTTTACTAGAAGATATCGAGATTTTTAAAGATTATCTTGTGGTTGATGAGCGCAGTAATGGCCTGAATGAGATAAATATTAAAACCTGGGACGGGAGCAAAGATTATTATTTGCCTTTTGAAAGCGAAACCTACACCGCTTTTACCAGTATAAACCCCGATTTTGATACAGAATTGTTGAGATATTCATTCAACTCTTTAAATACTCCGCCTTCAGTTGTAGAATTTAATATGAGAACTCAGGAAAAGAATGTTCTCAAAGAATCTGAAGTTCTGGGAGGTAATTTTGATAAAAATAATTACGAGACGCGCAGAATCTGGGCGACTGCAGATGACGGCGTAAAGATTCCTATTTCATTGATCTTTAAAAAAGGAATTGAATTAGATGGTGAGAATCCGTTATTACAATATGCCTACGGTAGCTACGGGTCTACAACAGACCCTTCTTTTTCTTCTACACGCCTTACGCTTCTTGATCGCGGCTTTATTTTCGCTATAGCGCATATAAGAGGCGGTGAATATATGGGTAGGAAATGGTATGAAGATGGGAAATTGCTTAAAAAGCGAAATACATTTACAGATTTTATAGCCTGTTCTCGTTATTTAATAGCGCAAAAATATACAAGCAAAGACCATTTATATGCCTACGGTGGCTCTGCTGGTGGACTCTTAATGGGTGCGATCGTTAATATGGCACCAGAATTATATAATGGTATTATAGCCGCTGTGCCATTTGTTGATGTGGTTACCACAATGTTAGATGATAGTATACCGTTAACTACATCAGAGTATGATGAGTGGGGAAACCCAAATGAGAAAGAATATTATGAGTATATGAAATCATATTCACCTTATGACCAGGTTGATTCTCACGAGTATCCTAATATTCTGGTAACCACGGGATATCACGATTCTCAGGTGCAATACTGGGAACCGGCAAAATGGGTTGCAAGACTTAGAGATCATAATAAAGGAAACAAGATAATCCTGTTTCATACAAATATGGATGCAGGTCATGGCGGTGCTTCAGGAAGGTTTGAAGCTTTGAAAGAAGTAGCCGAAGATTATGCATTTTTAATCGATTTAGAAGGAAAAACGGAGTAATTGAAATATTTCCCTTAAATTTGCAAGGTTTTGAATATTGGTTTTAGGGATTTACTGAAAAGGTAACCAAAACTACCACTCTTTTATGAAAGAAAATTTAAACGTTTATAACAACGTACTTCAGCTTATAGGCAACACTCCGCTTATAAAACTTAACTCAATTACAAGTAATCTTCCTGGTGCTTTTTATGCTAAAGTAGAGGCCTTTAATCCTGGTCACTCTTCTAAAGATCGCATTGCGCTTTACATATTAGAAAATGCAGAGAAGCAGGGAATTTTAAAACCGGGCGATACAATTATAGAAACTACCTCTGGTAACACAGGTTTTAGTATCGCAATGGTGAGTATTATAAAAGGGTACGATTGTGTGCTTGCTGTAAGTTCTAAATCATCTAAAGATAAGATTGATGCTTTGCGTGCGATGGGAGCAAAGGTTTATGTTTGCCCTGCGCATGTAAGTGCAGATGATCCTCGTTCTTATTATCAGGTGGCAAAACGTTTACATCAGGAGATGAAAGGTTCGGTTTATATTAATCAATATTTTAACCAGCTTAACATTGATGCACATTACGAGTCTACAGGACCTGAGATCTGGAAACAAACAGAAGGACAACTTACGCACCTTGTAGCCTGCAGCGGTACAGGAGGGACAATTTCCGGAACCGCTAAATATTTAAAAGAGCAAAATCCCAATATTAGAATTTTAGGTATTGATGCTTATGGTAGTGTTTTAAAGAAATACCATGAGACTCATGAATTAGATATTAATGAGATTTATCCTTATCGCATAGAAGGCTTGGGTAAAAACCTTATTCCTACTGCTACAGACTTTGATGTTATTGATCATTTTGAGAAAGTAACAGATGAAGAAAGCGCGCATACCGCAAGACAAATAGCTAAAACAGAAGGTCTATTTGTAGGTTATACAAGTGGTGCAGCTATACAAGGCGTGAAGCAACTGGCAGAAAAAGGAGAGTTTGATAAAGACAGTAAAGTAGTCGTGATCTTCCCAGACCATGGTAGTCGCTATATGAGTAAGGTATTTAGTGATGACTGGATGAGCGCACAAGGTTTCTTTGATAGTGAAAATGAAGAAGCTGTGCAGAAGATAGAATATATTAAGTAATTGAAAATTAATAATATGAAAGGCTTCTGTGGGATCAGAGGCTTTTTTTGATATATAACCCCTAGTTGTTAAAATATTGCATTGAGGCTAAATTTGCTTAGTTTTGCAACTTGTTTGAAATTTGATGTATGAGAGATTTATTCGACAAGATTTATAAGGACAAAGGTCCTTTAGGTAAATGGGCTTCGCAGGCTGAGGGTTATTTTGTATTCCCAAAACTGGAAGGACCTATTTCAAACCGAATGAAATTTCAGGGAAAAGAAGTAATTACCTGGAGTATCAACGACTATTTAGGACTTGCAGATCATCCTGAAGTTAGAAAAGTAGATGCAGAAGCTGCGGCAAGTTATGGTTCGGCATACCCAATGGGAGCCAGAATGATGAGTGGCCATACAGACCTGCATGAGCAACTGCAAAATGAGTTTGCTGCCTTTGTAAATAAAGAAGCTGCTTATTTATTGAATTTTGGATATCAGGGAATGGTTTCTACCGTTGATGCCCTTGTATCTAAAGATGATATTATTGTATATGATGTTGATGCTCACGCCTGTATTATTGATGGTGTGCGTCTGCACATGGGTAAGCGTTTTACCTACAAACACAATGATGTAGAAAGTATAGAAAAGAACCTGCAACGCGCAACAAAATTAGCAGAGCAGACAGGAGGAGGAATTCTTTTGATCTCTGAAGGTGTTTTTGGAATGCGTGGTGAGCAAGGAAAACTTAGAGAGATTGTAGCTCTTAAAGAAAAATACAATTTTAGACTTTTTGTAGATGACGCTCATGGTTTTGGTACACTGGGAGCAACGGGCGCTGGTGCCGGTGAGGAGCAGGGAGTTCAGGATAAAATAGATGTATATTTTGCGACTTTTGCAAAATCTATGGCAAGTACGGGAGCTTTTATAGCTGCAGACCAGGAGATCATAGATTACTTAAAATATAACTTACGCTCACAAATGTTTGCAAAATCATTGCAAATGCAATTAGTGGTAGGGGCATTAAAACGTCTTGAGATGTTACGCACCATGCCAGAATTGCGTGAGAAACTTTGGGAGAATGTAAATGCTCTTCAGGGCGGACTTAAGAAAAGAGGTTTTGATATTGGTACAACACAAAGTTGTGTAACGCCGGTTTACCTTAAAGGAAGCATTCCTGAAGCAATGGCACTTGTAAAAGACTTACGTGAGAATCACGGTGTATTTTGCTCAATAGTTGTGTATCCTGTAATACCTAAAGGATTAATCCTATTGCGTATGATACCTACAGCTTCTCATACATTGCAAGATGTAGAAGAAACATTAGACGCATTCTCAGCGATACGTGAGCGTCTTGAAAACGGAACTTACAAAAGACTTTCGGCTAGTGTGAGCGCAGAAATTGAAGCTCAATAAGGAGAATTTTTAGACCGAAAAAGGCATAAAAAAACCGGATTTCTGATAAAGAAATCCGGTTTTTTCTATTAAAATCGATTAGTTTTAGCTGTCTCCTAAGAGAGATTCTAACTTTTCTGCTAGAGCATCACCACGTAGATTTTTGTCTATTATGATTCCTTTCTCATCAAGTAAGTATGTTGCGGGAATAGCAGTAATACCGTATTGACGTACAATAGGGTCTTGCCAGTATTTTAAATTAGATACATGGTACCAATCCATTTTATCATTTTCTATAGCCTGTAACCAGCGATCCTTTTCTTCTGGACGATCCAGAGAAACGCTTATAATGTTAAGACCTTTATCATGATACTTGTTGTATAGTTTTACAACATTAGGATTTTCTTGTCTACAAGGTCTGCACCAGCTCGCCCAGAAGTCTACAATGGTGTATTTACCCAGCACATCTTTTAAAGCAAGCTCATCTCCTTCTGGAGTGGGAGCGCTAAATTCAGGTGCTGCATTGCCTATGCTTGCCAGTTTAGAAGCTATTTCCTGAGCTTTCATTTTGGCTATTACTTCACTTATTTCTTTGCCTTTTGCGCTTTCTTTTAGTTTCGTAGAAAGTGAATCAAAAGCATCACTTGCCTCATCAGCAGTGAGCATACCTGTTCCTATAAGATCGTTGAGAATTATAGTAGAAACCATAGCATCGGGATGCTCATCAATAAGAGCTAGTCTCTTGCGAGTAGAAGATTTATCTATAGCTTCCATTTCATTTTTAATTACCTCAATAGTTTCAGACTGGCCAGATCGCATAGCAGCCATTCCTTCCTGCTGTAATTTTTGTTTCTCTTTAGAGCTGCTAATTACTTCATTAAAATACTCGCCGAAGTACTCATTCTCTTTTCCACCTTTTACTTTAGAACTGCGCAGACTGTCTTTATATGCGGTGATTTTGATTTTTTCGTTCTCAGCAATGAAAATTACATTTGCATTAATACCTTCTACTGTGAGCAGATTCATTTCTGGTTCTGCAAGTTTCTCCTCTTTAAAAGTGAATTTTCCATCTTTAATTGTGGTAGTGTCAACAGCAGCCAGCCTTTTGTTCTCGTCTATTCTTTGTAGATAAACGGCAGTACCATCTTCAAGGTTGTCTATTGTTCCAGATACTTCATAATTTGTATCTGTTGCGCAAGAGAGCATAAAAAAGCAGCTACTTGCGAGCAAAAATATTTTCTTCATCATTAATTATTTTTTCGGCTGGCAATATACGCGATTTTAGTCCTTTTTTGGCAGGTTTTTATCCTTAGATTGCCGGTTTTATAAATGAGGCGATTAACTTTACCCGTTATTTTTAGTAAGCTTAAACCCTTGTTAAAGACTAAAGCTACTATTAAGTATTAAACAAGATTTATTATATTTAGTAATTAAGATTTACCTCTATGAATAATAATGAAGATTTTCCTTTCGAAATAAATCTGAGCTTTAACAAAGTTCTGGATAAGCTTAGGGATCGTATGGAGTCTTCTAAGAGTAGTATTTCTAAAGATTACATGCAGTCGTTGCTTGACTACGCACAGTCATTTCCTAACCTGATTGAAGGGATAAGTGACTTTAATGATCTTGATAAATATAAAGATCCTATACGCGTTCTGCTTGATAATTTATTTCCTGCGGTTTTAACCAAAAATGAAATAAAAGCTGCCGCGGTACCTTTTCAAAGTATTTTATTCAATCCTACAAAGCGTTTTGCCAGCATATTAAAAAATGCAGGTGATGATTTTGAGCTGAAAGTGCGTAATTGGGATGAGGATATGTTCTACATTCTTGCGTGTATCGTTATTCTCAATACGTATTACGATAAGAATCTCGATTTTACAAAACCTTTATTCTATGATATTCCTGATAAGAAAGGTCTTCTAAGACATTATAGAATTGCAATGAATGCTGATTTTGTTTCGCTTCAGCCAAAAGAAGATGCTATTGAGATCACTGACGAAATTGTAAATAAACTTGTACAGGAAGTAGACAATATTGATTTGTGGAAGCAGTATTTTCCGCCTCAAAGTTGGATTCTAAAAGGAATCACAATTCTAAACCTAACAGACGTTACTGTAGAAGATGCGATATCTGAACTGAAGACGAATTTGCTTTATGATAATACAATACAGGAAACAGCAGATTATCCTCAATTTCAAGAGATATTTCAGTCTATTTTTAACATGGCCGATCTAAAAATTGGTTTTACTCAGTTTGATGAAGATGATGACAGCTTTATTAAAATGGATAAGGAATTTGCAACCAGTTATATTCTTGATAAAGAAAATAGAAATGATTGCTGCCAGACTCTTTGCGGCGGTGCTTACGATACATTAATAAAAAACAAGAAGTATTTCTGCATTTCAGATGTTGAGCAGTATGCAATAGATACTAAGTACAATCTGCTATCTGAGAATTTATTAAACCAGGGAGTAAAAAGCTGTATTCTGGCTCCAATTTTTAAAGGCAAAAAGTTGCTTGCTGTTCTGGAGTTAGTTTCAGGTACTAGGAATGAATTGAACTCTGTAAATGCGATGAAGCTCGACGATATTATTCCATATATCGTTGCCACTGTAGAACGCAGAAGATTTGAGTCTGAAAATAGAATAAAAGCGGTTATTCAAAGTGAATGCACAAGTATTCATCCCAGTGTTTTATGGGTGTTTGAAGAAGAAGCTAAAAGATTTATTGCAAATCAACAGGCCGGTAAGTTTGCCTCGTTTAAGGATATTGCTTTTAAGGAAGTCTACCCACTGTATGGTCAAATTGATATTGTAGGTTCTTCAGAAGAGCGTAATCTGGCAATACAGCAGGATATATTGATACAATTAAAACTTGTTGATGATATCTTAAATATGGCTATGGAAACGAAGCCGCTGCCTATTTACGAGCAGGTGAAATTTAGAATTGAAGAATTCATTGAAGATATTTCTCAAAGTTTAAGCGCTTCTAGCGAAACGCAAGTTTTTAATTTACTTCGGGATGAGGTAAACCCATTGCTTAATCATTTAAATACTACAATTCCTGAAATTAAACGAGCAATAGAGAATTATCAGGCGGCTATACGTCCTGAAACAGGTTTGATCTATGAGAATCGAAGACATTACGACGAGACCGTACAGTTAATAAATCAGGAATTGGCAACTTTTCTTGACCGTAAACAGCAGGAAGCTCAAAAGATATTTCCTCATTATTTCGAACGTTATAAAACTGATGGCGTAGATCATAATATCTATATAGGTGCTTCTATGACTCGTAAGGAGAAGTTTAGTATGGTTTACTTGTATAACTTACGTTTATGGCAGCTGCGTACAATGTGTGAGATGGAGAATCATTTTTATCACAAACAGCATGGGGCCAAGCTACAGCTGGATGCTGCTTCTTTAATCCTTGTTTTCAGCACCACACTTTCCATTCGCTATAGAATGGATGAGAAGAAGTTTGATGTTGATGGTACGTATAATGCGAGATACGAAATTATTAAAAAGCGTATAGATAAAGCTTTAATTCGCGGTACTGATGAGCGTATCACCCAAAAAGGAAAAATAGCTATTATTTACTCTCAGGAATCTGATGAGGAAGAGTACGGTCGTTACATTAAATATCTGCAACGCAAATCGTATTTAGGTGAAAACGTGGAATATCTTGAATTAGAAGATGTGCAAGGCGTAGTGGGTTTAAAAGCAATACGTGTTGAGGTATTATATTCACCATCTACAGCTCCTCGTAAAGTGACTGATGAAACAATCACTTACGAAGATCTTATTGAAATTTTAGATTAGATTTTAATACTTACATCAGCCAGAAGGCGATTATGTAGCTTACAACTGAAGCAATTATACCAGTCATGAAAATTGTATATGTTTTCCGCAGAAGCATGTATTTTTTATTCAACACAATTCCCAATAAATATAAATCTTTTGTAAGCGCTTCGTAGATGGTATCCTTATCGTGAATGAGTTCATTTATAGCCCATTGGTACTGGTCGTAAGCCATTTTATGAAAGTTGCCAAAAAACAGAATGTTAACTTCTTTCTTCATTACTTGTTCTCTGGTGAACTCACCTGTTGTCACATTTGGTCTGGTAGACATTATTGACAGAATTATTGAAGCTACACTAAAAAGCACCAAAATTAAAGTTGGAATCATTAGATGCCTGTTGCTTGGTGAGTCAAGTTTCGGGATCACATTGGCGAGAGCCAAAGAAATGATAATAGCATTTACAGATAAGAGAATGTTAGCCTTAGTATCTGCAATGTCACTTAGTTTAATGTGATTACGCAGAGTTGTGCGGTAAAGAGTTTGCACACCTCTGTCTGGGCTCTCATCTTTATATTTCGCTTTAAGTTTAGCTTTAACTTCTTCTTTTTTAAATTTCTTTTTTTGCTTCTTCTTTTTATTAAGAAGATCAATCAGGTTTTTATCTTTCTGTGGTTTCCAGTTTCTGGCAGCATAATCTGTATAGAATTTATGCTTCTCTGTAAACATCTTAATATTTTCTTCACGCCACTCTGCAGGGGAGTAGTTAGCAACACCGGTAAGGTTAAGTTCCTGCCTAAGAAACTCACTGGTTTCTGCATAATAGTCTTTTGCAAAATGTGAGTTGTCTGCATCTTTTAAGATACGTTCCAGATCAGATTTTGGTTCTGTTTTCATGATAGTAGAAAGAATAAGATCTACCACCAGATCAATTGTTTCAGGATCTTCCCCTTGTTCTTTTAAAAAAGCTTTTGCGATCTCGGCGCCTGCTTTTTCATGGCCCTCTCTCTGTTCTGTATAACCAATGTCGTGCAGCCATGCAGCGAGCAGAAGCGCCTCTTCCTGTTTAACATTAATTTGAGAATTTTCGATTATTTCTTTAGTACTTTTAACGACCCTTACAGTGTGATTGTAGTTGTGGTATAGAAAGCTATTAGGCAATTTTTCCTTAAATAATTTAAGCACAAATTGATCTGTTTTTGTGATAATTTCAGGTGCTTTTTCTACCGTTTCAGACATAAGTTTACAATTAATCGTAAGTGAAAAGTACTAAAAAAAACCTCCAAATTATTTTTGATGTCAAAAAATAACATACTTCTAACAGTTCTTATTCTTATCATTTTCTCGTCGTGCGCCAGCTACGACGCTCAATATAAAAAAGGGATTGATCAGGGCAGTTATCCTAAGAATAAAAAAATAGAAAAGACATTTTATTTGGTAGGTGATGCTGGTTATGCAGATCTAGGTGAGACTACAGAAGGTCTGGCAACTTTAAAGAACTTTCTCAAGACTCAAAATAAAGGAGATAACTATACAATTTTTTTAGGAGACAATATTTATCCTGAGGGAATGCCTGATAAAGATGGCAAAGGGCGCGCAATCTCTGAGTACCGTCTGGATGCGCAGTATGATGCGGTTAAAGAACATGAGGGTAAGGTTTTTTTTATTCCTGGTAATCATGATTGGTATAATGAAGGATCTGACGGGCTTGAGCGTGAGCAGAAATATTTTGAAGAGAAATTTAAGGATGAAAAAATATTTAAACCAGAAGACGGCTGCCCGCTTGAGAGTTATGATATTGATGATAAATTACACTTAATAGTTATAGACACTCAATGGTATCTTGAGGACTGGGATAAGGACCCAAAAATCAATGATAAGTGCGAGATTAAAACAAGAGAAAAGTTTTTTATAGAACTTGCCGGAGAGCTTAAAAAGAACCAACAAAAAACAATTGTGGTTGCAATGCATCATCCCATGTATACAAATGGTGTACACGGCGGTAAATTTGATTTTAATAAGCATTTATATCCCTCTCAAAAAAAGATTCCCGTACCCATTTTAGGGTCCCTTGTAACTGAAATACGTACACAGGGTGGTGTTTCTAAGCAGGATAGATTTAATGAGAAATACAATGAGCTAATGAAGCGTATTAAGGTTCTCGTTAAAGATTATGACCGTGTGATATTTACATCTGGTCACGAGCATAGTTTACAGTATATAGAAGATGATGGCATTAAACAAATTGTGTCAGGATCAGGGTCAAAGTCATCGTATGTAGCATTGGGAAGAGATGGCTTATTTAGTTATGGAGGGCAAGGTTTTGCTGTTTTAGATGTTTTTGATGATGGTTCATCATGGGTAAGATATTATGGGTCTGATGGTGATTTTGAACCAAAATTATTATTTCAAAAAGAAGTTTATGCTCCTAAGCCTGTTTATGATGCTTCTACCTTTAAAACCAATTTCCCCAAAACAGTTAAGGCGTCGGTTTATAATGTGGAAGAAACAGAGAAGTCAGATTTTTTCAAATCGGTTTGGGGAGATCATTATCGCGAAGTATATGGCAAAAAAGTGACTGCACCGGTGGCATTACTAGATACGCTTTATGGCGGTCTTGATGTAATTCGTCCCGGAGGCGGACACCAGACAGTCTCTTTAAGATTAAAATCTAAAAAGAACGGAAAAGAATATAACATGCGGGCTCTGCGCAAGAGTGCTGTTCAATTCATACAAGCTGTTATTTTAAAAGATAAAGAAGTAGAAGATGATTTGCGCAATACGTTGCCAGAATCACTTATTCAGGACTTTTATACTTCTTCACACCCGTACGGAGCTTTCGCTATTCCAAAATTAAGCGATGCCGTGAAAGTGCTTAATACAACTCCAGAGCTCTATTATGTTCCTAAACAACCTGCTCTGGGAGAATATAATGACAAATATGGTGATGAGTTGTATATGATCGTAGAGCGCCCTGCTGAAGAATACCAGGGAGCTATTTTTAATTATCCAGATGATATAGAAAGTACAGATGATATTCTTGACAAAATAAGGAGTGATGAAGAAAATGTCATTGATGAAACGGCTTATATAAGAGCCCGAATTTTTGATATGCTAATAGGTGATTGGGACAGGCATAATGACCAATGGCGCTGGGCAGAATATAAAAATCAGGATGGTAAAGATGTTTACGTGGCTATACCCAGAGACCGAGATCAGGTCTTTACAAATTTTGATGGTACTATTCTGGATATCGCCAGAGCTTTATTTGGTGCAGCAAAACAATTTCAGGTCTACGATGAGAATCTAAAAGATATTAAGTGGTTTAATAATGCCGGTATAAAACTAGACAGAGCGCTTGCTCAACAATCTGGTAAAGAAGTATGGATGACGCAGGCACATTACATTCAAGATCATATATCAGACTCAATCATAGAGAAAGCCTTTTTAGATCTTCCTCCTGAAGTTAGAACAGGAAACTCAATTGATGATATTAAAAAGAACCTGAAAGGAAGACGCGATAATATTGTTGATATCACAGAAAAATATTTTGACTATTTCGCAAAATTACAAACTGTTACAGGTACAGATAAAGATGATTATTTCGAAATTACCAGAGGTGACAATGAGACTACTATAAAGGTGTGGCGTATTAAAGACGGCAAAAAGGCAGACGTAATTTTAGACAGAAGCTACTTATCTAAAGAGACAAACCAAATTTGGGTCTTTGGCCTTGATGACGATGATGTTTTTGAAGTGAAAGGAAAAGGTGATAATCCTATTTTTATACGCATAATCGGTGGGCAAAACAACGATATTTACCGTATAGAAAACGGTCGTAAACTTAAAATCTATGACCATGAAAGTCTACCTAATACAATAGAAGAAAAAGGCGGGGCCAATTTTAGATTTACAGATAATTACGATTACAATACTTATGATTATCAAAAACAAATTTTGCGCACTAACATCATAACGCCTGCTTTTGGTTATAATCCAGATGAAGGTATAAGTTTGGGACTGAGCGATGTTTATACTGTAAATGCTTTTCAGCGAAATCCATTTAGTCAGCAACATAGGTTTAAGGCTGGTTACTTTTTTGCGACGCAGGGTTTTGATCTGCGATACGAAGGAGAGTTTGCCGGAATAAAAGATAATTGGAATTTGCTTATTACAGGTAGATTAACCACGCATAATTATGCCCAGAACTTCTTTGGTTATGGAAATGAGACCGAAAACTATGACGATGAACTGGGGATGGATTACAATCGTGTACGCCAGAACAGATTTGAAGCTTCTGCGGGTTTATTAAAGAATTCAGATTATGGTAGTACGTTTAAAGTTAGAGGTTTATTTCAAAGCATAGATGTAGAAGGAAATGAAGGTCGCTTTGTAAATGACAACTACCTGACAGAAGTTATTGACCGTAATTATTTTGGATCTATAGAAGCGATGTATGAATACCATAGTGCAGATAACAGTCTTGCACCCACACGGGGTATGGATTTTAATGTTACTGGTGGTATAACAGATAATATTGAGCGTACAGATAGTATATTTGGTTACCTTAACACCAGTCTTGGGTTTTATAATGCGATCTCTACTGATAGGAAATTGGTGTTAAAAACACTTGGTCAGGCACAGTTTAGATTTGGTGACGACTATCAATTCTATCAGGCTGCAAGGTTAGGGCAACGCACAGGACTAAGAGGTTATCGTTTTGAACGCTTTACCGGTAAAACAGCTCTAGCCGGATCTGCAGATTTGAGATATGCGTTTAATACCCTGAAAACGTCGATTTTACCCCTTCAAATCGGGATTTTTGGCGGGTATGATATTGGGCGTGTATGGTCAGACAGAGCACCTGATTCTAAAATCTGGCATGATTCTTACGGCCTTGGTTTCTGGGTGAATAGTGCAGATGCCCTTAGCGGAACTTTTAATTTTTTCACCTCAGATGAAGGTTTGAGAGTTTCGTTTGGTTTTGGTTTTAACTTCTAAAATATTTTTCGCTTAAAGCGAAAATTGATTCATATGGATGCAATAGATAAGGTTGAAAAAATAGATTCTGTAGATCTTGAATATTTAAAAATCAAGGATTACGAAGAATTAAAAAATATAATGATAGCGGTATATCCTAATATTCCTGATCCTTATTGGGAGAAAAAGGATGTACAGAAGTTGATAAGTATTTTTCCTGAAGGTCAGGTGGTCGTCAAAGTTAATGGGGAGATCGCTGGCTGTGCTTTGTCAATAGTTGTGAATTATGAGAAGTTCACAGATTCGCATACGTATATGCAGATCACGGGAAATGAAAGTTTTAATACGCATACGCCTAAGGGAAATGTACTCTATGGTATAGATATTTTTATACGTCACGAGTATCGCGGAATGCGCATTGGCAGACGTTTATATGATTACAGAAAAGAGCTTTGTGAGAACTTAAATCTGGAGCGCATTGTTTTTGGAGGCAGACTGCCTAATTATCATCAATATGCAGATAAAATTTCGCCAAAAAAATATATAGAAAAGGTGCGCACACGCGAAATAAGTGACCCAGTACTTGATTTTCAATTGAGTAATGACTTTCATGTAAAACGAATTATTACCAATTATCTGGAAGGGGATAAGGCCTCTAAAGAGTATGCAGCTCTGCTTGAGTGGGATAACATTTACTATCAAAAACCTGCCAAGAAACCTATTGCCACAAAGACGGTGGTAAGACTAGGTCTTGTACAGTGGCAAATGCGTACGTATAAGAATTTTGAAGAGCTTATAGAGCAGGCAGAATATTTTATCGATACAATTTCAGGTTACAGATCAGATTTTGCTCTTTTCCCTGAGTTTTTTAATGCTCCATTAATGGCAGCATATAATCATTTGTCAGAACCTGACGCAATTAGAGAACTGGCAAAATATACTGAGCGTATACGCGATAAATTCTCAGAACTTTCAGTTAGTTATAACATCAATATTATAACCGGAAGTATGCCTTATCTTGAAGATGGCAAACTTTATAATGTTGGTTTTTTATGTAAGCGAGACGGGACTATAGAAAAATTTTACAAGCTTCACGTAACTCCAGATGAGGCTAAAGTTTGGGGTATGACAGGTGGAGATGTTATAAAAACTTTTAATACAGACTGCGGGAAAATAGGCATTCTTATTTGCTATGATGTAGAATTTCCAGAGTTGAGCAGAATTCTCGCAGATCAGGGTATGGATATTTTATTTGTTCCCTTTTTAACTGATACTCAAAATGGCTATAGTCGTGTGAGACATTGTGCTCAGGCAAGAGCTATAGAAAATGAATGTTATGTTGCCATTGCCGGTAGTGTGGGTAATATTCCCAAAGTGCACAATATGGATATGCAATTTGCGCAAAGTATGGTATTAACGCCTTGTGACTTTCAGTTTCCTACTAATGGTATAAAAGCTGAAGCAACACCTAACGCAGAAATGATACTGGTTGCTGATGTGGATGTAGATCTATTGAAAGAATTGAATCAATATGGAAGCGTGCGTAATCTGGTTGACAGAAGAAAGGATATATTCCAGTTAAAGCAGCTTAAGCGAAAATAATTATTTGATAGATAGAGAATACAAATTACCGCCTAGTTGCGCTCTGCGTTCATCAACTATGTAAACATTAGAACTGTCTTTCATGCAAATTCCCTCTTTTTGAGAATCATATTTTAGATCAATAGTTTCAATTTTACCACCAAAAAAGTCGTGACCAGTATAGTTACTAAGTTTAATGACTTTATTAGATGTAAGTAAAAGGATTGTTTTATTATCGGGACCTAATGTTGCAGCTGTGAGAAAGCAGTCTTTGGAATCATCACAAATGGAATAACTAGTTATGGGTTCTACCGAAAAATTTCCGGTTCTGGCGGGTACTTTGTAGACTTTCGTTGTACCGTCAAATTCTTTTCTGCTTCGGTTTCTCGTGAATAGATAAAAGGAATCATCCTTAAAAAAGAATGATTCTATGTCATAATTTCTGTTATATAAGCTGGGTGGAAATTCCTTCTGGTCTGCAAGAGAAAAAGATGTTTTGGTGGCAACCACAGTGTCTATTTCCTTTATATTTTCCGGAATGCTAACGGAGTAAATGCACAAGTCTCGCCTGTCATTTTCATTATTCCCAAAATCACCTATAAAAACCCGATTTTTGCCATCATTTGCGAGGTCTTCCCAATCTGTATTGAGTGCATTAGCCACCACAATTTCTTTCTGAATAAAACCAGTAGAGTCTATGGCATATATATGATTAGGATTACCATGATCAGCTATCGCAAAAATTAGTGGTGAAGAAGGTAATTTAGTTATACCTGAAATTTCTGCGAGACTTCGTGATAAACTAGCTCTCTTTTCCAGTTGACCATAATCCTGACAACTATTGAAAACAAAAGCCGCTGATATAGCAATTAGGAATGCGCGCATAAATTATGAATCTGAATCTGGTGATACTACTTTCTCAGTACCCTCTGATGAATTGTCTGATTGAGCTATTGTGAGGGTTTCAGATCTAAACTTGTTTTTAGCAAAATCAAGAGTACGTATAGGGAAAGGAATATTGATATCTTGAGCATCGTATACTTTCTTGATCGCTTTTATAGCAATGTTCTGTGCTTTTAAGATATCTCGTTTTTTACGTACATCTGCCCAGAATCGTAAAACAAAATTAATTGAGCTGTCGCCAAATTCCTGATAGTAGAATTCAACCTCTTCAGAACTTTGTTGAGGAAATTCTTTCAGAATTGTATCAACGGTAAGTTTTTCAACTAATTCAAGATCACTCTCATAGCCAACACCACAATTTATAAAGACGCGAGACCTGGATGTTTGTGTATAATTTTTAAAAGGAGAGTCAATAATGAGTGAATTGGGAATCATCACAAAATTATTATCTGCCTCTCTAATTACTATACTTCTTAGGTTTATATCTTCTACCGAACCCGCAAAACCATTTGTCTCAACCCAGTCGCCTAATTGAATACGCGGTAAGAAAGAAAGAATAACACCAGAAAATGTATTGCTTAATGTTCCCTGTAGAGCGAGACCAATAGCTAAACCTACAACACCCGCACCCGCCAGAACTGAAGTAAGAACCTTGTCAAGATCCATTACTCCTAAAGCAAAGAAAAATCCTACCAAAACAGTAACAGCAAAAGCTGTTTTACCGGCCATGACTTTCACAGAAGCCTGGCTAACTTTTCGCATTAATACATTTCGTACAAACTTAGAAACGTATTTAGCAAGAAACCAGAAGATTATACATATTAAAACTGCCAAAATGAAATTTGGCAGTTTTAATAATATATTTTCTCCCCAACCCTGAAGTTTGTCGAGAATTCTTCCGAAATCGAAGCCTAAAAAATTGATGTTATCGTTTTCAGATTCTTGTGCTATCATATATAAAACTAGGCTTTTTTGTGATCTTCAGTTGCTTTCATTCTCCATGCATCAAGCATCCAGCTTATCTTTTCAAGATCGCGTATATATGCGCCAATCAAGTCAATTGTACCTTCATCGCCGGCATCATCTGCAGCTTCTACAGTACTACGCATTTGTTTTAAAATGGCCCCGTGATCTTTTAGAAGAATATCGATCATTTCAGTATCCCTTGTCTCGCTGGGAGACTCTTTAAGATTAGAGCTTTCTAGATAATCAGTATAGTTACTCAATGGCTGAAAGCGCAAAGTAAGTATACGTTCGGCTATTTCGTCAACTTTTAATTTTGCATCATCATACATTTCTTCAAACTTTTCATGTAAATCGAAGAAATTTTTACCTACGACATTCCAATGAAAATTGCGAAGTTTCTGGTAATATAAGTGGTAGTCTGCTAAAAGAACATTGAGTTGTTCAACTGTGGTTTTAGTCTTTTTAGGATCTAAATTTAAATAGTTCATTATATTTAGTATAAGAAGTTTTGATAGATATCAAATTTACCATTGCTTTTATCTTTTACCAAGTTCCTTATCTGGTTTAGTATAAGTTTAACGTGAACTTCTTCATCTTGTTAAGAAATACTTTATGGGTGGTCTTTACTCTTTTAATTCTATAAATTATATCTTAGCCGCTCAAGAAAAATAACTTATTTGGACAGGCAGGTTTTAAAGGGAAAAAAGATATTAGTGACAGGTGGAGCTGGTTTTATAGGATCTCACCTTGTTGACGAATTTCTTAACCTTGGAGCTAAAGTAACCTGTCTTGATAATCTTTCTACCGGGAAGCTAAAGAATATAGAATCCTTTTTTGAAAATCCTAATTTTGATTTTTTTAAAGGTGATATTAGAAAGTATAATGATTGTGAAGATGCTGCTGCTGGTTGTGATTTTATATGTCACCAAGCCGCATTAGGTTCTGTCCCTCGCTCTATTAAGGACCCAATAACGACTAATGATGTAAATATTTCCGGTTTTTTAAATATTCTGGAAGCTGCTAGAAATGGGGGAGTAAAAAGAGTGGTCTATGCTGCAAGTTCGTCAACTTATGGAGATTCTAAAATCTTACCTAAGACGGAAGATGAAATAGGCAAACCTTTGTCGCCATATGCGGTTACAAAATATGTTGATGAGCTTTATGCTCATGTTTATAATGTTAGTTATGGCTTAGAAACTATTGGGTTAAGATATTTCAATGTTTTTGGCCCAAGGCAGGATAAAGATGGAGCGTATGCGGCGGTAATCCCTAAATTTATTGCTGAACTTGTAAACCATAATTCTCCTGTTATTAATGGAGATGGAAGTTTTTCAAGAGACTTCACCTATATAAAGAATGTGGTTCAGGCTAACGTTTTAGCTTTTATGACTAAAGATGAAAAAGCTGTTAATGAAATTTATAATGTGGCTTGCAATGAACGTACAACCATTCTGGACTTAGTTGAATTATTAAAGCAATTTTTGAAGGATTTTGATCCCGATATTTATAGCGTCCAGGCCGATTTTGGGCCTAAAAGAGCAGGTGATGTTAGTCACTCATTAGCTTCAATAGATAAAATTAAAGATAAACTAGGGTATCGTCCCCTTTACAATATCAATGATGGATTAAGAGAATCTATTAATTGGTATTGGAATGAATTCAAATAAAATAAAGATTGGCTTCAGAATTGAAAACGAATATTTCTATTTGCATTATAGGTTTGGGTTACGTTGGGTTGCCGCTTGCCAGATTATTTGCAACCAAATATAGAGTGACTGGCTTTGATACCAATAAGAAAAGAATAGATGAAATTAAAGATGGTATTGATAGCACCGGTGAATTAACAGGAGAAGTAATACAAGCCGTTTTAAAAAGAGATTCTACGGAAATAGGATTGTATTGTAGTTCTTTAAAAAATGACCTTGCCGGGCATGATTATTATATAATTACGGTACCAACGCCAGTAGATAAAAATGATAATCCAGACCTTTCTTCCCTAATTGAAGCAAGTAGGTTGGTTGGTTTAAATATGACAAGTGGTGCTATAGTCATATATGAGTCTACCGTTTATCCCGGCGCAACCGAAGAGGTTTGTTTACCTATACTAGAAGAAAATTCAAAATTAAAATGTGATAATGATTTTAGTATTGGGTATTCTCCTGAACGAATAAATCCCGGAGATAAAGAACATACTGTAGATAAGATTTTAAAAGTTACTTCTGGGTCTAATCGTGCAGCTGCAGAAAACATAGATAGTTTATATAAATCGGTTATTTCGGCAGGAACCTATCTGGCACCTAGTATTAAAGTCGCTGAAGCGGCAAAGGTTATAGAAAATTCACAACGTGACATCAATATAGCTTTTGTTAATGAGTTGGCTAAAATATTTAACCGGATGGAAATTGACACTCAGGAAGTACTTAAGGCCGCATCAACAAAATGGAATTTTTTGCCTTTTCAACCTGGATTAGTTGGTGGGCATTGCATAGGAGTAGATCCATATTATCTTGCTCAAAAAGCTAAGCAAATAGGTTATCATCCTGAAATAATTTTGGCGGGCAGGAGGTTAAATGACAGCATGGGAGAATATGTAGCCTCGCAGGTCGTAAAGTTGATGTCTAAGAAAGACATTAAAATACTTGGTAGTAAAATCCTCATTTTAGGAATAACATTTAAAGAAGATTGTCCAGATGTGCGAAATACCAAAGTGATTGATATAGTAAATGATTTTAAAGATTATGGAGCACTCGTTTCAGTTTACGATCCTGTTGCAAGTACGGATGCTTTGAAAAAAGTTTATAATCTTCAACTCATAAATACTATAGAGGGTGTGAAATTCGACGCAATAGTTTTGGCTGTGGGACATGGTTTATTTCGAGAAATCGATTTTAAGGCTTTAAAGGGAGAGAATTCAGTACTATATGATGTAAAGGGATTTATTAAATCTTCAGTTGACGGAAGGCTTTAATATCTAAACCTATCCGTGAGATAAATACCAATACTTTTAGGTTAAGTAAGCAACTGCTAAATATGGCAAATATCGGCTATATTTCGTCTCCCTTCCAGCATAGATAACGGTAATCCTCTTTTATGATGATTTCGTCTAAAAAAAAAAGGATAATTAGAAGATTAAAATTGAGCAATATATATTTACGAACAAAATATAAAATAAATGAAGATTAAGACCATTTGTTGTATTGGTGCCGGTTACGTAGGAGGACCTACTATGGCTGTAATAGCGCAAAAATGCCCAGAGATAAAAGTAACTGTTGTAGATATTAATGAAAAGCGCATAGCTGCCTGGAATAATGAGGATTTAAGTTTGCTTCCTGTATATGAACCGGGATTAGATGAGATCGTGGGAGAGGCAAGAGGAAGAAACCTTTTCTTTTCTACCGATGTGAATCAGGCGATTCTGGATGCAGATATGATTTTTATCTCTGTAAATACACCAACCAAGACATATGGAATAGGCAAGGGTATGGCTGCAGATCTTAAGTTTATTGAGTTATGTGCCCGCCAAATAGCTTCTGTGGCAAAATCTAATAAGATTGTAGTTGAAAAATCAACTTTACCTGTTAGAACAGCAGAAGCTTTAAAGCGAATTCTTGAAAATACGGGAAGTGGTGTTCGTTTTGATATTTTGTCAAATCCTGAATTTCTTGCAGAAGGAACTGCAATGGGCGATTTACTAGAAGCAGACCGAGTTTTGATAGGGGGAGATGATACAGTAGAGGGTAATGAAGCAAAGCAGGCTCTAGTAGATGTTTATTCACACTGGATACCCAGAGAGCGCATACTTACAACAAATGTCTGGTCATCAGAATTATCAAAATTGACTGCCAATGCTTTTCTGGCTCAACGGGTGTCATCTATTAATTCATTGTCAGAACTTTGTGAGGTAACAGAGGCTGATGTAAATGAAGTAGCTCGCGCCATAGGGAGTGATTCGAGAATTGGTCCTAAATTTTTAAAAGCGTCTGTAGGTTTTGGGGGATCTTGTTTTCAAAAGGATATATTGAATTTAGTTTATATATCTAAATCCTACGGTTTGCATGCAGTGGCCGACTATTGGGAACAGGTTATTATAATGAATGATCACCAAAAAAGAAGGTTTGCGGAGAAAATAGTCAAAACCTTATTTAATACAGTATCTGGTAAGAAAATTACATTATTAGGTTGGGCCTTCAAAAAGGATACCAATGATACGCGTGAATCAGCGGCAATATATGTTGCAGATTATTTGCTGAATGAGCGTGCTGAAATAACAGTTTACGATCCAAAAGTTACTGAAGAGCAAATTTTAGCAGATCTGGATTATTTAAATAGCAGAACAGAGGCAGAGAACAGATTGCTTGTTCACGTATGTAATGATCCCTATGAAGCAACAGAAGATACCCATGCAGTAGCTGTTATGACAGAATGGGATGAATTTAATACTTACGACTGGCATAAAATATATGATAAGATGTTTAAACCTGCATTCTTATTTGATGGTCGCGGTATATTGGATGACAAAGAACTTTCTACCATAGGTTTTGAGACCTATATAATCGGGAAGTAAACTTCTAAATTCGTAGTATATTGAATAGTTTTATTTCGAGTTATAAAAGTTTAATAGTTGGAATTGTATTGGCTTTTATGATTTTTGAATTAATACGTTCAAAAAGAAGGCCCGCAACAGTTTTTGGAATTGTTGTGGGAATTTTTTTGTTACTTGGTTATATAAGTGTTGATTCAATTCTAAAAGCATTAATTACAAAAAGTGTTTTAATAATATTTATTGTTATTGCAATTAGCTCGATCATAAATGAATACTTTGATATAGGTAAGTTTCTTGATAGGATAATGGGTAAAATACGGTCAAAATTTGTTTTTTTCACTGTTTTATGTGCTTGTGTCGCGCTTATTTCTTCGGTTTTCAACAATACCCCTGTGGTAATAATCCTAATCCCTTATGTCATGAAAAAGGGAGAATACTATGGGATATCGCCTTCTAAGCTTCTTATTCCACTTTCCTTTTCAGCAATTTTAGGGGGAATGATTACGCTCATAGGTACATCAACAAATCTTGTTCTCAATGGCCTTTTAGAAAGTAATGGGTTAGAACTTTTCAAGCTTTATGATTTTGTTGTTCCTGGTTTAATAGTAACTGGTATTGGGATTATTTATTTTTTAGTAATTGGATTTAAGCTTTTGCCATCCAGATCGCTTACGCCCCTACAAAAGAGAAATGCTGTTAGAAAATATTTTGTCGAAGCTAAGGTTGGCAGTAGCTCTACCCTTGTGGGTAAAAGTATAGAAGACAGTGGGATAAAGGATTTTAGAGGAATCTCTCTAATTGAAATTGTGAGGGGTAATAAAATTTTTAAAGTAGTTGCATCAAAAAATCTTATTGTTGAGGGAGGAGACAGATTAATATTTTCTGGCAGCCTGGAAGATGTGATGCTCATAAATGAAGAGGATAATAATATTGAATTTATAAGTAATAAACTTAATAAATACGAGGATAAATTAGAATACGTCGAACTGTCAATTCCTACTAACTCTTGGTTAGATGGGAAACGAATAAAAGATACTGATTTTCGTGCTAAATACAGTGCCACTATACTTGCCGTTCATAGAAATGGTGAGGATTTGAGCGGAAGAATTGGGGAAATTAAATTGAGAAGTGGAGATCTTCTAATTGTTGTACCCCACTCTAATCTTTCAGAATCTATACGAGCAGATTTTTATATTCTTTCTAATTTAAAAACTAAAGGTAAGCAGTCAAATAATAAAGTTAAATTTCTTTGTGGATTGAGCCTTTTGGGATTGACAATGTTTTTCGAAAGAATTGATTTATTTCTCTTTTTATTTTTGACCCTTATATTACTTCTAAGTTTGGGTTATACCTCAATTAACTCCATAAAGAGTGGTTTCAGAGTTGACTTGTTTGTAGTTTTGTGCGCTTCTATAATTATAGGGGAAGTTTTTATTTCGTCGGGGCTCGCTGACTTTATTTCAGGAAAGTTGTTGTTTATGCTTCAGCCTTATGGAATGCTGGTGATTATTTTGGGATTAATGCTTTTTACGATATTGTTGACATCATTTATAACCAATGTAGCAGCCGTTTCTATAGCATTTCCATTGGCTTATTCAATTAGTCTAACAACAGGTATACCAGGTGAAGCATTGTATTTGGTTGTGGCGTTTGGAGCATCGGCTGCGTTTATGACACCAATAGGTTATCAAACTAATTTAATTATCTTGGCTCCGGGTGACTATAGATTCAAAGATTTCTTTAAGGTTGGTGCTCCATTAACTGTATTGTATGTAATTGGGGTAATTGGGTACATAATGATAAAATATAAAATAAATTAATTTGGGAAGTAATTTAAGAAAACAGGATTATAAAATCACACAGTCAACCAGGGCTGAACGTGCGCAGCATAAATCTATTGTGATTTGGTTCGTTGGTCTCTCTGGCAGTGGGAAATCTACAGTTTCTGATGCTCTAGAATATTTTCTTTTTAATAAAGGATTAAATACTTATACTCTCGATGGCGATAATATCAGAATGGGTATTAATAAAGATCTGGGCTTTGAAGCTCATGATCGGTCAGAGAATTTAAGGAGAATTGCAGAAGTTGGTAAATTATTTACTGATGCAGGAATTATTACATTAACTGCTTTTATTACTCCTTTAGAAGAGGATAGACAGCGATCAAGAGAAATTTTGGGAGAAAAGTATATAGAAGTATACGTAAACTGTCCTCTCGAAGTATGTGAACAAAGAGATGTTAAAGGGCTGTATGCTAAAGCTAGAAATGGACAAATACAAAATTTCACGGGGATATCGGCTCCGTTTGAAAAGCCCGAAAACCCTGATGTAGAAATTTTTACAGCTGAGCAGTCTATTGAAGAATGTGTTCAGGAAATATGGAAAGAAATTAAAAATAAAGTAATTTATTAAGTTATGAGAAAATACGCATTATCTCACTTAGAAGAGTTAGAAGCTGAAGCAATTTATATATTAAGAGAAACTGCTGCTCAATTTCAAAATCCAGCAATTTTATTTTCTGGGGGTAAAGATTCTATATTAGTAACGCATTTAGCGAAGAAAGCTTTTTATCCAGCGCCAATACCTTTTACTTTTTTACATGTTGATACAGGGCACAATTTTCCTGAAACTATCGCTTTTAGAGATCAATTGATGAAAAAATTGGGAGTGAAATTGGTTGTGGGTTCTGTTGAAGAATCTATAAAGCGAGGCACCGTAAGAGAAGAGACGGGTATGGATGCCAATAGAAATAAATTACAGACAACTTCCCTGCTTGAAGCAATAGAAGAAAATCAATTTGATGCTTGTATTGGCGGCGGTAGACGAGATGAAGAAAAAGCAAGAGCTAAAGAGCGATTCTTTTCACATCGTGACGAATTTGGTCAATGGAATCCTAAAAACCAAAGACCTGAGCTGTGGAATTTAATGAACGGTCGGTATAATATGGGCGAGAACTTTAGAGTTTTTCCTATTAGTAACTGGACAGAATTAGATGTATGGCAATATATTACAGCAAATGCACTTGAGTTACCTATGTTGTATTTTGCACATGATCGAGAGGTTATTTGGAGGAATAATTCATGGATACCTTTCTCTGAATTCACCACCCTTCGTCCTAAAGAAGAAGTAGTAACAAAGAGAATTCGTTTTCGTACCCTGGGTGATATAACTATTACTGGTGGTGATGAATCAAATGCAGATACACTTGATCTTATTCTTGAAGAAGTAGCAGTCGCGCGTCAAACGGAGCGAGGAAATCGGTCTGATGATAAACGATCAGAAACTTCAATGGAAGACAGAAAGAAAGAAGGTTATTTTTAGTATAATAAATATCTAATAAGTAAAATGAGTAATATACTTAAAAACGAAGAAAAGCAGATATTAAGATTTACAACGGCGGGAAGTGTAGATGATGGGAAATCTACCTTAATAGGCAGATTGCTTTATGATTCAAAATCTATATATACTGACCAAATAGAAAACCTTCAAAAAATCTCGGAGAAAAAAGGCATCTCACACCTCGAACTTGCTCATCTAACTGATGGACTTAAGGATGAAAGAGAACAAGGGATTACCATTGATGTTGCTTATAGATATTTTTCTACTCCTAAAAGAAAATTTATTGTAGCAGATACCCCTGGGCATATTCAGTATACTCGAAATATGATCACTGGGGCATCAACTGCAAATTTAGCCTTAATTCTTGTCGATGCGAGAAAAGGTGTGATTGAGCAAACAAAAAGGCATTCATTTATAGCTTCTTTACTTCAGTTACAGCATGTTGTGGTGTGTGTTAATAAGATGGATCTCATTAACTATAGTGAAGAAGAATATGATAAAATCGTAGAAGATTACAAAAGTTTTGCTTCTAAACTGCAAATTAACGACATCAGGTTTATACCTATTTCCGCCTTGAATGGTGATAATGTAGTTAATAAGTCTGAAAATATGGACTGGTATAAGGGTGATACTTTACTGGGGACTTTAGAAACTATACATATAAGCAGCGATTATAATATGGTTGACTGCAGATTCCCGGTTCAAACAGTAATACGTCCATTTAGTGATGAACATCATGATTATAGAGGCTATGCAGGTAGAATTGTAAGCGGGATATTTAAAAAAGGAGATGAAGTTATGGTTCTACCTTCTGGTTACAAATCAAAAATTCAATCTATAGTTCTTGGCGAAGAAACTCTTGATGAAGCATTTCCTCCTCAATCCGTTACTATCAATCTTGAAGATGATATTGATGTAAGCAGAGGCGATATGATTGTGAGAGAGCATAATCAACCTGAGCAAAAGCAGGATATCGAAGTCATGTTATGTTGGCTTAATAATGAGAAATTTCAACCCAGAGCAAAGTATACCGTAAAACATACAACGGTTGATGCACGTGCGATAATTAAGGAGATTTTATATAAAGTAGATATTAATACTTTACATCGTCAAGAAGATGTGTCTGATGTAGAGATGAATGATATTATAAGAGTGAAAATTAGAACTACAAAGCCTTTATTGGTTGATGAATATAATCAGAATAGAGGTACAGGAAGCCTTATCCTAATTGATGAAAGTACTAATGAAACTGTTGCTGCAGGCATGATTATTTAATTATGGATATATCAGGTAATTTAAAAATAGCCATTCAGGCAGCTGTTGAAGCGGGAGAGGAGATTCTAAAAATCTATAATGAAGATAATTTTGAAGTCGCCTTCAAAGAGGATAAATCACCGCTTACAAGTGCAGATAAAGCCTCGCATTTAAAAATAGTCTCTTTTTTAAAGCAAACATCTTTTCCTATTTTATCTGAAGAAGGAAGAGATATTGCTTTTGAGGAGAGAAAGGATTGGGAAACTTTATGGATTGTAGATCCTATAGACGGCACCAAAGAGTTCATTAAAAGAAATGGAGAATTTACAGTTAATATAGCGCTTGTTGCAAATAATGTTCCTGTTCTAGGTGTGATTTACGTTCCTGTTCTAAAGGATTTATATTTTGCTGAAAAAAACCTGGGTTGTTTCAAGTTGGAGAATATAACTAGCTTTAGTGACTTTGAAAATCGGTTTGATCAAAGCTTAAAACTGCCTCTTGAGAAAAAGGAAAGAGCGTATCAGGTCGTTGCAAGTAAATCTCACCTTTCTCCGGAAACTGAAGATTTTATCGAGAATTTAAAAAAGGATTATCCTGGGTTGCAGACAATATCAAAAGGTAGTTCCCTTAAACTTTGTATGGTTGCTGAAGGTATAGCTGATTGTTATCCTCGATTTGCACCTACTATGGAATGGGACACAGCTGCCGGGCAAGCAATTTGTATGTATGCGGGTAAAACTGTAATCGATTATAGCACTAAAAAAGAAATGTTGTATAATCGAGAAAATCTACTTAATAATTGGTTTTTAGTATCATAAAAGCCGTTTTTTAGTTCATAAATCGGGATAATTGAATGTTATTTTTGAATGAATAGTGGTTAATTTAAAACAATAATCACGTCAATTATTGACATATTTTTTGACTCACTTAAAATAGTATATATTCTACTTTTAAATTTTGTTATAAGGTAATATGAAAAGATCTGCTTTAATAATTCCTCTTTCGATATTAGCACATCTGGCTATTATAAATACGACCTTATATCTCTTAACTCCAGAAACTTACCTGGAGTTTTCTTCTATTATTTATTATAATCTAAGTTGGGTTTTAATAGCTGTTCTTTTTAACTTTTATCCTACGGCGAGAAAAGAGACGTTTTATACAAACCTGCATAAGCCTGTTCAGCAATTTTTCATCTATGGACTAGGATATTTTGCATGGTTAGGTTTTAAACAAATAGATTATAATCCTATCTATCAACTTTATGTGATTTTTATTCTATACGTGGGTCTTACTGCATATAGATGGCTTTTTTATTCTTTTATAAAATTTTACAGAAGCGAAGGAGGTAACAGTGCTAATGTTATTGTTGTTGGGCGAGATAGAAAATTAAAGAAAATACGTTCGATTTTTGATAGATCAGAGTTTGGATATCGCTATATGGGATATTTTGATAACGTGCAATCTAAAAGCAAAACCTATTTAGGACCTATATCAAATTCATTCTCTTATATTTTAGAAAATGATATAGACGAGGTGTATTGTATGGTATCAAGGCTAACTTATGAGGAGTTACAGGAGCTTATACATTTTGCAGATAATAATCTGAAGAAACTAAAAATCATACCAGATAATAAGGAGATTTATACCCGTGCTATGAATGTTGAATTATATGGTACTGTTCCTGTATTCAATTTGCGAAAAATGCCCCTAGACACAGGGTATGGAAAATATGCAAAGCGTGCATTTGATCTGGTTTTCTCATCTTTTGTTATTGTCTTTTTGCTATCTTGGTTAACACCATTGATTTTCATTATAATGAATATTGAATCTAGAGGGCCTCTTTTTTTTAGGCAGAAGAGGCATGGCTTCAATAAAGAACCTTTTTGGTGCTATAAATTCAGATCGATGACAAGTAACGATGAGGCTAATAGTAAAATGAGTTCTAAGGACGATAATAGAATAACCAGAATCGGAAAGATTTTACGTAAGACTAGTATCGATGAGTTGCCGCAATTTTACAATGTTTTCTTTGGGGACATGAGTGTAGTGGGGCCACGCCCACATATGGAGGCTCACACGAGAAAGTATGAGAACTCAGTAGATAAATATTTAGTACGGCACTTTGTAAAACCGGGTATTACCGGTTTAGCCCAAATAAGAGGATATAGAGGTGAAATATTAGACGATTCAGATATTATTAATAGAGTGCGACTTGATATATTCTATCTTGAAAAATGGTCTGTTCAACTCGATTTAAAAATAATATACTATACTGTCGTAAATGCAATAAGAGGGGAAGAGAAGGCATATTAAATCAACGTCATCATTACGTTAATGAAAGACAATTCTAAAATATGGCTTTCGCCTCCGCATATTGAAGATGATGAGAAGCAGTCTTTAAATGATCTTATAGATTCTAATTGGGTAACTACTGGAGGGCCTGCTACAACTGCTTTTGAAGAGGATTTAAAAAGATATTTAGAAGTTGATTCACCGGTTGTAGCCTTAAACTCGGGTACTTCAGCAATACATTTAGCCTTATTATTAGCTGGTGTGACACGAGGAGACAGCGTCATGTGTCAAACTATGTCTTTTGTAGCTACTGCAAATCCTATTCTGTATATAGGCGCCAATCCTATTTTTATTGATAGTGAGATGGAAACATGGAATATGTGTCCTGAAACTTTAGAAAATGCTATTAAAAAGGAGATTGAAAATGACGGGAAGATACCTGCTGCTATAATTGTGGTTCATTCTTATGGCATGCCTTGTAAAATTGACGAGCTTTCTGAAATATCAAAAAAATATAACATTCCACTTATTGAAGATGCTGCAGAGGCTTTAGGAAGTAAATATAAAGATAGGAAATGCGGTTCTTTTGGCGATTTTGCAACCTTTTCATTTAATGGAAATAAAATTATTACCACGGGAACAGGAGGTGCTTTAGTAATAAAGAATAAAAAATTAGAAAAAAATGCACGCCATTTAGCAAACCAGGCAAAAACTAGCAATTTTGATTATAATCATGATATGTTGGGATATAATTATGGGATGTCTGGTCTATCTGCGGCCATGGGAATAGCTCAACTAAAAGGTGTTGAGAAAAAAGTAAATATACGCAGGGCAAACAATTGGTTTTATAGGGAGGTTTTTGATACCATAGAGGAGGTTTTTATGCTTAAAGAGCCGATTTTAAATTTTTACAGTAACTTTTGGTTGACAACTATCTTATTTGACCCAAAGGGTGAAAATAAAATAAATAAAGATGATTTGCGTAAATGCCTAGAAGCCGAAAACATTGAATGCAGAATGCTTTGGAAACCATTACACCAACAATCATTTTATTCCAAATACAATTATTACGGTAATGGCATTGCTGAAATGCTATATTTAAACGGACTTTGCCTGCCATCGGGCTCGAGTCTTTCAATGAAAGAAAAAGAGCGTATCGCATCTGTTATAAAAGGCTACTTCAAAAACTGATATTTGAAAGAGAAACCAAATTTAATAGCAAATAAATCAATACTTATCACTGGGGCAGCTGGTAGTATAGGAGAAGCCTTGTCCTTATACCTCGCTGAAAAAGTACCTTCGCTACTTGTATTAGTTGACATAGCCGAAAGCCCATTGTTTCTTCTTGCTTTAAAATTAAATCAACTTTTTCCAAAAATTAAAATAAATACAATTATAGCCAATGTCGCGGATGAATCTGCGATGATTAAAATTTTTGAAAAGAATACTATAAATATTGTATTTCATGCAGCGGCTTATAAACACGTTAGCTTAGTTGAGGATAATCCTTGTCCTGCGGTTATAAGTAATATAAGAGGAACACAAGTAGTTGTTGATTTGTGCATAAAGCATTCTGTAGAAAAAGCTATCTTTTATTCTACTGATAAAGCTGTTAACCCTATTAGTGTCATGGGAGCGACAAAAAAAATAGCAGAGAAATACATTTTGAGTCAGTCAACAGATCGCATAACTCAATTTTATGTACTACGGTTATGCAATGTGTATAATTCAAAAGGTTCTGTAGTTCCAATTTTTCGTGAAAACGTAAGGAATGGAGATGCTTTGATTCTTTCAGACCCATTAGTAGAGAGAATGTTTGTTCAGATGAAAACTGTTTTATCTGTAACTTATGATGTAATGCATAATGAACTGGGAGGAAATGTATTTTTTACCACAGACTATGAGCGTTTGAAAATACGGGATCTTGCACTTAAAATCGCACATGAAGAAGGTGCTAATTTAGGTGATAGAATAAAAATAGGAGAACTAACAAATGGGGAAAGGCTGTATGAGAAACTATTTGAAGAGCAGGAAGAAATTATTGATTCAAAAGTAAAAATGGTAAAACGCATTAATAAAAAGAAGAATGTGTGTATAGATTTGGATTTAATAGCCAAGTGTATCGAGCATGCGCGAGACTCAAATGAAAGAGAAACCGTCATTTTATTAAAGAAAATCCTGCCAGATTATCGTAGTCAAAATTCTCAATGGGCCATTCTTGATAGATAATTTATGATTATAATATCATCTATAACTCAAAAATTTGTCTTTCAACGAGAAGAGTATTCAAATGTTTGAGTATATAAGATATTATCTTATCATTGCTAAGGTTAATATTTACGAGAGTAATTTATTTTATGTATAAAAAATTGAAAAAAATCTTCAAATTTCTGTTTGCGGTTGTTGTAATTTCTATAGGTTTTGTATCCTGTGTTTCTAAGCGAAATGTCCTTTATTTTCAAGATGTAGAACGATTAAATCAGGGAATTGAAACTAATAATTATCAAACTATAATTCGTCCTGATGATCTTTTAACCATAACAGTTTCTGCGCTAAACCCTGAAACGGTAATTCCTTTCAATCCACCATTAGTAAGTAGCCCTACGGTGGATGGAACAATAAGGAACACGCAGCAAATACAAACTTATTTAGTAGATAAAAGTGGGGAAATTGAGTTTCCTGTTGTAGGGACAATAGAATTAGGTGGGTTAACGCGACAAGAGGCAATTAATGAGCTGCACAATATTTTATCAGAATATATCATAAATCCAATAATAAATTTAAGAATTCTGAATTACACAATAACGGTTATGGGCGAAGTGAACAATCCAGGAACTTTTACCGTTAATGACGAAAGAATAACAGTTTTAGAAGCATTAGGTTACGCGGGAGATATGACAATTTTTGGCAAAAGAAAAGATGTGATTGTGGTGCGGGAAGAAAATGGGGATAAAAGCTACGGCAAACTTGATTTTACTTCTGCAGATGTGATGAACTCACCATATTACTATTTACAGCAAAATGATGTTGTTATAGTTTCACCAAATACAGCACAAGTACAAAGTTCTGGTTTTAATAGAAATTCTAGTATTTTCGTTTCTATAGCGGGTATTGTAATTTCAGTAATAGCAATTTTAACTAGATAGGATATGAGTACTACCGGTAAATCTTTGACTCCTAATGAGGAAATCAATCTAAAAGATCAACTTAATCTATACTTAAGATATTGGCCTTGGTTCCTTATATCAGTATTGCTCATTCTCTCATTAGCCTTTCTCTATTTAAAATACACAAGTGAGAATTATAGAACTCAGGCAACAATTTTGATTAAGGATGAACAAAATAGTTCTTTGTCTGAATTAGCTGCATTTGAAGACTTAGGTCTAACAGGAGGAGGGTTAAGTTCATCAGACTTAGAGAACGAAGTTGAAATACTAAAGTCAAAAAAGCTTTTAACTCAAGTCGTTAAAGATTTAGACTTAAACATACGCTATTTTTTTGAAGGAGATATAGTTTCAAAGGAAGTCTTTATTGATAGACCCTTTACAGTAAAGATGTTGCAAGGAGAAGAGGAGCTTAAAAATATAAAGGAATTACTTATAACACCTGTTTCTTTAACCGAGTTTGATTTACTAGAAGCTAATAAGTCAAAGAAAAGATATTCTTACGGTAAAAAGGTACAACTAAACAATATAACTATTACTTTAGTTCCTGAGGCATCATTACCTTATTTTATCGAACAAGGGAATGATTTTAAAGTTACACTTAGCTATGATGACGTGGTCGTTCTTGATCTCCAGGAAAATTTAGCTGTTCAAGCCACAACCAAAAATAGTAGCGTGATTTCACTCAGTCTTGTCTCACCTATAAGAAATAAATCAGAAGCAATAATTGATAGGTTAATTAGTGCTTATAATGACGATGCAATTGATGATCAAAATCTTGTCTCTAAAAATACAGCTGAATTTATTGATAAAAGGCTTGATATTATTACTCAGGAGCTGGATTCTGTTGAAAGTAACAAAGTTAATTTCAAACAGGAAAATCGACTTACCGATATCCAAACTGAGGGGCAGCTATTTTTAGAGAATGCAAGTGAATATGAAAAGAGAAGCCTCGATGTCTCTACTAAACTTGAGCTAACTAATAATATGATAGATTATTTGGAAGATGGCTCTAATAAGGAGCTTTTGCCTTCTAATCTTGGTATTACAGAAGATGATGCTATGGCTCAGTCGATTCAAAATTATAATGAATTGATCATGGAGCGCAATAGATTATTACGCAGTTCTACTGAAAAGAACCCAGTTGTAATATCACTAACAAATCAAATAGCAGAACTTCGTTCTAATGTTCTGCAGAGTTTAAATACAGCACGCTCTACTTTGCGTGTTACAAGTCAGGATCTAAGCTCTCAGTCAGGGAGAATTGGTTCACGTATTTCACAGATTCCAGGAGTTGAAAAGCAGTTTCGTGGCATCGAAAGACAGCAAAGTATTAAGGAGGCTTTATATCTCTATCTTCTACAGAAAAGAGAGGAAACTGCAATTTCTCTTGCTGTCACAACGCCAAAAGCCAAGATTGTTGATAGAGCATATAGTAGTTTAAAACCGGTTTCTCCTAAACCTAAAATTGTTTATTTAGGCTCATTGGTTGCTGGATTGCTTATTCCATTTCTATTTGTTTATACGCGCAACTTATTAGATACAAAAATTCATAACAGGAGCGATATTGAGAATGCTTTACCAGGTATTCCCATTTTGGGAGAAATACCTCAAATTAATAGTAAAGAAAGCGATCTTATAGAAACAAATGATAGATCGATGCTTGCAGAATCTTTTAGGATTCTACGAACTAATTTAAGTTATTTTACTAAAACTAAGGAAGGAAGTAAACAAGTTATATATGTTACATCAACAATAAAGGGTGAAGGTAAAACCTTTACTTCATTCAATTTGGGACTTACATTAACTAGTACGGGTAAAAAAGTATTATTGATAGGGGCAGATTTAAGAAATCCACAGCTTCACAGATATTTAGGAAGCAAAGATGCCGGAATCGGTCTTTCTGAATATTTACATGATGAGACTATTGTGCCATCTGCAATTATAAATAAGCTTGAAATAAAAGGTCACAAGATAGATTTAATGTTATCAGGTAGAATTCCTCCTAATCCTGCAGAACTGCTAATGAGCGATAGATATGAGGAATTATTAGAATCTCAAAAGAGCGTCTATGATATAATAATTGTTGATACTGCGCCAACTATGTTGGTGACAGACACATTACTAATAAGCCAGTATGCAGATTTAACCATCTACGTGTCAAGAGCAGAATACACAGAGAAGAAATTATTACAATATCCTAAAGAGTTAAGAGTTGATGGCAAACTGAAAAATATTGCTTTCGTAGTTAATGATGTAAACTATGCCAACTTTGGATACGGAACAAAATACGGGTATAGCTATGGTGTTGATGAAAGCTGGTTTGAAAGAATGAAAAAACGCTTTTAATTAACCCTAGTATTTCTTCTAAATTTAAAAACTATAACCCCTCAAATATGAAAGGAATTATTTTAGCTGGAGGATCAGGCACACGTCTATATCCTATTACTAAAGGTACATCAAAACAGCTTCTCAATATCTACAATAAACCAATGATTTATTACCCTTTATCAGTCCTGATGCTTTCGGGGATAAAGGAAGTTCTAATTATTTCTACGCCGCATGACCTGCCTAATTTTGAAAAATTATTAGGCGATGGAAAAGAAATTGGAATGAAATTTTCCTACAAAATACAACCAAGCCCAGATGGGTTGGCACAAGCTTTTATTCTGGGTAAAGATTTTATAGGTGATGATGATGTATGTCTGGTATTAGGAGACAATATTTTCTACGGTCATGGTTTTAGTGAGTTGTTAGAAAAATCTGTTAAGAATGTGAGGGATGAGAATAAGGCAACTATTTTTGGCTATTATGTTAACGATCCAGAAAGATATGGTGTTGTAGATTTTAATAAGGAAGGCCAAGTGTTAAATATAGAAGAAAAGCCAAAAGATCCCAAAAGCAACTATGCCGTTATAGGACTGTATTTTTATCCTAATAGTGTGGTGAAAATAGCCCAAGAGGTAAAGCCAAGTGAGCGTGGTGAGTTGGAGATAACAACTGTGAATGAAATGTACCTAAAAGAGGGAAATCTTAATGTTGAACTTATGGGTAGAGGTTATGCATGGTTCGATACTGGTACACATGAATCTATGTTAGAAGCTTCTAATTTTATTCATACTATAGAAAAGAGACAGGGTTTAAGAGTGGCTTGTCTAGAGGAAATTGCTTTTGATAAAGGTTATATTACAAAAGATCAACTCTTAGTTCTAGGAGAGGAGCTTAAAAAGAATGAATATGGGCAGTACCTTATAAATAGAGCTCAAAAGAAATAATATGGATTTTGAAAGAACAGAAATTACAGATGTTGTTATCTGTAATCCAAAAGTTTTTGGAGATCATCGAGGCTATTTCTTTGAATCTTTTCGAAGAGATCAATTTGAAGAATTTATAGGCTATAAAGTGGATTTTTGTCAGGATAATGAGTCGAGATCAACTTATGGGGTGCTTAGGGGACTTCATTTTCAAACCCCTCCTTATACCCAATCTAAACTTGTTAGAGTGACTGAAGGTAAAGTACTTGATGTCGCCGTTGACCTAAGAAAGGGCTCGCCCACTTTTGGTAAAAGTGTAGGAGTAGAATTAAGTGCAGAAAATAAAAAACAGCTTTTCGTTCCTAAGGGTTTTGCTCATGGCTTTGTAGTTTTATCAGAGGAAGCTACTTTTTCATATAAATGCGATAATTATTATGCTCCATCTCATGACAGCGGCTTGTTTTTTAATGACGAGATATTAAATATCGACTGGAAACTTCCGGATGGAGATCTAAAGCTTTCAGAGAAAGATTCAAAGCAGCCTTTATTGAAGGATGCAAAAGTTTTTGATTTTAAGGATAATTTATATGAGTAAGAAAAACATTCTTGTTACCGGAGCGAACGGACAATTGGGGTCTGAGATACAGTATCTTGCTACAGATTTTACTCAGTACAACTTTTTCTTTACAGATGCACCTGAGCTTGATATAACAAAAAAAGAAAGTTTAGCCCAATATATAGAAGAAAATAAAATACAGGCTATTATAAACTGCGCTGCTTATACTGCTGTAGATAAAGCAGAATCTGACAAGAATCTTGCTGACAAGATCAATAACATAGCAGTTGGTTATTTAGCAGAAATAGCACAGGTTAATAAAATAGGGCTGATTCACATTTCTACAGATTACATTTTTGATGGTAAAGGATATGAGCCTTACAAAGTAGATCATCCTTCATCACCTGTTAACATGTATGGAAAAACAAAATTAGATGGGGAACAGAAAATACTTGAAATAAATCCACCCTCTTCGCTTATAATAAGAACTTCTTGGGTGTATTCCTCTTTTGGCGGGAATTTCGTAAAAACGATGCTAAAATTAGCTGATGAACGTGAGGAAATAAAAGTAATAGCAGACCAGGTAGGCGCCCCAACTTATGCAAGAGATTTAGCTAAATTTATTCTAGACAAGACATTAGATATTCAAAATGAAAAAGTAGAAATATACCATTATACAAATGAGGGTGTGTGTTCTTGGTATGATTTTGCAAAAACCATTATCAGTCTTGGTAATAAAAATTGCAAAGTAAATCCCGTACCAACTACAGAATATCCTACACCCGCAAAAAGGCCATTTTATTCTTTAATGGATAAGAACAGTCTAAAATCTAAATTTAATATCGAGATACCTTATTGGAAAGATAGCCTTGAAGACTGCTTAAAAATCATACAAAAGTAAACAAATGAAAAACGTACTTATTACAGGGGGCGCTGGATTTATAGGGTCTAACTTTGTGCCTTATTTTTTAGATAAAAATCCCGATTTTGGCCTTATAAATCTCGATTTATTGACATACGCCGGAGATTTGGATAATCTAAAGGAAATTAGTGATAACGACAGGTACACCTTTGTTAAAGGTGATATTCGTGACAGATCTCTTATAGAGAATATTTTTGAAAAGTATAATATTGCTGGAGTTATACACTTTGCAGCTGAATCACATGTTGATAATTCTATAAAGAATCCTGGAGTTTTCATAGAAACTAATGTTAACGGTACTTTTACTTTAATTGATGTAGCGTATAAATTCTGGATGGAAAAGCCTTTTAAGTATAAAGAAGGTTTTGAAAAAAATAGATTTTTACACATTTCTACAGATGAAGTTTATGGTACTTTAGGAGAAACAGGTCTGTTTACAGAAGAAACCTCGTATGCTCCTAATTCACCTTACAGCGCTAGTAAAGCTAGTTCAGATATGATAGTGCGTAGCTATCATCATACATATGGGTTAAATACAATTATAACCAATTGCTCTAATAATTACGGTCCTAAGCAACACGACGAAAAATTAATTCCTACAGTTATACGTAAGGCACTTCAAGGCGAAGCTATACCTATTTATGGTGATGGAAAAAATATAAGGGACTGGTTATATGTTTTAGATCACTGTAAAGGGATTGATCTTGCTTATTTTAATGGTTTAGCAGGAGAAACGTATAATATAGGTGGGAGAAATGAAAGAAATAACAATTATATAGCACATACCATTTGTTCTTTACTTGACGAGTTAGCACCTAAAAAAGATGGAAGTTTTGTTGAGCAAATTACCTATGTAGAAGATAGGGCAGGTCACGATAGACGTTATGCTATTGATGCGACGAAAATTGAAAATAATCTAAATTGGAAAGCTGCTGAAAATTTTGAAAGTGGTATAAAGAAAACTATTGAGTGGTACTTAAAAAAGTACGAGTATGCCGATTATTCTTAATATTTAATTTTTTAAAGCTGTATGCTTAAAATAATTTCTGCTGGTATTGCAAAGCTAGATGGTAACACAAGAGAGGTTCTTTTAAAATCATCTACCTCAACACTAGTCAAAGTTGTTTCAATGGGATTGGGTTTTGTGTTAAGCGTAATTTTGGGAAGGATTTTAGGTCCCGACGGTCTTGGAATTATAAATCTTTCTAACCAGCTCGTTCAATTATTACTCGTATTATTTCTTTTAGGTCTTCCAAATGTTATTATTAAAGAAGTTGCCATTGCACGAAATAATAATTTACACCAACGAGTTGGGAGGGTAATGAAATCTTCCTATATACTAGCAGGAGTATTTAGTATCATCCTTACAGTTCCTTTAATACTTTCAGCTCCATGGATTTCAATTAACATTTTTAAAAATGAGTTATTAACGATTCCCCTTACAATTGCCTTAGCTGTAATTTTGCCTCAAGTGTTTTCTAGATTATTTTCTGCAGGACTCGTAGGTTATAGAAAAATATGGCAGAGTAATCTTGTTGATCAAGCTCTTAGTGTTTTAGTAACATTAATTGTTTTAGGAGTATGTTGGTTAAGTAATATAGTAATCGATGTGATAATAGCATCTATAGCTTATGCGGTAGGGGTAGTTGTTGTTACTGTGTGTATTGGTTTATACTGGAATTCACTTTATAAACAGTCTTTTAATCTTGAATTCGTTGGAGGGCAATTGTTAAAGACAGCTCTTCCAATGTTATTGGTTACAGCAACAGGGGTTATAAGTAGCACCGTCGATTCTGTAATGTTAGGAGTTTTTTCTAATGTAACCGCAGTAGGATTATATACTGTTAGTGCTAAAGTAGCTTTGATTACTGGATTCTTTTTACAGGTTACTAATTCGGCAGTAGCACCGAAGATAGCTTCTCTTTATGCTGATGGCGAATTAGTAGAATTAAGAATTATGTTAAAAAAAGTAACACAGGGGTTGGCATTTATTGCAATATTCCCTCTGCTTATCTATATTTTTTTTGGAGGGTATATACTTTCACTATGGGGTGAGGAATTTAGAGAAGGTTATTGGGTGTTAATTATTTTGAGCATAGGTCAATTTTTTAATATTGCAACAGGAAGTATTACATCTCTTTTAAATATGACCGGTCATGAAAAAATTCATGGCCGAATATGTTTGGGTTTTCTATTACTTAACATTCTTTTGAACTTTGTTTTTATTCAATTCTATGGAGTTTTAGGAGCTGCTGGTTCAACAGGATTCGTCTGGATAGCTGAAAACGTGACAAAGGTTTATGTTGCTCAGAGCAGAATAGGAGTTTCTACAAGACCATTTTAATTAAATTTAAGAAGAAAGACAACCATGCAAAAGGTTTTACAAAGCCAAAAGGTTTATTCAATTGTTGTGACATATAATGGAGCGGAAACTATTATTAAATGCATTAGTAGTCTTACTAATTCTGATATTAAGCATCATGAAATTCTGATATTTGATAATAATTCATGTGATAATACAGTAGCTTTAATTCATAAGAATTTCCCAGATTTAAAGGTCAAGGTTTCTAAAGAAAACCTAGGTTATGGTAATGCTAATAATCGAGGTTTTACTATAGCTTTGAATGAGTGTGCAGATTATATATTTTTACTGGATCAAGATGCCTGGGTAAAACCAACTACTATAAATAATTTAATTTTAGAATCCCTAAAACACCCTAGCTTTGGAGTTTTTGCACCTCTTCAATTGAGAGTAGATGGAGAATTTGATTTTCAATTTGCGAAATATTATGACAATAGTTATCCTATAGATGAGAGTATAAGAAAATGTAAGTTTGTTAATTCTGCCGCATGGTTGATTTCCAGGGAATGTATAGAAAAAGTAGGAGGTTTTTCACCTGCATTCCAACATTTTGGTGTGGAAAACGATTATAGTAGAAGAGTAAAGTATAACAAGATGAAAATAGGAATCGTAACATCGGCCTCATATGTTCACAATAGGGAAAAGCGAGTTCAAAGAGAGCTAGATCACAACAATCAGGTGCATCAAGTGTATGTCAATCAATTAGCTACTTTGGTCGATATCAACAGAAGTATTGTAGTTCAATACTTAATTCAGTTTTATAAAATTTTTAAATATATATTTTTTCCTGATAAAGGAAATGAGCATATTTCGAAAATCGCATTTGCTATTGGGAGCCTAAAGGCCCAGTTTCAATTTTTAAAAATTTTAAAATATCGTAATAGATCAAAAAAACCTATGGCGTATTTAGAAGCGATAAGAGAATGATAATATATGTACTACATGAGCGGGGTGCTGAAAGTCATTATCGGGCACTGATCTGGGGATCTAAGCAATATGAGGGAATAAATGTAAAATTCAGAGAGTTTTCTATTTTCAGAAAGTCGGCAAAATCTATTCTTAAAATGGATTTTGAATTATTAAAAAAACAATTTATAAATATTGCTTTTTTAATAAACTTGATGTTTACCTCAAATAAAGTTGTGATTATTGGTATTGCGCCTTATGATTGGAGATTAATGTTGTACTATTCTTTTTTCAAAAAGCACAAATATTATTATCATACCTCGCAAACTTCATGGGATTATACTAATTATGCGAAGAGGTTCCTGTCAGAAATGAAATATTCAAAAGATGTTTGGAGAAATTTTATTAATAATGCTATTGGAGTATTTTGTGTTTCTCGAAAAACCGCAGATGAAATAACTAAATATTATAATCCCAAGAAAATATCTATTGTCAACCACTCTATTGAAAAGATATATGAATCGAATAAGTTAAACAATAAAAATCATAAAGTCATCAATTGTTTATTTGTCGGAAGATTGTGGCAAATAAAAGGGATAACATTAATATTTGAAATAATTAAAAATTTAGATCCAGCGAAATTTAATTTTGGATTTGTGGGAACTGGTGAAATGGAAGCAGACGTTCGTTCTTTTATTAAGAATAGGTCTAATTGTAAATACTATGGGTATCTTACTAATCCCCTTTTAAGAGATATTTACGATATGAATGATGTCTTACTTATACCATCACTGAAAATGGGTGATTGGGAAGAATTTTTTGGAATGGTGCTTATAGAAGGAATGGCAAGAGGTGTAATACCATTAGCCACTAATCACTCTGGGCCTATAGAAATAATTAAAGATAAACATTCAGGTTACCTATTTAACGAAATAAATTATGTGAAGAATGCAGAAATTGTTTTGAATAATTTATATAGTAACAATGGGAATTTAAAATTATTACAAGAAAACGCTTTTAAAGCGGGTCAATGTTATAAACCAGAAGAAATTTTTAAGAAATGGAATAGTCTTCTTTCGCTAAAATATAGATAGAGAGAATGAAAATATTTATTTCCGAACAGGAATATTCGGTATCCACTATCCACTATCATTACATTAAACTCTAATAGAATGAAGAATACAGGTAATCCATGATATCTATCAACAAAATATTATATGCTTTAATTTGTTTATTTGCGCTAGTAAACTATTATTTTACAACAGAAGCTACTTTTGTCTTAGCATTTATTGCAGTTTTATTTTCTATTTGGGGAAGAGGATTTATGAAACACCATTTGGAGATTCTATTTTTACCTATATTATTTATAATTCTTGGTTTTATAAAATCTTATGAAAATGAACCTGTTTATATTTTTAAGGATTTCTATTATTTTTTCAATCCTATAATTATTTTTAGTTTCGGTTATGTTAGCGCTTATTATATCTCAATTGATAAATTACTTAAAACATTTGTAGTACTTGGAGTTTTTCTTGGAATAGCATATTTATTAAATCATAATTGGTCAGCTGCTAAATCTGTAAATGCTCTTCATGAAGAAGAGGGAGTGGCAAGCTACCTAGTAATAATTGCATTAGTCATTTTACTATTAAAAATTATTAGAAAAGAGCAAATTTTCTCTAAATTTTTGACAGGATTTTTTATTAGCATATTGACTCTTACTTGTATTATAGCCGTGTCCCGTACCTTCTTGTTAATCTTTTTTATATTAATGATTACTGGAAGCGGTCAATTAAAGTTTGAGAAATTTTTTGTTTTAAAATTTTTAATGCTTGTATTGATTTTTTCCGTATTTACTTTTTTCCTTGTAAACATTGAGGTTGCTGATCATTCTAGTTTTATAGGGAAACTACTATATTCATTAGATGAAGTTACAATTTCGAACTATGATGATTTAGGTGAAATAAATAATAATTGGAGAGGATTTGAAGCTTTTATGGGATGGCAGCAAATAAGTAAGGGCAGCTTTTTAGAATGGTTTGTTGGTCAGGGATTTGGAAGAACTACTCCCATTGGTATTGAAATAAAACTTGGTGATGAGTATTTTACCGAGATACCTTTCTTCCATAATGGATTTATTACTTTGATCTTAAAAACGGGTTTGATTGGGTTGATTGCATACCTCATCTTTTTTATCAAGATGGGTATTACAAATTTTCGTGATAAATTTGACTACGATGAAAACTATATTTTGTGTAAAAACATCATCCCAGGGCTAGCACTAACATTGATTTTAACAACCTTTATTATTTCTGGCTGGTTGAATAAATCGACATTGGCGCCTGTGATCTTTTCGCTGGGATATTTCATAAGTGCTAAAGAGAATATTAAAGATTTTTATGAGGAAGAAAATATAGAAGATAATTAGCAATAAAAATTAAAGTATATTGCAGCCGTTTTCAATACTGCATAAACCCCTAAATTATAATATTTTGACCCCTCTTTATATTATTATTCTAAATTATAACAGCTGGAAAGACACAATTGAATGTATTGAAGCACTATTGAATAGTGAATTTCAAGATTTTCAAATCATTCTGCTTGATAATAATTCTCCAAATAATTCTGAAAGTAAAATTCTGGAATATTTTCATGGAAACATACGGCCAGATATTTCTCATCCTTTTTTTAAGAATAAATTAAAAATTAGAAGTTCAGGTTTGCCTTATAGTTATTTTTCAATAGAGGATAAACTACCTAATTTGAATGATATTGATGAAAAAGCAGTTGTTAATAAAGCCACTACTATTATCGATAATCCTATTCTTTTTATTCAAACAGGAAAAAATTTAGGTTTTGCAGGCGGTAATAATGTGGCATTAAAAATTCTTTTAGAATCTAAACTTGATGATTTAACGAAAGTTTTTTTACTTAATCCAGATACTTTTATCGAATCGCATGCCCTACAAAAGTTGAGTGATTTCAAGGAAGACTTTTTTATTAGTTCTTGTACTATTAAATCGTATGACACACCAGAAGAAGCAGGATTTTCAGGATCTTTTAGATTGAAAAAGCCTTTTGGTATTATTGAGAATTTGAAAGACTCTGGAGACATAGATTATATTTACGGTGGAGCTCTTCTTACCAATCTTAAAACGATAAGAATGATTGGGATCATGCCAGACAATTATTTTTTGTATTGGGAAGAAACAGACTGGTGTTTTAACGCTAAGCTACAAAATGTTAAATTAGAGGTTTGTAAAGAAGCTGTAGTTTATGATAAGGTAGGTACTTCTACAGGTAGAGGATATTTAGCCAATTATTATTTTATTAGAAATGGACTAATTTTTTACAAAAAATATTTAAAGACATATATGCCATCATTATTACTTTATATAGGTCTACGGATTCTGGATAAGGTTAGAAAAGGAGAGTTAAATAGTGCAAAAGCAATGATTCATGGAGCAAAAGATTACTATAAAGGAAAAGAAGGATTTACGCCTATTAGTTGATGCACATGTTTTTGATGGCATGTATCAGGGCACTAGAACTTTTTTAAAAGGTATTTATAGTAATCTGGATACTAATAGATATAATATTACTGTTTTTTTAGCAGCAACAAATATTGAAAATTTAAAAAATGAGTTTAATGGTCTACCTAATATACAATACGTTCAGTTAAAATATGCGAATAAGTTTTTAAGATTAGGTTATGAGATTCCGAGAATAATAAAAGCGTTGGATATAGATTATGCTCATTTTAACTACTATTTACCTCTATTTTTAAATAAGAAATGTAAATACATAGTAACCATTCATGATGTATTATTTTTAGATTATCCTGAGTATTTCCCTAAAAGCTATTATTACAAAAATTTACTTCTTTTCAAGCATGCGGCTAAGAAAGCGGAGGTATTAACAAGTGTTTCTAATTATGCAGCAGATAGTATTAAGAAAAATTTTAACTTAAAAGATAAGATAATAACAGTTTTGCCAAATGCGGTTGATGTTGATTTTCAAACCGTTGAGAGTAAGATGATTTCTAGACAGTATATCAAAGAAAAGTACGGAATCCAGAATTTTTTCGTTTACGTAAGTAGAATAGAACCTCGTAAAAATCATAATGCGATTTTAAACATGTATGAAGAACTGGAGCTGTGGAAACAAGATATTAATATTGTTTTTATAGGGAAGATGGCTATTGAAAACAAAGAGTTTACTGAAAAATATAATAGCCTTGTTAAAAAATCGAATAACAAGATTTATCATCTTACAAGCATAGATTTTAAAGACCTAAAATCATTTTACAATGCCGCATTGGTGGCCTTTTTTCCTTCTTTATGTGAAGGATTTGGCATTCCACCTTTAGAGTCGGCAATATTAAAAACCCCAACTATTTGTTCAAATCTTACAGCAATGAAAGAATTTAGTTTTTTTGAAAAATACCACATAGATCCTCGTGAAAAGAACACCTTTAATAATAGCGTGAAATCTATTTTAGAAGAAATTGAGTCTGGAAATAATCAGGATAGCTTATCTTCGGTTGCCAGTACAATTCAGAAGAAATATGACTGGAAGAAAACTTCAGAAATACTTGCCCAAACCATTAGTAGCTAAATTATGAAAATAGCAATTATTGGTACACGAGGTATCCCCAATCATTATGGAGGTTTTGAACAATTCGCAGAATATCTATCTGTTTATTTAGCAAATAAAGGTCATAATGTGACTGTTTATAATTCTCATGAACATCCTTATCAGGAAAATGTATATCAGGGGGTAAATATTGTGCATTGTTTTGATCCGGAGGATAAAATAGGTACAGTAGGTCAATTTGTCTATGATCTAAATTGTATTCAGGATGTTAGGCACAAAGATTTTCAAATAATTTTACAATTAGGTTATACCAGTAGCTCTATTTGGGGGTTTTTATTGCCAAAGGATGCGGTTGTGCTAACTAATATGGACGGGTTAGAATGGAAACGGTCGAAGTTTAGTAAACCAGTTCAGGTATTTTTAAAACTAGCAGAAAAACTTGCAGTACAATCTAGCGATTATCTTATTTCAGATTCTATTGGTATCCAGGATTATATAAACGAGAAATATTCTGTTAATTCTGAGTACATTCCTTATGGTGCAAATCTTTTCACTAACCCGAAGAGAGAGGTTTTAAATGAATACAGTTTAAAGCCTTATGCTTATGATATGCTAGTAGCCCGTTTAGAGCCAGAAAATAGTATAGAAATAATACTTGATGGTGTTGTTCATGCCAATATAAAACGAGACTTTCTGGTCATTGGGAAGCATGAAACTACTTATGGTAGTTATTTAAAAAAGAAATTTAAAAATTTCGAGAATATTAAATTTATAGGCGGAGTTTATGATATTAATATTTTAAATAACATTAGATATTTTTCTAATATCTATTTCCATGGGCATACTGTTGGTGGTACTAACCCCTCACTATTAGAAGCAATGGCATCAGGAGCAATGATTTGTGCTAATGATAATATTTTTAATAAAGCAATTTTAGAAAGCGACGCATTTTATTTTTCTTCTTTAGAGGAGGTAAGTCAGGTTCTCGAAACCACTGTGAAATTAGAGCATTCGGGAATGATAGCAGCTAATTCTTGTAAAATAAGGGAATTATATTCCTGGCCCAAAATAAATGAGTCATACCTTGATTTTATGCTAAATTGTTATGAAAAAAAAAATAATAAAAGAACGGGAGTAATGGTTTAATAACATTTAAAATTTACTCTAATAAAAGCAATGTGATTAAAAATAAACGGTTTTTTAGGGGTTAAAATCGGTAAATTTGGCTAAAAATTCGCTTCTTATATTTGATTTATGATTGGTTAAAAGTGTTTTTAGTGTGTTCGACTATGCTTTCAATTTTATTTAGCAATTTAGTTTTAATTTTAATCCCTGATAATTTTTCTATATGGCCCAGATGATGTGTATCAGTAGCTATATAATCAAATAGATGTTCGTTCAACAGTTTTTCTGCCATTTTTTTTACATACTTGCCATAGTGAGGGGTAAGGGAAAGTGTATTTAATTGCATTTTACAACCTTTGCCAATTAAGGTTTTGTAGTAATCGGGTTTATGATGCAAATAGCCATATCGTTCTGGATGGGCAAGCACAGGAATAAAGCCTTTACTAGTTATTTCAAAAATTATTTCTTCCAAATTTATGGGAGAGTGAAAAAATGACATTTCTACTAATATAAACTTGTCTTTCAAAGGTAAAATAGTCCCTTTTCTTAGTAGTTCTAAAAAAGTACTGTCCATCATATATTCAGAGGAAGCATCAATTCTTATAGAAGCTAAATTTGCCTCATCAAGTTTTTTCTTTAATATTGCCTTCGCACTATTTATAGTAGAGGGCGTGTTAGGATAATAATCATTCATTGTATGTGGCGTGCAAATGAATTGAGTTATTCCTAACTCTATCATGCGTTTAATCATCACAAGTGACTCATCAGGGGTTTTCGATCCATCGTCAATACCGGGTAGAATATGATTGTGTATATCAGTAAAGTCATTGAAAATGTCTACTAAGAAAGTTTTGGGATTAAAAATAGATAACATCTTTTTATAGTTTTTTTCAAATGTACATAATTGAAAGAACAGTGAAAGCTATAACCTTATATCAAGCAAGGAGCAGGTATTTTAAATGGGATATGAATTTAGTCAGGGTGTTATTTTTAATTATTTTATGTCTCATTTCTTACTGCTCTCAGGCTCAATTGAGTGGAGAGATTGAGGGAATAGGAATTTTATCTTCAGAGAAAAAAAATCCTTTCTGGTTTCATGCAAATCAAAAGGGACAAATATCTGAAGAAACTGATGCGATTTCTAAAGTTGCGATGGACTATTTTTTAGAGTTAAACGAAAAAAGTAGTCTATATGTAGGAGCGGGTGTATACTATGAGGAAGGACATTATAACAATTTAGTACTTGATGAACTTTATATTGAATATGATTATTCCTGGCTCAAAGCGACCTTTGGTTTAAAACATAGGAAGTTATTACTTGATGGTTTATCTGGCGTAGGTGGAGATATTTTATGGAGTGGCAACAGTAGGGCTCTTCCGGGTTTACAATTAGAGAGTAATCGCCCTATAAAGATCTTTGATTGGTTAAATATTGAATGGAAATTAGATCACTATCAAATGAATGACCCACGATATGTGAATAATACCCGAATTCATCATAAAAATATAGCCTTTGATCTTACCTTAAATAGCAATGATGTGCTATCAATAGGTTTAGATCATTATGCACAGTGGGGTGGTAATTCGCCCGATTTTGGTCCTCAACCAACCGATTTTAAGGATTTTTTGCGGATTTTTATAGGATATAGTGGGGGAGGGAGTTCTATTTCAACAGATCAAAGAAATGCATTAGGAAATCATTTAGGATCATACCATATTGATTATAGGATAAATAGGGAAGAATATGCCTTGAGGTTTTATTATCAATCTATTTTTGAAGATCGTTCTGGGCGTGAGCTCAGAAATTTTCCTGATGGGGTTTGGGGAGTATATTATAAATCATTTCGCAAATCCTTATTTTCTAAAATCTTGTATGAGTACCAGCAAACAGTCTCTCAAAGCGGTCGACCGAAGTTATATGGAGGAGGTTCAATTAGTGGGGGTGATTTTTATTTCTATAACGGAATTTATAAGTCAGGGTGGACATATTTTGGCAATTCGATTGGAACACCCTTTATAAAAGCCAATACCGATGATTACTCACTTTTAACGAATAGGAGTATTATACATCACTTTGGTTTAGGGGGTGAAGTGGGAAAATTGAATTATTTATTAAAAATAAGTTTTGCTGAAAATTTTGGTACTTATGATCAATCCTTTGAATTAAAAGAAAATGCTGTCTATAGTTTTTGTCAATTTTCTTACCCTTCCCGTTTCGGAGAATTTAAAGTTTCGTTAGGATATGATTATAGTAATAGAGTTAGTAACTTATTTGGTTCTTCTTTATCTTATGTTTATTTATTCTAATGACCAATATAAGTACAATATTTTCACTAAAACCTCATTTAATATATTTGATTAGTAATGACATCATCTTTTTCTTTATTAAACCATGTAAAAACCTTTATTTTGCAAAATTAAAAAAGTGGATTGTTAATGTCATTTTTCAATTTTAAAACAAATTAATTATCGAATGAAGTATCGATTTATATTATTCATAATATTTATTAGTCTTACATGTGTTCAAAATGTCAATTCACAGAATATTAATGATCAAATAACAGAACTGAATGTTGATGATCTTTCAGATGCTCAAATTAGAACTTATTGGGAGAGAGCAAAAGATGAGGGATATACACTTGATGAATTAGAAGTATTAGCCGCGGGACGTGGCATGTCACAAGTGCAAATCGCTAAGCTTCGAAGGCGCATTATAGCTCTTCCCGCAGAAAACCAAGTATCTCGAGGCAAGACCTTAAAAAATAGCACGGTTAAGCTGGGAGAGTCTGAACAATTATTTGGCCATACAGGTTTGAATGATTCTATACCTAAAAAAGAAAGTAAAATTTTTGGATATGATTTTTTTAGTAATACTAACGTTTCATTCGAACCAACATTGAATCTGGCAACTCCCGCTAACTACGTATTAGGGCCAGGAGATAGTCTCATTATTAATATATGGGGTGCAACTGAAAATACTTTTGAAAAAACTATAGCTGCTGATGGAGCTATACGCGTTGAAAGCGTAGGTCCTATATACTTAAGCGGACTAACAATAGAGCAGGCAAAAGAAAAGATAAAAAATAGTTTAGGTAGAATATATTCAGGAATTAACTCTTCAAATGAGAGTCCCTACAAAATATACACTGATGTTTCTCTTACAAATATTCGCAGGGTACAGGTAAATATAATAGGAGAGGTTGCTACTCCAGGGACGTATTCACTTTCTGCTCTTTCTACTGTTTTAAATGCATTGTATGCATCTGGTGGACCCAGCGAGAATGGAACATTTAGAAATATAAAATTGATAAGAAATGGCAGGCAAATTTCTAATTTCGATATTTACAAATTTCTTTTGAATGGAAACAATTCAGGAAATGAATATCTAAAAGATCAGGATGTTATAATTGTAGGACCTTATGTGCAAAAAATTACTGTAGAAGGGGCCGCAAAGCGTCCCGGAGTTTATGAAATTAAAGAGAATGAAACTTTTAAGGATTTAAAAGAGTTCTTTGGAGGATTTACATCTGCAGCCTATAAAGACAGAATTGTTATTAATAGAATTACAGGCAAACAGCGGTCTGTAAAAGAAATAGTGATAGGCGAAAATTCGATTAGTTTAAAGGATGGTGATGAGATAATTATAGAAGAAATAGTAGATCGTTATGAGAATAAGATAAGTATTTCTGGGGCAGTTTATAGACCAGGTGCATATGAACTAAAAGACTCCACCTCCCTCTATACACTATTTGAAAATGCTCTAGGTGTAAAAGAAGAGGCTCTAATGGAACGTGGAATACTCTATAGAATCAAGAATGGTTACAGAAGAGAGGCAAAGTCATTCTCAATAAATGATCTATTAGATAAAAAGTTTGACATACCTCTTATGCGTGAGGATAGTGTATATGTTTTCGACAAAAATGCGCTACGTGAAAGAATGACCTTAACTATAAATGGTGCGGTAAATAACCCTCAAACAATTGAATATATTGATAGTTTGAAGGTTGAAGATCTCATTGCAATTGCAGGGGGGTTTAAAGAGGGAGCAGATGTGAGGGTGATTGACATTTCCAGACGTCTTGAAGATGGAAATTTTGAGACTCTAAGCAAGCGTTTTCAGTGGTCAAGTACTAATAATTTAGATATAGAAACAGGTGTCGGGTTTAGTTTGAAGCCTTTTGATCATGTTTCAGTAAGATATTTAAAAGGATATTCTCCCCAGAAAGAAGTGGAGGTTGAAGGAGAAGTGAGTTACCCGGGAAATTATACTATTACAAGTAAAAATGATCGCGTGTCTGATCTATTAGAATATGCCGGTGGACTATCTCCCTATGCATATATTGAGGGAGCCACTCTTGTAAGAAAGAAAAATACTAAAGATGTGGATCAGCAACAAGAACTACTAAAAAATATAGGAGAGCAAGATTCTATTGTAGATGTTCAAGAAGAAGAATCTGATTTTCGAATAGGTTTAAATTTGAAACAAATTCTAGTTGATGGGGGAAAGTATTCAAAATACGATATTATTCTTCAGGAAGGTGATATTCTCACAATACCATCTGAAAGACAAACAATCGAAGTGAGAGGAGAAGTTTTATCGCCCTCTCTAATTCGATATGATAAGAATTTAACTTTGAAAGATTATATTATAAATTCCGGAGGTTTCACAACTGATGCAAAAAAGAGTAAAGTGTATGTTATATATACCAACGGTGATGTGAAGGCTACACGTAATTGGGTATTTTTTAAGGATTATCCAAACTTAGAGCCTGGTGCAGTAATATTAGTACCTCCAAAACCTGAAAGAAATGGAGGGCTTTCTATTCAGGAAATGATTGCCATTACTACAGGATTAGGAACAATTGGTTTAATTATAGATCGATTTACAAATTAATGGATAAAGAGAATACATCAAGTCTAATAGAGGCTAAACAGGATGGGATAGACCTCTTTTTTATTCTTCATATTTTTTTAAGTGGTAGAAGAATAATAGGCTGGTCAGTTACTATTGGTATTATCCTATCTATTTTAGTGATACTTATATCCAAGCCGGAATATAAATCATCTACTATTATGATTCCTCAAACGACTAGCTCTAGAGGTCTTGGTAGTAATCTTTCTGGTCTTGCGGCTATTGCGGGAATTAATCTCAGTAATTCTGCTCCTGATAATGAGGTTCCTATAACTTTATACCCTAAAATAGTAAAGAGTATTCCTTTTGAAAGAACAATAATTAAAGATAGCTTAAGTTTTAAAGATTTTAAGGAGCCCCTTTCTTTTGCAAATTATTTCATAAAGAAAAAAGATAAATCCATTATTAACAAGGTGACATCTATTTTTAATGATCAAGATCAAAAGGAAATATTTATAGGGGGTAATAACGAGGGGAATATAGTCGTTCTTTCGAGTGAGGAGGAATATCTTAAAGGGATATTGAGGAAAAGAGTATTGATAAGTATAGACGAAGATAGTAGAGAAATAACTATTTCCTGCAAGATGCCTGAAGCCTTGCCTGCAGCTCAACTTGCACAACATGTGCAGAAATTATTACAGGAATATGTATCAGACTTTAGAAGTCAAAAAGCGATAGAACAATTAGATTTTATTAAAGAGCGGTATAAAGAAAAAGAAAAATCTTTTAATTCTATTCGTGATAGGCTTGCGGCTTTTAGAGATCGTAATAGATATTTAGAGACTTCTTTAGCAAAGAGGAAATTGGAAGAATTAGAATCTGAATATGATTTAGAATATAGTGTCTTTTCAGATTTAGCTAAACAATTAGAAGCTCAATCAATTAAAGTTAAAGAAGATACACCAGTTTTTACTATTATAGAACCCGTTTCTGTACCTCTAAAAAAGGACAGCCCTAATAAAGGGTCAATTTTAATTTTAGGAATTGTTTTAGGTATTTTTACAGGGTGTATTATAGTTTTCTTTCTCTATTTTAAAAACGTTTATCTGAGAAGTTTCGGAAACACATAAAAATGATAGTTGATTACATTACTTTTTAAATAAAATAGACACAAATATTTAGGGTGTATTTTAAATAAAAATTGATTATAGTAAAGTATCTTTTAAAGAGTTGAATTTTCAAATCTTAATAAGAAGTAAATTCGGAAGAGAATAAACAACGTTAGGTTTTAATAGTACAATCCAAAATTTTTAATATTGTGAATTTTATTAAAATAGCTCAGGAGGTAATAGATTTGGAAGGGAGAGCGCTTTTAAATTTAAGAAATAATATAGACTATAGTTTTACTAAAGTTGTTGATATAATTTTAAATACCAAAGGTAAGATAATTGTAACGGGTGTAGGTAAAAGCGGACATATAGGGAATAAAATTGCTGCTTCTCTTGCCAGTACTGGTACTCCAAGTTTTTTTCTTCACCCCTCAGAGGCTTTTCATGGTGATTTAGGCGTGATTTCTAAGAATGACATCATTCTTGCTATTACAAATAGTGGCGAAACCGATGAGATATTAAAAATGTTACCCTTTTTTATAGATAAAAAAATATCTATTATATCCATAACGAGTAATCCGGAATCAACTTTGGCAAAAAATTCAACCTATCATCTCAATATAGGCCCATTAACCGAAGCGTGCCCCCTTAAATTAGCACCTACTACATCTACTACACTTACTCTAGCATTGGGTGATGCTCTTACAATAGCTTTAATGGAAGGAAGAGGTTTTAAAGAAGAACATTTTGCAGAATACCATCCTGGTGGAAATTTAGGAAAACGACTCCTTTCAAAGGTAGAGGATTATATGCGCAGTACAGAAATACCTATTATACTTTCGAATACGGATATGGCAACATGTATTTATACAATCAATAGCGGACTCTCTGGATTGTGTATAGTAGGAACTCTAGATAATGTTGAGGGGATAATAACAGATGGCGATCTTAGAAGAGCTATTGAGCATTACAAAAAGGATTTTTTTGATTTAAGGCCAACTGATATAATGACAATCAATCCTGTTTTTGTAAATAGAGAGATGAAACTTGAAAAAGCTAAGTTTTTGATGTTAGAAAAGGAAATAACTTCCCTGCTAGTTGGCTCCAACAAGGGCCTACTAGGAATTGTCCGATTACATGATATTAATATTTAAAATAATGAATAATTATATTATTATTCCAGCACGATTGAACTCTTCTAGGTTACCTAATAAAATCTTATTGGATTTACAGGGTAAAAGTGTTATACAGAGGGTTTATGAGCAGTGCAGAAAAGTCAAAGGAATAAAAGGTGTAATAATTGCCGTTGATTCTCTTAAAGTTCTTGAGCACTGTAAAAAATTTACGTCAGATGTTTTTATGACCGACATAAATCACCAATCAGGAACAGACAGAATCGCTGAGGTCAATTCAAGAATCAAAGCAGATATCATTGTAAACGTACAAGGAGATGAGCCATTTATATCACCTTTGCTAATTGAAGATATTCTTGCGGCATTTGATAAAAATACTAATATGGTAAGTGCTATGCATAAAATATGTACGGTTTCAGAATTGCTAAATCCTAATGTTGTGAAGGTAGTAGTTGACAAAAATAATTATGCAATGTACTTTTCGAGAAGCGTTATACCACTAGATAGGGATAATAGGGAGGAGATTTTCAATAAAAAGAAAATCTCGGCGTCACCATATTATAGGCATTTGGGTATATATGGTTATAAAAGTAGATTTTTGAAAGAATTTGCTTCTTGGCCTCAAACGCCTTTAGAACAGCTAGAGAAATTGGAACAGCTGAGAGTTATTGAAAATGGATATAAGATTAAAATGGTGAAATCACTAAAGGAATCTTTAGGAATAGACACTGTTGAAGATTATAATAAGGCTCTTACTTATTTTACACAATAGTTTCCTGTGAGACTAGAGCGTTTTAATAATGTAATGACTGGAGTGTTTACCAATGTGTTGGGTACTCTTTTGATGTTCATCATCACAGTTTATATAACAAGAACATTTGATACAGAGATCTATGGTGAGTTTAGGCTTGCCTTTTCTTTTGTCTCGTTAATTGTTGTATTTTTTGTTTTTGGTAGAGATAATGGAGTTGTTTATTATAGTCAAGAACTGGAGGCTGGAGAAAAACAAAAACTTATAATAGAAGAATGTTTTTATTCTTTATTTACATTATCTGCAGGAACCTTTATACTATATATTCTCGGTCAATTTATTACAGATACAGTCTTTAGTGGAAATATAGAACTGGAAAATTATCATTTGACTCTTTTAATGATTCCGCTCTGGGGTTTTTTTAATGTAGGAATTGCAGGACTCCGTGCAATAGGCTCTATTAATTCCAGCTTTACTTTAACTAATTTTACCCAGCGAGCACTTCGAGCTCTTTTTTTTGTTGTGTTTGCCATTTTTAGCCACACTTTTGAATCCCTAGCATGGGCTATGATTTTATCACAGCTGGCACTAATAGCTATTCTTCTATATAAACTTCCTTTTTTATTAAAGGTTTTTAATGTGAAGTTTTTTAATTTTTTTAAAAGATTTACGTATAGTTTTCAACTTGGTCTTAGCTCCATTATTTTTGTAGTTCTAAGTAGACTGGATGTTATGATGTTGGGCAATCTTTCGACCAATGAAAGTGTGGCAATATATGATGTTTGCATTTTGCTGACTTTGGTAATACTTTTTCCATATACCGCTCTGGTCAAATCTTCTGAGCCGGTAATAAAAATGATGTTAAAGGATAATAATGTTTTAAGGAAGTACAAGGCTAATTTAAAACTGGCCGTAATTCTATCCTTGGGCGTATTAATACCATTCATAATTTTCCCAGAATTCATACTTAGTGTTTTTGGAGCTGAATATTTGAAGGGTGATTTTTCGTTAATGATATTATCTTCAGGGTACGCGTTGCTCGTTTTTTTAGGGAGTCCTGTAGAGATACTTAATATGGTGGGTAGTGTAAAAATTTCTGTTCGTATACTATTACTTAGTATAATAATGAATGCCGTATTAAATTATTTGCTTATACCCCAATACGGTATTCTTGGAGCCTCAATAGCAACTATCTTTTCTTTATTGGTAACAAAAATTTTAGGTAGTTTTATATTATATAAAAGGCACCAACTTAATATTTTTCAATATCAGTTTTTTTATATAGTTATTTATTTTTTAATAGCAATATTTATAATGGAACAAGTAAAGACCTTTTTAGCTAACCTTCCGAAATTGTATCAAGTTACAATACCACTTTGCCTAGGCTACCTTTTTTATTTTTGCTTACTTTGGATTTTTGATAAGGATTTAAGAGAAAAATTATGTAACGTAATTAAAGCACATTGATTTTTAGAATTTTATGCGTTAAGAGATGTATTAAAAATGTCCTACTATTTATTCGTTTATCTTTTAGTAATCGCCCTTAATATCCATGGATTGGATAATAAATATATTAGAAATTTTCATTTATTCATAAGTGGTGTTATTCTTATAATTTTTTATGGTATCCGATTCGATGCTGGTAGAGACTATAATACGTATGAAATTATTTTTAATAAAATTCATAATCTTAAATCAGTTGGAGAGGGATATGTGGGCCTGGAAAAAGGTTACTTACTTTTAAATTCAATATCAAGAGATCTGGGATTTAATTTTCAGATTGTTATTTTTATACAAACATTTTTTCTTATAGGAGTATTTATTTGGCTAATTTCTAAATACTCCAAGAATTATGTAATCTCAATACTTGTTCTTTTACTTTTGATCAATATCTATTCTGGTATTTTAAGCGGCATTGTGAGGCAAGGATTTGCAGTAGGATTTTTTCTAATGTCTATACCTTTTATAATAAAAAGAAGCCTTAAACTATTTTTGCTTACCATTTTATTTGGAGCTTTTTTTCACATTTCTATTGTTTTGACAATCCCTTTATATTTTGTTTTAATGAAGGAGTATAGAAAGAGAATCTATATGACACTTTTTCTTCTTACATTACTTATATATGCGATTAATAGGATTCAAAATCTATTTTTGCTAGCTTTAAGTATAAGCGGTATTTCGTCAGGTTACTTAAGCGAAAGATATTTAAGATTTTTTGAACCTATGAATTTGGGGAGTCATCTATTTATACTTTTGCTTATTGGTATTTTCTTTTTGCTATTCTGTAATAAAGAAAAAATTATTAATGATAAAAATGATTTGTTTTTTGTAAACTTGACGTTTTTTTCATCTTTAGTTTCAATTCTTATGCTATCAACAACATTATTTTCAAGAATTGAATATTATTTATTTTTTGGTAATGTGATTCTCTTTTCTTATTTACTTAGAATATTTGCAAAGGAGTCTAAAATATTAGTTTATTGCTCAGTTGTAATTTTGAGTCTAATTTTAACAGGTAGTGTTCTATATTTACTTGGGGAAGAAAGAAACTTGTTGCCTTATAAATTCAGACTGAATTTTTTCAAAGAATTATAAAATGAAGGTTTTAGCTATAGGATATTATGATGATTTTGCACGTTTTTTTTTAGGTGTTAAAAAAGAATTTAAGCGTGAAACATCTACTATTGAGTTTAGATACCATAGCCTTTATTTTAGTGGTGCTTTATATTTTTGGATCCGGGGTCATGAGGCTTCTTGGTGTTCAATGATAATTTATATAAGGGGGTTATTATCAAGAGAGGGTTATAAAAAAAAACTGGATTCATCTAAAATTTACAAAGGTATTGATTTAGAAGGGGTTATCAACTATCATATAATATGTAATGGCACGAGATATAAACCTGCTTTACTGTTGCAGGCAATTGCGGCGATAGATTATTGGGAAAAAAAATTAGAACATAATAAACCCGATGTGCTAATACTGAGTGGGGATTCCCGAATGGTGATAGAAATTTTAAACATTTTAGCAGTAAGGCTGGGTATCAAAATTTATTATTTTGAACAGGGTCCATTTGGTACTACCATTTTAGATACTGAGGGTGTTAATACAAATGCAACGATTAGAAAAAAAGAGATAGCTGTAAATGCAGAGCTAAATCTGGCAGGTTTAATTCTGCAATTTTTACAAAGAGAACGGTCACAAAAATACAAGAGATCCCCTATTTATAGAGGAAGTGACTTTATACTGCAAACATTATTGAGTTCAGTAGGATTTATGCCTTCTGATATATTTGTAGCTCCCAATAGTACTTCAAAAAGTATTGTTTATGAGGACATTAGAATTGAAGCCGAAACCAAGAGTAGTGAAATAACTTTTTTTCTTTTAATTCTTCAAGTACCTGTTGATGTTAATATGGTTTATCATAGCCCAGATTATAGTAATCATCATGATATAGTTAATGGAGTTTATAAGGCGCTACCAGCGAATTCAAAGTTAGTCATAAGAGAGCATCCTTTGTTTAAAGGAAGGTATGAAGATAACCTCTATAATTTTATAAAAGCTCATAACATTCCTATTGATAATGAAACGGCTTTAAACGTTCAACTACAAATGGCAGATGTCGTAATAGTTAATAATTCTACCGTAGGGGTTGAAGCCATTGCGTTATACAAACCTGTGGTTGTTCTCGGCAATGCTTATTATGACCGTCCTGAACTTTGCATTAAACCACACTCTAATTTAAGTGCGGCTTTAGAGCTTTCAAGAAATTGGAGGCCAGATAAGCAGAAGGTCGATGAATTTCTTTATTATTTTTTTTATAATTATTTAATCGATGGTCATTTTAGGGATGAGAATCTTAAAGGAAGTAAAATGGTAGCAAATGAATTAATGGATGAATATTATTCTCGATAAAAGATATTTTTGGGCTTTAAGAGCAATTTGCTATAAACTCATATTTGGTAAAATTGGCAACATGAGTTATATAGGTCATCCACTATTTATAGTTAGAGCTAAACGTGTTTTCTTAGGTAAACGGGTACGAATTTTTCCCCACTTCAGATTTGAAATTTTAAATGATATGGGTTCGATCAATATTCAGAACAATGTTTCAATTGGTCAAAATTTTCATGCTATTTCTGATGGAGAGTTAACCATAGGAGAAAATACCACTATTTCAGCCAATGTTTTTATTACTAATACGGAACATACTTTCAATCAGGTTGATGTCCATATTATGGATCAGCCCATGAAATTTTCAGAAACCCAAGTAGGTTCTAATTGCTTCATTGGTTATGGGGTGACCATTCAGGCAGGAACAATTTTAGGCAAACAATGCATTATAGGCGCAAATGCAGTGGTAAGAGGGCAATTTCCTGATTATTGTGTGATTGTAGGGGCACCAGCTAAAATAGTTAAAAGATATAATCCTGAAAATCAACAGTGGGAAAAAACAAATAACAAAGGAGATTTTTTAAGATAAAACATAAATGAAAAAAATACTTATTACAGGAGGCGCAGGCTTTATAGGTTCAAATTTATCACTGAAATTAATCAATAAAGGTTATGAGATAACAGTTCTAGATAACCTATCTCCGCAAATACATGGAGAAGATCCGGAATCTTCTGCTTTATACATGTCCATAAAGAACAAAGTAAACTTTATTCATGGTAGTGTTACTAAAAAAGAAGATTGGAAAAGAGCATTAAGAGGAATAGATGCTGTTATTCATTATGCAGCTGAAACGGGAACAGGGCAATCGATGTATGAAATAGGGAAATATACTGATGTTAATATACAAGGTACTTCTCTAATGTTAGATATTTTAGCCAATGATACCCATAATATAAAAAAAATTATAGTGGCTTCCTCACGTTCCATTTATGGTGAGGGCAAATATAAATGCCAAAAACATGGTATAATCTACCCTACTGAAAGAAATGAAGAGAATATGCTTCATGGAGACTTTGAGGTCAAATGTCCATATTGCAGCAAAGAAGTAGAATTGATGCCAACAGACGAGGCAAGCAAAATTCATCCTTCTTCAATATATGGTATTACTAAACAAGTTCAAGAACAAATGTTTTTGGTCATAGGTAAATCTTTAAATATTCCAGCGGTGGCATTTAGATATCAAAATGTTTATGGTCCAGGACAATCATTGTCTAATCCTTATACAGGGATATTGTCGATTTTCTCTACACGTATTAAAAATGGTAATAATATCAATGTTTTTGAAGATGGTTTAGAAAGTAGAGATTTTGTCTATATTGATGATGTAGTGGATGCAACCATTTTGGGACTTGAAAATGATGCCGCTGATTATCAAATATACAATGTCGGCTCAGGCGAACGTACAAATGTTTTAAAAGTGGCAACAACTCTTAAAAATGCATATGCTTCAGATGTCAATATATCAGTCACTGGAAATTTTAGATTAGGTGATATTAAAGATAATTATGCTGATCTTGCAAAGATTAAAAATGATTTAGGATTTTATCCAAAAGTTGACTTTGAAACGGGCATTAATAATTTTGTTAATTGGGTAAATAGTCAGGAAGTAAAGAGCGATTCCTATGATAAATCGATTAATGAAATGAAAGAAAAAGGTTTGTTAAAATAATTATGAAAAGCCTCAAAGGACAAAATATCTTATTTCTTTCCCCTCAATTTTTTGGTTATGAAAAAAAAATAAAAAAAGCATTAGAAGATTTAGGAGGTTATGTGATATGGCATGATGAGAGACCTTCAAATTCTTTTTTTAGTAAAGTTTTTATACGTCTCAATTTTAAATTCTTAATTGGACAGAGAATTAAGAATCACTACGATAGAATTATAAAAGAAACTGAAAATATAAAATTTGATTACATCTTTCTTGTAAATCCAGAAACAATTACCCATTCTATTTTTAAGAATTTCAAAAACAAAAATCCCCAGGCAGAGTTTTTGACATATATGTGGGATTCTGTAAAGAACAAGAAAAAGTCTAATTTTATGCTTCCTTTAGTAGACAGGTTTTTCACATTTGACGCTAGGGATAGAGCTATTGATTCTAAAATTGAATTCCTACCTTTATTTTTTATAGAAGAATTTGAAAATCAATGTGGCAAAGGGAATTTTAAAGAGGATAAGCCTTATAAAACGTGTTTCTTTGGTACTGTTCACAGTGATCGTTATCCAGTTGTAACAGAAATTTCAAATCAGATAAGAAAAAAAGGATTTAAAACATATCAGTTTTTTTATTGTCCTGATAGAATACTGTTTAAACTTAAGCAAATAACCGATAAAAATTTTAGAGTTATTGAGCGAACTGATATAAATTTTAAGCCTTTAAATAATAATGAGATTTCTAAAATTTTAGATGAATCAGATATAGTTATTGATATTGAACATCCTGACCAGTCTGGTCTTACAATGAGAACTATAGAAATGTTAGGAGCAGATAAAAAATTAATCACTACCAATAAAGAAGTCGTAGATTATGATTTTTATAATAGTTCTAATATTTGTGTAGTTGATAGAAAAGATATCCGCATACCTGATGAATTCTTACAATCCGATTATCAAAAAGTAGATGAGGCAATTAAAATGAAATATAGTCTAAAAAACTGGTTAAAAATTATATTTGATTTAAACTGATAAAAACACTCTATAATATACTATGGTATCATAGCGTAAAAAAGTTGTTTTTATGCAGACCAGCAGCTTTAATTTTATTATAAGCTATCGTGTCATGATGATGATAATACTATAAGGGATCATACAGAATCTCAAGATAATTAATATTGGATATAATTTCTATATTTGCCATCTTTTTTACTAAATAAGCTATTATATTGACACCACTCATACTTATATTTTTTGCTTTTTTTACAGCGTTAGTAATTGGCTTAATTACACTCCCTGAGATAATTAGAATTATTCTAGGTAGGAAGGTTGTTGACGTTCCTGGCGGAAGAAGATTACATGTTGGCAATATTCCCACTATGGGGGGCGTAGCCGTATTTGTAGGTTTTATGCTTTCTGCATTTATCTGGACTCCCATGGAGTTCTTTGGTGAGTACAAGTACATGTTTTTCGCTCTTGTAGTGTTAGCAATAACAGGTATTAGAGATGATATGGTAGAATTGTCTTCTACTATAAAGTTCTTAATACAAATTGTTGCGACTGGGGTGGTTGTAGGATTAGGCGAAATTTACATTACTTCATTTTATAGTCTTGGTTTTGATATCATATTTCCAGAATGGCTGAGTTTTGCAATGACTGTGTTTGTAATAGTGGGGCTCACAAACTCTTTTAATCTGGTAGACGGTATAGATGGCTTGGCAGGATCAATAGCATTACTATGCACACTTTTTCTGGGTGTATGGTTCTACATTACAGGCTTTACTAACATTGCTTTACTGTGCGCGGCCATGTCGGGGGGAATTATTAGCTTTTTATGTTTTAACTGGCATCCCGCTAAAATATTTATGGGTGATACAGGATCTCTATTCATAGGTTTCTTTTGTGCGGTAATGCTGGTCACTTTTTTAAAAGTAAATGAAGGTTTACCCTCTTATGCAGATTTCAAAATAGATAATTCTGTAAGCCTTGCGATGGTTCTCTTTATCTATCCCATTTTTGATACTTCCCGTATTATGATAATTAGGTTAATGCAAAAGCGTTCTCCTTTTTCACCAGATAAACTCCACATTCATTCCCTGCTATTAAGGCTGGGTTTAAAGCATCACCAGATTTCTCTTTTTGTAAATGCTTTCAGTGTGCTGGCGATTATTATTTGTATTGCACTTGATGGTATTGTAACTGATTATGTGGCTATTGCTATTGGCTTAATAACCTGCTATTTGATAAGTTTATTTATTTCAAAGAGGGTTGAAAAGTTTAAAGCTTACAGGAAACCCATGCAGCTCAAGCGGAAGAAAAAAGGTCAGAATTAAAGATTACTTTCCTCACCCAAAAATCCACTTTTGTAATGAGTAGGCTTGTTCAGATTTCTATTTTACCGCAGCAACAGGAAGATCATAATTACATTTTTGAACTTGCACTTGAAAAATCCAAATTTAGAAAGTCTCAGATTCAGGACTGGCGTATAAGAAAGCGTTCTATAGATGCACGCAATGAACCGGTTAAGCTTATGCTACAGGTAGAGTTGTGGAAAATCGGTGAAAATCGGGTAAAAATCTCCCCTTTTGTGCCCAAAAACGTCGCTTCTGCGAAAGAAATCGCGATTATAGGAGCGGGTCCAGCAGGATTATATGCTGCCTTACGCGCAATAGAAGGCGGATTAAAACCAATTATTTTCGAAAGAGGAAAAGATGTGCGTTCGCGAAGACGTGATCTGGCAAAAATCAATAAAGAACAAACTGTAAACCCGGAATCTAATTATTGTTTTGGCGAGGGCGGAGCAGGAACTTATTCTGATGGCAAACTCTATACGCGATCTAAAAAACGAGGTAATGTATTAAAGGCAATGGAGTGGTTTGTACATTTTGGTGCAGATCCAGATATTCTCGTCGATGCACATCCACATATTGGTACAAATAAGTTACCTAAGATAATAACCGCTATGCGTGAAGCTATTATCGAAGCGGGTGGAGAAGTGCATTTTGATTCAAAATTCACAGATCTTCAAATTGAAAATAATCAAATAAAAGCGATTCAAATAAATGATGAAAATTGGCTTTCTTTTGATGAGGTGATTTTGGCCACAGGTCATTCAGCAAGGGATATTTTTTATCTGCTTCACAAAAAAGGAATTAAAATAGAGGCCAAAGCTTTCGCCTTGGGTGTGCGTATAGAGCATCAGCAGAGCTTAATTGATTCCATTCAATATTATGGTGATAATGACAATCCATATTTACCGCCGGCTTCTTACAGTCTGGTGGAACAGGTAGATGGCTTAGGAGTTTATTCTTTTTGTATGTGCCCGGGTGGCATTATCGCTCCATGCGCAACTAATCAGGAAGAGGTCGTCACAAACGGATGGAGCCCAAGCAAACGCAACAATCCGTATTCTAATTCGGGAATTGTGGTGAGTATAGAACCAGCCGATTTACCTAACTTTTCACCCGATAATCCCTTTGTTTGTCTCGATTTTCAGAAAGAAGTAGAACGAGCTTGTTGGGAAGCTGCGGGTAAAACGCAGCGTGTACCGGCACAACGCATGATTGATTTTGTGGAAAAACGCGTTTCTAACGATTTCCCGAAAACTTCATATCAGCCAGGGATTGTTTCTGTAGATTTAAATGAAGTTCTGCCACCGCTTATTGCGAAACGCTTGCGCAAAGCTTTTATTGCCTTTGGTAAAAAAATGAAAGGATATTATACTAACGATGCAGTTTTACATGCACCTGAAAGTAGAACATCCTCTCCTGTTTCTATTCCACGTGATCCAGTTTCGCTGGAGCACATTCACATTAAAGGTCTATACCCTTGTGGTGAAGGCGCCGGTTATGCCGGTGGAATTATTTCTGCCGCGATCGACGGTATTAACTGCGTTGACGCGATTCTGAAAAAAGTCATTACTGAACGAATTAGCTAATTTTTTCCAATTCTTTATTAATAAATTCAATTTCATCTCCAGATAAATTAATATCTGCTGCCTTTGCATTTGGCACAGACTGGCTTTCATCACGGGCACCTGCTAATGCTATTGTTATTCCGGGACGTTCAATCGTCCACTTTAGAACAAGCTGAGCCAGACTCACATTTTTCTCATTAGCTATAGGTTTTATTTTGTCAAGAAAGCCATTAGTCTTTTTAATACTTTCGTCAGTAAAATATTTATTGCTGGCACGGTGATCACCTTCTGCAAATTCGTGGCCAGGCTTTATTTTTCCTGTAAGAAGACCACGCTCCATTGGGCTGTAAGCTAATATTGATTTGTTATTCTCAATGCAATAAGGAACAACTTCATCTTCTACAGCTCTATTTACCATACTGAATGGAATTTGATTTGATGCTAAATTCACGTATTTTTCAGCTTCTTTCATTTGCTCTACATTGTAGTTGCAAACTCCTGCATAACGCACTTTTCCCTGCTCAATTAGTTTCGCAACAGCTTCAAAAGTTTCCTGAATAGGAGTTGTAGTATCTGGCCAATGTATTTGATACAGATCAATATAATCTGTGCCCAAACGTTTTAAACTGTCCTCAACTTCTTTAATAACACTTTCTTTACCGGCGTATCTGTACAAATCGATTTCTTTACCGCTGTTATCTTTGCTGTGAAAGGAAAAATCGCCTTTTTGAACATCCCAACGCATTCCAAATTTTGTTAGTATTTGCACTTTATCGCGGGAGTAATTTTTTATAGCTTCGCCAACTATTTCTTCACTTGTACCCATGCCGTAGACAGGAGCTGTATCTATAGAAGTTACACCTTCATCATAAGCTGCTTGTATTGCACGTATAGCATCTTTACGTTCTGTGCCGCCCCACATCCATCCTCCGGCAGCCCAGGCACCAAAGGTTATTGCTGAAACATTTAGATCTGTGTTTCCTAGTTTTCTATATTCCATTTTTTATTTTCATTTTAAAATTCTACTTGGTTTGCGTGCGTACAGTTTCAACTTCTTCAGGCGTAATTGGTTCAGCTTTATTGCCAAAACTATTACGGATGTATGATGTCACATTAGCGATATCCTCATTGCTTAGAGAAGCAAAAGGAGGCATCGCATTCGCGAAAGTCGAGCCTTTCACAACCAGTCCTTCATTAGAGCCATCTAATACAATACTTATTAGCTGATTTTTTTCACCCAGAACGTATTTTGTGTCTTTTAACGGCGGATTTAAGCCTGGAACGCCACTACCTGTTGATTGATGACAAACCAAACAGTTTTGTGTGTAAACAGTTTTACCTGCTTCCATAAAGGCTGGTATTTCCTTTTGTGATTCCTTTGCAGTAGTTTGAGCAGAAGAAGTAGTTTCCTGAATTTCTACATCAGATTCAGTTACTGTGTTTTTCTTTTTTTCGCCATTGCAACCAATAAGCATTAAAAAAGCTAAGCCTAGAATTGGCAGCGCTACTATTCTAATTTTCATGATCGCAAGTTTATTTTTGATTATAAACTATACGATAAATTGTTCCGCCCGTATCATCAGAAACATAAAGAGAACCATCAGGACCTTGCGCTAAACCAGTTGGTCTGTGAGCTGCGTCACCGGGAGATTCTACTCTTTCCATACCGGCAAAACCGTTAGCAAAAACCTCATATTCACCACTTGGTTTTCCGTTTTCAAATGGAACAAATGCTACCATATAACCTTCTTGTGGTTCAGGTGCCCGATTCCATGATCCGTGAAATGCTATAAAAGCCCCATTCTTATATCGTTCAGGAAACATATCTCCCGTGTAAAACAATAAAGCATTAGGTGCCATATGACCAGGAAATGCAGCAACGGGGTCATTTGCATTCTCACCGCCTGTTTTCTCACCATCGCCACCATATTCCGGAGCAACTATTTTCTCTTCTTTTTGTTGATCATAATAAATATAAGGCCAGCCGGCATCGTCTCCTTCATTCAACATATACATTGTTTCTGCAGGAAGAACGGCAGAAGTTTTTTCATCGTAAAGATCAGGGAAAAGAGTGTGCAATTGGTCACGACCATGCTGCATCACAAAAAGCTTGTCATTTTGTGTGTTCCAGTCAAGACCTACCACATTTCTAAGTCCGGTAGCATAGCGTGTACCATCGCCATAAGTTTGTTTTAATCGGTCTGCATTAAATCTCCAGATCCCGCCGGCAGAATCTAAAATAGGGCAGGGCTGCATTCCCGGTGAACCAGGCGTTCTGCTTTGTACCTGGCACGCATTAGAATATGCGCCAATGTTTACATAAATATTGCCAGCACCATCAAGCGTAATTGATTTAGACGCATGCTGTCTGCGATTGATAAGACCAGTTACAATTGTGTCCGGACTTTCAGGATTAGTTACTTTTTGATCAGCATCAAGCTTATAGCGAAAAATCTCCTGGTCTGAAGTTGCATACAGATTACCGTCAGTTAAATAAATACCAGTACCGCCATAATTAGCAAAGGTGCTGGTTGAATCTGCCACACCATCACCATTAGTATCCTGAAGATAAACAATTCCCTTACTGTCTTTAGGTTGGTTTAATTTTACATAAATTCCGCCCTCTTTTGTTACAGCTATATGTCTTGCTGCACCTAAAGAATCTGCGACTTTAATCACACCAAACCCTTCAGGTACTGTAAGATCTGCATTGTTAGAACTTATTGCAAGGTTAGATTTTTCATCTGAAGTTTCAGATTTATCTGTTGCATCGTTCTTACAAGCTGTTAATGTCGCTAAGGACAAACAGGTGAGATAAATAAAATTTTTAGTCGAAAATAGATATTTGGTCATGTTTTATTATAGTTAGTTAGTGATGATTCTTGATTTATGCGTTGGTCCATGACTCTGACATTTCCTTACCAGAAAGAGGATCGGCTTCCGGGATTGGCAGAGCCGCTATGTTTTTATCTGCAGCTGGTCTTTCTCCTGCTAGACCTTTATTGATATCCCAGCTTCTACCATCAGGATAAGCGCCCACAATTCCTAAATCAGTACTGCCCAAATTTTTATGACCAACACCTGCCGGAATAATGACAATATCTCCTGCTTCTATGTTTACTTTTTCGCCTTGCTCTCCACCTAAATGAACTAAAGCTTCGCCGGAATAAACCCCGAGAACTTCATGTGAAGTGCTATGGTAGTGGTGAAAGTCATAGATACCATTTCTCCAGGAATTCGTCCAGTTATTAGACGCAAAGGTGTCTTCCAGCCATTTCGCGCCGGCGGAATTTCGTTCAGAAAAGGCGTTTTTATAGACTAAAAGGGGATATTTACTATTGGGTATCTTACCGTCGTCTTTAAAATGAAACTGTTTGATTTCCATTTGTTTCGCGTTAGCAACCTTTGGCAAAGCCAAAAATAATCCGGCCAAGCCAAAGGTTGATAGAATTTTTTTACGATTCATCATATGAATCTTTTTATTGCCTTTTTAAGCAGGTTCAAGTTAGTGAAATCTATAAACCCAAACCTGTATAAAGTTGTTAAGCAATTGATAAAATCTATTCTTCTAAAGCAGGCGCAGCTGTACTTTCTGAAACTTTCCAGCCTGTACCGTACATCCACTTTGTCATTTTAGTAAGCTTGGTTATATCTATGCCTTCGGGTTCATCGCGCGGAGTGTGATAATCAGGATGCAACAAAGTAGTGAACATAAGTGACGGAATTCCCCATTGCGCATACGGTAAATGATCGCTGCGGAAGTACCAGTGCTCAGGATGTTCTTCTGCATCCCATGAAGTATCTACCTTAAAATGGGTAAGTTCATCATTTGCGCTCATCGCCATATCTACAAGTTGCTGCGAATTGCGATGCGGTTCTATAGAACCCAGCAAAGCTGCAGAATCAGGGTCATTTCTGCCTATCATGTCACCATTAAGAACAGCGACTATTGCTTCTTTTTTTACCACAGGATGTCTTACAAAATAGCGCGAACCTAAAAGACCACGTTCTTCTGCGCCGTGCCATACAAAAAGAGCGCTGCGTTTACCGGGGTTAGCTTTCCATGCTCTTCCTATTGCCAGCAAAGCAACAGAAACCGTAGCATTGTCATCTGCACCATTCCATATAGAATCGCCATCTTTATCAGGAACACCTACACCGTCATGATCATGATGACTGCTAAAAAGTACATATTCGTTTTTAAGTTCAGGATCTGTACCGGGAACTTTTGCGATTACATTTTCTGAAGGATAATCAAAAATATTCACACCCAGCTGTAGCGAAATTTCCGTATTTTCACTCATTAGCTCATCTTTAAATTTAGAGCCGACTAAAACTACGGGAGCAGCTTTAGTATCTGGTGGATTCATACCTTCTATCTGGTAACGACCTTCTTCAAAACCGTGACCAAAGAATCCTATTTGCGACTGTGCAGTAGAATCTGCTACCAGAATAACTGCAGCAGCCCCTTGTTTTATGAGTTGGCCGGCTTGCTGGCGTATTGCAGATAAAGCATATCGGTAAACCCAAAGGCTCATCCCTTCTGCTGGAAGGGGGGACGGCGGGATTAAATCCATCGCGATTACTTTCCCCGAAAGGGATTTTGTGGTGTCTGCGAGCGATTTTTGCCAGGTTACAGCCGATTTTACAGAAGCTTCAGTTGGTGCAGTTACCCAGGCTTCTTTCCACATTTCAAGTTTTTTTCCGTTAAGGGAAATTTCACTTTCTGTTGAAACTGTAGTCCTTTTTAAATTAAAGAATTGAAAGTAAGTTCCATCATCACCAGCCGGTTCAAGGCCGGCTTCCTGAGCTTGTTGAGCGACCCAGGCCGCAGCGCGAAATTCATCTAAAGTTCCTGCACGGCGCCCGCGCATCGAGTCGCTTGCCATTTCAAACAGGTCTTTTTTTAAATCAGCTTCTTTTATTGCAGAAAGCGCTGGTGGTTCCTGCGTTTGAGCGAGCGAATTTTCGGCTTGTAAAACGAGCGAAAAAACAAAAGCAACAGGAAGTAATTGTAATAATTTAAGCGTGTAGTTTTTAATCATTTGAAGTAGTGGTTAATTACATAAAATTTAAAAGTTGGTATTTTAAAATTAGAACAATAAAGAAGAAATAAATTTTGTGTTTACATAAAATTAACGGCTACCTAAATATTTAGCTAAATAATAATTTGAAGCTTGTAAATAAACAATTTGCTAACAGGAATAATCTTATTTTTTTAAATCGCTAACAACCTTTATCTTGTCCTGATCATTTTCCTAAATCAATGATGGATCAAGATTCTACTCCTGAGAAAAATAGTATTTTAGAGAAGGTGCTTTTCGCCTTAAAATCTGCTGCGATTTTTACTATAATCTGGCTGATTTTCATGCTTTTTTACCGGATAATTGAGTTGTCTGTTTATGCTTACAGCCATGCTTTACCACAGGGTAGTTTTAAATTACTTGCGATAAGTTGGTTTATAGATCTGCAATTGTGGTTAAAATGTCTGCTTCCTTTTACGTTGGTATTTTTACTCGTTTCTTTGTTTTCCAAAAGGATCGCGCAGATTAGCGCTTCGGTATTTTTGATTCTCTTTTTTTGTATTAATCTACTCCTAATCAATTATTTTAATGAGGCTTTAGTAACGCTGGGAGCTGACCTTTTTGGGTATTCATACACAGATATTTCACAAACTGTGGGAGCTTCAGGAAGTGTGAGCTTTCTTTCAGTTTTTGTATTTCTTCTGGTGATTGCGCCTTTAATATTAGCCTTGATTTTTATACCAAAAAGGCTAAAAATGAACCAATATTTGGCGATTTTTTTGCCGATGGTTTCTTTGGTTCTGCTCAGTTTTGGCAGTGTTAAAAGCGCTAATAATTTTGATCTCGATTCTGATTTTGCATCTAATATCGTTACCAATAAATCTCAAATATTTTACGGCTCTGTAGATGATTACTTATTCAAACCAGAATATGAGGTTGATATTTACGCAGACAGTTATCTGGCAGATATCAATGAAGGCGAAAGTTTTGAATATGTAGATCGTGATTATCCTTTCTTGCACAGAGCAGATACGACAGATGTGCTCTCACCATTTTTTCAACCTAAAGAAAAAGCTCCCAATATTGTTATCATTCTGGTTGAAGGTTTAGGCAGGGCTTTCTCCAACAAAGATGCTTATTTGGGCAGTTTCACCCCATTTCTCGATTCACTTTCTACAAAGAGTTTGTACTGGAAAAACTTCTTAAGCGACGGCGGCCGTACGTTTGCTGTGTTGCCGTCTTTAATGAGTTCGTTGCCTTTTAGCAAAAATGGTTACCTGGCTATGGGAGAAAATATGCCTGACCAATTATCACTTTTTAATGTGCTTGAAAATATTGGCTATAAGACATCTTTCTACTACGGCGGCGATTCTGGCTTTGATAATATGAAGCTGTATCTTCAAAAAAATAATGTTGCTGAGATCAATGATGAAGCGACTTTTCCTGCCACATATCAAAAATTGCCTGAGCATAACGGCTTTACCTGGGGTTACGGTGATAAAGAAGTTTTTGATTACTATTTTGAAAAGAGAAATTCAGATAAAAGTGATAAACCTGCGCTAAGTGTGATTCTCACGGTTGCTACCCATAGTCCGTTTTTAATTAAGGAGGAAAACAAATACAACGATTATTTTGAAAAACGCTTAAGCGAAATGGATCTGAATACGGCAGAAAAAGCTGAGCGCGAAAATTATAAAAAGCAGTACAGCACCATTTTATATGCAGATGATGCGCTAAAAGATTTCTTTAAGAAATATCATAACAGGTCTGACTTTGAGAATACTATTTTCGTAATAACGGGAGATCACCGTATTCCTGAAATTCCGCTGAGTACAAAAATAGATCGTTATCATGTTCCGCTAATTATTTACTCGCCTTTATTAAAACGCACAAAAGTAATGGCATCGGTTTCCAGTCATTTTGATATCGCACCCAGTCTTATCAATTATTTAAAAACCAACTATAAGATTAAAACACCAGAATTTGAGAGCTGGATGGGGCAGGGGCTTGATACTACAAAAACCTTCCAAAACAGGCATAAAATCCCCCTTATGCAGACAAAAACCAGCATGATAGATTTTGTAATGGGTGAGTATCACCTTAACGGAAATAATCTCTTTAGGTTAGATGAAAATATGAATGAAACCCCAATAGATGATAAAGCCAAAAAAGAGCAATTAATTAGCGCTTTTAATGCGTTTAAGCTGAAAAATAACAAGATCACAAACGGCTTTAAAATTATTCCAGACTCTATTTACACCAAGTATACCAGCCAGAAATAACTACAATTTAGCCTTCTGATTTTTAAGAATACTGCCTAGCATTGGGCGGTAGAATTTCCAGAAAAAACTTGCTCGTTCCAGCGGTTGGCGGTCGTCGTAAAAAAGACTTTTAAAAGCGGAAATCCCTTTAAAATAAGAGCTTTTAAAATTTACCGGATTATCACTAAAATCGCCTGAAAAGTAGTAAAAATCGTAGTCAGAACCGGTGTGACTGGTTACGGCAGGAAAACTAAACGGAATGTTGTGTTGCGCTAATAAAGCTTTGCCTTTAGCATTCACGTCAATATCAAAGGATGCGGCAATCGTGTTTATCGCTAAATCTGGTTGCATCACATCAAACCAAAATGGATATTTTATTTCCGCTGGCAGCGAAAGATTTTTCCGGGCATTTTTTGTGCTTTTTATAAAAGGCATTGAGCGATTTAGATCAGTCCCTTCCTCGAGAACGATAACCTGTTGTTCTTTTCCCACAAAGATGATTCCTGATTTTTTAAAATTCCACTTTGTACCGTTTGTGGATTCATAACTGGTAACCATCCATTGCGGGATATCGCTGTTTCTGTCTTTATCCAGATTATCAAAATATCGTCCCGTCCAGCCTGTCCATTTAAGACCAAACAATTTTTCAAATTCATGTCTGTTTTCGCTTAAAGTTGGGGAGCCTATGGTATTGAATTCGGCAAGAATTAACTTCTTTTCCTTCTTCATCAGCTTTAGAAAATCGACGTCGTTTTGGCTTAAGCCACCATATAACAATCCCGGCTTTCCCGCGCCATCTCCCTTTTTATACCAGTCGCTGCTGTAAACACCATACGTGTCTGTAAAATAAACAGCATCTGCATCTTTGCTCAATTTTTTTAATTGCGTGTGCGTAAAACGCTCAAGCCCTTTAATCTTGTAATTTTCATCATCTTCGGGGAAAAAACCAAAATAATCCGCTTTTGCGTTATAGGCCTGATGTGAGGTTTTAGTAATTCTGTTGTTGTTTAAAACCCAGTTTAGTGAGAGGTGTTTTTCGCGGTTCTGCGTAATTACAGATTTATCTATAACTGCAACTACTAATTTTTGATTGGGCGTAAAAAACCACGCAGCCCACATGCCAAGTGGAATAATAACAATGAAGATAATAATTGCAAAAAATATCTTCTTTACCATTTGTTAGAATCTTTTAGAATAGCCTAAACCAAAAGATATTTGATTGCCGCGTGTACTTTTTGCATATTCCTGATTGTCGAGCGACAGTTGAACTGAGATAACATTAGTATCATTAAATATCGCGCTGTAACCTAAAGCAACGTTATGTGATTTTAATTTGTATGTGTTTGCAGAGCTGTACAAAACATTATCTGTACTATCATCTGGTGAGATACCGGTACCTATTTTAAAACTGATGTAATCATCTGCACCACCTAAATAGTAACGTATGTTTAAAGAATAGGATTGTGAAACTGAACTGTCTGACGGAGTAAGATATGTACGCAGATTAAACCAGTAATTCTTATAATATTTACCTACACCTATTGTATAGATCCATGTTTGATCATCAAAAGCGAGCATCCTGAAGCCTGCATCTGCCTCAAATGCTGCCGGTAAATTAGCATAAAGCGAAAAACCAGCCCGATAATGTGGAAAAATGCCATCTTTATTAGAAATACCGCCGCTTACATAGGTATAAAACAAATCTGAAATACGAGGATACATATCGATCTCAAATTGAGTTCCATCGGTTTTAAACCTATTTGCGTAGTTGAAGCGCGCCGTTACAGAACCTAATTTTGTCTGGCGGCCGTAACTTATACTTCCCAGATGCCAGGCATCATCAAAACGTTTATCAAAATATACATAATCGTAAGCAGCGCTAATTGTATTTTTAGCAGACATAACCTGAATTGTTTGGTTCAATTCTCTTGCCGCTGTGAGTTTAGGATTTATTTTTAGGAGCTTATTTATCGTTTCACTCGCGGCTGTGTATTCTTCCAGATCTTTTAAAATTTTCGCTTTAAGCAATAATAGATTTTCAGCTTTGGGATGTATCGCGATTCCGTTGTTTACGATTTCAAGAGCTCGTGGCGAATTATCATTCCAATACTCAAGATTTCCGTAGGCCAAAGATGCTTCCTGATGACCCGCTTCCTTTTGCAAAACCTCATTAAAAATCATGCGCGCCTGCTGCAGACTGTCTGTAAATGTGTACAGCCTCCCCAGAAATACGCTCACTTCTAAATAGTCTGGGCTTTTAGCCAGTGCCATTTTAGTAAGTCTAATTGCTTCAGGATAATTGTCATCATCAAAAGCGGTTTTGCGTGCCTTTGTATACAGCTCATCTGTGCCCAGATTATCTTGTGCGTAGGCAGAAGAAAAAGTCGTAAAAATAAGAATGCCGAAAATTACAAGCGCTGATGATCGTATTTGTCTGCGCTTGAGTATTGTAAGTGTCATTGGGTAATAGATTTATTCAAAATTAAGTCAGGTTTTCTTTTAAGCAACTTTCTTTTCGGGATTTGTTAAGCCGGTACGCACCATTTGTCCCCATGATTTTTTGCCGCGAATAAGATCGATATTTCCCATAATTGCTGCCCACATCACAAAGGGATGATAGAGAAGAGGCTCTAAAAGAGCTGTTCTAATAAGCTGAAACATGTAAGCCGGCTTCGTATACTGCTGAAAAGAAAATTCTTCAAAAAACAATGCCGTTACCGAAAATAGGATAGCAAAACTATAAACGACCGTAAAAAATATGGAGAAAACAACCCAGTCAACCTGCCCGAATATTAAAAGGAAGACGAAAAAAATCAGTCCTACGAACTCAATTATCGGTGCTAACCACTCAAAAAACAGCCAGTACGGCGTACTTAATAACCCAAGTATTTTATACTTAGGATTAAAGATCATTTTTCTGTGAGCCCAGAGTGTCTCTACTGTTCCTCGTGTCCAGCGGTTGCGTTGCCTTTGTAAGATATTCCAGGATTGTGGTACTTCTGTCCAGCACAAAGGGTCTGGTACAAAGCCTACGGTGTAATCAATATTTTTCTCGCGCATCATGCGACGCATGCGCACGAGCAACTCCATATCTTCTCCTACAGTATTGGGATTGTAACCGCCGGCTTCTATAACCGTTTTTTTATCAAACATGCCAAAGGCTCCTGAGATAAGTAAAAGACCATCAACGCGTGACCACGCCATTCTACCCATTAAAAAAGCTCTGAAATATTCTAGAATCTGCGCTCTGGCGAGAAAAGTGTTAGGCAGTTTTACTTCTATAATTCTGCCATCTTCTATTATGCATGAGTTAGCAACACGTATAATTCCGCCGGAAGCGATTACCTTTTTCTCGTTATTGAGAAACGGTTTTATAAGTTTAAGTAAAGCGTCTCTTTCTAAAATACAGTCTACATCTATACAGCAGATCATCTCATGGCTGCAAATATTTATCCCGGTGTTTAAAGCATCTGCCTTCCCGCCGTTTTCTTTGTCTATAACCTTGATGCTTTTATAAGCTTTGTTTTTTGATACATAGATATTCCTAACTTCTTTAGTAGGTATGTAATTGGGATATAGAAGTTCATCAGGAACGAGATCAAAAGTATCAATAAGTCGCTGCAATGTGTTGTCTTTACTACCATCGTTTATTATGACGATCTCGTATGAAGGATAGTTTAAAGTTAGCAGCGAGCGCACATTCTCAATAACATTAGCTTCTTCATTATAAGCCGGCGCCAAGACAGAGATCATAGGCAGATTAGAAGACTGCAACAATGCGATCTCATCCTGAAAATTGTGTCGCCTTTTATAATCTCTTAATTCGATGAGGGAAAATATGGCAGAGAATACATAACCAGAACATATAATCAATCCATAGGCAAGAAAAACCCAACTGGCAATTTCTGTAATATGGTAAAAATTAATATCCATGGTTATATCTTTTTGTTTTACTTAAAAACCGTGAGCGATTGTTGGAGTAGTGGGAGCTTCTTCAATACCACCTACTTTTTTGCTAAAGACTGTATATTTTAATTCAGGTTTAAAATGACATGAAGCCTTGTGAAACTCAATCTTAATATTCCACTTTGCTTTACTCATTGCAGGGATTAGTGCTTCCAGATTATCATAAGAACCTATGCTTTGTATTGTCTCAAGCATTTCTTTTTTGATAAGCTGAGTTTCTGCGCTGAAGGAGGTGGTTATGTGGGTTAATAGCTCCCCATGTTCCATTTTACAAAGACTTTTAATAGTTTCTAGACGCACTTCTTCGTTAGGGTTTTTAAGAAAAGGCATCAGAAGAGGAATATTCTCAAACTGATTATACTCGGCTATCATCTTGATACAAAAAATAACAACGCTGTCTAAACTGTGGTCTAGCCAAACCGAAAAATCTGGCATCGTACCCTGATATGAATATTTAAGGCCATTTTCTATATAGATCTGCTGCCACATCGTGAGCGGCTTTTTAATTTTCCCTAAAAAATACAGCGGATTATTAGCTGCTAATTTTAAAGAATAAAGCAAAGCTTGTTGTCGCAATTCATCTCTTGATGCGTTAAGCAAGGGTTCTATAAAATGATTGGGTATTGCTATTGAGAGTTGAGAAAAAACAAACAGGGCTCTCGCTTTTTGATGCCAGTTGCCCGTTTTTAGGTCGTTAAGAACGAAATCGAAAAGACCCAGATCTAAGAAAAGTTCTTTAATAAGTGCCGAAGATTCTCCTTTAAGATTCTCGTCAAAAATTAATATTTGTTTTATAGTGATCTTAAGGTCAAATTTGGTCTTTAGGTAAGCAGATTTAAATTTTATTACTTCTCCTGATTTGTCAAAATCTTCATCAAATAAATACTGATTTATAAAATCTAATAAAGCATTTTCAAGTTCTGCTTTTCTTTTTGACTTCCTGTTCTTATTGATGCGCAGAAACAAAATGAAGCTCACTAACAGAATTGCTGTTGTCAAAAAGAACATGCTAAACACGAAATTAACTCGTAATAGCCATGGCCATTCATCAAAGAATCTATGGTAGAAGTTCATGTTGTAATTGTTTACGTTGACTTGGGGTCAATAAGCTTTAATCTATCTTTTATCTTTTACCTAGCGTGCGCTTTACACGTAAGGAAAGTTCGTTAGGGCTAAATGGTTTAGTAATAAAATCATCTACTCCCATATTAAATGCATCTGTAATAATATCTTCTTGAGTTGAGGTAGAAAGAACGATTATCGGGATATCTGGCGATTTTTCTTTAATAAATTCTATAAGTTGATTTCCTGATATAAACGGTAGCATAAGATCTGTAAGAATAAGATCAAACTTATCGCTTGATAATTTGCTCATGGCATCTCGACCGTCTTCTGCTATAATCACTTCATACCCATCTTTTTTAAGTTTAAATTCTAATGATTTAACAACCATAGGGTTGTCTTCAATTACTAAAATCTTCTTCATGTTTCAATCAGTTTGGGAAAATCTCTGGAGATTTCCTTTTGTAGAGCAGCAAATTCATTTTTTAAATTTTCTACCAATTGAGGAACGTCATTAGCCTCTGATTCATAAACAAGGAGGTTGCATATATTTTTACCTGTCTCGCTTTCTATCATCTCAAAAGACGGCTTTATATTATGAGCTATTTCACCAATTGTTTTATAATCTGCTGTAGCCAATAATTGATCGATCTCTGCTAATTTTCGCTCTACAGAGCTGGTGAATATTTGCAGGGATTCTGCTACAAATTCTAAATTACCATCAGAAATTGCATTTAAATAATCTAATGAGTACTTCTTATGAGTACCAGTTTCTGTGGGAATAAATAATTCATTGATCTGTTCTACAACTTTATGTGTAAATTTCTTTTCAATAAAGTACAAATTGTTTTGCTTATACCGCTCTTTTTTATCCTCACTTTTAAAAGAAACCAGAATAGGCACCTCTAATTTTACTTCGATAGTTAGATACTCATAAGTTTGATAAGCATTTAAAGGAGATGCATCTTCTTCTATAACTATCGCATCTGGCTGATCTAATTTTATATTCTGTATTAATTCTATTGTATGACTGTATGTAGTAACTGCCCAACCATTAATTCTGGACAGATCAAGAAAATCAGTTTTATGCTGCTCATCGCTTTCAATAAAAGCGATTTTAAGAGGGTTTTTTGTATGTTTTAAACCGATTTTCATGAGTTTAGAGCAGATTTTTCTTGAGTATTCATTACAAGATGTTCAATAATTACTTGTTGCAAGGTCTCTAAGACAACAGGCTTTGTTATATAGTCATCCATACCGTATGACATACAGCGCTCTCTCTCTCCTATAAGTGTGCGTGCTGTTAAAGCAATAATAGGTATACGATCACCTTTTTTCTCAATAGCTCTAATTTCCTGGCTTGCTTCAAAACCGCTTAATACCGGCATTTGCACATCCATAAGAATTAAGTCTATAGGTGTGCTTTTATAAACTTCTACTGCTTCGCTACCATCATCTGCATCAATAATATTGGCAAGCGGAAGTATTTTATTAATGATCGTTTTTGTAAGAAACTTGTTTACAGGATTATCTTCAGCTACTAAAATAGTGTAGGTTAAAGCAGACAGATCAACTTCTGGTAAGACACCTATTCCGTTTTCACTACTATTGTTTTTACTTTCGAGATTATTAATCATCTCATATAGTTTATTGATTTGTATAGGTTTTACGGTATTGTAATGCACATCAAGTTCTTTGCATGCTTGTACCACTTTCTCATCGTCTCCAGAACTGTGAAGCAGCATTATAGGAAGGTCTTCGCTCGCGATATTTAGTTTTTCCCTCATATGTTTAATTAGATCTATACCATTTAAATAAGGCATATGGTAATCTATAATCGCAAGATCATATTCTTGATCTTTACCAAGCATATCTAAAGCCTCGATACCGTTATTTATAAGCGTAGATTTAATTTTATCTCCTGCCAGCATTTCTTGTAAGATTATCCTGTTGTTTTCGTTATCATCTACAACAAGCACATTTTTAATATTTTTTTTAATAGATGAGGCTGTACTCTTAGGAGTTTCTGACCTGAATTTTACTTCGAAAGAAAAGACGCTTCCTTCGCCCATTGTACTTTCTACCTCTAGTTTACTTCCCATAAGCTCAAGCAGCTTGTTGCTAATGGTAACTCCCAGACCTGTCCCGCCGTATTTACGAGTGGTAGAGCCATCTTCCTGATCAAAGGCATGAAATATTTTCTTCAGGTTGTGAGGTGCAATGCCAATACCTGTATCACGAATAGAAAAGCGATATACCATTTCTGCATTCTCAATATCACAGGCTATTGTTTGTATGTTGAGTTCTACCTCGCCTTTTTCTGTAAATTTTACAGCATTGCCAAGCAGGTTCGTCAATATCTGTCTAAGACGTACCGAGTCGGCATATATGAAACGATTATTTTGTACTGGAATATTTAGAAGGACTTCAAGACCTTTTGCATGTGCCTGATGTCTTATTATATCTATAGTTTGACTACAAAGATCCTGCAGGTCGATCTTCTCTTCGTTTATTTCAAGTTTACCGGCTTCTATTTTTGAGAAATCGAGGATATCATTTAAAAGATCTAAAAGCGTATTAGCAGAGTTATTGACGGTCTGCATATATTTTTCCTGACTTGGGGTTAAGTCAGTTTTCATCAAAAGATCTGTAAAACCAATTACTCCATTGAGGGGAGTTCTAATCTCGTGGCTCATATTTGCCAGAAATTCAGATTTTGACTTGCTTGCAGATTCTGCTTTTAATTTAGCGCTTACAAGAGAAGCTTCCATTTTTTTGAGCTGCGTAATATCTGTCGCTACTCCTAAATAGCCTGTAATTTTACCCTTGTGATTGCTTATTGATGTTACAACAAGCTGAACCGGAAATCTAGATCCGTCTTTTCTTATAAAGGTCCATTCTCTTGATTCAAAATTGCCTTTTTTGGCTTTGCTGGTAAAAACATCAAAACCAGACACTTTTTTGTCATATTCAAGCGATAATTCTTCACTTCTTGCTTTCACTTCAGTCACATCGTGAAGTTTACTTACATGTAATGAACCTATAGCCTCTTCTGCCGTGTAACCTAATAAATTTTCTGCACCGCGGTTAAATTTGCGCACATTACCTTTTAGATCTGTTTCTATAATTGAAACCTGGGTTGTGGCATTCATGAGACTTTGCAGGTCATTAAGGCTGTGCTCTAAAGCGCGTTGAGCTTTTTTGCTCTTAGTCATATCGACCACCTGGCCTATTAAGGAAGTAGGTCTGCCGTGTTCATCTGCAAGAGCAGAAACCGTTAAAAAACCATGAATTATATTTCCATTTTTATGGATGTAGCGCTTTTCTATGCTGTAAGATTCTCTTTCTTTAGAAATTATCTCTTTGAGAAACTCAATATCGTTATTGAGATCTTCAGGATGAGTAATGTCTTTAAAATTTAATTCTAGCAATTCATCCTTGCTATAACCTATCATTTTAGACAGGTTTTGATTAACCATGAGCCACTTTCCATCTGGGGTTACAACGCCCATCCCATTAGGAGAATATTCAAAAGCGTTCATGAACTTTTTAGAATTCTCAAGTGATTTGCTTTCTAGTTCTTTGCGGCTCGTAATGTCTTCAAACTGGGTTATTATAAGATCATCTTCCTTAGAATGACCGTATATGATTGAGGTATTAACTGTACACCAAATGATCTCACCGGTAACTTTTTTAAATCTACTCTCGAGTTTGTAGCTTGTAATTTCACCGGTAAGCAATTGTTGCCTGTAGAGAGCGGCCTGAGGCAGATCTTCGGGATGAATAACATCTCTAAAAGTTAGTTTGAGAACCTTTTCTCTGTCTCTTTCTTTAAAACCGAATATCTTTAAACTGGCCGAATTAGCCATCAACAGTTTGTTGTCTGTATTAACTAATAAAATACCTATTGACGAATTAGTAAATATCTTTTTAAACCTGTCTTTAGTGGTACGAAGTTCTATCTCATACTTTTTTTGTGCATCAATATCCTGAAAAGCTCCATAAACCCGTACACATTCTCCATTTTTAAACTCTGGCTTGCCTAAAGCACGTACCCAGATCTCATTACCTTTTGCCGTAACAAGTTTTAGTTCTTCATCAAAAGGGAGATTCTTTTCTACAGCCGCATTAAACAAGGTTGTTATCCTGTCGCGGCTCCAGCCTTCTTTGTAAAATTGCAGACCCTGATCAAGTTGAGGTACATAGTCTTCACTTACTTCATGAATGTCTCTTGTTACTTTAGTCCAGATAAGTTGGCCTTTAATTAGATCTATCTCCCAGCCGCCTACGCGCGCTATCTCATTAGTCTCGTGAAAGATATCATTGTATCTTTCTAATTTCTCGAGATCACGATTAGTATCTGTTTCTTTATCTAAAGTGAATTTTAATATAGCACTTTGCGCAGTTGCATCATTATAAATAAGCTTCCCACTTACTTTAAAGGTAATTTCCTTATTATCTGCGTTTGTAAAAAGTAAAGTGGTATTGAAGTCTATATGCGATTTAGCGGCATGCGCATCAAGCACTTCGCAGATATCTTGTTTAAGGTCGCCCTTAAAATAAGATCGTATATGCTCTTTCACCTGATCTGAAGGAATGGGAAGCTGCAATGTTTTCCAAAATGAGTTGCTTACCCAAAAATCAGCTGAATCAAAATTATAATACCATGTGCCATTTAAAACATCTTCATTAAGCCAGAAAAAAATCTCCTGATCTTTAGAAAGCAGATTGCAATATTCATCTTGTAAGACAAACACTTTAGACATGTTTTTAAGTAGGTTTAAATTGGGCTGAGGTCTAAAACATAAACACGTTTTTATTTTGACTTTTCTTAACGTGTTAATGGAGTATTCCTACAATTTGGTACAAAATAAGTGTTTTAAATCGAATTAACATGTATTTTGTCGATATTTTAATAGTTAAATTTTTGACTGGTAACCGATTATTGCCGCAGAAGTACCGATTTTTAACCGTATTTCACCGATTTTTTAAAGACAGTAAGCAGAAAATTGCTGCTTACTGATAGGAGAATACCATTAGCAATTTTTAATTGAAGAAAAGCTAATAATAGATAATTTGGCTTTAAGCCAAATTAAAAATCGGTCATTTATATACGAAAAACCGCCCAAATAGGCGGTTTTTCGCAGAAAGCTATATTAGTTTAATTTATATTTCTCCTTTTCTCAAAGCTTCTGCAGCATAATTTGCTGCCCTGGCAGAAAGTGCCATATAGGTAAGAGAAGGGTTTTGTGTTGAGGTTGAGGTCATACATGCACCGTCTGTTATAAATACATTTTTACAGTGATGCATTTGATTCCATTCATTAACTATAGAAGTATTGGGGTCTTTACCCATACGCGCACCGCCCATTTCGTGAATATCGAGACCTGGAGCTTGCTTTGTATCATGCGTTTGAATGTTTTCGAAACCTGCTTTTTCAAACATTTCTGTAAATGTCTTAAAGAAGTGAGCGAGCATTTTCTCGTCATTGTCGTCATAATCTACAGAGAAATGAATAAGTGGCATTCCCCATTCATCTGTTTCTGTCTCGTCAAGCTTGATGTAACTTGATTCTTTAGGGATGGTAGCGCCCATAAAACCTGCTCCCACATACCAGGGGCCATAATCTGGTTTTTCATCAAGCAATTGATGGGTAAGTGGCTCACCAAGTTCTGAACCTATTTCAGGGTTACGCGATCTGCCTGCATAAAAAGTGGCAGCATATCCTCTTAAGAAGTCGGTTTCCTGTTTATACACATTTTGAAAACGAGGCATGTAGGCGGTTGTAGGTATTCTGCCTTTCATAGCCTGATCTTTATGACCGTTATGAACTGCATTTATCTTACCGCGATAATTGTGAAAAGCTACATACTTCCCTAAAACTCCGCTGTCATTACCTAAACCATTAGGAAAACGATCTGATTTTGAATTAAGCAAAACACTTACCGTGTTTACAGAGCCGGCGTTTAAGAAAATAATTTTTGCGTTATAATCTGTTACTTCTTTGGTGTGTGCATCAATAACACGCACACCAGAAGCTTTACCACTTTCTTCATCATAAAGAACAGATTGAACAACAGAATCTGGTTGTAGTGTAAGATTCCCGGTTTTCTGCGCCCATGGTATAGTAGATGAAACTGAACTATAATAACCACCAAACGGGCAACCACGCTCACATTCTGTTCTTTTCATACATTGAGAACGGCCCTGTTGATGATGAATATCTTTAGCTTCAGAAAGGTGTGCACAACGCCCAAATATCACTTTTCTGTCATCATAATTAGTATTGACAAAATCTTTAAAGTAATCCTGAACACAATTAAGGTCCCACGCCGGCAGGAATTCGCCATCAGGTAAATTGTCCAGACCATCTTTATTTCCGGTTATACCGGCAAATATTTCAACCTTGCTATACCATTCAGCCAGATCATTATGACGTATGGGCCAGTCTACTGCAAAACCATCTCGTGCAGGTCCTTCAAAATCGTAATCACTCCAGCGTTGCGTTTGGCGTGCCCAAAGTAAAGATTTACCACCCACTTGATAACCACGTATCCAGTCAAAAGGCTTATCCTGCACATAAGGATGCTCTTTATCTTTTACCATAAAGTGCGCGTTGTCTTCTTTAAAGGCATAGCAGCGCGAGACAATAGGATTTTCTTCCTGCACCTCATAGGGCATTTCGCCTCTGTGCTTAAATTCCCATGGCTGCATGTTTGTGGTAGGATAATCCTTTATATGTGTAACATTGCGGCCTCGCTCTAGCAGTAATGTTTTTAAACCCTGCTCACAGAGTTCTTTTGCCACCCAGCCGCCACTCATACCGGCGCCTATTATAATGGCATCAAAATTTGTCTTGTTCATGCTTTTATTGTTGAAATATCGTAACAAGCTATATATTCTGAAGGTATTAGTTCATAATCCATATACCCCTGCATATAAAATGCTGATGTAGTTAAATTACGCAGGGATTGCCCTCTCACTGTGTTGATGAAATAAATAAGATTTTCTTGTGACTCTTCAGGCTCTTGTTTATCTAAAACTCCCTGAACTACATTTATAACCGCTTCAGGTTTTTCAGTTTCTATCTCCAGCTTGCTTTCGTTCATCAGATTTTTATAATCATTAAAACCTCGTGCAAACTTTGCAATATCTTCCTCACTTGAGCAGTCATTTACCATAGTCATGATAAAATCTTCTGGCGGAGTAATTTTATCAACTTTACTCTGTAGTGGTAAAAACGTCTCACTAATTTGAGCCAGATAGTCTTTATGCTTATCGTCTAAATTGAGTTTCCCTTTTGAAAGGAAATCTGTAACCTCTTCTTCACCTAGATCGCAACGGGTCATTACCATTGCTGCAATAGAGGCAAGTGCCAGGCTTTTTATTGCTTCTCTTCTGTGCATATTTTTAAACTTGCGTGATTATCTAAAACGATATAGTCGAAATAACTTATTGTAGAGTGATTAGTCTTATGCAAAATAAAATTCAGGATAGTGTCTTAATTGAACTATGAAAGTAAAAAAATCATTTTTAAAATAGATAAAATGTATCGAAAACATTTAAAAATATTTGATACATGTTGCCAGAGCGCATTTTTATAACGATTGCGTAAATAACTAAAACAATTTGAAGAGTTATAATTAGAGAATTTAGTATTTTCAGAAATATTTAAGATAATTACTGATATGCTGAGAATTATGAGTGATTAAACCGTTTAAGCGTGAATTAATTCTAATAAAAATTAGATTACGTATTAAACTCTTAATGTTTTTAATAGTCTTAGATAGAATAAAGGCTATAGACTAGTAACAAATAAACCACCAAACAAGAACTTCATGAAAAGAAGAAATTTCGTTCAACTTACCGGTTTGGGAGCCGGTGCTCTCTTTTTACCCGCCTCTGTAATGGGAAATTCTATCCCTGTAGAGGCACTTCTGGATCCCGGTATGGATATCGCTCTCAAAAAGAAAATGGCAGATATTGCATTAAATACTGCTAAATCTCTGGGTGCGTCTTATGCAGATGCTCGTATAGGGAGATACCTTAATCAATATCTGTTCACACGAGAAGATAAAGTGCAAAACGTTGTAAATACTGAATCTTTTGGCACTGGTATACGTGTGATCGCAAACGGGACTTGGGGCTTTGCTTCTACAAACGATGTTACAGAAGAAGGTATTAAAAAAGCTACCGCACAGGCTGTAGCAATTGCTAAGGCAAATTCAAAAATACAGAGAGATCCCGTACAGCTTGCTCCTGTAGAAGCTTACGGTGAGGTCTCCTGGAAGACGCCGCTGAAAAAGGATTTTAGAGAAGTTCCCGTTTCAGAAAAAGTAGACCTATTGCTAAGTGCTAACGCTGCAGCAATGGAGAATGGAGCCAATTTTGTCAATTCGGCTTTGTTTATGGTTAATGAGCAAAAATATTTCGCCTCAACAGAAGGTTCTTATATAGATCAGGATGTGCATCGTATCTGGCCTACTTTCAGCGTTACAGCTGTAGACAGGGCTGCAGGTAAATTTAAGACCCGCGACGCGTTAAGCGCTCCTATGGGGATGGGTTATGAGTATATGGACGGTCTTGAATCTGAAAAACTTGATGGCCCTGGCGGACTAAAACTGTACAAACATAGCTACGATATTGTAGAAGATGCGACTATTGCGGCTAAGCAGGCCAAAGAAATGCTTACTGCAAAATCTGTACAGCCAGGTAAATACGATATGGTTCTTGAGCCTAATCATTTAGGGTTAACTATTCACGAGTCTGTAGGTCACCCATTAGAACTTGATCGCGTGTTAGGTTATGAAGCTAATTATGCGGGTACGAGTTTTGCCACCTTAGATAAATGGAAATCTGGTGACTTTAAATACGGTAGTGACCTTGTAAATATTGTTGCAGATAAAACACAACCGGGCTCTCTGGGAGCGGTAGGTTATGACGATGAAGGCGTTAAAACGAAAAAATGGGATCTTATACGCAATGGTGTTTTAGTTAACTATGAAGCCATTCGCGATCAGGTTCATATGCTTGGCGAAACTGAATCTAACGGTTGCTGTTATGCCCAAAGTTGGAATGACGTGCAGTTTCAGCGTATGCCAAATGTGTCTTTAGAACCCGGTAAAGAAGAATATTCTGTAAACGACATGATTAAAGATGTTGAGAAGGGAATTTACATTGCCGGCAGAGGATCTTATTCTATAGATCAACAACGTTATAACTTCCAGTTTGGCGGTACTGTTTTTTATGAGATCAAAAATGGTGAGATAGTAGGCATGCTTAACGATGTTGCTTATCAATCTAACACGCAGGAATTCTGGAATTCTTGTGCTAAGATCTGCGATAAGAATGATTACAGGATGTTTGGCTCTTTCTTTGACGGTAAAGGACAGCCTTCTCAGGTAAGCGCCGTTTCACACGGGTGCTCAACTTCACGTTTTAATGATGTAAATGTAATCAACACAGGTCGCAACGTTTAATTCTTATTTCATAAAATATACAATTCAAAATGGCAATATATACTAAAGAAGAAGCCAGGCAAATTATGGAAAAAGCGTTAAGCTTTTCCAGCGCAGATGCCTGTGTAATAAATATGAGTGGTAATGAGAGTGGTAACATACGCTATGCGCGTAATACGGTTTCTACCGCCGGTCATCGTTCTAATCAATCGCTGGTTGTGCAATCCAGTTTCGGAAAAAAATCTGGTACCGCTACAGTAGATGAATTTGACGATGCTTCACTCGAGAAAGTGGTTAAAAGAGCAGAAGAATTAGCTCAGCTTTCGCCGGAAAACCCAGAGTTTATGGCTCCGCTGGAAGCGCAGGAATATGATGAGGCTATAACTTTTGTTGAAGCTACAGCAAATGTAACACCAGAATTTAGAGCTGAAGTAGCACTTAAAAGTATCGAGCCTGCAGAGCAAAAAGATGTTACGGCAGCAGGTTTTCTTGATGATTCTGCAGGTTTTAGCGCAATGTTAAATTCTAACGGACTTTTCGCTTACAATAAATCAACAGATGTAGATTTTACAGTTACCATGCGTACTAACGATGGTACAGGTTCTGGATGGGTAACTCGTGATTTTAATGATATCACAAAATTTGATCCGGCAGAAGCGGCAAACACAGCAATTGAGAAAGCGTTACTTTCTAAAGAAGCAAAAGCTATAGAACCGGGGCGTTATACAGTAATTCTTGAGCCGGCTGCGTCTGCACAATTATTAGGTAATATGGCAAGAGCCTTTGATGCGCGTACTGCAGATGAGGGGCGTAGTTTTATGTCTAAAGATGGCGGTACAAAACTGGGCGACAAAATCGTTGATGAGCGCGTAAATATTTGGTCAGATCCGTTGCATCCAGATGTTCCTACTTCAACATGGAACGGGGAAGGGATACCGCTTAAAAAGATGAAGTGGATAGAAAATGGCGTAGTTAAAAATTTAGGTTATAGCCGCTATTGGGCAGAAAAACAAGGTGTAGAAGCTGTCCCGTCACCTCGTAATTTTATTATGGAAGGTGGCAGCGCCTCGCTAGAAGATCTTATTAAAGACACTAAAAAAGGAATCCTGGTTACCCGTTTCTGGTACATTCGCTCTGTAGATCCGCAAACATTACTGTTTACAGGTCTTACTCGTGATGGAACTTTCTATATAGAGAACGGAAAATTAAAATATCCGGTTAAGAATTTCAGATTTAATGAGAGTCCTATCATCATGCTCAACAATCTGGAAACTTTGGGTGAGCAGGTTCGTGTTAATGGAAATCTTATTCCATACATGAAAGTGAGAGACTTTACATTCACTAGCTTATCTGATGCTGTATAGTAAAATAGAATTTTGAAACTGGTTGATCTAACCGCTTAGCTGCATTAAGGTCTTAGAGCTTACAAACAGAATTAATAGATTTTTTATCAATATTCTATTAATACTTTCAGTGGTTTTCGATTTATTTCAGCCAGTTTTTTAATGAAAATTGCCGATTTTTTAATCAAAAAAAATGGGTGATCAATACATTTTATCTTGAATAACGAATTCTTTTTTACACGCTTACAATATGAATCAGGAGATTGGGATGTTGATCAGCGCATGCCATCAAATCTTTTGAATTCTCTGGTAGAATACACTACACTGGCTGTAGATAAACAGGAAAATATCGTAACCCTTAGTAGTGATGATATTTTTAAATGCCCGTTTTGTTATATCTCGGGACACAAGCTGGTGCAGTTTACTAAAAAGGAAAAGGAGAATTTTGAGAAATATATAAGAAATGGCGGCTTTGTTTTCGCAGATGACTGCAACCACGATATAGACGGTCTATTTGCTAAATCATTTGAGCGGCAGATGGAAGAGATTTTTGGAGTTGGCGAACTAAAAAAAATCCCGAACGATCACGACCTCTACAATGTCTTTTTTGAATTTGAAGATGGCCCGCCCACAACGTCGCAGGAGTTGAACGGTTGGGGCGACGATCTCGTTCATGAATATTTAAAAGCTATTGAGATCAACGGTCGCATAGGCGTTTTATACAGCAATAAAGATTATGGTTGCGAGTGGGATTACGATTTTAGAAATAAACGCTGGTACAAAATAGATAACACCCGCTTTGGTGTCAACATCGTGATGTACGCCCTTACATCATAAATAAATAGCATATGAATGAAAATTTAGCAACCCTAGATCAGGAAATCAGTCTTTTAACAGGTAAAATCGCCGATTTAAAGGCTGAAATCGGAAAGGTTATTATAGGTCAGGAAGAGACTGTAGAGCAACTGCTCATAACTTTTCTTGCGGGTGGTCATGCTTTGCTTGAAGGAGTTCCCGGTCTTGCCAAAACCCTTATGATACGCACAATGGCGCAGGCAATTCATTTAAACTTTAAAAGGATTCAGTTTACGCCAGATCTAATGCCTTCAGATATAATTGGTACCGAAATTCTTGAAGAAGATCATACTACGGGCAAGAAGTTTTTCGAATTTAATAAAGGACCCATTTTTGCCAATATTATTCTTGCAGATGAAATAAATCGTACGCCGCCTAAAACCCAGGCAGCATTGTTAGAAGCGATGCAGGAATTTGAAGTCACCTATTCAGGAAAGACTTACTCGCTAGATCGCCCGTTTTTTATTTTGGCTACTCAAAACCCGATTGAGCAATCAGGAACTTTTCCGTTACCGGAAGCGCAGCAGGATCGTTTTCTGTTCTACATTAAAATAGGTTATCCCACAGAATTAGAAGAAACCAGCATTTTAAAAAGTACAACAGGTGGTAAAAAAGCTGTGATCAAGCCGGTAATAACTGGCGAGGAGATCTTAAGGCTGCAAGAATTGGTTAGAGAAGTTCCCATAAGTGATGACCTGATCACTTTAGTTAGCAAAATAGTACGCGCAACGAGGCCAGAGACCACAACAAATTCTTATGTGAAAGAATGGGTGAGTTGGGGAGCAGGACCCAGAGCGGGGCAGGCGCTTATTCTTACTGCAAAAGCCAGAGCATTATCGCAGGGCAGGTTGGCGGTAACGCTTGCAGACATTAAAACGGTTGCTTTACCTGTTTTGCGCCACAGGATTATCGTAAACTTTAGAGCAGAAGCCGAAGGGATTACAGCAGATAAAGTAACGCACGAACTCATAAAATCACTCACCACTGCTAAATAAATTCTAGTGAAGCAGGACTACCGCCAATTATTCAAACCTGAAATTATCAATACTGTTTCCGGTTTAGCGCTTATAGCGAAAATGACTGTAGAAGGTCACATTTCCGGGCTGCACAATAGTAGACGCATAGGTTCTGGTATGGAATTTAGTCAGTACCGCGGTTATGAGCCGGGCGACGATCTAAGACTTTTAGACTGGAAAATGCTTGCACGCTCAGGCAGATATAATATAAAACAAGCTGAGGTTGAGACGCACGTGGCGGTAAAATTTATTCTTGACTCCAGCAAATCAATGCTGCACAAAGAAGGAGCACTTTCAAAAATGGATTATGTGCGTATTCTGATTGCTTCATTGGCATATCTGGCAAAAGAACAAGGCGATGCTGTGGGGCTTTTCGCTCTAAATGACAAGCATTTGCACAGTTTATATCCTACAATCCAGAAGCAGCATTATAACCGGTTTTTACATGAATTGATAACAATTACCAATGTTGGCAAATGGCCGCAGGATCCCAGAGATGCTAAAAAACTACATGATAGAAGTCACAAAGAACTCATCTTTTTTGTGACTGATATGTATGAACATAATGACGAACTCACAAAAACAATAAAGTCATTAAAGACTGCACGCAATGAGGTTATGGTTTTGCATGTGATGGGAACAAATGAACTGCGATTTAATTATTCAGGGGCGGTGACATTTGAAGATCTGGAAACAGGAGCAACAATAAAAGTTGACACTAAAAATGCAAAAGAAACCTATTTAAACAACCTGAAAATCCGCTTAGAAAGTATAAAAAACAGCCTTTTAGCCTCAAATATCGGGTATGAACTATTCAATATTGATCAACCTCTGGGCGAAGCATTACAGGTGTTTTTAAAAAACCGAAGTCGTTTACTCTAGTATGACGCTACTCAATCCCTCATATCTCTGGGCGCTACTTGGTCTCGCAATTCCTATAGCTATTCATTTGTGGAGTAGAAAGGAAGGCAAAACCATTCAAGTGGGAAGCATTGAGTTATTTTCAGAATCAGATTCAAGCCAGAGCAGCAATATTAAGATCAATGAATTGCTATTGCTATTGCTTCGCGTACTTGCGATTGCAACCCTTGTCATTATTCTTGCCCAGCCATTTGTAAAGGGAAAAACTGAAAATACATCAATCAGTTATTTTGTTGAATCTGGTTTATTGAAAAATGAAAAGCTAACCCATGTTCTTGACACATTGCCAGAAGGTTCTGTGCATGTTTTTACAAAAGATTTCCCTAAACATGCTCAAGGCGAAAATTACAAAACTTCCATTCCTAATTATTGGCAATTAGCTGCAGATTTAGAAGATTTTCCGGCAGACAGTATCGGGATTTTTACAAATGCGTATTTAAACGGAATAAAAGGTATGCGTCCTACAATCGCTTCAAACATCAACTGGATCACCATAGAAGACGAAGCAGAAACCGATAAGCTCATAGAAGCTAAGAGCAAGGAGTACAACATTCAGTTAGTGTATCTCAAGGCAAATAGCAAAAGTCTGGCTTTTGACAAAGAAACTATTCCTGTAAATGAAAACCGAGTTTCTATTTCCGGCGACAGCCTAATTTTTACTCAGAATAACGTAGAACAACGTGTTCGTTTAGATACGCTTAAAACTGTTGATGTAACCATTTTTTACGATGATGAATTGAGCGACCAGATGAAATATATGGCTGCTGCTTTTAATGCGATTGGTAATTATTTAGATCGCCCCATTAATCTAGACATAACTCAGAATGTAGATAGTCTCAATCTGGCAGGAGCCGAAAACCTGGTCTGGCTGAGCAAAAAACCGGTTTCTGGCGGTAATAATCGGTTGATCTATAAACCGGATAGTCTTACTAATTCATTAATTGAAGCCACTTTGGTTTCTAATGAATTTCACCTCACCCAGAACCTAAACGCTGAAAATGTTATCGATAAACATTTGGCTGAGCAATTGCTTCCTTTTCTCAATCTGCATCCGGATCTGGAAAAAACGATCTCAAAACTGGATAAACGAGTAGTGGCGCACGGCGCACTTTCTCCGGTTAAAGCTTCCGCGAAAGCGAACAAAAATACAGCAAACCTAATCGATTTTTCGCCCTGGCTGTGGTTGCTCCTTTTTATTTTATTAATAGCAGAACGCATTCTGGCAAAATACCGAAAACAATGAGCCAGACGGGAAAAGACATATTGATCAGGTTTAAAAAACGCTGGCAAATGATGCTCAGCGCAGAAAGTCTGCTTTATGGCTTAGGTCCGGCAATTCTTGTTTTTGTGCTTTTTCATAGTCTTTTTATAGCAGTTTCCGTTTTTATAATAATTACAGTTATAGCATTTATAATCCTGCAACCCTGGAAGATTAATCTGCCACATGTGAGCAGTTACATAGATGATCACATAAATTCTGTTGAGTACAGCAGTAGCTTATTGATTGCCCATGAAACGGTTTTATCGCCTTTAGCGCAGTTACAGCGGCATCGCGTTTCACAACAGTTGCCTGCAAAGATCAAGCAATTGCAACCCGACCATAGTTTAGGGCGAGCTGCGATTGTAGCTGGCATTTTCCTCATTTTCTCATTGTTGTGCTATCAGTTTGGGATTTCTGTTTCTTTTGATCCTGATAATAATCATATTGAAAAAAGTGAAAAGGTCGTTTTTAAAGCTGTTGATTCAACAAAAAGCAAAGTAAATCCGCCGATTTTAGAAAGTCAAAAAGTCACAATTTCTTATCCCGTTTACACGAAAAAACCTGCTTTTTCAACCTCAAAAATGGATGTGAAAGCTCTTGATGGTTCGCGTTTATACTGGCAAATAAACTTTGATGCTGAGGTTGATAGTGTTTTTTACGAGAACGGTGGTAAAAGCTATTCAATGCAATTAAAAGAGGAAGCCTATCGATATTCTTCCGTGCTCAATAGCTCAGGTTTTTACAACTTCAGGTTCACAGATCTTCACGGGAAAAGTTACGTTTCAGAACTCTACTCGATAGAAGTTTTGCAGGATCAGGAGCCCATTATTGAGATTGCAGATTTAGAACAATACACAGCTTTCAATTATGACGAACCAAAACATTTTTCATTTACAACTCAGATTAGTGACGACTTTGGGATTGCAGATGCTTCAATTATTGCAACGGTAAGCAAAGGCACCGGGGAGTCTGTTAAGTTTAGAGAAGAAAAATTGACTTTTGATAATCAAGTGAAAAGTGGAAGTAAAAACCTCCTTTTAAGCAAGAAAATCGACTTAAATGACCTAAAAATGGAACCCGGTGACGAGCTCTATTTTTACGTTCAGGCGACCGATTTTAAACAACCACAACCTAATATTTCGCGTAGCGAAACCTTTTTTGCAGTCATTCGCGATACGGTGACATATGACGAGGGAGTAGAAGGCACGCTGGGTGTAGACTTGATGCCGGTTTATTTTCGCAGTCAGCGACAAATAATAATTGATACCGAAAAACTTATTAAAGACAAATCTAAAATTGCTGTTGATGAGTTTAACTCGCGCAGTAATGATCTTGGTTTTGATCAAAAAGCATTGCGTTTAAAATACGGCCAATTTACAGGTGATGAAAACGAAGGAGGAACGGCAGAAGAGGAGGTTCATCATGACGAAGAAACAGTAGAAACCGATGACCCGCTAGAAGGTTACAAGCACAATCATGACAGCAGTAATGAGAATAATCTGGTAGAAAAATCTGAAGAACCCGAGGGAGACGCGCCTAAATTCACGCAATCTATACAGAGCAAACTGCGACAGGCTTTAAATGAAATGTGGGATGCAGAATTGCATTTGCGTATGTACGATCCTCAAAAGTCGTTGCCTTATCAATATCGCGCACTCGATCTTCTGGAGCAGATAAAAAACAGCGCGCGCATTTATGTGCACCGCATTGGTTTTGATCCACCGCCTATAAAAGAAGATAAACGCCTTACCGGCACTTTAGATGAAGTGGTTAGTTTTAAAAAAAGTGATGAGAATGATGAGCAGGATAATTTTCAATTTATGCGGAAATCGATCTTGCGCATAGAACAAATACTGAATAGTGATAAACAAGTAACAAAAGCAGATCAGGAGCTTTTCGCGAAAGCAGGAACTGAATTATCAACCCTGGCAATAGAAAATCCGGGAGAATATCTCACTACGTTGCAAAACCTGAAATGGCTGGCAGAACTAGAAAAAACCACTCTTAAAACACTAAAAATCGTTCAAAAAGGACTCATAATCGCGCTGCCTAAAGAAAGTGCAGAGCCGGTTAAAACGTCTGCAAAATATGACGAACTCGATCAATTAATGCTAAAAGAACTTCAGCAAAATGATTAAGAATTTGTCTTTTGCAAATACATCATATCTCTGGCCGGTCTTGGGCGGGGCGGTTTTGCTGTTGCTGATTTTTATATGGAAAGAACGAAAATCGCCTCAAAACAACCGATTTTGGCTTAAAATCACCGCTATTTTTCTGGCTATAATTTCTTTGGCATTGATCGCTTTAAAGCCACAAACCACACAAATTGCACAGTTGGGGACGGGAATTATCCTTACTGAGAATTACAAACCCAAAACCTTAGACAGCCTCAAAAAACTGCATAAAAGAGCTGCGATCTTAAATTACACTGCGGGTAAATCATTACACAATGCGCTCGATTCTTTGAGCACGATGTATGTTTTGGGTAACGGACTGAAACCTTTTGATCTTTGGCAACTAGATTCTGTTTCTGCCAATTATTTAGGAGGTAAAAATCTAAATGGAATAACAAAGCTTCAGTACAAACAGCAAAATAGAGTAGGCGATGAGCTGATTGTGAACGCATTTTATGAGCAGCCGGGAAATGGTAATAAAATTATACTTCAGGGCCCGGGCGGGGCAGATTTAGATTCGGTTAATTTAATACAGGGTGATTCTCAAATTTTACGATTAAAAAGTCAGCTCAAGGCGAAAGGGAACTTTCTCTATTCAATTGTAGAAAAGGATTCTTTAGGAAAAGTGCAAACCACAGATCCACTTCCTGTGCAGGTGAATGAAAAGGAAAAACTAAGAATTTTAATTGTAAATGGTTTTCCCACTTTTGAGACTAAATATTTAAAGAACTTTTTAGCGGAAGCTCAAAATGAAGTCACCGTAAGAAGCCAGGTTACAAAAGGTAAATTCGTTTTTGAGAATTACAATACCGCAAGCAAAAATATAAGTGCTTTAAGCGAAAAGAATCTTGAAGATTTTGATCTGCTTATTATTGATGCAAATTCGCTAAAAAGCCTTCCTAAAAGTCAAAAATCAGGTTTAGAGGAAGCAATAACTGGGCAGGGACTGGGCGTTTTTATACAGCCAGACACCGATTTTTACCGGTTTCAGGGCGATTTTTCAGATTTTGCTTTTGGTCACGATGGCAATGAGATAGTGAATCTTGATCTGGCAAAGCGGTTAACGATGAACAAATATCCTTTTCAGATCACGAGTCAATTTGGCCTTGAGCCAATACAGAAATCTGGAAATGAGATTATTTCGGCATATAAACAACATGGATTAGGCAGAATTGCAACGACGGTTTTGAGTAATACATATCAATTGGTTTTAGAAGGCCACGAAGAGCAATATAAAAAGTTGTGGAGTGAGACGATAACAGCTGTTGGTAAAAAAAAGCAGTCTTCCACAGAATGGGAAGTATCCTATTTTGGGGTACAAAACCAGCCTTTTAATTTTAGACTACGCACTAAAATAAGTGAGCCACGCGTGTACATACGTAATGGTTATGATATTGCGTTGCGGCAAGATGTAGATGTAAGCAGTTTATGGCGTGGTACGATGTATCCTCAAAAAACCGGATGGAACAGCTTAGTTATGCAGCAGGATTCTACACAGGTCGCGCACCTTTTTGTAACCAATTCTGTTAAATGGCATGCTATGTTTGCCAGACAGACCATACATGCAAATAAAACCTATGTTAGCAAACGAAAAAACATGGATTTGCAAGGCCAGAGTAAACAAGCGATAAACCCGCTGTGGTTCTACGTTTTTTTCATTTTTGCGATGGGATTTTTATGGCTTGAACCTAAACTATAATTACAGTAAAAATAGAAATGTTAAAAACACAAATTAGATCAAATTTTTAATATGGTAAAGAGTAATTTTAAATCGTTAATTTCAGGTATAACCTGCGTAGTCTGCTCCACTCATGAAAATTAAGTATTTTGTATATGCGCTCTTGGCGATAGGATTAATTGCTTTGATCGGGTACCGCATCAAAGACAATAAAGCGGCTGAGGTCATGGGTAATCAAAAAGGTCCGCAGCAGGCGGTTACAGTAGCGGGAATGGTGCTTAAACATCAGGAATTTTCAGATAATCTCTCGCTTTCCGGTTCTTTAGAAGCTAACGAGCAAATCGAGATAAGAAGTGAAGTTTCTGGTATTGTAGAGAGTATCAATTTTGATGAAGGAAGAAAGGTTAACAGAGGCCAGGTTTTGCTTAGGGTTAATGACCTTGAATTAAAAGCACAACTGGCTAAAGTAAAAACCGCACAAAAACTCGCTTCTGAGAATGAACGCCGCGCCAAATTGCTTTTAGAAAAACAAGCAATAAGTCAGGAAGAATATGACATAGCCGAGGCTGACCTGCAATCTGCTTCAGCAGAATCTCAACTTATTGCTGCACAACTTGATAAAGCAACTGTAAGAGCTCCTTTTTCCGGTTCTATAGGTCTGCGTTACATTTCGCAGGGAACTTACGTTACCCCGGCTACGCTTATAGCGAAACTGGTAAATACAAACCAATTAAAGATCACTTTTTCGATTCCTGAAAAGTATGCTTCGCAAATACAAGTAAACGACACGCTAAGTTTTACCACATCTAATTCTAACAAAACACATTCTGCGACTATTTATGCAATTGAGCCTGAAGTAGAAGTCGCTACGCGTACATTAAAATTAAGAGCGATAGCAGATAATGCAGAAGGTGATCTTTACCCGGGAACGTTTGCTAATGTTCTTATGCCGCTGGCTAAAGTTAATGATGCGCTTCTTGTACCTACAGAATCATTGATCCCGATACAGAATGGTAAAAAGATATTTGTTTCAGAAGGTGGGAAAGCTAAAGAAGTTGTTGTAGAAACTGGAGCCAGAACAGATAAATCAATAAGAATACTTTCTGGTCTGCGGGCTGGAGATACGATACTTACTTCTGGGGTTATGACCTTAAGAGAAGGTTTGCCAATCAATATTGATCCCTTACAGACAGAATAAACAGGAATTAAAATGAGTTTATCAACAATAAGTATAAAACGGCCTGTTCTTACAATTGTAATGAATGTGGTGATTATTCTCTTCGGGATAATAGGCTATACGTATCTGGGAGTACGGGAGTTCCCATCTATAGATCCTGCGCAAATTTCTGTAAGTACTAATTATTCTGGTGCAAATGCAGATATTATAGAATCACAGATCACAGAACCGCTGGAAAAAGCGATTAATTCTATTGACGGTATCAGGAATATATCATCTTCAAGTAATCAGGGTTCGAGCAATATAAATATTGAGTTCAACTTAGACAAGAACCTTGAAGAAGCTGCTAACGATGTGCGGGATAAAGTTTCACAGGCCGTGCGTAGTTTACCACAAGATATTGATGCCCCGCCGGTTGTTTCTAAAGCAGATGCAGACTCGCAGTCTATCATGTCTATGACATTGCAGAGTAGCAATAAGAATATTTTAGAACTGTCTGATTATGCAGAGAATGTAATTGCACAGCGCTTGCAAACAATACCGGGTGTAAGTAGTGTACAGATCTGGGGGCAGCGTAAATACGCGATGCGACTTTGGATTGACCCTGTTAAACTGGCTTCGTACGGTTTCACAGTTTCAGAGGTGCGTACTGCGCTTTCTGCTCAAAATGTTGAGCTGCCTTCTGGTAAATTAACAGGTGCAAATACAGAACTTACAGTTAAGACTATTGGTAACCTTTCTACAGAAGAAGAGTTTAATGATATCATAATTCGTGCAGATGATGAAAAAGTTGTGCGTTTTAGTGATATAGGTAAAGCCACGCTCGAGGCGGAAAATATGGAAACCAAGTTAAGCGATTCTGGTAAGCAGATGGTGGCTCTTGCTGTAATTCCGCAGCCGGGAACAAACTATCTTGATATCGCTGATGCTTTTTACAAGCAATATGACCAACTTAAAAAGGATCTGCCCAGTGATTTTAGTCTTAATATCGCAAAAGATGACACCGTTTTTGTTAAAAAGGCAGTAACAGAAGTTGGGGAGACTATTCTTATTTCTATTGTATTAGTGATTCTCGTGATCTTCCTTTTCTTTAGAGACTGGTCTATGGCTTTGCGCCCACTAATTGATATTCCTGTTTCACTTATTGCCACCTTTTTTGTGATGTGGCTTTGTGGTTTCTCAATAAATGTACTTACACTTCTGGCGATAGTGCTTGCCACGGGACTTGTAGTTGATGATGGTATTGTTGTGACCGAAAATATTTATAAGAAAGTAGAGCAGGGCATGTCGCCAATTGAAGCGGCAATTAAAGGTTCTAACGAGATTTTCTTTGCTGTAATATCGATTTCTATCACTTTAGCGGCGGTTTTTCTGCCGGTGATCTTTTTAGAAGGTTTTGTGGGCAGGCTGTTTAGAGAATTTGGTGTTGTAATTGGGGCGGCGGTTCTTATTTCAGCTTTTGTTTCGCTAACGCTAACGCCTATGCTTAACGCTTATCTTATTAAATCTGGTAAACAAAAGAGATCACGATTCTACAATTTCACCGAAAAATACTTTGTACGATTGAATAATGCTTACGCGGATTCTTTAGGCAGTTTTATGAAAAGAAAGTGGATTAGCTTTCCCATTCTTTTATTATGTTTAGGAAGTATTGCTCTTTTCTATAGTCTGCTGAAAAAGGAAACAGCTCCCTATGATGACCGAAGCCTTGTACGCATAAATGTTACTGCACCAGAAGGTTCATCTTATGAATATATGGATCGATTTATGAATGAGCTTACCGTTCTCATCAACGATTCTGTACCAGAGAAACAGGTAAGTCTTATTATAACGTCACCCGGTTTTGGTTCATCCTCGGTTAATAGCGGGCGAGCTGTAATCTGGCTGGATGAACCGGGAGATCGCGATCGCTCGCAAGAAGATATCGCTAATGATCTAACAAGGTGGACGAGTTCTTATGTAAATGCAAAGTCTCATGTTTCGCAAACACCTACAATTTCGGTTAACCGAAGAGGCGGTTTCCCAATTCAGTATATAATTCAGGCTCCTAATTTTGAAAAGCTGGAAGAGAAAATACCTGAGTTTATGGCCGAAGCAGAAAATGATCCCACATTTGCCGGTACAGACGTAAACCTGAAATTCAACAAGCCGGAAATTTATGTAAATATAGATCGGGAAAAAGCGCAAAGTCTTGGTGTTTCTGTACTCGATGTGGCGCAGACATTACAACTTTCGCTAAGCGGGCAAAGATTTGGCTACTTTATGATGAATGGGAAACAGTATGAAGTGATTGGTCAGTTTGACAAAAAAGATCGTGACGAACCTATTGACCTTACTTCTATGTTTGTGAAAAATAAAGACGGTCTTTTAATTCAGCTTGATAATCTTGTTACCACACAGGAGCAAAGTAGTCCCCCGCAATTGTATCACAATAACAGGTACATGTCTGCAACAGTTTCTGCAGGACTTGCACCCGGGAAAAGTATAAGTGATGGTATAGACGCTATGGAGCGAATTAAAGCGAAAGTTCTGGGCGAAAACTTCACAACAGACCTTGGCGGAGAATCGCGCGATTTTGTTGAAAGTAGTTCAAATACCATGTTTGCTTTTGGTTTGGCACTATTACTTATTTTCTTAATTCTCGCAGCACAGTTTGAAAGTTTTATTGATCCCTTTATTATTATTCTCACCGTGCCAATGGCAGTTGCAGGAGCTTTATTTTCGCTGTGGCTCTTTGGTCAATCCTGGAATATTTTTAGTCAGATAGGTACCGTTATGCTAATTGGTCTTGTAACCAAAAACGGAATTCTAATTGTAGAATTTGCCAATCAGTTACGGGAACAAGGTGTGCCTAAAGGTGAAGCCATCATGCGCGCTTCAGAATCAAGATTACGTCCTATTCTTATGACCAGTCTAACGATCGCTCTGGGAGCGTTGCCTATCGCCGTGGCTTTGGGAGCTGCTTCTACCAGTAGAATTGGGATGGGAGTTGTGATTATAGGAGGTACTTTATTTTCGCTATTGCTAACTCTTTTTATAATACCTGCAGTGTATTATATGTGGTCACGGGAGAAGAAACATCGCCCTGAATTTGATAATCTGGAAATCGCTTAATAATGAACAGGAAATCCACTTTTTTCAAATTTTCAATCTTTTTTCTTTTAAGTCTGGTCACCTCTGCACAAGAACTACTTACGGTAGAAGAAGCTGTAAATATTGCGCTTGAGAACAACTACGATATAAAAATCGCCTCAAATGACCTAAAAATCGACCAAACCTCGGCTACTATTGGGAATGCCGGTATGCTGCCTTTTGTAGATGCTACGATTGCAAATTCTAACAGTATTCAAAATAGTGAACAAACGCGATCGAGTGGCGAGGTCATCAATCTCGATAATGCAAAAAACAACAGCCTGAACTACGGTGTAGGTCTAGATTGGACCGTTTTTGATGGCTTTCGCATGTTTGCGCGGTATGACCAACTAAAGGAATTAGAAAAACTAGGGGAGACCCAGTTACAACTTACAGTACTTGCCCGAGTGAGCGATGTGATGGTAACTTATTATGATCTTGTGCAGCAACAGCAGCAACTTTCTGCGCTTGATAGTACGATGGTAATTTCAGAACAACGTTTAAATCTTGCACAAAACAGATTTACAATAGGGAAAGCATCAAAGCTGGAAGTGCTAAATGCACAGGTTGATCTCAATACAGATCAAACAACTTTATTCAGACAAAAAGAGACATTTGCAAATACTAAAATTTCACTTAATCAATTACTCGCACGCGATATAAATATAGATTTTAAAGTAGTGGAAGAGATTGAGGTAGACGATGAATTATTTCTGCCTAATTTGATAGAATTAGCAGAAGAGCAAAATCCTCAGCTCCAGGCGCAACTCATAAATAAACGGGTTGCAGAATTAGAGAAAAAGCAGATAAAAGGGGGCAGATATCCTACGATAGTGGCGACTACCGGTTATAATTTTAGTGAATCTGAATCTAGTTTGGGTTTTACTACAAACGCCAACGCACAGGGGTGGAACTACGGTTTCAGCGCCAGCTTAAATTTGTTTAATGGTTTCTTTCAACGGCGCAACGAGAAGATAGCTAGTATACAGATAGAGAACTCAAATCTGGCTATAGAGCAACAACTGGATAATTTACATGCGCAATTGGGTACTGCATATCAAACTTATTTAACTAATATAAGTCTAATAGAACTCGAGCAGAGAAATGAGGCTATAGCCAAAGAAAACCTCGAGATCACGATGGATAAGTTTAGAATAGGTACGATACCAACTATTGAATTTAGAACCGCGCAGCTTAATTACATAAATGCGATCGTACGTTTCAGCAATGCAAAATTTCAGGCAAAATTATCTGAAATTACTCTGAAGCAATATGCAGGGAATTTGAGTATATAATTACTCATATTCATAAAGTGTAAACCGCTGTATAGTGACATCATCAATAAAAGATCTGATGTGTCTCCCCTGATGTGTTTGATCTCCATTTAGGTGCTGAAAGATATTCCATTTCTCATTATTGAAATTGCCACGTTCCGCTTTTAAAATTCCCACACGGGCATTTGGATTGTTCAAATTCTTAAAGGTGAATGAAACTCCAAATCCTGCATAATAGAATTCGTTATCGCCGGTTTGAATGATTATAGCGCCTGCAGGTTCCCAATCTTCTGCATTTGAGTTGGGTTCCCAGCCTAAATTATAAGTATGGCGTGCAGTAAGTTCATAATCGCCAAGTGTAAAAGTTGTCTGTTTTACCTCTTTATCAAGTAAGATTCCTTCAATTTTATTCTGACCTCGGGCTTTATCTAAAATCGGCTTTATTTGGTTAATTATCGCATAAGTTTCGGCTAATTTTTGCTCTTTTGGAGTAAGATCTTTACCGGGTATTTGCTCTATAGAAAATTGCGAAAACCCCAGAGATTCATAATGCCCAATGGTAAATAAAGCTTTAGCTGCTACCGTATTGTCAAAGCGATGTTCTGGTATAAATAGTGGATTATCCTGACGGGTGAAAAGATCACACCAGTATCTTATGTTGGGGAAATAAAAATCTGGTGCGTAGAAGTCAACGTCTTGTGAAGCCGATTTCCAGATGTCAAGAATATGTGGCAGCGGGCCGGCACTTGGGTATTCGCCTGGTTTAGCACCAGACCGATTAAGTGCTGCATTGACGTACGCCGGAATATTGTATTCTTTCTTTCCGGCTTTAGTAATTTTGTTAGTATAACCAGCGAAATAATATGCCATGAAAATTTCGTCAGTTTGTAAACGCTGACCAAATATTGTTTCCCAATTTCCTTTGGTTTTAAAACCATTTTCCTTCCAAATTTTAGAAAATTCGGGATTGAGATTTTTCCTGTTTTTAACCAGATAATCAATCAATTCTGCCGGTACTTCTTCATTGAATTTGGTGTTAGCCAGCTTACTATGATCTCTTGCAGAAGGCAGCATCCCGATCTCATTTTCCGGCTGCATCATTATAACTGTTTGCTGTTGAGAATCGATTTCTTGTATGTGCTGCATCAACTGCTGATATGCTTTTAAATCTGCAGCTAAATTATTTTCTGAAAAAGGTGTCAATATCTCCTGACTTTCACCTGATGCACTTTTTGCACGGGGAAATCTCTTTTGATCTAATTTAACCCAGGCTGGAACGTGACTGGACATGCTGTTTTTCCAGGCCCCAAACCAAAGAAATACAATTTTAAGATTATGCGCTCTGACTTCATTTATTAAATCATCAACTAACTGAAAATCAAATTTTCCCTCTTGCGGTTCAAGCAACTCCCAATAAACAGGAATTAAAACCGTATTGAGGTGAAGATCTTCCAGCCGTTGCCACACAGACTGCATAGATTCAATAGTTGAGCCGGTAGAATTTCCCAGTTCGCCACCCAGAATTAGAAACGGTTTATTATTTACAATTAATTGATATTTATCACCTACTTTCTCTATATGCGGAATTTCCTGACCATAAATAAATTGATTGTGGCTAAACCAAAAAATTGTTACGAGTAAGAGGAATTTTTCTGCTGTGGTCATTGAGATATAACGTTTGCAGAAAGATAGAAGTTTTTTGAGAGATGCTTTTGATTTAACTCTAATTACCAAAATTTAAATAATCGAGTTGTTAGTTTGTGATACCAGTAATCTTTTCCATTGGTAATAAGGGAAGATTTGAGGTGTGGTGCATTTTACGCAATATTTCTTGCTGTTGAAATAGTACTGTTTTTAAATGCTTAACAAACAATTTCTTAGGAAATTTTTAATCTGATTTTAATAAATTTTAGTAAGATCCTATTCTAACTTTAATTTATATGAAGTCGGGGAATATATAAAGAAGGTAAAGACATGAAAGTAAGAGGCTATGTTTTAGGTGGAGCAGTATTAGGTGGTTTAATTACCTTAGGGATGTTGCGCAAACAAAAAAGATATTTTGAACTAGGCGGCCGGGTGGTTTTGGTGACAGGGGGAACCAGAGGATTGGGTTTGGTTATGGCACGACAGCTAGCAGAAGCAGGTGCGCGGGTAGCAATTTGTGGTCGCGATACAAGTGAACTTGATGAAGCTTCGCGACAGTTGGCCGAATTATCTTCAGATTTTCTCTGCATTCAATGTGATGTAACTAAGAAAAATGAAGTGCAGGAAATGATATATCAAATTCGCCAGCAATGGGGAGAGGTGGAAGTTCTTATCAATAATGCCGGGATTATACAGGTGGGACCTATGGAAAATATGCAGCAAGAGGATTATCAAAAGGCTTTAGATGTATTTTTTTGGGGAGCATTTAATCTTGTTCAGGAAGTTTTACCAGGCATGAAAACCGCCAGAGTGGGTCGCATCGTTAATATTACTTCAATTAATGCTAAAGTTAGCTTTCCCCATTTGCTTCCTTATACCGTAGGTAAATATGCCTTGGCAGGCTTTTCCGAAGGAATGACTGCAGAACTTTCCCGCTCCGGCATACGGGTTACTTCGGTTTATCCTGGTCTTATGAGAACAGGTAGCCCCAGGAATATTGATGTTAAAGCTCAGCATGAAAAAGAATACGCCTGGTTTAAAATATCAGATTCCCTGCCCGGTCTTTCGATGAGTGCAGAAAAGGCTGCAGCTAAAATTATAGAAGCTATGCAATACGGCAGTAAAACCCTTGCGCTAGGCTTACCAACAAAAATTGCCATGGCTATTGGAGGCATAGCACCTGGGCTTAATATAAGTTTATTTGAATTAGCAAATAGACTTTTGCCAAATCCTGTAAGTTCAGGTTCTAATTTACGTAAAGGATATGAGAGTGAATCTGATATTACAAATTCGGTTCTAACTAAAAAGACAGAAGAAGCCGAAGAAAAAAACAACCAACTACAAAAATCTTAGTCTATGTTAAGAATATTTTTGTCAAGTATAGTAGGAACCAGTTTAATGACCGTCTATAGCTACTGGAAAGCAAAAAAGCATCGTGAACAGTTTGAAGAACCGGTATTGCTGGGTAAGCTGGTAAGGAGAACCATCCCTCAGAAAATCACTCCACAATCCTCAAATATTGCCGGATGGATAATACATTATACCATAGGTGGTCTCTTTAATGTAGCGTATGATCAATTATGGAAAAAATCTTCTCTTAAACCAGGAGCGGTAAACGGTTTCCTATTGGGAGCTCCCAGCGGCCTGCTTGGTATGGCTGCCTGGGCTATCTTACTACACGTTCATTCAAATCCTCCCCACACGCATCTGGAAAAGCATCTGAAGCAATTATTTACTGCGCATCTCATTTTTGGTATTTCTTCAGCAATGACCTACCGTCTGCTACAGAAGTCAAAAAACAGGATGAAAGAATAGTTTTTTGAGCTTTACTAGCATCTGCATGTGGTAATTCTTTTTGTTTAGACAGGAGCTAATCGCCTATAAAACATCAACTGGTCTTTTATTTTACAGATAACAGAAGGTGTTGATATTTAACCCGTTCTTAACTGGAATACAAGGAGCATTTTTATAAGTTCAGTTATTATAAATCTGAAAAAATTATAACTATGAAATTGAAAGCACTTTTTCTGAATTGCACTTTGAAAAAATCACCTGAAACTTCTAATACGGAAGCCTTTATAAAAAATGCTGAAAAGATATTTAAAGAACTTGATGTTGAAACTGAAAGCATTAGGGTAGTAGATCATAAGGTAAGTTTTGGTAATACTTCAGATGAAGGCAACGGTGACGGTTGGCCCAAAATTCTGAAAAAAGTAAAAGCAGCCGATATGCTGATTATAGCAACTCCCCTCTGGAGAGGCGACCGCGGTTCTGTGGCTAAAATGGTTAATGAACGCTTTGATGGTATTGTGCAGGAAGGAAATGATGAGAACGGCCAGTATCCCACCTATAATAAAGTAGGTGGTGTTATGGTAGATGGAAATGAAGATGGAGCTAAAAAGGCAATATCCAGTATTGTATTCGATCTTTCAGAACATGGATTTACTATCCCTGTTAACGCTTTTTGTTATTATGTGGGTAAGGCGGGACCAGGACCCAGCTATATTGAGGCAGAAGGAGACAAGCATGAATTTACAAATAATATGATGCTGCTTATGGTGCATAATATGGTTCATCTCGCTAAGACACTAAAAGAGAATCCCTATCCTACGCAGGTAAAGGATATTAAAGAAAGAGCTGAAAAAATGAGTGAATAAAAATATTAAGCTTGACTTATTATTTTTTATGGTTTCGCTTTAAAGTCAATACTGATCTTCCACGGGGAAATCAGTATTGTTTTTTGCTCTCAGTTTTCGAGGAAGAAGGGATAATATAACACAAAATCGGCTTGCTATTTATACTTAAATTTCTTGCATGCCCAGGGGTAGTAATAAAGAAAGAAAACTAAAACCATCGCTCGCTCTGCTCGTCTAACTTTTTATTCCGAAAGAATTTTGATTTCATATACCTCGTAGAGTTCATCATCATACTTGACGATTTTTTCCTTGAGATATTTTATGATTTTTTCTTTCAGGAAATTGTCGCTAATGGAAGCATCTTTTTTAATAACTGTAGCCGAGTATCTAACTACGGGCAGGTTATCAATTTTTTCTCCTGTGAAATTAACGGTTTCCTCTATAGGATATATTTCATCCATTTGCATTAAATGTTGCTGAACATCTTCGGTAAGTTCTGTATTCATACTGGCTTTTCTAAGAAATGGCGGATCTGCAAATTGCCAAATACCTAATCCTATAAAGAGTACCACAGCGGCAATATTAGAACTTGTAGTGATTTTTTTATTTCCACCATAAAATCGAACCCCTTTTGTGTTCACCTTACCGTAATATCTAAAAACCAAAGTAGCGGAAAGATGTATCCCTACCAGTTGTAGAATTATTCTAAAAACACTGCTCAATATCACATCCCAATTCCATAAATACAGTCCGCATCCTAATAATCCTACCGGTGGGGCGAGAGAGGCGGCTACAAGTATTCCTACGGCGGCACCTGAAACCAGGCTGTCCCTTTCTGACTGGCATATATTTATGCCTCCTGCAAATCCGGAAATTAAAGGAAGCATAATAGCCACTTTTGATACATGACTTACTTCTATCATGAGTGGAGTCATGATTTGTAAAGAAAAAATAACGGAGAGCAAAAAACTAATAATGATCCCGGTAGTGATTGCCAGGAAATAGCGGTTTAGGCTATTTTTTAAAAGATTTTTGTTTCCGGAAGCCGTTGCCAGTGCAGAATTCATCGCAGGTCCTGCAAAAGGAGCAACCAACATGGCAGCAACAAGCAGGTAAACTGTGGTGGTATAAAGACCAATCCATACAATGATACCTGCGGCAATGGAATAACCGATCAGCCCGAAATACGAACCTACGCTTTGTATGCCTGCCAGATAAATTTCAAGGGCGCTTTTAGGTCTTACATCGGCTACCTGTTCCGGTGTTTCTGATGCAGGTGGATAAAAAGGAATTATGCCACGGGGATTTAGCGAGATCTCTATATCTTCTATTTCATCTATCTTACTAATAAAATCATTCACTTTATCGTTTGGAAAATGAGTGATGAAATTATCTTTTTTATTCGAATTAAAATGAATAGTCACCTTGCCCTTGCATTCTTCTATAGCTTCGTTTATTTCTGACTTATGACCTTCTGGTATTTTTAGAATTAACTGCCTCATTTGAAATTAATGGATTCTTAATTATAAGAATTTAATTTTCCTGAAGATAATCAGAGTATTATGTTGAAAGCGTTAAATGAAAGATAAATAGTCTTAAAACTGCAATAACATCAATTTGAGCTAAATGTTTTTTTAAATAAAATTTGACCTTTTAAGAGTTCTTGTATATATGGAACAAAAGCTATGCGATTACCGTTACAATCCATATCCCATAGTCCACAATTTGAAAAGCTTGTTAAATCATCCCAATCAGGACGGTCTATTACAGGATAAATACACATGCCCCTCAGATCAACACCTAAATTAATTGCTTTTAAACACTCTGTCACAACTTCTTTAAGCCACAATACTCTTAATGATCCAAAATGTCCGGTTTCAGCAAGAAGAATGGGTAAATTATAACGTTTTTGTGCAGTTAATAATAGTTCAGAAAGGGGGGTTAAACTTCCATTTAAATCAGGCCAGGGTAGAATTTCATTATTTTGTTTCCATTGATTATTATAATAATAGTTAAACCCGAGCATATCTAATAGAGATTCGTTTCCTCCAAGTTCCGGGCATTCTCTTCCCATTATTATATCCATTGCCTGGAACTGAAAATTATTAATCTTAGCCACTTCTGTAAGCTCAACATTGTCATAAGCCGGATGCACTTTTACAAGAGGTTCTATGGCAAGTATGACTGTATCAGTTAAAATAGCTCTAATAGCTTTAATTCCTAAAATTGCTGCTCTACATAAGTGGTATTTAATATCCCATCCTGAATTTACAGCAAATGGCACTGTACCTCGCATATCTCCAGAATGCCATGATAAAAAGCTTATTTCATTAAATGGAACAAGCCAAAGAGCTTGTTGGGAGTTTTCATAGTAGAATATAGTAAACTGTTCACAAAAAGCTACAAAACGGTCAATAAATTGAGGGTGTGTGGGAAACAAACCATCCGGATATCCGAAATGGCAAAGATCCCATATAATTTGTATATCTAAACATGAAGCCGCTTTTAAAAAGCTTTTTACTTCTGTAAAATCAAACTTATAAGGGGCGACTTCAACAGAACTCCAGCAAACACCTTCCCGCACCACATTTATTCCGATATTTTTTAAAGCTTTGTAATCCTCAAAAACTTTGATATGGTGTAATGTTTCTTTTTGAAGATTAATACGGACCCCTGATCTGTTTATATGATCTGCACATTCAAACCCACCCATAAAAAAACTTTTTAATGTCAAATTATTCTGCATGTTGCGGGACATTTTTTTTCTGGAGTGTTTTAAAAAGATCTAAAGCATTTTTAAAGGCCTGATCCATATTGAAATATTTATAATTGGCAAGTCTCCCCACAAAATGTATGTTGGGGTGTTTTGCGGCTTCCTCTTTATATTTTTTATAGATTTCCTGGTTCTTAGTATTTAAGACAGGATAATATGGTTCTCCTTCATCTGTAGTATATTCTTTTACAATTGTAGTTTTCTTGCTTAATTGATTACCAAAGTGTTTATATTCTATAATTCTGGTATAATCTACCTCCATACCGGGATAATTTATAACTGAATTTTCCTGAAAAAATTCTTTGTTTATCGTTTCGGAAACAAAATTGATTGAACGGTACTCCAGTTTTTCTACAAGGCTGTGCTTAAACTCAAAAAAGCGGTCTATGGGACCGGTATAAAATATTTTTTCAAAAGATGGAAGTTGTTGTTTAATATCAAAGTAATCAGTTTCCAGCCGTATAGTTATATTAGGATGCTTCAAAATATTTTCAAACATTTTAGTATATCCACCCTTCGGCAGGGCTTGATATGTGTCACTAAAATACCGATTGTCTGTATTTGTTCTAACCGGAATTCTGTCTAGAACAGAGGCGTCAAGTTCTTCCGGATACTTATCCCATTGTTTCTTCGTGTAATGTCTAAACATTTTTTCATAAAGCGTATTTCCAACCTTGTTTAACACGGCTTCTTTACCATTTTTAGGATATTCTATCTTTACACGGTTTTCTTCCAGCCATTGTTCCATCTCTTCACTATTCTTTAGTTGCAGATTGAACAATGTGTTAACTGTGTCTCTATTGACAGGTATTGGGACTAATTGATCTTCTACTTTTGCAAGCACAGTATGCTCCCAAGCATACCACTGAGCAAATCTATTTACATACTGCCATACTTCCTTTTCATTGGTATGGAATAGGTGAGCTCCATATTTTGAGACTAAAATGCCATTATCGTCTATAAAATCATAACAATTACCTGCTATATGATCTCTTTTCTCTATAATTAAAACCTTTTTACCATTAGCTGCATATCTTTCAGCTAAAACAGCCCCAGATATACCAGCTCCTATAATTAATATTTTATGGCTCATTCTACTCGTTCCTTCATTATTTGTAACATTTTTTGTGTGGTGGCGTCCCAGGATGTTTGCTTTAGAATAGATTCATAGGCTGACTTATTTATTTTTATTTCACTGCTTGATATTTTAATAATAGCTTGTGAAAATTCATAAGCATTAGTAACGATTTCAATTACCTGGGAGTAATCTCTTGTAACGTCTTTTATGGGTGTAGAAATAATAGGCTTACCCGCTGCCATATATTCCAATGTTTTAGTTGGACTTATAAATTCAGTAGCTTCATTTAAGGCAAACGGCATCATTGAAATATCAATATGCTTTAAATAAAATGGTAAATCATCATAACTTTTCATTCCTAAATAATGAATGTTATGTGCTCTTGGAAGGTCACCTTCATCTATTTTTGCCAGAGGGCCTATCATAATAAATGAAATCTTAGGTAATGCTAAAGCTGTTTCATGAATCAAATTTAAATTTATACGCTCATCTATAACGCCTATATAGCCAACTATGGGTTTAGGAATTGCAGCTAGATCTAAGGGAATTTTAGAATAGGTACTTGATTGTTTAAAATGTGCAACATCAACTGAACTTGGAAAGCAGTAAACATTGGGTGAAAGCTTCGATTTTGCTTCATAGAGAGATTTTCCTCCGGTAAATACCAAATCTGCCTTTTTAATAAGAAATTCTTCTTGAACTCTCAACTGCTGGGAAGCCCCTTTAAACTGAGACAGTTCATCCATACAATCGTAGATCATGGTATTAGCATTTATATAGGGTGTCAACTCTACAAAGGCAGCTGAATAAAACCAGACAATATCAATACTCTGTAGATTTAATTCTTTTAAAACATGTTGTATATGGGCTATACTTTCAACTTTAGGTCGAACAAGGGTAAGGCTGGAAGATATATTCTCTAATTCATAATTGCCATTACCACCTATAGCTATTGGTTCTTCTATAACGATTATATTATAATCTTGAGATAACCTGCTCAAAATATGCTGAGGACGCTGATATACAAAATTCCAGCGTAGATGAGAAAATACGATAATATCATATTGAGCAGTTAATTTATGGGTGGTAGTAGTAGATGAATTTTTTTGTGCTACAGAGGCGTTATTATTCATGTGATATAATTTAAAGTAATTAAAAATATATCAGAATAATATCTAAGATTAACGCTTTAGAAACAAAAACTATCGTAATTGAAATTTTAAAGGTTAAAGATGAAGAAATATTGAAAATCAAGATCAAGCATAGAATTTTGTGGCTTATAAACTTGATATCCGGAGCAGTTGCATTTAAAGCGCTTATGCCAAAAGATGCTATTGTAAGGAGCAGAAAACTAGTAATGCAATATTACAGGCACGTACTACATATTCCTGATGAGATAATTGGCTAGAATATTTTTGTTGAAAGGGTTAGAACTTCACATACCTTTTGTTAGGGCTTATTGTTTTTAGTGAGTAACAATGTTTTCGCATAATTTTGATAATTTTCATCTCCTTCGTATGCCTCTTCCAAAGTTTTTTCTAATTTTTCTTGAACTTCACTAATATCTAAGTTTTTGATATAAAGTAAAGCAGTTTCGTATCCAGAAATTTGAAAATGCGTTATTTGTAAGATTTTAGATATAATTCCTACATCCATCAAGAAACCTTTCGAAAAATCAGAATATAATTCATGAGTGTCCATAAGCAGACCTCGTATAATATTTCCATCCTTTATCGCAATTTTTAAATGCAAGAGCTCTCCAATATCTTCCAGCCTGACTTTCTGTTCTTGCGTTTCTATAGCGAAATTTTTTATATGCTCTTTTAATTTAGTATCTGTTACATAATCGAGCATTTCTGCTAGAGCATCTAAAATCAATAATTCAGAATTGTATAAATTTTGTAACTGTTTTTCTAAAAGGTCCAGCATTATTTTCATATAGGTTTTAAAAATTGTAGAGTATAAAGAATGAAATTTGATAGTTTGGCCGTATTAATACTTAAGAAATTGAGTAATAGTTTTTACATAAACTAAAAAAGGGAAACTTTAAATTTCCCTTTTGATCATTTAGATAAGGTAGGCTAATATTGAAGCTTTGCTTATTTATAGGTCCCTTTGATTAATTTGTTTATAGGCTAAAGTTCATATTTATAAATTAATGTGATTATCTCTATAAATAGTAAAATGTACCATATAAGTTATTTTAACTATAATTAATAGTTCACGATTCACTTTTATAATCATTAAGAATATAAAAATTATTATAGCTTAGTGTACGAAATATAAAATGCCAAAAGGCATAGTAAAATGGTATTATAGAAAGGACCTTGTTTTGAGAAATGCTTTAAGCATATTTTTATGGTTTCCTGAATCGGGTAATCCATGCCCTGTATAGGAGTCATGTATTCTTTTAGTAATTCTGGAGTATCGTAATATTTATCATCTGATAGTGTACGAGTTTCATAACTATCATAAGCCCCATGGGCGATTTCTTTTCCCACTTTTTGTATAATATCTTTATGTCTTGTATCACATTCAATTTTGGTGTATAAGGGCAGTAATATTTTTTTGTCTCCCTCCAATACCTGTAAAAAATTACCTTCGGAATAGAGCAATATACCCTTCAAACCTTCTTTGAGATTATAGTGTAGTGTTTTATTCATTACATCTTTAAGATCAGAATTTTGAAGTTCTTGAGAAGCAGTGCTTACATAACAAATAGCATATTTCATAGCTTGTGGTTGTTCTAATTAAGGAAGTATGGTATCTTCTAAATTAGATAATGGAATACATAAATTTCTGAATTATGTGTTAAATGAACATCTAGAATATGGAGAGGTCAGATTTTTCATTTAATCTATCGTATTGATATAATGAAGTCTAACTTTTAAAAAGAAGCCGCTTGAATTCCAGTAATGTTGAGATTTTTTTTTTGAGCAGTTCAATTCTAATATCTTAAAACCAGAGGTGAACATTATGATTACCTCTCCCGGTTTGATCATTTGAGTTCTGTATTCTTAAGGCTTTCAATATCTCTTTGTGTTTTATTATTTACTTTCCAATACAATATATTCGGTTGCTTTGTTTATAGGCCTTCCTGAAGATTGAGGTGTAATATAGGTACAAACCCGTTTCCAACATCTCAAAATAAATCATAAAATATTATCAAATATTTAATCTTTGGTGAGCTCACTAGTAATTTCTCCATTTTCTTAGAAAAGTTTAAAGGTGTAGGTGGGAAGATTTAGAGAATTGAGTAAATAAGCATATTGACCTAGTAAATCAGAGATAGAACCATTTTTATCATATAGCCAATTATGGGAAGGGTTTTGTTTAATTATACTTATATTTAATATAATCTTAGAACAATAGTAGAGATTTATTTTTTAATATTGCATTGTGAGACGAACTAAAAATATAGTAGATATTTTTCCAAAACACCTATTTTGGGATATGGATTATAGTAAACTTGATCTTCAACAAGATAAGGATATTATTATTCCGAGGGCACTATTTGCTACTACTGAACAAACGTTTCAGAAAGATATTCTAAAATTAGAAAATCTTTATTCTCAAAAGCAAATCCTCAAATATCTTAAAAACACTAAGGAACGTATTAGTAATAGAGTATGTCATATGGTATCCAATAGATATCATATTGAGGAATTTTCTAGATTTAAGCACTAAGATGGGGGCAGTTGACCCTAAATTAATTTCACTGTTAAAAGAATTACAAGCTCTTCCTTCCCTTTCAGAATTTGTATTAGCCGGTGGTACCAATTTGGCATTACGCTATAATCATAGAAAATCTATTGATATAGATTTAATATCAAATGAAGTTATAGGTAAGATTGGTTTTGAAAAGATTATCGAAGAAATAACCTCTAAATATGGTGATCATGCTACCTTAATTCCTATGAATGAGGATTTAAGCGAACAATTTATTTTTCTTCGCGCCTTTATTCCCACAGATGATTTAATAATAAAAGTGGAAATCTTGCAAAACATCCAATATTTATTTGATGTAGAAACTCAGGATAGTATTCGTTTGCTTTCTAGCAAGGACGTTGGCCTTTTAAAACTGATGAGTGCCTCCAACCGGTTTGCTAAAAAGGATATCTATGATCTGGATTATATCACCGATGATATTGATATAGTTGAGCTCTTTGATAATTTTAAACAAAAAAGTGAAATCTATAATAAACCAAAATATAAATGTTTATTCGACCTGGACGATGAGGAAAGTCCAATCGATAACTTAGATCTCCTTTTAGCATTCGATAGAAATAGAAAAGAACCAGGTAAAGTATTCCATTCTCATGACCGTATCGACGTAGTAGAAGGCAGCAAAAGCTGGGCTTTAGCGCGAATAAACTGGAGATCAAAGCTCAGAAAATTATATAAATCAGAAAATAAAAATTTCCCCAATTTGGCATCATTTATTACTTAGGGAAATATAGCTCACCCGTTAAAGAAATAATTTTTACTTATTTGAATCTTTAATGATACTCATTCATCTATTTCCAGAATTTCAACTATGGGGTATAATTACTCTTTGGTCAGTTTTTTTAATCCCTCCAGAGGGTTTAATTCCCCGAGGCTTGCCTCGAATAGAAAATGAATTTTTCAATTCATACCTCGTGGGCTTGCCCCGAGGTTGTTGATTCGGGTCTGGTAGGCCTGCAAATAGTTTCTTTTTGTTTTCTCGTCTAAAAAGGAAGCCATAGTAAGCGTATTTACCTGATCGGAACCTTTGAGCATGGAAGCTATGATCGTATTAAACTGCTTCGAGGAAAGGCCTACCTGTTCGGACAGGACTTTAAACTGTCCGGCGACATGGGTTTGGGCTAGCTGGGCCGGTAGTAGACCGTCCAAAGCAAAATCACTATCCTCAATATGAATACGTGTATTGAGGAGGTCATAAGCAGGACTTAAGCGATGATCTCCCATAGGTGTTTCTATAATAGCAAAATTCTTCAGGTGGGCATCACCGTTAGAAAATAAATAGTTGAATAAGAGAATTTTAAATAATTTGGGTGTTTCCACGCGGTAGGCGGGAAGGTATTTCTTCATCAGTTCAAATAATTCCAGGTAATTCCCTTCATATTTATAATGGTCCCCATGGGTCTGTGGGGTTTTACCGGCCAGTGAAGCAAAATCCTCTTTGGCCTTTTTACTACCACCTAACTGTACATCAAATCGTTTGGTGATGTAGGCCGGGTTTCCTTTTTTAAAAAAGATCAGCGCATTCTCTGCGGTCTCGATCCCGTATACCTGCCGAGCGATCTGCATGGTCAAATGCTCATTGGCCGGCATCTGGTCCCTTTTTTTCCCGGAATTAGGAATTGGTTTTAGAATATGAGTGCCCCGTTCTCCTTTTTTGATCAGACGTAGCTTATTCTTTTCCAGTACTATTGAAAATTTTTCCTGGACGCCTGATATGGAAATCCGCTTTTGATTTTCTTCAAATAACTTATCCGTAGGAGCACCCGAATTTGGAGCTTCATAGGGAAGGATGTGGGATACCTTGCGTCCATCAAATACCCGTTTAAGGCTGGTTCGGCTATAGGTATCAAAACCTGGGGCCAGGGTACCGGGACAATGCGTAAGCTTTGGTATCATATCGAGGCCTTAAGTTTTTTAACCGTGATGGCCCCAATGGTATCATAGCGGGCCGTCGCCATAAGGATGCCAAAATAGTCATCAGTATCCAAGCGTTCTGCCTGGCAAACTTTTTGTCGATTCGTCCCTTCCGGAATCATATTATAAAAAAACGGAAATAAATACTGGGAATGGTATTCCTGTTGGGACCGGGGTAAGGTCAGACTAATAGAAACATTGTCCACATCAGCCAGCCAGCAGTCTAAATAACGGAAGGTAAAACTACTGTCATCATGCTGCTGGAGCACCCCAGCTTCGGTCCCTTTGTATAAAATAGCGGCTTGTCTCATTTAAGCTATATTTTCTTAACCTGGAGGGTGATCTCCAGACCTAATACATCGGTTATTTTTTGTATCGATTGTAATGTGGGATTGGCCTGTCCGGTCTCGATCTTATACAAAGTAACAATCCCAATATCGGCCATCTCAGCTAATTGTTCCTGGGTGATGCGCATGTGCTCCCGTCGCTGTTGAATTAACTTTCCGATGTTTACAATTGCTTCCATTTTTAGATGTTAAAATCCACAATATAATGAGGATTTTGGTTTTATATTAATTTCCTGACTCAAAAATACATTAAAATCCATACTTTAATGAGTATTTTGATTTTTTTTAGTAACATTATATACAAAATATACTATGATCCACACTTTAGTGAGGGTTTTTGGGATTTTTTGGGTGGTGTTAGCAGAAATGAATAGCTGAAATAGGAAGGAAATAGTGTTCGATAAAGATCGTAGATTTTTTAAAAGCAATAGAGAGAAATAATTGTCTTCCTAGGCTGAGTAACCCATAGGCCACTATTATGATAGCTGAAACCTTTCTGTTAATATTCCTGATCTATAAGAATGTAGTAGCTCCTTGAGATCTTCAATAAAATCTTTTACTTGATCTCCGTCTTTAATGTCAGAAACTTTCAATGGCTTATCAGAGTAAGAATAAAGGGTTATACTGGACTCTATGTCTATTTCCTCTTCAATGGCTTTTACTTTAGATTCAAAGGGCAGGTGTGCTATGATTCTTTTACCTTTATCATCAAAAATGAGTGTGTAGCCGGCTATTCCAGTTTGTTCTTGATAGGCTTTTGCAAATCCGCCGTCAATCACAATGAGCTTGCCGTCTGCTTTAATAGGGCTTTCTCCTTTTTTCACTTCTACCGGTACATGACCGTTGATAATAATAGATTTTTCAGGATCCATTCCAAAGTCCTGCATGATTTTCAAGGAGGTTTCAGGAACATCCCTATAGCGGTAGTACTGGCTTTTCGTTTCCTTATGAACTGTAATGTCCTTAATAAAGTATCTTTCAAAGGTGGTCATTTTGTCTTTTCCGAAAAGGGGAGAATCCGGCCCGGCCCAAAGGTACCACATCATGTCTACCGCCAGCTCATTTTCTGCAGTGTCCTTAATTCCCGAAAAGGCTTCCCGGGTAAGTTTCTCGAGAAAATCCATATAAGCCTTTCCTTTCAGTTTTTTCCCCAGCATCTCTACATATGCAAGATCCCCGTTTTCATCTATTGGAATAGAACCATGAAACAGCAGGCAACCATTAACAATGTGGTACATAGATCCTTTTTCAAATAAAAACTTTACGTGATTTTGAAGCCGACCGCTTTGTTGAAAGGATTCTGAAAGTTTTATGACCAGGTCTTCCTCTTCTTTAGAGAGTTTTGTGGGGTTTTTTGGATCAATAGTGGGAAACCAGGTGTCTTTAAGTGCGTATTCTTTACCATCTAAACGTATGCTGCCCTGGGAGAGATCCATATGTTCCAGCATTTTTCTGTGGGTCATCTTAAACTCTGGTCGTCGGTCTATAAGTTGTTCCTCAAGTTTAAATTGTATGATGCTAATCGCCTTGTGCATGATCCTGTTGAGCCACTGTTCGCTTTCATTCAGCAAATCCTCGGGTTTAATTTTAGGATTAAAGATCAGACTTTTATCTTCTTTATAATGTTCCAAGGCGAAAGAGGCAAGGTGAATAAGATTTATTCCGTAGCCTTTCTCAAGGGTGCTTGTATTTCCATACCTAAGGGAAAGTCTTATCACATTGGCCATACAGGCAAGTGAGCCGGAAGCTGCTCCCATCCATACCATATCGTGGTTCCCCCACTGTATGTCTACGGAATGATATTCGATGAGGCTGTCCATCACTTCCTCGGCACCGGGCCCCCGGTCGAATATATCGCCGATCACATGTATTTTGGAAATTGCAAGGCGCTGTATAAATTCAGAAAGGGCCATGATAAGTTTATCACATTCTCCAATTTCAATTACGGTATCTAAAAGTTTCTTGTGATACTTACTTTTAGCTTCACCGGCAATTTCGCACTGCAGTAGTTCAGCAATAATTAATCCATAATCCCGGGACAAGAGCCGGTCGATCTTTCTTTTCGTATAAATAGAGGTAAAATCATTAGCAACCCGCACGAGCCTTTTTACTAAAATTTTATAGAAATAATCCAGGTCTTCACTTTCCTTTTTTATCTTGTCCAGTTTCTCTGAGGGATAATAGATCAATGCCGCCAGACTCCGAAGATCCGTTTCATTCAATTCATTCCCAAAAAGTTCCACTATCTTTTCCCGGATCAGCCCCGAACCATTTCTTAACATGTGCTTGAATGGCTCGTGTTCCCCGTGAATATCGCTTATAAAGAGCTCTGAACTTTTGGGAAGAGACAAAAGTGCTTCCAGCAGAATAATCTCTTTCCCTACCTGGGCGGCGTTGGGAAATTGATTGGACAATAATTTCAGGTACTTTGGATCATTTTTCATAGCCTCAATTGCGCGTCTAGTGATAATTTTATCTAAGTTAAAGATTTTGAATCCCTCCAGAGGGTTTAATTCCCCCGAGGCTTGCCTCGAATAGAAAAAGAATTTTCCAATTCATACCTCGTGGGCTTGCCCTGAGGTTGTTGAATACAAAAATTACCACCAGTTAAAACAGAAGGTCATAGCTCCTTGTATGTCGCAAAATATTTTAAATTTTCCAGTAGTTTTACCCTTAGTTAAAGAGACTGTTACTTTGTAGTTACCAGCGCTTAAACCATAGTCGAATCCTTAAGCCTCCAACGGCCAGTCCCTATACTGCCCCTCTGCCTGTTCAATTACTTCCTTCAGTAAAGTATCCAGTTCAGAAAATGGCACTTTGCCCCGTAATTCCTTTTTTACTGCCAGCCGAATTGCGGCGCGGGCGTCTTCCTTTTTGGTCCAGTCGAGTTGGAGGTTTTTCTTGACGGAAGCTACCACTGTATGCACCAGGTCCTGGATAGGGCCGGCCTGATTGAGGAGCTTTTCGTTGGCAGATAACATGTCGTAAAAAGCCAGTTCATCTTCGGTTAAACCGAGTTGTTTGGTCCTTATGTCATCCTGCTGAAATTCATTCGCGATATCCAGCAGGTGCTTGATGGCGGCAATAGAATCTAAAGAATTCCGGTGGTAATTGCTCAGCACTTTTTCCAGCTCGTCTTTCAGCTTGCGCATCCGCCGGATGTTCTTGGGCATTCGCACCCGTATCTCATCGTTGATGATCCTGCGCAGTAATTCTACTTTAATATTCTCGTCTCCTTTTTTCTTTACTATGGCCTGGAACTTATCGTCTACTATGGAAATATCGATCTTATCCAGGTTGTACATTTTTGCCAGGTCCACAATTTCCTGCGATTCCAGGGATTTACTGATCAAGTCCTTTATCTTTTCGTTCTTTTCCCTGCGCGGACCGGGAGGGAATTTGATCTTTCTGATGAGTTGCCTGATCTTTTGAATGATCGCCAGTTCTTCCTGTATCTCCCAAACCCGCGGATCTGAACTGGTCATTGCCACCAGTTCCGCCAGCTTGCGCTCTTCGAGCAAAAAGGCGTCGGTAATGGCATCAGATTTTAAAAGGCTATTCACTACTCCGCTAGACCATTTCATCTTGTCCATATCGCTCATAGCATTGATCCTTTCCGCAGAAAAATCACCTATGAGATCTATCACCTTCTCAAATTGCTCCAGGCAAACTTTTACCGCGACCTCCAGATCCAAAGTCGGTTTTCCTTCCCCTCCTCCGGCCGTGTATTTTTTAGTGGCTTCAGCAAGGAAGCCGGAGATGCCTATAAAATCTACTACAAGTCCGTTGGGTTTATCTTTAAAAACCCGGTTTACCCTTGCAATGGCCTGCATCAAGTTATGGCCTTTCATGATCTTATCCACATACATCGTATGGGCGCAGGGGGCATCAAATCCCGTGAGCCACATATCGCGAACGATCACAATTTGCAGCGGATCCTCAGGCGTTCGGAAACGCTTTTTTATGGCTTCCATCGCATCTTTGGTGCGTATGTGCGGATTCCATTCCGGGGGATCCTTGCTAATGTTTCCGGTCATAATCACGGCTATTTCAGGGCAGCCTTCCAATGCCGTCAGGGCATTGTACATTTTTACGCAGTTCTTGCGGCTCATACAAACAATCATCGCTTTGCCTTCCAAGCTTTCGGTCCTGGCCTTAAAATGGGTGAGGATGTCTTTGGCAACCCTTTCCACCCGTTCAGCAGACCCGGCGGCATCTTCTATAGCGGCCCAAACCGCATTGTTCTCCTCGTCCTCATCTTCTTCCATTTCATCCAGCTCCCTGTCATATTTGGCTTTGATGTTGAGCGGTACCATTTTTGGCTCGTAATAAATGGGCACCGTAGCCCCATCTTCCACGGCCTGTTTGATATCGTAGGTGTGAATTGTAGGGCCAAATACCTGCTGGGTATCGGCATCTTTGCCATCTACGGGAGTTCCAGTGAAGCCCATAAAGGAGGCATTGGGCAAGGCGCGTCTTATGTTCTGCGCGAAGCCACCGCTATGGAACCCGTACTGGGTGCGGTGGGCTTCATCTGCCATCACGATAAGGTTGTAACGTTCAGAGAGTACAGGATGGGAGAGCTCTTTTCCCGAAGCCAGTTCTTTTAACCGAAATTTCTCAATGGTGGTAAAGATCACCCCGCCGCCATCGGTGCTTAGCAGGGCCCGCAGCTCATCTGTGGTATTGGCGTGTTGTACGTGGCCCACCAGGTCTTTGCACAGCACAAAATTCTCATAGAGTTGCTGGTCCAGGTCATTGCGGTCTACCTGGATGAGGATGGTGGGATTTTTCATTTCGGGCATTTGCCTCAGGATCCCGGTAAGGATGGCCATCGAAATACTTTTGCCCGATCCCTGCGTGTGCCAAATCACTCCCAGGCGACCGTCACCGTTGGGTTTTATGTTTTCTACCGCAGAGTCCACCGCTTTTTTGATGCCCCAGTACTGGTGATATTTTGCGCCTTTCTTGATTATTTTCCCGTTGTGGTCTTCGTGGAAAATGAAGTTTTGCAGGTAATTTAATAAGGTTTTCTTCGGAAATAATCCCTTCAGCAAGGTCTCCAGCTGAAGTTCCTGTTTCTGCTGAAGGTCATCCCCGTGAACGCTTTTCCACGGAGCAAACCACTTTAGGGAGGAGTTGTACATCCCGTGTAGGGTTTCCAGCCCATCTGAAATTACCGTGATGACATTGTAATCGAACAGCTGCGGAATATCCCGAAAGTAATGTCCAATTTGCCGGTGCGCGTTTTCCACCCCCACCTCGGGATCAAACATATTCTTGAATTCAAAAACAATAAGGGGAAGTCCGTTGATGAAGATGAGCAGATCTGTACGCCGGCTGTTCTTGCCAATGATCTTTACTTCATCTGCACACACAAAGGTATTTTTCTCTGGTTCCCTGTAATTGATAGGGTAGAGGTGCCGGGCCTGTTCTTTGCCCGAAGCATCTTTCCAGGTAATGGAAACCCCCTGGGTCATTTTAAGATGAAAATCGCGGTTGCGGTGATCGAGATCCATTCCCTCGTGCTGCGTAAAAGCTGAAAGGGCTTCGTTAATGGCGGTTGCCGGAACGGCGGGATAGGAGCTGACTAAAAATTCCCGAAGATCCTCCTCCAGCACCACCTTCTTAAGGTCCCGCTGCAGGGAATTCCCTTCTTTATAGGTGTACCCCAACTCCTTGAGGCACTCTATGGCAGCCTTTTGCACCGTGATCTCGATCATTTGTGTCATAAGACTTCTGTTAAGGTTTTCTCCGCGTCTTTTACGCGGACTTCCCCGCTGATGAGTTTTGGCAGTAAGGTGTCGCGGAGTTGAGTGAGGGTTTGGTTTTCAAAATTATTTGATATAATTATCCTTGATATAGAATAAAACTGTTCCAAAACCTCATCCATTATTGCTTCAATACGAGGTACAGGTATTTTTATTAATAGTAAGTTTTGCTTGTTTAATTTAGGTTGAACAGCACCAGTTATAAAAGGGTTCAAATCTAATTGAGCAAAATGACAAACAATCATTTCATTAATTCCATTTTTTTTACCTTTTAGAATATGAGCGTGATTATTTACCCAAAATTGACCAACCGCACGAAATGCTATTGGTGTTTTACGAGAACGTAAATTTTCTCCATCCTCGGAAACAATAACATATTCCCCATCAAATTTGTAATCATCAATATTATCAATAATTCCAGATGCGCCATAGTATGGAAATGGTCCTTTTCTTGTACTTCTTTCTCTGGTGCTTAACGGGACTCTCTTAGAATTTAAAATATTAGCCAAATCACCTATACTTTTCACTTCCCATCCCTTCGGAATTTCCCCCAATTCAGAAGCTACAAACTCCCCATCCTGAAATGGTCCAAAATCCACAAACCAATGCTTGTATAAAGCCATTGCCATTTCCTCCAGGGTTTTGTTCATCTGGAGGTTGAGCTCGATCTTATCGTCTAAGGCAGAAAGGATGGAGGTTATGGATCTTTGTTCTTCTATTTCTGGAATATGGGCTTCAATATTCTCAAAGGTATTTCTTGTAATGGTATCAAAAACAGAACCGTGAGAATTCGCTTGGATGTTAGTTATAGAGGATTTTAATAAGTAATAACCGAAGTCATTGATTAATAATTTCTCTTTGCCAGAAAGACCATAACAAGATTGATTAAAAGCCATATCTCTTCCCAATTGGGCTATTTGTCCTACTGTTCCTCTGGCGGAGATAATTAGTTGACCTTTTGACAGAATTTTTGTACTACTTTTTTGAAGCCCGAGTTCAGTAATAGATTTCTCTGTAGAGAAAACCGTTCTCTGATCATTATTGAAATCAACTACAGATAACCACGATATATTACCATCCCAATATTCTTTAATTTTTGTTTTTGGAGTTCCTCCACCAATTATTTCAAAAACTTCTGAAAGTTTATAGGTTTTCCAGTTTTCTGGCATTATTCAGATTTAGTTTTTTTAATAATTTCATCATACTTAGCTTTATAATCATTAGAAAGTCTACCATATTCTAAATGGTAACTATTCTCATAACTCATCAACTTTAATAGCTCATCAATTACACTATCAATTTTCAAAGAATCAATAAAATCATTAAAATTATATTTACCCTTTTCATCCGAATAATAACCAATTAAATTTGTCAACACATCATCAACCGGCAAATTCTCATTTGAAATAATCTTTTCATCATGCTCTCTGTTAATTTGGTAAATATATGTGTCTCTAATATCCGCCAATCCTTTTGATAAACTAATTCCTCTTGCTGACTTTAAATCAATAATTGAAGTTAAAGTATCGGAAAGTTTTCTTACGCCTTTAACAACTTCATATTCAGATTCAATCATTGATAGAACTTCATTAGTAATTGCTTTACTATTAATCTTAAATTTTAATAAGGACATATGATCAATAAACTTTCCAGGGGTAAATAAATGCCAATAGCTGAAATTTGGATTTTTTGGATGAAACTCCTTCCGAAATTCCTGAAATGTTTTGTCCCAAGTTAAAACTGTTGGATCAATTATCTCATCTAAATTATTGATATGAAAAAAGAAAAGAGAATCGAATAGTAGAGAACGAGGTCTTCTTTCCACATCGGATCGAGAATAAACATCCCCCAAAGTTTTTTCTATTCTCTCATAATCTTTTCGAGTTTTATAATCTCTATTATATGGAGGCACATCATCAATCTGTATATGGTTATCTTTAAAAATTTTATAAAAGATCTGTTTTAAATATTCTTTACTTTCATCATTCTCAACCCTATTGATTGACAATCCAAAAGATTCTAAATATTTTCGAAAAGACATATCAGTTAATCCCTCTTCTTTAAGTGCCATATATAGATTAAGTATTTCATTATTTGAACCACCTAAAGATTCAAATAAACCTAATTCTTGAATTGGAAGAAGTCTTATGGCACTCTGAAAATGGTCTGCTAATTCTGTAATATATAATTGTGTAGTATTATAACATGCAGATTTCTCCTTTACAACTATTAATTCAAAAAGTTCTTTTGCAATTTTAAATTTATAATTATCATAATTATAATCAGGCTCTTTCATTACTAAAAGAAGATAGATAAGGATGGGTGTATCTAAAAATACTTCCTTTTTATTTCTTCTAGCATATGCACTAAATTCAGGGTTGTTTATTAAATCTTTATACAACTTTCCTGCTGAAATTTTTGCAAGAAAATTGTTTTTTGTACACAAATCAAAAACTTGTTCAATAAATAGCTTACTTAAATTTTTATCATCAAAACTATCATTTACATAATCATAAAAATCTCTAATTTCTTTAATTGAATCCTCTTCATCATAACCATTGGATATTTCATTCAAATCAATTTTATTTTGACTAATAAATATAGCTTTTAACCTATCAATTAATTTTCTAATTTCGATAACGGAAGCACTGTCGTTTATTATTATTTGAAGTTTTGAAGAAAAATCTCGTTCTAGCAGTTCTGAATTTTCACGTATTATTTTAATATTTTTACTTTCATTTTCAGATAGCTTATAGTTGTCATTGTTAACTTTTTCAATCTTTTGCGTGCTAAATAGGTTTTGTATCAACCTGTCACAATATTGCTTTGATACATTGATTTCAAATTCATCATTTATTCTATTTATAAGATCTTGGATTGAAATGCTAACATCATTACTCTTGTATAATTCATTTAAAATAAATGAAGTAATAAATCTTTCTTTTAATTCCTTCGAATCATCAGCATAGGATAAGTAATCAAAATATAATTTTTGATTTTCGTCAAAGTAAGAGTCCTCGTCTTGTACAAAACCTCCTAAAAAATTACGCAGTGTTTCTCTAGAAAGGAAATAATCTGGTCTATCTAAATAACTAGCTATAGCCTTATTGTCAAAAACTTTTAATTCTAAGGAGTAATCTTCTCTTGCTTTATCAACTAATTCAATTACTTTGCCTTCTGATGCACCTCTAGAGTAGTAGAAATAAAAAGTGTTAGAATAGCCGTGTTTTTCAGTTAGGCTTGAAATTTTCACCAAATCCTTTTCAAGTTTGACGTATACATTTTTGTCGATAGTTATTTGTAAGGGAATTTTCCTTTCCTTTTTATCTTCGAAAATTTTTACATCAATGCCCCCATCACCTTTCCCGTCGGTAATTACAACAGCATCAACTTTCCAAAAATTCTTTATAAACGCTTTTATAAATATATCAAACTGATCTTTTGTTAAACCTGCTATCCAATTAATATAATTCTTTGAATAATCCATATCTTATATTTTCTCAAAAAAATTAGCTTTAATTTTTTCCTTTAATTCCTCCCCTTTTTCAAACTGCTCCATCAATTGCGCCTTGAGGCCCTCCATTTTTTCTTTAAAAGGGATCCCGTCATCTTCTTCGGCTTCTGTGCCTACATAGATACCAGGGGTAAGTTTGTAAACCTGCTTTTGGACATCGGCTATGGTAGCTGCTTTGCAAAAGCCTTCCACATCAGAGTAGCTCTCGACTGCGCTCGAGCTGACATCCTCGACATTTCGCCATTTGTGATAGGTTTCGGCTATCTTATTTATATCATCATCACTCAATACCCGCAGTTTTCTGGTGGCCATTGTGCCCATTTTGGAGGCGTCCAGGAACAGGATCTCATTATTGCGCTCGCGATGGGTGCCGTCTTTTCCGTCGCGGTTTTTGCTAAGGATGAAAAGGCAGGCGGGGATTCCGGTGGTGAGGAACAGCTTGTCGGGCAGGCGAACAATGGCATCTATCATAGAATTGTCTACCATATGCTGCCGCACGTTTTTCTCTCCCTTGTTGTTGGAGGTCATCGCGCCGTTGGCCATTACAATTCCGGCAGTCCCGGTGTCGCTTAAATGGTGCCAGAAGGTTTGCATCCACATATAATTGGCGCTGCCATCTGTAGTGAATTCTTCTTTGGGTCCAAATAATCGGGGATCGCCATCGGGCAGATCTTCAGGATGCCAGTTGCTCACATTAAATGGCGGATTGGCAATAATATAATCCGCTTTCAGGTTGGGAAATTTATCATCAAGCAAGGAATTTCCCAGTTTAATATCAAAAGAAAGGTCCCGCAGCATCAGGTTCATAAGGCACAAACGCAATGTCTGTGCGGTCATTTCCTGCCCATAGATCGCGATGTCTTTTTTATTTCCGCCGTGTTCTTTGATGAACTTTAAACTCTGCACAAACATACCACCGCTCCCACAAGCGGGGTCAAAGATGCGGCCTTTGTAAGGCTCCAGTAACTCCACCAGCAGCCTTACAATACTTCCCGGCGTAAAGAACTGCCCCGCACCCGAACCTTCAGCCATTGCAAAGCGGCCGATGTAATATTCATAGATACGGCCCAGGATATCGCTTTCGGGATTTTCCTTTTCAGAAAATTTAGGGTGGGAGAGGAGGTTGATGATTCCGCCGGTTTGTTTGGGAGATAGTTCACTCCGCACAAAAATTCGCGGCAAAATATTTACCAACTGCGGATTATAGCCCGTCAAAAGTTCCTGGATGACATCAAAGGCATCATCTACCTTCACCTTGATATCATCCTGCTCGGCATTATCCTTCAAATATTGCCAGGAAGCCGTTTCCGGAATTTTAAAGGTGTTGCGGGAACGGTATTCATCCCGGTCTTCCAGGACGTAGTTGATCTCCTCCTTATCTGTAGTGTAATAATCGGACTTTGGATCCCTGAGCTCCTGCTTCAGTTCTTCGCGCACCACCTCATAGCGTTCGCTTAGGTGCTTTACAAAGACAAGTGGAAGGATGTAGTTTTTATAGTTATTCTCAGATACCGCGCCGCGCAATTCGTTCGCCGCATCCCAGAGTTCTTTTTCAAAATCAATGTCTGCTTTTGCCATTTATAATAGATGGTAAATTTATTAGGTAAATAATAGATCGTTGTAGGGGAAGATCCGAAATGGAAAGTTAGTTAAATTTTTTAAGAAATATTAATCTATATAGAATCGGCATTGCTTAAAGAAATTAGAATAACAAAATCGTTTTTGCAGCTGCTTTAAAAGATATCGATAATGCTAAATAGAATTATCAATCATGCTTTTCAGATTTGATGGTGTTATTTGACGTTATTTTTTGTTATTACGCAAGAATTTTAAATTGCGGTTCCTATTTTAGATTCAATAATTTGATCCATAGTCATTGAACTATCTGGGTCATCCAACCCAATACAATTTCCTTTCTCAAATCCTTTATTGGCATTTCTTCAAATATTGTTTTAAGAAATTATAAGATACATTCATTCGGGTAAAGATCCGTCTCTAGATTCACCCGTGGATAAAGCCTAGATAGAGTATGGTGGGAGTATAAGGACTGAAGCTTTACGTTATAATAAACGCTATAAAAACACTTAAAACGTATATTTTAATTCATTATAGGTTTGTCCGGCCAAAAGTCTTTTGGAGAACATTGGAGTATTTGAGCAATAGCATTAAGATGATTAAGATTATATTTTGCTCTTCGGGAAGTAGATTCTACATGAGAAATAAAACTATCGCTCATTCCCAACTTCTGGGATAGAGCAATTTGAGATAGGTTTCTCTCCTTCCTTTTTTCTTTAACCTTATCAATAATATAAGCTTCTACTTTACTTAGCACAGTTCCTTCTTACAAGGTACAAGAAGTAAAATAATGAATCACTTAACAAAGGTACATGTACCATTATTATGTTATTTTTACTATATTTGGTGAAATGCTAGAAAATTATAAGCAATTCTAGTCAAGGGGTGCCATTATCCTATTAAACCTTAATGGCCAATCTATATTAATAACGGGATTAAGTATGTGCTCAAAAAGTGAAACACATTTTGAATTGTTCAAACAAGGTTGCCCAAGCGTCTTTAAAACCATTTATACACAATATCATCGGCAGATCTTCTGGATGGGCAGGAGTTTAATTAAAGACGCTTTTGTGGTGGAGACTTTAGTACAGGACACCTTTCTTATCCTATGGGAAAAACGCGAATTGATAGAGTCACCTCAGCATTTGGTCAATTTCCTGTACGCTGTGATAACCAATGAATGCAAGTGGTATTATGCCCGTCCCAAAAATAAGTTCGACAGGAATTGTCACTCCTTAGATAATTTTGCCAATTATCAGGAATATATACTGGGTTTTGATCCCACAGCTATCGATCATCACCTTTTAGATCAAGAAAAAAAACAGAAGGATTATGATCAGGTAGTCAGTATACTACCGCTTTTGGGCACCCAACGTAAACGCCTTATTGAACTCTGCTTTCAATACGGCTTTAAATACAAAACCCTTTCAGAGCAGCTAGGCATTAGCATCACGGAGGCACGTAATACCATGGAAAAAACTATTGCCGAGATCAAAACTATCCTCAATCAGGGTTACATCCTGAAAACAGATGAAACAGAAGAAGAGCAATCGAAACCTCTGGTTGAAATAACTAAACAGGAAGCCCGGATATTTGAATTACGCTGTGAACAGCAATACTCATTTGCAGCCATTGCTGCCGAGCTGAACTTATCTCAAAAAGAAGTGCACCGCGCTTTTACCACAGCCTATCAGTTTCTGCAGGAAAACCATGAACAGCATTTAAAATCCGCCTGATTATGAAAACGAAAACCCTAAGCCTTACCCGAAAGATTCAGCTCATTATAGACCTGCCGGATTATGAAGCACGCAAAGAGGCTATGGCCAAACTCTACGACTGGCAATACTGCTGCTTTAAAGCCGCAAACATCATCGTAACTCACCTGTATTGCCAAGAAATGATAAAGGAATTTTTTTACTTTACGGAAGACATACAATACAAGCTTGCCGATGTCAAGAAGCACGAAAACGGTATCTTAAACCGCTCCCGAATCAACAGCACCTATCGGGTGATATCGGATAGGTTTAAAGGTCAAATTCCTACCGATATTTTATCCAGTTTAAACAAGAATTTGGAAAGCTCTTTTAATAAAGATAGACCAAAGTATTGGAGCGGGGAGCGCTCTCTTAAAAATTTCAGACGGGACATTGGCTTTCCCTTTGCTCCACGTTGTATGTGGGGATTTAAATATGACGAAGATCGAGGTGCCTTTTGTTTCCGGTTGTTTCAAATTCCCTTTTGTACTTATTTAGGGCGAGACTTCTCAGATAAGCGCAGTTTATTGCACCGGGTACTAAAAGGAGAAACCCGATTGCGCACCTCAGAAATCAAGCTCAAAGACGGGAAGATCTTTTGGTTGGCAGTTTTTGATGTCGAACAAGAACAGCACTCTTTAAAACCTCAGGTAGTAGCCGAAGCTTCTTTGTCTTTAGAATATCCCATTACCGTCAAGATTGGTAGCAATCGAATGACCATAGGAACAAAAGAAGAGTTTTTATACCGTAGACTAGCTATTCAGGCAGCACGTAAACGCGCTTTAATAGGATCTGTACATTCTAGAGGTGGTCACGGTCGTAAACGCAAACTCAAAGCTGTAGATAAGTTTCGGGAAAAGGAAATCAATTATGTGAATCAGCGCTTGCACGTGTACAGCAGAAAACTCATAGACTTTTGTTTAAAACACCAGGCAGGAACGCTGATTCTTCTGAACCAGGAAGCCAAGATCGATGCAGCACAAGAACAACCATTCGTCCTTAGAAACTGGAACTATTACGAATTGACCAAAAAAATAGAATACAAGGCCGAGAAAGCAGGTGTTGAACTGCTCGTCGATTGATGGGTAAACTCATAAATGACCCTTAGGGTCTGAGGGTGCTTGTACACCCGTAAAGTGAGATCTCAGATACTCACTAAATGCCACGAGGCATGTACAACGGCGTGGGCTTACTTATTAAATCAATCAAGAATCAGTGCTGATGAACTAAATAAAGCAATAAACTTTTAATTGCCTTAGGGGCGGAGGGTGCTTGTACACACCTACGGTAAGGCATATGCACTCACTAAGTGATACTAAGATATATACAATGGCATGAGTTAGACATCCAAAGCATGGTTTATTACATTTTACCATTGAAGAATGCTTAATACAGGTAGATGATCTGAGGCATATTTTTCATCGATAACGATATGGCTTTTAATCTTAAAAAAAGACTTCGGTTTAAAAGCTATATAATCAATAGCCTTTGTGGGATTTTGTACCGGTATTGTGGGTGGACAAGAGGTGCAGGTTCTCGTAAATAGGTTATCCAAAGATGCAATTACTGCACTGTTTTCAACAGCATTAAAATCCCCGGCCACTAGCACAGGTAGGTTTATATTATTTGTAATGTTCAATAGTTCCTCTATTTGTAACAAACGGTTCGTATCCTCCTTTTGAGAATCTAAATGTGTACTTGCAAACCAGATGGAACGATCATCAGGTAATTGTATTAAAGACATAGCTAAAACTCGAGGCTCTCCTTGTGTTTCAGGCTTTGAAGGGAGTTTATAAACCTTAGATTTTAAGATAGGGAAACGAGATAGAATTGCAACGCCGTATGCTCCGTTTTGAAAATCTATGGCTTTACCAAAAAACACCTGCATACCTAAGGCATCACCAATCTGTTGTGCCTGGTTTCCTAATCCAGAACGATCAGTATTGGAATCTACTTCTTGTAAGGCAACCAGATCTGCATCGCTATCTTTAATTACTTGAATGATTGCGGACAGATCTATACTATCCTTACGAATAGGTGGGTTTGCGTGATGAATATTATAGCTTAAGACCTTCAGCTCATTTGAAGCATCCTCGGAATTAGAGGTTAAGGTGTCTTGTGAAAACATTTGATAACCTGATAAAAAAAGGATCATCATCATGATAATCCCTTTTGTCAATGGTTGATTCACGGTTTTATGTTCGTGCATAATTCTAAACAACTAGTTAACTGAAAGTTCAACTTTAGCGATTACGGGAAAATGATCTGATATAAAGCGTTGTCCGCGTTGGCCATCTAAAATTTGTAAAGTCAAGGGTTGCACCGCGCCTTTATAAAAAACGTAATCTATCCGATTTTCTGAGGTTCTGCCTTCTGCGTCCCATCCATTAGCGCTGTATTCAGGACCATATACCTGATCAGAATCAAGGCTAAGATACGGATCCTTCAATCCATTTTTCAATAGCGTATCAATAGCTTCACTATTCGGCGAACTATTAAAATCGCCGGTTAATAAAACTGCTGATACACCTGCGATTTCTTCTATTTTTTCAGAAAGTAGCGCTGCACTTTCAATTCGAGCTTGTTTACCACGATGATCAAAATGTGTATTGAAATGATAGAATGTAATTCCTGATTGTTTATCCTTAAATAAGGCCCAGGTTACAATACGAGGCAAAGCTGCGTCCCAACCTTTAGAAGCGACTACGTTTGGAGTTTCAGAAAGCCAAAAGGTATTACTATCCACAACTTCAAAACGATCTTTTTTATAAAAAATAGCAGAGTATTCTCCTTCGGTATCGCCTTCCCGACCAATGCCTACATATGCATAATTAGGAAGAAGCTGTTGCATATCTAAAAGCTGGGTATGCGTGACTTCTTGTGTGCCAATAAGATCTGCTTGATAGAATCGGATACTGTGGGTAAGCCAATCCTTACGGTTTTCCCATACATTGATTCCATCGTCTGCACTGTTATACCGCACATTGAATGAGCATATAATCAGTTCCTTTTTGTTTTCCTGAGAATTTGCACTGCTGATCGTCAGCAGTGCAAATACCATAAAAATTATTTTTTTCATTATTTCCAACCGGGGTTTTGTTCAAGATTAGGATTGAGTTGTAATTCTATACGAGGTATAGGATATAGATAATCCTTATTTTCATCGAAGGTTCTGCCATTGAAATCAGGATGTGGGTCAATCAACCCATTTTCATCTAAGGTAAAATCTGAACCCAATTTATAATATTGAACGCCGCTAACTGGATTTGCTGGACGGTCTCCTTCATAAAGCACTACATTGATACTACCGTCTCCGGTAAGGTCGTACTCACCAGGGCCGGAAAAATATAAACCTCGAATAGGTTGCGTTAGTGTTTGACCGGCTTTCCAGCGTACCACATCATCCCATCTAAAGTTTTCCATATACAATTCAATACGGCGCTCGCGTCTTATTTCTAAAATAACACCAGCGTTTGCACCGGTCACACCGGGATATTGAGCAGCCATGAATGAATCAGGTGTTGAATTAGCAGTATCCAACATTAAATCAGGCATTCCAACCCGTTGTCTTAATGAATTGATGGACTTATTTATATCTTCTTGTGTAAGTGTACCTAGTTCGGCTTTTGCTTCTGCATAATTTAGAAGCACTTCACCAAAACGATATATCGGGAGGTCGGTTATAGACTGACCATTGGTGTCATACACAGGCTCGGTCACATACTTTATAATTTGATATCCGGTTACTGTAGCGCCGAGATTAGGAGCCAACTCAATACTTTGCCCTTTACGCATGTATCCCGGAGTGCGAATCGTCTGTGCTAAACGAGGATCTCGATTTTGTACTTCTTCAGTAAATGATAGTTGATTATATCCTACTGCGTCTGTAAAACGTGTTCCATCAGCATTGAGATAACTATTTACAAGGTCTTTCGGCATACCTGGACGACCGTAAGAACTTGTCGTGGTGTAGTAATTCACATTATGACCAATATTAAGATCTTCAGAATAGGCACGTGCTAAGATCACTTCGGTTTCATTAGCATCATGTGAATTAAAAAGCTCTAGATAATCCTGTTCAGGATTGCCCGTGCTGTAAATCTGATAAGGAGAATTCTCGATCAATTCTTCTGATGCAGCTACAGAAGCTTCGAGGTATTTTTCATAACCATCAATACCCCGGTATTTTTCATATGTACCCTCATAAAGCCCAATCCTTGATTTTAAAGCCAATGCGGTGTATTTGGTTACCTCATAGGTATTCTGCTCTACATTGAGGTTTTCGATTGCCCAGTCTAAATCTTCAAGCATTTTATCTACAACATACTGTCTTGAATCTCTAGGTTTTGTAAGGGCTTCAGTATCGTCTGGAGCAATAGGGGTATCATACCAAGGTAAAGCTCCAAAGCGCTGAAACTTATCAAAATAAAAGCGCGCTCTAAAAAAACGAGCCACACCCCCGTAATGGGCTTTTGCCGCTTCATCATCAGATTTTTCATATTCTTGAAGGAAAAAATTAATATCGCGCAGATACTCCCAGTTCCAACCACCTCCGGTAGTAGGTACAAGTCTAGCCCCTCGCATTTCTTCACTCAATTCAGTTTGTATAATATTATCGGTACTAGATTCTCCGTTATAAATCGAAGTACTGGGCCACATTCGGTAAAACCCGTTTGTATACAGTTGAAGGTCACTAGCGGTATTGAAAAATGTTTCTGCAGTAATTTCAGATAGCGGTTGCTTGTCTAAAAAATCATCACTGCACGAACTGAAGCTGGTTGCAACAAGCAAACCGGCAAGTATATGTTTGAATTTCATAAGGATGTTTTTTAAAATTTAAGAGATAATCCTAAGGAATAGGTTTCTGAAAATGGGTTGGTTTGTGCGGTTCCTCGATTTGCAGAGGTAGATGGACTGTTTAAATTAACAGAAGCACTTGCTGCTTCCGGATCGATATAATCTGTTAGCTTAGAGAAAGTCAGGAGGTTTTCTCCACTAAAGTAAATGCGCAGTTTGGTGGCTGATGTTTTGGATATGATTCCATCAGGAAGGGTATATCCTAGGGTTAGGTTTTTCAGTCTCAAGTAGGCTACGCTCTGTAAATAGCGATCATTTACTTTCTCTAAAGAACCACCCAGGGCTATATATCCATAATTTCGAGGATAATAGGCATCGGTGTTTTCAGGGCTCCACATATCGGCTACCATATCTTTTCTAATAAAAGAATTGTAGGGTCTGTTGTAAGGACCCCAAAACATACGAGAGTCAGAATTGGGATACCAGTCTTGTTTACCTACACCTTGAAAGAACACAGAAAAATCAAATCCTTTCCAGTCAGCATTTGCTAAAAAGCTGTATAAATATTGCGGTGCAGAATTTCCGATTATTTCCCGGTCACCGGGGTTGTCTACCGTATTTTCACCTTCTCCTATATATCCATCACCATCAAGGTCTCGATATTTTACATCACCTGGTTGCAGTCCACCTCCGGAAGTAATTCGATTCGATACAAAACTCTGATCTGCGTGATTGGCAATCTCTTCTTCGGTTTGAAAAAGGCCATCGATGCGATATCCCCAAAGTTCACCAATGGTCATCCCTTTATAAAAGTCTACAAGACTGCGGTTGGGATTATCAAAGTCAGTTATCTTGGTTTTAGAATTCGATAGGTTCGCTGTAACTGACCAACTGAACGTATCTTGAGCAAATTCAAAGTAGTCATTGTAACTTACAGACAATTCAAAACCTTTTGTTCTTAAGTCAGCTGCATTCTCTAGAGGAGATGCTGTTCCTAAAACACTGGGAAGTGTCGCTCCTGGAGAAAGCATACCTTCGGTATCTCTTTGAAACCAGTCGAAAGAAGCAGATAAGTGATTGTTTAATAAACCTACATCAACTCCAAAATCAAGCGTGCTTACTTTTTCCCAAGTAATTTCACTTGGATTTAAGGCTGGAGATTCGATATAATTTAAACGACTTCCATTGAGTACATAGTCATACAATCCATTAGGTAAGGTCGGGAAATAGGCATAATTATTAATATTTTGATTCCCTAAAGACCCGTATGAGGCACGGAATTTTAAGAGGTCAAAGGTTTCGCCGGTAGCATCCTCAAAGAATTGCTCTTTATTAACTAGCCACGCACCGGAAAAAGACGGAAAAAATCCCCAACGGTATGCAGATGGAAAGCGTGAAGTGGCATCATATCTACCATTCAACTCAGCTACATATTTATCTTTATAGTCATACGATAATCTGTAAAATAGACCTTGCAGTGCCCATTCTGAAGCACTACCTGAGGCAGTAGGATTTGAAGTGGCCAGGCCTAAAGAATTCAAGTCATTAGAAATCAAATTTTGTTTACTGGCATTGATACTTTTAGTGATAAAAGTTTCTTGGTTGAAACCGATGGTGGCTTTAAGAGTATGATCTTCGAAATAGCCCTTATATTCCCCATAGATGTTCAGTGCATCATACTTGCTTTCGGTGCGATACTCATTGAGGTAATCATTACCCATGAGATCCAACTGTTCAGGGTAAATAGAGTAGGGGATACGGGTGGAACGTTGAAATCTACTATACTCATTACGTCTTATCGCGTAGTTACCATTCAGGGTCACTCCTTGTATAGGCTTAAGTTCAACGGAAGCTATGTTACTAAACTCATTATTATTGGTTTGTTGTTTTGTGGTACCTTGTAGTAATCCGGCATAAACACCATCACCAATCGTATAGTTATTCAGTTCGGTACGCCATAAAGCACCCCCATCAGGATTAACAGGAACATAAGAAGGGAGTGCGTGTACCCATATTAAACTTCCCCAAAGATTACTGTAGTTACCATATTGACTACCACTATGCTCCAAGTCTTCAGAGCTGTTGTACTGCATATTGTTCGAGAACGATAACCAGTCAGTTGCTTTAATATCTATTTTACCACGCAAATTGTATTTATCGTAACTGTCATCTTGAACTTTCAGGATCCCTTTGGATTGAAAATTACGATACGAGAAATAGGCTTTTATTTTTTCGGAACCTCCGGAAATGGAAGCGTTATAAATTTGGGTGGGATAGGTCTTTCTAAAAAAGGTATTCCACCAGTCTGTATATCCATAATGAACATATTGATCTCGGCCGTTACGTTGGTCTATAATAACTCGTGCCAAGGAAGGATCTTGAGAAACTTCATAAAGAGCCTGCATATCCTCTTCGGTATAGCCTGTATAAGAAGCACCACTGTTGTTTCTAAAAGCTTCATCAACTATAGATACCGCTTTAAAAGGATCAGTAAGGAAATCTGTGTTCATTGTAGGGGAATTGATTGCTGTGGTCACTCCCAGATTCACTTGAACATTACCTTTATCAGCATTTTTAGTGGTCACTAAGACGACACCAAATGACCCTCGAGCGCCATAGATTGCTGCTGCTCCGGCATCTTTTAATACACTGATGGATTCAACATCATTAGGATTGAGATTGCTCAAGCTTCCTTCTATACCATCAATAAGAATCAGCGGTGTTCCTCCATTAATAGAAGTAAAACCCCTGATATTAATTCGAGGTTCTGCTCCTATTTTACCTGTACTTTGAGTAACGTTGAGTCCGGGGCTGAGACCTTGAAGGCTTGAGGTAACATCAGCTACTGGTCGTTGCTCCAGGTTTTGGGTATTGACCGTGCTGACAGCCGTAGAAAGTTTTTCACGACTGGTTTCCCCGTAACCTACAACCACTACTTCATCTAGTGCATTGTTATCTGCCTGCAATTGGATTTGAAGTGGAGCTAAGGATTCAATGGTGATTTCCTGAGTTGTAAATCCTATATATGATATTTTGATAACCGCAGGCAATTGAGATACGTTAAGCTCGAAGTTACCGTCAAAATCAGAAGAGGCACCGTTGGTTGTGTTTACTTCCATTATGGAAGCACCCGGCAAGGGCATTCCCGTATTATCAAGAACCTTTCCTGTTAGTTTTTGTTGTTCAGAGCCTGAGCTTAATGGAATACTAGCGGCGTTTAAGAAGCTCGAGGAGTAAAGTAATAAAGTAAAAGTGACCAAAAATTTGGGCACGAGGGTATGCAATTCAAAAAATTGGAGTAATTTGTTTTTCATCGGAATAGAACTATGGATTTGTACTGTAGTTTTAATTTTAATGACCCGTTTCTGTTGCATCAGAAACGGGCTTTAAATTTTTGGGCTAATTCATAAAATGTGTCTTATAAAATTGTCTTTAAGGAGTTAGATATCTTTTTCAAGACAAAAGAACGGCTTATATCATCCAATTGGATTAAGTTAGTTTTAACTAAAATTTAAATAGTAAATGGTTTTAGTAAGAAGCTTAACCTAAGATTTACAAACCGTCAGATTTGAAGAAGTTAAGTTAATCCACTTCTACGTTTTTTTTATAAAACATAATAATTAGCTCAGCGTATTTGTTCTATGCTAACAAAGAGGTACTGCATTTTTTGTCTATTGATGATTTTCTAAATACCCATTAATTGCAGAGGGTGCATTTACAGAAGTGAGGTGAGGTCTCAGATACTCACAAAATGTCACAGGCATATGCAACGATGTGAGTTCATTTATACAATTACACATCACTTTTTCGTGATAAAATTATCGATTTTATTGGTATGCGCGTGTTTTTCCGTGAAAAATAAAGACTTTAGAACAAACAGTTGAATGGCCCTGAATGTTCTATTTATGGAAAACCAAATTATCATTTTACCTAAGCCCCCTTCCCATTATTTTTTCTTTCAAAAAGGCCTTCAAAACAGACAGGTTTTTTTGAAAGAAAAAATCAATTCCTTTATCACCTATTAGCGTAGCAGCAGGTAAACAATAGCAAATACTTGTGAAAGAAAAAGAAGTAGGACTAATACTATCAGCCAATTCGGAATCGTTCGAGAGTGCTTAATCCTGTTCAATAGTTCTTTTCGATTTTCATGTTGAGCTGTTTGATCAATGTGTAGTTTTCTAAGATGCTCTTCGATTAACTTTTCAATCTGAGTACTGTCAGCTTTAATAGCTGTGCTTTTAAGGCTTTTTTCAATCATCTCTAAGCGGTTTACTTCTTCCTTAAAGGAGTGTAGCTCCTCAACGAGCAGTTCTGATATTAGTTCCAGTTTGGTCATATTCCAATACCTTTATCGATTACAATTTTTAGGATCTTCTTAGCCACTGCTTTGGCCAGGCTTGGAGCAATAGGCACGCTTCTTCCGGATATAGCGACACTTTTTGCACGGTTGATTGATTTCAGCAAATTACTTGCAGACATCGAACGGTGAACGTCACTACCCTTTATACTTTGTCCTTGGTACTCAAAGCGAAAACCCTGAAGCTGTTTGGATTTATTGATTACCGGAATTACATTAATCTGCTGTTCCCACATCCTGTTGATATAGGTCTGCAGATCTATTGTTCTATCCTGACTAATGGCATTATGATGTGCTTTTTGTATTTCAGTTCGAACCCTACCCAGCTCCAGACTCTTTTCATACTGCACGTCTTTAACCGTTTGAATCCCCAGTTCTCTGGCAGTGCGCTCCGCTGCTAATTGACTTTGCTTTCCAATAAAGCTGTCGTTATATGCCCTACCATTTAGATCGATACGATTGACATAGAGATGCACGTGGGTGTGCTCTTTATCCCTATGCACATAAGCCACTGCCTGGCGCTCCTGTAATTTCATTTGTTGTATAAAGGTTTTGGTAAGTTCTCCAAGTTCCCAGTTGCTAAGATTTTCTCCATCACGAACCGTTGGGCTTAAAATAAAGCTCAAGGTGTTGCGCTCACAGTTTTGATTGAGCTCTTGTACGGCTTTAAATTCCTGAGCGATTTTTTCTGCAGTTTCTCCAACGATTAGATCACTATAAACCTGCTCAGCCTCTTTCTCCTGATTATTGCCATATCTTAAAGCGCCAAGGGTACTAGATATGGAACTTCCTTTGCCAATCATTTGAGTATAGTTTTTAAATGTTTCTTGATTTCTTCAGCGACCTGAATAACTTCCTGACTGAGCTTTGGGTTTCCTTTTTTATACATATTCCCAATCCGTTTAAAATTGTTGTGATACTTCACTAGCATTTTATAGGTATCCATATGCTCTTCATTCATACGCTCGGTGATTTGTTGTTCCATTAAGCTATTTCTGCAAAATGCACTTAAGGAAGAACCCGCAGCTTTAGCTTTGATCTGCAGCAATTTTTTCTCATAAACGCTGCATCTGAATTTGATAAGTGCTCGTTTCATCGTTTGTATTTTTTCTTTGCAACCATCGGGAGCAAAGCAAGATTGTGGCCACAGCCACACATCTTGCCCTGCTTTCCAGAAAGCAGTTTTAATTCGTTTTCATTAGCCAGGCATTTAAGTCTTTTTCAGCTCTATAGAACTCCGATTTATCGATACAAGTTGAAGTTGAATTCAAGAAGAAAGCTGTGGTATCTCTTCCAGCTTCATCATTATCCAAATACAGTTCAACAATTTCATAATGATCATAATAGGGGAGTGCTTTATCTGCAAAAGCAATGGAGTTTAAAATCAGAAAATCAGCTTCGCGTTTTATATTTGGATAGATTGTAATCAGCGATAACAGATCAAACATACCTTCCAGAACCATTAAATTCTGAGACTCATTTTTGATCCAGGTCAGATCTTTTGGAGAGCTGGACGATTTAAAATATTTATTTCGGAGTTCCCATCCTCCAGAATAGTTTTTAAGCCCAATGGCGAAACCATATCTATCATTAATCGTATAATGAACCTCTTTACAAAATTTCTTCCCTGCAATCAGACTGATTTTCCGTTTCTTCAAATACTGTAATAAAGCTGGATGCTGAATGCGCTTAATGTATTTGATTTCAATTCCAGATTCCTTGAAATTAGTTTCCTGCTGCATTGAAAGGTTGTCATTCCCTGTTTTGATTTGAGCTAAGATTACTAATGCATCACGCACGGATACTTTTGAAAGGGCACAAACCAGATCGATACAGTTGCCGCCTTTACCCAATCCGTGATCGTACCAGCAGTTTAATTTTTTAGATACTTTAAAGGATGCTTGGGTTTCTGACCGCAGGGGACTCAGAAACCAAGCTTCCTTTTCCGTATTGCGAGAGGGATAGTGTCCTAAAAATCCCAGCGCCTCTACGATGGGGATTTTTCGGGCTCTTTCACACGATATTTCTTTTTTTTTCATCTGCGTTCTATTTTTAGAAAAAAAATGATGATTTGATGACAAATCCTGTTAAGCCTTATAAACAGTAGTCTTAACCTGTCATCAAAAATTCATCGTTTCATCATTTTTGCTTTTTTAAGCTTCGTTTTTGTCATCATTTATTTTTTTGATGACAGTTTGATGATAAAATGATGACAGCTTCAACCCTTGTAAACAGTGGGATTGTCATCATCTGTCATCGTCTCATCAAAATTTTGGTCCAGAAATTCCTTTTTCACGGTAAAGAAGCGGCCTTTAGCCTCTATCAAATTGATAGAACCATCAGCCCAGATTACGAACTTTCGATATTGATTGGAGTTGGGTTGATTGGTCAATTTCCATTCTACCTTCAATAATTTACGCAGTTGTGTAAGATCTGTTTTGATTCGAGTTTTATTCAGTGCATTTAAAGCATCTAACGGACAAAAATCTACTTTCTCTAAATCAAACTTTTCAAAGACACCCATAAGGATACTGGCCAATTCTTTTTCTACCCGGTTTCTATTGTTTTTTACGAGTCTGGAAAGCGCAGCAGTTTTTATCTGCCCAGGGGTAAACCACATACGTGTTTTGTGAGTGGTACTTAGCTTTCGGTGTGACAGGAAGAATAAGAAAGCCGGGATTTCAGCAATAAGCTGCTCTAAAAAGTTGGTATGCTCCTTTTTGATTGATGGTACTTTCAACACCCAAAAGCGGGTTTCATTAGCATCTATCTTTATAAAGTTATCTTCATTGTTACTGCAGAGAATAAATTTGCCAAAGAATTCTACTTCGCGCTTATCTTTTCCTTTAGCTTCCAGCTTATTGATATTTGTGGTACTCAGGTATTTGATACGTTCGGTGAGCTCTTCTTTATTGAAGAGTACTTCATCAATACAGATGAGCAGTTTATTTGCCCAATCGGAATTAAACTGACTACTGAAACTGTCGTTGGTCAGATAAGTGAGGTTATTCTCAAATATACTTTTAAGCCATTTTAGAAAGGTGCTTTTACCGGTAGAACGTTCTTTGGAAACCAGGCAGAGAATAGGGAGAACCTGAACTGGTTTTGTATAAAGAAGCTGTAAATAATCCAATCCCAGTTGTAGTTGATTACCAAATATGTGATTTAAAAATTTAGTAGTAGTATCAAAAGCCCCCTCATGGGGTAGCTTACTAAGTGGGGAATAGATGTTATAAAATCCTTTGTACTCCTGTTTAAAATTGATGTGATTCGGAATACAGGTAAACCCATCATACTTAGGTATTTTGTTCAGATAGGCTTTTCCGTGATCTTGTTTGATGGTCTCAATATTCCAATGAACAAGAAACTCATTAAAATGTCCGGCAATAGTAGGAGCGGCGACCAACTTATAATAGGTGGTGCCGACCTTTTTATAGGGTATAGCTTTCATAAATGATAGTATTAATAGTGAAGAGAAACCCTGATTCGGATAAAATCAGGGTTTAAAGGACCCTAGCGTTTCTTTAGGGTATAGTTTAGTGCTTCTTGTTTTATCTGCGAAGGAGATTTGCGCTGATTCTTCAGGAGCCATTTATTGAGCAGGTCTATATCGAAGTAAATAAGTTTTCCTCCTGGCTTGCTATGTGGGATATTTCCTGTTGAAGTTAGTTTATATAAATAGCTCCGCGAAATACCTGTATAGTCACAGGCTTCATCAAGGGTGAGTACTTTTTTCTGAGCTAGTAAAAGCGATTCGATTCGCTCCAGCCTTTCGTCTAAATCAATAGTGTTCATCGTATTCGATTTTAAAGTGAATAGAGAACAAAGCGCTTTGTTTGTGTTTGTTAGAATTCTAAAATTAAAAGTAGAGCTATGATTAATTAAAGTGTTGTTTTTAAAGCAGTATTTATTCACAAATAATTAGAAAACAAGCCTCTATACCATTTGATTTCAGATCATATCAAATGATTACAAATAGAATTTTTACATGTTCATGAGCATAACAAATACTGCTAAAATAAACGCGTGAGAGCGACTTTACCGTAAGTTATTAACAGGTAAAGTTTTAGATTTCCAATTTTGGGATCAAATAGGCCGCTTCTTTTTTCTTGTTGTCTACAATTTTAGCATAGATCTGAGTGGTGCGAATTTCTTTGTGTCCAAGAATTTTAGAAACGGTATAAATATCTGCTCCGTGCTCCAGTAAAAGTACAGCATGGGTATGTCTGGCACTATGAAAAGTAATGTGTTTGGTGATTCCGGCACGCATGCACCAACGGAGTATTTCTGCGTTAAAGTGAGCGCCATATTTCAAACCTTGAAATACGCGTGTGCTTCCAAGCTTTCGGCTACCTAGAATATTCCGTGCCTGTTCCGATAAGTATTGGTATTCTTGCGCGGCAGTTTTTTTCTGCTTGAATACCAGTCTGGAGCCGTCTTCTTCATCCCGTACTTCATCCCAGGTAAGTTTATTTATATCACTCCAGCGCAATCCGGTAAGACAACTAAATATAAAAGCATTTTTCAGTATTTGATGTTTGCAGTAAGCTTTTACTAAGTTTTGCAATTCTTCATACGTGAGATATTCACGAGTGGTCTCGCCCATAGCAAAACCTTTTACAGTAGTGGCGTAATTACGACTGGTATAGCCATCGTCAAAGGCTTGGCGTAAAGCAGCCTTGAATTTATTGTAATAGGAGTATTTAGAATTTTGGGATAATAGGGTATTCGATTTAGTCTTAGCTTTTTTGTTTAGGTATTTCTTAAAGCCTAGTACAAATTCTTCATCTAAATCCTCAAATGTAACATTCTTGTTTTTACAGTAGTTCTCAAGGTGATTTTGAGCTGCATCCCAATTGTCATAATTACCTTTACTCTCGTAGCGCTCTTCTTTCACCTTATCATAATAGGTGAGAAATAATAGTTTACCCTTGGATCTGTCTTTGATTCCATATTTTCCCTGAGCATATTCGGCACGACGAATAGATAGTATTTGCTCTGCCCTTAATAGAGTTTCTTCATTTTCTTTTTTTTCTGAAGCATTTTTTGGATTAATATGCAAATACTCCTTAAGATATTCGAACTCTCTATTATGAATTTGCTTTCCATTCTCATCTAACGCACTGCCTTTATAATAATCAAGGTAGAGGCTATACTTTCCCGAAGCTAATTTTTTCTTTCGAAGTTTTATTTTCATAACCAACTAATTTTCATAAAGATAAAAAAATCATTCTTCGAGATACATATTATGCACCTCAAAGTTTTAATTTTAACATCGGGGTACATATAAGATACATAAAAGGAGTAATAATAGTCTTATTAAAGAAAAATTGAAAAATAAAAAAAGGGCTGAAAAGCCCTTTGAATAAAGAAGTTTGATATTAAATGATATTAATTGAAATCAAATAAAATCTTCTGTTTATTTTCCAATACAAAAATTTGCAAAGATATTCCCCAGCAATTCATCATTGGTGACTTGCCCTGTGATCTCTCCAAAGAAGTATAGTGCTTCTCTTATGTCGATTGCCATTAAATCTGAAGAAAGGCCGATGTTGATTCCTTCTTGTACTTTTTCTATTTCCTGTAGCGCTTTGAGTAAAGCATCATAATGACGCGAATTTGTTACGATTGTTTCGTTATTGTGTAGCGCGCCAGTATTTACAAAATCGAGCAAAGCATTTTGCAATTCTTCCACCCCGATTTTTGATTTGGCTGAAATTAGCAATGTGTGTGATTTCTCGTTACTGCTCGAAATGGCTTCCAGATCTTCTTGTAACTGATCACGTTGCTCTGGGCTTAGTTGGTCAACTTTATTGGCTACAATAAGCAAAGGTTTTGCCGGAAATCTGTTTTTGATCTTTTCAATTTCTAATTGAAATTCTTGTAGTGCATTCCCTTTTATGGATCTGCCGGAGAATGAGGGGGCGGCATTTAACAGATAGACTACCACCTGCGCCTGACTTATTTTTTCGAAAGTTTTTTTTATTCCCAATCCTTCAATTACATCAACGGTTTCGCGTATACCGGCTGTGTCTATAAACCGAAAACCAATACCATCAATAGATATCTCGTCTTCAATCGTATCTCGTGTTGTTCCTGCGATATCACTCACAATTGCGCGTTCTTCGTTAAGCAAAGCATTAAGCAAGGTAGATTTACCTACGTTTGGCTCGCCAACAATGGCAACAGGAATACCGTTTTTGAGCACATTGCCGGTGGCGAAAGAATCGATGAGACGTTTAAGTACTTTTGTGATTTTTGTGATCAATTCCTGAAACTGATCGCGATTAGCGAACTCTACATCTTCTTCGGCAAAATCTAGCTCGAGTTCTATAAGGGAAGCAAAATCGAGTAATTCCTGCCTTAAAACGGCTATTTCATTGCTAAAACCTCCTCGCATTTGCTGCATGGCGAGTTGGTGTGAAGCTTCGTTATCACTCGCGATAAGATCTGCAACAGCTTCCGCCTGGCTGAGGTCCATTTTGCCATTGATGAATGCACGTAAGGTAAATTCGCCAGCTTTCGCCGCACGGCATCCTTTTCGCAAAAGCAATTGTAAAATTTCCTGCTGTATATAATGACTGCCGTGGCATGAGATTTCTACCGTGGGCTCGCCGGTGTAAGAGCGTGTTCCTTTAAAAATTGATATAAGAGATTCATCAATAATGCGCGCACCATCTACAATATTGCCCAAATGCAAGGTGTGGCTGGGCTGCCCGATGAGTTTCTTATTGCTTTTAGCTTTGAAAACAGAATCTACTATCGCGATAGATTCTGGGCCTGAAACTCGTATTACCGCAATAGCACCTGCGCCGCCTGGAGTTGCTAATGCTGTGATTGTGTCTTGTATCTGCATAGGGTCAAAATTACAAAATATGCAATGAGATATTACCTAACAATTGTGCATTAAAAAATCCCTTACAGAACATGCTGTAAGGGATTTTCAACTAACTAACCAACTAAAAAATCAAACTAATCAAACAATTTAATCCATCAACAGGATTTAATCTCTTTTACGTTTTCTCTCACCGTACTCTACGTATGATTTACTTTTCTTCTTCATATTTACATGATGACCGTTGTGATCACCTTTGTATATTTTATTGTTCATCTTGATATTACCAATGCGAACAATTCTGCCTTTTTTGTATTTTATATTAGAATTACCTACCCGAGCGATCTTTCCGTTTTGTTTGTAAAATAAAGGAACATTTCCTACTTGTATTAGACGTCCTGCACGGTCATATCTTACATAACCCGGTCTGTAAATTTCTCTTTTATTGATGACTACAGATTTATTGCTGTGTATCTCTTTTACAGATCTGCGCCCTATATTTACAGAAGAGCGCGGCATATTAAAATCTACTGTTCCGTTAGGGTAAATAAGAAATTCGATTCCGTTTTCGATAACCGCTACTGGAGCAAAAGGAGAATGCGATTTTACCTCAATATTAACCGATTTTTGAACTGTAGGAGTGGTTTTTGCCTGCGCAGCTGCTCCTATAAGAAACAAGGCTGCTAAATAAAGTACTTTTGTTTTCATAACTACAAATTTTACGGATAACCATTTTTGAAAAAAATTATCCTGGTTTGTATTAATGAGATTCCAAAGCGTGTGCCAAAAAATAAAAATCCAGATTTATCAGTTTAAGATGAATCTGGATTTTACAATTTAAAAATCTGGTTTTTAAGACTAAAAATCGGTTATTTTGGTCGAAAAATAGACTAAATATTTTTTCATTTTCAGAACGAAATTGCTCTAAAATTTCTCTTTTAGATAGTTTCCGGTGTACGATTTTTCGTTTTTAGCTACTTCTTCAGGAGTTCCTGCGGCGATTAAATTACCGCCTGTCTCACCACCATTAAGACCAAGATCAATAATATGATCTGCGCATTTTATAAGATCCAGATTATGCTCTACAACAATTATAGAATGACCTTTCTCAATTAAAGCTTCAAAAGAAGCCAGTAGTTTTTTAATATCGTGAAAATGAAGTCCTGTTGTAGGTTCGTCAAAAATAAAAAGCGCCTTATCTTTTGTCGTACCTTTCACAAGAAAGGAGGCCAACTTAATACGCTGCGCCTCGCCGCCAGATAGGGTAGAGGAGCTTTGTCCTAAAGTTACATAGCCCAGACCAACGTCTTGTAGCGGTTTTAATTTACGCGTGATCTTGTCTTGTTTGTGTTTATGGAAGAAAGCGATTGCATCATCAATTGTCATATTTAAGACGTCATCAATGTTCTTTTCTTCAAAAGTAACTTCAAGCACTTCCTTTTTAAAACGCTTACCGTTACAGGTCTCACACTCCAGATGAACATCTGCCATGAATTGCATTTCTATGGTAACTTCGCCTTCACCTTTGCAAGTTTCACAGCGGCCGCCATCTACGTTGAATGAGAAATGTTTGGTCTTGAAATTGCGAATTTTACTCAGTTTTTGATCTGCGAAAAGCGATCTGATATCATCATAAGCTTTTATATAAGTCACAGGATTAGAACGGGAAGAGCGACCAATAGGATTTTGGTTCACAAATTCTACACTTTTTATCGGGTCATATTTCCCTTCAATACCTGTAAATTGGCCGATTTTCTCCCCATAACCTCCGGTTTCTTTGAGCATGGCGGGATAAAGCAATTTCTTAACCAGCGTACTTTTACCACTTCCTGAAACTCCGGTTACTGCGACGAACATTCCCAAAGGAAAACGCACGTCAATATTCTTAAGATTATTCTCACGAGCGCCAAGGATGTCTACATAATATTTATAGTCACGACGCTTTTCAGGTACTTTGATTTGTTCTGTGCCATTAAGATATTTCGCCGTAAGGCTGTCACTTTTTAAAATCTGTTCATAGTTTCCTACAGCTACTACTTCGCCACCCAGAGTTCCCGCTTCAGGACCAATATCTATGATCTCGTCTGCGGCTTTCATGATGTCTTCGTCGTGTTCTACAACAATAACGGTGTTACCCAGATCGCGCAGATCAAGAAGCACATCAATGAGTTTTGCAGTGTCTTTGGGATGCAGGCCAATGCTAGGCTCATCAAGAATATACATAGAACCCACAAGGCTGCTTCCCAACGAAGTTGCAAGATTTATACGCTGAGATTCACCACCGGAAAGTGTATTTGATTTTCGGTTTAAAGTAAGGTAATCAAGACCCACTTTAGAGAGAAACTCAAGTCTGCTGGTAATTTCCATGAGCAAACGTTTTGCAACCTGCTGGTCATAATCTGAGAGTTGAAGATTTGAGAAGAAATCTGCTACTTTATTCAGCGGAAGCGTAACCAGATCTGTAATTGTAGTGTCGCCTACTTTTACATAATTAGCTTCCTGGCGCAGGCGTTTGCCGTTACAGGTTTTACATTTTGTTTTTCCGCGGTAACGCGAAAGCATAACCCGGTTCTGAATTTTATAAGACTTAGATTCAAGGAACTCAAAAAACTGGTTTATACCTTCAAAAAACTGGTTTCCACCCCATAAAACCTCCTTTTGCTTATCTGTAAGTTCGAAATAAGGTTTGTGAATAGGAAAATCAAATTTATACGCGTTGTTCACCAGTTGATCCCGATAATAGCTCATGCTCTCGCCACGCCATGGGAAAACAGCATTGTCGTAAACTGAAAGCGCCGTGTTCTGAATGACGAGATCTTCATCAATCCCAATCACATCGCCATAACCTTCACAAGTAGGGCAGGCACCATATGGATTGTTAAAACTGAAAAGGTGCACATTTGGCTCCATAAAAGTTATTCCGTCAAGCTCAAAACTATTGCTAAAGACACGTTGCTCGCCGGTTTCCATTTTTTCAATAATGGCTTCGCCTTTACCTTCAAAGAAAGCGGTTTGCACAGCATCTGCCAGCCTATTATAAAAATCTTCATCATCGCTTTTTACAATACGATCTACAACCAGGTAAAGCGTGTCACTGTCTTTAAGATTTGTTGCTTCATCTATGCGTAACACATCATTATTGACCTTGATACGGGCGTAACCCTGCTGCAAAAGAATGTTTATTTTCTCTTCTATTTTTCGGCCTTTTTCAACCGATATTGGTGCCAAAAGGAGCAGTTTTTCACGGTCTTCAAACGATTTTACGTAGTTAACAACATCTGTGACCGTATCTTTTTTTACTTCGTTACCAGAAACCGGAGAATATGTTTTGCCAATTCTGGCGAAAAGCAACTTTAAATAATCATATATTTCTGTAGATGTACCAACGGTAGAACGCGGGTTAGTCGAGTTTACTTTTTGCTCTATGGCAATTGCCGGTGCAATACCTTTTATATAATCAACTTTAGGTTTGTTTAATCTGCCTAAAAATTGTCTGGCATAAGAAGATAAGCTTTCTACATAACGGCGTTGTCCTTCTGCATATAAAGTATCAAATGCAAGACTTGATTTACCAGATCCTGAAAGACCTGTAATGACTACTAGCTTATTACGAGGTATAAGCGTATTTATATTTTTAAGGTTATGAAGTTTTGCCCCTTTTATAATAATATTCTCTTTGGGACTTGCGGTAGATACGTCTATATTCATAGCAGATATTAAAACTGCTGCAAAGATAATTTATATGAATGATACGCAACTTAGAATTTGCCTAACGTCCTGTTAATGTTAAAATTGTTTACACCATTTTTTTATTTGGAATGAAAGTTGTTATATTTACCCCATTGTTAACATAATCACAACGCCTATAGCATAGTATTACTCTTTTAGATTTAAAAAACATGGCTCAATAGCCATAAAACCTACAAAAGTGATACTATGAAAGATGTGTTAATACCTGATGCGACCCTAGTCAGTAACTACATACAGGGTGAGGAGCAGGCTCTCTCAGAATTGATATCGAGGCACCAGCAACGTATTTACAGTTTTATTTACTCAAAAGTTTACGATAAAGATATCACAGAAGATATTTTTCAGGATACCTTTATTAAAGTCATCCGTACTTTAAAACGAGGTGGTTATAATGAAGAAGGTAAATTTTTGCCTTGGGTAATGCGTATTGCTCATAACCTGGTAATTGACCATTTTAGACGTAACAATCGCATGCCTAAGTTTGATAACTCTGGTGAGTTTAGCATTTTTTCAGTTTTAAGTGATTCTGGTCTTAATGCTGAAAAGCAAATCATAAGAGATCAGGTAGAATGTGATGTGCGCAGACTTATAGAAGAATTACCAGAAGATCAAAAAGAAGTTCTTGTAATGCGCATCTATAAAGAGATGAGTTTTAAAGAAATTGCAGATAATACAGGGGTAAGTATTAATACGGCTTTAGGCCGAATGAGATATGCCTTAATCAATTTGCGAAAGGTAATTGACAAGCACAACATAATTTTAACAAATTAATGTAAACTAAAATGCCATAAGGTGCGTTTAGAAGTATATTATCTTTAAAAACGTAATAAATGGCACACATTTACTCTGAAAAACAATCACAGAAATGTGATGAAATGAAACCTAAAAAAGAAACAATAGATTTTCTACTGAATTATTCAAAGGCTTTAAGTGTTATGGATTATAAGTATGGGAAGTTTGAAGCCCTTCTCAATTAATTATTGAAAAGTCCGCTAATTTATTTTAGCGGACTTTTTTTATAATATTCTTTCAGTACACTTTTACGGCCTATTGTGGCTGTGATAATATCTTTGTTTAGATTCCACCCGCGTGCCGGGCTGTATTGCCTGCCGTACCAGATTATTTGCAAATGCAGTTCGTTCCATATAAATTCTGGAAATAAGCGTTTTGCATCTTTTTCTGTCTGCACAACATTCTTACCATTGCTTAGTCCCCATCTGTACATTAATCTTTGAATATGGGTATCTACAGGAAATGCCGGAATATTAAAAGCCTGAGAAACCACAACACTTGCCGTTTTATGACCCACAGCCGGTAGTTCTTCCAGCTGCTCTATAGTTTGTGGTATCTGCCCATTATACTTTTCTATAATAATTTGAGAAAGACCGTGAATTCCTTTGGCCTTCATAGGCGAAAGACCCACAGGTTTTATAATATTTCTTATTTCGTCTACAGACAATTTTACCATATCATAAGGATTATCTGCAACCTCAAACAGCAGAGGCGTAATCTGGTTTACTTTTACGTCTGTACTTTGAGCACTCATTAAAACTGCGATAAGCAACGTGTAAGGATCTTTATGATCTAAAGGAATAGGTATTTGAGGATATAAGCGCTTTAACGTATCAATAACAAATGTAACCTTCTCGGCCTTGGTCATTTTCTTTACTTTTAAGGACAACAAAAATACATATAATGAATACATTAAAAGAAGGTGATCAGGTTCCTGATTTTACAGCTGTAGATCAGGATGGAAATAACATATCATTAAGTGATTATAAAAGCAAGAAGCTGGTGGTTTTTTTCTATCCTAAGGCGTCTACACCCGGTTGCACAGCAGAGGCATGTAACTTACGCGATAACTATAAAGAATTGCAGGACGCGGGTTATGAATTATTAGGCGTGAGCGCAGATTCCCGAAAAAGGCAAAATAGTTTTAGAGAGAAATATGAGTTTCCTTTTCCATTACTGGCAGATGAAGATAAAACGGTAATAGACACCTTTGGCGTTTGGGGGCCCAAAAAATTTATGGGTAAAGAGTACGACGGTATTCACCGCACTACCTTTATTATAGATGAGACCGGCAAGGTTGAGAAAGTAATAGACAAAGTGAAGACAAAAGACCACGCTGCACAGATAATAGCGTAACGACATTGCCATATTAGATTTAAAAAAAAGAGCCTTTATTGGGCTCTTTTTTGGTTTAAAACCATTGTTATTAAAAATGAATCTAATTATTAATGATGACCTAACCTTTATAACATAACGGTGAACTTAATTTAATCAAACAGCCATATTCACATAACGAGTTTTCAATAGGCGGGAGATAGATTTGTGGTACTAACTATAAACTTAATATTATTAGAAATGAATACTTTACGAAAACTTGTATTGCAAATTTTTCTTTTTTCGTCTATTGGCGCTGTTTTTACCAGTTGTGATGGAGAAGATGGAATGGACGGAATAAACGGCGTTGATGGTACAGATGGTACTGATGGCGTAGATGGTCAGGACGGTGCAGATGGAGAAGATGGCTCTGATTTTACACCAGAACCGGGACTTTTTTCAAACAAATCTAACTTAGATCCTTTAGTGGCAATGATGCCTCAATTTAATTATGTGAAAGCTTACTCTTTATTGAGTTCTTCAGACACATTAAGCAATGATTTTAAACTGGTAGGCGCTCAGGATGGTGCTGGTCTTCTTAAAGATCCTAACAGCGATGGTTACATTTATGTAGTAAATGCAGAAGACACATATGCTGTATCTCGTATTATGCTAGATAAAGATCTTACACCATTAACAGGTGAGTGGTTACTTAACTCTGGTGTTGCAGATATCGCACGTCAATGTTCTGGTACTATGTGGGAAGCTGCTATTCACGGTGGTTCTCAGGATCTTTTCTTATCTGCTTCAGAATCTATTAATTATGATGTAAAGGGAATTGATCCTTATATGGATCCTACGCCAACTGCAGACTTTGGTTTAGATGCTTTAGGTGAATTCTCCTGGGAAAACGCCGTGCCTTTACCCCAAGGAGCTTATGCAGGCAGAACTGTAATTATAGGAGGTGATGATGATTCTAGCGGTTCGCAAGGTCAGGTGATCTTATATTATTCTGAAAACGGAGATGCCGATTTAGAAAATGGAAAAATCTACGTTTTAAAACTGAAGCAAATTTCAGATGGTCTGGGCGGTGTTGCAGATGTTGTAGATGGAACTATTTATAATGAAAGCAGTCTTGATTTTAAAACTTCATACGACGTTGAGTTTGTAGAAATACCTAATGGGGCAGCTATGACTGTAAGCGAGATGGAAGATGCTTGTGTAGCTGCAGGTGCTAGTGCTTTTATGAGAGTAGAAGATGTAGATTATCAAAAAGGATCTGATGACAATGCTAAAAATGTTTATTTCGCTGTAACAGGAAGAGGTCCGGGTCAGGGTACTTATAACGATTGGGGTACAGTTTACAAACTAGAACTTGATGACGATTCACCACTTACTGGTAAGTTAACTCAGGTGATAAGCGGTAATACAGATACTAACAATATGGATGGTAATCTTGCCTCTCTACAAAGTCCAGATAATATATGTGTGACAGAGAATTTTGTATACTTCCAGGAAGATCCTAACTCATTCTCAAGAAATCACGCTGCATATATCTACCAGTCAGATTTAGATGGTAATAACATAGGCGTAGTTCTTGAATTAGTTATAAGACAAGACCTTGCAATCAATGGCAGCACTGGTTACAGTGGTGAGTTTGGGGCGCTTACAGATGTTTCTGAAAAAGTAGGAGTACCGGGAACTTTTATGCTAAATCTTCAACCGCATTATTGGGAGAACAACACATTTAGAGGCAGAGACGGTCATAGTTTACCAGATGATCAGGAAGACAGACAAGGCGGGCAAATCGTTTTATTACAAGGCTTACCAAGATAATTTAGAAAAATAATTCTTTTCATGAAAGACCTCCACAACCTGGAGGTCTTTCCTTATTAATTAAAAAATCATAAAATGAATAAGGGTTATTTCTATCTTTTTTTAATCTCTGTACTATTCTCGGTCTCTTGTAAAAATGGTGAAAATTATCAGGATAATTCAGTTGATATTTCTGCTAACTGGGAGGCTGCAAAAAGTATTTATTTTGAGAGTATAAATAAGTCAATAGCATATTTAGATTCTTTAAAAGAAATATCGGTTTCAGATAAAAAGGCAACGACCTACTTTATAAAAGCACGTCAGGAATTTAAAAAGGCAGAACCTTTTGCTTCATATCTATATCCAGAAGTTGGTCACAGAACAAATGGCCCGGCGCTGCCCATTTTCACAGATGATACTCAGCGGGTGCTAAGCCCTACCGGACTTCAAAAAATGGAAGAATCTATTTATGAAGGTGAAGTTAGTGACGCTACTTTTAAGAGTGAACTTGAGAGTACGCGGGGGTTAATGGATGTATTGCGAAAAGGAATCGATAAGCACGACCTCGACCCACAACGGTTTTTTATTGCGACGCATCAACAATTACTGCGCATAATTAGCCACTCTATCTCTGGTTTTGATACGCCTGTGAGCCATCTGGGGTTAAAAGAAGCAGGAATTTCATTGCAAAACCTTCTTGATGTTTATAATGCTTCAATTGCTGAGGTAATTAAGAAAAACAATTCCGATTTAGATAAAAGCTTTCGCGAAAATATAGCAAAATCTACCGATTTTATAGCTAAAAACACCGATTTTGACAGCTTTGACAGATATACTTTTATTCGTGATTATGTAAATCCCGTTACTCGAGATTGGGTGTCCATTCGCAAGGCCAGCAATTTGTGGGAGGGCGTAAACAACAAGCCTTTTAATTTTGACGCGCCTACTTTTTTTGAAGAAGATTCATTCAACGTTGCATTTTTTACTCCGGCAATAAACCGAAACCCCACAGAGAAGCAGATCGCTCTTGGCAAAAAATTATTTTTTGATCCTAATCTTGCGAAAAATGGAAAAATGGCTTGCGCTACCTGCCATATTCCAGAGCAAGCATATGCTAACGATTTAGCTTTAAATCTTGACAATCTTGGGGAACCCTTGCAACGCAATACACCTACTTTAATCAATTCAGTTTATCAGCAGGCCTTCTTTTGGGATGGAAGATCAGGAACGATTTTAGATCAAATTTCATCGGTTTTCACTAATAAACAGGAGTTTAATTCTAGTGTTCATGAGTTTTCTGATGCGATTCTTCAGGATACCACCTACGTTAAATTATTTGATGAAGCGTATGGCGGAATTTCAGCTAAGAATACCAATGTCATCAAAGCGATATCTTCTTACATTTCCACCTTGAGTGCATTCAATTCAAAATTTGATAAAAATATAAGAGGAGAGGAAGATACTTTCACTGCTCAGGAAAAGGAGGGTTTTAATCTTTTTATGGGCAGAGCGCTTTGTGCTACTTGTCATTTTATGCCACTAACTAATGGAACGGTTCCTCCGTTTTTCTTAGATAGTGAGAAAGAAGTTATAGGCGTACCAGAAACAGCGCAGAATAAAAAGTTAGATGACGATCTGGGCTTTTTCTGGAAATATGAAAAAGAATTACAACGCGGGATGTTTAAAACACCCACGGTGCGCAATGCTGCAGTGACAGCGCCTTATATGCATAATAGTATTTACAGTGCGCTGGAAGAAGTAATAGATTTCTACAATTCTGGTGGAGGAGGAGGTTTGGGATTTGATCTTGAATTTCAAACATTACCTTTTGATGAACTCAATCTAACTAATGAAGAAAAGGCAGCTTTAGTTGCTTACATTAAAACCCTTACAGATACAGATGTAAAACCTTATAAAGCTCAAATTTAGTTTATAAAAATTGGGTTTTTGGCTCAAAAATCGGCCTGAAATACTATAAAATCAGGTAAAATAAAAAAGCTCTGAAGAATATCTCCAGAGCTTTTCGTTTTAAAATGGTTAGGTTAATATTTAATATCCAGGATTTTGAGTAAGTGTAGGTTGACCGTCTGCACCAATACTCAAATCAATTTGCGCCTGAGGTATAGGATAATATTCACTTTTACCGGGAATAAATCTACCACCTCTTACGTCTGTTGTTATATTACCCTGATATTCAAAATATGAATTAAGGGTTTCTTCTGCTATTCCCCAACGTACAAGATCAAAGAATCTGTGCCCTTCCATAGCAAGTTCTAATTTTCGTTCAAAATAGATAGCTTCTAATGCATCTTGCTGAGAACCAAATTGAGCAGCAGTATAAGGCTCAATATTATAATTTGCAGCATTTTGATTTTCATCAAAACCACCCATAGGATCAGATTCATCTAAATATTTTTTAAGGAATCCTGCAGGGTTGGCTGCTCTTTCACGCACTCTGTTCACATATTGCATGGCAGTGGGCAAACTTCCTGCTTGCGCTTCTGCTTCTGCTGCCATTAAAAGAACATCTGCAAAGCGAATGATATGCACATTTATCGCAGTACCGGGTGCCCAAGAGCTTTGGTCTGCATAAATATCTTGTGTAGCCTGATAATAGATATTCTTTTTAGGAGCGTATGGCCCACCATAAGTTTGCTCACGTACCCAAGCCATACCCGGGTGATTTCCCCAATCATGATAAGGAATTCCTCTTCGGCCAATAGTCCAGTCTGCTCTGGGATCAAGAGAACCAGTATATGGTGTGAAAGGTTCTGTTGACGTTATACCCATATCATTTTTAACAGGATTGGCATTGTAGTTCTCCAAATATGGAAGACCTGTAGTTTCATCTGTTTTGTATGAATTCATAAGATCCTGTGACGGTTGATAGAAACCACAACATCTAAACGGACTGTTGTATGGGAAATTTAATTTTCCTCCCTGATTAGAGTTTGTTATTGTCGATGTACCATCATTTGCCACCATCTGAATGTCGAAAACAGTTTCAGCATTGTTTTCTGTTGCAGCGTCAAAGTTATCTTTGAAAATAGGAATTAAATCATATTTAGTCCCTGCAGAGTTTACTCCTGAAGTGATGACGGTATTAAGTATATCTCTGGCCTCAGTGAATTTCTTTTCAAATAGATAAGTTTTACCTAAATAAGCACCGGCAGCCCATTTGTTTGCTCTACCAAATTCCCCTTGTGTTGCAGGAAGATTCTCGTAAGCAAACTGAAAATCTGCTTCGATCATTGGCCAAATATCAACATTATTGGGTTGCTTAGGATCTTCAGTATTCTCATCAATCCAAGGCACCATATTAAACATTTTCTTGAGTTCAAAATAATAATGACCTCTTAAAAAACGTGCCTGGCCTGCAATATTATTACGTTCAGCATCAGTAAGATCTTCCACGTTCTGCAGAATACTTAATGTATTATTACACCTCGCTATACCTTCATAAACAGCTTTCCATTTTGTATTATAGAAACCATTAGAAGGGTTAGAAATGAATTTTACGATCTGGTCAATTGCAGGTTGATCCCCACCAAAGCTACCTTTACTGGCTTCTCCACCGGCAACCGTACCATAAACCCAATCATCTGGAGCGGCTTCCCAGGGGCCACCGCCACCTAATGCATTATCTGCATCTTGTTGCCCATCTAAGGCTCCATAAGCTCCCAAAAGGAGTTTTTGCACACCATCTTTGGTAGCTACCACATCATCACTTAGTTCACCTAAAGCAGGTTGTTCTATAAAATTATCTGAGCAGGAACTTAACAAGAGTGTTGCCACAATTGGGATATAAGTACTGCTTATTTTTTTTATTATGTTCATTGCTTTTATTTTTTGTTTCATTAATTAAAAGGAAAGATTTAATCCTAAAAGTAGTTGTCTCTGGTTAGGATATGCTCCTTCATCAATACCAGTGTTTACAGCACCACCACCTGCGATCTCAGGATCAATACCAGAATAATTAGTAATTGTAAACGCATTTACCAATTGAGCATAAACTCTCAATTTTGATATATTAACTTTTTCTAACATGCTGGGTGGTAAAGAGTATCCTATTTGCATTTGTTTAGCTCTTAAATAAGAACCATCTTCTACGAAATAAGAGTTAGGTACATCTGCAAGGCTAAAAGAACCTGTTGTTTGTTGTATGGGCGCGCTGGCGTTCATATTTGTAGGCGTCCATGAGTCATACAAGGCTGTACTACTCTTAGCACCTATAAAAGAACTGTAAAAGTCTGTCCACCATTTTACCTGATTCCAAATGTCATTACCCTGAGAACCGTATAAGAACATGCTAAAATCCCAGTTTTTATAGGTCAATTCCAGATTTAGTCCATATGTAAAATCAGGGTTAGGGTCGCCTATGAAGGTACGATCTGCATCTGTAATTTGATCATCCCCATTTATATCTGCATAGCGGAATCTACCTACAGCAACATCAGATTGATAAACTGAATTGTTATCTCCTGTTGCTGCAATTGCAGCAGCATTAGCCTGATCTATTTCGCTTTGAGAATCCCAAAATCCTTCTGTTTGATAGCCAAAAAACTGACTTAAAGAATGACCTTCTGCATTTCTAATGATGTTACTTCCGTTAAAACGACGTCCTTCAGCATCAAAATGGTCAATACCATCTGCAATACTTACGATCTCATTGCTATAACTCGTGAAAGTAACTGTTGTATTTAGACGTAAGTCATCAGACAAATTAAAATAAGTGGAAAGGTCTATATCAATACCGCTGTTTTTCATCTGACCCACATTTTGAAATGGTACTGTTGCAGTACCTACAGTAGCAGGAAGACTGGGATTATATAGAAGGTCTTTGATGTCTTTTCTATAATAATCTACGCTTAACTGAAGTGTATTATTAAATAAAGTAGCGTCCAGACCAAAATTTGAATCGGTATCCTTTTCCCATTTAGCATCGGGATTTCCTATTCTTGACTGTCTAAAACCTTCTGCAATTGTATTGTTAGAACCTGAGATGTCGTAATAAGAATTCAGGTTATCACCCCCAAAAGTTGTAAAACCGTTAGGCGGATCTACGTTGATCTGGTTACCTCTAACACCATAACCACCACGTATTTTAAGATCATTAAGCCAATCTATTTCAGGCATGAAGCTTTCGTTCATTATATTCCATCCCACACTTACCGCAGGGAACCAGCCGTATTGTTCATTTAGAAAGCGAGATGAACCGTCACGTCTAATAGTGGCACTTAACAGATATCTATCGTTAAAATTATAGTCTACTCTACCTATAAGAGATGATAAGGCATCTGCATATTTCAAGCTATAATTGGTTTGTGTACCAGAACCTGTATCAAGAGTAACATAATCTGGATCAAAAGAGAAATAACTTTGTGTTGTACCACCTACTTCACGACCTCTGTTCTGGTAAGCTTCTGTACCTACTAATACCGTTAAGTTATGTTTGTCGTTGAATGTATTTTTATACTGCACCGTATTCGTCCATGTCCAGTTATAATTTGTAGCTGCAGCTTCGGTGTAAGAATTAACCGTTAGGTTTTCAGAGTTTTCATATTCAGGATAAGCAAATGAATTGAAACTGTTAGTATAATACTGGCCACCAAAACTAGTTCTAAATGTAAAATTCTTGACGAAATCTATTTCAGCAAAAACATTTCCAAAAAATCTGCTAGAAACTCCTCTGTTATTTCTTCTCCTATCTGCAATAGCTACCGGGTTTTTAGCATTTCCTAAGTCGGAACCAAAAGAACCTGCATAATTTCCCATAATATCATAAACCGGAATAATAGGTAATTCGCGATAAGCCATACCAATTACACTGCCTTCTGTTAAAGCATCAATTGTAGGATTGTCACGTACTGCAAAACTTATATTTTGACCAACTCTAATTTTATCGGTGATATCGTAAGTAGCATTTGCACGTATAGTATAACGTTTGAGATACGTATTTTCAATAGTTCCTTGTTGGTTAAAATAATTTAATGAAAGAAAATAACTACCTCTGTCACTACCATTACTTACAGATAGGTTGTGACTGGTTATGCTGGCTGGACTAAAAATTTCCTGAAACCAGTTTGTACCTTGCTTATTAGCTTCTACAATACGATAGAAATTATTTACATCTGCTGTGTTTGTGTATTCAGGATTTACATTATATAAGGCCTCGTCTACTGTCATTGCTCCTACAGGCGCAATATAATTTGGTAAAACAGCATCAGGACCGCTACCATATTGACTATGGTTTATGGCTGCTCCCGGATTAGTATTTCTAAGTGCCAGAAAGGTAAGATCTGCAGTTTCCTGAGAGGATAGAATATCCCACGGATTTCCGCTCTGTACCATTTGCATACCAAAATAAGAATCATAATTAACTCTCATTTTACCTTTCCCTTTTTTGGTTGTGATAATAATAACTCCATTTGCAGCTCTTGCTCCATAAATAGAAGCAGATGCAGCATCTTTTAATACCTGTAGACTTTCTATGTCATTAGGATTTATGTCTGCAATGTTATCTGTAGGAATACCATCTACTACATACAGCGGACTGTTATTACCAAATGTGTTAGCTCCACGTATTTTAATTTGTGGTGCTTCACCCGGTTGTCCACCACCGGTTATTGTAACCCCTGAAACTCTACCTTGTAATTGGTTGGTTATCTGCCCAGATGGTTGCTGTACCATCTCATCTGTCTTAACAACAGATATAGCACCGGTTAAATCTTGTTTTCTCTGTGTTCCATAACCTACAACTACAACTTCTTCAAGAGCGGCTGCATCTTCGGCCATAGATACATCGATTGAGTTTTGAGCTCCTACAACGATTTCCTGAGTGGCGAAACCTACGTAACTAAATACTAATGTTGCCCCGCTTTCTGCTGAAATTGAGTAGTTACCATCAAAATCTGTTTGTGTACCTGTCGTGGTTCCTTTTACTAAAATACTGGCTCCCGGTAAAGGTGCGCCATTATTGTCTGTAACAGTACCTGTAATGGTGTTCTGCAGCACGCCCTCTTCATGTGCTACTTTAACCATTTCAGGACTTGCTCGAACCAACTGGGTGGCTAAACAAATCATAGAAAAAAGACCTACCTTAAGAAAGGTGAGGCCTGTTCTGGATTTTAAATACTTGTAATCGCATTTTTGATTCATAATTGTTTGATTAGGTTAATTTAACTTGATAAGAATTGAAAATACATTGGTTTAAAACGGCGGGTTAAACGTTAACAAAAACCAAATTTCTATAGTAATATTAAAAAAATTATCAGCACTAATAACAATCATATGCAACTTTTTTACAAAAAGGATGCTTTATTTTTGCTATTAACCTATTTAAATCTAGGTATAAATGTTAATGTCTAAAATATACAATGACCCTTTTGAGAAAATGAAAATTCCTAGTAAAATCTTATGAAAAACGCGGTTCTGAGACGATAAATCGCACTGTTTTATTATGGTCTTAATAGTGAGGTATTTATGAAAAAATGAGGATATTTATGATAAAATATCATTTAATGGAAAAAAGTAAGTCGAAATATGTTAGGAATATAAAATAATCAAAATGTTATACTAGTAATCTAAACAGCAAAAATTTATGCATAGACACATTACATTAGGTGAATTTATTATAGAAAATCAAAAGGATTTTCCATATGCCAAAGGAGAATTAAGTGCTCTTTTAAGTTCTATTCGTTTAGCCGGAAAAATGGTAAATCAAGCTATTAATAAAGCCGGTCTTTCCGAAATTTTGGGTAAAGCAGGGCAGGATAATATACAGGGAGAGGAGCAGGCTAAGCTTGATGTAATGGCAAATGATGTATTTATTAGCACCTTGCGAAGTAGAGGAGAGATTTGTGGTCTTGCCTCAGAAGAGATGGAAGATTTTATGGTATTTGATGACGATATACATAAAGAAGCTAAATATATCGTCTTGATAGATCCGCTCGATGGCTCCTCTAATATAGACGTTAATATCACTGTAGGAACGATTTTTAGTATCTACAGGCGGATTTCTAAAGTGGGCTCTCCCATAACTATAGACGATTTTCTACAGCCAGGTATTAACCAGGTTGCCGCTGGATATTTAATCTATGGTACTTCTACAATATTAGTTTATACTACAGGTAATGGGGTAAACGGTTTCACTTTTGATCCGGGAATTGGATCTTTTTTTCTATCACACCCCAATGTGAAATTTCCGCCTACAGGTAAAATATACTCAGTCAATGAGGGGAATTATATTCATTTTCCTGATGGCGTTAAGAAATTTATTAAATGGATGCAGGAGCTTGATGAAAGTGACGGGCGCCCATTCACCTCCAGATATATAGGATCTTTAGTAGCAGATTTTCATCGAAATATGCTTATGGGTGGTATTTATCTCTACCCAACAGGAACCACTTCACCTAAAGGTAAATTACGCCTGCTTTATGAATGTAATCCTATGGCTTTTTTAACTGAACAAGCCGGTGGGAAATGTACCAATGGTACTGTAAGAATTATGATACTGCAACCCAACGAACTTCATGAACGCGTTCCTTTTTTCTGTGGGAATAAAAAAATGGTTGAAAAAGCAGAAAGTTTTCTGGCAATGAATTCTTAAAGCAGTCGTAAAGCAAGGGTTTGTTAAACTGTGTTAACACAAGAGAAAATAATCAGTGTTGAAATTTTCTTACAATTAAATTCTTGTAATTTTAAATTCATACCCTACAAATACGCTTGTAGAATTACCTGAGGGTAGTTTTACAAGCTTAAAAATGATTTTGATGAATTGGGAAACTAACAACATCCATATCATAAGGGAACTATTTGTCTACTTTTTAATAGTAGCAACTATTATTTTAGGCCTTGTCATTTTCTTCACCATTTTCTACGGGTGGAAATACAGGCGCCGTCCTAATGCTGAAACTCCCACTCAGGATCATGGCAGCAAACGCTTTGAGATTTTAATGATAGGAATTGCATTCACAATAACCTCAGTCTTTTTTGTACTTACGGTAAACGGAATGAACCAAATTCAGAATATTCCAGATAATCCTATTCCCGATATTATAGTTACAGGACATATGTGGTGGTGGGAAGCAGAATACAGGGCAGATAGTATAATAACCGCTAACGAGATTCACATCCCAGCTAATAAGAAGGTTTTGATGCAATTTAATTCTGACGATGTGATACACAGTTGGTGGATTCCAAAACTTGGCCGTAAGATGGATCTTGTGCCGGGATATGACAATTACATGTGGCTTCAGGCTGATGAAGGTGAATACTGGGGCACTTGTAGTGAGTTTTGTGGTGCGCAGCATGCACTTATGCGTATTCATATAATTGCAGATAGTGAAGATGATTTCAAAATCTGGAAGTCATCCCAGCTAAAACCTCCCCCAGCGACCCAAAATCCACTTTTTGAGACCGGAAAACGCCTTTTTCAAGAAAAAACCTGTATTAACTGTCATTCTGTAAACATTCATGATAAGGAGCCTGCTATTGGTCCTAATCTCGCTCATTTTGCAAGTCGAAAATATTTTTTAAGCAATATAGAATTGAACACAACAGAAAACCTATACGCATGGATCAAAAATCCGCCTGCCGTAAAACCAAATACCCAAATGCCCTTTTTAGCCTTGACAGATAAAGAAGTAAATGCTCTGGTATATTACATAAAAACTTTACGATGAGTCTATTTGTAAACATAGCCGAGCCTGATAAAACATTGCCTTCAATAAAAAATGATAAGGACCGCCTATCGTGGTTATCTTCTGTAGATCATAAGCAAATTGGTATTATGTATTTACTGTTGTCTTTGTTCTTTTTCATACTTGGCGGACTTGAAGCGATGATCATACGATGGCAACTCGCTGTACCAGAAAATGATTTTGTATCTCCAGATTTTTACAACCAGATTTTCACCATGCATGGTACAACCATGATTTTTCTGGTTCTCACTCCGGGTTTAATAGGTCTGGGTGTTTATTTGATCCCGTTGATGATTGGGGCTAATGAGATGGCATTTCCGCGGTTGAACGCTTTTAGTTTTTGGGTAACATGTTTTGGTGGCTTGCTGTTGTATTTTAGTTTTTTTGCAGGAGGAGCACCCACTGCCGGTTGGTTTAGTTATGCCCCCTTAAGTGAAAAGCCGTACTCGCCCACCACCGGTATAGATTATTATATTCTGGGTCTCTTGCTTACAGGAATAGGTAGCATTGGGGCGGCACTTAATTTTGTTGTGACTGTACTTACCCTAAGGTTGCCGGGCATTAAATTAACCATGTTGCCCCTGTTTGTATGGATGACCTTTATTAATGCATTTCTCATTTTAGGCGCTTTTCCTCTTCTTAATGCAGGTCTTGTCATGTTGCTCATAGACAGGCAGCTCGATGCTTTGTTTTTCTTACCGTCTTCCGGAGGTTCTGCTATATTATGGCAACATTTTTTTTGGTCTTTTGGTCATCCGGAAGTATATATTTTAATACTTCCTGCTTTTGGAATAATCTCAGAGGTAATACCAGTGTTTTCACGAAAACCGATATACGGCTATGTCTTTGTAGCTGCATCTACTGTGGCGATCGCACTTCTTTCCTTTGGCGTGTGGGCGCACCATATGTTTGCCGTTGGCATGACAAATACTGTAAACGGTTTTTTTGCCGCAAGCAGCTTTTTAATTGGCATACCTACCGGTGTAAAGGTTATAAACTGGATAGGGACAATGTATAAAGGATCAATACAGCTTACAGTCGCTATGACTTTCGCGCTGGTTTTTCTAATTAATTTTACAATAGGAGGGCTTAGTGGAGTTTCATTTGCCATTGTACCCATAGATTGGCAGTTAACAGATTCTTATTATGTAGTAGCTCATATTCATTATGTTTTTCTGGGTGGTTCAGCCTTTTCCATTTTTGCGGGTATTTATTACTGGTTTCCTAAATTTTGCGGGCGTCATCTTTCAGAAAAGCTGGGGCAGTGGCATTTGTGGCTCTTTGTAACAGGTTTTAATATGACCTTTTTACTGCAACATATATTAGGAATATTAGGTATGCCACGACGTATATATACTTATTTGGACTTACCTTATTTTGAAAGCTTAAATATGATATCAACCGCGGGTGCTTTTCTCATGTTTGCAGGAGTAGCAGTTTTTCTCTACAATCTAATCATAACCATGCGTAGCAAACCTACAGCAACGTCAGATCCCTGGGACGGCTGGACGCTGGAATGGGCAACCGCATCACCGCCGCCATTGAAGAATTTTGATACGCTCCCTGAAGTACATAGCAGAAGGCCACTGTGGGATTTAAAAAACCCTGATAATAAAGATAAAAGACTTAATTAAGATGAGGGATAAAGGAAAATTATTAATGTTTTTTTTAATCGGTTCAGAGGCTTTCTTTTTCATTGCCCTGATCATCGCCTATGTCTATTATCGCAATATTACACACGCGACAGATACGGTAACAGCCAACTTAAATGTACCGCGAGCAGCAGTTTTAACCTGTTGTTTGGTATTGAGTAGTGGTAGCCTCATGTGGAGTAAAAAAGCGTTTCTTAAAAATAAAACCACTCATTTTAAATTAGGCATGTCCATTACACTTTTACTTTCTACAGTATTTATGGTAGGGCAGATTATAGAATATATCGAGCTTTATAAAAAGCAGATCACGCTTGATAAAGATATATTCGGGTCAAGTTTTTTTACACTTACGGGCTTTCATAGTCTACATGTAATTATAGGAATTATAGCGATAGGTATACTCTTCTCATTCTCATTTATAAAATTTAAGAACCTAATTAAGAATGCGATTTCCGCGGTTGAGGTGTATTGGCATTTTGTGGATGTAGTGTGGCTGTTTGTTTTCTTTTTCGTTTATATAAAACCACTTTTATGACATTTAAAGATTTTCTATTATCGGCTAATAATTGGTCAGGGGCGTGGTTAATCAGTCTTCTGATTGTTTTTTGTTCAATGTGGTACTTCACCCGAGTGAATGGAATCAAATTATTTTTCGTAGCGCTTTTCATTGGGTTAATTTACCTGGTAACAGGCTCACCACTAATGCGCCTTCATGAATACGGGCTGCAGAGTGCAGCGATGATTCAACAAGTTGTTGTATTAATGATTGCGCCTGTTTTTATTTGGCATGCCATTTCCGGCACAAAATTAAGTAGCCAGAATGGCTCAATAAATACCACAAGATATACGCTGTTTTATTGGTTCACCGGCACATTTGCCATGTGGATTGCTCATTTTATCAATGCTAAAAAGGCGGCGGTTGTAACCGGTATGTCGATATGCGGGGTTGATTCTTCTTCCAATATATGGATTGCCCAAATTCCTGATGAAGCAGTATTGTTGTTTCTGCTAATTTCCGGGATTTTATTTTTCATGCCCATTTTTAATAATAACAAACGAATTAATCCTTTAGCTCAAATAATATACCTGTTTACATCTTGTGTGAGTTGTTCTATTTTGGGTTTATGGGTAGCATTTTCAGCTTCTATCTCGCCATATGGTCTTGCTAGTATTACGCATCCTGTAACAATCTCACTACAACAAGATCAGGAATTGGCAGGAATGATTATGTGGGTGCCGGGATGTATCTTGTATGTTTCAATGTCATGTTATATAGCCATACAATGGCTTGAAGGAAAGAATCAAATTCCTGAAAATCTTCCTGTAATAGAGAAAAAACGGGCTATTACTGCCGAAAATCAGCAAGCTGTAATTGCAAATACCTAAGAAAGAAATCGCCATGGAGAGAAAATATAAAGCCCAGCCTGAGAAATTACCTAAGCCTACTTACTGGCCATTTTTTTTGGCTCTAAGCTGTATGTTGATAGTTTGGGGATTTGTAAGTAATGTGATCGTATCTGCTGTAGGGGTGGTTGTATTTATTATTGCTCTTGCCGGATGGATCACAGATTTACACAGGGAGCAGCTAAAAAAGGAAAAAGGCGATGAGTTGTAATTGTAACAGTGGTAAAAAAGAGCAGCAGAGTAGAAGAAGCTTTTTAAGCAAGCTTATCTATAGTATTATGGGAATAGTTACAGTTATTCTGGCCATACCATTTATTACGGCAATGCTGGAGCCATTTCTGCGGCAGAAAAAACCAGGATGGAGAAGAGTTGCAGAAGCTAATGATTTTAAAATAGGTGAAACTAAAAAAGTAACATTTAAGAATTCAACTTTATATAAATGGAGCAGTGATATTTCAAAAACAGCCGCATACGTACGTCGTGATAATGATAATGAGTTTATAGCATTTAGTGTGAATTGCTCCCATTTAGGTTGCCCCGTACGTTGGGAAGACAAACCTCAATTATTCTTTTGTCCGTGCCATGGGGGTGCGTTTTACAGGGATGGATCACGAGCAGCAGGCCCACCTAACCGCGGGTTATATAAATATCCTATAAGAATAAAAAATGGAAGTGTAGAGCTAGAGACTCAAGCAATACCAATTACAAATATTACAGTATGAAGATACTGAGAAGAATAGGAAAGTGGTTAAATGATAGAGGCAAATTTGCAGATATTGTAAAGCCGTTAAAAACACATTTAGTACCACCGGGGACTAAATGGAATTATATATGGGGTAGTGGTGTGCTTTTTTGTTTTACCGTGCAGGTAATTACGGGTATAGCTCTCTCGTTTATGTATCAACCTTCAGTAAATGCAGCATATGAATCTTTGCAGCATATAGAGAATGAAGCTTTTTTAGGAAGTTTTATACGGGGATTACATAATTGGGGAGCTTCTGGCATGGTAGTGTTGCTGGGAGTACATATGGCAAGGGTATATCTCAATGCAGCCTATAAATATCCCAGGGAAATGAGTTGGATAAGTGGCGTTTTTCTTCTGGGCATCACGGTTACCATGGCTTTTACAGGACAGCTGCTGAGATGGGACGGTAATGGAGTCTGGACGGCAATTCTGGGAGCAGAACAAATGGGGAGAATACCTGTAATAGGCGATTATGTAGCCTATTTTTTTCTGGGAGGAAAGACAATGGGAGGGCAGACACTAAATCGCTTTTTTAGTATGCATGTATTTCTTTTACCCGGTCTTCTATCTGGAATCATAGGCTATCATATTTTTCTCGTTTTCAAAAACGGAATCTCAGAACCACCCAAACCGGGAAGACTTGTCAACCCAGCTACGTACAGGAAGTGGTATGATAAGCTTTTAAAGAAAAAAGGCCTTCCTTTTTTTCCTGATGTCATCTGGCGTGATGTAGTTTTTACACTAGTTGTACTTTTAATTCTTATAGCTCTGGCCTTTCTTGTGGGGGCACCCAAACTAACTAAACCACCAGATCCCACAATCTTAGAAGTAGAACCAAAACCAGATTGGTATTTTAAGTGGCTGTATGCGATTTTTGCCACCATGAACCGGAAATTAGAACCCTATTTCCTATTTTTTGGTCCATTAATAGGTGGGATCATCCTCTTTTCTATTCCTTTTTTGTCTAAAGGTGGGGAGCGTCACCCTATAAAACGACCCTGGGCGATTGCAGGAATCATATTTGTCATAGTAACTTTAGGTTCATTAACATACATAGGCATGATAGCACCATGGGTTCCTAAATTTGATGCAGAACCTGTTTCTGCTTATATAGCTCTGCCCGCTGAAAATGAAAACCAGGTGAAAAAAGGTGTTGAACTTTTTAATACTATGGGATGTATTTATTGTCATAAAATAGGAAAAAAAGGAGGCCTTAGAGGACCCGATCTCACTAAGGTGGAAAAACGACTTACAAAAGATCAAATGATAATTAGGATTACTAATGGTGCAGAGAATATGCCTGCTTATGGGGGTTCATTATCAAGCGAAGAACTTGACGATTTGATATCATTTCTTGCTGCCGAAAAGCAGCAGAAATAACCTTTTTCTAATGCTTTTGCAATTAATTAAACTATGCTCAGGCATTTTTCCCGTGCCATGTGGTTCTCTCCAGCTAAACCCGTCTGTAATTAAAATATCTTCTTTTCATACATTAGTAGCAGTAGTGGGTCTCATGATTGAACCATCGCCATGTTCTCCTATTTGGAATCAGTTTTTCATTTGATGAATTCTCGAATGAATTCACTAATTAATGGGTATATTTAGCTACTTTTTGGCACTAGAAGGCCAATTTTTATACTTATTCTTTCATACGCATACATATATCAATAAATGCAGTTAGTTTTTAAATTCCTCTCAATCGTTGTAGCTATTGCAATGCTAAGTTCTTGTACCTCTCAAGAAGAGAATATCTATAAAATAGGGTTTTCTCAATGTACCAGTAACGCAGATTGGAGAAAAGATATGAATTACTCAATGCGGGTAGAAGCTTCAGTACATTCTAATGTAGCACTTACTATTACTGACAGTAAAGACGATCCACAACAGCAGATAAGAGACATTGAAAAAATGATTCTTGATGAGATGGATGTAATAATAGTTTCACCCCTGGAGCCTAATTTAATTGTTAATGTCATAGACAAAGCTGTCGCAGCAGATATTCCTGTAATTTTATTAGATAGAAAGATCAATTCTGCCAATTATACGGCCTATCTGGGAGCAGATAATATTGAAGTAGGCAGAAATGCTGGCAAGTATATATTGTCTTCTACAAAAGATGAGGTTAACATAATTGAGGTAAAAGGTGGCGACTCTTCAACACCCGTAATAGAAAGAAGTCTTGGGTTTCATCAGGTAGTTGATAACAACGAGCGTGTGCATATTGTAGGTACATTAAATGGCAGAAAAGGAGGACTTGCGCAAGATAAGTTTAAGGATCTCATTAATTCACTGGGTGCTGGCAATATAGATTATGTTTATTTTTTTAATGATGAGATGGCAAGAGATGGATGGAAAGTGGCTAAAGAACTGGGAGTAGAGCATGAGATCAAGTTCATAGGGGTAGATGGTCTTAATGGCCCTGATGGTGGTATACAAATGGTACAGGATGGTATTCTGGATGCTACATTACTTTATCCTACAGGTGGGTCTGAAGTCATAAAACTTGCTCTTAAAATATTAAACGGTGAAGAGGTTCCTAAAACCAGTCTTCTTGCAACTACTGTGATTGATAAGTTTAATGCCGGTATTATGAAAGATCAGCTCAACAGGATCAATCAGCAACAAACCGAAATTGAACACCAGGTTGATACTATTGTACAAAAAGAAGAGCTGTATGCTTCTCAAAATGTTCTGCTTAAACTATCACTGCTGTTTATTATTATCATATTATTTCTTATTGTCTATGCTATTTTCTCAGTAACCGCGATCAGAAAGAAAAACAGACAGCTACAGTTAACCAATACGAAGATCACCATTCAAAGAAATCAAATAGAAAAAATTGCTAATCAGGTTAAAGAAAGCAACGAAGCTAAAATTAATTTTTTCACCGGTCTTTCGCATGAATTAAAAACACCTATAACTTTAATTCTAAGTTCTATAGAATCAATAGGTGAAACTGTAAAAGAGAAAGGTTCTAAGTTGGGTAATGAAGTTGAGCTTATCTACAACAATTCTAACCGGCTATTAAAGCTTATAAATCAACTACTTGACTTTAGAAAAAGTGAAGATCGTAAATTTGGTTTGAAAGCTTCTAAAACTAATATTTTCGCTTTTTCATCAAACGTTTATAATGAATTTAAAAGAGAGGCAAAAAAGAGAGGTATTACCTTCAATCTAAAAAGCAACAATCAGGATCTTGATTTATATTTTGATAGAAATTTAATGGATAAAGTTTATTTTAATATCCTCTCAAATGCCTTTAAATTCACTCCGGATAATGGTAAAATCGAGATTGAGATAGATGATCACAAAGACAAAGATTACGCCACCATTATCTTTAAAGATACTGGTATAGGTATACCAGAACAAGAACTGGAAAATGTTTTTCAGGCATTTTTTAAAGGTTCTAATAATAGGAAAAATAGTTCTGGTATTGGTTTGCACTTAACGAAAGAATTAGTAGAACTGCATCAGGGAAAAATAACTGTTAAGTCTCTTAAAGGAACGGAATTTAAAATAACACTTTACAAAGGCAAGTCTCATTTTAGTCAGGATGATATTATACAGGAGCCTGATATTTTAAGTAATAATAGAAAAGATCTTATAGGCGAGCTTGAAGCGAATTATTATGTAAATCCTAATCCTGCTTATGATGATGATCACTATAGCATTTTAATAATAGAAGATAATAAAGAACTCTCTGGTTTCCTGAGCAAAAAGTTGAGCGAACAGTATAATATATTTCTATCAGATGGTACAGATGCTCTTGAAAAGGCTTTTGATGTTATACCAGACATTATTCTTTGTGATATAAATCTGCCAGAGAAAGATGGTTTTGAAATATGTGAAGAGCTTAAAAATGATTTACGCACTTCTCATATTCCTACAGTCATCCTCACCGCCTTAAGTGATAAGGAATCTTACATTAAAGGTTTACAAGCGGGAGCAGATCTTTATTTAACTAAGCCGTTTAGTTATTCCATATTAATACAGTCACTCAAGTCACTCTTATACAACAGGGAGAAACTCAGATTTTATTTCACTAACAATATTCACAAGATCGAGACATCAGATTCTTTTGGGAATATTGAGCAGACATTTTTACGCAGTATAAATGAAAAGATAGATGAGCATATTGAAGACAGTCAATTCTCTGTAGAACATTTAGCAGAAGAACTCAAAATTTCAAGAGTTCAATTGTACAGAAAAGTTAAGGCGCTCCTGGGAATTAGCATAAGTGAGTACATAAATGATAAACGCCTCACAAAGGCAAAAAACTATCTTTTAGATTCGCAATTATCTATTTCAGAGATTGCATATCATGTAGGATATTCTTCTCCGGGATATTTTTCAACCTCCTTCAAGAACAAATATGGCATTACCCCAAACAGCTTTAGAAACAGCGCTTAATTTTTGAACCTTAAATATGTAACTAAACTGAAAGTCATGTATCAAATTTATAATTACAACGTTTGAGTAGAATGGCGAATTAAATTTATAGAACTGATAATCAGTTATTTAATAAATTTTAACTTAGGTTTATCATTTTTAGAAGTCTTTGCAGTATTCTTAAAATAGATACCAAAATATTACATATATATTAGTTTTTCATTAATCTAATACTATATGCAAAGAACAATACTTCTCTCTTTCAACCGGAATTCTTTCATTTCGTTACGACTCATTTCTCTTCCATCTATTTGTATCAGCTCTAATTAATTCTTTCTAAGAATTAGTCTTGGGTTAAATTCTTTATACCATATAAGCAGATAAATAAGAGACCTAACTAAAATCAATTAACACTAAACAATCACAATTATGAAGTTTAAATTATTAATGTTCTATATTTTTTGTCCGGCAGTTTTTGTCTGGGGGCAAACTATAGATATAAGTGGTGTTGTAACCTCTGCAGATGATGGGGTTCCTCTTCCCGGGGTTTCTATTCAGGTAGAAGGCACACAGCAAGGGGCAATCACAGATTTTGATGGTAATTATACACTGCAAAATGTTGCTGCAGAAGGGACACTTGTTTTCAGTTACATTGGCTTTACGACTCAACGAGTAAACGTAAATAATCAATCTACTATAAATGTAGTGTTAGTAGCAGATGCTCAGCAGCTTAGCGATGTTATTGTAACAGGATATGCTCGAGAGCGAAAGGTTGACCTGACTGGGGCTATAAGTGTGGTAGAAATGGCGCCTATACGAGAAGCAAGTATGAGTTCGGGTAGTCCTATTCAGGCTATGCAAGGAAGGGTTCCGGGACTTTTTGTAGAAAAATCTGGTGATCCTACCGGGAGTAGTAACCGTATTCTTATTCGTGGAGTGAATACTTTAGGAAATAATGAACCGCTATATGTAATTGATGGTGTTCCTACTGTGAGACAGGAAGTATTCTCAAGTATCAATCCAAGTACAATAGTTTCTGTACAAGTGCTTAAAGATGCCTCTGCCTCCTCTTTATATGGTTCAAGAGCATCAAACGGTGTTATTATCGTCACAACAAAAAATTCAACACGGGACGAAAAACTAAATGTATCATTTAATACTAATTTCTCAGTACTTACAGAGAAGAAGCAGCGCTATAACATGCTTAATGCGGCAGATCGTGGCAAAGTGCTGTGGGAGGCATCAGTAAATGATAACTCTGATCCTAATTCTGGTTATGGCGAAATCTATGATTTTGACTGGAATGGAGATTTCAATAATCCCATATTAAATAGCGTAAGCGTTGATCAGTATGTTGGCGGAAATACAAATGTACCTTCAGGTGATACAGATTGGCAGGATGAATTGTATGAAACCGGGTACGTTGTTAATAATGATCTTACGGTTTCCGGGGGAAATGATAAAGTATTTGCACTTATTAATCTGGGTTATCTGGAGAATACCGGTATTCTAAAATATACAGGTTATGATAGATATAGTGCTAAACTAAATTCTAATGCCAAATTATTCAATGACAGAGTAAGAATAGGTGTTAATACACAATTCTACACTTCTAAAGAAACACTGGCTTCTACAGATGTGGGTAATGCTCCTACGCCAGGTCTAGGAGTAAATCTGGCGCCTACCATTCCGGTTTATACTGCTACTGGTGAATATGCGGGTCCTTTGGGTTCTGGTTATTCCGACAGAAATAACCCGCTTTACATGCAGTATATAAACAGATGGGATAACACTAAAAGAACAACCATTTTTGGGAATATTTTTGGTGAAGTTGATATTCTGGAGAACCTGACATTTAGAACAAGTCTGGGTCTTGATCATTATCGTACAGATGCTAAAGATATAGAACCCACTGTGGCTAATGGTTTTATTACCAGAACAGTTAACAGCTTGATGCTAAACCATCAGAATTTCTCAAGTTTAGTTTTTTCAAATACATTAAATTATAAATTAGAACTGGGTGAGCACCGCTTTGACGTTTTGGTAGGAACTGAGTCTATTGAGAATAATTTAAAGACAACTACTGCTACAGCTCAGGATTTTGCTGTAGAAAGTGAATCTTATTATGTACTGGCAGCTGCTACCGGCCAAAGAACAAATTCAGGAACTGAGTCTGGTGATGCACTTTTTTCTCAATTCGGAAAAATAAGTTACGGTTATTCAGATAGATATCTTGCATCGGTGACACTGCGACGAGATGGTTCTTCAAAATTTGGTGCAGATAACAGATATGCTATCTTTCCTGCGGTTACAGCGGGTTGGCGAATTAGCAATGAAGAATTTTTACGAAATAGTCCCAAAATAACTAACCTTAAACTTCGTGCTGGTTATGGAGTTGTAGGTAACCAGTTTATAGGTGATTTTGCCCGATTTGGACTCTATGAAGCCCGATATGGTCCTGTAGAGTATAGATATGTACAAGGTTCTTTTAGTGAGTGGTACAATGTAGGTACAGCTTATGACCTTAACGGAAATAATAGTGGTAACCTACCGGCGGGCTTTGTTTCAATACAAGCATCAAACCCGAGTCTTAAATGGGAAGAAACCAAAGAGGTAAACCTTGGTGTAGACTTTGCTTTCTTCGATAATTCATTAGCAGGTTCATTTGATTACTTTACCAGAAACACAGATGGTATTTTAATACAACCGCCTATAGCATCAGCCGTAGGTGAGGGCCGCGAGAAATGGTTAAATGGTGCTTCTACTCGTACAAATGGGTGGGAATTAAACCTGTCTTACTCAAAGAATGTCTCAGATGATCTTTCGTTTTCGGTATCTACCAATTTTGGTGCGTTTAAAGATAAAATAACAGATTTGCCAGAGGAGGCTATGACGGCTTACCCCGGTACTGCTTTGAACTCTATTATAGGTCATTCACAATTCTCGATTTTTGGATATAAAACTGACGGATTATTTCAAAGTCAGGCTGAGGTAGATGAACACCCTACGGGAGGTGCTCAGGTAGGTAATGCACGCCCAGGAGGAATACGTATTGTAGACATTAACGATGATGGAGTTATTAATTCTGATGATAGAGACTGGCTTGGTACTACATTACCAAAAATGGAATATGGGGTACGAATAGATGTTTCATATAAAGATTTTGACTTCTCCTTATTTGGATCTGGTGTTACAGGCAGAATAGGAGTAGACCCCTACATAATGTATAACAATTTTGTACCTGGTAGGGAGAATGCAGGACCTGGTACTCTTAATGCCTGGTCTCCTACTAATACAAATACAGATATACCTTCGTTAAGTCTTGTAAATAACCTTACAGAGAATTCAGATTACATCTACAGAAACAATTCTTATTTCAAATTAAGAAATATTCAGGTAGGTTACTCATTACCAAATGATTTGATTGAAAAGTGGGCGGGCATGACAAATCTAAGAGTCTACTTGCAAGGAGAGAACTTATTGTGGTTCACACCTGATGGTTATATAGGTTCTGACCCAGAACGCACTGAAATTAATTCAATACCGGTACCCACTACATTTTCGGTAGGATTAAATGTAAATTTTTAAAAAATGAAAGCGATGAAGAATATAAAAGCAGCGATACTAATAATGTTATTCGCTATAAGTATAAACTCCTGCAACAGTGACTTTCTTGAGGTAGAACCCTCTGGAGTATTATCATCTGATAATGTTGCGACAGCAGAAAATGCAGAAGGACTTGTGATAGCAGCATATTCTGCAATAGGTAATGATAATATTGCAGGACCCATAACTAACCCTTGGGTCTATGGAAGTGTACGAGCAGATGATGCATATAAAGGCGGCGGCGGCCGCACAGATTTAGGGGAAATTGACAGGTATGAGCAATATAACCTTACAATTCCTGATGCCGGAGATCTTATGGCACCTAAAACCTGGGAAAACTATTATAAAGCTATTTCCAGAGCAAATTTTGCTTTAAGGGTTATTAATGAAGTGCCAGATGCAGATTATGCAGATAAAACAACACGCATTGCAGAACTTCGGTTTCTAAGAGGACATTCTCATTTCATGCTTAAATTAATGTTTAAACATATTCCATACATAACAGAAGATTTAACCGATGAGCAGATATTAGAAACCTCTAATGATATGTCTAATGATGAGTTGTGGGATGCTATTGCACAAGACTTTTTGTTTGCTTTCAATAATCTACCACAGACACAAGAGCAGGTGGGAAGAGCAGATAAAAATGCGGCGGCTGGTTATTTAGCTAAACTAAGGTTATACCAGGCGTACGAACAAGATGAGCAAAATCAGGTTGTAAATATCAATACATCACGTTTACAGGAGGTTATTGACTATGCAGATGCAGTAACAGGAAGTCTGGAAGCTGATTTTGCAGATAATTTCCTGCCAGGTTATGAGAATGGCCCTGAATCGATTTGGGCGGTTCAGTTTTCGCTTAACGATGGTACAGAGGTAGGGAGGGGTAGTTATGCTACGGCTCTTAATTCGCCCACAGGGTCGTCATTTTATGGTTGCTGTGGTTTTCACCAGGCTAGTCAAAATATGGTAAATGCATTTAAGACCGATGCTTCAGGTTTGCCATTACTTGAGACTTTTAATGATGCAGATATGACAGATGTAGATAATTATGGAAGCATAGATCCCAGATTTGATCATACAGTAGGTTTTCCTGACAGACCATTTAAATACAGAAATACAGTAGAAGAACAAGGTGATTTGTTATATAAAACAAGCTGGGCAAGAGACCCGGGAGTATATGGTTTTTATGGTAACATGAAAGAACAACAAGCACCAGATTGTTCATGCTGGGTCAAACAGGGACCTTTTATAGCAACATCTGTAAATTACAGATTTATACGCTATGCAGATGTCTTGCTGTTTAAGGCAGAGGCTTTAATACAATTAGGAAGGCAGGATGAAGCTTTGCCTCTTATAAATGAAGTGCGTACCAGAGCAGCATCAAGCACAGAGCGTCCTCTTGCAGCCGGTGCAAGTAACGTTTATAATATTGGTTTATATGATTCTTTCCCCAGTAAAGAATACGCCCTTGAAGCATTAAAATTTGAGAGAAGACTTGAATTTGCTATGGAAGGATGGCGCTTTTTTGATCTGGTTAGATGGGGTGATGCAGAAGAAGTTCTCAACGCTTATTTAGAAGTTGAGAAGACTAAGCATGACTACTTATCTAATGCGCATTTTACTGCCGGGAGGGATGAATATTTTCCTATTCCACAAAAAGAAATTGATTTCACTCGTGGTCTTTATAAGCAAAACCCAGGCTACTAGTTTCACTTAGCACGATAACTCAATCTAAATAAATTAATAAATAATGAATAGTATGAAATTTAAATTAATCATTTTCTGTTTGTGTTTAACACAACTGGCACTTGCACAGGAAAATCCTATAGGTGATTTTAGTTACAACAAAGACATAGGTAATCCTAAACTGGCAGGTTCTGCTACTTACGATGAAGAGAGTCAGACTTACACCATTAAAGGTGCGGGTTATAATATTTGGGGTCAGCGTGATGAGCATCATTACCTGTACAATAAGCTAAAAGGGGATTTTATTGTTACAGCAAATTTTGAATTTGTAGGTGATAATGAGGTTCATAGAAAAATTGGCTGGATGGCACGTGCTTCAGAGCAGGACAATGCAGTTATGGTGGGTGGTTTTTTACATGGTGATGGCCTTACTGCAGGCCAGTGGCGAGAGCGAAGAGGTGCAGATATGCAAAATCCCGAAGATGATGTTTGGGCCTCTAAGCGATTTTTTCAGATCATTCAGTTAGAACGCAAGGGTAACACTTTTATAGTGAGAGCAGCGCATCCCGGCGAGCCTTTTGAAGAAATTAGTTCTAAAGAGCTGGATTTTATGCCAGAGGAGGTTTTAGCAGGTATTGTAATTGGTTCTCATGATGAGGATGTTGTAGAAACTGCAAAAGTGTGGAATGTTAGAATTGATCAGCCGGTTGCAGAAGATTATAATCCTAACTCAGAAGGGTGGATAGGTTGCAGACTGGAAACAATGAATGTTTTTGACGGTAAGCGTAAAGTGATACATACAAAAGATGGTCGTTTTGAAGCTCCTAACTGGATGCCTGATGGAGATAAACTGATTTTTAATATGGATGGCTCTTTGTATACGATACCTAAAGATGGTGGCGATCTTGCAAAAGTCAATACTGCGTCTGCAGACGATTTGAATAATGATCATTGTATTTCTTTCAATGGTAAAATGATAGGTATAAGTCACAATGATGGTAATGGCTCAAATGTATTTGTCTTACCTCTTACCGGGGGTGAACCGCAAGCTGTGACAACAGATGCACCTTCATATCTTCATGGCTGGGCGCCAAATAATAAGGAAGTCGTGTATGTTGCCCAAAGAGGTGGAAGTAAGATCTATGATATTTATAGAAAGTCAATAAAAGGTGGTAAAGAAGAAAAACTTACAGATAATAAGAAGCTTGAGCACGTTGATGGTTGTGAGTATTCTCCTGATGGCAAATATATTTATTACAATGGTTCTCAAAAAGGTGGTACCATGCAATTGTGGAGAATGAAACCAGACGGAAGCAACAAAGAACAGTTGACCTTTGATCAATATAACAACTGGTTTCCTCACATTTCTCCAGATGGTAAATGGATAGCTTTTATATCATTTGAACCCACTATTGAATTAAATGGGCATCCTTCCTACAAAAGAGTAATGCTAAGGTTGATGCCCGTTTCTGGCGGGGCGCCAAAGGTAATCGCTTATTTATATGGAGGGCAGGGAACTTTTAATGTGAATTCCTGGTCGCCAGATAGTAAGCACATTGCTTTTGTAAGTAATTCCTCAAAATAATGAATTGAATTTGAATTGTTTTTAAGTGTTGACTTTTTAGTTATGGTTGGGTTGCAGAGTTAGAACTGCAACTCAACCTTTTAAACATTTTAGAAATTAATACAGAAAAAAATAAATTTCAGGTACATTTACTATCGTTGTAATTATTAATAATCTTATAAATTATAAAAATGTCTTTTAAAAAAATTACTAAACTATCCTGTCTTGCTATTATATGCCTGCTATTCTCTAATGGGCTTTTTGCACAGAAGCAATTCAAAGTACTGCTTGTTACAGAAACCGCTGGCTGGCATCATGAGTCAATAGATAATGGTATTGTAGCCATAAAAGAATTAGCAGCAACTCACAATTTTGATGTTACCAGACAACAAGACGCTATTAAGATTACAGAAGAAGGCCTTAAACCTTATGATGCAGTTATATTTTTAAGCACTACAGCAGATATTTTTGACGAAAACGAGCAAAAAGCTTTTGAAAAATATATAGAATCAGGAAAAGGTTATGTAGGTATACACGCAGCTTCAGATACAGAATACGACTGGGAGTGGTATACAAAACTTGTGGGTAGAATGTTTCACATACATCCCGAACAACAAACTGCAAAACTCAAAATACTTGATCACAATTTTCCCGGGTTAGAACATTTTCCTGATACATTGTTGTGGACAGACGAGTGGTACGACTTTGGTAAAGAAAATGTTGACAATCTGCATTATCTGGTAGCTGTAGATGAAAATTCGTATAATCCGGTTGTAACATGGCAAAATCGGGATTTAGACCCAAAAACCGGGAAAATGGTAGACAGAAACAGCCAGGGCATGGGAGATTTGCACCCAATATCATGGTATCATGAGTTTGATGGTGGCCGTGCTTTTTATACAGCCTTGGGGCATATAGAGAAGGTTTATGAGAATCAATGGTTCTTAGATCATCTATATGGTGGTATTTATTACGCTGCTACGGGAAAAGGTATTGAGAAGAATAACAATACGTCAAAATAAACCAACTGACCAACCAATCTATTTTAAAAGCTATGACACATAGAAGAACATTTATAAAACAATCTGGATTAGCCCTCGCAGCAACGACAATTTTACCAAGTATAGTTTTTAGTGAAACTAAAAAGCATGCTATAGGTCTACAGTTGTATTCTCTAAGAGAAACGATAGGCAGCGACGTTAAAGGCACAATATCAAAAGTGGCAGATCTTGGTTTTAAAGAAGTAGAAACCTACGGCTATTCACAAGAGAATAAATTCTGGGGATTGTCTGTAAAAGAATTTAAAAGAATTCTTGATGATAACGGTCTTACAACACCCAGCGGTCATTATGGTGTAGATCCATTTTTAGCTCAAGGCGGAACAAAAGACGATTTTGCTTTTAACCTTGATGTGGCAAACGAGCTGGGGCAGAAGTACGTGATCGTCCCCTATATAGGCGGCAATTTGCGTAATTCTATAGATGACTATAAGCGTCTATCTCAAAAACTGAACGAAGCTGGTGAAATGTGCAGAAAAGCAGGATTAAAATTGGGATACCACAATCATGATTTTGAATTTACAGATTATGACGGGCAAAATGGTCTGGAAACTTTTCTTGCAAATACAGATAATAAAAATGTAGTTTTTGAAATGGATATTTACTGGGTTGTGCGTGCCGGGAGAGACCCAATTGAGCTAATGAATAAGTATCCCGGTAGATTTCCTCTATGGCATGTGAAAGATATGAGTAAGAAAAACGAAGATCTAAACACAGAAATTGGCAGCGGATCGATAGATTATAAAGCAATTTTCAGCGAAATGAAGAAATCTGGAGCTAAACATTTAATTATAGAACAGGAGAATTTTGAGATGGATGCTTATAAAAGTCTGGCTCAAAGCATCGAGTATATAAACAATGATCTGCTTTAGAAAAGCGGTATAAAACAGGTAAATATCGCCCGATTTAAGCTAAAAATCGCTGTATTTAGACACTGATAATCCCGTTAAATATCTGTGATACAGGTTTTTGAAAAGATATGAATCAAAAAAAGCCAAGACAAATGCCTTGGCTTTTATAATTGTAGCGAGAGGGGGGCACGATCCCCCGACCTCCGGGTTATGAAAATGAAAAATCGTCTATCAAAAATCCTTTAACTTGCTTAAAATCAATTGAATATATAAAATTCTATTTTACATAATATCATTTGATATCAAGGAATATGACAATTTGTTTTACCTATGTTGTACCTAAAATTGTGTAATTTAAATGTCTAAAATGGAAGTTATGGCATCAATTCAGACAGTTTTAAGGAATAAGCCCAATTCAAGACAATTGTATCCAATTGCTATTAGAATTACTAAAGATAGAAAAACCTCTTATATTTTCACAGGTCAGTATATTGAAAAAAATCATTGGAATGAGACCAAAGGATTGGTTAGAAAATCACATCCTGATGCATTGGCTATTAATCAATTAATTTTCTCCAAACTTAGCAAAGCAAATAAAAAACTTCTGGTTGCAGAATCAGAACGAGATTATCAATCTGTTTCTATCATAAAAACGAATATTGTCAAAAAAGAACGTTTTGATTTTTTCAGTGCTGTGAAAATTCAGTTGCGTAGATTGGAGGAAAGAGGACAGTTTCATCAGAGAGATGTAGTTAAAAGTAGAATGGATAAATTTAAAGCTTTTGCCAAATCAGATAAGTTACACTTCAATGAAATTACAGTAGATTTTTTAAAGCGTTTTGAAGCCTATCTCAAAAACGAGATTGGTTTAGCACACAGGACTACTGTAAATTACATGATTGCTATAAGAACGATCTATAATATAGCAATAGGCGAGAAGTGGGCAGAACGCAATCATTATCCATTTGGGAGAGGCGGTTATACCATTAAATTTCTAGAGTCAGATAAAATAGGTCTCAATGTAAAGGAAGTTAAACAATTGGAAAATGCTCAAGGCTTAACACCATCCCAACAACACGCATTGAATATTTGGTTGATCAGTTTTTACTTTGCCGGAATACGAGTAGGGGATGTACTGCAATTAAAATGGTCTGATTTTATAGATAATAGATTACGCTACCGTATGGGGAAGAACCAAAAGTTAGTTTCTCTTAAAATTCCTGAGAAGGCAAAACCTATATTGGAATACTATAAGAATCTGGCTGAGGACGATTTTGTATTTCAAGAGTTACGCTTTGTGGATCCTAAAAATGCTAAAATACTTCGTACACGAATTAAGACGGTTACCCGCACCTGCAATCGTCATTTAAAAAACATAGCAGAGCATCTAGGAATTTCTAAAAGTCTGAGTATGCATATCGCTCGTCACAGTTTCGGTAACATTTCTGGAAGTAAAATTCCCATTCAAATGTTGCAGAAGTTATACCGGCATTCATCGGTAACGACAACGATTATGTATCAATCTAATTTTATGCAGGATGATGTAGATGACGCATTAGATAATGTGGTGAATTTTTAATATAAGTTTATGAAATAATATGCTGATTAAAACCAACTCAAATATATATTGAATCAAAAAATAATAGTTAGTCTACTGAATAATAAAACATTTCTGATATTTACAAATAGTAAAAAAGAGGAATTTGGAAGACTATATAATAGGAATAGGTAAGCGCATTCGAGAAATTAGAAAAGAGAAAGGATTAACTATAAATACGGTAGCTGCAAATGCTGGGGTGAGTAATGGTTTGATCTCTCGTATAGAAAACGGAAGGACCATTCCTTCGCTACCGGTATTACTAAATATCATCAATGCTTTAGAAATCGGAGTGGCTGCGTTTTTTAACAGCCTTCCGCAAACCGGAAAAATAGCTTTCTTTATTTCCCGCAAAGGGGAAAATTCAATAATAGAAAAAGAAGATGATGCTAAAGGATTTCAATACAAATCGATTTTTGGCAAATCGCTTGCTTCTATAGCTTTTGAAGCTGTATTGCTGGAAATTCAGCCGGGCTCTGAACGAGCTAAAGTAGAAACAGACGCGTATGAATTTAAGTATATGCTGTCTGGTAAATGTGTCTATAGTATTGGGGAAGAAGAAGTAACCCTGAACGAAGGGGACTCTATATTCTTTGATGGCAGAATACCCCATGTGCCTATTAATCGGAGTGATGCACCTACATCTATGCTGGTGCTTTACTTTTATTTAAAAGATGTCGAAAGCTAATAGCGCTTTCAACATCTTATATATACAAAAGTATAAAGATCTATTTAATTAGGATTTTTTCAAGTTCAGTAACCACATTAAGAATATAATCTGGTTTTGCAGCTTCTAACTGTTCTTTAGTTTGTGCTCCGCTAAGAACACCTATTGTTAGACCGCAATTGGCATTTTTTCCCTCAATAATATCTATTTCAGAATCTCCTGCCTTTAGCACATGAGAAGAATTAGTAATATTAAACTGTTGCATTGCTTTCTGAATCATATCGGGTGCCGGCCTTCCATTTTTTACATCATCTGCTGTGATGAGCATATCTATCTCCTCACCTACATTCCACTCTAATTTTGCCAGTAATTTGGTTGCCGTTTTAGCATCATAACCAGTATTGAGAACCACATGAATATTATTACTCTTTAGTTTCTTGAAGAAAGATAGCATCCCGTCAAATGTGCCAATTTCGAGTGTATTATAAGCAACTTCTAATTCGGGTTTAAAAGCTGCAAATGCTGTTGCAGCTTCTTCTTTTATCGCAGAAGAATTGGTGCAATTCTGCAAGACATCTTTAATCGCTTGATGCTTTTCTTTACCAGCCCCAAATTCCAGTACATTATCTAGGGTTACATTGTAGCCTAAATCGTTAATGACTTTATGCACGGTTTTATAAACAATATTATTTTCATTTACGGTAGTTCCTGCCATATCAAAAACGACAAGTTTTATAGTATTCATACGATATTAATTAAGTATTGTGTTGAGGTGTTCTTTTGAGAATCCCGCGCTTCCGGTCATTCCTTTTCCACCAATTCCGGTGGCGATGTGAATGCGCGCTCCTAAGGTTTTGAGAAAAATATCCTGTGTCTTGCATTGAGAATAAATCCCGTACCACCGGTCCTGGATTTCGTAAGTAGGCAGATCGATTATTTTTTTAGCTTCGGCAATCATAAAATTGTCAATATCCATATTGAGACCGTAACCTAAATCTTCTATGCGATCAGCATCTGCATATTCGTGAGAATCGCCTAAAATCACAGAACCATCTGCAGCTTGTTTAAACAGAATGTGTACGCCCCATTTTTTCTCTAAACTATCCAGATTTTCTTTGACCTTAATTTCATTAAAAGAGGGACATTCATAAAAAGCTTCATAGCGTCTTATAGATAACCCGGTCAAAATAGAACCGGGTAGCGTGTAATTTTGCTGCGGCTTGGTTTGTAGCATTTGTAATTTAGAGAGCTGTAAATCGCTGTCTGCAAAAAGCTGCGGATAAAGGGTTTTAAAATCACTACCGTTGCAGATCAAAGTTTGATTGGCACTAAAAGTTCTTCCATCTGCAGTGGTGATGGAAACTTCGTCAGTGCTTTGATCAATGTGTATAGCTTTCGTATTTGAAAATAAATCCAGTTTTTTGTTGGCTATCAGAAACTGTTGCAACCGGTGAATCATCGTGCGCGGTTCTACTGTAACTTCATCCGGGAAAAACAAGCCGGCTTGTACATAATCTGCGCGTAAACCGGAATATTTTGACAGACATTCCCCTTTAGTGAGTAGTTTAGATGTGTAGTTATTTTGCTTATTGATAGCAGCCAGTTCTTCAATAAGCTGCAATTCTTCGGCATTAGAAGCCAGATATACAGATCCGTTTTGACGAATTGTAATATCAAAAAGTTTCTGAATTTTCTTATAGATACGCAGACTTTCGCGACCATAATTTTGCCATTTAGTATTCATACCAGAGGGTACAACCTGACCAAAATTACGTGTAGTTGCGCCTTGTGGCATCGCGCTTTGTTCAAGAATTGCTACGCTCAAACCTTTGTTTAATGCGTGGTAAGCGTGAAAGGTACCCAGAACACCTCCGCCTACAATAAGTAGATCGTATTTAGTTTTCATAAGTTAGAACGTTGAGATTGGCGTTGCGGTGTTTGTTTTTTAAATAGAAATAAGAAATGATAACACTACATGTTCCCAGTACGGAAAGGAGATAGGCACCGTTGATAAAAAACTGTAACCAGGATATTGCATTCATACCGAAGTTTTTATAAAGCAAAACGCCCATACTGCCCATATACCCAAAAGCATCTGCGAGATAAATTAAAAAACCGGCGTTGCCTTTAATGCGGAATGCAGCGATAAACCGGTCAAAAAATAAAGCGTTAAACGGAACATAGCAGATGTACAACCCAAAACCGGAGATCACCATCCAATAAAACGGACCGAGAATTTGCGCTTGTAGTAAAAAGGTCGCTATTCCTACCGAAAATGTACCGATTAATAAGATACCGTGATAGGTAAGCAAAGCTTTGAGATTGTCTTTTATCGCATAAACAGAGGCCAAGATTACCAAAACCAAAAGCGCAACGACCAGTTCTGAGGTGCTGTAAACTGCGATGTCTCCGGCGTATCCCAAACCATCCCAAAGCTCCCGGGCATAATTATCTCTAAGGTCTCTAAAGGCTGATAAAATGACATAAAAAGCAATCAGAATAAAAAGCGGAACAGCAAATTGCCTCAGTACATCATTGCGTTCTTTTTTGTGCATAGGTACGCGGGGTACGCGTAAAGCATTATCTTCTTCGGAAGGAGGAGGTATGGTCTCTAAAAGTTTGGCAAAGAAAACTAAGGGCAAAATAAATAGGGCTCCGGTTACAGCTGGCATCCAAAATTGCGAGACACCCCAAAACGACATGACCAATAAACCAATAGACTTTACCACTCCGCTTGAAACAATGAAGCTTGTACATAAAATGACTCCCAGTATTTCAGTGTATTTTCTGCCTTCGAGGTAGGAGAAAACGATGCCCCAGATCATTCCTAACGGCAGACCATTGAGAAACATAAAAATGATATTATAAGGCTGTGGGACAAAACCAAAAACGAGCAAGGCAACTTCAGAAACACCAATGAGTACTAGCAAATAAACAAGACGCTGTTTAGATTTTAATTCTGAGATAACTTTTATGCCTATAAATTTGGAGAGCATATAACCCAATACCTGAGCAATAAGGAGTAGTATTTTATAATCGATACCTAGTACACTTAAATTTTCAAAAGTGGCAACTGCAAAAGGTTTTCTAAAGGCATACATACAGAAATAAGCCCCAAAGGCAGCCAGAGAGGCACGGCTAATAAACGCAAAATCTTGTTTTTTGAAGCTCATGATTCTTTAATAATCCGGTCGAGAGTTTAAGGGAAACTTCGACTGGAGTTTAAAATTTAATTAAAACAAGCGTTAACAAACATATTCAAAAGTTAACTTATAATAAAATAATAAGCTATAATATCTTATTTGGTTTCTTATTTGTAAACTAATTCAAATTTTTATCGATGTATTTTACAACTTCAGTAGTATAGATTTGTTCTTCGTTTTGAATTTCTCCTTTTTGATCAGCACCAGCTCCGAGAATAATGAGCCAGGTCTGATCTGCACCTTTTATGTCGCTACCATGACTTTTCCAAGTAGCTAAAGGCTCCGTCCCGCGCCCATGATCAGTGGTTATAATAAGAGTTGTATTATCTTTATAAAAAGCATCAGCCTGCACGTAATTCCACAATTCTTTCAGCATAGCATCTGTGGTGTGAGCCGAATTTAGATACGCATCGTACTCCCCATCATGTGCAAAATCGTCTGTTTCGCCGTAGGCTATATAAACCAGACTAGGATGATTTTTTTGCATATACTCTAAAGCATAATTGTGTGTAAAAGCGTCCAGACGTACACTTCCCCATGGACTCGGAATCTGTTTTTGTAATTTATTGAGGAAAATTTCCCGGTCTGACAAAGGCGTGTTTGTAGCTGAATCAAAAGCTGCATTTACAGGAACGCCACTGCGTTTGTCATTAATAATATACGGGAAAACATCCCAGCTGGTAAAGGCGGCAACCTTGCCTTTGTATTTGAAAGAATTGTTATATTCTTCTAAGATGGTCACATTGGGGTTGTAAATCTTATTATTGCTATTGATGTGTTCATCATCTGCCTTACCCGTGAGAATTTCATTATAACCGGGATATGAAAAGCGCATTCCGTTAGTAAGAGTTACTTTGCTTCCGGCGTTGCGATTTCCGTGGATTTCTCCCAGATTAGCCACTTCATTCCAGATAAACGGTAACAGCGCTTCGCGACGCTCTATTTCGGTTTCCCGCCAGAATTTAGTTTTTAAACGGGTTGTATCGTGAACGTAATCTGTGTTGCTAATTAGTTGCGGATCGGCACCTGTAAACAATTCTTGCCAGCGAAAACCGTCTAACGTGATTAAAATGACTTTTTGATCCTCTTTGTTTTGAGCTTGTGTTTCAAAAATACTGAAGCTGGCCAGAAGGAGTAGGAACGTTATTTTATTAATTTTCATAATTAGATACTTATTTAGTTTTAAATGTCAAAACTTCAGACCAGTCACTCCAACCCAGATATTGATCGCGATACCTTACGCGCCAATAATAAGTTGTTGCGGGTTGCAGGCGTGATAGATCTTCATCAGTAAGGTCATCACCCTTTTGTCTGTTCTCTTCATAATACCAGTTTTCAGCTTGTTTCCAACTGTCTTTAACCGGTTTTTCAAAGTCGGTTGTTGTAGACACCTGCCAATGTGAAGCAGTATGTTTACTAGAAACTCTACCTCCGCTAAACGCAGATGCTTTTAGTGTGACAGCAGTAATGTCAACGCTTTCTTCTTTGGGTGAAATTCCAACAGGTGCATCGGGCTTTTGATTGACTTTATATACGGTAATACTATCCGTTACCGCATTGTCTTTAGGATTGTGAACGTTGCCTCGGCTGATGCGTTTGAGACTGATTTTAGGATCTGCAGGATTAGGATCTACATTAACCATTACAAAACCGTATTCGTCTTGAGTAACGGTAAACTCATCGTAATCGCGTCCTTCAAATTCTCCCCAATTGTCTATAGAACCTCCTGCCGAAGCGACATTTACCCACAAATGATTGTGATCGCGTGATTGTCCGCGGGAATATCCGTGTGTATGTCCAAAAAAATGAACGCTGGGTTTACCGGTTTTATCAGAAAAAGCTTCAAGCATTTTTACTACTTTTCCAGTGGGTTCCTCTTCACCCGGAATCCATAATTCTGACTTATACGGATGGTGCAACTGAGCAAAAACAAAGTCAATGTTTTCTGCTTTTTCGGTGTCTTTTAATACTTTTTCCAGCCATTCGTATTGCTGTCTGATGTCCCGATATCCTTTATTAGAGTCGAGCCCGATTATGCGCACATTACCATAATCTTTATACCACCAGTGTTCTGCATACGCAGGATCTCCGTTTTCAGGAAGACTGAAGTATTTGAAGAAAAATTGAGAATTTTGCTCGTGATTTCCGGGAACGGGATATACAGGAACCTGAGAAAAAAGTTTTTCTGAAGGTTTGAAAAAATCGGTTTGCCACTGCTCATAATCACTTCCTTGAGCTACCAGATCTCCGGGAATCATCACCAAGGCTAAATTGTCTGGAACCTTACCGCCAAATTGCTGCTCCAGATAGTTTAAAATACCTTCATTCACTACTTCACTAAATTTATCGGGCTGACTGCGGTCTATCTGCATGTCGCTCATTGCAATCAGGTTAAAAGAAGCTGCTTCTTCAGAAAAAGGCGGGGTCTTAAACTGAAGAATATCAGATTGAAGTTTTCCGGTTTTTACCCGGTAGTAATAGGTGGTAAAACGTTTTAAATCGGTAAGCTGAACTTCATGTAAGCGTGATTCTCCAAAATTCACTTTATTAGAAGTACCTGTTGTTTTTTTACCCAGTTTAGCAGTTAGACCCCATTCTACGATGCTTTCTCCATCAAACGCGGTTTCCCATTTTATGATTATCGAGGTAGGTTCTGCATCTTGCAAATAAGGCTTTACCAGAAAGTTGTTTTCTTGAGCCTGCATAGGTGTGCAAAAACTGATAATGAGTAAGCTAAGGCCTATGATTTGTTTCATCGTTTTTAAGATTTTGTAATTTTTTCTAATGCGTTTTCTAAAATAGCCAGAGCCTCCGCAAGCTGTGTGTTTGTGATGGTAAGTGCCGGGCAGAGTTGTAAAACATTTCCTTTTGAGACTTTAAAGCTTAGCCCGTTTTTAAGGCATTCGTACATAATCACTTCAGCTTCAGTGGTAGCTTTTTCTTTAGTTGAACGGTCTTTTACGAGTTCGATTCCCCAAAGCAGACCAACCCCTCTAATATCACCGATGATTTTGTATGTATGTTGAAAATTATTTAATGTAGCCTGCATCATTCCTTCTAAATAAATTACGTGTTCCAGCAGATGCTCGTCTTCAATAATTTGCAATGTTGCTAAAGCTGCCGCCGCTCCCATTGGGCTTTTTTCAAACGTATAATGACCTAGTGAAATGTGATTAAACCGGTCATATTCACTCTTGGTAACTACAGCAGCTTGAGGAACGATACCGCCTCCCAAACCTTTACCTAAGCAAAGAATATCTGGTACAATGTCAAAATGCTCGTAAGCAAAGAGTTTCCCGGTACGGCCTAAAGCGATTGGGATTTCGTCAAGAATTAAGAGCACGGCATATTGATCACAAAGTGCGCGGGCTGCTTTCCAGAATTTTTTAGAAGGAATCTGCGCATCGGTATTGCGCACGGTTTCTGCTAAAAATGCACCAATCTGGTTGTCTTTCGCCAAGATATATTCTAGATATTCTAAGGCTTTATTTTCGTTGTTTTCATAAATACCACGATAGGTTATAGGGGGGGGAATACGCTCTGCACCGGGCATTAAAGGTCCCATTTGTTCTCTGAAAACCGATTCGCCACTAACGCTCACAACGTCGAGTGATGCTCCATGAAAAGAATCCCAAAATGACAAGACTTTGTATTTACCCGTTACCGCACGTGCCAGTTTAAGCGCAATCCCAACTGCCGAACTTCCGTTAGGTGTCATCAGTATTTTATCTAAACCGGGAGTAAGGCTTACGAGTTTTTCGGCGAAATTAATAGCCGTTTCATTGGTATATCTGCGGGTTGAAAAAGTAAGTTGATCTAACTGATTTTTAAGCGCTTTTATGAGTTTAGGGTGTGAGAATCCCAGCTGATGCACATTATTTCCGTGAAAATCAAAATAGTTTTTACCTGAAGTATTGGTTATAAACGGACCTTGCGCGTGAGCGAGTACGTCCATACACGGCGTAGATAATGCCTGATGTAAAAAGTAATGTGAATCTTTTTCTAAGAGCGATTTTGTCGCTTCATCAACCTCTTCTGCCAGCCATTTTTTTCTACCTTCAGACAGGTTGATGTCTCCCTCAACAATCAGTTCATTTTTAGAAAGCTTATTCTCCATAAAATACCTTTAGTTCTGAATTAATTTATCTGCCGGAATAATTTGTTTACCAATACCCGGGCCTGTATATTGAGCATCTAAATAGTAACCACCGCCACCGTTAAAATATTCAATTTTAATAGGATGCGTATCTTTTTTAAGATTTATAGTGCCGCTGCGCTCCTGCACACCATGATCACCATCGTTGTCAACCACGAGTTCGTCGTTAATGTAAAGTTTACTGCCATCATCACTGTTGGTATAAAACGTATAGCTTCCGGCTGTATCAATTTTTAACACTGAAGTAAAAACGACCGCGGTACTTGCAGCCGATTTGAGATTATCAAGAATGCTGCTTTCAAATTCCATAACAGTTCCGGTTTGGGATGCTTTCAAATTTCTGAAATCAGGTAAAAAAGTAAGATTTTTTAAGGGATATATACTGAATAAAACCCCAGGCTGTTTCTGTGCGGAAATGATTCGGTAGCTTCCGGCAGCAATAGTACTGCTTGTTTTTCCTTTTTCGGCAATAAGAGCACGTACCAAAGTTGTGCTGTCTACTGAAAACGGAGCGGTATATGTTAAACCGCTTTCAATGGAAGGATCAGAACCGTCTAGCGTATAATAAATAGTTGCGGTTGCGTTGGGATTATTTAAGTTCACTTCTACAGTGTCTTCTTTAAATAATCCACCGGATGGTGCATATGGTCCGTTTTTCGGCAGTAAAACCGGAGCCATAAGTTGCTGTTGTTTTTTATAGCGTAAAACTGGTTTGTCATAACCAACAAAAGCACTTTTTACAGGTCTGCCAATCCACGCTTGAGGCGTTTTCAATCCAGCGACAAATGCTACTGTTGCAGCATTGTCGTATTGATATACGGTTTCTTCAATCGCATACCCTTTTTTCACTCCGGCACCGTATAAAAAGAAGGGTATATTGACTTCCCCGGAAGATTCGCCGCCGTGGCCTTTACCCAAACCGCCGTGGTCTGAGCAAATGATGAATACCGTTTGGTCAAAAATTCCCGTTTCTTTAGTTGAGGCTATAATTGACCCTATTAAACGATCCGCTTTCTCAACAGATTTGTAGTAGGATTTAGTGCCGTGCCCTTCGCTATGCCCAGCATGGTCAACGTGATCCAGATGAATAAAAGTAAAGTCGGGTTTATGTTTTTTGATATAAGTAATCGCATCTTGTGTTGTGCCGTCTTCGTGGTCCCCGTTGATATCAAAATTAACATCTTCAGGATTGTACAATCTGCCAAAACCATCCCAATCGTAAATAGAACCTACGTGAGCTTGTGGTTTTTGATCATGAAATAGCGTAAAAATTGTAGGGAATCTGTTGTCGTGTCCCGAAACTACAGCGGGTAGAGTGTAATTATTAGCTTCCCATCCGTTAGAAGTAATACCGTGTTGCTCAGTATCTGCGCCCATAATCATACTGGCCCAGTTAGAACTGGAACTGGAAGGGAGCACTGCACGGGCCTTAAAAGTGGATGCTCCATATTTTACAAGACTATCCAGAACCGGAGTTTGGGCTTGCATAATCCCGTCTGGACTCATTCCGTCAACTCCTATAACTATGATATGTTTAATGCCCAGATCTGATGTACTTTCTGTCGAGCAGGAGGCCAAGAACACAGTTGCCATCAGCATACCTGTCTTGAGACTTTTAAAAAGATAATTTTTAGGCTTCATAAAAAATAAAAACAAGTAGAGGTTGCCCAGATCTATGAGCAACCCAACTTTATTTAAGATTTAAAATATTCAGTATCGAGTTCCGGTTTCCCACCATCCTTTTACATTGATGTTGTCTCCCCCCATGGCGCTAACCGCCGCTTGGTAGTTAGCCGTATTCAGGGTTTGTTCTGAAGAAGGATATACGAAGCGCACCGGATATAAAGCTCCATTAAGTGTATCGGGTCCCGGTTCTAAAGCGGGAAGCCCCGTTCTTCTATAGTTCATCCAACCCTGGTAATCTACATTCCAGAGGGCGATGGTTTTTTGAGTCAGCAACAACTCTAAAGAACCGTTATACGCAACAGCAGGCTGCGCCAGATAGCTGTCTATATCCGTATCAGCAACACCCCAGTACGTTAAACTTGCGCGAACACCGGCATTGTAATATGCTGCCGCATCACCAGAGATGATACCGCGTTGTGCAGCTTCTGCAAGAATAAATTGTACTTCAGAATTTTTAATTATATACGCCTCAGCGTCTGTCGCCGAATAGTAAAACAAGTTCACATCTAAACGGCTGGGGCTGTTGGCGTCGTCAAAAGCCCGGGCATTATCTTGATTCAAACCTATAGGCATACCTACCCAATTACCGGCACTGTTGCGGTCAAACCAGATGTCTAAGCGTGGATCGTTAAAGGTGTTGAAATATTCCAGAGCGGTATCGCATAAACTTTTTTCATCAAAACCACCTATACGACCGGTGCTTTCTGGCCAGGAGTCTGTATTAGATGTACCGCTGTAGCTAAGAGTAGCATTATCAGTATTGCTGTTGATGTAATTACCGGCGCTTACTACTGCTTGCATTTCTTGAGAAACATCGCGTTGCTTTGAGATGCGCAACAGATAACGCAGTCTTAAGGAGTTTGCCAGTTTTCTCCATTGAGCAGGATTACCATCATAAATTACATCTCCTGTGGTACCACTGATGCTTTGGTTAGCTGCCAATGCGGCGTCTGCATCTGCTAAATCCTGAAGTACACCGTTGTAAACCATTTCCTGAGAATCATATACCGGTGTAAAGATACCTTCAGTCTCACCGGCTAAAGCCTCTGAATACGGGACGTTTCCATATAAATCGGTAAGATTAGCAAAGCAAAGGGCGCGTAAAGTAAGCGCAATCCCTTCGTAAGTACTGTTCTGGGTTTCTTCACTTCTTGATATCTTGAGAATATCATCTATTTCCGGAAGGATTCCGTAGAAAAAATTCCACATTCCCTGATCGCCCCAATCAAATTGCGCAAAGCCAGGAAAGTTATTTTTAGCCATCAGCTGAGTGATGGAGTTTCCGTCACTATAACCTTCCTGAGTAAGCGTTCGGGTAATTTCTGATGTTACAGTTGAGGTAAGCAGGTTTGCACTTACATTTTCAGGGGCATTAGGATTTGAGTTGATTTCTTCAAAATTATCGGTACAGCCTGTAAATAAGAGACAGGCCAGTACTAGAATCTGAATTATATTGATTTTTTTCATCGTATTTGTCTTAAAATTCTAGATTTACATTTACACCAAAACTACGGGTGCTAGGGAGTGCCATATCTTCAACACCGGGAACAATTGAACCTCCGGAGAATGAGATGGTTTCCGGGTCAACGTGGTCGTTTTCGGTCCATAGTGCCAGATTTCTTCCCACCAAAGAGATCGTTGCTGACGTGAAAGGGATGGTATCAAACCATTTTTTTGGAAGATTGTATCCCAGTTTGACTTCTCTCAATTTTACATAAGTGGCGTCAAACATAGAGCTCTCTTCATTACTCCTGTTATATACGTGTGAGTAGTAATTGGAGGCTGAAACATTTTGGGTATTTGGAGTGTAGGTTCCGTCTCCGTTTGCAATAACACCTTCTGCAATAATACCGGTTTCACGACCCGGAACTGTAAAATCCAGCATCCCCGTAGTACCACCAATAGCAACGGTGCGTGAATGAAATTCCCCACCCTGTCTCCAGTCAAACAAGAAGCTGAAATTGAAATTTTTATATTGAAAGCTGTTTTGAAGACCTACCATAAAATCTGGACTGTAATTACCTAGTTTTCTAAGTTCGTTGTCAACAATAGGCAAACCAGAATCTGGGTTAATGATCCATTGACCAAAATATTCATTATTAGGATCTTCTACTTTCTGAAATCCTGTACCGTATAAATCTCCTATACGTTCGCCAACGGCAGCACCTACAGTGAGGTAATTGTTTTTAATTGTGTAAAAATCCAATCCGTCTGTTAGTTCAATAACTTTCCCGCGATTCATTGTAAAGTTTACCGAAGAATTCCATCTAAAATTATTAGTACGTACAGGAGTAGCATTTAAAGTGATTTCAAGTCCGCGGTTTTGAACTTCACCAGCATTGATCACACGAGAACTGTAACCCGAAGTGTTAGACACCGGAAGCGATATAATCTGGTTCTTTGTAGTAGATTGATACACCGCAACGTCAAGACCCAGTCGATTGCCAAAGAAACGAACATCAGCACCCAGTTCTATAGAATTGGTTTTTTCGGGTTTTAGATCAGAATTCTTCAATTCTGAAGGAGAAGACACTCTGGAGAAGCCGTTAAATGTATCTCCAAAACCGTAAGTAGCGGCTAGATTGTATGGGTTTGTGTCATTACCCACAACAGCAAAACCTGCTCTTAATTTGGCAAAGCTGATAGCTTCCGGCATTTCAAACATATCTGAAAGAATGGCACTTACACCCGCAGAAGGGTAGAAATAACTGTTGTTATCTTCAGGAAGGGTAGAAGACCAGTCGTTTCTGGCAGTTAAATCTAAAAACAAGTAATTTTTATACGAGATGTTTCCGAAGGCATAGACACTATTTACTCTAAATTCACTGTCGTAGTCGCTGGTAGTAAGTGGTTCTGCAGCATTTCCGAAGTTGTAAATAGCAGGGATAGAAAGCGAATTGGCACTGATACGCTGATAGCGGTTTTTAGCTACACGATGATTTGCACCAGCAGAAACTCCAAAATCAAAATCTTCATTAAGCGTCTTTGTGTAAGACAGCAAGAAGTCTGTGTTCTGTTCCTGTGCATATGTATAATCTTCCCGATATTGCCCGCTAGGAAAACGCTGTGTGGAGTAGGCTCTTTTGCGCATATCCAACTCGTTAGAATAATCTAATCCCGTACGGAACATCAGGTCTAAACCATCAGCTAGTTTAAGATCTGCACGCATATTAGTGATCACGCGATCTCGGTTAAACGAGTTGGTATTTTCATACACAGTAAAAAATGGGTTGTCGTGATAATTGTAGTTATAGTTGAATTGTTGTGTATTTTCAAATCCCGGTTGCCAGTAATCTCTTAGCGAGTTCATATCTATATGGCGACCAAACCAGATCCATAAATACATCACGTTTTCGGTACCGTATGAGTTATTAGGACGGTTGTCCGAGTTTGAATTTACATAGTTCATCGAAGCGCTAACCTTTAACCAATCTGTCAAGTTATAGGCTCCGTTGATCGCATAGGTACGTCTTTTAAAATTTGAATTGGGAACGATACTCTCGCTGCTCAGGTCTGTAAAAGAAACTCTGAAATTTCCGTCTTTATTAGCTCCCGTTAAAGCAACGTTGTTGCTCATGGTGAATCCGGTTTCAAAGAAATCTCTAATGTTATCAGGATGAGCAATAAATGGAGTAGCTATAATTTCATCTGCAAAAGTTCCGTCTGCATTACGCGGTCGCAGATCTACGTCACCGGCTCTAAACCCACTTGTAGTAGGACTGTCGTGCTGTGGAATCAATTGGCCGTTAAGCGCAGGTCCCCAGCTCTCGTCAACGTGGTCATTAACCCCACCTGTAACAGAGCGGTTTTGACCCCCATCGTTAAAAGCAAACTGACCATTAGAACCCTGGCCGTATTCGTTTTGATATTTTGGTAAGGTTAGAAGCGTCTCGAACGTAGTATTGTGATTGATAGAAACACCAATACCTTTAGTGCCTTTACCTGATTTTGTGGTGATTAACACCACGCCATTAGCACCACGCGAACCGTAAAGCGCAGTTGCGTTAGGACCTTTTAGAACGGTCATTTCTGCAACATCGTCCGGGTTGATATCCATGGCGCCATTACCATAATCAACGCCCATGTTGCCTTCGCCACCGGCGTTATTTACATTGTTGTTAATGGGGATACCGTCAACAACAAATAACGGCGAGTTCGCATTGGGGCTAGGATTGAGAGAGTTTTCTCCACGTATGATAATTTGTGAACTAGAACCTACGCCACTGTTACCACCTGTAACGCGTACCCCGGCCATTTTACCCGAAAGAGAATTCACGACATTAGTTTCTTTAGCTTCAGCAAGTTCATCACCTTCTACTTTTTGTACGGAGTAAGAAAGCTTTTTAATTTCCCGTTTAATACCTAGGGCGGTTACTACAACCTCGTCAAGGCTTTGAGCATCCTCTTCAAGAACTATAGTTAGGTTAGTTTTACCGGTAACATCTAACTCCTGAGTTCTAAACCCCATAAAGGTCGCTTCAATTGTATTCTCATTTTCAGGAATGTTGATTGTAAAATTTCCGTCAAAATCTGTCACTACACCTATGGTAGTATTTTTTACCACAATACTGGCTCCCGGTAAAGGCATGCCGTTTGTGTCTGTTACAATACCTTTAAGTGTTCTATCCTGAGCAAATAAAATAGAGGTTAGAAAGAATAAGATAATGTGTGTTACATAAATTAGTTTTTTCATTGTTTGGATTAATTATTAATATTAGTAAACAATCAATCACAAATTTGATCAAAAAGTGACTATATGTAAAATATTGTACTTTAAGAAATCCTTAACGGAAGTTGAAGAAAATGGTGTGTTGTGCGAGTAAGTGTTAATTTAATCTAAAGATTAATCAACAATATGTTCAATAAATATGAATGTTAATTAGATATTATTGATGATTCGTTTTAGTTATAGAATTTTCCGAACACTTTAGTTTTAACTACATTGTTATAAAACTATAGAATAACTCAAATGGGTTGATGTGTTCGTATACCTGTAAAGTGAGGTTCCAGATACTCACTAAATGTCACAGACATATTATTTATGGAAAGCTAAATTATCATTTTACCTAAGCTCCCTCCTCATAATTTTTTCTTTCGAAAAGGCCTTCACAACAGACAGGTTTTTTTGAAAGAAAAAATTAATTCCTTTATTACCTATTAGCGTAGCAGCAGGTAAACAATAGCAAATGCTTGTGAAAGAAAAAGAAGAAGGGCAAGAATGATGAGCCAATTCGGAATCGTTCGAGAGTGCTTAATCCTGTTCAGTATTTCTTTCCGATTTTCCTGTTGAGCTGTTTGATCAATGTGTAGTTTTCTAAGATGCTCTTTGATTAACTTTTCAATCTGAGTACTGTCAGCTTTAATAGCTGTGCTTTTAAGGCTTTTTTCAATGTTCTCTAAGCGATCAACTTCTTCCTTAAATGAATGTAGCTCCTCAACGAGCAGTTCTGATATTAGTTCCAGTTTGGTCATATTCCAATACCTTTATCGATTACAATTTTTAGGATCTTCTTAGCCACTGCTTTGGCCAGGCTTGGAGCAATAGGCACGCTTCTTCCGGATATAGCGACACTTTTTGCACGGTTGATTGATTTCAGCAAATTACTTGCAGACATCGAGCGGTGAACGTCACTACCTTTTATACTTTGTCCTTGGTACTCAAACCGAAAGCCCTGAAGCTGTTTGGATTTATTGATTACCGGAATTACGTTAATCTGCTGTTCCCGCATCCGGTTGATATAGGTCTGCAGATCTATTGTTCTGTTCTGACTTATGGCATTCTGATGTACTTTTTGTATTTCACTTCGGGTTCTACTTAGCTCTAGGTTTTTCTCATATTGCACATCTTTCACCGTTTGAATTCCCAGTTCTCTAGCGGTGCGCTCTGCGGCCAACTGACTTTGTTTTCCTATAAAACTGTCGTTATATGCTCTGCCATTTAGATCGATGCGATTGACATAGAGATGCACGTGGGTGTGTACTTTATCTCGATGCACATAAGCAACTGCCTGGCGCTCTTCTAATTTCATTTGCTGAATGAACTTTTTAGTGAGTTCTCCAAGTTCCCGGTTGCTAAGATTTTCTCCATCACGAACCGTTGGGCTTAGAATAAAGCTCAAGGTGTTGCGCTCACAGTTTTGATTGAGTTCTTGAACAGCTTTAAATTCCTGAGCGATTTCTTCTGCAGTTTCTCCAACGATTAGATCACTATAAACCTGCTCAGCTTCTTTCTCTTTGTTATTGCCATATCGCAAAGCTCCAAGAGTACTGGATATGGTACTTCCTTTGCCAATCATTTGAGTATAGTTTTTAAATGTTTCTTGATTTCTTCAGCCACTAAAATGACTTCCTGACTGAGCTTTGGGTTTCCTTTTTTATACATATTCCCAATGCGTTTAAAGTTGTTGTGATACTTGATCAGCATTTTATAGGTGTTGATATGCTCTTCATTCATACGCTCGGTGATTTGTTGTTCCATTAAGCTATTTCTGCAAAAGGCACTTAAGGAAGAACCCGCAGCTTTTGCTTTTACCTGCAGCAATTTTTTCTCATAAACGCTGCATCTGAATTTGATAAGTGCTCGTTTCATCGTTTGTATTTTTTCTTTGCAACCATCGGGAGCAAAGCAAGATTGTGGCCACAGCCACACATCTTGCCCTGCTTTCCAGAAAGCAGTTTTAATTCGTTTTCATCAGCCAGGCATTTAAGTCCTTTTCATCAGCATAGCACTGAGATTTATCGATACAATTAGAAGTTGTATTCAAGAAGAGCGCTGTAGTTTTTCTTCCGGCTTCATCATTATCCAAATACAGTTCAACAATTTCATAATGATCAAAATAGGGGAGTGCCCTATCTGCAAAAGCAATGGAGTTTAAAATCAAAAAATCAGCTTCGCGTTTTAAATTTGGATATAATGTAATCAGCGATAACAGATCAAACATTCCCTCTAGAACCATTAAATTCTGAGACTCATTTTTGATCCAGGTCAGATCTTTTGGAGAATTGGAAGATTTGAAATATTTGTTTCTAAGTTCCCATCCTCCAGAATAGTTTTTAAGCCCAATGGAAAAACCATAGCTATCATTAATCTTATAATGAACCTCTTTACAAAACCCCTTCGCTGCAATCAGACTGATTTTCCGTTTCTTCAAATACTGCAATAAAGCTGGATGCTGAATGCGCTTAATGTATTTGATTTCAATTCCAGATTCCTTGAAATTAGTTTCCTGCTGTATTGAAAGGTTGTCATTCCCTGTTTTGATTTGAGCTAAGATTACTAGTGCATCACTCACGGATACTTTTGAAAGGGCACAAACCAGATCGATACAGTTGCCGCCTTTACCCAATCCGTGATCGTACCAGCAGTTTAATTTTTTAGATACTTTAAAGGATGCTTGGGTTTCTGACCGCAGGGGACTCAGAAACCAAGCTTCCTTTTCCGTATTGCGAGAGGGATAGTGTCCTAAAAATTCCAGCGCCTTTTCGATGGGAATTTTTCGGGCTCTTTCACACGATAGTTTTTCTTTTTTCATCAGGCTTTACTTGGGAGTTATTTTTTGATGAAGTGATGTTTTGGGCTTCTATCCCTTATAGGTTCTAGTTTTCTTAAATCATCAAAAGTGCATCAGCTCATCATTCTTTTTTTTTCATCTGCATCACTTTTTATTTTGATGATTTAAAGATGAATAAGTGATGAGTACTTCAATAGCTATAAATACTAGTCTTCAGCTTCATCATTCATCAGTGCATCAAAATTTTCAATTAGAAAATTCTTAGTTATGGTAAAGTATCTTCCTTTAGCCTCGGTAAACTGGAGCGATCCGTCTTGCCACATCAGCAGTTTTTGGTAGCAAAGGGTATTGGATTTATTGGTGATTTTCCAATCCTTCTTAAGCAGCCTTCTCAATTGCGTCAGGTCTGTTTTGATTCTGGTTTTACTCAACAGGTTCAAGGCATCAATAGGACACAGGTTAATTTCGGTAAGGTTAAAATGATCTAATGCTAACAACAGGATTTCAGCAAGTTCCTTTTCTACCCGGTTGCGGTTATTGAGCACTAAACGGGTCAATGCTTTTGTCCTAATTTGACTTGAATGAAACCACATTCTGGTTGTATGCTTTGAATGGATTTTACGATGCTCCAAAAAGTAAAGAAAGGCTGGAACCTCCGCTTCAAGATGTTCTAAATAATTGGTTACTTCTAGATCAAGCCTGGGGATTTTTCGAATCCAAAACCGGGTCTCATTTCCATCTATCTTTATAAAGGTATCCTCATTATTACTACAGAGTATGAACTTGCCAAAAAACTCAACCTCTCTTTTATCTTTACCTTTCGCTTCAAGCATATTGATATTGGTTGTGCTGAGGTATTTGATACGTTCGGTGAGTTCTTCTTTATTAAAGAGTACTTCATCAATACAGATTAGCAGTTTATTGGCCCAATCCGCATTGAACTGACTGCTAAAACTGTCATTGGTCAGATAGGTGAGATTGTTTTCAAAAATGATTTTCAACCACTTTAAAAAGGTGCTTTTACCGGTAGAACGTTCCCGGGATACCAAACATAAAATGGGCAGTATCTGAACTGGACGTAAGTACAGTAATTGTAAGTAATCCAGTCCTAGTTCATAATGCTCCCCAAAGATGTGCTTGATGAACTTTTGAGTGTACTTAATAGTTCCCTGTTGCGGTTTTTTACTAAGGGGAGAGTAGGTATTGTAAAAATGATAGTATGCCGGTTTAAAATCGGTATGACTGGGAATACAGGTGAACCCATCATATTTTGATATGTTACTTAAATAGGTTTTGCCGTGATCCTGTCTTATGGTTTCAATACTCCAAGGAATTAAAAATTCATTGAAGTGGCCTGCAATAGTAGGTGCTTTGACTAATTTGTAGTAAGAAGTTCCTACACGTATATAGGGTATGGCTTTCATAGTAAGATATTTTTAGATGCGAAATGAACACCCTATCTGCAAAGAGATAGGGTGTTTAGAAAACTAATCAACGTTTATTTGTAGTAGTACTACAATCCTCATTTTCAGTTTGAAAATGAGGATCTCGCTGATTGTCTAAAAGCCATTTGTTTAGCAAATCAATATCGAAATAGATGAGTTTGCCACTGGGTTTACTGTGGGGAATAGCTCCAGTAGAAGTTAATTTGTAAAGGTAGCTGCGAGATATTCCTGTGTAATCACAAGCTTCTTCGAGGGTAAGTACTTTCTTGTTTGCAAGTAAAAGCGATTCAATTCGCTCCAGCCTTTCGTCTAATTTAATCGTGTTCATGATATTCGTTTTTAAAATGAATAATGAACAAAGCGCTTTGTTTATCTATATTAGAATTCCTTAGATAAAAGTAAGTAGGAGGTATGTTTAGAGGCTAATATTAAGCGCGTTTTTATACACAAAATAGAATAAAAGCAAACCATATATTTCGCTATCATTTGAAATTCTTCACTCACAAAAGATTATACATTAAATGGATCTTTTACAGGTTTAGTAGACTTATCAACAATTAAAGTCTAAAAATGTTTTAATTCAGAGACCTTCAGAGAACTGAAAACCGTCTTTTTATTGCAGAAGCCAAGTAAAAAGTATAGTGGTTGTAATTAGAATACAAAGGTTTTTTAACTTATATAAAAAGAAAGTGAGCTATTTCAGTAGAAAAATAGTAGGTAATTAAATTTGATTTCAATTGATTGCGATTGGCAGAACAAGGTCATTTTCAAGTGTTAAAAATGTTAAAGTTGTACCTATGTTGTACCTTTAGAAGGTCAGGCAGTTACAAATATAATGTAACTGCCTGATTTTCAAGTAGCGAGAGGGGGGCACGATCCCCCGACCTCCGGGTTATGAATCCGACGCTCTAACCAGCTGAGCTACCTCGCCAAATTTCAACTTAACAAAAAACTATTTCTCTTAAGCGGGTGCAAATATAATAACAATTACGGTTAGCGCAAGCATCTTATTTATAAAATAAATTTATTTAGACTTCCTTTCTAAGTCTATAATTAATATTTATATTGGCGCCGAAACAATTTAATTTATGGAAGAGAAGGTAAAATTTGAAATAGAGTTTCCGGTGCAGGCCTCGCCGTCGCTCTTATATCAATATATGTCTACGCCATCTGGTATGTCTGAGTGGTTTGCAGATAACGTAAACTCACGCGGAGAGTACTATACATTCATTTGGAATGGTAGCGAAGAAAAAGCAAAACTACTTGGTAAAAAAAGTGGAGAGCGCATTAAGTTTAGATGGATGGAAGATGTTGAAGATGAAGAACCTTACTATTTCGAGTTACGCATTGTAGTTGATGATATAACAAAAGATGTATCGCTCATTATAACAGATTTTGCAGAAGAAGATGAGGTTGATGAAGGGAAGATGTTCTGGGAAAATCAAATCTCAGAATTAAAACATGTGATAGGCTCTACCTAGAAAAACCAATAGTTAAAGTATATTTGTCCCTCCTCAAAAAAGGGACTTTTTTTATGATCAATTTAAACGGAAACTTAACAAACGCACCACATTTTTCACCTCAAAACCGCGCTTTGCTTTATGGAGATGCCGTTTTTGAGACCGTGCGTTGCCAGGGTGGTAAGATTTATTTTTGGGAAGATCATTATTTCAGGCTAATGTCTTCTATGCGTATTCTGCGTATGGAAATACCCATGCACTTTACACTTGAGAACCTCCAGGAAGAGATATTAAAGACGCTCGCGTCAAGTGAACTTGAAAGTAAGGCGGCAAGTGTGCGCATAACTGTATTTAGAAATGAAGGTGGTAAATACTTACCAGAAGACAATACGGTAGGTTTCTTCGCTTTCGCGAAAGCGTTATCAACTCCGTTTTATACACTAAGCGAGGCAGACTATGAGGTAGAGCTCTATAAAGATCACTATGTAAATGCTGATCTGCTTTCGACACTCAAGACAACTAATAAGCTCATACACGTCACAGGAAGCATTTTTGCTAAAGAAAATGGTTATGACAACTGTATACTCATCAACAACAATAAAACGATCGTAGAGGCTTTACAGGGCAATATATTTCTTGTAAAAGACAATCATATAAAAACTCCCCCTTTAGAAGAGGGATGTTTAAGAGGGATTGTAAGAAAACAGTTGATCGATATCATTCAAAACCTCAAGAATTATACTTTTGAAGAAGTTGCCATCTCGCCTTTTGAATTGCAAAAAGCAGATGAGATATTCATCACAAACGCGATAATAGGTATACAACCTGTTACTAAGTATAGAAAGAAAGTCTATACCAATACGGTTGCAAAAGATCTTATAGGTAAATTAAATGCTAAAGCCCGGTTATCTTAGTTATAACTGGGGTTTTCTGGTGCATTAGACCAGATTAGGTAATCGCCGCCCAGTTCTATCATTTTCTCTTTCCAAAGGTCTGGCAGGCATTTATTAATGATTTCCTTTTCATAGATGTTCTCTACCACGATCCATGAGTTAGAATCAAGTTCCTGATCTAATTGATGAGAATCCCAGCCAGAATAGCCTAAAAAGAAGCGTATCTCACTTTCAGAAATGCTGCCGCTTGCGATAAGGTCTATCACCCTGTCAAAATCGCCACCCCAATATATACCTGCAGAAATCTCAACGCTGTCTGGTATTAACTCTGGTACTTTATGTATGAAATATAGGTTATCCTGCTCTACAGGACCACCATTATAGACTTGCATTGTAGATGCGATCTCCGGGATAAGTTCATCTAAAGTAAAGCTAAGGGGTTTATTTAAAATAAAGCCAACAGAGCCTTCTGTAGAATGATTTGCTAGTAAAACAACAGAACGGTTAAACGAGACATCACCTATGATGGAGGGCTCTGCAATGAGCAATTTTCCTTTTGTGGGTCTCTTTGTAGTCATGATTTTTTAATGATTACTCCTAAACTAAGTTATTTTTTCTAAACGACAAAATACAATAAACTATAAAAAAATAAAGCCCTCAATGAGGGCTTTAAATGTGTTTTAATATCAATTAGTTAACAGAATCTGATAGCTCAGAACCAGCTTTGAACTTAACAACGTTTTTGGCTGCAATTTTAATTGTTTTACCCGTTTGTGGGTTTCTGCCTTCACGAGCAGCTCTCTTAGATACAGACCAAGAACCAAATCCTACAAGAGATACACGATTACCTCCTTTAAGTGATGATTCTACGTTTCCTAAGAAAGACTCTAATGCTTTTTTAGCAGCTGCTTTAGTGATTCCTGCATCTTCTGCCATTGCATCAATTAAATCTGATTTGTTCATAATATAAATTTTAAAAAATTAAATTGTTGGTTAAACTTTTTGTTTAATAGTTCAACAAATTTATACGGATTATCCGTTCATGCAAGGAATAGCGCAGGAAATCCTGATTATTGTTAATAACTTCGACCTATTGTTAATAACGGATGATTTATTATTACTCATTACAATAACATCAGTATTTATAAGGCTTCACAACATTTTTGCGCCATCAGAAAATGAATATCCGTTTAAGAGGTCTTTTACCTTCATTTTTCGTTTTCCCGGAAGTTGTATTTCGTCGATCAATAGAATTCCGTCTTTGGCCTGTACGGTTAATTTTCCATCAGTCACTTTAATGTGACCAATTTCTGCTTCGGGCGCGACGGTAAAATCTTCTCCTGCTATGCTGGCAGCATATATTTTTAAGGTGTCTTTTTTACTATTATTTTCAAATTCACTCCAGGCAACAGGATAAGGACTTAAGCCTCTTATAAGATTGTGTATTTTCTCAATAGGTTGCGACCAGTCAATCTTAGTGTTCTCTTTATTAAGTTTGTAGGCTGTGTGAATTTGTTCTTTTTTGGGCTGTGGTTTTGTTTCTACCTCACCTGTCTTAATATGTTCTACAGTCTTTATAATAAGATCACTACCCAGATTCATCAATCTGTTATGTAAACTTCCTGCATTTTCGCCGGGCTCTATCGCTAGTTGCTCCTGCAGGATAATGGCACCCGTATCTATTTTTTCGTCTATAAAAAATGTAGTTACCCCGGTTATGGTCTCACCATTTATAAGCGCCCAGTTTATGGGAGCAGCTCCTCTGTAATCTGGCAGGAGGGAAGCGTGAAGGTTAAATGTACCATATTCTGGCATTTTCCAGACCGCAACGGGCAACATTCTAAAGGCAACTACAATTTGTAAGTTCCCGTTGAGAGCCTTTAATTCTTTTAAAAATGCTTCATCTTTCAGGTTTACGGGTTGTAAAACAGGAAGATCGTGAGCGACAGCATACTCTTTTACAGCGCTCATCCTTAATTTTTGACCTCGGCCTGCAGGACGATCTGGTGCGGTTATCACTCCCGCAATAGGATATTTTTGTTGTACCAAAGCATCCAGACTTGCTACTGCAAAATCTGGTGTACCCATAAATATGATTCGTAAATCTCTCATTATACCTTTTTATATTGATTGTCTGCGGTTATGTAGATCAACCTTTTTTGTAGTAAAGTCTTTAGAACTTCTAATAGTTTATTCTCTTCTGTAGTATTTATCTTTTGAGCCAGAGCTCGAGAAGAAATTGCGTTTTCCGCCAGTAAAAGTAGGATTTTTGCCTCTATTTCGCCGTTTTTTTCGCGTGAAGCTGTCTTTCTTTTAGCTCGCATACACACATCACAAATACCACAGGGTTCAGATTTATTTTCACCAAAATAGGCCAACAGCTGTATACTGCGACAAATAGATTTTTCATCAATATAATTGAGCAATGCATTAGCTTGCTCCTCCTTTCTGCTGTTTTGTGCTCTAATATCTGCTGCAATGGGATTGATAACGCGTTCATCTTCTCGTGGCACCAAAAAGGTTATAGAAGTGTCATAATTTATGTGTTCATAGATCGCGATATCATCTTTATCAAGTTGCAAAAGTATATCGTGCACACGACTAACGCCTACATTAGACTTTTGTGCGATAACAGTATGATCTACCGCTAATTTTTGGTCAAAAATGCCGCCATAGGTGCGTAAAATATTTTTTACTACTTCGTCTATTCCGGGATTTTTAATGAGGTAAAAACTAAGGGCAATGTTAGAAATCTTAAACTGTAAGGTTGCTTTTCTAAAAAATTCCTGCGCAAGCGTTATCACACTATTTCTGTCAAGCAATTGCAAGGCATTGTAGGTGATGAGTGTATTGAGCTTGTAAGTGCTGCAAAAATCCATAAAATTGAAGCGAAAAGCTTCCTGCTCACCTTCACCATACGAGATCTGGAAGTAGCTGTTTAACTTTTTATAAACCTGCCTTACGTAATCAACAGAAGGTAATATCCTGATAAATTGATTATATAATCGCTCTTTATCTGCCGGACTATACAAAACAAAGCTATATGCGGCATTGCCATCGCGACCTGCTCTGCCAGCTTCCTGAAAATAACTTTCTATACTTTCTGGCAGCTCTACGTGAATTACCGTTTGCACATCTGGCTTGTCTATACCCATACCAAAAGCATTAGTAGCCACCATTACCTGAACTTTATTAGAAGCCCAGTCCAGAAAATTTGCATTGCGTTTATCATTGCCCAGACCGCCGTGATAATGGTGTGCAGTTATACCGCGGGATTGTAAAAAATCAGCAAAAGTTTGAGCTGTTTTTCTACTGCGTACGTAGATAATTGCAGAACGCGTATTCTTTTTTAAAATATCGAGAATACGATAATGTTTGTCTTCTTCTGCAAGAACACGGTATGCCAGATTCTTACGCTCAAAAGAAGTTTGAAAGAATTTATATTCCTTCAGTTTAAGCTGTTCTACAATATCTTGTTGCACTTTAGCCGTTGCTGTGGCTGTTAATGCAATGCAGGTGATATCAGCAATGCTTTCGCGAAAGCTTATAATATTGCGGTAAGCTGGTCTAAAATCATGTCCCCATTGTGAGATACAATGCGCTTCATCAATTGCTAATAAAGAGATGGGCATTTGTTTTATGCGCTCCAGTACAAGCTCCTGCTGCAATCGTTCTGGTGAGAGATATAACAATTTGTAATTACCATAGATGCAGTTGTCTAACAATTTATCAAGATCTGTGTAGCTTATACCTGCCGGAATATACAAAGCTTTAATTCCGCGGTTTGTGAGTTGCATGACCTGATCTTTCATAAGCGAGAGCAGGGGAGAAACAACTATTGCAATTCCTGCCTGCAAAACCGCCGGGAGTTGGTAGCATATAGATTTACCACCACCGGTAGGGAGTAAGGCTAGAGTGTCTTTACCATTTATAACACTTTTAATGATCTCTTCCTGATTAGGCCTAAAAGATTGGTAACCCCAGTATTTTTCTAGTATTTCTGTGGGGTTTTGCATGCTTACGATAGTTTATCAAGCACAAAAGAAACACGTTGCTCAACGGTCATCTTTGGCACTTCTATAGGTGCATAACCATATTTTATGTAATTGTGTAACAAGACTTCCTGAATTGCCTGTGCCTGCTCAAAACTCTCATAGCGCTCGCCGTCTGTCTCATGTATTTCTTCCCATGGCGGCAAAACAAAGATCTGGTCATATTTGTAGCGCTCACAAGCCTGAATGAATTCTGCAGGGTAATTTTGACCTACATAATCCAGGTAAGCCACAACATCAGGAATCCCTCTGTCTATAAAAACAAAGTCTTCTTGTAATTCTTCTGCTTTCTGGTATTGAAGAATACGTTGCTCAAGTAATTTTTGACTAAAAAGAAGTGGCTCTGTGAGAAAAAGCTGCTCTATACCTTCTTCCTGCGCGGCTTTAGTCACTTGTCTTGAGACTTCTTCAAAACAAATGAATCCTTTTTCTTCTATAGCGTTTAATAAAGTGCTTTTACCCGTGCCGGGACCTCCTATGAGCACAATGCGTTGTGTTGCCAAATGTCTAGTATTAGTCGGCAAAAATACTCAAATGTGAAACGATTAAAAAATTCTGAGGATACTGTATCTTTGCAACTGAAAAAACAGCTTATGAGTGTAGAGAAAAATTCTGATGAATTTTATAAAAAATTAAAAGAACAATTAAGTGATACCTCTATATGGCCTTCTGAATATCTATTTAAATTTATAGTTCCTTCAGATAAAGAAAAAATACTTGCCATACAGGATATTTTTAATAATACCGGTGCTGTTATACAGACTAAAGAATCGCGTAATGGTAAGTATACCAGTCTTTCAATCAATGTAAGAATGAAAAATCCAGACGCGGTAATCACTAAATATAAAGAGGTAGCACTTGTAGAAGGTGTTATTTCGCTTTAATTAAAAATATTTAAATTTGTACGGCAATTATTGATTTTTTGGTTATTTAGGCCGATTTTAGTGCCTTTTATACAATTTTTATTAATTTGCAACAGTTTACTACGGTAAGCAAACTTCACTTAAATTTTTACAGTTGATAGATCAATTAGAATACAACACAGAGCGTGAAAAGCTCATTATTCCTGAATACGGGCGTCATTTACAAAAAATGGTAAATCAGGCGATTGCCATAGAAGATAAAGAAGAACGCAACAAAGTAGCCAGGTCTATTATAGCCGTGATGGGTAATTTACAGCCTCATTTACGTGACGTACCAGACTTTCAACACAAATTATGGGATCAGCTCTTTATAATGAGCGATTTTAATCTGGATGTTGATTCTCCTTACGGGAAACCATCTAAAGAAGAACTGGAAGAACGTCCTGCGCCTTTAGAATATCCTCAAAATCATCCTAAATATCGCTTCTACGGCAACAATATCAAGAGAATGATTGATGTTGCTGTAAAATGGGACAAGGGCGAGATGAGAGAAGCACTTGAGTTTACTATAGCAAATCACATGAAGAAGTGTTTCCTTAATTGGAATAAAGATACTGTAGAAGATGATGTGATCTTTAAACATTTATTTGAGCTTAGTAATGGCCAGATAAATCTTGCAAAAAAAGAAGAAGATCTGCGCGATACACACCAACTTATGCGCTCTAAAAAGACTAGTAAATCTTCTAATAATCCACGTAAAAAGACAAACCGCCCTAAAAAGCGTTACTAAAACTTAGCTTACCAGATTTTTATTTATGGGAACATTCCAAATCGAGGGCGGACATCAACTTAAAGGTTCCATCCAGCCTCAAGGTGCAAAAAATGAAGCTCTTCAAATTTTATGTGCGGTTTTGCTTACGCCAGAAAATGTCATCATTAATAATATACCAGACATTGTAGATGTTAATAAACTCATTACAATTCTTGGTAATCTGGGTGTGAAAATTCAAAAACTGGGTAAAGGTAAATACAGTTTTAAAAGCGATGCACTTAACTTAGAATATCTGGAAAGCCAGCAGTTTAAGAATGAGGGCAGTGGTTTACGCGGTTCTATAATGATAGTTGGGCCTTTGCTGGCTCGTTTTGGTAAAGGATACATACCACGTCCCGGTGGTGACAAAATAGGCAGACGCCGTTTAGACACGCACTTTGAAGGAATGATAAAACTGGGGGCTAAATTTCGCTACAATAAAGAAGAGCGTTTTTATGGCGTAGAAGCTCCAGATGGTTTAACAGGAACTTACATGCTTCTTGATGAAGCCTCTGTAACAGGAACAGCAAATATTGTTATGGCTGCTGTTATGGCAAAAGGGGAGACGGTCATTTATAATGCAGCCTGTGAACCTTACCTACAACAGCTTTGCAAGATGCTCAATAAAATGGGCGCTAAGATAAGCGGTGTAGGTTCTAATATGCTTACAATAGAAGGCGTTGAAGAATTAGGAGGTTGTGAACACACTATTCTGCCTGATATGATCGAGATAGGATCATGGATTGGTCTTGCAGCCATGACTAAAAGTGAGATCACAATTAAAAATGTAAGCTGGAACGATCTGGGAGTGATACCAAATACATTTAGAAAATTAGGTATTAAGCTAGAGCGAAAAGGTGACGATATCTACATACCCGCTCATACTGAAGGTTATGAGATCGAGAAGTTCATAGATGGCTCTTTTATGACCATAAGTGATGCTCCCTGGCCGGGTTTTACACCAGATTTATTAAGTATTATTCTGGTTGTGGCAACACAGGCAAAAGGCGAAGTGCTTGTACATCAAAAAATGTTTGAGAGCCGACTTTTCTTTACAGATAAGCTTATAGATATGGGTGCAAAGATCATTTTATGTGATCCTCATCGTGCTACCGTTATTGGGCATGACTTCAAGTCAACTTTAAAGGCAACTAATATGTCTTCACCAGATATACGTGCCGGTATTTCTCTTTTAATCGCTGCTCTTAGTGCAAAAGGAACCTCTACTATTCACAATATTGAGCAAATAGACAGAGGTTACGAGAATATTGATGAGAGATTGCGTGCTATAGGTGCAAAAATTATTCGTACCGCTTAAAGCGAAAAGTAAATTACATTCAGGAAAAACTTTCTAATTTAATTGAAAGTTATAGTAGAACTAGATATCAAATTCTGCGTCCCACTCTGAAGCTTGTTCAAGCTTTCCGGTATTGATACAATTCTGGTAAACATTTATTATTGCATTGTTTTTAACGAGCTTATGAGCCATTGCAATATCTTCAGAAAAAATGCGATCCTTGTTAGCGAAAGTGACATGCTCTCGTATTTTGTGATGCACCTGTTCTAAAAATGCACTTGATTGTAAACCTTTTCTAAAATCAAACGCCTGCGCTGCAGTTAGCATTTCTATAGCCAGAATATTTTCAACATTTCCTATAACCTGCAGAGCTTTTCTACCACTAATAGATCCCATACTCACATGATCTTCCTGCCCCAAAGAGGTGGGAATACTGTCTGCACTGGCAGGAAAACAAAGACCTTTGTTTTCACTTGCTAAAGCAGCTGTGGTGTATTGTAAGATCATATAACCAGAGTTAATTCCTGTTTCTGCAAAAAGAAGTTTAGGTACGCCTGCATATTTGCCTTCTAAAGCGAGATAAATACGCCGGTCTGAAATATTACCCAGTTCACTAGTCGCCAGCGTAGCATAATCAAGTGCCATAGCTAAAGGTTGACCATGAAAATTACCACCACTTATGGTGAGATTTTCATCTATGATTATCGGGTTATCTGTAACAGCATTAAGTTCGATTTCTAATAATTCTTTCAGGTGCAACCATGCATTGCGGGAAGCACCATGTACCTGAGGCATACATCGCAGAGAGTAAGGATCCTGCACGCGATCGCAATTCTGGTGAGCTAAAAGAATTTGAGAACCTTCCAGAAAAGATTTTATTCGTGCAGCAACGTGCTGATTACCTTTATAAGGTCGCAGCTTATGCAATTCTGCATAGAAAGGTTTAATAGAACCCTGCAGGGCCTCAAGCATAAGCGCACCAATAATATCTGCCTGATCGAGACAATTTTTTAATTTATCAACCACTTTTACAGCATGAGCTGCAATAAATTGAGTACCGTTTATGAGAGCCAGGCCTTCTTTTGGTCTCAGCTCAATCGCTTCTAGACCAAATGTATGTAAAAGTTCATTAGATTTTAATCTTTTGCCTTGATGATAAACTTCTCCCAATCCTAACAGTGGTAGAAATAAATGAGCCAGAGGAGCCAGATCACCACTTGCACCCACAGAGCCTTGCTCAGGAACGACAGGAGCTACTTGATTATCTATAAACCAGAGTATACGTTTTAAAGTCGTTTCAGAAATACCAGAATGGCCCTGCGCAAGAGCTTGTGCTTTCAACACAAGCATCAGCAGAGCGATCTCTTCGTCAATGGGTTTGCCTACACCAACGCTGTGACTTTTTATGATATTTTCCTGAAGTGCGAGAGTTTCTTCTCTGGAGATGCGCGTTGTACATAAAGGCCCAAAACCGGTATTTATACCATAAACTGCCTCATCTTTGTCAACGATATCTTTAACAATGGCTTCGCTGGCATGAATTTTATCCCAGCTTTGTTGAGTGATCTCGGTTTTTATTTCGCCTCGAGCTATACCCAGCGCAATACCGGCAGTTAGCTTATCTTTTCCTAAAGAAAAAGTTTGGGGGAGTGACATAAGCTTAAAATTTTGCAGGAAGAATTACAGCAATAATTTACCTATTTCTTCCCAGTCATTTACTCTTTCAAAACCATTAGTATTGATGTTATGTGGGGAAGTATATTGCAGGCTTCTGCCCTCAAAAGTATCAAGGTTAAAAGAACGGTCATCTATAAGCACATCGCCCTTTAAGATAAACTTGTGCCCGCAAAGTATTCTGTACGGCCACTCCAGAAATGGGAAGTGCTCATCAAGCCAGTCTGCTTTTTCTTCAAGACTGTTTTTAAACTGCATCGCTGCAGAAGCTATGTAAACCTCGTTATCGCGAGTGAGTTCACGCAAAACTTCCTGACTGTCTGGCATCACTTTAAGATCTCTAAAAAAACCTTTTAGCGCGGTATGACTGTGAATGTAAGGCTGGCAATCTTCTGGCACACATTGCCATACTTCTTTACCTGCGCATTCTTCTTTAGTAAGGTTTGCGTTGTACTTCTTATTATATAAATCTATGTGGGCGCCAAACGTGTCTGCCAGCACCTCGTCCATATCTACAAATATTGTCATGTAATGAAAATTAAGAGGGCAAATTAAACAGATTAATTCTATCAATGGTTAATTTATCTTTAAAAAGTAAAATAAGCGTATAAGACTGGTCTATGATAAGCTTTAATTGGAGCGATATTTTACCTAAATTGGTAAGAAATAATAAAACCATATGTGGCGCTATTACCTTGATGTAACTAAATTTAGTCTGCTGTTTTCTGCTCTTTTTTGCCTGTTTTTTGCTTCTGGGGGCGGATTTTTCTACGCTGTAATAATAGGTTTAATTGTTTTTGGGATTTTTGGAACAGTTATAGGACTTATCGGGTTTAATTATTTTCATGCTACAGAGTATTACACGTATTACAATCTTGGCTTTACTAAGGCTAAATTAATACGCACCACATATCTTATAAATTTAGTTCTGGCGATTGTTTGTACTGGTTTAGCGATGCTTTTAAACCTCATTTTTTAATGCATAAACTCACCGTGCAACATGTCACCCAATATTTTAAGAAAAGGGAAATTCTAAAAAACGCCTCTTTAGAGCTAAAAATCGGTGAAATCACCGGACTTTTCGGGCGTAATGGTTCAGGTAAAAGTACTCTTCTCAAAATAATTTTTGGCACCTTAAAAGCACAATCAGTTAGACTTCAGGTTGACGAGAAACTCTATAAACCCAGTCAGGTAATCACAAAACAGTTGGTAGGTTACGTGCCTCAGTTTTCCTTTTTGCCGACGCTTCTCAAAGTACGCGATGTGATACCTCTTTTCTATGAAAGCAGTGACGATCAGGATATGATTTTTAATTCGCCCAAGATCGCAGCTTTTTCAGATCAAAAAATTGGTACGCTGTCAATAGGAGAGCGGCGCTACTTAGAACTTCTCATAATAGGTAATCTGGATCATCCCTTTTTATTACTTGATGAGCCATTCTCAATGGTAGAGCCGCTTTACAAGGAAAAGATAAACGAGTTTTTAATTTCGCTTAAAGCGAAAAAAGCCATATTAATAACAGATCATTATTATCAGGACGTGTGGAAGATAAGCGATAAAAAACTCCTGTTGCAGGATGGAAAAATAACTAAAATTATAGAGAAAACGGCTCTGGTAGAAGCCGGTTATTTGAGAGGGATTATCTAAAATAACTCATATTTGGTTACAACCAAAATACGTATTATTTTCTAAAATATAAAGATGTGGATCCAAATACGATTCACTATTTATTTGTAAGTATCTGATAATTAAAAATATGAAAGTGAATTCAAAAATCTTCCCGACATTTTCCCGACATCAAGATTTTTTTAAAAGGATTGAAAGAAAACAAAGTTACTATTGAAACCAAAATGGTAACGATTTCACATATAATTTCTATTATTTCCTTTAAATTCATATTATAAATTTAGTAATTAATTTACTATGAAGCAATTTTAAAATTTATGAAAGACAATTTTTCTCACCATGCTCAGGATTATGCGAGATACAGACCGGTATATCCAGAAGCACTATACAAATATTTATTTTCTTTAATTCCCGAAAAAAATCTGGCATGGGATTGTGGTACCGGTAATGGGCAGGTAGCCGCAGAATTATCAACGGTTTTTAAAGAAGTATGGGCGACAGATCTTAGCCCCGAGCAGATTGAGTTTGCTCCTAAATTACCCAACGTAAATTATGAAATTCGTCTGGCTGAAGAACCAATTGAGCATGCTCACGAGTTTGATCTTGTTACGGTAGCACAGGCAATACATTGGTTTGATTTTGAGAAATTCTATAAGAATGTAAAGCAAGCATTAAAACCTGATGGAATAATAGCCGTCATTGGGTATTCCGTCTTTAAAACCGAAGATGATCTCAATAATGTGATTCAGCATTTTTATAAAGATATTACAGACGCATATTGGGATCCTGAAAGGCGATATCTTGATGAAGATTACCTAACAATTCCGTTTCCTTTTAAAGAAGAGGTTACTCCTTCATTTAATATAAAAGTAAAATGGACTAAAGAGCATTTCTACAATTATCTAAATACGTGGTCTGCCGTTAAGCATTATGAGAAAAAAGAAGGTATGAGTCCCTTGAATTTGATAAAAGAAAAAGTAAACGAAAATTGGGGTAAAATCACCGAAAAAGAGTTCATTTTCCCGATTTTATTGCGTGTTGGTAAAAACTAAAAAGAAAATATGGCGTATTCTAAATCACTCAAAAAACGTTCTTAATAATTCAATAATTGTATAGATCAACTTTAACTAACCGCTTGTTTGTAAGTCTTTAGACAACGCTCGCGGGCTTCTTTGTGATCGACCATTTTATCAGGATAGTTATCAGTGTCAAATTCATGTACAAATTTTTTGATGTATTTTTTATCCTTATCAAATTTGTCAACTTGCGTCATCGGGTTAAAGATTCTAAAGTACGGCGCAGCATCAACACCACTTCCTGCAGCCCATTGCCAGTTGCCTACGTTGCTAGATTGCTCATAATCAAGAAGCTTTTCTGCGAAATATGCTTCGCCCCAACGCCAGTCTATAAGAAGATGTTTGCATAAAAAACTCGCGGTAAGCATGCGCACCCGGTTGTGCATAAAACCTGTAGTGTTTAACTGCCGCATTCCGGCATCAACAAGGGCAAAACCCGTCTCACCATTTTTCCATTTTTCAAACTCTTCTTCATTGTTGCGCCATTTTATACGATCGTATTTTGGTTTAAAAGCATTATTAACAGTTTCAGGATAATGCCAAAGTATTTGCATAAAGAATTCCCTCCAAATAAGTTCGTTCCAGAAAACCTCATTCTTTTCAGCAATCGCTCTCTTCATCATTTTCCGAATGCTTACGGTGCCAAATCTTAAATGCGGCCCAAGTCGAGATGTGCCACCGGTAATTGCAGGGAAATTGCGTGTACTCTCATAATCATGAATCAGGGTAGGAGTAACTGTATAATCTGGCACTTTAAGCGAAGCAGTTTTAAATCCCATTTCGCCAAGTTCTACGTTAGGCAATCGGCTATTTTGAAGTAGATTTTTTAAATAATCTTTGGTATAGAATATATTAAGGTCTTTCTCTGCAGAGAAATATTCTTTCCATTTATTTTTATAGGGAGTGTAAACAATGTAAGGATCGCCGTCACCTTTTACTACTTCGTTTTTTTCAAAAACCACCTGATCTTTGTAGGTTTTAAAGCGAATTTTATGCTTTTTAAGCAGGTTTTTAATCTGCTCATCGCGCTGTCGCGGATAGGGTTCATAATCATGATTGGTGTAAACTTCAGCTACAGAATAATCTTCAAGAATTTGATTCCAGATATCAATTGGTTTTCCGTAAAATAAAGCTAGCGAACTACCATATTTCTCCTGTAATTGCTTGCGCATTTTTTGTAAACGCTCGTAAATAAAAGTTACGCGTGCATCATCTTTGGGCAATTCATCAAGAATTTCAGAATCAAAAATGAATACCGGGAGTACGTTATAATCACTTTTTAAAGCCTGTAAAAAACCCACATTATCATCTAATCGTAAATCTCTGCGAAACCAAAATATACTTACCTGCTGCATAGTTCTTAATGAGTGTTCAATGTAGACATTCCTCCATCAACACCCAAAACCTGGCCAGTCACCCAGCTGCTATCTTCACTTAATAAAAATGCCGCTACTGCAGCAATATCGTTTGTTGTGCCCACTCGTTTTAAGGGATGGCGCTCATCCATCTTTGATCTTTTAGTTTCGTTGCCTAACAGTTTGCTTGCCAGAGGAGTGTCAGTAAGTGAGGGGGCGATCACATTTACCCGCCATTTAGGAGCATATTCTGCGGCTAACGCTTTCGCGAAACCTTCTATGGCTCCTTTGGCTGCAGCTACACTTGTATGAAAAGGCATGCCCACTTTAACCGCAACTGTGCTAATGAAGATAAGGCTGGCTTGTTCAGATTTTTTAAGAAGTTCAGTTACAGATTTTAAAGTTTTTATGAGGCTAAAGAAGTTAATCTGCATATCCTCTTCAAAAGTTTGCGAAGACAGCATTTTAAAGGGTTTCAGGTTTATAGACCCCGGGCAATACACAAAACCATCAAGAACTTCTGGTAGTTTTGAAGTATCAATTTCATCTGTGGCAGCATCAAATTGTATATAAGTGGCATCAATATCTTCTAAATTTGCTGAAGATCGCGAAGCGAGATATAAATTATGAACACCATTTAATTTTCTGGCAATCTCGTTACCTATACCGTAAGAGGCTCCTATTATGAGAATGTTTTTGTTCATGAGATCGTATTGCAATTAGACTACAGCAGTTTCGGGTTTGTAAGAATATGTCCCAAAGATCTCAGTCAATTTATTTTTGCGGTACTCAAAGATCTCTTTCAATTTTGGTTTAACCAGAAAAGGATGCGTGAGTTGGCCCAGAATACCTAATGGTAGCTTGTAATCAACAATGTCTTCCATCTCAACTCCACCGGGAATTTCTTTTATAAAGTGCTTATGGTGCCACATCGCATAAGGCCCGTAACGTTGCTCATCTACAAAGAATTTACCTTCTACTACATGCGTTATCTCTGTAACCCATTTTGTTTTAATACCGGCGACCGGCGTAACAATATACTGTATAAGCTGCCCGGGAAACATGGGTCTGTCTGCACCAGAGAGTATCTTAAAGCCCATATAATCTGGAGTGATCATTTTCAGGTTTTTAGGATCACCTAAAAATTGCCAAGCCTCCTGAACAGAGATGGGTAATTTTTGCTTTGTGTGCAGCGTATAGATCTTCATTTAATGACTCGTATTTTTGTTGAGAACAAATATACTGGTCAATTTTGTTTAATATTTAAGAGTTTAAGTTAAACAAAAATTAAAGTTCTTTCAAAAAAAAAGAACAGCCCAGTCTTTTGCATCTTCAAGTGTATTGAAAAAAGCAAAAGATTTCTCCCAGTTTTTTTGTTCTGCATACAAATGCTCTCTTAATTCATCATCTTCTGCGACAACTGCGACAACTGCGACAGCTTTCATATTAGGTAACGCACTTTTATAAAACGTAGGTTCTACCATCATTTTATTTGCGCGTTGATTTATAAGAACAAAATCGTTACCCATGTAATATTCGGTAAGAATACTACGTACTTCATCTACAGTTTCTCTGGCTAGAGTTTTTGTATTTAAGTACTGCACAATGGCAAAAGATGGCGTAAGATCTAAAGAATACGTCTTAGTAGTATAAGACCTGCTAGTGTCTATCATTATTAATTATTTAGGGAATAAAATAATTTTAAAACATCTTTCTTAATAGAAAATGCACTGGGGGTGATTTGCTGCTGTAAAGATATACTTTCCTTAATTATGAATTTGTTAACATTACTTAGGTTGCGTATATTTAATTTAGACTTTTTGAATAACAGCCAATATTTCAAGGCATTTAGCAATTTTTGGCATCAAATTAATTTTAAATCTAACATGAAAAAAACAGTCATTTTACTTCTTTTAGCGCTTCCTTTGAGCTTATTAGCTCAAATCAATACTCCGGCTGCCAGCCCTTACTCAGAGATCGAGCAGGTTGTGGGCCTCACAAATATCGCGGTTAAATATTCTCGTCCCGGTATGAAAGGGAGAACGATTTTTGGTGATCTTGTTCCTTATGGTAAGATATGGCGTACAGGAGCAAATGGCACCACAAAATTTATAACAGATAAATCTATCACTATAGATGATAAAGATCTGGCTGCGGGAACTTATAGTGTTTATTCTATACCTGAACAAGATACCTGGGAAGTGATCTTTTATACAGATGATAGTAATCCACTGTTAACTGAATTTGATGAAAGTAAAATAGCATTACGTACGCATGTTGATGTACAAAATATGCCTATGCAGATCGAGACTTTTACCGTTTCTATAGACGATGTAAAACCTGAAGGTGCCACGCTGGGTATTTTATGGTCTAATGTATATGTGGGTGTTCCTTTTAAAGTGGGGACAGATAAAGAAGTTATGGAAAGTATTGATAAAGCTTTGCAGGGACCAGGTGCTGATGAATATTACAACGCTGCAGTTTATTACTTGAACAGCGGTAAGGATATAGAAAAATCGCGAGATTGGATGGAAAAAGCGATGTCTATGACCGAAAATCCGGGATACTGGCAATTGCGCCAGCAGTCACTTATTTTAGCTAAAGCCGGTGATAAGAAAGGCGCGGTTAAAGCAGCAAAAGCTTCTCTGGAAGGTGCTGAAAAGGCTGGTAATGCAGATTATGTAAAAATGAATAAAGATTCTTTAAAGGCTTGGGGAGAAAAGTAAAACCAGAAAAAACATGCATTGCGAATAGTTTTCGCTTCTGTGAAAAATGATAAAAACCAGCTGATTTCACCTCGAAATCAGCTGGTTTTATTTTATAAATAAGAGACTTCTAGTTTAAGGTCAGTTTCATCATGATATCTGTTTGCTCATCGTCACCCAGTTTAAAAATGTGTTTATCAAATTTAACAAAGCCATTTTTCTCATAAAATCTGATAGCTCGTAAATTTTCTTCCCAAACGCCTAACCACACATAATCTACGTTGCGCTGTCTTGAGATCTGCATAGCTTTTTCATAAAGCAATTGACCAATTTTCTTACCATGAAACTCACTTAATACATAAATACGCTCTATCTCGAGGGCATTAACGTCTTTAATTTCAGTCTGTGATTGCCCAAAATTCACTTTTAAATAACCAATAACTTGTTTGTCAAGTTCTACGAAATAAATTTCGGCATTAGTATCGTTTAATTCGTTTTGAAGTTTTTTCGCAGAAAAGCTATTTTCCAGATAGTCATTCATGTTTGCTTCACTATTCCCGGAAGAAAACGTTTCTGCAAATGTTTGTTTACTAATTCGCTGTAATTGGTCTAGATCGTCAATAGAGACTCTTCTTATTTCTGTATTCTCCATTTAATAAATATAGCAAGCAGAATCGTATTCTTATTATATTAAAGACTCTTTAATATCTAGTAATGTAAGTTGATCAATTTGCGCACTTCATCTAAAGTGTTTATAATTAATCTGCTGAATTCATGCGACATCATAGGACTTTCAGTTTTACCAGCTCTTAGCAAATCGGCTACATGTGCAGCTTCAAAATTGTAGCCTTTTGCGCTGTAAGCGAAATCATGATATAATTTAACGCCATCAAGCACAGTCGTAACTTTGTCGGTTTCGTGAAAACGACTTTCAATATTTATGAGTCCTTTTTCCAGAATAATCGTTGCGGTACTAGGGGTTTTTCGGGTAATACTTGAGATTATATGCGCTTTCGAGCCGTTTTTATAAGTTAAGGTGATCTGGGTTTCCTCATCAACCTCTGTTTTACCAAATTTCGCTTTAGCGGAAATATTTTCTGGTTTTCCTAAAATGGCGAGTGCACAAAAGACAGGATAAATACCCACGTCAAGAAGAGAACCACCGCCTAATTCTTTATTAAACAATCTTCCTTGTGGATCAAAAGGGGCTTCAAAACAAAAATCTGCATTTACGGTTTTTACAGCGCCGTATTTCCCGCTTTCAATTTCGTCAAGAACGAAATTAAAATGTGGCATCATGCGCGTCCATAACGCTTCCATAAGTAAGCATCCTTTTTCTTCTGCCAGAGCTATCATTTTATCAACCTGATCGCTATTCATTGCAAAGGGTTTTTCGCACAGAACGGCTTTACCATGAGAGAGGCACATCATAGTATCTTCATAATGCTTCACGTGTGGTGTCGCAATATAGATTACATCAATAGCGGGATCTTTTGCCAGAGCTTCATATGAGTCATACTTTTTAACGGCTCCATATTTCTCTCCAAATTCGTTAGCTTTTTCCTGAGATCTTGACGCGACGCCATACAAAGTGCTACCTTCAACAGTCATAAGATCTGTTGCAAAGCTGTTAGCTATTTTTCCTAATCCTATAATTCCCCAGTTTATCGTTGTCATAAAGTGTTTTTTGCAATTAAATTTTTATCGGGACGCGCATTAACTTGTAAAATCAATGAGATAAGAATTACCAGTGCGCAACCAATGATATTAAGATATAAATATGGCAGATTTATGTATTCAAACTTGTCGAGCAGAAATAGGATGATCACCAATACCTGAGTGGCAATCGCCGCTACAAAAACAGCTTTTGCATCTATTTTTTTAATAAAGAAGGCAACTATGAAAATTCCCAAAATAGTACCATAAAATATAGAACCAATAATATTAACCAACTGAATAAGATTATCGAACAAATTGGCTGTACAGGCAATTAGAATGGCGAGAATTCCCCAGCTTAGTGTGAACCATTTAGTAGCGTCTACAAAATGTTCTTCGTCGCGTTCCTCAGTTAAATTACGTTTATAGATATCTACAGTTGTGGTAGTGGCAAGTGCATTGAGCTCTGAAGCGGTAGAAGACATAGCCGCAGAAAGAATTACAGCTAAAAGCAAACCAACAAGACCTTTAGGCAGGTTGTTTATGATGAAATGAATAAATACATAATCCTTATCATTGGTCTCAATATTCTTATCTGCCCTCTTGATAACATTGCGAGCTTCCTGTCTTATGGCTATTTCTTCATCGCTTACCTTATTAAGCGCTTCTTTTATACTAAGCCTGTTATCGTTGCGACCTAGAATATAATTATGATCTGCATTTACGAGAGTTGAACTCAATTCTGCCTTATCAGATCTTAATTCGTCAAGACGACTTTGAAGAACATTGTATTCTTTTTCGTAAGGCGAATTTCTTACCGCATCTTCAGCTGCGGGATTAAAGTTCACCGGCGTAGGGTTGAATTGATAAAATACAAAAACCATAACACCTACCAGCAGGATAAAGAACTGCATGGGTACTTTTAATATTCCGTTAAACACCATCCCGAGCTGCATCTCACGCAAAGACTTACCAGAAAGGTAGCGTTGCACCTGACTTTGATCTGTACCAAAATAGGAAAGCATTAAGAATGTACCGCCTAAAATTCCGCTCCAGAACGTATATCTATTATTAAAATCGAAAGAAAAATCGAGTATGTCCAGTTTGCCGCTGGCCCCGGCAATTTCTAGAGCTTTTGTAAATGTGATGTCTTGTGGCAGGTAACTTATAATGAGAAAAAAAGCAGTGAACATCCCGATAAAAATCACGGCCATTTGCTGTTTTTGCGTTACAGTAACCGCTTTTGTACCACCAGAAATGGTGTAGATTACAACGAGCACACCTATAATAATGTTGAGCGTATTTAGATCCCAACCCAATACTGCCGAAAGAATTATAGAAGGAGCAAAAATTGTTATACCAGCCGCGAGCCCTCTTTGTAATAGAAACAAACAAGCGGCAAGAGAACGTGTTTTTAAATCAAAACGAGTTTCAAGATATTCATAGGCAGTATAGACATTAAGTTTATGATATATAGGTATGAAGAACATACAGATAATAATCATTGCAATAGGCAATCCAAAATAAAATTGAACAAAACCCATCCCGCTATGAAATGCCTGTCCTGGTGTAGATAAAAATGTAATTGCGCTGGCTTGTGTTGCCATAACAGACAAACCTACAGTATACCATTTTGCCTCATTACCACCACGCAGATAATCTTGTACATTGCGTCTACCTCGGGTTTTGTATATCCCGTAAATAACAATGAAAGATAAAGTGGTAATAAGTACGATCCAGTCTATTTGCTGCATACTAGTGAGAAAAGGAATTCATTATAAAATAAAAAAGAATAATATAAGCAGCATTTAGTACTAGAACTATAGTATAAAAAGTACTCCAGGTTTTTGGTTTCGGGTTCATTATCCTTTAATTTTTTCGTTGCTTTTCCCTACAGAAAGCAGGTTTGCAAATAATCTGTAAGCTCCGGGAACGCCAGCCGGCAATTCTCTAAAAAAGCTTAGACCGGTATAAATGTAATGTCCTTTGCCGTATTGAGCCATAAGCAGACTGCCGTCTAGTGCATTTTCACCTTTATCATTTATTGAGATGACAGGTTTATAAGCATCATTCCAGACTGTGGGAAAATATAATCCGCGTTCCTGAACCCAACCCTTAAAATCTTCATCTGTAATCTTGTTAGGATAATTTAAAATCTCATTAGAAGGATCGAGTATGCGCACTTGTGCATTTTCATCAGTAACGCGATCACTTGATAAGGTTAGGGGGTAAGGACCTACATTAGGAAAATTAAAACCGCGCGCTGTATTATACTGTACAACCATGGTGCCTCCATTCTGCACATAATCAAATAAAGCCTGTTGCTTATATTTTAAAATATCTACAGTATTATACGCGCGAATACCCATGACTACTGCGTCAAATTGATCGAGGTATTCTGGTGTGATTTTCTCTGGGTCAATTACTGCTACCTGATAACCTATTTGCTGTAAACTTTCAGGAATCACATCACCGGCGCCTGCGATATAACCTATAAAATCTCCAGCTTTTTTAATATTGAGTTTTACGATCTGACTTTGTGATGGCAGAGTTAATGTTTGTAGCGGTATGTAACCGTAATCTATCTGAATAACTTTTTTAGAATACACATTTCCATCTAAATTCACTTCCGGAATTAAAGTATTGCTATCCTGATGAGCTGGCGGCGTCACGTCAAAATAAATCATAGTACTTTCACCTTTTGATGTAATAGATACATTTTGTTCTGAAGGAGAAACCTGCCAATTATCATCATGTTTTAAAGTCACTGAAGCTTTTAAATCTGATTTGTATGCGGTTACCCGAACGCCGATTTTTTTCAATTCTGAATCTGAAAAAATAATTACAGGTTCGTCTATAGCTGCAGAAACCGGCGGAACAATATCAAAAGGTTCAAAAACTTCTCCTTTTACCTGATCGTTATATTTATAAACCAGATCTGATTTAAAAGGAATGGTTACACCGTTTATATCAATATTGAAAATTGCTTTAAACTCATGTGGAGTTTCTGGTAAGCCTATTAATTTTTGATCTTCTACGTTGTACATACCTACAGAACCCTGTTTATTAAGCCAGTACGGAGTAGTTAATGCAGCATTGCCGGTATTAATTGATATTTTCTGCCGAAAATCACTGTTATTTAGTAGATTTTGACCCATTTCTACCGATTTTTCTAAGGGTAAAATCACCACATTTTTAAGTTGCATATTCGTATTGCTACGGTTTATAGCTTCTATTGAAATGTCTATGTTTTCATTTGCAGTTGCAAGTTCTTGTGAAGTTGTAGCTTCAAGATAAAGACCGGCACATGCTTTTATTATACCTGTGATTTCTTTTAACTTAAGTTCACGCCAGTGCTCATCCTTAAGTTGGTCAATAAGACTGTAAGCAGTCACCAAAGCCGGTAAACTTGCAGCAGGATCTGTAAAATCGTAAGAATTCTCTACCTGACTAAGTATTTCGCCAATAGCGCGACCACCTTTTACTCTATTCCAGGAAGTATCTACTCCCGCAAAGAGGTTTCCGTTTGCTGGGTAATCGCCGCGCAATAATTCTAAATATTCGGTCTGGCTGCCGCGCGAACCTGTATTCCCAAATCCCTGTGATTTATGCTGACTACGGCTTAAAGCCGAAATTTCTGTGTTACTTAATCCAAAAGCAGGGTAATAAACGCCATCATCTAGGGCGACTAAGTTGCTTTTATCTGCTTTATCAAACTTCTCCTGGCTGCCATAAAACCACCATGAAGTATTAAAAAACTCTCGTTTAGGTTGCCAGGTGGTTGTATATTTTAATTGCTCAGGAAATTTTGAAGGATCATTAACCAGATCAAATGCCTGCACACTTAACATCGCAGAAGTTGTATGATGCCCGTGCGTTGTACCGGGAGATCTGTGATCAAAACGGTTTATGATAATGTCTGGTTTAAAATTGCGTATTGCCCAGACCACATCACTTAATACTTTATCTTTTTCCCAAAATTCAAGGGTTTCTTCAGGGTTTTTTGAGTAGCCAAAGTCATTTGCACGTGTAAAACGTTGCTCACCCCCATCAATGCGTCTTGCAGACAAAAGTTCTTGTGTTCTTATTACTCCCAGAAGTTCTCTTATCTCAGGACCAACTAAATTTTGACCGCCATCACCACGCGTTAGAGAAAGATATCCTGTGCGTGCCTTTACCTGATTAGCCAGGTAAGAAATAAGAGCCGTATTTTCATCGTCTGGATGCGCACCAATGTAAAGCGCTGTACCTAAAAAATTTAATTTCTGAATGTCTTCAAAAATTTCTGCAGATGTGGGTTTTTCAGGTTTTTGAGCTTTCGCGTTAAGCGAGAATAATATTAGAAATAAAAGGAGGTAACTTAATTTTTGCATGAGAGAGAGACCTTTTGCTTATCTCTTCAAATATAGCCAAATTAAGGGGAGCGGCGTTTCTTTAGAATTTCTTTAACAACAGTTACAGCTGCAAACTGTCTCTTAAATAATTGAATCTTTCTCCATTTTGTTTCCAGTAAGGTGTCTTAATGGTTTTTATGCGTGTCGCTTTTGATGTGAGATTTTTGTTTCCGCTTACATAAGCTTCAGACCAGCCGTTTATTGTGTGAGGAAATTGAGGGTCAAAGTTAATTGTAATCGTGCGGTGCAGATCTGAGTAATGTATGGTAAAAGTTGAATTTGTTTTAGACAGAATTGCGGGATACGCTTTCTTCTCTATGTGATGCATATTAGAAAATTCTAGTGAAGGAATGACGTTGTGATTCCCCACCGGAAGTCCGTTAGGATTTACGCGTATCAATGTCCAGAATTCATCTTCAAGAAAATCTTTATCGAGATTAAAGGTTTGATCTGCCTCACCCTGAAAATAAGAATGTGAAGTAACATCAAATTTCTCTCTGCTGTTGATCTGGGCATACATGAGGCCGCACCATTCTTGTATGCTATTGCTCACTTTTAATGCATGTCTGTTCTCAACCACCGGAAAAAAAGTGCTTGTCATTATAGAATAAGGATAGATACCGGTGGTGAATTTCTTGACGGTATTGAGTTTTAGTACAGCAATATTATCATCATGCGACTCGTCTGCTTTTACCTCTTCATCTTTTAACAGGTGCTCTGTGACAAAAATGAGTGCAGCTTTACCATGTCGCATTTCGCCATAGCGAGCTTGTTCAAGATTATATGAAGTTATCTCAGCTTCATCTGCGTACCAATATTTATTAAATTCATCAGATAATGTTCTTCTTGCGGCCTGTTTCCCAAAGACCGGTTTACGTTCCTGACAGGCAGTAAAAAGGTGTGCCGCAATAAGGAGGGAGATTGCAAATGTTTTAAAAGGGAGATTAAAGTTGAGTAATTTTTTGGAGCGCATAGAAGTTGGTTTAACGCTAAAATTAGCACTAAATCATTAAGCCACCAATTGCATTAACATCTGATACAACAAATGCGTAGGCAAGCCCATTACCGTGTTATAACTGCCGTCAAGTTTTGTTATACCTATATGGCCAATCCATTCCTGTATACCGTACGCACCAGCCTTATCAAAAGGTTTGTAAGTATTGATATAATGATCAATTTCATCAAGAGAGAGATCTTTAAAATGAACTGTTGCAATGTCACTTGCCAGAATGGTCTGTGATGGAGTTAATAAGCATAAGGAAGATACAACCTCATGTGAATTGCCAGTGAGTAAATGGAGCATTTTTGAGGCTTCTGAGGCGTTTTTTGGCTTCCCCAGGGCGATTTTATCCTTCCATACAATAGTGTCTCCGGTAATGATTATCTCGTTTTCCTGAATATCTTGTCTGAAAACTTCGGCTTTGCTGTTAGCAATGTATTCTGCGATCTCTTTAGGATTATTCAAGTCGTCAGGATAACTTTCATCAACCGGCTTTACTCGTACTTCAAAAGGAACTTCAAGACTAGATAATAGTTCCTTTCGCCGGGGCGATTGAGACGCCAGGATTATTTTATGATTCTGTAGTAAGTTAGCCAGCATATTTAAGAGATAGGGTTAAAACTAATAAAGATAAAATGCCAAGAAGCATAATAATCTTAAGTAGCACAGAAAGACGCGAGAAGTCTTTTATGTTTTCTGCAGACCATGCTTTTATAGCGAAATAAAGTAAGGGAGCACAAATACCAAAAAGCAGATAACCAGCCGTAATCGTATTTGTATACAAATAGACGTATATATAGTAAATGAGCAGAAAAATATAAACAACTGCCAGAATAGAACAAACTTTTGATGTGCGTTCGCGTCCCATTATTATAGCCAGACTTTTCACGCCATAATTGCGATCACCATTCACATCTTCTACATCTTTAATAATCTCCCGTAGAAAATTGAGCAAAAAGGCAAAAATTGCGTAGTCGCGCAAAACTGCGATAGGATTTGCAAGTTCATAAGAATATCTGTCTAATAGCGGTAATAGATCAAAGATTATAACTACAAGAATTGAGGAAGCGACAATAAGGCTAACGATAAGGTTACCAATGAGAGTGACTTTTTTTAAGAAGGAGGCGTAAGTATAAAGAAGAGCAGATATGAGAACAAAAACTGTCGTAAAACCACTTTCACCTATTTTGTAGGAAAGGAAGAAACCCAGAGCAACACCAGCAATATTTAAAATGAAATAGTAATTATAGGCTGTAGCTTCAGAATAGAATCGCGGAATAAATGCTTTGTCAGGTTTATTAATACGATCTATCGCAACATCATTGATATCATTAATTATATAACCCGCAGCAGCAATAAGTAAACTAGCTAACAGTAGAATGCAAAATGATAATGTACTTAGTGCAGCAGGTATACTTAGCGCCTTAAGAAATACAAAATGAATGATAGATTGGGTACCAGCGATTAACAGGAGGTTTTGATACCTTATGAATTTTAAAAATTTCAAAAAAGATATATTTAGGAAACTAGTCCAAATATAAAAATAAAAGCCGCTTTGAGGCGGCTTTTAACTACTAACTAGGAATTACAGATCGAGATTGATTGGTAGTGAATGATGGTTTAAAGAATTAAAAGAATGGCAGGTTACCTATCTTTAACAGCAGTATCTGCCAAAGCGCCGTGATCTCTAATTTCCAGTTTTAAATTATCTGAAAGAGGATCTTCAAGAAATTCAAAAATGAGGTTAGCATCTTTATAGAAAAAGACAGAATCTGAACTGGGATAGAGTTCATACGTCTTATCTCCTGCGCTTAAGACAAGTGAACTATCTTTTGTGATTATTGTAAGATTTCCGGTTTTTTCAGAATTGTATGTGCCTGCCAATTTTCTCAATTGATCATTAGTGATTTTTGCGGGAATCGTATATCTATTACCCGGCCCATGATCATAGCTCAATACACGCTTGATTTTCCAGATACCATCTTCTTTAAGCCAGAGTTGAGTGAATTGGGCAGAACCGGTTAAATATTCAGCACGATCTTTGGGCTTTGCATAGAACAGATGTTTACCCTGCTCTATCGCACCATAAATCTCGCCGTTATTTTCTAAAGGGAAAACTTTAAGCGAATTAGGTACAAGCTCCCGTCTCATTTTATCCTGGCTACCACAAATATTCTGTTTTATACTCTCAACAAAATCGGCTTTAGAAGAGGTAATACCTCCTTTATCGTGGTAAAATTCGAAGTTTTCGCTGGTAACAGCAGCCATAGCTTCAAAATTGCAGCGGTTAAACCCCTGCTCAAAAATTATACTGTCACTTTCTTTAATTTGCTTGTACAGACTTGAATTATGATCAACCTGCGCAGCAACAAACTGAGTTACTATAAAGAGGGGGATGAACAAATTTAAGAGCATAGCTTTATTTTTTAGTGATTGAGCCACTCATGCTCTTTGGGGTATTCACTTTATTAGGATTACCCCAGTACTCAACGTTACCGCCGCTGGATGCTTTAGCAACAATAGAATTGCCCGCCCAAACTTTTATATTACCGCCGCTTGAGGCTTCGGCTATACAGTTTTCAGCTTTAAGGTCGCTGGCATCAATAGTTCCGCCAGAACTTACATTAGTCTCTACAGTTTCAGAACCGCCGGAAATTTTTATTCTTCCGCCGCTGCTAACTTCAGCTTTTACATTACGCACCGTGAGCATGGCGTCAATAGAACCGCCACTAGAAACATCAAACCTCATACGATCTCCCTCAAGCCTGTCACGGGCAATAAGATTTGCCCCGCTGCTTACAGAGATATTCTCAAGATCATCTGTATAGGTCACATTGATCTTTTTTGAACTGGCGCGTCCCAGATTGCTCTCTCTAGTAGTAATTTTAAGTGTGCTTCCTGTAACATATACATCTAAAATATCTAGCAGATTCTCATCTACTTCTGCAACTACAGATATCTCATCACCTTTGGTAAGAATAACATCCCAGCCAGAACCGGCATGTACATCTCTAAACGATTCTGTAATGTTAAGGTCTTTCTCAATTACATTGCCATTGCCGTCTGTTTTCCCCAGCACAAAATTAAAATCGCAGGAGGTCATTAGCAGCGCACAAAATGCGGTAACTAAAATTTTGATTAATGTGGTCATAACGTTTGATTTTTGATTGAACCGGAAAAAATCCGGATGGTTAGTACTTCTCTTTTAATTATCTATTAATAGTATCAAGTTGTTTATTGATAGTATCTGTAGGTATATCATTTTTGAGATCAACTGCATCTTTCTTTCTGGTTGCTGCCTCATCGTACTCGTAAGGTGCATCATCACCTTCTTCATAATCGTGGTATTGCCAGTCGCCTTCATCAATTTGATCATGATCATCAGGGCAGGTTTCACAGGTTAGTTCGCCTTGCTCCAGAATTAAGAGCTTTTCTTCAGTTCCACTTTCTAAAAGATCACCATAACGGCTGTCATTTCTATGAAAGCTTGAAGTGTTTTGAGCAGCGATGAGGTGAGCGCCTTCTGGTAAATAAACAATCACCTGTACTTCCTGATCTCTGTGTTTGTTTTTTAAGGCAGTCGTAAAATAACCGTTAAGCGTTAAGGTGTTATTGTTGAAAGTGTACCCATAATCAATATTTTCGGCTCTGTCATGAGCGTCCTGATAATTACGTCCCTGGGCCGATTTTACCACTTCCAGAGCAGGTTTTCCATCTTCACTTTCTTTAACTACCAGTCGTATATCCTGATTGCGTATCACCTGCTCACCATTTTCATAATCAATTCTCCAGTTATCGCTTCTATATAAACCTCTTCTGTTAGACGATGTCATCGTAATTTTTAGAGTATCTGAAGGTTGCATATTCAATACCTCGGTACTGCTAACTTCGCTGTCTACAGAAAACGCTGTTGCCTGTCTAATACCTAAGACTGAAAGGGCAATAATAGATAGTAACCATATACCCAGCAAAGTGAGTTTCGCCGTAAGGCTCATTGATCTTAGATTATTTACTAATATTTTAAGACCTAAATAGAACATTGCAAAAAACGGGATTCCTGCGGCAAAAAATACGAGAAGTGAGATTACCCAGATAGGAGCTTCGGTAGTGTTAACAAGATCTACGTAGTCTACAAAAGTGCCATCTACAAAGCCCATTGTGCCCGCTGTAAAAAGCCCTACAAAAAGAGCAATTACCATCACGGCGCCACCTATAATAAGAGCAATACCTATTAATTTTGCGATTACTTTTAATACAAACATAAAAATGCTTCCTATCGTCGCGAAAAATCCGCCGGCTCCTTTTCTGGCTCTATTACCGTATTTCTCATAATCTACATTCTTAACGGTGTCTGCAACATTTTCAAATCCCTCTTTTACTTTACGCTGGATATTGTCGATGTTCACAGGCTTTCCCCGCATTTCTAACTTTTCTGATGTTGTAATGGCCTGAGGTACAAAAATCCAGAAGACCACATAAACCAGAATAAAGCCACCGCCGGTAAAGAAGGTCAATGCGATGAATAAAATTCTAAGCCATATCGCATCTATACCCAGATAATAACCTAAACCAGAACAAACGCCTGCTACATATGAGTTGTCTGTGTCGCGGTAGAGTTTTTTAGCTGCCTGAAGTGGGGCGGTTTTAGGAGATTCATCTTCAAATATCTCTTCATCAAGACGATAATCTTCTGGTTGACCCATTATCTCAATAACTTCATCAACTTCTTTAAGACCAATTACCTGGCGTTCATTTTTAACACGCTCACTAAATAACTCTGCTATGCGTGCCTCAATATCCTGAATGATCTCATCGCGACCCTGTGAGTCTGTGAATGATTTTTTAATTGCATCAAGATAGCGTTGCAGCTTGGCATATGCATTTTCATCTATATGAAAGAAAAGGCCTGCGAGATTTATATTTACTGTCTTATTCATTGTTGTTATTTTTTTGAGAGGTTACAACTTGCACCGCCCTTTGGAGATCATCCCAGGTTGTGGTCAATTCATTTAAAAAGAGTTTACCGGTTTCGGTCAATCCATAATATTTACGTGGTGGGCCGCTGGTAGATTCTTCCCAGCGATAATTGAGAAGACCCGCATTTTTAAGCCGGGTGAGTAGGGGATATATTGTTCCTTCTACCACAAGCAATCTGGCGTCTTTAAGTGTTTCAAGAATTTCTGCTACATATGCATCTTCATCTTTTAAGATGGAGAGAATGCAGTATTCCAGAACACCTTTACGCATCTGCGCTTTTGTGTTTTCAATCTTCATAGATTCTCATATTAAAATCGATTAATAACTGTGCGTTTTTTGATTGATGAATGAATATTCTCATCGGTTGATTAGGCCGAAGCTACCGTAGTGTTATCATAGGTAGTAGGTTTAATAAAATTGATACTTAATGGGTATTTATAGTCCAGGCCTCTGCTGGCATTTACCGCTGCAGATATTACTGCAATGATCTCCATTATAAAGAGACCTACTAGAAGAGCTGCAAATGTGAAGATTATGATGAGTAATCCTGAAAGCTCTCCTATTGATGAAAGATGTTCAAAATGATCTTCAAAATCATAATAACGATTTCCATCTGCAAGTTGTAATGCCTGAAATACTATAAAAGGAACTGCCAGAATTACAACTGCGATTACATAGAGTAACATGCTCATTTGAAAATTAAGAGCACGACGACCATGATTATCTATAAAAGCAGATTCTTTTTTCTGTGACATCCATAATATTAATGGAAATACAAAATTCCCAAATGGTATGAAGTACTTAGAAAAGGTTGATAAATGAATAAAAGTTGCGACGTTTTTTTGATTTGATGTTATGCTAGTTTCCATTGCTTATTATTTTCTTATGCAAATATATATACAAAAGCAGGTATTTTGTATTGCATAGTACTAATTATTAACATAAAATTAACAATAACGAGTATTGCAGGCTTTTCTTATATTGCTCTTTTTTTATAAAAGTAATAAGCTACATTATGTCACTAAGCCCTGGTAAGTTCAATAAGTTTTTAATGTTTAAGCTACCGTCTGCATGGCTGTGTGGCGTGCGCGTAAGAACAATAAGTACAACAAGTTGTACCACAACTGTAAAGTATAAATGGATTAATCAAAATCCTTTTAATTCTATGTTTTGGGCAGTACAGGGTATGGCAGCAGAATTGAGTACAGGCATCATGGTTATCAATCAAATAAAAAGCAGCGGTAAAAAAATATCGATGCTTGTAGCGTCTAACAATGCTACGTTTACTAAAAAAGCTGTTGGTAAGATTACGTTTGTATGTGATGACGGTAAGAAAATTGATGATGCTATAGCTGCTGCACTGGATACTGGCGAGGGGCAAACTTTCTGGATGCAATCAAAAGGAACTAATGAAGATGGTATCGCAGTGAGTACTTTTAATTTTGAATGGACTATAAAAGCGAAATAAATAGTTGCTTTTTGTGTAACAATATCCTTTTACATACTACCTATTTGATGAATAAACCAAAATATTTTTGAAATGACAGCACATGAAATAGACTATAAGATCTTTGGGGAAGAAATGCAATATGTAGAGATAGAGCTAGACCCACAAGAAGGAGTGATTGCAGAAGCCGGAACCTTTATGATGATGGAAGAAGGTATTAAAATGGAAACGATCTTTGGTGATGGTTCTAAAAATGATAAAGGTTTAATGGGCAAGCTTTTTGGTGCAGGCAAAAGATTACTTACCGGTGAAAGTCTGTTCATGACTGTTTTTTACAACACTATTCTAGGTAAAAAGAAGGTGAGTTTTGCGGCTCCTTATCCTGGCAAGATCATCCCTATTGATCTTTCTCTTAGTGGCGGGCGGTTTATTTGCCAGAAAGATGCGTTTTTATGTGCTGCCAAGGGGGTTTCTATTGGTATAGAATTTTCTAAAAAATTAGGCCGTGGGCTATTTGGTGGTGAAGGTTTCATCATGGAGCGATTAGAAGGCGACGGTATGGCATTTGTTCACGCTGGTGGTACTACTGCAAAAAAAGAACTTTTACCAGGTGAAAAATTGCGCGTTGATACGGGTTGCATCATAGGTTTTGATCATACAGTTAATTATGATATAGAATTTGTAGGCGGGATCAAGAATACCATTTTTGGAGGTGAAGGGATTTTCTTTGCCACACTTACAGGACCAGGAACCGTATTTATACAATCACTACCATTTAGCAGACTCGCTAATCGTGTTTGGGCTGCTGCACCTAAAATGGGCGGAAAAGATAAAGGAGAAGGAAGCATATTGGGTGGATTAGGTGACTTATTAGATGGCGACAACAGATTTTAGTAAAAATTGATAGTAAGAAAATTAACAAAATCGTAAAATCATAAAGATTTATTGTTATATTTATGAAATCAATCTTAAAACAGAAATATAGCTTTAAAACTACCTAACCAAGTTTTAATCATAATCAGATCAAATATGGCAAGAGCAATGTTTGAGTACACCAAAACTATACTTAACAAAGTTAGTTTTGACGCCGTACTTTTCTGCAAAGAATTAGAAAAAGCAGTCAAACGTTTACTTCCTTATGAAATAGAGGAATTGCGTGTATGGATTATCAATCTTACAAAAACACATCCAGAACTTGATAATTGTCTGGTATACTTAAATCCTTAAAATATAAAAGCCTCCGTACGGAGGCTTTTTTTGCTTTAAAGCTGTTTTTTATTGCTTCGGCAACGGACTTATTATTTGTACATTTTGAAAAGTAATAGCTCCTTTTACTACGCCGGCTATTGTAGATCGCAATACTTCTATGATCTGCATTTTGAGTTCGCTCTTATGATATAATAAACTTACTTCTCTTGCGGGTGCAGGTTCTGTGAAATGATGCAAGTATTGCTTCTCGCTATCTTTAATCTCTAAAGTATGCAGGTAGGGGAGAAGGGTCATACCTAAACCTTCATTAGCCAGTTTTATAAGCGTTTCAAAACTTCCGCTTTCCAGCGAAAAAACTTCCTCTTCAAAATTTCTGTTTGTCTTACATAAGTTGATAACCCCGTCTCTAAAACAGTGCCCATCTTCTAATAGTAACATATCATTAAGATCAAGATCTGCTGTAGTTAAACTTTTTTGATGATGTAATTTGTGATTTTGTGGTATATAAGCAACGAAAGGCTCGTAATAAAGAGGACGTTCTTTTATATTTTCAGCATGTAAAGGAGTCGCTGCAATTGCTGCATCAAGATGACCTTCTTCAAGTTTGCCTATAATAGTTTCAGTTGGCATTTCTTCAATCTTTAATTTCACCTTAGGGTATCTATTGATGAAATTGCGAAGAAACATGGGGAGTAGTGTTGGCATCACAGTAGGTATTACACCTAGTTTAAACTCTCCACCTATAAAACCCTTTTGTTGATCTACTATATCAGAAATGCGATTTGCTTCATTTACAATATTTCGTGCCTGGTTAACAATCTTCTTTCCTATTTCAGTTAGTTCAATAGGTTTTTTACCGCGATCAAATATGAGAATGTCCAGCTCATCTTCTAGTTTCTGTATTTGCATACTTAAGGTAGGCTGCGTTACAAAAGTCTTCTCTGCAGCTTTCGTGAAATTTTGATTTTCGGCAACAGCCAGTACATATTTTAATTGAGTGATCGTCATACTTTAATTTTACATTGACAAAAGTACATTAGCTATTGATAAAATTTATTAAAATTCATTTAAAAGTTGGGGTTTTTCTATAACAAAAAAGTCTCCTATTATATATAAGAGACTTCTACTATATACGACCTTAAATCTAAAGTCTTATTTCAAGTATTATAGGATCTTGCTGTACTTCAAATTTTGAATCTTCCCATTGTGGTGGTCCATAGTCATATTGTTGTTAGAAGAGCCATAGCTTTCTAGGGGCATTCCGTTTGTGTCAAAGTCCATTTGCTTGTTATCATTTTTGTCATAGTAGCAAAGCACAGCATAATTTCCTGGTTCTATATTATTAAAGGTGACTGTTGTTTTGCCCTCTTCTATTGTTCCTTCTGCAGATTGCAGAGGAGGTGCTACCATAAATGTCTCTTGGGTATAGAGGCCAAATTGTACAGTTCCTTCTGTTCCTGCAATATTATTTACAGATACCTTAATTGTTGTTCCTTGTTCCTGACTATATATAATAGTATTGAAAAGAATTAATAATAGCATTAAACCTGTTTTCATGATGAGTATAGTTTAGTTTATAAGATCTAATATATATAATAGAAGTATATCAACTATTTAAATACAACCCATGAGTTGAATTTTATAGTTGAATTGTCAAATATGGATCCTAAAAACAGACTAGCAATTTATAAATTCATAAAAAAGGCATGTTTATAAAATTGTATTTATTTGATAATGAAGCGTAAGTAAAAAATATTAAAAAAATGACAAAATTAAGCTTGCTCAGTCGAGAAACCTTTCTATATTTGCGCTCCCTAAAAACGGAAAAGGTGGTTAGGGAAACGTTCTAAAAATTATTTAAAAAGAATAAAAAAAATACTTGCAGGTTTAAAAATCTAGAGTATCTTTGCCGACCCAAATAACACGAAAGTGTTGCGGGGAATGTTCTTTAAAAATAATGCAAAAAAAGATTAGCAAAGTGCTTGCAAGATTAAAAAAGCGTAGTATCTTTGCCTTCCGGTTTAGTTGAAAAACACGTCGGAAAGTTCTTACAAATCTTCAAAAATATTCACTAAAAAAAACTTAAAAAAAGTTTTGGTAGTTAAAGAAAAAGAGTTGTATATTTGCAGCCGCTTACAGAGAGAGTAAGTGAAGTTCTAAAACAAGATGAGAGGTTAAGAAAAACGAGTTTAGGATTTGTTTTTAAAATAGGGGTTCAACTCCCTTACATCTAGCAAGAATAGAGTTGGTTAAACAACTTGAAGTTCATTGATTTATTGAATTGACAGCGCGTATTATTTAGAAGTAAATAATACTAGAAATTAAAGACTAGAATGACCATTTTGAGCTCGTAACAGATTTATTTGTTACACCTAAATTTTCCTTGAAGTCGTTGAATAGTATATAAGAAACAACGATGAAGAGTTTGATCCTGGCTCAGGATGAACGCTAGCGGCAGGCCTAACACATGCAAGTCGAACGGTAACAGTTCCTTCGGGAAGCTGACGAGTGGCGCACGGGTGCGTAACGCGTATGCAATCTGCCTTGTACTGGGGTATAGCCCAGGGAAACTTGGATTAATCCCCCATAGTATAGATGAGTGGCATCACTTATTTATTAAAGGTTACGGTACAAGATGAGCATGCGTCCTATTAGCTAGTAGGTGTGGTAACGGCACACCTAGGCTACGATAGGTAGGGGTCCTGAGAGGGAGATCCCCCACACTGGTACTGAGACACGGACCAGACTCCTACGGGAGGCAGCAGTGAGGAATATTGGACAATGGGCGGAAGCCTGATCCAGCCATGCCGCGTGCAGGAAGACGGCCCTATGGGTTGTAAACTGCTTTTATACGGGAAGAATAAGGACTACGTGTAGTCCGATGACGGTACCGTATGAATAAGCACCGGCTAACTCCGTGCCAGCAGCCGCGGTAATACGGAGGGTGCAAGCGTTATCCGGAATCATTGGGTTTAAAGGGTCCGTAGGTGGGCCAATCAGTCAGTGGTGAAAGTCTGCAGCTCAACTGTAGAACTGCCATTGATACTGTTGGCCTTGAATTGTTATGAAGTAGCTAGAATATGTAGTGTAGCGGTGAAATGCATAGATATTACATAGAATACCGATTGCGAAGGCAGGCTACTAATAATTGATTGACACTGATGGACGAAAGCGTGGGGAGCGAACAGGATTAGATACCCTGGTAGTCCACGCCGTAAACGATGGTTACTAGCTGTTGGGCCTAATTAAGGGCTCAGTGGCCAAGCGAAAGTGATAAGTAACCCACCTGGGGAGTACGTTCGCAAGAATGAAACTCAAAGGAATTGACGGGGGCCCGCACAAGCGGTGGAGCATGTGGTTTAATTCGATGATACGCGAGGAACCTTACCAGGGCTTAAATGTAGTCTGACAGATTTGGAAACAGATTTTTCTTCGGACAGATTACAAGGTGCTGCATGGTTGTCGTCAGCTCGTGCCGTGAGGTGTCAGGTTAAGTCCTATAACGAGCGCAACCCCTGTTGTTAGTTGCCAGCGAGTCATGTCGGGAACTCTAACAAGACTGCCAGTGCAAACTGTGAGGAAGGTGGGGATGACGTCAAATCATCACGGCCCTTACGTCCTGGGCCACACACGTGCTACAATGGCCGGTACAGAGAGCAGCCACTTCGTAAGGAGGAGCGAATCTATAAAACCGGTCACAGTTCGGATCGGGGTCTGCAACTCGACCCCGTGAAGCTGGAATCGCTAGTAATCGCATATCAGCCATGATGCGGTGAATACGTTCCCGGGCCTTGTACACACCGCCCGTCAAGCCATGGAAGCTGGGGGTACCTGAAGTCCGTCACCGTAAGGAGCGGCCTAGGGTAAGACCGGTAACTGGGGCTAAGTCGTAACAAGGTAGCCGTACCGGAAGGTGCGGCTGGAACACCTCCTTTCTAGAGCTTTTCTCAAGTAATTGAGATAAAGACGCGACTTTAAGGAAAGACATAGGGTTTAAAAGGACATTTTGGTCTTTATAGCTGTTAATTCAAGATATTTTGTTAGAGATACGGCCTTCTTTATAATGAAGAAGGTCATACTCTCTGATAAAGGACAGTCTCATAGCTCAGCTGGTTAGAGCGCTACACTGATAATGTAGAGGTCGGCAGTTCGAGTCTGCCTGAGACTACTTTGTGCCTGAGGTGCAGATAAGTTAAAGGTAAAAACTAGAGACTTAAAGTTCATTGATTGAAAATTTGAAGGAAATTTTAGAAGTTGAGAATTCTAAATTCTAAATTCTGAATTCTAAATTCTGAATTTATAATGGGGGATTAGCTCAGCTGGCTAGAGCGCCTGCCTTGCACGCAGGAGGTCATCGGTTCGACTCCGATATTCTCCACATACGCTTGTCGAGATATAGATAAACTTAAGGTTTATGGGATATTAGCAAAGACAAGCCTTTTAATAAGGAGACTTATTGAAAAAAGTTCATTGACATATTGGGAAATAATAAGAATACGAGAGAATATAAGAGCGTATTTAGGTAGCAATACTTAAATACACCAAATAGATAGAACTCATTAGAATAAGATTAAAGAGCAAAAAGTACAATAAGCTAAATAAGGGCGTATGGGGAATGCCTAGGCTCTCAGAGGCGATGAAGGACGTGATAAGCTGCGAAAAGCTGCGGGGATTGGCACATACAAATTGATCCGCAGATATCCGAATGGGGCAACCCAGTACATTGAAGATGTATTATCCGCAAGGAGGCGAACCCGGGGAACTGAAACATCTAAGTACCCGGAGGAAGAGAAAACAATAGTGATTCCGATAGTAGCGGCGAGCGAACTCGGATTAGCCCAAACCGATACTGTTACGGCAGTATCGGGGTTGTAGGACCACGACATTTGATGCGCAATGAATTAGAATTGGTTGGAAAGCCAAACCATAGACGGTGATAGTCCGGTATAAGTAAAGAACGTTATCGATAGTGGTATCCTGAGTAGTGCGGGGCACGTGAAACCCTGTATGAATCTGGCGGGACCATCCGCCAAGGCTAAATACTCCTGAGAGACCGATAGTGAACCAGTACCGTGAGGGAAAGGTGAAAAGAACCCTGAACAAGGGAGTGAAATAGATCCTGAAACCATACGCCTACAAGCGGTCGGAGCAGACTTGTTCTGTGACGGCGTGCCTTTTGCATAATGAGCCTACGAGTTACTTTATCTAGCAAGGTTAAGCACTTCAGGTGCGGATCCGTAGCGAAAGCGAGTCTGAATAGGGCGTTTAGTTAGGTTGAGTAGACGCGAAACCGTGTGATCTACCCTTGGGCAGGTTGAAGCTGTGGTAACACATAGTGGAGGACCGAACCCGTTGACGTTGAAAAGTCTTGGGATGACCTGAGGGTAGGGGTGAAAGGCCAATCAAACTCGGAAATAGCTCGTACTCCCCGAAATGCATTTAGGTGCAGCGTGCATATAGTTTTATAGAGGTAGAGCTACTGATTGGATGCGGGGGCTTCACCGCCTACCAATTCCTGACAAACTCCGAATGCTATAAAATGTTTATGTGCAGTGAGGGCATGGGTGCTAAGGTCCATGTCCGAGAGGGAAAGAACCCAGACCATCAGCTAAGGTCCCCAAATGTATGTTAAGTTGAAAAAACGCGGTTGGACTGCCCAGACAGCTAGGATGTTGGCTTGGAAGCAGCCATTCATTTAAAGAGTGCGTAACAGCTCACTAGTCGAGCGGTCCGGCATGGATAATAATCGGGCATAAACATACTACCGAAGCTATGGCATCGAAAGATGGGTAGGGGAGCATTGTAACAAAGTTGAAGGTGTACTGCGAGGTATGCTGGATTGGTTACAAAAGAAAATGTAGGCATAAGTAACGATAATGCGGGCGAGAAACCCGCACACCGAAAGACCAAGGTTTCCCCAGCCATGCTAATCAGCTGGGGGTCAGTCGGGACCTAACGCGAACCCGAAAGGGGTAGTGGATGGACAACAGATTAATATTTCTGTACCTGCTCACGTTAAAAGTGACGGAGGTATAAAGCTGGTGCGTGCTGACGGAATAGCACGTTGAACCTACCGTAAGGTAGGGATAGTACACTACGGCCACGGCCACGGTGATAATCCAGTGGAGTACCTTCCAAGAAAAGCGAGTGAAGCAGCCCGTACCGTAAACCGACACAGGTAGTTGGGATGAGAATTCTAAGGTGCTCGAGAGATTCATGGCTAAGGAACTAGGCAAAATCGACCCGTAACTTCGGGAGAAGGGTCGCCCCACTCCGGTGGGGCCGCAGTGAAGAGGTCCAGGCGACTGTTTATCAAAAACACAGGGCTCTGCTAAATCGAAAGATGATGTATAGGGCCTGACACCTGCCCGGTGCCGGAAGGTTAAGAGGAGATGTTAGCTTCGGCAAAGCATTGAATTGAAGCCCCGGTAAACGGCGGCCGTAACTATAACGGTCCTAAGGTAGCGAAATTCCTTGTCGGGTAAGTTCCGACCTGCACGAATGGTGCAACGATCTGGACACTGTCTCGGCCATGAGCTCGGTGAAATTGTAGTATCGGTGAAGATGCCGATTACCCGCTATGGGACGAAAAGACCCCGTGAACCTTTACTATAGCTTAGTATTGACTTTGGACAAGTGATGTGTAGGATAGGTGGGAGACTTTGAAGCTGCGTCGCCAGGCGTGGTGGAGTCATTGTTGAAATACCACCCTTTACTTGTTTGAAGCCTAACTTCCATTGGAAGGACAGTGCTTGGTGGGTAGTTTGACTGGGGTGGTCGCCTCCAAAAGAGTAACGGAGGCTTCTAAAGGTTCCCTCAACACGGTTGGCAATCGTGTGTAGCGTGCAATGGCATAAGGGAGCTTGACTGAGAGACATACAGGTCGATCAGGTACGAAAGTAGAGCATAGTGATCCGGTGGTTCCGCATGGAAGGGCCATCGCTCAAAGGATAAAAGGTACTCCGGGGATAACAGGCTGATCTCCCCCAAGAGCTCACATCGACGGGGGGGTTTGGCACCTCGATGTCGGCTCGTCACATCCTGGGGCTGGAGAAGGTCCCAAGGGTTGGGCTGTTCGCCCATTAAAGTGGCACGCGAGCTGGGTTCAGAACGTCGTGAGACAGTTCGGTCTCTATCTATAGTGGGCGCTAGAAATTTGAGTGGATTTGACCCTAGTACGAGAGGACCGGGTTGAACTGACCGCTGGTGTACCAGTTGTTCCGCCAGGAGCACTGCTGGGTAGCTATGTCGGGAAGGGATAAGCGCTGAAAGCATATAAGCGCGAAACCCACCACAAGATGAGATTTCTTTAAAGGGCCGTGGGAGACGACCACGTTGATAGGCTACAGGTGTAAAGGCAGTAATGTCATAGCCGAGTAGTACTAATAACCCGTAAGCTTATGTACAATCGTCCTCCCCACTTCTTGTAAGTGGGGGGTGACACTCTTTACTTTTCAAAGTGAACTATCACTTCTTGATATTCCTTATTATTGCCCAGTATGTTAACTTATTAGCCCCACCTGTCCTCCCCAAAAGGGAGGGATTAAAAATAGGTAGCGCTATCTTCTCAAAGAGAAGATAGAAAGGGGAAAGATTTAAGGTGGTTATAGCGACGGGGCTCACCTCTTACCATTCCGAACAGAGTAGTTAAGCCCGTTTGCGCCGATGGTACTGCATCTCGTGGGAGAGTAGGTCGCCGCCTTGTTTTAAAATCCTCATCATTCAATTGATGGGGATTTTTTTTTGCGCTATACCCAACTACATTACAGAACACCATGCTTCAAAATCTGCCCAAAACGAGCGGAAATCGACCAGAATTGACTAAAATCAGCGTAATAAAATCAGTGAAAACCGCCTGATTTAAGTGGAAAACCCACTAGAATACCAATCTTTCTATTGGATATCTTCAGAAAACGCTACAATTCTCGAAAAAAAATGGCTTTTTAATCATTAAAATCAGCTTTCAATCTTGCTCATATAATAGTTGATTTAGCAATTTCTTTCAATAAAACTACTCTTTTGTTTGACAGCGCGTTAATTTTACAGGCATGAATTATAAGGATGAAGAATTCTTAAACGCAGCCTCACATGCCATAGGTGTTTTGCTGGGTATAGTGGGTTTATTCTTTTTATTTGTTTTTAATACAGGAAGAGGAGAATATAGCACTATGAGTATATGGTTTTATGCGATTTCAATTATAATATTATATTCAGCATCAACTGTTTATCATGCCGTAAGTCATGTAAAATGGAAATACATTTTACGTAAAATTGATCATATTAGCATTTATATTCTTATTGCCGGCACCTATACGCCAGTTGCTTTAATAACATTAGAAAAGGGAGCAGGTTGGCTTATTTTCTGGATAGTCTGGGGAATTGCAGCACTGGGAACTGTACTTAAAATATTCTTTACAGGTAAGTTTGAACTTTTTTCATTGCTTCTATATCTCGCAATGGGTTGGCTTATCGTTTTTGATTTTCAGGAATTGGTTGCTAAAACAACAGATACTGGTCTTAATTTTCTCATGGCTGGCGGTGCTTTTTATACTGTGGGAATTATTTTTTATGCTATTGAGCGAATCCCGTATAATCACCTAATTTGGCATTTTTTTGTGTTGGGGGGAAGTATTTGCCACTATTTGTTTATTTTTTATGATGTAATTTAAGCAGTAATAAAATCCTGATATTCAATCCAGAATATCTCAATTTTCTCCATATTAGTATGGAAAAATTCAAACACTTCCGGCCATTGATTTTTATTATGAATGTTTACCTGGGCCAGTTTTAAATAAATTCGTGAAATGACCTTGCCGCTGGTGCGTACATAGTTCTCTTCAAAGATCAAATCTTCAGAAATTTCAGTCTGCATCAATTTTTTCAGACTTGTAAATCTTTCAAAATAATATTCCCGTATCGTTTCGTCTAATGTTTCAATGTCTATAGAAACCAGAGCTTCATGATTGTTAAAAGAGAATTTAAGATTCATCTCTTTTACTTTGGTGTCGTACAAGATCCACTTTCGCGGATAGCGCTTTCCAAAGAATATCCAGAATTGTTCCCGTACCTGTTTTGATTCTTCTTTGCTATACATATTATAAAAAATAAGCTAGTGCTATACCTAAGATGATTACAAGAAATTTTGAGGTGTTGAACTGGTGATTCTTTGAAGATTCAAATAAAATTGTTGTTGATACATGTAAAAGTACTCCTACTACGAGTGCATTTATCCTAACTTTTGCTACTTCAGACCAGGTATTCATACTTCCCAACCAGCTGCCTAAAGGTGTCATTGCAGCAAAAAGTATTAGAAACAGCGCTATTTGTGTTTTAGAAATATTTGAAAATCCGAGAAATGAACTGATGATAACTGCTATGGGTATTTTATGCACTACGATACCATAAAGCAGATCTCTGTTTTCAGAAAGAGGAAAACCTTCAAGTGTCGCGTGAGCGCACAGGCTTAAGAAAAGCATCCACGGTATGGTTTTCATCGTCCCGTCTACGTGCATGTGACCATGTTCTGCACCTCCAGATAAAAATTCTAATAAAATTTGAAGAAGTAGACCTGCCATTATAAAAATACCCACATCTTTAACACCTGAAGAATATAGCTCTGGCAAAAACTCAAAAACTGTTACAGAAAGTAAGAAGGCGCCGCTAAAAGAAAGCAAGAGCTTTATCCCTGTAGATAGGGCCGGTTTAAAGATAATCGTTATTAAAAAGCCAATAATTACCGCAATAACAGGCAGAATAAACGTCATAAAATACAAGTCTTCGGTTGGTAGTATATAGCCTGTAAAATTAGCTTATTTTTGTAATCTAAATTTTTTTCATGGCATCTAACTTTAAAATGGTGGCCAAAACTCTCTTTGGCCTTGAGGATATATTAGCAACAGAACTTCGTAATCTGGGGGCGGGTGATATTGAACCCGGGGTGCGCAGTGTGAGTTTTAGTGGGGATACCGGTTTTATGTATAAAGCCAATTTGTGTTGCCGTACAGCAATTAAAATTCTAAAACCTATAGCCGCTTTCACCATTAAAAATGAAGATGAGCTTTACAATGCTGTAAAAAGTATAGACTGGAGCGACTATATGCCTGTTGATGGCACTTTTGCCATCAATGCCACGGTTCATAGTGAGGTTTTCACGCACTCACAATATGTTGCGCTTAAAGCGAAAGATGCTCTTGTAGATCAATTTAGGGAGACTACAGGGAGAAGACCCGATGTAGATCTAAAATTTCCCGGTTTAAGTATTGATATACATATAAAATTTAATACCTGTACAGTATCTTTAGATAGTTCTGGTGTTTCATTGCATCAACGCGGCTACAGGACTTCTACTAATATCGCGCCTATAAATGAAGTTCTTGCTGCCGGTCTTTTATTGCTTAGCGGCTGGAAGGGACATAGTGATTTTATAGACCCCATGTGTGGTAGCGGTACGATGCTTATAGAAGCTGCGATGATCGCCTGTAATATTCCTCCTAATTTAAACAGAAGACAGTTCGCTTTTGAAAACTGGAAAGATTGGGATCCCGATCTTTTTGATATAATTGAAGCAGGAGCATTGAAGAAAATGACCGAGTTTCATTTTGAAATAACAGGCTATGACAAGGCACCTTCTGCCATTGAAAAAGCAAAAGAGAATATTAAAAATGCAGAGCTTAGTGAATTTATCACTGTAAAGCACGAGGATTTCTTTAAAACTGAAAAGCAAAAGGAGCGTCACTTACAGATGGTGTTTAATCCGCCGTATGGCGAAAGACTTGAAGTTGATATTGAAAGTTTCTACAAAAATATAGGTGATACTTTAAAACAAAGTTACCCGGGAACCGAAGCATGGTTTATTACTTCTAATCTTGAAGCTTTAAAACATGTAGGTCTACGTACCTCCAGAAAAATAAAGATGTATAACGGAGCTTTAGAATCGCGTTTTGTAAAATATGATATCTACGCAGGTTCTAAGAAGGCAAAGTACCAGGATTAGCCACTTTTTAGTATAAAAAACCGGTTTTAAAACATAAAAATCGTTCTATTTAGCTTTAAAATCAGGTAAATAATATTAAATAATCTTCTTAATCACCCTTAATTTGTGGGTGTGTATACGTCTTTCAGCATTATAAATCCCGGAGTGGTCTATACGATCAATACGCACTTCACCATGGCAGTGTATGATGTGATTATCCTGCATCATAATGCCTACGTGAGTAATAGCGCCCTCGTCATTGTCAAAAAAGGCCAGGTCACCGGGCTCACTCTCTTCTATAAAACTTAATGGCTCACCTTGTGCAGCTTGTTGCGATGCATCGCGAAATAATTGATGCCCGTTTAATCTATAAACCATTTGTGTAAAACCGCTGCAATCGAGCCCAAAAGGAGTGCGACCTCCCCATAAATAAGGACTTTTTAAATAAAGTAGGGCAGTATGTAGTAAAGCTTCTTTACCATTTTTCTCACTAACAGAATTACCTTCATAAGAATGAGAAGTTAATTCAAGATTGCTAACTGTAGCTCCCAGAGGAATACTAATAATTACATGATCATTACCGCTAACCATTTGTAATATGTCAGACGCCAGCAAAGTGTCTTTGTCTTCTGCCTGGTTGTATTGTTCTGCTTCAATAAGCTGGTATTGCTTATTATCTATCCAGCCTTCATAATTGTCATGAGCAAGGCGGATTCTGCTCCACTTTTTTCGGATTTCCAGAACTTTAAAAAATTCGCCGTAGAGTACCTGATTTACCATTTCGCCCTGATCTGCAGGTTCGATACGCATAGGTATAATACTTAGAGGACAAATGCCGTAATTCATCAGGCAGGGATCTTATTTAATAGGAGTTGTTAAATAGGGCGTTCAATTATCATAGCCGATGCACCACCGCCACCATTACATATAGCAGCAGCACCTAGTTTTGCGTTCTTTTGTTTTAATACATTGATCAATGTAATCAAAATTCGCACACCGCTACAACCCAAAGGATGACCCAGTGAAACAGCACCACCGTTTACATTTACATTCTCGTCTGTTAATCCCAGAATTTTCATATTTGCCAAACCCACAACAGAGAAAGCTTCATTAAATTCGAAGAAATCAATATTTTCTAATTTTAAACCTGCTTTATCTAAAGCTTTAGGAAGAGCTTTTGAAGGAGCTGTCGTAAACCATTCTGGTTCCTGTGCAGCATCAGCATAACTTTTAATTGTGCAAAGCGGGGTTAAACCCAATTCATCTGCTTTATCCTTACTCATCAATATTACGGCACCTGCACCATCATTAATGGTTGAAGCATTTGCAGCAGTTACAGTACCATCTTTAGAAAATGCAGGACGCAAGCTGGAAATTTTTTCCATACGTACGTTTTTAAATTCTTCATCTTCCTTAACTAAAACTGGTTCTCCACGTCTTTGTGGTACTTCAACGGGAATTACTTCATCATCAAACCTGCCATCTGCCCATGCTGCGGCAGAACGCTCATAAGACTTAACTGCAAATGCATCTTGCTCTTCTCTTGTAAAATTATATTCTTTCGCGCAAGCGTCTGCACAAACACCCATTGCATTGCCGTCATATGCATCTACAAGACCGTCTTTCTGCATACCATCTATTAAAGTAGAAGGGCCAAATTTTACACCATTGCGCATGTGCACGTAATGTGGTATTTGGCTCATATTTTCCATGCCACCCGCTATAACGATATCATTATCACCTAATAAAATAGATTGCGTTGCCATCATCACTGCTTTCATGCCAGATGCACAAACTTTGTTTACAGTAGTACATGGCACAGTATCTGGAATACCTGCACCTAATGCTGCTTGTCTCGCTGGTGCCTGACCTACGCCGGCTTGTACAACATTACCCATATATACTTCTGTCACCAGAGCAGGATCTAGCTTGATCTTAGCCAACACTGCTTTTATTGCTGCACTGCCTAATTGAGTAGCACTCACAGAAGATAAACTGCCCATAAAACTACCTATAGGCGTGCGTGCGGCAGAAACTATGACGACTTCTTTGCTCATATATGTCTATTTGCGAATTAGTGTCTGCGAATTTAATGAAATTAACTCGAAAAGCCGATTCTTTAAGCTGTTCATACTAATGCGCTCTTGCACTTAATTTTAGTACTTTTACCACACTTGTCTTTAATTTATGAAGGACCTTTTAAATAGATTTTATAAAAATCAAGGCTTGCTATACAAGATCTTACTTTGTATTGCCAGCACCATTCTCATAGTTTATTTATTTCCAAAAAGCGGGAAGTTTCAGTTTGATTTTCAGCAAAATAAACCTTGGCAATACGACAATCTGTATGCCCCTGTAGATTTTGCAATTCTCAAAAATAAGGAGCAACTTGAGGAAGAACGCGCCAATGCAGAACGTAGCATCATACCTTATTTTACCTACGATCAAGAAGGAGCAGAAGAGGTTATGGCTAACTATGAGAACCAGTTTTCTGCAGTTTTTACAGATTCAATTTTTCAAAATCATCTGGATAAACTCAAAAGCTTTGGCTCAAAGATCCTTACAGATATCTATAAATATGGTGTTATAAGTGATATTTCGGCTTTTGACGATGATGCTCCCATTTACTTGCGTCGCGGTAATGAAGTTGAAGAAGCCGTTATTGATAATTTAAACACCACAGACGAGGTTACACGCATTATAAACAGAAGGCTCACTTCAGGACCTTATAAAGAGGCGACTAATAACTTTAAAGAGGTTTTCTTTGAAGTGGTGCAACCCAATGTTGTTTTTGACGAAAAACTCACCAATAAAGAGTTACAAGCAGAACTTGACAAGATCTCACCCACTCGTGGTGTAATTACTAAAGGAAGCCGCATTGTGGCTAAGGGTGAAATTGTAGAAGAAAGCACTTACCAAATTTTGAATTCGCTTAAAGCGGAATACGAATCACAATCCTGGACGGCTTCAAAATATAATTGGGTAGTTTTTGGTTACGTTCTGTTAGTTCTGGTAGCCCTAGTAATGCTGTTGCTTTTTATTCGGAATTATAGGGAATTGGTTTTTGAGAACAACACAAAAATCACATTTATATTTTTCAACATAATCCTGATGGTGCTTCTCACTACGATAGTTGTTAAATATAATGCAAACTACGTTTATGTGGTTCCGCTCTGTATTTTACCACTTGTGCTGAAGGCGTTTTTTGATGCCAGATTGGGGCTTTTTACCCATGTAATCACGATTTTGCTGTTGGGTTTTATTGTACCAAATACATCAGAATACATGTTTCTGCAGGTCATTGCAGGTATTGTTACTATTCTTACTGTTTCAGAGCTGTATAAACGCGCCAATTTATTTATTTCGGTTGGCCAGATCACGTTTATTTACATTTTGGGGTATTTTGCTTTTCACATTATACATGAAGGCACAATACAGAATCTGGAGTTAGAAACAATAGGTGTTTTTGTGCTCTGCGGTCTTGCTACGCTTTTTGTTCAGCCCTTGATTTATGCTTACGAAAAGATTTTTGGTCTGGTCAGTGACCTTTCTTTGCTTGAGCTTTCAGATACAAATTCTAAACTTCTAAAGGAACTGGCAAATAAGGCTCCTGGTACGTTTCACCATAGCCTGAACGTTGCAAATCTTGCAGAAGCCGCAGCTAACGAAATAGGAGCTAATACAATGCTTGTAAGGGTAGGAGCTTTGTATCATGACATAGGTAAAATGCCAAATCCCACAGACTTTATAGAAAACCAATCTACCGGTATTAACACGCACGAAGATCTATCGCCTATAGAAAGCGCTAAGATTATTATAGATCACGTTATAAACGGCATTGAAATAGCTCGAAAGAATAATCTGCCAGATCGTATTATAGATTTTATAAGAACGCATCATGGCACGAGTACTGTTTTCTTTTTTTATAAAAAGGCGCAGGAGCAAAGCGAAAATGTGAATGTTGAAGATTTTAAATACCCGGGACCTTTACCTTTTAGTAAAGAAACTGCTATTTTAATGATGTCAGACAGTGTGGAAGCAGCGAGTAAAAGTCTTAAAAACCCTACCGCTGTGCTCATAGATTCATTTGTAGAAAAGATAATCAATAAACAAATGGATGAGGGGCAATTCTTAAATGCAGACATTACCTTTAAGGAAATACAAATCATAAAAAAAGTACTAAAATCTAAGTTGAATAATATTTATCACCTGAGAATAGAATATCCTGAATAATTTTTTTGATTGCTTATTGATTGGAAAATAGAGTGGTAGAAGGATAAGTGAAAAATATTCAATAAAAGTTTTATCTAAATCGTCAAAACGCTTGTTTAGTACTAAAGTAAAACATACATTTGCATCCGCATTTTGAGAAGGATGTGACGTTCAAAAAGGAGAGTTGCCAGAGTGGTTAATGGAGCAGTTTGCTAAACTGTCGACGAGCAATTGTCGCATGAGTTCGAATCTCATACTCTCCGCAACCTTTTTATTTCGGGGTGTAGCGTAGCCCGGTCATCGCGCCTGCTTTGGGAGCAGGAGGTCGCAGGTTCGAATCCTGCCACCCCGACCAAGTCCATTATTAAATGGCATCAAAACCTTGTTAATCTTATGATTGACAAGGTTTTATGATTTTAGGGCATTCATAGAATTTGATATAATATCATATAATATGTGTCCGATTCGGTGACCTCTTAAAAAAGGGTCTGATATCGCCCAAACGCTGATTTGACTTTCGTTTTCACGCATTGTGTTTAATTTGAAAACGAAGAATTATGAAAAATCCGGTGACTTTTGGAATTACTATTTTCCCAAAAACAAACAAGGCCAAAGGAGGCAAGGCACCTCTTTATGCCAGGATCACTTTAAATAGTGAGCGTATTGAACTCAGCCTGCAACGCAGGATTACCTTAACCCTATGGGATGAACGCAAGAGTCGCCTACGGGGAAGCTGTACAGAAAGTATCCAGGTAAACAAATCCATTGACAGGATTTACAACCAGATCTATGAGTCCTTCCGCCAATTGCAGGATGAAAACAAGGTTCTTAGTGCCGCTGCGATAAAGGCAAGGTATATGGGTGTTGATGATTCTTTTAAAAAGCTTTCAGATATTCTTGACTACCATACACTGAATATGCAAACGGTATTAAAACCAGGTACGATGAAGAACTATCGCACTACTGAAAAATATCTTTATGAATTCTTAGGTGTTCAGATGAAATCAACTGATATCTATCTAAAACAGATCAATTATGGGTTTATTCTGGATTTTGAACATTTCTTACGCACCTACAAACCTAAAAGCCATAGGCCAGCACCTTCAAATAATGGTGTGATGAAACATTTGGAGCGCCTTAAAAAATTGCTGAACCTTGCTCAAAAATTAGAATGGGTACAAAAAGATCCCTTTTCTAAATTTGCGTTGAAGTTCACAAAGGCAGAACGGGATTTTATAAGTAAAGAGGAACTTGAAAAAATCATGGGTTTTCAATCGTCAAGGTCTGCGTTGCTTCAAACGCGGGATATTTTTGTTTTTGCATGTTACACGGGGCTATCCTACATAGATGTCAAAAACTTATCTGCCGATAACATTGTGCCGGGGATTGATGGTAATAAGTGGATATATACGGCACGTGAAAAAACGGACACTCCTGTTAAGATACCTATTTTGCCCAAAGCCCAGGAACTTCTGGACAGATACCGACTAAAAATGCAGCATACCCATTTAGTACTTCCTGTATACTCCAATCAAAAAACGAATACATATCTAAAAGAGATCGCTCGGCTACTGGAAATAAACAAAAAATTGACCTTTCATGTGGCCCGACACACATTTGCAACCACGGTAACTTTATCAAATGGTGTACCTATTGAAACCGTGTCAAAGTTGTTGGGTCATTCTAAGCTCTCTACTACTCAAATCTATGCACGGGTAGTAGAGAGAAAAGTGAGTGAGGATATAAATGTACTGAAGGAGAAACTGGGAATTGGAGATTGTAAAGCGGATATAAAATCTAAGAAATCTTTTCTAAACTGAAACAAAGCATTACGGCTTAAAATTTTTGAATAAAGAAATGTCTTCAGCATACATAGAACAATTGGACAATTTTATGAGATTATTTTCTACTGGTTTGAATTGCTCATTAGACATAAAAAGATTTTTGGATCAGATTTAATAGCCGTTACATCATAAGTTATAGTGAAATTCTCCTAATAGATACCTTTTATTTAAAGTCACCTGCATTTGATTTCAATAATTTCATTTAATCTTGTGGTATATCGTTTAGATAAATGCGCTTGCTGCATTTTCCAAACTTTTTTAAGATCCTGACCTCCGAATTTAACTTGATCAAAACAATTTTTATTTATACGGTCAATCGTTTGCATTAATATCTTGTGCCTGGGATCTTCCCCGGTAAAGAAAGATAACTGTTTGGCATCATCCGGAATGAGATCGAGGGCAATAAGCCCGGCCTTTTTGTAGTGATACCCTTTTTTAAAGATTCGGTTTAAGCCTTCCAGGGCAACTTTGGTAATGGTAATGGTAGAATTTGAAGCTACGGGCAAATGCAGGGTAATGCCCGGATTATATTGAACCAGATCTTTCCTGTGCTTATTGGTCTGTAAAAAAACATACAGCACCTGTGCGCAGCTTTTTTGTTTACGCAGCTTCAGGGAAATTTTAGAAGCGTACGTTGCGAGACGCTCATGAATATCCTCATATTGTTCATACATGCGTTCAAAAGAGCGGGTAACAGCTATATTTTTTTTAAGGGCCACTTCTTCTAGGTAAAGGGTAGGCACTCCGCTAAGATCACGTTGCAGCCTGTGACCTACAATAGTCATTTCCCTGAGGACGTACTGGTTGGGCAGTTGTACAAAATCCCAGGCGTTCTGTACCTTGATGCGCTGTAGTTTATTCTGATAACTTCTCCCGATGCCCCAGACATCTCCAATAGCTGTCCACTTTAATGCTTTTTCTATTTTGTCGGAAGTATCCAGAACATAGGTTCCATTTGTGCGAGCTGTATATTTCTTCGCAATTTTATTAGCTACTTTAGCCAGTGATTTAGTGGGAGCAATACCAACGCTAATAGGGATACCGGTACTTCTTTTAATCCTCTTTATCATCTGCAGGCCATAAGCATCCAGGTTATAGAATTCAAACCCGTTCAATTTTAGAAAGATCTCATCGATGGAATAGATTTCCGCTTCAGGAGAAAAATCAGATAAAATATTCATTACCCGGTTGCTCATATCCCCATACAAAGCATAATTACTGGAAAATATATGTATGTTGCCTTTTTTAAATTCCGCTTTTAACTGAAAAGCCGGAGCACCCATGGGAATGCCCAACGCTTTAGCCTCATTGCTTCTGGCTATAACACACCCATCATTATTAGACAGCACCACAACAGGTTTACCTATTAGATCTGGATTGAAAACCCTTTCGCAGGAAGCGTAAAAATTATTACAGTCTATTAGGGCGAACATGCTATAGGTCTTTTATAACAGTTGTTACAATCCCCCAGATAAGAAAATCATTATCCTGGGTTACTTGAATAGGTTTGTATCTTTCATTTTCTGCAGTCAGCCAGATTGTCTTCTCTGAGATTTTTATGCGCTTAACTGTGAATTCCCCATCTATAAAGCAGACTGCGATTTTTCCATTTCTTGGTTCCAAGCTTTTATCGATAATTAAAAGGTCTCCCTCTTCTAGTCCGGCCCCAATCATGGAATCACCTCTTACACGACCAAAAAAAGTAGCATCTTTATTGCGTATATATTCCCGGTTTAGATCAATACCCTCATCTAAGTGATCGTCTGCGGGAGATGGAAATCCACATGATAGTCCTGGAGAAATCAAGGGAATACTAAGTGATGAAGACTTAAAAGAGTAAATTTTCATGTTTGGAATAAATCCGTTTCAATTTTTCCTAACTCCAACTGATACTTGATTTTTTCCTTTTCTAAGGATTTTATTTTATCTTGAATAGAACTTAAATTGAAAATTGGCATTGGAAATATGTCATCTATTGATAAATCATATTTTTCCAAATATTCAATTTCACTTTCTCTAAAGGTCTGTATTTGATTCTGTTCCTCTTGAAACCGATATTCAATCTGTCCCAATTCAATCAAATTACCACTTAGCTTTTCAAGTTCCTCAGTGTATTTAAATCTAAGTTCTTTAATTTCTTGTAGCTTTTTTTCCTCACCCTTTAATTTCTTGTAATTCTCGTCTGCATCTTTATCCTCGTCACTACTTTCTGTATCCTCTGGAAATGGATTTTTTGGCTTATTTTCAATATGGCTTTTTAAATCCTCGTTAAGATTTTTAATTTTACTTACAATTCCCTCCTTGTATTCCTTTGTATCTTTATTTAACAGATTTACAATATCATAATTAATATCATTTAAATTTCCTTGAAGTGTTTCAATTGAAGATTTACAGTTTCTTTCTACTTCTTGAATAAAATCTTCAAAAGAGTCCTTACCCAATCTATCTGTATGATCAATATGTTTAAAGACAACTTGATTTAATTCTCTGATAAAGTTTTCATTATCATCTATCTCGTTACATAATTCCTCAAAATAACTTTGCGGCAAATACTTAACCTTTTCTTCAGCATTTAAGTCTATGTGTTCATTTAAAAAATTTTCTTCGGCGTTACCACTCTCCCACGTTAGTTTAGCCTTAAAATTCTCAGATAGACTGCCCTTTCTAAACTTCTTTCTGTGTATGTCTAAAAAAGAAAAATAGCTTTCATTATGTGAATTTCCAAGAAGGCCTGTAATATCGGCAAGTGCACTTTTCCCATTCCCCTTATTACCGATAATTGCAGTTAACTCTTTACTTGGATAAAAAGCTTGATTTCGAAACCATATACCTTGACTTTGGTCATAGCCGTCGATTTGATCAATCTCTATTTTAGAAATGTACTTCGTTTTATTTTTATCTACTCTTTCTAAAACCTCAGGTTTTGTCCCAATAAAAACCCTATCCTCGGGTTCATAGGTAAGGTATTTAAGACCTTCAAATGTAGGTTCAACCTTTATCCAAGTTATTTGAGACTTTTCACATAATTCCTGACGATCATTCGTTTTTGTATATTCCTTCCCTAATTTATTTTTAAGATCCTCAAACGAATGTGCATCACTCCCACTTAGGACAGGACAAGGCTTAGACAATTCAGGTATACAATTAGCAACTTTTTCATATCTATCCTTTTTCAAAAACCACTCGGTATTTTGAGCACCGCCAAAAAAACCATCACACATCTTATCAATCTCATCAGAAATATTCATTTTTCTTGGAGATTTATTATCAGCCCTTAAACCTTGATTGTTTGATGCTGCAAAGATTAGATAGGGCTCATCATTTCCGAAAACTTTTTTTAAAGCAATTTTCAATTCTGAATATTTTATGGCTGCCTTTTTAAAATCCTCAGTTGTCACTAATTTATCACAATAAACTATGGATCCATTATTTGTTATATTGCTCTCCAATTTTGATAGAAAATCCCTCAACTTTTCTTGAGTTATATTTTTATCATTAGAAAAAATAACATGCAAGTTAACTTCTTCACCGCCTCTATTTACAGATACATCTAGACGAAACTCTATATTCGGAAAAAAGACTTTCTTTGAATTTGAATACTTTTTATAGAAAATATGTTTAAACTTGAAATAATTTTCAAATGAAAAATAATCAGTGATGCCAAATACTTGAACATCTGATTTTTCGATTATTTCACAGTATTTCAACCACTTATCTTCTTCACTTGCGAGCTCAAAACCTTTCGGATTTAACTTAGTATCGGGAGTATGTAGATGAAGATCACATTTGATCCATCCTGAACCTCTATTATAGTCAATTTCCATGATTAAAATTTCAATTTAAAATATCTCTAAAATTATCCTTATTAATTAATGTAATTTGAGCGTCGTAAGCTTCTACAAAAATCTTAGGAACCTTTACTTTACTTTTAGGATTCCATTTAATTTCAAAAGCTTTTAATTTTCCTGCCTCTTCCTCTACATAGTCAATCTCTTGTTGTGATACCGTTCTCCAGAAATAGCCTTTGGCTAATGAACCATTGTAGGCATTATGCTTTAAGCGTTCGGCAATTAAAAAATTCTCCCAAAGATTGCCTTTATCTTGGCGAATATCAATAGGGCTTAAATCACCGATGATCATATTTCGTACCCCTGTATCGTAGAAATAGATTTTTTGATTGGTCTTAATTTCGTTTCGTAAGTTTTTACTGAAACTTGGGAGTTTAAAAATAACGTATGCCTGACATAATAAATCAATATACGTAGCCACTGTTTTTTTATCTATCCCTAACAATTGAGCCAGCTCATTATAACTTACTTCGCTGCCTATTTGAAAGGCTAAAGCTCTTAAAAGCTTCTCTAAAATTTCTGGTTTTCGTATTCCCCCATAGCTAAGAATATCTTTATATAAATAGCTATCGGTAAGTTGTTTTAAGGTATCTTTTTCTTCACCAAAATTGTTAATCACGTCAGGATACATACCATAAACCACACGCAACTCTAATTGCTGTTCAGCTTTTAAGTACCCTACATTAGATTCAAATTCTGTCCAGGATATTGGATAGAGCTGGTACTCCCATTTTCTGCCCGTAAGTGGTTCTTGTGTATGATTATTCAATTCAAAAGCAGATGACCCACTCACTAGTAACTGAACGGATTTAAGTTGGTCGGTAACAAGTTTTAAAGTGAGTCCTATATTATCAATGCGTTGAGCTTCATCTATAAAAACAATTTTGAAGTTTCCTATTATATTTTTAAGTTGCTCTAAATTAGGATTTGTAAGTAGTTTCCTAACAGTAGGATCATCCCCATTCAAAAACAGGTATTCTTTGTCCTCTAGCAACTTATTAAAAAGTGTAGTTTTACCTACTTGCCGTGGGCCAATTAAAAGAATCGCCTTACCAGTTCCAAAACGATTTTCTATTTTTTCTTCTAAAGTTCTTTTAATCATTTTTTAGGGATTGTATTCCCCAAATATAGCCATTTTTAGGGATTGTATTCCCTAAAAGTTAATTTGTGGCAGCAATAATTAAAATTAGCATTACTAAATCCAATTAATTTAGGGATAATCTCATCCATAGTCAAAATGCTATCTTAGCCTTCCCAGCCTATATTTATTTTAATTCTTAAGCCCATGAAGGGATATAATTATTACAAGTAATGAAGTGTGAAAATTTTTATATCAAGGATAGTAATTATCTATTATCTGAATGGAAATATTTGGTATCCATTATAAGATAGATTCATTTTACGTTGAAATAGGGTATGATATAATAAACATTAAGATTGTTGGGGAAACCATTTAGGACAGGAGAAAATAGATGAAGTAATTTTTTGGATTTCTAAAGATTCAAATCTTCAAAAAATTTTGAAAGTTTTATTTGTCGTGCTTCACAAATCTTGTTCAAAGTTTCAACCGGAATATGATATTCTTTTTTATCCAGAATCCTACGAACCATTTTTTCATCGATATTATGGTTTAGAGCAAAATCTCTATTTGATTTAGCATCTTTGATCCATTGTTCAATGGTACTGCATATGAGAAAATTAATATTCATTATAGAACAAAAGAAAATGATAAGTCAAAAAAAAGTGCGGATGAACTTCCGCATAAAAAAATTTTATCCTATATTTGATTGATAATAATATATTTGCGAAACTTCTTAAAGTAAAATATTAGAAGCATTCGCTTTGATTCTCGACTTGAAAACTGGTAATTTAAAGGAACGAGAGGATAAGTGTAAATGCTCACGACCCGGGCGTGAGCTCACTTATTGTTCCACGGTATACCAGTACCTCAAGTCAATATGTTGAGTTTTCACGCCCTTTTTGTATCAGGGTTCTTCAACATCTTCAAAGCCTGTGTTTCCTTTTTATAGAAGTTTGCAATATGCTTTTCACCCCTTAATCTAAACAGGCCGTTATGGCCGGCACTCCCTATGGCGTGTGCTCATGATCCCTGCTTACGGGAGCAGGTCAATTCCGCTAATAATCCCGTGGGTTATGGTTACCGCACATCATCCGGTAACTGTAGTTGGGTGGGCAAAGCCTAAATTCATGATGAATTTATAGCTTGGGTCTGGTGGTCGTTAAAAACCATCAACACAGAGATGAATTAGCCAAATAATTAAAAATTGTCTATGAAAAAAAGAGAAATGAACCACTCGTTTTAACGGGCACAAGCAAAAAGGCCTTCCCCTTAAGATTGGCGTCGTACAGGGAAGGCTTGAGCTTAAACAAAACTAAGTTTCATTTAACACGCAGCTAAATTATGAAAATTTTTACTACGCGCCTTACGGGAGCCGCGTTGATTCTGAGCACGCTCATTCCAGGTCTTATAAGTGCATCGGTCCCGGCAGGTTCACCTACAGGCAGCATACCACCACAGCAAATCCTAAGTGGCACCGTCACAGATCCTGCTAACATGCCTATTCCGGGAGTGAGTGTAAGCCTGCTGGGCAGCAAGCGGGGCACCACCACAGATGAAGCAGGCAGGTATGCTATCCCGGCAACTCCCAGCGATACCTTGGTTTTTTCGTTTATAGGGTACCAAACCGTACGCCTGGCAGCCGCTAATCAAACCCGACTTGATGTACAACTGGAGGAAGGAGTTACCGCACTGGGGGCAGTAACCATCAATGCCGGGTATTACAATACCACACAACGGGAGGCCACGGGAAGTATCTCACGCGTTACAGCAGAAGATATAGAAATGCAGCCGGTAGTTAACCCGCTGGCCGCCCTGCAGGGAAGGATGGCTGGGGTAGAGATAGAACAACCCAGTGGGATAACCGGTCTTGCCTCTTCCATCAGGATAAGAGGGCGTAACAGCTTACGTTTCACCGGGGAGTATCCTTTATTTATTGTTAATGGGGTGCCTGTTAATTCAAATCCCCTTAGTAGTGTTGGGGCTTTCAGTAGTAATTCAGGTATAGACCCCCTCAATACGCTGAATATGTCTAACATTGAGAGCATAGAAGTATTAAAAGATGCAGATGCTACCGCCATTTATGGTTCCCGGGGAGCTAATGGCGTGGTGCTGATAACCACTAAACGTGGACATACTTCCAATGGAAATACTACTTTTGAAGCTCAGGTCTATTCCGGATTTTCCAGGGTTTCCCACCGTATGGACCTGTTGAATACTTCACAATATTTAGGCATACGAAACCAAGCCTTTGCCAATGACGGTGTAACTCCCACTGAAATCAATGCCCCTGATCGAATACTTTGGGATCAGGATCGTTATACAGACTGGCAAAAAGAATTAATGGGGGAAACAGCATCTGTAACTGATATAAACCTTTCTGTATCCGGAGGAAATAAAAACACTTCTTTTTTACTCGGTGGTTCATATCATAATGAGGGAGCGGTTTTCCCAGGGGAATTTGGATATCGAAAAGTAACCTCAAACTTAAACGTACACCATACTTCTGATAACAAAAGATTTGACCTGGCACTGACTGCAAATTACGGGATAGACCATAATAAGTTGTTTTATGGAACCAATTTTGTTCATATGGCACTCACCCTGCCGCCCAATGCACCAGAGCTATACAACGCAGACGGGAGTTTAAACTGGGCAGATGGCAGCTGGACGAACCCTATGGCAGGGCTCAACAGACCACAAGATATTAAGACCAATTCATTATTAGCCAATCTCAGTTTAAATTACAAGTTATTAAAGGGGTTGACAATTAGAGCTAATATGGGGTATTCCCATCTTAATAGTGAAGAGGTAGTTCGCAACTTGCTGGAGGCCTATAATCCGAGTACCTGGAACCGGATATCCACAAGTTCATACCATTCTACCAGCGAACGTCAATCCTGGATACTGGAACCCCAGCTTGTATATGATGCAGGTTTAGGAAAATTAAACATTGATGCGCTGGCAGGGGCTACCCTGCAGGAGAACAAAAATAATACTTTATATCTGGAAGGAGAAGGATATAGTGACAACAGTTTAGTTGGGAATTTGAATGCAGCTAATGGAGTGCAGATAACCACTAATGAGCATATAGATTACAGCTATGCTGCTATTTTCGGACGTATAGGTTTAAACTGGTCAGAGAGATATTATCTAAATCTGACCGGAAGACGGGATGGCTCATCGCGGTTTGGACCCAATAACCGTTTTGCCAACTTCTGGGCAGTGGGAAGCGCATGGATATTTAGTGAGGAGCCTTTTGTTAAAAACAATTTGTCTTTCCTGAGCTTTGGCAAATTACGGGGCAGTTACGGTACTACGGGTAGCGATCAAATACCGGATTACGGTTATCTTGATACTTATGAAGCTACAACAGGCCCGGGAGGACTATATCCGACGAAGCTTTATAACCCTGATTTCTCCTGGGAGGTTAACAAAAAACTGGAAGCTGCCATTCAATTAGGTTTTATCAAAGATCGTGTAAATTTGGAGGCAAGCTGGTACCGTAATCGTTCATCCAATCAATTGATAGGGTATCCCTTGCCGGCAATTACCGGTTTTACTTCTGTACAGGCTAACCTTCCCGCAACTATTGAAAATACCGGCTGGGAGCTTCTTCTTTCTTCCCGAAACTTTCAGCGTAACACCTTTTCCTGGCAAACATCATTAAATTTAACGATTCCAAAAAATAAGTTAGTAGAATTTGACGATCTGGAGCAAACCTCTTATCGTCAAACCTATAAAGTTGGTGAGCCCCTGAATATCGCCTTCCTTTATCAATATGACGGTATAGATCCGGAAACCGGCCGTTATCAGATAGCGGATGTCAATGATGATGGAAGGTATGATTTTAATGATAAAGTAGTTATAAAGTCATTAGGAAGAAAATATTATGGAGGTATACAGAATACGATTAGGTTCAACAATTTTAACCTGACGTTCTTACTGGAATACATCAGGCAGGACCGGTATACCTATCTTGCAGAAATGACAAATTCCCCGGGTCGGCTGGGAAATAATTCTACAGACCTTCTAAATTCCTGGGAGCAACCGGGAGATCCTGATCAGGTACAAAAAGTATCCCAGTCTATACAATCCCTCTTCTCGTATTATAATGCTATAGCCAGTGATCTGGTTGTGGGTGATGCTTCCTTTCTCAGATTGAAGACACTTTCCTTAAGCTATAAATTTCCTCAGAGATTGCTTAAACCTCTGGGTCTAAACCAGTGTACGCTATTTCTCCATGGACAAAACCTTTTTACTATAACTCCTTACAAGGGTTTAGATCCGCAGGGCGGGAAGGTAGTACCTCCGTTGAGAACCATAACCAGTGGTATTAAGATAACGCTATAAAAATTTTAAAATATGAAACGCATAAAGTATTTAATAATCCCGACCAGTTTGGCTCTGTGGTTTTTCCCCGCTTCCTGCGAAGAATTTGTAGAAGTACCCGTTCCGGATGACCGCATCGTCAGTGAATCCGTCTTTAGCAATGATAAAACGGCAGAAAGTGCAGTACAGGGGATTTATAATGAGTTAATCAGTACTGCTTTTTCAAGCGGATACCAATCATCAGTAACAGTGCAGGCTGCATTATCTGCAGATAACCTTCAGACCACTAATTCAAATGCCACTCTTCTTGAATTTCAGGAAAATGAGATTTTCGTAGATAATGAAGGTAATCTGGCTATATGGGCCAGTGCTTACAATATCATCTACATGACCAATGCTGTTGTGGAAGGGCTAGAGCACTCAGAAAATATAACTGCAGAACTCAAGGATAAACTTATGGGAGAAGCCTTATTTCTCAGGGCGTTCACTTATTTCTATCTGGTTAATTTGTACGGAGACGTACCATTAATACTTGTTACAAATTACAGCCAGAATGCAACAGCCTCACGCACTCCGGACGTGGAAATCTATGACCAGATTACCCAGGACCTTGATGATGCCACCGGCCTTCTTTCTGCTGATTATGAAAAAGGGGAGCGTTTAAGGGCTAATCAGTTTACAGCGATGGCTTTAATGGCGAGAGTTCAGTTATATCGGGGAATGTGGGAACAGGCTGAGTACTGGAGTAACCGGGTTATAGAATCAGGTACCTTTAGTCTGCTCCCTGACCTTGATGCTGTTTTTCTGGCTAATAGTGAGGAGGCTATCTGGCAAATTTCTCCTTCTGCAGACGGGTCTAATCAATCCAGTACCAATGAAGGGGGTATTTTTATTATGGATGACTACCTTGAAACAGTTGCCTTAACAGATGATCTTATTGCCCAATTTGAACCGAATGATAATCGTCTCAAGCAGTGGTCAGGACATTTTGATACCGATAGCGACAGATATTATTTTGCTTTTAAGTATAAAGTTAAATATGCGACCGGGGAACCTTATGAATATTCTATGGTTTTAAGACTGGCTGAACAATACCTGATCCGGTCTGAAGCCCGTGCCAGACAGGAAAACTTATCAGGAGCTGTTGAGGATCTGAATCTAATACGCAGACGGGCAAATGCGGCATTAATCCCAGCTGGCCAACCGGATATTAACCAGACCGTCTTATTGGATTTAATATTAAAGGAGAGAAGAAAAGAATTATTTACTGAATGGGGACATCGCTGGCTGGATCTTAAACGGTACGAGAAAGCAGACTCTGTACTTGCACCTAAAAAATCCTTGTGGGAGGCTACCGATGTGTTATACCCTATTCCGGAAGAAGAAATACAAAAAGATTTTAATCTTTCCCAGAATCAAGGGTATTAATAGCTGGTAAATAAGTAGTATGAAACAGATTTATTTAAAAAGCAATATCATTTTTGGCCTTTTCCTCTTAGCTACATCAGTATGTTACTCCTCAATACTTCAGGACTCAAGCCTGGATAATGGAATTCGATATGGAAAATTACCCAACGGATTTACGTATTATATCAAACCCCTGACGGGTGCTGCTACTAAAACAAAAATGACCCTTGTAGTCAAGGTAGGTAACAGAAGTGAATCAGCCGGTGAGTATGCGTATGCGCATTTGCTTGAGCATTTAGGATTTAGTGCCGGAAAGAATATATCACAGGAAAAAAGCAGTCTTTTATTTCAACAGGCAGGAATTAAATTTTCACAGATAGGCGGCTATACCAAAAATCATATAACTAAGTTCTTTGTAGATATATTGGAAAAGAACTCTCAGGCTATTCCGCTGACCTTAAGTTTTTATAAGGACATCTTGTATAATCTGGCTATAACAGAAAAGCATATACAAAAGCAACGTGTTATTCTGCTGAATGAAGCTGAAGGGGGTAATTATGATTTGGAGACGTTACCTTATCTGATGGAAGATAAACTTGTAGGACGCGGAGCGGCTCGTCCGAAGGATTATCGCAGACATCTCGAAAGCATTGATACGAAAGAATTGAGTGAATTCTATAACAAATGGTATCGTCCTGAATTGATGGCTTTGATAGCGGTAGGATCTATTGAAAATGTCGATTCTCTTGAGCAGAGTATAAAGGAAAATTTTGGGGAATTCAAACCCCTTCCTACAATACCACATAAAGCTTCGGACAAATCTGATTATCTTGAAAGTCCACTTCAATTTAGTGTAGAAACTTATTCAGGAAGCTCTGATAATACGGCCTATGGAGAAAGAAGAGTTCGGCTGTACTTTCGGCAGCAGAAGCGGGGAAACGAGCAAAGGGATATTTCTGTAAGCGATAAAATAAATCGTGAATTATTTATACAGCTGCTAAATTCAAGATACACGCATAAAAAGCAAAAGTATAATAGTACTTTCAGTGCAAGGGGAAGTTTTGTGCCAGAGGCTTTAAGGATTGATGTTAATAGTAACGGGAGCTCCTTCAAAAATACAATGACTGAAGTTTATAGTTCCATGTTAAGTATTTTCAGATATGGGTTTTCCAGGGAGGAGTTTAGTGATGAAAAAGAAAATTATATCGATTGGTTAACTAAGAGAAATAGACAAAGTATAACTTATTGGGAACAGGAATTAACCAATCATTTTAGCAATGGAGAGGCACTCCCTGCAGAGAAGATTCAGTTAATAAGCAGGATGATTCGAGAACTCAGTTTAGAGGATTTCAATGAAAGTATACGAAATTATATCGGTAAACCTCCTGAGGATATATTAATAGCGGCTCATAAAGGTGATCCCATTCTTAAATTTTCTGAGGAAAAGATCAGGGGGTGGTTTTTATCGAATGACAGTTTGCAGGTAAAGCCTTATTCTCCACCTGTTGTAACTCATTTTTTGATGGACAGCATTCTGATTTCCCATCTTAAAACTGGCCCTATTAGAAAAATGGATTCCCCTGTTCCGGGTATCAAAAAATACGTGTTGCAAAACGGACTTCATATACTGTTAAAGCCGCTACCAGAAGAGAGTCTTAATAAAGATAAAGTATCCCGAATAAATTTTCATGGTTTTTCGAGTAAGGGATTAGAAGATTTTCCGCAAGAGGATTTATTTTCAGCGTATAACGCACCCGCTCTAATAGAAAATTCCGGAATAGGAACATTGGATAAATTTGCGCTCCACGGCTATCTAGATAAAATGGAATTTGATGGGCGAGTACATCCTTATATTGCCTATCAAGAATCGGGTATAATGGGATCTGCCTCAACTGAACATCTGGAAACCGCCCTCCAATTAGTTTACTTATACTTTGCCTTGCCGCGCATAGACCCGGATGCCTTTGAAGACTGGAAATCTGATGCGCGAGCGGGTTTTGTGGTGAGTCCGAGAGATGAGTTTATATCCAATATTAGAGGGATTCTGCCTGATGATAATCTTCCTCAAGGAACCAGGGCAGCCCAAGGAATAGCTGTAACAAAGCTTACGAAAGCCAGGACTATATATCGCCGGCTTTTTGGAAATGCCAAAGAATTTACCTTCTTATTTACAGGAGAATATGACGAAGAGGTAACATTAAACTTATGCAGGAAATATTTGGGAAATTTACCGGTTTCCATAAACTCATATCAAAATAAAGACCAGGAGCACCTCAAAGATTATCACTTGCCGGATTTTGAGCTTAAGCAATTTTCATCCGGGGAATTGTCCGGTTTTTCTATGGTGCGGCTGGATTATGTATATCCATTAAAGACTAATATTCTGGACTGGAAGGAAGAAATTAAAACAGAACTTCTTCGTCAATGTATGTTTAATTATTTAATGCAACGAATGAGGTATAGTGCCGGTGGAGCTACCTATCGTGCAGTGGCAGGAAGGAACATGAGCAGGTTGTATGGGTATCATGAATTCTTTATTGAATTTAGTTGTCTTCCTGAAGATAAGGCCAGTATGATAGCAAATGCCAAGGCAGTTGTCCGAGATCTTAGGGTGTCGCCAGTGTCAAGCGACGTATTCAATACTTATCAGAATTCGCTTTTAACTAGTGAAGAAAAACCGGGAGATATACTGAGAAGGATGTATGATGTGGTCAACTTTAAGAAGTGCTGGTATGATAATTCTGAGAAAAAAATCTATATACAATCACTGACTCCTGAAGATATTCGTCAAACAGCGGCTAAATACCTTGTAGAAAACCCAATTATATTTGAAATGCAGAGCAGGAAAGATCTAAAATAAGTGCTTTCACGTTTAATTAACTTCCGGCATTTTTAAAGTGCCGGAAGTTTTAAAGTACTACCTAATCCCCAGAAGGAACTTGGCCTTCTATCAATTTTATCTCGCCATTTCCTTTCGCGGGATCCCTCAAATCTCTTGAATTGTAAACCTGATATGGAGTAGCAGAAGGATCTTCGCTGTAAATTACGAAACAATCCTCGTTTCCTTCTTGGCAATCAACAGTTACGGGATGCCAATCATTATTAATTCTTACAAATTGTGAGGATTGATTTTCTTTGATCCAAATATCTGATTTGGATTGGAACCCCGAGGCTCCAAATGCTATCCCTATAGCAAAAATACATGCCAACATAGGTATTATTAACTTCTTAATTTTCATGATAATAAATTTAATCTTAAATAAATGCCTGTTATTTACACAGGTCAGGCTTCCCCTGTCTCATCGCGCAATGATTCTTTTATAGGTGCTTTTAAGAATTGACAAAACACGCACCGTTAGACTTTAAGTAATTTTTCTTGTTGCTAATGGTATAAAATTCCAAAAAAAGCGGTGTACCTGATTTGCCTAAAACGATAATAAATTGGCACCAGCGGTGCTTTAATCAGCGTTTTCTGATATCAGAAGGAGAAATTCCATACTCTTTTTTAAAGGATCGGGTAAAGTGGGAGAAGCTGATAAAGCCACATTCCTCAGCAATCTGGCCAATGGGCAAGGTGGTGTCTCTTAAGAGTATCGCTGACTTTTCAAGTCTTTTTCGTTTGTGATATTTAAAAATAGAGTCACCATATGCATCTTTAAACATCGATTTTAGTTTGCTTTGACTTCCTCCCACTTCCCTGGCTAGCGCGGTCATGTTTGGCAGGGAGGTGTTTAAATGACTTAGGATATAGGAATGAAGTTTTTGTAAGACCTTTCTTTTGTCCTGTAGCAAAAGGCTGCGATATTCACTGGGATATCGTTCTTGATCGCCCTTGCGGTCTTTTAAATAATTGAGTATGATTTGGTTTCTGCGAATGGATTTAAAAACCGACAGGCTATAGGAAATATTTTGAGCAGTATGTAATCGCTGGAGATACGCATCACAGATCCATAAATAACCACTTTTATGGATTAGCTCCAACCGGATAACTTTTGGATCCTGTTGTATGCTTTGAACAACTTCCATGCTTTTTAAAGCTAATAACTGTTGCAAAGATTCCTCGGAAATAAAATGGTCAATGGGCTGCCCGAGTAATTCATCGGGATTATATTTTAAGATATGTGGTAAATTCTCAGAAAAAGCTGTGATATGGCGGTTTGAGTCCAGTTGAATTATTGCATTTTCTATTACTTCCGTGCTTTTTTCATGATCAATTTGATGCACAACGGTGTCGATCTCTTCTACCATTAAATTCAGGGAAAGTATGATTTCCTCCAGATCATCCTTATGGTTTTTCAGCTCCAGTTTGTAGGTATAATTCCCGAGTGTGATCTCGGTAATAAAATCTAAAATTTGCAATACCCGGTTTCTGTATGTTTCCATTTTCATCAGCATGCATTATAAGAATGAACCTATATTACATAGGAACTCAAAAACTCCAGAGCCTTTGAAATCTCTGTAAACTCTTTTGTGGGAACACTGGGCTGACTGGTGTTTATAAAAATCTTGCTGATTTGTCCGGAGTAGGATGTTTCAACGATGAGGGCCACGGCTAGTGCCATACTTGATCCCTGCTTGGCCAGGTAATCCCGAGCGGGTTTTGTAACAATTTTAAGTTGGCGCAGGTCACATAAAATGGGGTAAGCCTTTCCATTTTGAAATCGCAGCCTGTCCTTTACAATACGCTCGGCAGCTTTTAAATCAATAACAGTATTGGGTTTGTAAACAAAATGCAGAATATCATCATCGATCCAAAAGTGCGTAAAATCTTCACCTCTGAACATAATCAACACTATTTAAATAACCTAAAATAATAAAAAAATAATAGTGTTTGCAGGCATTTGGTGGTAAAGAACGACAATTAACTTCCGGAATCCTTAATTTTAGTGAGCTTTGGATTCATTTGACTTTGCGGTTAAACATTTGCTTGTAAAGCTTTTAGAATTTCAAAATTACTTGTAAAAGAAATTCTTTTATAAGTTTAATAGGAAAATTAAAAAAGCGGAATTATGGCAAAGATCAGACACAACAATTTCCTGGATACGGTGGTATCGGTGATGTCAAATGCAAAAGAAGCGGGGGCATTGCACCTGTATGCAGAAGGTAAGGAGTTTAACGGGCGTTATATCCAGGTTAGGGGCAAAAAACTTTTTCATTTTGGAACTACCGGATATTTAGGGCTAGAACAGGATTCGCGTTTAAAAGAGGCGGCAATAGATGCGATAAGCCGGTATGGGACTCAATTTCCCCTGTCCAAATCATATATTTCACACCCGCTGTATGCCGAGCTGGAATCCCTTGTGGGGGATATCTATCAGCACCCGATCATCATCACCAAAAACAGTACGCTTGGCCATATTGCAGTGATCCCCTCCATTGTTAACGATGGCGATGGTGTCATTCTTGACCATCAGGTGCATTGGAGCGTGCAGAATGCGGTAAATCCTTTAAAATTAAGATCCGTACCTGTAGAGATGATCCGACATAGCAACCTGCAGATGCTGGAGGATAAAATAAAGAAATTGCAATCCAAATGTAACAAGATCTGGTATATGGTTGATGGAATTTATTCCATGTATGGAGACTATGCACCTATCAGGGAACTGATGAAACTTGCTGAAAAATATACCCAACTCCATATTTATTTTGACGATGTGCACGGGATGAGCTGGAAGGGTAGAAACGGGAGTGGATACGTAATGAGCGTTTTAAATGAAGTTCCTGAAAATGTGATCCTTTTTGGAACCTTGAGCAAAACCTTTGGGGCCAGTGGTGCGGTAATGGTATGCAGGGATATAAAAACACATAAAAAAATAAGAAATTTTGGAGGCCCTTTGACCTTTTCGGCCCAATTGGAACCTTCATCCGTGGGAGCTGCTATCGCATCTGCCAAAATTCATTTAAGTGATGAGATCTACAGCATGCAGACTGAGCTTCAGGACCGTATCAGTTACTTCAATGCATGCTTAAAGGAAACCACACTTCCTTTAATCGCTATTAACGACTCGCCAGTATTCTACATTGGCACAGGCATGCCCGAGACCGGTTATAACCTGGTCAACCGGCTCATCCGGGAAGGCTTCTATGTCAATACCGGTATTTTTCCGGCGGTACCGGTCAAAAACACGGGACTCAGGATTACTATTTCCAGGCACAATCAAAAGCAAGAAATAAAAGCCTTGGTTCATGCGCTGGAATATCATTTTCTAAAATCCCTGGAAGATACGCAGACCAATCTAGAGCGGGTGAATTTTGCTTTTGGCAGGGATACGGGAAAACTTAAAACCAAATCGGATAAAACCGACAGGCTGTCATTAGAAATAAAACGATCAATTAATGAAGTGGATAAACAGCTTTGGAATAAAACAGTCGGAACAAACAGTCTTTTAGACTGGGAGGGCTTATCATTTATTGAAAGAGTTTTTAAGCAAAATGAATTACCGGAGCACAACTATGAATTCTACTATTTCATGATAAAAGATGCAGATGATACCCCCTTGTTGCTCACGTTCTTCACGTACGGGTTATGGAAAGAAGATATGCTGGCCCCCACTTCCGTATCCGTACGCATGGAGAAAGAACGAATTGATGATCCCTACCTGCATACCAGTTCCTGTCTGAGTATGGGATCTTTTGTCACCGAAGGTGCGCATTTATATCTTGAACGATCAGGTAATAATTGGAAAGAAGCGTTGGCTCTTTTGATCGGGGAGGTAGAAATACTGGAAAAGCAATTAAAACCCCAAACTCTGATCTTCAGGGATTTTGCAACCGACGATAATGAACTGAATGATTACTTGCATAACAAGGGTTTTGTGAAAGTTGCGATGCCGGAAAGTGCAGTCTATGATGAATTTAGCTGGAAGGATGAAACCGAATATATGCAAACCCTGAGCAGCCGTTCCCGCAAGCATTTTAAAAAAGAGATAGCCCCTTTTATTCCTCTAGTGAAAATAGAGGTGTCCCCGCAGGTAGCCGAGGAAACGTTAGATATTTTCTATACGCTTTATCTTAATGTTAAACAGAATAATCCGTCATTCAATACCTTTGACTATCCCAAAAAATTAATGCAGGAAATGAATGTCCATAAGCAATGGGAATTTATTTGTCTACAGGTCAAACAAGCCGATCACTGGAAAATGGCCGGGGTCATGTTTTGCTATATCAATGGCAATGGTGTTTATGTGCCCAACTTGATAGGAATGGATTATGCCTATACAAAAGAATATCAGGTTTACAGGCAGTTGTTATATCAGACAATTTTAAGGGCAAAGGCACTAAATATGAATAAAATCGATTTTGGACTGACCGCAGGTTTTGAAAAACGCAAAGTAGGAGCCAGGGTGTTGGATAAATGCGCCTATATTCAAACGCGTGATAATTTTGCCTTGGAGGCCTTGGACTGGTTAAGGCAGGATTAATATTTAACCCACAATTTCATTTTCTTCCTCCCAAAAAAATCCTATTGGAAATAGCACAACAGCGATATTACTTGCTTTCCCTAAATACGGATGCTATGTTCGAGAAAACCCTGACTTCATTTATAAATAAAATCAACCGGATCATTCAGTCGGCCGATTCCCCCTTAAAAAGGGCGGAAAGGGGGATCCGATTGTGTAATGGTACTCTCTCGCAATTTCAAAATATTGTAGAAAGGGAGGACTTCGAAAGTGTAGAAGCAGAAATTGATTTCTTTCGCAATATCAAACCCATTCCGATGAGCTACCTGATCTATTTTACCGAGGTCAGGACCTGTGAACTCAGCATTCCCAAAACCGGGAACAGGCACCAGATTCGTTTTCTGGAAAAAGAAGTAAAAAAAATCAATAAATTCTTTTCCCAAAACAATGACTTTGTAAATTATATGGAGCAGTCCCATAACTATCTGGATCATCAGTTTTTCATGCGTAACAATTTGGGGAATTTTCCATTTGCACCTACGATAAACTACTATCAATATCCGGAATTCTCCACTTCTCATGACATGTTGTGGGCAAAAATCCAGGCGATGTACCGGTTTATCCACTATATAAGGGAAGGGCTGCAAAGGCTGCAACCGGACAGTAATAAAATTTATGCAGATAAGCAGCCCAGATTGTTACTATGGTCGGGCACGAAAACCGCACTGGTTGAGCTTATCTATGCAATTCATGCCAACGGGGATCTGAACCACGGAGCAGTTGAACTCAGCCGGGTGGCCACTTCTTTTGAGGATTTCTTCAATATCAAACTGGATAATTTTTACAAGACTTATTCAGAAATAAGGTCACGTAAAGGATCCAGGTCTAAATACCTGGAAAGCCTGATCACCCGTTTAGAAATTAAAATGAATCAGGATGATGAAAAATGACTTTTTCGTAGTGCTTCGTAACTCCGAAAATTAAAAACCATTCATTAATTAGGATTAAAATTTTGATTTTAGGTAAAGTAATCCAACTGGAAGGTGCTAATATGTACGAATTGTCCTCAAGAATTATGGACTGTTAAATGTTGACCTGACTACGCTGTTCCTACCGAAGAAAATCCATCATTCCTAATCAAATTTGTAGAACGAAAGTCAAATCGGGATAGGGGCTATCAACAAAAATATTAACCCGATAGCCCCTTTCTTTTAAACCGTTCTATTATGTCCGCAACTATTATTACCACCGATGATCTTCGGGAATTCAAGATGGAACTCCTGGATGAAATTAAAGCGCTTCTAGCAAATCAATCACCTGTACCTAGTAAAAAATACCTAAAATCCTCCGAAGTAATGGAATTACTTCAGGTAAGTCCGGGAACCCTTCAAAACCTGCGTATCAATGGCACATTGCCATACACCAAAGTAGGGGGTATCATTTACTACGATTCCCAGGAGATCCAGAATGTTATGCGCCAAAATCGTGTCCATCATAAAATTTGATCCTTCAAACCATGAACTATATAAAGTTACTCAATGCTGCTTTTGAGAAGTTCTTTTTTGATGATCGTCTCAATCCTTCCCATATCAGCCTGTATATGGCCTTGTTTCAGGAATGGAACAGCCACCGTTTTGCGGCTGAGTTTTATGTGAACAGGAGGGAACTGATGCGTGTTGCCAAAATCGGTTCAAAATCCACTTACCATCGTTGTGTTACTGATCTTGATTCCTGGAATTATCTTACCTATTTCCCCTCTAGTAATCCCTATAAAGGAAGTAAAATTAAGATGTTAATTTTTGGATCAAACGATGAACCGGTTATGGGACAGTACGATCCCATATTGGAACAGGTTGCGGAACACTACCGTCCCAAAAATGAACCGCTGGAGGACCAGCACCGTCCCGTCAGTGGACAAGTATTGGTACCTTATATAAACAATAACAAACAAGAAAACATTAATAAACAGCCAAAGGACAGGCAGGCTGTTTTAATTTTTTTTAAAGAAAAGGGTTTTAGTGCTGATGAAGGAAAAAAATTCTTTGCGCATTATGAAACCAGCGATTGGAAAACCAGTGATGGAAAAGGGATTAAAAACTGGCAGGCACTGGCTATCAGCTGGATGGACAGAACCAGGCCAAGCGAAGAAAAAAAACAAACACAAGGACCCCCCCGGAATGATACGTCCAACGGGCGGGACCATCTGCGAACCCCAAAAACCAAAGATTATGGTCAACCCCTCTAAAATTAGCGAAGGCGGAGTGGAATACTCCCTGGGGAAATTCGATGGCAAAAATGTTACTTATGATTTTCCGAAAATACTGATTTATCTCAATGCCAAAGGAAAATTGCTCTTCGGAGAAAAATTTAAGATCCATGATGAAGACAAAGACATCCTGCTCAAGCTCTGTTCCTATTTTATCAGGGATAAATCGAAATGTGAGGAGTATGGAATTGACATTGAGAAAGGAATTTTACTTTCCGGGCCTGTGGGATGCGGTAAAACCAGTTTGATGAAATTGTTACGCTATATTGTGCCACTGCAACGCCCTTACGAAATGATCCCTTGCAGAAATGTGACCTTCAGCTTTAATCATATTGGTTTTAAAACCATTGAAGAATTTGGTAATACCAAATTTTTCTGTTTTGATGACCTAGGCATTGAACCCCCTGGAAGATTCTATGGCAAGGATCTTAATGTAATGGGGGAAGTGCTGTTATCCCGCTATGAACTTTACCAGCAGACCAAACATAAAATCAAGACCCACGCCACCACCAACCTAAATGCTGAAGAATTGGAAGAACGATATGGAAATCGTGTACGAAGCCGGATGCGTGAACTGTTTAATTTGATTGCGTTTGATAAAAGGGCTGGGGATAAGAGGAAATAAATAGTTAAATACAAGCTTACAGTGTATCTAACTGTCGCAAACAAACCTGCCTTAATTTAATTAAAATGACTTATTCACATAAGTGTTAATAACTAAATCGTATAGTAATTATTATTATTATTATATTTGCTATACGATTGTTCTAAATCTACAATTAAATAATGAATACAATAGGATCCAAAATATCTGATTTAAGGAAACAAGCGAATATGTCGCTACAAGGTCTTGCTGACCAAGTTGATGTATCTAAAGCAGCAATACAACAATATGAAAATGGGTCTTCAATGCCGGGTAATCAAATCCTAAAAAGAATTGCCACGGTTTTAGGGGTAGATTTTTGGGAATTTTTTAGAGTTCCAAAATTTAATATCTCTATTGAATCTGTAAAATTTAGAGACGGAAATAAGCTCAATAATGCTACAGAAGAAGAAAATGAAGTTAAAAAACACGTTCTTTCTATTGTCAAAAACTATTTAGAATTAGAGTCTATTATTGAAGCTAAAATTGATTTTGAAAATCCAATTGAAGACTTTATTGTCCATAGTAATGCTGATGTAGAGAAAGCTGTTAAAAAAGTAAGAAGAAAATGGAAGATTGGTAATGCCCCTATTGATAGCCTAACAGAACTGTTAGAAGATAGGGGCATAAAAATTATTGCACTAGAGAGGGATACAAAATCTGGAGGCTTGAGCGGTTGGGTAAATAATATACCACTTATAGTTATAAATAATTCGGGAGCGCATAAAAGAGAAACAACGCGCAAACGGTTCACCATTGCCCACGAATTGGGGCATTTGTTGATGAAATTTGATATAACGAATATAAGTGAAGACCTTGAAGAGATCTTTTGTAACAGATTTGCAGCTGCATTTCTTTTTGTTGATGAAGTTGCATTTGAAAAATTTGGAAAAAACAGGACTTCTATTTCTCTTGGGGAATTAAAAGATTTAAAGGAAACTTATGGAATATCTATTCAATCGATAATATTTAGGTTAAGTAGTTTAAAATTGATTGATGATACTATTAAACAAGAGATTATTAAAAGTTACGACCTGTTGTTAGATAATGGTGATGAACACTTTGGAAATTATACCAAAAGTGAAGAAGCACCAATAAGATTCCGAAAATTAATAAGAATTGCGTTAACCGAAAAAAGGATTGAAAAAAATAAAGCTTCAGAATTAAGTGGCATACCGATAGATGAATTACAGAATTTAGCAATTAAAAACTTTGATTTAATATAGGATGTTTTTCTTCTACGACATAGAATATCTCTGCTGGTTAAATTCCTTGAAGCAATTAGATTTAATTGAGGAAGACGGACTCAAAATTCTAGTTCCGGAAATGCACCTTCAGAATTATGGTCTAGCAATACGAATGCAAATTCAAGCTATTAGCAATAGAAAAGTTTTAGATATAGTTGATTGTGACGGTTTCTATGATTTCCTGACGCAATATGATTTGTTTGATAGTAGATATGGAAAAGGATTTTTGTTCCTTCTACATTGTGCAAAGCAGAAAAATGGAATTGTAATTATTGGAGATGACAGGAAATCACAATTACAATTATGTTCTAATCTAGAAATAAACACATTAAGTATTGCAGAGTTTAGCAGTAATGTGATTCGCAATAAAGATTATTTAGTTTTTATAAATAAAATAAGAAGTGAAATGTTATAAAAAAAGCTGATACGTTTGAGGTACCAGCCATATACTTTAAGATATAAATATCAGAAAGATTTTTGTTTAGCGACACAAATATACTAGTTCCTCGGTGTATTTCAAATTCTTCACGATATTTTCTTCTATAAGTACTTGGTTTTACCCAACTCCTACAAGAGTTTCGCATCTGCTATTATTAATTTAATACTCCAAAGAATGGCTACAAACGGCAAGAGTGGTGATAACCGCAGACACGGAGCTGTAAAAAACAGGTCCCAAGTTAAAAATCCCAAAACGGATATTTGGGTAAAACGTGATTCCAACACTGGTAGGTTTATGGACGGAAAGACTTCAAGCAATACCCCTTTCAAGGGTATAAGAAAAGAAAAATAAGCTCACTCCCCAGGGCTTGATGTTGGGGCATTATATAATTTAAAGTTCTTTTATGAATTCTATAAAACTTACAGAAAAAGGGTTAAGTATTTGCCATAAAAATAATTGCGTGAATATCAAGGGTGATTTTGCGAAAGCTATTGTTTTTGGGCTTGCAACAATTATCGTTATAGGTGGTATAGCTGCAATTTTGAAGCAACCTAACTGATAATACAATTATGGTGGCTTTATATTAATTGAGTCACCATAATTAATATAAAAAATAAGTCAATTTTTTGCGCAATTAAAGTACTAGTTGGTTTCAGAAATTGATCAAAACTCTTAAATAAAAAATTATGAATGAATTGTACAAAAATGAAATCAACGAAATACTAGAAATTCTGGGAGAGAATCTGGACATTTCTGAAAGTCAATACAAAGCCGCTGTAAAAAGTTATGAAGCAGTTGGGGATTGGCTCTCTAAAGAAAGTTCCACATTATACCCATACTCCCCAAGAATAATTCCCCAAGGATCGTTTATGCTTGGCACTATCACTAGGCCTATAAACGAAGAGGACGATATAGACATCGACCTCGTTTGCAAATTGAATGGGAAGCCATCCCATTGGACTCAAAAACATGTGAAAGATGCAGTTGGTGACAGGCTCAAAGAGCATTCCGTCTACAAAGATATGCTGGAAAGTCTAGACGGAGGAAGAAGATGCTGGACGCTCGAATATTCTGATGAAGCCAACTATCATTTAGATATTCTACCATCTATTTCCGATAAAAACTTTACCGTTTTACTTAATGAATCATTCAATAATTACCAGAATTTAGACGCCGATAAATTAGCAATCCGAATAACGGATAAAGAAGATCTTTTTTATTCTGTAATGACCCATACTGAATGGTGGAGAAAATGCAATCCTTTTGGCTACGCCAAATGGTTTTTTCAAAGGGCCATATACAGTTCGACAAAAATGTTCGCGCTCAGCAAATCCGTTGATCCAGTACGACCATTTCAGAAAGAAAAAATGCCATTGCAAAGGGTAGTCCAACTTTTAAAGAGACATAGAGATATGATGTTTTCATCGGATGAATATGATAGTGAAAATAAACCCATTTCCATCATAATTACCACTTTGGCAAGTAAAGCGTATAACAAAAGCGAAAATATTGTTGATGCTTATGTCAATATTGTAAGTAAAATGCGTAGCTATATTGAAACTAGGCTCAACGCGAAAACAGGGCAATACGAAAGATGGGTAAGTAACCCTATAAATAACGAAGAAAATTTTGCTGATAAATGGTCGGAGGTGGCTCAGAAAGAAGAATACTTTTATGCTTGGTTGGATAAATTAGAAGAAGATCTAGCTACAATTCAATATGGTCAAAATAAAGGTCTTTTCAGTTTGAATGAATCATTATCGGCACAATATGGTAATAGGGTCGTTAATAAGACGTTTGCTGAGTATGGCGAAAAAAACAAGATTTTGCGTGAGAATGGACTAAGAAAAATGGCAGTTGGGACAGGAATGCTAGGGAGTATCGGTAAGTCAATACCCAACCATAACTTCGAGGGTAATAAATAGAAAATGAGTAGTAGGTATTTCAAGTCGAATGGCAAAAGAACTCTTAAAGGGTTACTCTCTTCCGAACATCTTAAAAAGATCAAAGTAGATTTTCCAGAAGTTAGAGTTGTCAAAAACACTTGGAATAGCTTTCAAATTATTTTAGAACTCCAACCTACGGCAATAAGTGAAAAATATCAGCTTATGGTTATCTATGAACAAAACAGATGGGTTAAAGCTTTTGTGGTGAATAAGGAATTAAGGATTGCCGCGAATAGGTCAAAGCTACCACACATTTATAACAGTAAGGAACAACAGATTTGCTTGTACTCGCCCAGCAAAAAGGAGTGGGACGGATTTAGCTACATTGTAGATACAATCATTCCTTGGGCAAGTGAGTGGCTTTACTATTATGAATTGTGGCTACCTGAAGGCAAATGGTACGGCGGCGGCCACAATGAATACCCCAATGAGGACAATACAGAAATATTAAAAAATGAATAAGAAAAAGTTTAAAATATTATCGATTGACGGAGGTGGGATAAAAGGAGTCTTCCCAGCAATGTTTTTGATGCTTTTAGAGGACGAACTAAAAAATCGTTCAAATGGCAAAACCAAAATCTATCAACATTTTGACTTGATAACAGGTACATCTACCGGTGGTATTATTGCTATTGCTTTGGGATTAGGGATTTCTGCAAAGGAAATCTATAATTTATATTTGGACAATGCAAAAGAAATATTTGGCAATAAAAAACCTTTCTTTTTTGGGCAAATCCGAAATTCGGCTCACGAGCGCAATTTTCTTGAAACGTTAGTTCGTAATAAATTCAAAGAAGTAAACGGTGGAAATGACCCAAGGTTAAAAGACTGTAAAACCGACATTTGTATTCCCATTTATGATTTGATTCAAGGTAATCCCAGGGTGCTTAAAACTAAGTACCATCCAGCCTTTGAACAGGATTATCACATTCCTGCATACCAAGCTGCAATGGCCACTTCTGCCGCTCCTACATATTTCGACCCCTACACATCTGATTATATTGATTTGAACGGGACCAAAAAGGATTTTTCAAACAAAGTAGATGGAGGTGTGATGGCCAATAATCCGACATTGGTTGCTTTTTTGGAAGCTACTAAGGCTTTTAAAGTTGAGATGTCACAATTGGAAATACTCTCTTTGGGTACGGGCTATAAAAAATTTACAGATGGTAATTCTAGGAAAAAGTGGGGGCTTTATTATTGGATGAGAAAAGATAAACGCCAGAGGCTTATTGATTTATTTATGCAAAGTCAATCTCAACTCGTCGCAAATTATATTAGTCTTCTGTATCAGGGAATTGATAAAAGAGAAAAAGACAATCCAAATTTTGTCTATGATAGAATTGATGTTCAGCTTAACGAGGATAACTTTATTAATATGGACGAAGGCGATACAGCCAAAATTAAAAATTTCGCAGAGTTGGCATCAATCGAGTTCCAACATAATAGGAGCTCAATTATTAAAAAACACTTTTATTAGACTAGAATTTTGCAGTCTATATTTTTTTAATGGAAAGTAGTAATTCATTAATAAGGCTAAGCAAGAGCCGCCTCATAATAATGAAAACTTTTTTGAATAATTCTTTCATCTTTTTTGCTGTAATTGATTGTTAAGGAGGTAAGCCAATATTTTATTCTGATTTGAATGATTTAAATAGCGTGATTCATCCACATTGGACAGAAACCCCAACTCCATAAGCACAGAAGGATAAAAATCAACAATTTCCCGTAACACCTGAAAATTAGCAAACTTCACACCTCTACTCTCAAACCCTAACTTCTTTTTAATTTGGTTCTGCAATTGATAGGCAAACCAAATAGATTCCTTGGAATATTCAGAGTAGGTTTTGCCAACATATACCTCAATCCCTCTAGCCTTTGAATTGTCCGAATGATTGCAGTGCAGGGAAATAAACAAATCAGCATTCAGAGCCTTGCCCAGTTTAGTTATATCCAATAACGAAATAAGCGTGTCACTATAACGGGTCAAGTATATATCCGTTGGTGTTTCTGACATTTCGTTAAGCCTTAAAATTTCCAAGGCAATATCCAATACCACATCCTTTTCTTGAACGCCATTTATACCGATGGCACCGGAATCTTTTCCACCGTATCGAACATCAATTACGATTCTTTTTTGAACTACCGTTTCCTGCCTAAAAATGATGCACATTTTTAGAGACAAAATCACAAAACTGACGTTTTTAAGGCCTTTTTTCAATTTCACTTTTCATGATATTAACAACTTACCTTCCGAAATTCATAGAATTTAATCTCAAATAATACCATCGGAATTCAAAGCAAATCAATTAATATTTTTTAAATAAATAACTGTATATCAGATATTTATAATCTAATATATGTATTTTTTCAATACCAAAAATGAATTAAAAACTTGAAAATCATGGTTATGAAAAAATCAATCTATCTGATAACTTTTATGTTGTTGTCCTCAACATCATTATTTGCACAAATCGGCGGGATAGAAGAGTCCGTTAATGATATTTCTGATACTATAAGAGGCATCTTCCCGATTATCCTGGGTGTCATCTTTCTTGTTGGCTTCCTCTTTAATGCAGGACATTTCTTTGGCGAGAATGCCGACCTAAAAAAAGGGATTACCCGTGTTCTGGTCTTTGTCCTTATTGCAGGTGCAGTGGTTGGAATTTTCACTTACCTAATCTCAATCGTAGTCTAACCCACTAAGTGGGATTTATTTACCTAGCTGTATGAAGAAATTCGAAATCTATAAAAACATCAGGAAACAGGCGGTCATCTTTGGGCTGCCCATTTCGCTATTTGCTTTGATGATGGTTTCCATCCTTGTTTCATTGCTGGTCATCATTTTTTCCTTTAGTCTGGGTATGGTGATCGGGGCTTTGGTTATTAATTCCGCCTTATATATAGCCCTTACTCGAATAAACCAGAATCCACAGTTCTATCCCAAGGTCAACACTTTTCCAAAAATTATCAGTAACAAAAGAAATTCGGGATTTGATTATGAACAAGATTAATCTTTCGGCATACCAGCCCATCGCAGATATTCAGGATAACATCATCTTTGCCAATAACGGCAACGTGGTTATAGGTTATAAAGCTGTTTTACCTGAGATTTATTCCTTATCGGAAAAGGATTTTGATGATATACACGGAGCCTGGTTCCAGGCATTGAAATCCCTGCCCGTAGGGACGGTGGTTCACAAACAGGATCTCTATCTGAAGAAATACTATTCTTCTCAGAAACTGCCCAAAAACACTTTTTTGGAAAAAGCGACCCACAAGCATTTCAAGGGACGTGAGTATATGGAACACCGTTGCTTTTTGTTCTTTGTTTTGACCCGGAACAAGGCGTTGAACAATCCAAAATATGTCAATCCTTTCCGTAAAGTTTCCAAAGGGATCATACCAAAACTGGATGATAATGTGGGCAGTTTTATACGGGCAGTCAGGGATTCAATAGCATTCATCAATAATAGCAGAAAAATAGAACTTATTAGGCTTGAAGCCAATGAAATCCAGCTAGTCACACATGCTTATTTCAATGGTTTCAACCAAGGCTATGATACAGACATTTTATTTGAAAATAAAAGCGTCCATATCGGCGAAAATCATTTTGATGCCCTGGCCATCAACAGCGAACTGTGCTTTGGCGAAAGTGTACAGAGCAGCAAGACCAATGAGCGTTTCACTTCTGATGATTTTGTATTTCATCAGGGTTTTATTGATGGCTTAGGGCTTACGCTGAACGAAAACCACATCGTCAATCAAATCCTTTATCTGGATGACAACCAAAAGTGGCGCAGGCTGCTTGATAAGAAGATCGAAGAATTGAGCAAAAGTTCAAATTTTGGTTCTCAAAATAAGGTAGTGCTTGGAAAGATCCAGCATATCCTGGACCAGATCAATGCCGATGATAATTCCCGAATCATCCGCGGCCATTTGAATATTGTGTATTGGGACCGGGAGGCCGGGCACCTGGATCGCATTGCTGCTAAAATAAAAACAGTGTTTAAGGAGCTGGATATCATTCCTTATTATCCCAGGGGCGAGGAGCGCAAGAATTACATATTGAACAGCTACTGCTGCTTTTCTTCCAATTTTTCAAATCAGGATTTATATGTTACCGATTTAAAACACGCGCTATGCCTGTTTATCAACAATACCAATTACAAGTCTGATGATACGGGTATCATCTTCAATGACCGGGAGCATAACATACCTGTCCTAAAGGATATATGGGACGAGAAAAAGAAGCGGATAAAGGCCAGGAACTTTGCCATCTTCGCGCCGACGGGCGAAGGCAAATCCTTTCTTGCCAATAACATATTGCGTCAGTATTTTGAAAGCGGTGTACGGCTGGTCATTATCGATTTGGGCGGTTCCTACACCAAATTTGCCAAACTTTATCCGGAGAAATACACAGTACTGCGTTACGAGAGCGGTAAAAATTTAGGCATCAACCCCTTTTATATTAGTGATACCGCTGATCTCACAGCGGAACGGCTCGAGGATTTATCGGTTTTCCTTTTTGAACTATTCGCCTCTGATTTTAAAGTGACCAAGGCACAATCCGTTTCGCTCAAAAAGATACTCCGCCATTATTATGAGGGTACACCGGGCAATCATTCATTAAACGGCTTCTGCCAATACATCGAACACAATCAAAATGACTTGCTGGGCCGGCTTAAAATCCATCCTGACTACTTCAATATCACCAATTTCCTGCATGTAATGTCGGAGTATGTTGGCGATGGCCTATACAGCTTCCTGTTTGAGGTCAGTGAGGACCAGACCTATAAAATCGAGGATAAACGCCTGATCGTGTTCGAACTGGATGAAGTAAAGGATAATAAGGAAATTCTGTCCGTGATGCTAAAGCTGATCAAAACCGCCATTCAGCGCACCATATGGAAAAACAGGGCTGAAAAAGGCATTATCCTTTTCGATGAATTTGCCAAGCAGCTCAAGTTTGAAAATGTCCTGGAAAGTGTGGAGTTTTATTATCAGGCGATCCGTAAGCAGAATGGTGCAATCGGGATTATCCTGCAATCCATCAATCAGTTGCCGAACAACTCAACTTCAGCGAGCATACTGGAAAACACACAGGTTATCTACAGCCTGAACAATGAGAAAGGATACGGTGAACTGGTCAAACGCCTCAACCTCTCCAGTCATGATCTAAACCAGTTAAAATCCATTCGGAATAATCTGTCCGGACCGCACAGGTACACGGAAATGTTCATCAAGATTGGGAAGGAAAGCAACATATTTCGGTTGGAAGTCCCCAAAGAGGTATATGCCGCATACCTCACGGACGGTAGGGAAAACGAAGAAATAATGAGGCTCTACCAGGAGCATGGGGATATGGAAAAAGCAATCACGGAATTCACTTTTAAAAATTAATAGTATGAAATATTCAACACAACTTCACACATATGCCAACCATTTAATCGGTGACAGCAAAACAAAAATTGCAACGCTCGCAATGGTACTCTCTTTTATAGTACCGGGTTCTGTTAGCGCTCAGGGAATGCCTGTTTATGATAACACCAATTTTGTAAGCCTGGTAAAATCCCTGGCCGAGTCAGCAAAGCAGACGTCACAGCTCCTAAAAACCGTAGAATTCCTTAAACAGCAAAAGGAAAACCTGGAAAAGGTCAACCATGTGGTCAAACAGTTAAAGGCGGTACGTGAGATAGCCAATAATAATGAACGCCTTATCCAGGCAATGCAAGGGGATCTCAGGGATATTTTAAACTCTCCCTATATCAAAACGGAAGAAGTCGCACTCGTTTCCGAATCTTTTAATGCCGTGATCGAAAACTCCCTGGAGGCGATGGACTTCATCGACCAGATCCTGTCCAGCGATTATCTAAAAATGAGTGATGGCGAACGTGCCCAGATTTTAAAACAAAAAGAAGAAGAATCCAAAGAAATGGTCTCCGATATCACGATAAAGACAAGACGTTATCAATATATAATTTCCTTTCGGAAAATGCAGGATAAAATAAATAACCGGGAAACTGAATATTAATTATGGCTGTGGCAATCCTATTGGGAATCGGGCTGGAATATGTGGATACCGTATTCCAGACCATACAGGAAAGCAGTTTTTCGCAGTATACCATTGCGGGCATGAAAACGCTTGCCGTCCTGTTTTTCCTGATCAATATTCTTAAAAAGTACAATGAGGGTATTGCTGATAGTGGGGGGTATACCTGGGGATTAAGCCCCGGGGAGCTGGCCAGGAATTTTGCTGTGGTGCTGCTGGTTATTTTTTCGACGCAGATACTCGGATTATTTGATGGAATTCTCGTTTCCATTGAAGCCCAGTATCGCGGAACAGCCCCGGCACTGCTTCCGCTACAAATGCAGGATATTCCCTTAGAGGAAGAAGTAACTCTTTTAGATGCTGCAAAAAAAGCAATGACCCTGCTCTATGAAGCTTTGGTGACCCCGCTTTATGGGTTTAAAATAGTTGCTTTTATCATCGGTATTTTCCTATGGATTTTAGACCTGTTCATTTATCCGTTGTTCCTTGCAGAGCGCTTCTTCCTGTTAGGGCTTATGCAAACCTTTTTCCCCTTGGTCATGAGTCTGGCCGTCTTTGAGAAGTTCCGATCCTTGGCCTATACGTTTTTTAAATTATATGCCGCGGTCTATATGCTGGTGCCTGCATTTTTTCTGGTAAATGTTTTTGTCAACGCCCTCTATACGGAAATCAACAGCAACTTTTGGGCAAATCTCTTCGGTACGGATGTGGGGCAGGGCTTTTTTTCACCCGTTGTACAGCTGGGTTCGGTGGGTTTTATCGTCTTTTTGAAGTTCAAGCTGTACAGACGGGCCACCTCTTTTACACTTCGATTATTTACCAATTAACAGATACGGAATGCAAACTCCTTATAAGAACATTTATGCAATCTTAAAGTTGAACCGGTTTATCGTTCTGGCGGTAGTCCTCTGCGCCTTTTTTTCCAGTACGTTTTCGGTTTGGATGGCATTTACCCTCAATAAAAAAGCACTCAATAGTGCCTTTGCCATAAATACGGATGGTAGTCTTATCCCCTTGAAACTCGTTGCCCAAAAGGAAAACTTCAGGGTGGAGGCCCTGGCGCACCTGGAACTGTTCCATACTTACTTCTATAATATCGATGCCGGGAATTACGAGAGAAACCTGGAAAAGGCACTTTGGTTGGGTAACAGCTCCGTGGACAACCTCTATCGTCAAAAGAAGGCCGATGGCGTATATAACCGATTGTTGCAATATTCCCTGATACAAAAGGTAGTGCGTATCGATTCCAAAATCGAAGAACAAAACGGGAAGTACAGCTTCAGAACCACTACCATTTTTGAAATCAACAGAGGTTCCATCATTGATACCTATGAACTTATTTCCACCGGCAATTTGATCGTTGTTGACCGAAACTTTCCCCACAATCCCCACGGGCTGTTAATTACAAATTATTTTGAAAATTCCTTAAAGAAAATTTCTGATGAAAGTTGAAAAGAATAAAATAGTATTTGCAGCAGTTCTTGCGGTGATTGTCCTATTTCTAATTGCCTATTCGTTGACCCTTATGGACAATAAGGAAGGCGAAAATGAAAATCTGGAACAGGTACTGGTACCTGAGATTGAGGAAAATCAAAAGCAATATGATACAAAATTGGATGCTGTCAATGATTTGAAAGAATTACGTGAGAACAACATACCGAGCATATATGATGAAAAGCTGATTGATTCCCTGGGCTACTATGACCGTAATCTTCCTGAACAGGAAAAGGAACGTTTGGCAGATAGCATCTATTCAGGTACCATTAATTATTTCAACAAAAGCTATGAGCATGTGGGTGAGGGGGAACCCTTTTCCAGTGCTGTTGAGGAAATAGATTCCACAGTATTTAAAAGGGAGCAGGTAATCCAGGCCAGGGAGCTTGGTCTGGAACATCAACTATTCTTTGCCGCTGCCCCTAAAGCCAATGAGATTTCGGGGCAGGAAAACACAGAAGCCACCATTTATGCGGTGGTTGACGGGGATCAGGTAGTCAAGGCAAACAGCCGATTGCGCCTGCGCCTTTCCCAGGCGGCTGTCATACAGAATAAGCGAATTCCAAAGCATACATTGATTTTCGGATTTATCAGCTTTCAGCCCAACCGGGCCTTGATTGAGATTGAGAACATCAACCACCTTCCAACCCACCTCAAAGCCTTCGACATTCAGGATGGGAGTGAAGGGATCTATGTGGAGAACAATTTTAGGGCAGAAGCTACGCATGAAGTTGTGGATGACATGATAAGCGATATCAATATCCCGAGTGTACCGCAGGTGAGTGGAATAACCAAGGTGCTCAAACGTAACAACCGCAATGTAAAGGTTACAATCCTCAATAATTACAAACTCATTTTAAAGCCAAAGCTATAAGCCCCAAAGGGCATTTTAAAACGCACCCTTATGAAAAGACATCTATTTATTGTAGGCTTACTCTTGGTTTGCTCTTTCACTAAAGCGCAAAACCATAATGTGGTGGATACCCTATATGCCAATGACCAAAAGAATGTCGCACTTTTTTTTCCGCAGCCCATCAGGCAGGGGATAACCGGTGCGGAGAATTTTGTATTCACTTTCAATCGGGAGCAGGAGCAGCATTTAGGGCTTTTACAAGCCAAACCGGGGAAGGAGAGCAATCTGCTGGTAATCTCCCGGGATGGTTCTGTTTATTCCTATATTTTAAAGTATAGGAAACAGCTGTCAAGGCTCACTTATTTTATACCCAAAGCAAGCTGCATTGGAAAGGAAAATCCGATAGGGAAAGATTCGATAAAAATTTCCAATGCCAGGGCAGGTATTGAAAGGAAGAACCTCTATTACCAAAAACTCTGTTCCTACCTGATTAAAAAAAAGCAGCGCATTGGCAGGATCAAAAAGCGGAAGGAAGGGATTGTATTGAGTGTAGAGAACATTGTATTTGACAAGGAAGAGCTTTATTTCGTAATAGGGATCAAGAACACCTCCACCCTGGACTACGATTTGAATTTTCTGGACCTTTCGGTGCAAACACGACAAAAAGGGAAAAAGAAGTCCGGCCAGCGGGTATATCAAAAACCCATATTCAGGTATAGTTTACCTTCAAAAATCAGGGAAAATGAAAAGGTAAGGCTGGTTTATGTGGTACCAAAATTCTCATTGTCCAATGATCGGAGGGCTGTTTTGGAGCTCAACGAAAAAAACGGCGAACGAAGTTTAGAACTTAATATATCCCACAGATTCATCAACAACCCGAATTAGATTCTGCAAACAAAAGGTGCTATCAATTACCCAAATAGGATTGACTCGATAGTTATATAGTCATGGCTTACGCGCCGGATTTTACTAAATCAAGAACCACGGGCCAAGCCTGCCTTTGTCGGCAGACAGGCCCATGAGGTATGAACCGGAAATTTATGTTTTATTCGAAGCATCCCGATATTTATCGGCACAGGAAATTAAACCCTGGAGGGATTAAAAGCTTTTTCCATGAGTTGTTGTTCCAAGTCTGGGATTCCCAGTTTTCGGGCAACGGTTTTCCATGTCCTGACCACAGCTAGAACCTCATTCAGTATAGTCTTCATTTCGTTATCGTTTAACCTGAAAAATGCGCCCACATTTTTTGCCAGATCAAAATCCAGTGCATTATCATCCATATCAATATTCAGGTACAAACCCTCCTTTTCAATAGAGGGGTTTAAGTCATAGGCCGGAGACAATATCCATCCTTTTGAGATTAGTATAAAACCGTGATTCCTCAAATGGTCATCTGTATTTGAAATAGCGATGTTAAATACTATTCTGCGCCAGAGCTGGTGCAGGTTTGCTTCTACGTTGCAACCATAAGTTTCGATAAACTCAACTATTTCCAAATAACTGGGGCTGCCATCCCGGATAGTATCTTCAGTGTTCCCGGTCATTGTCATCGCCGAGGCAAAGTGGATACGATTCCCATTTTCCCTGTCGAAACGTTTCGTTAGAAAAGTATGCTGTGGGCCGGTAATTTTCTCAAGCCTGGATTCTGCCATTTCAATCCCTGCTGCCACTGCGAGTTTATAAGCTAAAAATTCCCAGGCTGCTTTATCAATGGTATCCGTTTTGGAAGGGAACTTTGCAATCCATAGGTTCTTATCGGCATCCAAAATATTTGCTTTCGGCCTGGCGCCCCCCAGCGATGACCCTGGGGCAATCTACACAGCGATCCATTTTCTAAGGGCCTCATTTTGGTCATCATTTTCCAACTGATAGACCGCCTCCTGAAGTTCAGCGAGTGAGGACCAGGGAGGGGTGGGGTTTTGGTCATCATTATCCAAAAAAGGACCATCCATTTTTGTTTTAAAGCGTAAGGCCCCCATCCTGCTTTCGTCATACACCCCCAGCAGATAATCTATTTCATAGAGTGTGGCTGGATTTTCCCCTTTCGCCCGGGCATCCTGTGCTGCCCGTCTTTTCATAAGGGTCTTACCCCAGGTATCCGGCATACTGTCCAGGAAGATCCCAAAATTCTCTTTATTTATGGGATATTGTGGTCCTGAATAGAATGCGATATCGGGATCCAATAAGCGGTGTGCCTCCGTTTGTAACCAGGCTTTCTCATACTCAAAGCTAAATGCCTTTTTACCTTTGGCAAAATGGGCGGAAAGCACACCTATACAGGTAGGTTCACCCAGCTGCGCCCAATCCGCAAACACATAGATATCAAATTTTCCTTTTGCCATACCATTTATAATAAATCAAGATCCTGTAATTTTCTGCCAAAAGCATCATCCACTGCCAACTTAAGAAAATCATCCTGCAGGTTAAGCACTCTAAAAACATTAAAATAAAGCCCTATTGCAACTGCCGGATCCCCTTTTTCTATACGATATAGGGTAGCCCGGTGAATCCCTGCCCGTTCGGAAACCTGTTCGGTTGTTAGCTTCCTTCTTTTTCGGGCGAGTTTAATATTTTCACCTATTTGCTCAAAAATCCTTCGATATTTAGGAAGTACAATAGCTTTTCTGGAATTCATAAAGTCGCTTATTTACAACAAAAAAAAATATATTTGTAGTTAATTAGCAACATTCATAAGATTTAGTAGAGTCATCGAGAGCCGAAGGTAAAGTTATAAATGGTATACATCAGTCGATTTACATCTTTAGATGCGGAAAGCTAAGAGAAGAAGCGCGATCCATTAATTAAATATTGAGTGCGCCTCCACATAAATCTTTTCAAAATTCTCCTCCAGATCCAGGTTTGAATACGGTTTCTCCAATTGCGGAAGTTCCCTTTGGATTCTTTGCAATTTAAACTGGATCTTTTTATCGATTCCATCGGCATAGGTAATGAATTCGCCCGGTTTCAGACGAAAAAAGACATCAGCCCTGATCTTTGGGATTTCCTTCTCCCCGGTGGTAATTCGGGTATCAAAATCCAGGTTATGGCCACGACTGACACTTTTAGTGGGGTCTTTAATAATCTCAAAAAAGCGTTCATAATATTTAGCGGTATCCGGGTCATTTACCTTTCCGAAAAACTGATAGGAAAGGTTGCTTAGGATGGCCTTACTAGCCTTATCACCATACATCATATCATTTTGAATTTTGTCCTGCATGACATACACGGTTGCTATATTATAGCTGCGCAGGGTGGCTGGAATCCGATGCATATTGAGCAGGCGTATGGTTGGTGCTTCTTCCATCAACAGGAAAGATGGTTCTGAATGGCGCACACTCATCTGTTTGATAATAGAATGGATGATGGTTGCAATGACCGGGGTATAGGAGGTTTCGAATTTTGGATTGTTCACTATGGAAATGACGGCCGGGTTCTCCGGATGATTGATATTCAGGGGTATTTCATCTGCGGACAAAGCCATAAAAATGCGTTGGGTACTTATTCGTTTCAGCGCATTGGCCAGGGTGCTTTTAACGCCAGCGGTCTGACGTTCGGAATCCTTACCACTGATAAAGGCATCTGCCATCGCTCTGGAAGTGGTGTTCGATTCCAAAAAAGCGACAAGGCTATCGGTGTCCAAAAATTGATAAATGGCAATCAGATGGGGGAGGGTACAATACTGGGGATAACTGGATTTCAGCTTCCAGATCAGTCCTCCGATTAAGCCTTCGGCCGCATCGTTGAAAAATTTGGTAGTTCCGGTAGGACCTGATTCCCGCTGTTCCAGGAGGTTTTCGATAAGCACACGGGACACCTCATTTACGCTCTCCTCATTTTCAAGATAACGTGGAGCAATGGGATTGACCCTGTGGATGATCTTATCAAAGGATATGACCCTAAAGGGAACATCTCCATTCTTAAAAAGCGGGTAGGCCATTTCGGTTAGTTCAAAATCCTTATAATCATGAATGATCCCGCAAAAACCTTCTTTTTGAAAATGCCTGAGAAAGCCATACACAACGCTTTCCGTTTTACCACTCCCTGCAGAACCGATAATTGAAGCCCCTCTTTTTATATTCTCAAGGATAAAAATCCCTTTGGTAGTTGGAAAGCCTACGCGGTATTTGGTATCACCACTTTTAGGATTATCCGTTTTATGGAGGAAAACATAGAACAGTATATTGATCAGTAGCAGGGGGCAGGCGAAGTATAGGATGTTTAAAACAAGGTTGCTTTCTCCGGAAATACCATACAGCAGCATGGAGAGTATCAGGATATTCAAAGCAAATGCAAATCGTGTCACCCGGTACAATCCACAAAAGAGCATACTGGACAGACCAATAATCGAGAGTACCATAATAGGATTATTTATTTCTATCATTTCTTCAATTAGATTCCTATGGAACTTGATTTTACAGCCACATCAACCCCTTTGAGCAGCTTATTAAATATTTTTAGAGCAAGCTGGGCCTGGGTAACGGGAATGCTCGGCATGATCGGGACCCCTGATTCTCGTAATAATTTAAAGGCAATGGCCTTTTCAGTTGTGGGTAATTTCATAAGTGCTGCAAAATAGATTTTGTGGTTCCTGATAAAATCTTTTCGGGCATTATAGGTTTCCACAAAATTTCGTTGATAGCCAAAAGTTCTGTCAAAAGTCTTTTCGGCATTTTCAAAAAAAGTATCCCGGTCGAAACCTCTTTTGATATTTTTTCCGTGCATCTGAACCTGTGAGGCTTTGTATTTGCTTCCCGGGGAAAGGCTGATGGAATTGGAAGCATCCTTTCGGCTTACAATGATGTGGATATGGCTTTGATTTCCTGATTTTGCCATCCCCTGCACGATCCTTTTCCCATCTTGTTGGTGTGGGGCCTGGCGTTCCAGGCGGGCTATTTCCTTATTCCTTTCTTTGATACTGCCAGGCATAGAGCCCTGTTCAATCTTTCGGATTTCATTTTTCAGCTGCAGTATTTTCGATGCAAAGGGTTGATTTTCTCTGACCTGTTTGTCCGTTCCCTTGAAGGTTCGTTGGTGCTCGATCTTGGCGTAATATTTAATATCATGGAGGGTCAGCGGTCGCCCATTGATTTCCCGATTGAAGGATGCCACATAGTCTTTCATCAGCTCACGGGTATACTTTTTTAAATCTTCGTTGCTGTTCTGTAGTCTGTTTAATTCATATTTCGACGGACTTACAGTAATCGAATAAAACTTAGGTTCTTTGCTTTTGAGCTTAGAAGTGTTTGCATCGATTTCATGAATAACTTCTTGAGCAGGGATCTTATCATCATATTGATTAAAGAAATACTCCTTATCCTTTGGTTTCAGATCTTGATTTTCTTTTTCGAGATATCCCACAAAATCCGCTGAACTTTTGGAGTAATTACCTCCCAGTTTTTGTGGGGTGATTGTGATATACATGGTTCAAAAAATTAAAGATTAGTATCCGTATTTTGCTTTTCACTAGAGCGGATTTTCTCTTCTTTTTCCAGAAATTTCTTTTCTACAATCAGGGGTTTCTTTTTGGGTTCTTCGGTTTCGAAAAGAGATTGGATCATAGCCACGGTAGGTTTAGTTTGCGTCTTTTCCATATCACGCATAATGGCTATAACGGCATTGATCCTTTTCTTAAGGGAAGCCTCTATTGTCCTTCCCGTTGGGCCCAGTCTTTCCTTAGGAGAGATCTCATTGAAGAAGAAAAAATCGAGCATGGTGGCCATTGCCTCGGTGTGAGATTTGAAGTGTTTTCTCGAAAATTGCTGGAAACGCTTTGCGGTTTCCTTTTTAAACCTGATGCCTGTATAAGAGTCCATAATTCGCGGATTTGTCGCAAATTCTTCCCAGAAAATGGGCACTAAGAAGGCATTTGTCGCAGATTGTAAATGCTTGAGAATTGTATAAATTTTAAATATCTGAATATCAGTATTTTAAAAATAAAAAGAAATGCTAAACATCGCGCAGCGTGTTATCCTCTTGCTACTCCTTTTCGTCCCGCCTGGCGGGACAAAATTCTCGTACAATTCGGCTAAAAGCCAATTGCCAATTCTAAGAAGGAATTTCAGTTATGTAATGTTTCGATGTGCAGGTTATCGGCGAAAGTCAATAATGGGATAACGCTGCTTAAATTTGTATGCTGATGTTCAGCGAAATAAAGTTATTGATTTTAATCTAAACAATTTTAAATCGGACAAAAAAAGACCCATCGAAATTTACGGATCTTAATTATTTGTGTTTAATCACTTTTAGATATGAGGGTGTGAATAATCGATTTACCGGGTTTACAACTTGTTTTAAGAGGGATAAATTTTCTAAAATGTGACAATTTGGAGATTTTTTTACATGCTCTCTGAATTTTAACAAGTGGTGATCATGGGATCCTTACTCTGGTTTAAAAATAGATTAGGCATGGCTTAATATTTAAAGAATTCCATGATCTGCAAAGCTGAAGTATGCTCCATTTGGGGTAAGAATAATATGGTCCAATACTTTTATGTCCAATAATTCACCTGCCTTTTTTATTTTTTGGGTCAACTGTTTATCAGTTTCACTTGGATTTAATGTTCCGCTTGGATGATTATGTAGTAAAATTACAGCAGTAGTCAGGCTTTTAAGGACAACGGCATATAATATACGTATATCCACCAAGGTAGCTGTAAGACCTCCGTTTGAAACCTCATAAATACCTTTTACTTTATTCGCGTTGTTAAGAAGCATTATTTTAAAGGTTTCATGTATTTCGAGATTATTTTTATCCCATTGGGAATATGCTATTTCAGAAGCTATGAGTGAAGATGTTATTTTCGGATGCAAACTTGCTTTCAAATCTCCCTTGTAACTTATCGCAATTTCGTTAACTTTAGTTTTCATATTAACAATTTTAAAAGTTAATAAAAAGAGGGCGCTACTTTGGACGGAAACGCCCTCTTAATTTTAGATTAATCAGCTGAATTAATACTGCTTTTTACTCCTAACAAAAGAATTTCATTAGCTTCAACTTCGGTAACATAGTGTATTACCTTCACACTATCCTCATAGCTATGGGACTTCAATTTTCCGCTAACACCGATTTCCTTGCCCTTCCCGGCATATTTTTCGATAATTTCAGCGGTTTTACCCCATGCTACGATAGTATGCCATTGGGTAGTTTGCTTTTTTTCGCCCTTGTTGTTCTTATAATACTCATTAGTGGCGAGCGAAAAACGGGCTACTTTCCTGCCGTTTCCAAGTTGGGTAATTGTTGGTTCCTGACCAACATTTCCGATTAACTGTACATGATTTTTTAACGTGTTCATAATAAAAGAATTAAAGATTAATTATAGCCTGCCCGAACCTTTCAGACAGTTTACATTTCTGTTTTTTTTGAGGTGATTTACTTATTATATCCAGAGCGTTTTCCTTTTTTATTTTCTTTGGTGTCGCTTCATTTTGGATGTTTTTATACGATTTCATAAAATTCATTTTAGATTTACTTCCCATAGTGCCTCGCTGTTACCTTTTTTGTTGCTGATACATCTTCAAGAGTTGGAATTGATAAGGACTTATAAAAAGGAGGTACGACTGGCTTATGCAGAGCGTTCAATTTCCAACTATTGGTATTTTGCTTACTAAAAAGGGTAAGGACAGCGAGGGAGTGGGAGTAGGTTTAAATATTTTTTGCGAAGTACCAATAGATCGGAAGCGAAACCCAATAACATTGAAAGTCTAATCAGGAATTGATTTTGCCCTGTACTATGTTTAATAAATCTTAGATTTCCTCAAGGTGAAGGTGAAAAGTTTAGGTAGATATTTTATTAATTATAAAAATCGAGCAGTATTCAATCGGTTATTAAGAATATTCCATTTTTCAATAGAGCTATTGGAGCAATTTTAAAACCAAATATCTTTAATAGAAGCTTTGTAAATCAATGGGGAATTTTACATTAGGAGGGTTAAGTGTTCATCCCAATAACCTCTAAGAAGAAATCACCCAAAGACGTAGAAAAAATATAATTTTAATCCTTATAGGTGTAGTATTCCAAATACTGAGGATGACAAGTGTTAATAGCGGGTCTATGAGTACTACATATTTGACATTTTTGTGTTCGTTTTCATAAAAAAAATATAATTTTTTGTTAGCACTTAAAGTTGTAAAAAATTAGATTCAAATCGTATCTTAATATTATGTAATCAATTGATATTAAGTGTTTTTTGGTTGCCAATTTTGAACTAAAAAATGGTAACCAAATTGGTAAACAACAATATGCAATTATCAATATTAGATGATATTCATGAAATTAAAAATTCTGTAAATCAATTGATTAAATGGTATTTGGTGGAGTCTGAGACACAAATATTCTTATTAACATATTATTATAACACAAGATTTATTTTGCATTTCATTTTTTGTATCCTATTTAAATTTTAAAGGTAAAACCATCCAAAACTTTTAAGTCATATTTTTCTTTGTCAAATTGATATAGATAAGATCCTTTGCGTGATGAATTCATATCCTTTTCACGGAGTTTTACTAAAACATCGAGGGCATTTATTTTATTTATAAAATTGCGTTTGTCCTGTTTCTCATTAAGAATGGATTCATAAAGTTTCTGCAACTGCCGCATCGTGAATTTTACAGGTAATAATTCAAATCCAATAGGCTTGGTTAGGGCACGGTGTCGTAAGCGGGCAATAGCTTTACTAACCATGGCATTATGATCGAAAATGAGACTTGGAGCTTCTGAGATGGAAAACCATTTAGCGGAAAATTGTTCTATCAATTCTTGATTGTGCTCTGATATATTTATAAGTGCAAAATAAGCTACAGAGAGTGTACGTTCTGCTGGGTCACGATCTACTTTACTAAAATTGTAGAGCTGTTCCATATAAATATCATGTATTCCCGTTAGATGAAAAAGTATACGATTAGCGGCCTCATCTAAATTTTCGGTACGTTTTAAGAAACCACCCATTAATGACCACTGCTGAGATTGTAAAAATCATTGACGATTTCAGAAGCGATCACTTAGCCGAACTGGAAGAACCTGTTGCCGTTGTCGAAACACCTATAGGGCGAATGTACAAAATGGAAAGTCCGTTTGATAAATTGGTAACTACCATCCTGAAAGAAGAATTTGGTACGGATATAGCATTTGTCCCTGGCGTAGGTTATGGAATTACACTTCAAGAAGAAGTAACCAAAGAAGATGTTTTTAAGTTGATTCCACATAATTCTAAAATTGTGACCTTAGAAATGACCGGAGAGAAACTGATAAGATTATTGGAACAAACCGCATCAAATCTAAAACCCGAAGACAAAATGGAATCGGTGGGTGGATTACTTCAGAGTTCGGGAATTTCTTACACTCTCGATTTGGGCAAACCTATGAATGAAAGAATATGCAATGTAAAAATTGATGGTAAAAATATAGACATTCATAAAATATACAAGGTAGCAACGCATTCAGGAATGTTGAAAGGTATTCATAAATACACGCAGTTTTCGGAAGGTACTACTATTAAAGAGACAAAAAAAAATATGAATAACTTTATCACACAAAAGCTTAAGGAAATGAAGAAAATTGGATGGCCAAAGAATATGGGTGAAGTAAGCATTATTTATTCAGAAAAAAACTAAATGTGTATATTGTATACAAATATACAGGCAAAAAAATGCAAATTATTGAATAGTCACTCTTAAAGCCAATTTATCTAACAAGATATCATAAATCCAAATAATGCCGTAAGGTAAAACGCACTACATCACTGTGTTCTTCAGGTTTAGTACTTTGCTGCGCGCAACTCCACATATAGTCCAATTCTAAAGCCAAAGGTTATACGGGATGATAGGAAAGTCCTACAAATAGACGGTTCTGATCGAAAGCTTTAGTTGCTTCGTCAAAAATGACAAATATTTCTTACTTTACCTGCACAGCTAGCTGGCCTTTTTTTCTCGGATTTAAGAATAGAATAACCAACCTATAGACGGTATCTTGTTCTGAATGGTAAATTCGTAACTCTTTAATAATTCTCTTTGTACAGTATCTCTGATCCAGCGTTATTCTATTCTTAACCAATGCTCCAAATCCAGTTTTCCCGCTTTATGTTTTATTTTCCACTTGCTGAAACAGTCTTAAGTGAGGGACAGCGAATTCATCTTTCTTTACGTCATACACCCTAGAATAGGCAAAGCCTAAAATAGGTATAGGAAAACACCATCCTCGCCTCCTGAAGTAAGAAAAAAAGTAGAATAACTGCGGGCAAAATTAACCAGTAGGGATTTAGAAAAACACCTAGGGCTAATCCCGTTAAGGCCAATATTGAGATATTTGTTTCTAGCATCTTTTCTAAATCCCACTCTTTATCTAATACTTTTATTCTGGCTGATATTTCTTCTGATGAACTATTTAAATATCTGCGGATGTTGTCCAGTATTTGCTAGTCAATTTTACTATTCTTTTTACTAGCAGTATTTCTGCGTACCCGGTCACCTTCTGGTTGTTTCCTATTTGAAGAAGATCGGTGCTTGTTCATGTAAACTCCTTCTAACCTTAATTAGTTATTGGAGTCATTTTTACTTTCTACTCCAGGTATTGACTTTGTTTCACGCGGAAATTTACCCTTTAAAGCATCAACTCCCTCTTGTGGTTTGGCTTGTGGAATAAGATCTTTTCGCTCTTTACGCTTTTCCTTGCTATCAATTTCCATTTCCTTGTCCCGGTTTTCAACTAATCCTGGCTTTGCCTCGCCATCTCGATTAAATGACCATGCTAATTTAGGATCTCCCATAGGAATTTTATCACCATCTCCGTCTGCATTGCCCGTACTCCATACATGCCAGGTCTTGCCATAACTATTCATTTTACTTTCCATCAGCTCCTTATCGGCCACATCCGGTAACCCAGGAGCAACCAATTGCCCGGAAAGAATTTCATAGTTGTGAGGGTGCCAGTATTTTTTTTCTTTTTCGGGTAATGTATCGAATATTCTTTCAGATATTATATATTCTATGCCTGTAAGTTTGGCTTCATCGGTATTACCATCAAATAATGCACATTGCGCAAAATCTTCATTAATTTGCGTACAAAAATGATGTGCCTCCATTTGATGGGAAGGATTATCTTTCATTGGATGAAAGCCAACAAGATAAATATTCATATGATCAAATGGTCCTTTTTTTTGAAGAGCCGCCGCCCCAGCTTCCAATACATCTGTTTTGGTTGTCTCCTCTCTTCCAGGAACTTCTGTATCTGATTTGCGATTTTCTCCACAAGAAACAAAAATCAACAACCAGATTAGACTAAAAATAGATTTTTTCATTTTACATTTTACATTTTATTTATTAATAATTATATGTCATTTTTTCTAAATTAAATTTACAAATCTTTTATACCTCTCTATAACAATTAATTGATCTTAGTTAATATTTAACTCATTACCGTCAAAAATAACTTATTGTTATAAATACTTAATTTAAAATGAAAAGTATTATAAATAAATATTTCCATTCATTGTGATACAGTAGGAGTTATTGTAGCACAATAGACCGATAATTAAAATTTAAAACTCAATTAAGAAAGGATTATTCAATCTCTGACACTATCAGTTTACCAAGAGTTATATCGTTTGGCGTTTCTTTTATGTCTCATAATAGCGAATAGAAAGATGATTGCGGCCAAAAATTGAGCAATCCGGGCAAGATAGTCCCCGTGTTCTACATAAAAGGTTTTTTCGCGGTTTAACGCTACCGTTCCTAAAATACTGCCTTGCACCTTATAACCTAACTCTTCTTTAATATCCCCCCTTGGATTTATAAGAGCCGAAATCCCTGTATTTGCACTTCGCGCTACAGCACGACGCGTTTCGATGGCTTGTAGTTTTGCATAGCTTAGATGTTGCTTATGCCCCTGGGTATCGCCCCACCAGGCATCGTTGGTAATAATAGTTAGAAATTCAGCACCATTTTTCACATATCCCGTAACAAATTCGCCATACACGGATTCATAGCAAATTATGGAACCTGTATATGTACCGTCACTTAGGCGAAAAGTTTCCCGGTTGGGTTGTGTGGTTTTCATAGCCACCGTGCCACCAAGGTCTATCATCATATCGCCTAATAGGGGTTTTAGAATGGTTGGATAAGGAAAATTTTCTACCCCAACCACCAGTTTCGATTTATGATAAAGTTCACTTTCTCCGTCTGGTTTTATTAAAAAAGCAGAATTATAATCGTTGAACCAATCTGACTTACCAATTTTATTGGTTTGTTTGCCAACTTTTTCAGGATCGCTAAAACGTTCAAATAGGGAAATACCGCCTATAAAACTTAAATTTTTATATTCATTATGTAATTGACTGCTTACTATTTCTGCTTCGGAACTCTTTATTTGAGAAAGTGGTGTGCCATCGGCAAAAACCGTTTCTGGAGCAATTAGGGCACGAGTGTTTTTGGTTAATTTTTCCCGGCTTAGCCGCAGGAGTATTTCGCCAATACGTTCATCTGTAGTATTATATTTTGCTGTGTATGGATCGATATTGGGCTGAAGAATAAGCACTTCGGTTTCCTCTTTGGGGATTTGATAGTTTTCATAAATCAAATAGGAAATCAACATTGGAAGCCCAATGACTGAAAACAGTTTTATGGCAGCCCAGTATAAAATACTTTTCACCTTAAATTTCCGATAGTCTAATAGCGTTTTGAACAGGATGAGGTTTGTTATCCAGACCCATAGCGTACCGCCAAAAATTCCGGTATATTCATACCATTGTACCCACGCTGTATCTTCAGAAAAAACATTCCCCAGGTTTAACCAGGGCCAGGAAAAGTCCCAGGATAAATGAATTTTTTCAAAAACCATCCAGATACTGGTTAAAAAAATGACAGATACCAAAAAACCACTTCGCTTGGCCACAATATGATAAAACAAAAAAACCAATGCCATAAGCAGGGAATTGACTAGAATGGCAAAAGCCCCTCCAAAGGGTGTAGAAAAATAGAGCCAATAGGTGGTAAAAAGGTTCCAAATGAAAAAAGTTAGGTAGGCAAAACCAAAAACCTTAACTTTCATAAATGAAGTTGTAGAATTTCTAATGTTAATTTCGGTGAATAAAAGCGGCACAAAGGCAATAAGAATTAAAAACGCAAAACCATAGGTCGGCCAAGAAATAGCGAGTAAAAACCCGCTTAACAGGGCATATAAAAGGTTTTTCATAACATTTTTATCTTGAATAATTACTTCATTGCAACTAAACCAGACGACAACTTTTTAATATGTCCGGACTGAATTTCGGGTTTTCCTTCAAATATATTTTCATCGCCTCCACGGCCTTTTGGGGATGTTTTTTTCTGTTCTTGCCATATTTCTTTGCAACACCCTGAGTCGTTACAAAACTTACGGTATACGTTTTATCCATTTCAAGATGGGAACCCTTATAATAGATTTCTTGGATGCGATGGCCTTTAGGGTTTTCTATTCTCATGTTTATCTGCAATCCTAAAACCCGCTTTACGTAGCCACCCATCTGTTTAAGCGGATTGCTGCAAAAAGTACGCTCTAAATTTTCTTCCAACATTTCCTTGATATCCATACCTGTGAGTTCTACGGTTGAAACTGGCGGATTCATTGGAGTTATATTAAAAAGGTCATTTTCCGTAATTTTCCCAACCGGAATTGGAGCACCATAGCGCCATCCATTTGAAAAAGCAATGTCTGTATTGGTTGCGTGGGCAATGGCCTTTAAAAGAAAATTGTCCATCGTGGAATTTATGGTGTCATAACGATGCAAAATTTCTTCAGTGGTTCCTAAATCATCACTTCTAATATCTTGATAAGGTTTTAAAACGTGCTGAACCAATGTATCGATTTCAGAACTTTTTGGAGTTGCATCACCCACTTTTAAAAGCTCGTAATCATAGTTTTTAATTTTTTCATTTTCGACTTCCAAAATAAAATTACCAACAAATGCGCCGTGGCAACCACACTGAACGATTAGCGCATCGTTAACTTTTATGGGACTATAAATCCTATTATGGGTATGTGCGCTTAAGCAAATATCAATACCTTCAACATTTTTTAAAACTTCAACGTCTTGAGGAAAACCGTTATGGGAAAGCATCACAATAATATCTGCGCCCTGATCCTTTAAATCAATTATGTGTTTGGGAAGTTCCTCAATTCCTGATGTGAATTTTAACTCGCCGCTCATCTTTTTGGGCATTACTTTATCTACAATCATTGCGCAGATGCCTATGACTCCTATATTGATGCCTTTTGTTTCAAATAGCGCTGTTGGTTGTAAAAAGTTGTCACCATCTTCTGTAAATACATTGCAGCCCAGTATTGGAAAATTTAATTGTTCATTGATTTTCTTTAACTGTTCTGGGCCATATCCAAAATCCCAATGCCCTACCAAGGCATCAGGTTTTAGTGCATTTAAAATGGGGATTATGGCCTCGCCTTTAGAATCTACGACAGGTTTTGTCCCGTGTAACGTATCGCCACCATCAAAAAGAAATGTGTTTGGGTTTTCTTTTCTAATGGCATCTACTATACCACCAATGTGTGCATAACCACCAACAGTTTCTATTATTTCTCCGGATTCATTGTAAAATAATTCAGGATGCGGTGCCAAATATCCGTGTACATCGTTTATGAATAATAGGTTCAGTTTCATAATTTTGTTTTTTTAATGAATTTTTTTTTGATTTCTTTATATTCCAAGTGATTGAAATTAATCGTATTAATTTATCAATAGTGTCCGACTAAAATAAGGTTTTACGATTAAGTTTTGCGAGGTATCAATGATGGTGCTCGAATCGTCAATCTTCAGGTGCTTGACCGGCAGGCGAGGGGTACTGATGTCCGGACAATAATCCCGGCAGGGATCAAGTTTAGCAATTGCTGAATTATGGGATGTTCGCTAAAGTGTGTGCTTTTATTCATAGTTTTTGATTTTGGGGTAAAACCAAAGTACTATAAAGCGGGAGATCCATCTCGGAAATCCCGCTTTTAAATAAATTTAACCGGACACTACTGTATCAAGATAATAATTTGAAAAAGTTAACCGGACGCTAATGATTTAGTTATAAATTTTCATCCAAAAATTTATACTTTTTAAATTTGGTTCCTAAGAACCACTCCATCTGTAATAAACAGCGTTCAGGCAGTATTTTATCAAGAGATATTACTATTGTTTTACACTACAAATAGCTGGGAATCAATGATTCTTTAGATCAATTTCCTTCTCATTGAAAGTTTTATTTAGATAGAATTTTAAATTTTAGTTTTCTATTCAAATGGAAAATGAGCCCCTTTCGGGGATATCAATGTTACCATATATTCTGGATTCACTTTAGCAATTATCACTTTTCAGTACCTCGCTCAAACGTACAGATGAGAAATCAGTGAACGATCTTATAATGCAGAACAGATTCTTTGCATATACCTTTATTATACTTCTCAAGTATTTGTCAATTAGGTCTATTTAAATTTATAAACCCAAACGAAAGATTTGCATTAGGTAGCACGTTGTCAATGTTCGTTCACATATTTTTTGAGGAACTGCTCCAGTTCAGGCACATCACATTCAAATCCCATATCTTCCGCTTGTTTGATTACCTCTTCCCCAGACATATTTTTTTGACATCCGATATGTATCATCACAAAGGCACCAGAACGCTTTCCGGATTTGCAATGAACCACAATCGGCTTGGGCAGGTTTTCAAGTTCATGTCGGAAATCATCGACCATAGCCTCTGATAAGTTATCTTCAGATACCCCGATATGCCTATATTCCAGGTTATTATCCTTCGCCAGCTCTTCTTCTTTCTCTGGAGGAACATTTTGCCCCTCTTCATCGGTCTGCAAATTAATGACCGACTTGAATCCCTTATCGGCAAAGGTTTTAAAGCTGTTCTCATCCGGATCAAAAGCAGCTACCGAAATTTCATCATTCACTTTCTTAATTTCCTTTTTCATAGTTTCTTTCTTTTTTTGATTTTCTGTTTTATTTTTAATTGGTAAATCCGCCGCCTTCCATGCCTTAAAGCTACCGGGAATGCTGTTAACATTCTGAAAGCCATTTTTTTGTAAAAGACTGGCCGCAATGCTGGCTCTGTAGCCGCTTGCGCAATACACGGCAAGGTTTTGTTCTTTATCTAACGTGCTTATCTTATCAGATAGTTCGCCAAGAAATACATGGGTGGCATCAGGGATATTACCATTTTGCCATTCCTTATACTTGCGTACATCCAATGGCTGATATTGCCCTTTGTTTTGACTAAGTTCATGTACACTGAGTTGAGTCAATTTTTTAATTTGTTTACCCGATTCTTGCCAACTGCGCATATTTCCTGCCAGATAGCCCTTAAAATTGGTATGTCCGGTACGCCACAGGAGAGTTACGACTCGCTCTAGATCCTTATCTTGGGGCAGGATTAGTAAAATAGGTGCGTTCGTATCAATCAACCAACCGGCCCAAACCGACAGAATGGGTCGTTGTCCTATGTTAAGAGCCCCTTCTATATGTCCGCCTCCAAAAGCTAACATATCCCGGGTATCTATAATGATCGTATCTGTGTTCTTCATTTCCTTCTCAAACTCTTTTACGCTTAAAGCCCTCACTGGAGGTGTATGACCAAAGGTTTCTGGTCCCTTGGCATTAAGTTTTTTCATCTTTGGATAATGGGTGGGTACGGGAGGCGCATTATCTTGAATGGCTTTTTTAAACTCGTCGAAACCTTCGATCTGCATGAACGGATTATGTTTCTTCTCATACCCTATCGTACTACTCATTCGATCACCTATATCAGGACCACAAGCCGAGCCTGCTGCATGGCAGGGGTAAATAATCACGTGATCCGCAAGCTTGCAGAAAACCTCGCGCATGGTGTTATAAAGCGCCCGGGTCAATTCGTCCGTCTTCTCATCGCCCAATAAATCTGGTCGTCCTATAGAATCTACAAACAGTGAATCCCCGGTCATTATGCCCCATGGTTCCTTTTCGTGCGTTTCGGATAATAAATAGGATAGATGTTCGGGTGTGTGACCAGGCGTATGCTTCGCTCTTATTTTGACTTGACCGAATTTAAACTCATCCCCCTCCCGAACAGGTTCATACTCAAAATTATAGGTAGCATCACCCTCAATACTTACATATAGCTTGGCGCTTCCTTTGCAACGGGTTGCCAGTTCACGCGCCCCGCTCATAAAATCTGCATGGATATGTGTTTCAAAAACATGGGTAATAGTTACACCATATTGCCGTGCTTTTTGTAAGTAAATATCGGCATCGGGACGAGGATCAATTACTGCTGCGCATCCTGCACTTTCATCACATATAAAATATGATACTTGGGTAATTCCTTCTGTTAATATCGGTTCAAACCTTAGAGCCATAGGATGTATAAAATAAAAGTTAATATTTGAAAATAAGAATTATAATAGACAATGAGGTTAAGAAAAAATTAAAAGGTCAATAGATGTAATAATAGATTAACACCTACTTTGTTAGTTGTTAATGGTTTTAGGATATTGGTAATTAAGAGGCGTCCTCCAGCATACCTACGGTTTAATTTATCGACAAATTCATTGTGGTATATATTTTCCCTTAAATTTGTGGTAGTTCCCTTGCAGGCTGTCCGGGTAACAATGTGCTCTAGAAGCAAGTTTAATAACTGGGATGTCCGTTAAAGTGCGTATTCGTAGTACTTTTTTTTATGGTAAAACCAATTTATAAAGCGGGAAAATCCAGATTCCCATTTTTAAAAAAAATTAACCGGACACTAATGTTTTAGAGGATTTTTTTGGATTTCTTTAAATCCAAAGCGATTGAAATTAATATTATTAATTTACCAAAGAATTAGGTTCTGAACTAGTTGATTTATTATTTTCAGCGAGTTCACTTGCCTTTCTGTTTTCAAATTCGCTTAGGCCATTATCCAAGAACTCAACAAAATTGTTCACATTCAAGTCATAAGCTTTGGGAGCACTTAACAGTGAGCCATTTGTATCTACTAAGGTGTAATAGGGTTGTGCGTTTGCATTAAGTTTCTGTATCATAAAATCTAAGTTTTGACCACCAATGGTTTTCTTTATGCGTTGGTCTTGCGCAGAAACGTACCATTCGTTTTCCGGTAGCTCGGTCTTTTCATCAACATAAAGTGCAACGACTACATAATCTTCCTTAAGTCGTTTGAGTACTTTGGGATCAGACCAAACGGCCGCTTCCATTTCCCGACAGTTTACACAACCGTGACCTGTAAAGTCTATAAATAAAGGTTTGTCCTGTTTTCTTGCGCAGGCTAAGGCCTGATCATAGTCAAAATAGCCTTGAATCCCATAGGGCAGTTCCAGCAGATCTCTGTATTTTGGCGCACCGCATTCTGAAGTTCCCACAGTGTTATTTGAAACACTTGAAACCTGTGGCGAATTCATCACGAAACTTTGCGAACTTAGCGGTGGCATATAACCAGCCAATGCCTTTAGGGGCGCACCTACCAAACCGGGAATAAGATAGATTACAAAACTAAAAACCAGTAAGGCTGAGATTACACGTCCTACAGATGTATTTTCCTTTTTTTCTTCATGTGGGAAGGTTATTTTGCCCAAAAGATAAAATCCAAGAAAAGCGAATATAACGATCCAGAAGGCTAGATATACATCACGGTTCAGGATATCCCAATGATAGACCTGATCCACTATGCTTAAGAATTTTAAGGCAAGTGCCAACTCAATAAAACCTAGCACCACCTTAACGGTATTCAGCCACCCCCCACTTTTAGGCATTGATTTTAGCCAATTTGGAAAAATAGCAAATAAGGTGAACGGCAATGCAAAGGCCAAAGAAAACCCTAACATTCCCACCATGGGCTGAATGGTTTCGCCATTTGCGGCCTGTAAAAGAATGGTTCCCGCTATAGGTCCCGTACAGCTAAAGCTTACCAAGACCAGAGTAAAAGCCATAAAAAAGATACCCAGGGCTCCACTTTTATTCGACTGTGAATCCATTTTATTTACAAACTTATTGGGTAAGCGTATTTCAAACAAACCGAAAAAGGAAAGCGCAAATATTATAAATATGGCAAAGAAAAATAGGTTTGGGATCCAGTGCGTACTTAAAAAGTTAGCGAAATCTGCACCAAACAATACCGAAAATAATGTTCCAACTATAGTATAAATCGCTATAATGGAAATGCCGTATAAAATAGCCTGTGCAATTCCTTTTTTACGACTGGTATTCGATTTTGTAAAAAAACTAACGGTCATTGGGATCATTGGGAATACGCAAGGTGTGAGCAATGCAACCAGACCTGCGCCAAACGATAAAAAGAAAAACGTCAATAGAAAAGAAAAACCTTGCCCTTCAGTCTCTGTGGATTTAAATTTATTGTCAAATGCTTCCAAATTCTTAGGTGCTGCTACAACTTTTGATGATTTGTCCACCTTAGCCCCTATCTTTGATCCAATTTCAAATACTGCAATATCACTGGTATAAGGGATGCATTGGCCAGTTACATGGGAGCATAGCTGATAAGAAACGCTGGCGTTGATAGCTGGGTTTTCATTCTTGACAATAAACTGTTGTTTGAATTTTGCCTGTTCGGTAAAATAGGTGTACTCGCCTTCAAAAAGCTCATCATACTTTTTCTTTTGACCAATAGGCTCCAATGTTCCCAAGGTTTCGAACTGATTGTTTTTAGCAAATTCGAATTCTGTAACAATAGGTCCCACATTGGGATCGAAGTCACTGGAATACATATACCAATCCTGCGGAATTTTGGCAGTGAAAAGTACCGTAATGGTATCGCCAGAAGCAATATTTTTTTCTTGAACTTCTGCATTCCATTCAGGAGCCTCCATCATCTGCGAGTGGCCACTTTGGCTTATCAACGCAATGATGAAAATCAACATTGATTTTAGATAGCGCATATTAAACTTTGGATTTTAATGATTTAAAGGGATGGAGATTGATAAACATCCATCCCTATCTAAATATTATTTTAAACTTTTTAGGAATTTTTTGAACTCCGGATCACTATAATCGGCCATCCCCATATGTGTCATGGCCAAATTGCCTTCAGCATCGATTACATAGGTTGTAGGTAAGGCCGACGATTGTAACATACTCGGAAGATTACCGGCAGGAGCATAGATGGGTAAATCATACTCCTTACGCGTAGTAAAAGCTTTGGCCTTTTCAAAATCCTGGTCAAACGATAGCATTACGAAAGCAATCTCATCTCCCATTTCTTCATGCAGTTTATTAATACTGGGCATTTCTGCAACACAAGGAGGACACCATGTTGCCCAATAGTTGAGAAATATAACCTTGCCCTTAAATTCTTTTAAAGAACGCGCGTTACCATCTTGGTCAGTTAATTTCAGGTTGAAATCTACTTTAGAAGGGTTTGAGTCTGAGGTAACAGCATCATTGCCTTCGCTGGTTCTTGACCGCGTAATTTGAGTCACATCGGGATTCATTAAACCGGTAGCAAGGAGCCCGCGTTGTGCAAAACCAATAACTTCTGTGTGCAGTCCTGTTGCATAAAGCGTGATGGCTACTATGGTAAAAATTCCATATTTAATCCACCCTTTTTTGGTACTATTGTTTTTTTTCTTATTGTTCATGATTTTGATTTTTATTGAAATTTATAATTAGTTTTTGGTACGGTTGAAAACGAATATTTGCCCAGGTATTCACTATAGGCCCTACCTTCTAAAATGGGTGATACTGGTGAATTTTTTTGAAGATACTCTTCCACAACTTCGTGAATGGTATAATCTTTCACTTCAACATCCTTTACATTGGGCATCCTACATAGATTATCTATTGGGTCTCCAGGACGCACACAGGCAGAGATGGTATAATATTGCTCATCTTGCATCGGCTCGCGGTTTACAGTTATACTATGGATACGTTTGCCCATTTCATTTTGGCTGTTGAAGTTGACCTTCATTCCTGAAAATCGCACTAACCAACCCCCAAAACGTTCGGTTGGGTCTTGGGAAAAGGCATTGTGCATTTCCTTTTCCAGCCAGTCCTTTATCTGTTTTCCGGTTGCTTTTCCTGTTTTTACCTTTTCATTTACGGGAAGTAAGTTCCACAGATTAGCCCTGGTAATCGGTGCCGGTTTTCCATCTTGGGGCACAATGGGGTTACCAAACCGAAATCCATTGGATATTGAAATGTCTGCACCCGTTTTCCAGCGAGCGGCATCGGTTATCATATTGTCCATCGGGTTTTCTACCGTTAAATATCTATATATAGGTGTGCTGGTATAACCGACTATGGTTTCCAAATACGCTTTGTAAGGTGCTTTTGCCTTATTAACCAGCGCCTGTATTTTTTCATCGGCTGAAAAGACTTCCGGGTCAACCTCAATGAGTTCATAATCGTCATCCACTAACACGCCATCCACAAAATTCAGGCTTAACTTACCTACAAAAGAACCGAATGCACCGGGTTCAGTAACCTTTGCATATTTGCCTTGTATGGGTTCGCGCACACGTTCATGGGTATCGTTACCCAATATATAATCTGCGTGCTCTGCTATGGAGTTATTGGCAAGCTCAACCTGCTTAAAAATTCCTAGATGCGTTACCAAAAACAGAACATCTATCTTTTCACCGACCTTAAAATCGTCCACCATTTTCTTGAGATTTTCGTCTAGTCCACTAAAGTCAATTCCTTTACTAAAAATGGGGTTTTGTCTAACGGGAACATCCGGGTCGTTAATACCAATAAAACCTAAACGGATACCTTCGATTTCCTTAACCCAAGACGCTGGGAATAAACGTTCTTCATTATTATCATGATACATGTTATGAACAATGACCTGTGTGTCATATCCTTTCATAACATTCATCATAATATCTTTACCATAAACCACTTCCCAGTTTCCGGGAATGATGACATCATAGCCCATATTTTTTATTATATCAGGCATCACGTTTCCTTCAGATAAAGCAGTGTAACCGCTCCCTTGAATAAGGTCACCACCATCCACGATAATAGTTCTATTTGGGTTTTTCTGTCGTTCCCTGTCAAAAAGAGTTTTAATATTAGCGAGACCACCACGGTTTTTAAATACTACCTTTTTATCTTCCCAAAATAATTCGGGATGAGTGTCCAGTTGACCGTGTATATCGGCGGTCTGTAATATCGTAATACGCAAGGTGTCTTTAACAGAATCATTTTTTTTCAATGTGTCCGATTTTTCCGTTTTACAAGAAACCATTCCGAATATAATTCCAACTAATACAAAAGTTGTTGCGAGATATTTTATGAATAATATCATAGTTATAAGCTTATACTTTTATACCCTTTTTTCTGAAGTTGAAAATTGTACAGAATTCCGTTCTCAACAACCTCAATTTCTTTTGGAACTTTGGTTTTATCTACTTTGAATTTATCGCGCGAAAAGCCACAGGCTATTAGTTGCACACCTGCTCTTTCGGCTTTTGTAATGAAGTCTCCTATTTTTTCGGTATCAGTAATATCAACTATTTCCTTGCCGCAAATAATGACCTGAAAATCACCAAAATTTGCTCCTTCTTCTAATTTCAGGGCTTCTGCGGTTAAGATTATGGGTTGCAACTGTGGCATTTTTTTGGTAAGCACCACATAATTGTTTTTGTCTTTGGCTATTCGCTGTGCCTGTATGTCATTTGTGCTGAACAAAGTAAGCAGGGCAAAGAGGGCTATAAATGCGTATTTTTTCATATTGTATATTTATAGATTGATCTGCAGCGTTCAGCTTTAAAAAGAAAGAAGCCTAAAATTGTTTATTTGAAGCGCATGCCAGATTCAACCGTTAAAAGTTGATTTAACGTGAAACAGTAGTGTTACGGATTTCTATTTTATTGCTATAGCTATATAAATAGAAGAATAGAACGTGATTCTATTGCTACACTATAATTCCTAAAAAGTTAGAATTACAGAGCTCATTTCAATTTATACTCGACCGTTATTTATAGGACGCCTTTCAAAATTTGACCACTACAGCCAAAAAGTAGTTCAATCTTTAACGGAAGAGAAGGATGGGGTATCCCTATTAAATTAGGAATAAGAGCCATAAGAAAAACCCAATGAAAATTTATAAAATCCTTGTTAGGACAAACGTGGAGGAGGTGAGGCATTATCTAAGTAAAGATAACTTAATCTTGAAGAGAAATGTTCGTTGAAAACGGCAATAGGATTGGGAAAAATCGTTTCCCAATAGAAAAACTCTAACTGAAACTGCGAGGTACAAAAACCATTTAAAGCAATCACTTGAGAGGCTGATAGATCAGCTTGCGAAAAATCAGCGGTTTTCTTTAAATGTTTTGGAGGTTTTTCTTTTTTACAGTGCGGATTTACGAAAGAAATATCACTTCCGCTAAATAAAAGATTCAGTCCATCTGCATCTATAGCAGTAAACTTCGCCATAAAGATAAAGGTTAATAGTACCGCTATGTAGGTTTTAGTTTTCAAGATAGGGACAAATATAATACAGAGAATGTATGTTATGTGTAACCTTTGTTACTTAAGTCTATTTTTAAAAAATAAATTGATTTTATCCATATTAGGGTTACATATGTTACATAGGTTAGAAAGGCATTTTTCTACCTTTGAAACAAAATATTAACACCTTTATGGATGTAGAAATTCTTGCACGGATCCAGTTTGCCTTTACCATTGCCTTCCATTACATCTACCCGCCTTTAAGTATTGGTTTGGGATTAATTATGGTTTTTATGGAAGGTATGTATTTGAAGACAGGTAATAAACAATATGAAATTTTAACCCGCTTTTGGTTAAAAATCTTCGCCATTACCTTTGGTATAGGTGTTGCCACTGGTATAATTATGGAATTTGAATTTGGCACCCATTGGGCTGTGTATTCTAGGTATGTAGGCGACATTTTTGGTAGCGCATTAGCCTCAGAGGGTTTGTTCGCATTTGGATTAGAGAGTGCCTTTCTTGGCATCTTACTGTTTGGTTGGAACAGAGTTTCACCTAAGGTGCATTTCATCTGAACAATAGGCGTTTTTCTAGGGTCAATGTTCTCGGCCGTATGGATTGTTGTGGCTAACAGTTGGCAACAAACGCCTGCAGGTTATCACATTGTAGGTGAAGGTTTTAATGCAAGAGCCGAAGTGACTGATTTTTGGGCAATGGTTTTCAATCCTTCTAGTGTAGATAGGATAATTCACGTGTGGCAGGGCGCATTTTTGGCAGGTGCGTTTTTAGTATTAAGCGTTCACGCCTATTATCTGCTCGAGGGGCGATATATTGAAATTTCTAAAAAAGCCTTCAAAATTGCCTTGGGTTTAGCTACCCTTATTTCTTTAACACAATTGCTTTCAGGGCATAGTTCTGCGGAAGTAGTTGCCGAAAACCAACCTGCTAAATTGGCCGCAATGGAAGGGCACTACAAAGAGTCAGCGCCTGCAGATTTATATTTGCTTGGTTGGGTAAATGATGAAACCCAGGAAGTCACAGGCCTCAAATTACCCGGTGGTCTATCCTTTATGATTGACCAAGATTTTGAAGCAGAGGTTACAGGCTTAAATGCTTTTCCGAAGGATGAAAGACCTGGACAAGTCAACGCTGTATTTCAATTTTATCATATTATGATTTCTATTGGCATGTTACTTATAGGACTCACACTATATGCCAGCTTTTTATGGTGGCGCGGAACTTTATTTAAGAAAAGATGGCTGTTTAAGATTTTTGCATTCTCTGTGCTTTTACCACAAATTGCCAATCAGGTGGGTTGGTTTACAGCAGAAATGGGCAGACAACCTTGGACAGTTTATGGGCATTTAAGAACAGACGAAGGCTTTTCACAAGAGGTATCATCGAATCAAGTTCTCTTTTTATTAATATTATTTTTAGTGGTTTATGCCATATTATTCATACTCTTCCTTTATTCGGTAAATAAAAAAATAAAACATGGTCCGTATGATGAAGCTAAAAACCCAGATGAATTTTTAAATTACATTTAAACGAGGCACAATGGAAAGTTTTTTAGGTATAGATTATCCGACGCTTTGGTTTTTAGTGGTGGGTTTATTGTTCTCTGGATATGCGATTTTAGAAGGATTTGATTATGGCGCTGGAATGTGGCATTTATTCTTCAGAAAGGATTTAAGCAGGCGTATTGCTATTAATGCAATTGGCCCATTGTGGGATGCTAATCAAGTGTGGCTTATTATTGGTATTGGTGCATTATTTGCAGGCTTTCCAGTGATGTATGCCACAATGTTATCGGCAATGTATGTCCCTTTTATGCTCTTGTTAATGTTTTTTTAGTATTGCGTTCTTCTGCTATTAAATTTAGAAGTGCAGAAGAAATGAAGTGGTGGCGTAAAACTTGGGATATTATTTACTTTGTCTCCAACACATTAATATCATTCTTGCTAGGTGTCATTTTAGCTAACATTTCACAAGGGTTTGAATTAGCTGAAAACCACAGCCACAAGGGGGGGTGTTCTTTTCATTTTTAAATCCTTATGCACTAATGGTTAGCTTAACGATGGTATCGTTGTTTATGACACAAGGTGCGATCTTTTTACTGTTAAAAACCGAAGGGCGTTTATACGCAAGATTGACTTTTTTATTAAAAAAAGGAATGATATTTTTTATCGTTAGTTTCGCAGCCACCTCTTTATATACACTTGTATTTTTACCAGGGGTTACAGATAGATTTAAAGAATATCCTGTACTCTTTATAATTCCTGTTTTGGCTTTTTTAGCGGTTGCAAATGTGCCTCGCTTAGTGTCAAAAAAGAAATATTCAATTGCTCTGATATTCTCATCATTAACAATGGCGTTTTTGTTAATGCTTGTTGCTGTTCAGTTATATCCAGTTTTATTACGAGCAACAATAGACCCAGAATACAGTGTAACGATTTACAATGCAGCATCATCCCAAAAATCCTTAGGTATAATGTTGACCATTGTGCTTATCAGTACACCGCTGTTAGCTGGGTATTTCCTGTTTTTATATAAAACATTTCACGGGAAAGTGAAATTAGATGAAACAAGTTATTGAGTCGTGTAACCTTTGTTACCGTCCAGTTCTCTCAAAATGCTCATATTTGCCACAAAATAAACTTTATGAATTGGATTTATGAACCTTGGCCTTGGTACGTTGCAGGGCCTTTAATTGCCCTGACAATGTTCATTTTATTGTTCTTGGGGAAGCAATTCGGAATGTCCTCAAACTTGCGGACAATGTGTTCTATGGGAGGTGCCGGAAAAGCTGCCGACTTTTTTAAGTTTGACTGGAAAAAAGAGCGCTGGAACTTGATGGTCGTAGTAGGCGCGGTAATCGGTGGTTTTTTGGCCTCAAATTATATGTCTAACAATACGGTAGCAATTAATCCCAAGGTCGCTCAACAGCTTTCTCAAGACTATGGAATTGATAGTGGAGGAAAAGCTTATTTGCCGCCAGAATTATTTGCGAAAGAAAATCTCGATGATCCGTTTGTGCTTGCGATTTTAATTTTTGGTGGATTTATGGTAGGCTTCGGGGCTCGTTATGCCGGAGGTTGTACTTCTGGACACGCGATCTCTGGATTGAGCAATTTACTATTGCCATCGCTCATTGCCGTAATTGGATTTTTTATTGGTGGTTTAATAATGGTTCATTTGATTTACCCTTTAATATTTGGATAAATATGAAATATATAACATACTTAGCAGTAGGCATTTTTTTCGGTATTATAATGTATAAATCTGAAGCGGCATCCTGGTTTCGTATTTATGAAATGTTCGAGTTTGGCTCCTTTCATATGTACGGTATTATTGGTTCGGCCTTAGTTTTGGGAATAATCGGGGTTCAGGTCATAAAACGCAAGGGCATCAAGGCTTTCGGAAATCAGGAAATGCAATTGAAACCGAAGGAAAAGAGCATAGCCCGCTATTTGATCGGCGGTATAATTTTCGGCTTGGGATGGGCCCTTGCAGGTGCTTGCCCCGGACCGATGTATGTACTGGCCGGTGCAGGGTTTTATTCCATTCTCGTTGTCATTGCCGCAGCGCTTTTAGGAACATTTGTTTATGGATTAGTAAGAAACAAATTACCTCATTAAAACAGAATAACTCGTTATTAAACTGAATCAAAAGTTTCCAATTAATTCCAAAATATATTTTTATTTTTACACTTTAAATTTCTGATGCATAAGTCTGTCCTCATATTTTTTTCCTTTTGGATGATCGTTACCAATTCGTGTGCGCTTAAAAAGAGCGTACTCAATTGGGTAACCGAAGGTCATGTGGAGAATTATTATCAGCATTCAGAAAAAACACTTACGGAATCTGTGAACAGCAGTTTCTCTATCTGTAAGAAAGGGGTTCAGCATGCTGTTGAGGCAATCTCTTCAAATTTTGTATTTCTTGTAAAATTTGTTCAGGATCCCCAAGCACTTTTACTTTCTTTATATGCTTCTTTTTTGGTAAGTTTCTTGCTTTTTGCAAAAACCCGAAATAGGAAATATGCTTTAAAACCCTTACCCTACGGCTACAATTCGCCGTTCTACATTCAATTTCAGCGTTTGCAATACTACGCGTAAACATTCCATCTATTTCTTTATTTCGTTGATACCGGGCTTTTCGGTATGAACTCCTTTTGATTACTATTTATCTTTTTAAAAAACACAGCATTATGAAATATGGAATGCTGATAATGGGATGTTTTGTGCTATCGTATTCAGTTACTTGCGCACAAACTTCAGAAAATATTCCATTGTCACAACTTTATCAAGAGGCTGCTGCCTATCCCGGATTACAAGCAGAAGCCTCAAGCATTAAATCTGCCGATTACGATTATAGACTTGCCAAACAAAAAATCCTACCTGACCTAAATCTGCAGGCGCAAAATACATTTGGGACTTTTGAAGGCGCTGCTGGTGCATTTATTCCCCTACCTGGTTTTTTTAACGTAAGTGGTACGGGAATTAATGGGAATACAGCTGTAAACTCAATGGCATCGGCCACTATTAAATGGGATTTCCTTCGGTTTGGAAAATACAGGGATCAGGTTCAACTTGCTCAGGTAAACCAGCAGCAAGCCCGAACAAGTTTTGATATTGAAGCCTTAAAACTTAAACATGAGGTCACTCAGGTGTATTTGGGCTGGATGTACAGTAATGCTATGCATGGCTGGGCCAATCGGGAAGCCGAACGCAATAAAAATTTGCTGCAGTTATCTTCCAGCCTGGTGCGATCTGGGCTGGCTTCTGCTGCTGATTCCTTAATTGCGTCTACCAGTCTACAACAAGCCAGAGGTCAAATAAAAAAATGGGAAGCACAAACCAATCGTTTTAAGAATCAGCTTTTTGAATATACCGGCACTGAATTAATTAATGAAAATGTACCAAAGCCGTTCTTCTTGATCACACAGGCTGAAGTTCACAATTCTATTCCTCTCCACCCCCTACTCACAGAAAAAGAGCATCAGCAGGAAAGGCTTGAGGTGCGTGAGGAAATTATAAATCATCAGGTATTCCCAGATATCTCACTCCTTGCCGGTGGACTGGTAAGAGGAGTTGGATTTGGTGACGATAGTCAGGCGTTTCAGGACAGTTATCAGTTACCCATCAATAATTATCTCATGGGGGTGGGACTAACATGGGATTTAAGTCAGTGGTATTCCAAAGGATTAAAAACACAACAAGTCCAAGAAGAACAGCAACGCGTTGCCCAGGAAATGGAAGTCGTGAAACGCTCCTTAAATGAACAACAAAATTCATTACAATTTCATATTCAAAAATCAAAAGAAGAAATTATTGAAGCGGAAGCTGCATATCAATCAGCGGCTGAATCCTATCGCTTGTTTAAGGTACGTTATGAAAGTGGTCTTATAGATCTTACCACCTTACTTCAAATTCAGCAAAGCCTTCAGTTTACTGAGAAATCCCGTATTGAAGCTTACTACGATTATTGGCAATATTGGAACAATTATGCTTACACACAAGCCGATTTTTCAGTGCTTACCACAGTATTCAACTAAAAAAATAAAAAACGAATGAATATAATAAGATTCGCTTTACGAAAACCAATAGCCATCATCGTGACAGTCCTTGCGTTGCTATACTTTTCGGTAATGGCCATTCAAAAAATTAAAGTAGATATTTTTCCACAAGTAGAGGCTCCGGCAATTTATATCGCGATGCCTTACGGAGGGCTCTCTCCTGCCTATATGGACGGGTTTATGTCCAATGAATTTCAGAAAGTACTCGTGTTTGTAGGCGGCGTTAGGGATATGGAATTCAAAAGTGTGCAGGGGTTGACTTTAATGAAGCTAAGTTTTTATCCTGGGACCGATATGGCACAAGCCCAGGCGGAGGTGGCCACGCAAGTATCCCGCGCAATGGCCTTTTTACCCCCCGGTGCGGTACCGCCTCAAGTAGTACGATTTGATGCGGGCGCACAACCCGTTGGCCAATTGGTTTTTGAAAGTGACCAGCGGTCTACCGGAGAACTGCAAAACCTGGCCATAACCCGTATTCGACCTTCCTTTGTAAATATTCCGGGGATTAGCGCTCCGGCACCATTTGGAGGCAACGTTCGTACGATGGTGATTAATGTAAAACCTGAAGAAATGCAGGCGTATGGACTTACTGCTGATAAAATCCTGGAAGCGGTGGCTAAAAATAATTTCCCTTCCCCTGCTGGGAATGTTCAGATAGGAAACATCAATTATATGGCACCGGTGAATACGTTGGAACTGGGTGCAGAAGAATTTATGAATACCCCCATCAAAACCGGTTCGGGACCTACGGTATTTGTTCGAGACGTGGCCACTGTTACCGACGGAGCTGATAAAACCACGGCTTATGCACTGGCTAATGGAAAACGTACCGTTTATCTGCCCATTATTAAAAAAGCAGATGCCTCAACCTTAGCCGCTATAAATAACTTAAAAGATGCCATGCCGATGTTATCGGATGCCTTGCCAGAGGACGTATCGATCAAATTTGTGTTCGACCAGTCTACTTATATTGAAAATGCCCTTTCCAACTTATTGCACGAAGGAATTTTGGGAGCAGTCCTTACCGGCCTAATGGTACTCCTGTTTCTTGGGGATAAACGAGGGGCTCTAATTGTGGTGCTCACTATTCCAATTGCAGTACTTACGGCTATAATTATGTTGTACCTGTTGGGTCAGACCATTAATATTATGACCCTAAGTGGTCTGGCATTAGCCATAGGTATTCTCGTGGATGAGGCTACGGTCACCATTGAGAATATTCATCAGCATTTTGAAATGGAAAAGACCAAACAACGGGCGATTTTAGATGCCTTAATGGAAATTTCAATACCAAAATTCCTGATTTTGTTATGTATTCTTGCTGTTTTAATTCCTTCTTTTATGATGGTAGGTATCCCTAGAGATATGTTCATACCATTATCCATTGCGGTGGGATCAGCGATGATCGCTTCTTTTTTGGCCTCACAAACCTTTATTCCAGTCCTGGCCAATTGGATGATGAAAAAGCACCCCGTAAAGCATGCTGCTACGAAAGATTCCCGTTTTGATAAATTTAAAGGACGGTACCTGCAATTTATTCAGCAGAAAGAACGCTTTAAAAAGCCTATTTTCTTTGGATATTTGTTAGTTGTTATTGCCTTATCAGGGATTTTATTTGTTTCTATTGGAACTGACATCCTGCCACCTAGCGGTTCTAAGGATTTACAATTGCGAATAAAAGCCCCGGTGGGTTCTGCTTTAGATCAAACGGAAGATTACGTATTGGCGGTAGAAGACCACATTCGAAAACAAATTGCACCTGAAAAGCTGGAGATTACTTCAGGATTCGTAGGGATGCATTCGCCAAATACACCAATTAACCCTATTTTTTTGTTTACCAGCGGTTCACAAGAGGCGATTTTACAGTTTTCGCTACCGGAATCCTTTGATGAACCGGTGGATGAGCTGAAAGACGATTTGCGTACCAGTCTTAAAAATGACTTTCCTGAACTTCAATTTACCTTCGAACCAATGGAACTTGTAGAAAAAATTATGGGGCAAGGTTACAGCACACCAATTGCCATAGAAGTTCTTGGTAAAAATCTGGATCAGGTGACCTTATACGCCAACCAGATCACGAATGCGCTAAAAGACGAAGATTATCTGTCGGATATCCATTTAAATGAACCGGTAGATTATCCTAGTATTTCAATTAATGTAGATAGAGAACGTGTGGCACAATTGGGATTAACGATGCGGGAGGTGAGTACAGCCCTTACCACAGCTACATCTTCTTCCCGTTTTGTAAGTAAAAATGTATGGGTAGATCCTAATTCAGGATTGGTCTTTCAGGTACAGGTTCAATTACCTGAAAACCAAGTAAATTCATTGAACGATCTTCAAAATCTTCCCCTAAAGCCGGGGGCAATGAGTCCTACCCTTGATGATGTAGCCGATCTAAGTTTGGCAACCGAGCCGGGACAGGTAAACCGAAAAGGTCCTAATCGCTTTGTGACAGTTACCGCAAATACGAATCACACCGATTTGGGAAGTGCTTCTAGGAAGGTTCGTAAAATTCTTAGCGAACTGGACGCGCCACCAAGAGGCTATAGTGTCCGGATGGCAGGAGAGGTAAATGTGCTTAGCGAGACCTTATCGGGTTTGCAATCCGGATTGCTGGTAGCCATTGTGGTAATTTTCTTAATGCTGACAGCCTACTATCAATCTTTTAAAACTTCTTTGGTGATTTTAGGGATTATACCTGCTGTGGTGGCGGGAAGTCTTTTAAGCCTGTCGCTTCTGGGGAGTACGCTCAACCTGCAATCGTATATGGGTATGATAATGGCCGTAGGGGTTTCGGTATCCAATGCGGTACTCATTATTAACCAGGCCGAACTCTTTAGAAAAGAGAAACTGGAGAATGCGGCCGAATCTTCTCGGCTGGCGGTAGCCTCCCGTTTTCGACCTATTTTAATGACCGCCCTGGCGATGATTGCCGGGATGATCCCAATGGCATTGGGATTGGGCGATGGCGGATCACAGGTCGCACCACTGGGACAGGCCGTCATTGGCGGGTTGGTATTTTCAACCTTTACTTCCTTACTGGTTTTACCCTTTATCTATACAATCGCTTATGCAAATACCCAGCCTAAAAAAGTGTCTTTAGATCCAGACGACCAGCACAGTAAATACTATCAAAAAAACTTAAAATCCTAAAAAATGAAATTTTATATAAAATCTATTCCTTTTTACTTACTTACCCTGCTTTTAATGGCGTGCGGTAATTCTGAAAACAACGTGAAAAAGAAAGCTGAATCTTCGAAACCCACCTATCAGGTTACCAGCATAAAAAGTGATACGCTGGAATACGAGCTTTCCCTTCCCGGTGAATTAAAACCCTATGAAGAGGTGACTTTATATGCTAAAATTGAAGGTTTTGTAGAAAAGTTAAGTGTAGACCGGGGTGATATGGTAACGAAAGGAGAATTATTATTAAGTATTGAAGCTCCGGAAATTCAACAGCAATTATTGGCAGCCCGGGCAAAACAGCGTGAAATAGCTGAAAAGTTAAGCTTTAGTGGTCAAAATTTTCAACGGATGAACCGAGCCTCTGAAGTTGAAGGTGCAATATCATCAATAGAACTTGAACAGACCAAAACCCGTTTTATGGGGGACAGTGCTGCTTTGAGTGCTGTAAAAGCAGAAGTAGCGGCCGCTGCGCAGTTGGCGGGATATCGTAATATCAAAGCGCCGTTTGACGGGGTGGTTACCAGCAGGTTGGTTTCTCCCGGAGCCCTTGTAGGAAGCGGAAAGGAACCACTTTTAAAATTGGCGCGGGAAGATAAACTGCGCCTGGTAGTGGCTATTCCTTCCAAACACGCAGATGCCCTTTCGGCAAATACCAAGGCCAATTTTACGGTGAATGGTGCTCCCGGAAAAGAGTTTCCGGTTAGTTTTTCCCGTAGTAGCAGGGCACTCGATCCTGAGCTACGTTCACTAATGGTTGAATTTGATTATGATAATTCAGCTAATATCTTAAGTGCTGGAGCCTATGCACAGGTTCATTTGAACCTAAAGCGTAATCAACCTACTTTAAAAGTTCCTGCCAGTAGCATTATAACCACCACAACCCAAACCTTAATCGCAAAGGTGAAGTCGGGTAAAATTCAAATGGTTCCTATTACTACAGGAATCTCTAAAGATGGAATGATAGAAATATTTGGAAATGTTGATAGCGGGGATCAGATTATCATAAAAGGAAATTCAACCCTTAAAAACGGAATGTCCATAAATGCAGTAAATACAAAAAATATCCAAATAAATAAAGAGCTTCCATAAACCGATCTTAGATCCACTTATTTTAAACAGTTAAATATCAAAAAATAAACCGAAATAGTATGAAAACAATTTTTTGGGGATTGTTTCTCCTTTTAGCACAGACAACCATGGCCCAGGAATGGAGCAATCCTAGAATTGAAGGATATGGTAAAATTCATTATGATAAAAACCTGAGTTTCCAGCCCGATGTAAAAAAGACGTATAAACTAGTGTTCAATATTGACAATGATGCTGAAAAAACGGGAGTAAATATAAGGTTATGGAAAATAGCCCGGGAACTCAACTTATTAAAAGCCGCAGGGGTACCTGATAAAAATGTTCAAATTGCGGCGGTAGTACACGGAAAAGCGATTGCAGTAAGTTTGACTGACAAAGCTTATGAAAAACGCTACCAAAAGAAAAATCCTAATACAGAACTGGTAAAAGCACTTGATAATGCCGGGGTCAAATTATACTTATGTGGACAAACTGTGGCGGGTATGAAAATTGAGCAAGACGAATTGAACCCAGCGTGGGAAGTTACCTTATCGGCGCTGCTAACGCTACCAATTTTAGAAAGTGAGGGATATTTGATTGTACCTTAAACCTCTTTGGGTTAATTAAAATTTCTGAACCCTGCATATAGTCTATTTCAAAGAGAAAAATATTTTACAAATGTATTTATTTATCGGATTTTGAAGTCTCCTTAAACAGTAAAGGCTATTAATAGCGATATAATTTTTCTATTTTTTGAAACATTATCTTAAATTTTAAAATATGATTAGAGTTATTTTTAAAATACGCACAAAACTTTTTCAAACCTCTATTTCGAAAAAACTTTCGTATTGTATTATCAAACTATCAAATGAGATAAGTTTTGAACATCAAATAAATTTTGAAATCATTTGATGTTTTTAGTTTCAATTATTCATATATCTTTGTTTCACGATAAGAAATCGGAGCAAAGGTTACCTATTCGGTTACCTGAATTTATTGAAACAATATAAGTGTCTGGTTATTAAAATATTGTCTAGGGGTAGATTAGTTCTGCCACCCCGACCAAGTCCATTATTAAATGGCATCAAAACCTTGTTAATCTTATGATTGACAAGGTTTTATGATTTTAGGGCATTCATAGAATTTGATATAATATCATATAATATGTGTCCGATTCGGTGACCTCTTAAAAAAGGGTCTGATATCGCCCAAACGCTGATTTGACTTTCGTTTTCACGCATTGTGTTTAATTTGAAAACGAAGAATTATGAAAAATCCGGTGACCTTTGGGATTACTATTTTCCCAAAATCCAACAAGGCTAAAAGTGGTAAGGCACCTCTTTATGCCAGGATCACTTTAAATAGTGAGCGTATTGAACTCAGTCTGCAACGCAGGATTACCTTAGCCTTATGGGATGAACGTAAGAGTCGCCTACGGGGAAGTAGTGCGGAAAGTATCCAGGTAAACAAATCCATTGACAGGATTTACAATCAAATCTATGAGTCCTTCCGCCAATTACAAGATGATAACCAGGTTCTTAGTGCCGCTGCGATAAAGGCAAGGTATATGGGTGTTGATGATAGTTTTAAAAAGCTTTCAGATATTCTTGACTACCATACATTGAATATGCAAGCGGTATTAAAACCAGGTACGATGAAGAACTATCGCACTACTGAAAAATACCTCTATGAATTCTTAGGTATTCAGATGAAATTAACTGATATCTATCTAAAACAGATCAATTATCGATTTATTCTGGATTTTGAACATTTTCTGCGAACCTACAAATCTAAATCCCACCGGCCTTCTCCGACAAATAACGGAGTGATGAAACATCTGGAACGCTTTAAGAAACTAATGAACCTTGCTCAAAAATTAGAATGGGTACAAAAAGATCCCTTTTCTAAATTTGCGTTGAAGTTCACCAAGGCAGAACGAGATTTTCTAAGTAAAGAGGAACTTGAAAAAATCATTGGTTTTCAATCCTCAAGATCTGCCTTGCTTCAAACTCGGGATATATTTGTTTTTGCATGTTACACGGGGCTATCGTATATAGATGTTAAAAACTTATCTGCCAATAACATTGTGCCGGGGATTGATGGTAATAAGTGGATATATACGGCACGAGAGAAAACGGACACTCCTGTGAAGATACCTATTTTGCCCCAAGCCCAGGAACTTCTGGAAATATATGCCTTTAAAATGCAACATACCCATTTACTTCTTCCTGTATACTCCAATCAAAAAACGAATACATATCTAAAAGAGATCGCTCGACTATTGGAAATAAACAAAAAATTGACCTTTCATGTGGCCCGACACACATTTGCTACCACGGTAACTTTATCAAATGGTGTGCCTATTGAAACCGTATCAAAGTTGTTGGGTCATTCTAAGCTTTCTACTACCCAAATCTATGCTCGGGTAGTAGAGCGAAAAGTGAGTGAGGATATAAATGTATTGAAGGACAAACTCGGAATTCAAGAAGGTAAGGTGGATATAAAATCTGAGAAATCTTTTCTAAACTGAAAAGGCATTACGGCTTAACATTTTTACATGATCATATGTTTTCAGCATACTTAGAGCAGTTGGACATGTGATGAGATTATTTTCTACTAGTTTGTATTCACCCATGAGACATAAAAAGTCTTTAAGATTTAAATTTAATAACCTTTACATCATAAGGTCACTCGCATTTAATTTCAATAATTTCATTTAATCGTGTTGTATATCGTTTAGATAAATGCTCTTGCTGCATTTTCCATACCTTACCGAGATCCTGCCCGCCAAACTTTACCTTGTCAAAGCAATTTTTGTTTAGCTGGTCAATTGTATACATTAACGACTTGTGCCTGGGGTCTGCATTAGTAAAGAAAGATAACTGCTTAGCATTATCCAAAACGAGATCCAGTGCAATCACTCCCGCTTTTTTGTAATGATAGCCCGTTTTAAAAATACGTTTTAGTCCTTCTATGGCAATTTTTGTTAGAGTTAGAGTAGAATTCGAAGCAACTGGTAAATGCAAGGTTATTCCCGGGTTATATTGAGTCAGATCCTGTCTATGCTTGTTGGTCTGTAAAAAAATGTATAACATCTGCGCGCAGCTATTTTGCTTACGTAGCTTAAAGGAAATTTTAGATGCATATGTTGCGATGCGCTCGTGTATGTCCTCATAATTTTCAACCATGTGTTCAAAAGAGCGAGTTACTGCTATGTTTTTTTTAAAAGCAACCTCTTCCAGATCAAGTGTAAGAACACCGCTAAGGTCACGTTGTAGCCTTTGACCCACAATGGTCATTTCATTTAGAACATATTGATGGGGGAGTTGTACAAAATCCCATGCGCTCTGAACATTGATGCTTTGAAGTTTATTTTGGTAACTTTTTCCTATGCCCCACACATCCCCAATAGCCGTCCACTTTAATGCTTTTTCTATTTTATCGGGAGTGTCTAGAACATAGGTTCCATTGGTACGAGCTGCAAATTTTTTGGCAATTTTATTGGCTACTTTTGATAGAGATTTAGTGGGAGCCATACCAACGCTAATGGGAATACCTGTATTCCTTCTAATCTTCTTTATTATCTGCAGGCCGTACTCATCCAAGTTAAACAATTCAAACCCCTTTAATTTTAAAAAAATTTCATCAATCGAATAGATTTCCATGTCAGGAGAAAAATCAGAGAGTAAATTCATAACCCTGCTGCTCATATCCCCATATAAGGCATAATTGCTGGAAAATACATGTATTTTATACTTCTTAAATTCAGTTTTTAACTGAAAGGCAGGTGTACCCATTGGAATACCCAAGGCTTTAGCCTCATTGCTTCTCGCTATTACACAACCATCATTATTAGAAAGTACCACAACTGGCTTGCCTATGAGATTGGGATTGAAAACCCGCTCGCAGGAAGCGTAAAAATTGTTGCAGTCTATAAGGGCAAACATGCTATAGATTTTTAATAACATTGGTTACTACTCCCCAGATAAGAAAATCATTGTCCTGCGTCACTTTTATGGGCTTGTATTTTTCATTTTCAGCTATGAGCCAAATAGCATCATCTGAGATTTTTATACGTTTAACTGTAAATTCACCATCAATAAAGCAAACTGCAATTTTTCCATTTTTGGGTTCTAGACTTTTATCAATAATTAAAAGATCTCCCTCTTCTAGTCCTGCACCAATCATTGAATCACCCCTTACGCGTCCAAAAAAAGTAGCATCTTTATTGCGTATATATTCCCTGTTTAGGTCAATACCCTCATCAAGATGATCATCTGCGGGAGATGGAAATCCACAAGACAAACCGGAAGAAATTATAGGGATATTAGTAAATGAGTATTGAGAAAAATAAACTTTCATATTCTAGGAATAAATCCATTATTAAGGAATTATTCCACAAAAATAGCGTAAAATATGAAAATCAGATTTAAATTATTTATTAATTTTAATCAACCTATTCAGGAAAGGTGTTTTTAAATTTGCTATAACGTCTCGTATAAAAACAGTGCGAGCTGGCGAGATTGATTGTCCGCAGGACAATCCGCTAAGCAAGTGAGCACGGAATTTCGATTTGAGACAGGTTGCAGCATTGTTTTCATATGTTGTTACCTGCTGGCTTTTTCAGTCAAATATATGTTCTTCATAGTCTTTCCACCATTTCTCAATATCAGCTTTAGGCTTTCTACAAATGTAGAGAGGGATTCCGTTTTCTTCTTCAATTGCATATTTATGGGTAATTATTTTTACTAATTCCACTTCTTCAAAAACGTGTTCAACGGATATTTTGTCATTACCTAAACTAATCCAAACATCTGCATCTTTGTTTTCATATCCCCAAATCCAAAAACTCCCGTGTCTGCTTATTGGGTTTGGTAAATTGTATTTCTTCCCCAAGATTTTGAGAGCTCCTGCTTCTCCGTAATTTTCTGCCCATAAAACACAGTTTCTTTTTTCTTCGGGACTTAATGATTGATATACACTATCCACTAACTTTACTTGACGTTCCCAACCAAACATATCAGCATAATCCCCTGTTAATTCCACTCGTCCGTTCTTTTCTTCAAGTTTTTTATACTCAACAAATTTTTCAATTGGTAGTATTGGTGTGGCTTCAGGAATAAAATAGACAGAAGGCGCCAAGGTGATAAAAGCAATTACATAAACCCATACAGGTTTCTTAGATAGTAAGCTCTCTATTTTCACCGCTCCACTTGCAAAAAGAATAGGATAAATTGCAAATACATAGTAGGCTTTAGAATTAAGAAGCCACATTGTAGAAAAGATTACTAACGATGCAACTCCAACACTTCTGTACTTTTTTAAATGTTTATCTGTAAGTAATGCAACGAGACCAAAAAGGCTGATAATTAAGGTAAATGGAAAATCTAATTGTTCAAGCCCAAATTCTAACGGATTAATTTCATTCAGCTGATTTTCATTTAATGCTTGCAAATGTTTTAGTAGAGGGAATCCATTTTGAATTTGCCATGTTAGATTAGGCAAGAAAATCAAAAATGAAATCAATGCCGATAGATACAGCCATTTGTTCTTAAATAGATTCCCTTTTTGATAGAAAAACAAACCAATAAAAAGCCCGAATGCCCAAACTAATATGGTGTATTTGTTCAATAACCCTAAACCTAAAGTTACTCCCAAGAGAATAAGGAATTTCTTGTTTCGCGAGTTTATGAATTTGATAATACAGTAAAAACCAAGTGTCCAAAACAGTTGGTCAAATGCTACAGGTTGAAATAGGGTATGGTTTCGGTAAAACGGAAGAAATGCCAATATGCAAATTCCAGCAAGTATAACAGCTTTCGCCTTTCCGCCAAGTTCTTTTGCAATGAAACAGCATAGTACGAGAATAGCAACACCTGCAAGGGTTGGAAAGAGTCTTATTCCTAAAAGAGAATAATCAAAAAGCCAATATGATAATTTCCCGATTGCACCTATAAGTGGCGGGAATTCCATAAATCCCCAATCCAAATGCTCACTTACTGACAAATGTAATAGTTCATCACGATGAAAGCCATAGTTCCTATTGCCAAACCATTGAATGATAAGTTTTATAAATGATAAGGTCAGAATTATAGGTAAATATTTTTTCATTCGTTGAATTCAGCTTACAGGTAACGTCTCCGTATATGAAACGTAGCGAGTTAATAGACGCTAACTATTCGGATTATACACGAGCCGAATTTTTTAATTTTCTTCTTATCTTATTTTTTCAAAAAGCCAAATTAAAAAATTTGGTGGACTTCGAAAATACACACAGACCTCTCGGAAAGCCTGAATTAGCTATGTTTTATATACATTATTAGTGGTTCGTTGTTCCTTAACAACCTTTATTAAATTCATCCCAATCAAAATCAATATTTGTCTGGTACTTTTGGTTTACATAATCTTTTAAATTTTTCTCTAAAGTTTGTGCATCGAAACCATAGATTTCGTTCAGCTTTTCAAATCCTCTTTTCCAAAGTTCTTTAAATTTTGATATTCCATAGTTATCAATTAAAAATTTGCAAATAAAAGCACTTTGTGTATAAGCAATCATATCTGGGTTTTCATAAAAATTTTCTGATAACTTATCCATAGAAATTAATTTGTCACTCTGGATAAAATATTTATAGATTTCTTCTAGTGAGTATTTAGAACAGGTTCCGCCAGAATAAGTTGCTAAACCTTCATTCATCCAAGTTGAAGAATTAGGTGGAGTTCCCCATTTATACATAGTTATCATATGCATCATTTCGTGTTTTATAGGTGAACCTTTGTCTTTAAGTAAAGTAAAAAATACATCTCTGTCGGGATAAGCCAAACCTTGAGCAGCCATTCCACCAAATTTTAGCATTTCTTTTCTTGACTTTAAAAAATCAATATCCATTTTATTGGTGAATTCTGTTTCTCCAATTAGTTTCAAATTTTCCTCAATTGCTTTTTGACATTCTTCAATAGCAAGATTTCTACGTGGAATTTCAACTTCTGCAGGAAAGTTATAAGTTATATTGTCTATAGTTCTAGTTTCTGTAACTATTTTGGTCCAATTTTCATCATTCGCTATTTTTTTTTGTTTTACACAACTATAGAATGATAAAATCAGAAGTAAATATGAAAGTTTTTTGGTGCTCATTTATTTATTACTGTTTTTATGCGGATTTGTTTTGCAATGTCTTGTCCTGAAATATGGCTACAGGTTAAACTTGATTTACGCTGCTGATTTATATACCATATTTGGTGTTTTATAGTCTAAAGATAAATGTAATCTTATCTCATTGTATAATTTGATTGCATTTTTTGCAGCTCTTTGTGCGTGGGCTGTATTTGTAAAGATCTGGTCCAGATAGAATTCATCTTTCAGAATGCCGTTTACGCGTTCTGCCAGCGCATTTTCATAGCAATGATTTTCTTGTGTCATACTGATTTGTATTTTGTTTCTTTTTAGGATTTGTGTGTAGACATTGCTACATGTAAGCTTCCCTTAAAACCGAACTGTTTAGAAGTATAATAATATTCTTAATTTTAAACAGTATGAGACGAAGTAAATTCACACCTACACAGATCGCAAAAATTTTAAAGGAGTTCGACAACGGTAAAAGTGTCGAAGAGATCAGCAGGGAATACGGGGTCAGTACCTCCGCCTTTTATAAGTGGCGCAGCAGGTATGCCGGTATGAGCAGCAAGGAGCTCAAGCGCATCAAGGAGCTTGAAGCTGAAAATGCCCGGCTAAAGCAGATGTATGCCTCTTTGGCCCTGGATCATCAAATGGCCAAGGAGATCATCGAAAAAAAGCTCTAAAGCCCTGCCGCAAACGGACGATAGCCAACGAGCTTATCCACTACGGCATCAGCAGGGCGTGCCGTGTCCTAAAAATGAGCAAGAGCGTCTATTACTATAAACCTTTGCCCAAAGACGATGCCCCAATAGAAGAGGCGTTGAAGAAAAAGGCAGAGGAGCATTCAGAGGAAGGGTTCTGGAAGGCGTATGGACGTATTCGTAACGAAGGTAACCCCTGGAACCATAAACGGGTACACCGTGTGTATGTATCTTTAGGCCTACCCTTGAGGAGAAAGATTAAAAAGCGCTTACCGGCACGTGTAAAGGAGCCCTTGGAGGTTCCTGAAGAACTGAACGATACCTGGAGTATCGATTTTGTAAGTGATGTTCTTGAAAACAAGAAACGCTTTAGGTCTTTTAATGTTATTGATGACTTTAACCGGGAGATATTACATATTGAAGTAGACTTTTCCCTGACCAGTAACCGCGTGGTTTGGGTACTCAATCACCTGATCAACCGCCGGGGCAGACCAAGAAGGATTAGAATGGATAACGGACCTGAATTCATAGCCAATCTTACAGCAGAATGGAGTAAGATGCACGCTATAGAGTTTAAGTATATACAACCTGGAAAACCCACTCAAAATGCCTTTGTTGAACGTTTTAACGGTTCATACCGTAGGGGTGTCCTCGATAAGTATATCTTTGAAAATATTGATCAGGTAAGAGCTCAAACCTACATATGGATGAATGATTACAATAAATATCGTCCACACGATTCACTGGGCAGATTATCACCGGTACAATATGCAGCACTTCATTCTTTTGGGGCTAGCCCCAAAAGAATGAAAAACAATAATTTTAAACAAGTTTTGGAAAATTAAGCAGTTCTAGTCTGGGGAAGCTTACACGCAGCGTGTTATCCTCTTGCTACTCCTTTTCGTCCCGCCTGGCGGGACAAAATTCTCGTACAATTCGGCTAAAAGCCAATTGCCAATTCTAAGAAGGAATTTCAGTTATGTAATGTTTCGATTTGCAGGTTATCGGCGAAAGTCAATAATGGGATAACGCTGCTTAAATTTGTATGCTGAAGTTCAGCGAAATAAAGTTAATGATTTTGATCTAAACAATTTTAAATCGGACAAAAAAAGATCCGTCGAAATTTACGGATCTTAATTATTTGTGTTTAATCACTTTTAGATATGAGGGTGTGAATAATCGATTTACCGGGTTTACAACTTGTTTTAAGAGGGATAAATTTTCTAAAATGTGACAATTTGGAGATTTTTTTACATGCTCTCTGAATTTTAACAAGTGGTGATCATGGGATCCTTACTCTGGTTTAAAAATAGATTAGGCATGGCTTAATATTTAAAGAATTCCATGATCTGCAAAGCTGAAGTATGCTCCATTTGGGGTAAGAATAATATGGTCCAATACTTTTATGTCCAATAATTCACCTGCCTTTTTTATTTTTTGGGTCAACTGTTTATCAGTTTCACTTGGATTTAATGTTCCGCTTGGATGATTATGTAGTAAAATTACAGCAGTAGTCAGGCTTTTAAGGACAACGGCATATAATATACGTATATCCACCAAGGTAGCTGTAAGACCTCCGTTTGAAACCTCATAAATACCTTTTACTTTATTCGCGTTGTTAAGAAGCATTATTTTAAAGGTTTCATGTATTTCGAGATTATTTTTATCCCATTGGGAATATGCTATTTCAGAAGCTATGAGTGAAGATGTTATTTTCGGATGCAAACTTGCTTTCAAATCTCCCTTGTAACTTATCGCAATTTCGTTAACTTTAGTTTTCATATTAACAATTTTAAAAGTTAATAAAAAGAGGGCGCTACTTTGGACGGAAACGCCCTCTTAATTTTAGATTAATCAGCTGAATTAATACTGCTTTTTACTCCTAACAAAAGAATTTCATTAGCTTCAACTTCGGTAACATAGTGTATTACCTTCACACTATCCTCATAGCTATGGGACTTCAATTTTCCGCTAACACCGATTTCCTTGCCCTTCCCGGCATATTTTTCGATAATTTCAGCGGTTTTACCCCATGCTACGATAGTATGCCATTGGGTAGTTTGCTTTTTTTCGCCCTTGTTGTTCTTATAATACTCATTAGTGGCGAGCGAAAAACGGGCTACTTTCCTGCCGTTTTCAAGTTGGGTAATTGTTGGTTCCTGACCAACATTTCCGATTAACTGTACATGATTTTTTAACGTGTTCATAATAAAAGAATTAAATATTAATTATAGCCTGCCCGAACCTTTAAGACAGTTTACATTTCTGTTTTTTTTGAGGTGATTTACTTATTATATCCAGAGCGTTTTCCTTTTTTATTTTCTTTGGTGTCGCTTCATTTTGGATGTTTTTATACGATTTCATAAGATTCATTTTAGATTTACTTCCCATAGTGCCTCGCTGTTACCTTTTTTGTTGCTTATACATCTTCAAGAGTTGGAATTGATAAGGACTTATAAAAAGGAGGTACGACTGGCTTATGCAGAGCGTTCAATTTCCAACTATTGGTATTTTGCTTACTAAAAAGGGTAAGGACAGCGAGGGAGTGGGAGTAGGTTTAAATATCTTTTGCGAAGTACCAATAGATCGGAAGCGAAACCCAATAACATTGAAAGTCTAATCAGGAATTGATTTTGCCCTGTACTATGTTTAATAAATCTTAGATTTCCTCAAGGTGAAGGTGAAAAGTTTAGGTAGATATTTTATTAATTATAAAAATCGAGTAGTATTCAATCGGTTATTAAGAATATTCCATTTCTCAATAGAGCTATAGGAGCAATTTTAAAACCAAATATCTTTAATAGAAGATTTGTAAATCAATGGGGAATTTTACATGAGGAGGGTTAAGTGTGCATCCAATAACCTTTAACAAGAAATCACCCAAAGACGTAGAAAAAATATAATTTTAATCTTTGAGGGGTAGCATTCCAAATACTGAGGAAGACCAGTGTTAATAGCGGTTTTTTTAGTGTTAGGAGAACAGATACAGATAATAATGTTTAAAATTAAATTGAGATACTTAAATTATCCACCATAACTTACTTATATGGACACCACCAAAGAAGCCTTAAAGGAAAGAATTAAAGAGCTTACCTGTCTCTACGAAATTTCATCAATTATAGTAAATGCAGATGTAGAGCAGATACAACAGACTTTTAAGGCCATTGCCTTCAGTCTTAAAAAAGGCTTTCAGTTTCCCCTCCTCACGGAAATTGCCGTAAAAACGTCTTATGGAGTGATACAAACAGGTTCTATTAATGCGACATTGAACTTATCTTCTAATATAAATGTATTTAATAAGCCTAATGGAGAGATCATAGCATCCTTAAAAGATCATAAAAGCTCGTTTTTAAAGGAAGAAAAACAATTGCTGGACAGTGTCGCCTTAAAAATAGGAAACCTTCTGGAGCGCATTGAGATACAGCAGAACGAAATCTCTTTAAAAAGACAAATGGAACGTGCTGATAGGCTTTCCATTCTTGGGGAATTGACGGCGGGTATCGCCCACGAACTTAATACACCGCTCGCTAATATTTTAGGCTTTGCAGAGCTATTAAAAGAAGATTTTAGCGGCAACCAGCAGGTGCGTAGAGATCTTGACAAAATCATTAGTAATGCCATATTTTCACGAGAAGTGGTTAAAAAACTTATGTTCTTTGCCTGTGAGATGCCCCAGCAAATGAAGAAGGTGAATATCGTTCCAAGTATTAAAGATGCTATAACGCTGCTCGAACCCACCTTCAGAAAAGAAGAGGTAAAATACATTGTAAAAATTGAAGAAGAGGAATTATGGCTAAAAGCAGATACTATCCAACTCACACAGATTATTTTCAATTTGATCATCAATGCCATCTTTTTTTCTCCTAAAAATGGACTGGTTACCATTGAAGCACTTCAATCTAAAGATCAAATAATATTAAAAATTTCAGACGAAGGAATCGGATTGTCTGAAGAAGCCTTAGAAAAAGTCTTCCAACCCTTTTATACTACAAAGCCTATTGGCGAAGGGTCTGGACTGGGCTTAAGTGTAGTTCACGGCATTGTAGCAAGCCATAATGGTACTATTATAGCAGAAAACAACCCACAAAAAGGAGCAGTTTTTACAGTAAAACTCCCCAAATCTTAATTACTTATATGCATATGCTACTTAAAAAAGAGAATATATTAATTGTAGATGACGATATAAATATTTTGGAGTTGTTGCAGCGCCATTTACAGTCATGGAACTACCATACATACGGAGCAGTTTCTGTAAAAGAAGCGGTTCAAATCTTAAGAGATACAAAAATTGATCTGTTGATTACAGATTTAAGGATGCCTGAAATAGATGGTTTTGAATTGATCAAATTTGTTTCAGAGCATTACCCTAAATTACCAAAGCTTGTTGTAACTGGGTATCCTTCAGTACAGGATTCGCTTGTGACTTTAAAAGCAGGGGTGATAGAATACCTTACAAAACCATTTACTAAAGATGAATTGGGTGCTGCTATAGATAAAGCACTTGGTGTTGAAGAAGATTCTAATAGGATTTTCTCGAAAGAAGTGATTAAAAAAGATAATACCTATGGTGAAATCATAGGGAAATCAGAAAAGATCAATGATATTATACAAATCATTGAACGTGTAAAAGATAATAAAGCAACAATTTTTATCAAGGGTGAAAGTGGTACGGGGAAAGAACTCGTGGCACGGGCCATTCACTATCAAGGTAAGTTTTCAAGAGCGCCATTTATAGCCGTAAATTGTGGGGGTATTCCAGAAAACCTGTTGGAAGCAGAACTTTTCGGTTATACAAAGGGTGCTTTTACCGGAGCAGAAAAAAACCGTGATGGATTCTTTCAAGCTGCCCATGGCGGCACCATTTTTTTAGATGAAATCGGCAACGCATCAACCGCGGTTCAAACTGGCTTATTGCGTGTGCTTCAGGAAAAAGAGGTTGTGAAAGTGGGGGCTCAAAAAGCAGAGAAAATTGATGTCCGTATTATTGCTGCGACCAATAGTGACCTAAAGAAAATGATTAAAAGAGAAAGTTTTAGAGAAGATCTTTTTTACAGACTTACGGTTGTTGAAATTAATGTCGCTCCACTAAGAGAGCGCAAAGATGATATTCCTTTATTGGCTGATAAATTTTTGTTCAAATATGGTATAGAATATAAGGACGGTTTTGTGAAAATAAGCCCAGAAGCTTTAGCTATTCTACAGCGCTATAACTGGCCTGGAAACATTAGAGAATTGGAGAATGTGATACAGCGTGCTGTAATTATGTGTGATAAAATTGTAGAGGTTGAGCATCTACCAGATTCGTTGAAGTTTCAAATTGACTTCCCAGACGATAAGTTGCTTCCACTTAAAGAGATAGAAAGGCGGTATATCCAAAAAGTGCTTAACGCCACAGATAATAATAAAACCAAAGCCGCCGCTATATTGGGTATTGATCGTAAAACGATACGACAAAAACTTTCAGATCATTTCTAAGTGATACATTTTACCCCATACGGGTAATTATGCACCACTTCCTATTTTGACTTATATTTATAAGTAGCATATAAACCCTTGTTTTACAGGGGTTTTATTGTTTGTAGGTGGTTTTTTATTTCCCATGGTACAACCATTGCATCTTGGTAAATAAATTAGAACAATGATTATGAAAGCCAATCCATTTAATATATGTCCTACTTGCATACATCGGGAAACCTGTGTGCTAACAGATCAAAAGAGCCAAGTTTGGTCATGTAGCGAATATGAAGAAGAAGGAACCCAAAAAAATATTTCCTCACAATCTAAAGAAGCCATTATCAAGGAACAGAAATCAGAAGTTGTTATCTGCTAAACCACTAAGAAGACATGTTTGTAAGCATAACGAATACACGAAATCAGCAATAAATCAGAAATCTATAATATATACAATCAATAAAATAAAAGCTATGAAACAATATTTAATCGCCAGCCTATTAATGTTAGGAACCCTAAACATGCAGGCTCAAATAAAGACTGATAATAAACAAACTGATAATAAACAAATCGTACAAGTGGGTGATGTAATGGAATTAAATAAACCACGATCAGGTAATTACAACTATGTCAAATTTCCTAAATCAAATTTTATAATAAAAAAAGGGGGTATTCCCAACTTTAAAGAATTGTATGGCGAAGAAGTACTTGTAACTGAAATTAAATCCACAAAAAATGATGCTACTAAGATTAAAATAAAAAGAAAAGACGGTAAAAAATTTTTCAATGCATTTCCCAGCGTAACCGTGATCTTGCCTGATGCTTTAGATGCAGGTGAAATAAAATTTAAATAAAAAATAATCTATTAAATATGTTGACAACATTAGAACCCAAGAATTCGAAGAAGAAATTACCTTTAAGAGGAATGATGGAAAATGTGATGGAGCAATTTAACAGTGCTGCAGATCACATTGATCTTCATCCAGATATTCGTAAAATATTAAGTATTACAAACAATGAGATTTTAGTCAATTTCCCGGTAAAAATGGATAATGGCGAAGTGGAGATTTTTACCGGATACCGCGTACAGCACAACAATGCATTGGGTCCTTATAAAGGGGGTCTCCGTTATCACCCTACAGTGGATATAGATGCAGCCAGAGCTCTAGCTATGTGGATGACCTGGAAAACATCTCTTGCCGGTTTGCCATACGGGGGAGGTAAAGGAGGTATTCAGTTAGATCCTTCTAAATATTCTCAGGGAGAACTCGAGCGTATCACTCGTAGGTTTACGTTTGCATTAGCAGATAATATTGGGCCAGAACATGATATTCCTGCTCCAGATGTAAATACGAATGGTCAAACAATGGCGTGGATTGCGGATACTTATATGAGCACGCGGCCACCGGCAGAACGAAGTGCGAACCAGCATGTGGTAACGGGTAAGCCTGATGGTAGTGGTGGTCTTGAAGGGCGCGATAGAGCTACGGGATATGGGGTGTTTTTGACCATCAAATTCTGGACACAGCGTAATAATGAAACACTTGAAGGTAAAAAATTCATTGTTCAAGGTTTTGGGAATGTAGGTTACTGGACCGCACATTTTCTTGAAAAGGAAGGTGCAAAATTGGTGGCGGTACAAGACGCCTTGGGTAGTGTGGAAAATCAAAATGGCATTAGCGTTGAAAATCTTTCAGACTATATTAAATCCAATAATGGAAGTGTTGTTGAATTTCCAGAAGCATACGCATTAGATAAAGAAGAGTTTTTTGGCACAGAATGCGACATCTGCATCCCGGCAGCATTGGGAAATCAGATTACAAAAGACAATGCCCCAAATATTAAAGCGCGTTTAATTGCTGAAGGTGCCAATGGACCTACCAACGTAGAGGGTGAGAAAATTTTATTGGAGAGCGGTATAACTATTATCCCAGACATATTGTGCAATTCTGGTGGAGTTGTAGGTAGCTATTTTGAATGGTTACAGAACCGAAATGGGGAGCTGTGGCAACTGGAAGAAGTAATGACAAAGCTTCATAAAAAGATGAAAGAATCTTTTGATAAAGTTTATGAATACTCTGAACGTGAATCTATTGATTTGCGTACGGCAGCTTATTGCATTGCCATTAAACGCATTGCAAAGGCTTACATCCAAAGAGGTATTTTCCCATAAACTATAATCCCCTAAAATATAAAAAGACATGAAGTACGGAAGCTTAATAATAGAAAAGAAGGAGTATGTGTATTTAAAGCGTATTCTAAATATTTCGGGTTATGCGGAAGATCTAGAAACTAGAAGATCAGTGGGAAAACTACTTGAAGAATTAAAAAGTGCAATGATAGTAGATGAAGTAGATATGCCTGAAGATGTTGTTCGTTTCAACAGTTCGGTTACGGTTTCTTCGAATAAAGGATGGAAAAAATCTTTACAGCTTGTTATACCCTCAGAGAAGGATTTGAAACACGATAAAATATCAATTCTTACCCCAATGGGCTCAGCCCTTGTAGGGTATTCAGAAGAAGATACAGTTGAGTGGGAATTTCCGAATGGAAGACAACATCTTAAAATTGATGTTGTAAAACAAGATGAGAATCAGAAGAGAATTGAAGTGCCTATTTAAAAAGAGAACATTATGAAAGCATTTGAAACACAAATATATAATCATGATCACGATGTAGATGTGAGCCATAAGATAAATACCATAGAACTGGATAATTGGATCAACCACTTAAAATACATCAAAAAGGAATTACAGAATCTTATTGATTTATGTGCAAATGATTTGAGCAAAAAACTGGGAGATGAAAGCATTCTTAAAAAATTTAAAAAGAAAAAAACTGAAAACGATACGTTATTGAGTGCCCTCCACAACTATATGAGTTCAAGAGATGGAATAGTCGAGTGTGAAGATACACAATGCGATATGGCATTTATCACAGATCATGAAAGTTACAGGCGCAGTTATTTATACCATTTAGACAAGTACAGAAGATTGAAGGATGAATTTTTTAGTAAAGTGAAGGGTAAGTTTTCATTGATTAATGATTTTCAAATTAATGACTAAGTAAAGCACAATTGAAAATCACATTGTCTTATAAAAATGACGCTCATAGAAAACTTTGCATTAAAAAAGATCTCATAGAATTGAGTCAATGGATCGATACAATCGAAAACATAAATGCTGAGTTCGATCATTTAAAATTAATCGAGAAACAACTCATTCAAAATAATACTATACGGATTCACCTTCAGGGTTTGCGTAGAAAAAATACTTTAGTAATGGGTTCATTCTGTCAATACGAGCAAGAATTAAGAAAAGAATTTATATATGGGAAGCAGGAATATGATTTGGCCAGAGCAAAAGAACACGAGAAAAGAAGAGATCATTATTCCGTATTGATACATGAGTTCAGAAAGCTAAAAAGAATAATTTATGAAAACCTATCTAAGTATCACCGCAGATAAAAAACAAATGTTATGAAAAAGATTCTTATACCACTGGATTTCAAATTCAATAGATACCATGCTATTGAATATGCAGTTAAATTTTTTAAACCAGAGGAGTGTGAATTTTATTTTCTCAATACATATACCTATAATATTGGGGGATTAAATGCCCTACAACTTCTGCAGGCAGATGATGATTGGTTTGAGAAACCAAAAAATGATTCTATTGATGGTTTGGGCGGTGTAATCCAAAAATTTACTCAAACCAGTCCAAACAAAAAGCACCGCTTCAATGCAATTTCTGAGTGTTCGGATTTGATTGAAGGTATCTGGAAAACAATCAAAGAAGTTAATATTGATTTAGTGATTCTTACCTTAAAAAACAGGATAGATAATAAAGTTGACAGATATAGCCGAAATGCAAAAAGAGTACTGGAAAATATCAGGGAATGTCCTGTTATGATAATACCTTCCTCTGCACATTTAAAGAAGTGTCCGGAATTTGTATTGATTTCCAACTTCGAAATCGAAATGCCTGAAGCCAAAATTGACAATTGGTACGAGCTTGTTAAAATTGCTAAAGGGACAGTCAAGCTCGTCGTTTTATGTGGATTAAACAGAATGACACCTATCCAAAAGGCTAATTTAAAAAAAGTTTGTTCTCAGATAGAGGTATATACAGGAACCTCAATAAGTACAGAATATCTAGAAACAGAAGATGATTTAAAACATTTTGTTAATAGCCATTCAGAATATATCATATGCGTTATGGACAGAAGACCAGATTTTTGGAGAAGATATGGTCTTAGTCAATCCAGGATAATCAATCTGGGTCCTTTCGAAGCTACGCCGTTAATAGCACTCCACCGTTAATTTATATCGATTAGTAAAAGAAAATTTAATAGAATTATATATAAATGTATTTTTTCATTATTATGGGAAGTGATGAATGAACCCCATATTTCATTAATTAAATTTGCAATATGGTTATATTAAGAAAAAGATGAAATTGGATATCGTACAAGAAGCTATTGATTTTGAAAAGTCAAAGATGAGCAATATGACTACCAGCGATCGTGTAAATGCATCACGTGAAGCAAAACGATTTATTTTAGGCATTAATGAAATTTATAAAGAAACGAATGATTCAGATTTAATGGATCTTATGAAACGGTTAACTGAAAAAAAGAAGAAAATAGAAGTACGGTTAAAGGGAAGGCAAGAAACTATTTAATTGATTGCTTTATTATAAAACATGCTTTTTTTAGAGATGTGCGCATAAAAAAGTATTGAAATCAAAATCTAATTCTGCTCTATTTATCTCGTTTTTTGATTTAATAAAAATGTTGAAATGAGAGTTTTCACTAAACTCTGCCTGGACTTGTGTATGGTTTAAATATCCTGTCTACTTCGTCAAAAATGCTAGACCTGTCAGCTAGAACAATGAGTATGTCTTCTGCTTCAATTCTTGTTGTACCGTTAGGTATTATATAGCCATCATCTCTTTTAATCATTGCTATAATTGCATTTTTAGGAAACCCTAGTTCTACAATTTTCTTATCTACTGCAAAGCAGTCACGAGTTATTAACATTTCTTTCATTTCGGCCTTAGGATTCTCTGCCAATAGTAAATCCGTTGGGGTCAATTTCTTGGCCTGTACGGGTAATGAAACATTTAGCCATTTTGCAACAATTGAAAGGGTCGTTCCTTGAATTAAAATGGATGTAACTGAAATGAAGAATACAACGTTAAAAATCATATGCGCCTTATCAATTCCCGCCAAAAGCGGATAAGTAGCAAAGACAATAGGAACAGCGCCCCGCAATCCAACCCAGGAAATGTAAAATCTTCGTCTCAATTTCATTTTGAAAAACATAAGGCTAAGAAATACACCAATAGGCCGAGCAACAAATATCAGAAATAATGAAATGAGTAGTCCAATACCCATATACGGGATGATTTGAGAAGGAAAAACAAGTAAACCTAAAGTTAGGAACAGAACAATTTGCATTAACCAGGCCAGGCCATCAAACATTTTCAAGATGGTTTTTTTATGTATTAGGTCCTGATTACCTAGGTAGACCGAACAAATATAAATGGCTAGAAATCCGTTACCACCCACAAAATCTGTGGCAGAAAATGTAATGAACATGAGGGCGATAACCAAAACAGGATAAAGCCCTTCAAAGTCAAGTTTTATCTTATTGATTATGAATTTGCTCAGCATACCAAAGGCAAAACCCGCGATACCACCCAGAATCATTTGTTGTAAAAATACCGGGATTATAGATAATACACTTTTGTCTTGATTGACTACTAAAGATAAAAATGCAATAGTCAACACATATGCCATAGGGTCGTTACTACCACTTTCTAATTCCAAAGTGGGTCTAAGATTGGTTTTTAAGGCGACGCTTTTTGAACGTAGAATTGAAAATACGGCTGCTGCATCGGTTGATGACACAATGGAACCCAATAACAGACTTTCATAAATTGTGAAGTCAGTAAGAAACCATACAAAGGTGCCTAAAGAAATTGCTGTTAGTAAAACACCAAATGTCGATAATACAATCCCTTCACGTAGAATAGGTTTTACGGTTGTCCAATGGGTATCAAGCCCCCCAGAAAACAAGATAAAGTTAAGGGATACTATGCCAATGAATTGAGCAAGTTTAGGATCATCAAAATGAATATCTCCTATACCATCAGAACCCGCCAACATTCCAATTGCTAAAAAGAGCAATAAAGTAGGAACACCAAACTTATAAGAAGTCTTACCTGCAACAATACTTACAATAAGCAGTAATGAGCCAATTAATAATATGTTTTCAATCGTTAAATGCATTATATTTCTTAATTCATAAAGATAAGAGGGTAACTATATTTATCCAATTCAGGTTTACTTCTTCAGAAATCTTTTTATTCTCCATAGAAAAAGGGTAATTCCACATGTGTATTTGAAAACATCTAAGGGAACCGGCATTCTTCCTAATTTCAAATGATAAAAAAAGGTAGTAGATGCACAAGCTGTTCTCTGCTTTTTACAATCAATTAAATCAGATTATTTTGTAATTTCAAGATATGCAGAAATTGATGAATGGGGGCGTTTACAGCAAAATGATTTGAGTAATGTATTGAGTGGTTTTATTTAACTCGTACTGCTTGTGTAGTAAATGAAAGTCCTTGTTGGCTCATCGTGGAGCTCATTATTGCTTCAAATAATGGTTCTGAGCAGTTTTTTGGTATTTTCCAATCAAACATAAAGTTTGATCCTGTGCCTCCAGAAATGTCTATTTCATCAATAATTATCTCTGTGGTTTCCATGGGTGCTAAAAATATGGGCTTGTCAAAATATTTTCTGATTGATTTTCCGTGAGTGTCGTAATATTCAGCTTTTAAAATATATATGGTATCCGAATCGCTGGTATTTCTTAAACTTACCATTGCTGTTAAGTTGTGAGTTTTATGTTCTGAAAGACTATAAATCTGTGAGTAAATAGAAAGATAAGATTTTCCGAATTCAAGCGAATCTTCTGTATTTATTACCGCGTTTCGTTTTGACCAGTTTTCTGGGTTCATCGAACTAACTTCTTTATTTTCATTACAACTGAAAATAAAAAGCACTATTAATAATGATAAATAACTTATTTTCATTCTGGTCTATATAAGTTTTGTAAAAATACGCGATATTATTAAGTATAAATTACAATTCATTCTTGAGGTTTAAAAAGTACACGTATCATTAATTATAAAACATTTTATCTTAAAAATAAATGTGCCTGTCTCATTAAATTCTCGCTCCCGCAATAAAAAGGAACGCGCTGGTGAAGCTGGGTGGGCTGGTGATCAAGAATACTTTCATGACCATTCCTACATACTCCTCCTGCTTGCTCAGTAATAAATGCTTTAGGATTGCATTCGTAAAGAATACGTAATTTTCCTTCTGGTGCGGTAGTACCTTGAGGATAAAAATAGATACCTCCCAGGAGCATATTTAATAGTAGTTTTTATATTATTATGATAACGGCATAATAAAGGATGAACCTAAATATTTTACAAAAGGTTTAAATCTTGAAAACGAGAAATTAATGTATAGTATATGTTGTTTCCTGAGATTTATTAGTTCAAGTCTTGCAAAAATTCTATAGGGCTCCACGCAAATTCTATGAAGTAGCCTAATTGATGAATGATTCAGTGAAGTCCAAACCTTCTAAATACCTGGCGCTATCATTGATTTTTAATTGTTGTGTAATTTGCTCACTACCAATCAAAACCATATCTAAGTTTAACACCATACGAGACGGGTTTAATATCATTAAGGTAAGCAGTAGAGTTGTTTTGATTACACGAGGTAAATACTGAATTAAAAGTAAAAGTATCTGGCTCTTCAGTACGATAATCTATAAGGTTTTGATCCTTTTCAATTTTGTTGATATTATTTAAACCGTAATCGAGATAAATACCTAAATAAACAGAGTTTTTAGGGGTTAAAACCTGTTTTATGCCTGCTTCAAAAATGGTGCTGAAAGCTGTTTTTAATTGAAGATCACCTTCTGTTATATCCTGATTATTCTGATTAACAAAACCCATAAATGCAGGATTAAAAAGTTCTGCATTATACTGCTGATAAAAGCCACTTGTTCTCAACGACCGATAGTAGCCATCATATTTGGCAGATAACATGAAACCTGCCTGTGCACCAACTGTGGCATAAAATCGGGTTCCGGTACCAGTAGTTTCAAATTGGATTTGCAGGGGGATATTCGCATAATAAGCTCGCTGTTGCTCGACATAATTCATGGCAACATAGCGAAATTCAAATGTTTCACCTTCCAGGTCTGTAGTCGTATAGGAATCGCTTAATGTATGAAAGTTTGCACCCGACTCATAATATTGAATAGAACCTCCGGTAATTATGCTGATATTAGACGACAAATAGCGACTGTAACTAATACCTATTGCGCCGCCATCGCCCTGAATGGTTGTCGCCCCTTCTAAATCATATTTCAAAGTAGAAATAGTTCCCTTGGCAAAAATTGATAACTCATTATTCTGCTGGGCGTTTACCTGATTAAAACTTGCCAATCCCACGATTAGGGCGATTATATAATATATTTTATTATTAGATTTCATTTGTTGTTTTATAAGTGTTGTACAATTCTTTCAATTATATCCCGCTCGCTGGTTAGAAAGCGGGATTTGTAATTTTACTGTACAATAAGTTTGAAGGATTTTTCTCTTGAATTTGTTTTTGCTATTACCATGTAAGCTCCTGCCGGTAGATCTGGTATTTGAACTTCTGTTACCTTTAAATTAGACTGCACACTTTGTAATGCAACACCAGATAAGTTGTAAACTGTTATTTGTAAGGTGTTAAGTTCGTCTTTTGGCAAATCTGCCAGAAGGGTAAAGTTTCCTCCCACAGAAACAGGATTAGGGTAAGCCTTCATAGAAAAAGATTCTTTTAACTGGATCTGGGTACTACAGGTCTGTAAAATTTCTCCATCTTCAGTTGTCATCTCTACTTTGAAAACATCATTAGGATTCAGCCTATCTCCGCGATCGTCACCTGCTGAATAATATTGGTTTTTACTTACTATATCCCCATTTTTATACCAAACATATTTAGTAAACCTATACCCCCCGTTAGTTTCCGGATTGTTGTTTACCAGCAGAACATTATTGAATTTCTGAATAACGATATCTTCAAAATTAAAGCGCTTCTCGACGGTAATCTCATAAGACTGTGATGCCACACCATTTTGAGAAATTACATCAACTTTTTGATGATACAGGCCGGGAGCCGGAGTGTTAATATTGAATTTCTTTGACGGACTTACAGCTGCATTGGGCTCAGTTTCAACCTCGATCTCCATACTTGTTGAGATGTCGTCACATTCAATTAAGTAATAGATTTTGCTATTAGGTTTATCGTAAACCTTTTTGTTAATCATTAATTTATGCGCAAGAGCATCATTACTTTCAATAGTAAGTATTCTGGTAATGTCTTCTGCCGGCAGATAATTATTGTTTCCTTGTTGTGAGGCAGTAATGGTTACCTCTCCTGAAGATATTAGATTTACAAACCCGGTTGTAGTAATTAAAGCTGGTGAATCATTGCCATTAAACGTATAATCATAACTTACTGATAAACCTGAAGAAGCTTTAGCTTCTAACTGAAAATCTTCATCTTTTTCCAGCTTTTTTAATGGTATTGCATCAAAAGAAATATGTTGTGAAGCTTTATCAATTGTCAGCGTAGCCGTGAGAACTTTGTCATTATAGTTGTTTTGGGTAATTCTGGCAGTTACTGGGTATGTCCCGGCATTGATTTGACCATTGTTATTATATTCTACGGTTGCACCATCAGGAAGATTAGTTACCTCTAATGAATGTACCATTCCGTCGTAGGTGAACATCTTACTTTGCAGGGCAAGATCTTTAAACTCGGCATCGCTAATGATTAAAGAAACTTCTTTTGTAGCAGCCTTATAATTTCTCGTTTCCTGAGCTGCAATAGTTATTTTATAAGTACCTGAATTGATATAACCTTGCTCGGGAGAATAGGTCAGTGCTGTTTCCTCATGATTAAGACCGGCTACTGTATTTTTAATCTTACCGTCAAATATGTAAGTCTGAATTTCATCTGCGGTAATTATAGCTTTTGCCCGGGTTATTGTCAGTTTTGCCTTACTGAATGCAAGTTCATAATTGCTGCTAACTTCCAGGGTTCCCTGACTGATTTCATATTCCGCCACATCTTCTCCAGCTTCACGTACAAGTGATCCGGTAATTGCATCGCTGCCTACCAAGGCTCCTGAAGTGATGGTATAAGTAAGGGCAGGATCAGTTTCTCCATAGATCTTGGTTTTTGCATCTGCTGCAATGCTTATCGCCGCCTTTGTGATGGTCAGTTTTGCCTTGCTGAATGCAAGTTCATAGTTGCTGCTAACTTCCAAAGTTCCCTGATTGATTTCGTATTCCGCCACATCTTCTCCAGATTCACGTACGAGTGCACCGGTAATAGCATCGCTGCCTACCAGGGCTCCTGAAGTAATGGTGTAGGTGAGAGCAGGATCTGTTTCTCCATAGACCTTGGTCTTTGCATCTGCTGCAATGCTGATCGCTGCCTTTGTGATAGTCAGTTTTGCCTTACTGAATGCAAGTTCATAGTTGCTGCTCACTTCCAGGGTTCCCTGATTGATTTCGTATTCTGCCACGTCTTCCCCAGCTTCACGTACGAGTGCACCGGTAATTGCATCGCTGCCTACCAGGGCTCCTGAAGTAATGGTGTAGGTGAGGGCAGGATCAGTTTCTCCATAGATCTTTGTTTTTGCATCTGCTGCAATGCTGATCGCCGCCTTTGTAATGGTCAATTTTGCCTTACTGAATGCAAGTTCATAGTTGCTGCTCACTTCCAGGGTTCCCTGATTGATTCCGTATTCTGCCACGTCTTCTCCAGCTTCACGTACGAGTGCACCGGTAATAGCATCGCTGCCTACCAGGGCTCCTGAAGTAATGGTGTAGGTAAGGGCAGGATCAGTATTTCCATAGATCTTGGTCTTGGCATCTGCTGCAATGCTGATCGCCGCCTTTGTAATGGTCAATTTTTCCTTGCTGAATGAAAGCTCATAATTGCTGCTAACTTCCAAAGTTCCCTGATTGATTCCGTATTCTGCCACGTCTTCTCCAGCTTCACGTACGAGTGCACCGGTAATTTCATCGCTGCCTACCAGGGCTCCTGAAGTGATGGTATAAGTAAGGGCAGGATCAGTTTCTCCATAGATCTTGGTCTTTGTCTCTGCTGCAATGCTGATCGCTGCCTTTGTGATGGTCAGTTTTGCCTTGCTGAATGCAAGTTCATAATTGCTGCTAACTTCCAAAGTTCCCTGATTGATTCCGTATTCTGCCACATCTTCTCCAGATTCACGTACGAGTGCACCGGTAATAGCATCGCTGCCTACCAGGGCTCCTGAAGTAATGGTGTAGGTGAGAGCAGGATCTGTTTCTCCATAGACCTTGGTCTTTGCATCTGCTGCAATGCTGATCGCTGCCTTTGTGATAGTCAGTTTTGCCTTACTGAATGCAAGTTCATAGTTGCTGCTCACTTCCAGGGTTCCCTGATTGATTTCGTATTCCGCCACGTCTTCTCCTGACTCACGTGCGAGTGCACCGGTAATTGCATCGCTGCCTACCAAGGCTCCTGAAGTAATGGTGTAGGTGAGGGCAGGATCTGCTTCTCCATAGATCTTTGTTTTTGCATCTGCTGCAATGCTGATCGCTGCTTTGTCTACCTCTAAGGTTTGAGTAATGGGGGAGGCAGCAAAATAGTTGTCATTTCCTTCCTGGGTGGCAGTTATTTTTGTACTTCCGGCTTTAAGAATCGTTGCCTCATTACCAGTGATTGAGACAACATTAGGATCTTGAGCTGTATATGTTACAGTTAATCCCTGGTCTGTTTTTTCATTGCCTAACGTAAATTTATTATCACCATAGACCTTCGAGGCAATTTCAGGGAAAGTTATATTTTGATTTAATTTATTGATGGTAGTAAAAGACCATGTATTTGATGCGACCCCGGGAAAATTATTTTCATAGGTATCTTTAACAACACCGTTGCTTAGGGTTACAAAGATTTTGGTATTAACAGGAAGTTTTTTAGTTAAGTTTAAAGAGAGGGTGAGACCGTCCTCTGAAATTGAAAATTGATCACGCTCTTCTTGTATTGTCAAGTCATAAGTTTGTATAACCCCTTCGCTATCTGAAAGAGTCACAGTCCCGGTTTCATTCAAACTAACAGTCTCGTCAAAAGTCACGGCTATAGACGGTTGTAGATCGACATTTGTTGCATTGTCTGCTGGATCAAATGTTTGTACTACAGGGCCTGTTTTATCTGTAACTTGTATAGTAAACTCCTGAGTAGAACTGCCCGCTTCATTAGTAGCTTTAATTACTACAGGATGTGCTCCTAATTGCGATTTTCCAGGGATTCCCGATAAAATTGCACCTGTTTGTAGTCTGTACACCTGATTGGAACTAAATATAGCATAAACCAATGCTCCCGATGAAGTGAACGATATACTCCAGACATCATCGGTATTACTTTCTGAAATTGTTTCAAATATGGACCATGTGGGGTCATATTTTCGTACTCCGCCCCCGCTTAATGACAAGTAAAAATTTCCATTAGAATCAATTTTAACCGATGTCACATCATTTGGCAAGTCGCTAAGTACAGAGGTGAGGGAAGTACCGTCATATTTTAAGACGCTTCTTCCCCCGTAAGTCGCAATATATAGATTGTCATTCTCGTCCAGACACATACCGAAAGGTCCATAACTAGGTATACCATCTGTACTATCTAAAATAACCTCTCCGCTTTTGGTGGTTTTATCAATTTTAATGATTTGTCTGCCACTATAATTCGCAGCGTAGATATAGTTGTCTTTTTCTGCCAATGAGAGGATACCACCACTTACAGAATAGAAGGTTTCTTCGCTCGCTTCCGGATTATTTATTGGGATGCGCGTAATAGAGTTGGCGGCATTATAGTACCTTGGGATGTATACATAGCCGTCAGAAATCATAAGTGCATATACAGAGCCAGGCGTCAAATCCGCTTTCCAAGATATCGTGTTCCCATCAGGGGTTATTTTAAAGATTTCAGTTCCGTTTTGTCTTATAGCATATATATTCCCATTATCATCACCGGCCACACCACTTAAATATGCACCTGAAGGAATTGCTCCTACCGCAGTAGCAGAACTTTGACCGTTTGAACTAAAACTTAACCATTCCGGCAAGGTTGTGGCTGTAAGTGTAGTTTCCAGATCTCCTTCCTGTGAGGCTACAATGGAATAAGAATAATTATCATTATATTCTACTTCTGTTACAGGCGAGGAGCTTATGCCGGGTTCTTTAGATGTCTTAAAATTTACCTGAGTGCCGTAAGTGGTGCCATCTGCATTAGTAGCGTAGGTTCGAACGTAATAAACGGTATTTTTGTTAAGATTAGTTATATTTTTTTGAAAAGACCCTATACCTGTACCTGATTCTATTTTAGATTCCGAAGTAGTAGGATTGCCTGCAGTATTGTAAACGAATCCGCGATCAGTTACAGTTGAGCCACCATCATTAGTCACCTCTCCTGAAAAAGTTGCTGTTTCCCCTAAAATATTGCTAATTGTGACGCTGCTGACTGCAGGGGTGGAGACAGCCGCGGGACCAACTACCAAATTGTCGAAATTCAGATTAAGAAGGCCGGAAAAATTAAGAGTTACTGATGTCACTCTAACATTTTTATTTAAAGTCACCTGAGAATTGATACTGTAAGTTTCGCTGGGCAGACTTGAACCATTATATGAAACAGACAGATAAGGAGGATCATAAGATGAGGAGTTCGTATACTTCAACCATACTCCATAAAATTGAAATTTTTCGCCATCCTTTCTTTTGATGACAACATTAGTGGTTGCAGCGGTGCTATAAAGAATATTAGAACTGTTATCAGAGCCGCCCGTATTGGCAAATTCCCACCCACCATTACCGGCATTGGTTATCTGATAGTCTACACCACCTATGTTTACTTCAGCAGTTTGCTTCCAAGATGGCATCCCGGAATATTCTATAAATGTAGGGGCGGAAGTAAATTGTTCGGTCGTTTGAGCCTTTATGATCGGTGTGAATGAACAGATGAAAATAAAATAAAAATATGGCGAGTTAAACAACTGCCATAAATTGAAGAGAGGAGTTTTTTGTTTCATTGTTGTAATAAATCGTTTGAAATGGGTTAAAAATTGACTTTATATAAATTTTGAGGCAAATAATGTAGTGCTAGTGAGGAATCAATAAATAAGTTTGATCATCGATTCTATTTGTAAGTCTTAACTTACTGAGTAGGTATGTATTCACAGTTATGAGTATCAATAATTGGGGTGTAAATATTAGAAAGTTATTTTTAATTTAAAATAAAAATTCACATTTTTTTCACATTTAAATGGAATTAAACGTTTATATGTGTTTTTAGAAGAGTTTTTGATCTGAATTTATAGTGAATGTTAAAATGAGGTATTGTCAGAAATGAACTTTGAAAGGGATGATTTTAATATTTAGAAGTAATTAATTAAGCCTAATTTATTTATTTCATCATCGTGTTTTATACCGTTGGGATAAATGCGCTTGTTGCATTTTCTAAACTTCATCGAGATATTGACCCCCAAATTTGATCTGATCAAAACTATTTTGGTTTATTCGATCAATTGTGTGCATTAATTTTTTGTGCCTGGTATCTTCAACCGAAAAGAAAGATAATTGCTTAGTATCATCGGGAATGAGAGCAAGAGCAATAAGGCCGGCTTTTTGTAATGATGTCCCGTTTTAAAAATAGGTTGTATTCCTTCTATGGCAACTTTGGTTAGAGTAGGGTAGAATTTGAAGCTACCCGCAAATGCATAGTTATTCCCGGATTATATTGTGTCAGATCTTGTCATGCTGGTTAGTCTGCAAAAAAGTATAAGATCTGTGCGCAGCTTTAAGGAAATTTTAGATGCAGGTGTCGCGATGCGCTCGTGTATGTATTCATCATTTTCATACATGTGCTCAAAAGAGCGAGTTACGGCAATTTTTTTGGGTCACTTCTTCCAGGTTCAAGGTAGGTATTCCATTAAGATCACGTTGCAGCCGTTGACCAACGATAGTCATTTCCTTTAAAACATACTGATTGGGTAGTTGTACTAATTCCATGCGCTTTGCACATTAATATACTGAAGTTTATTTTAGTAACTTTTCCTATGCCCCAGACATCTCCAATAGTTGTCCACTTTAATGCTTTTCTATTTATGGGGAGAGTCCAGAACATAGGTTCCATTCGTACGAGTTGCAAATTTTTTAGCAATTTTACTGGCTACTTTAGCCAGGGATTTAGTGGCTATTCCAATGCTAATGGGAATAACTGTATTCTTCTGATCTTACTTATCATCTGTAGGCCATATGCGTCCAGGTTATATAGGTTAAACCGGTTCAATTTCAGAAATATCTCATCGATCGAATAGATTTTCATGTCAGGGGAAAAATCAGAGAGTAAATTCATAACCCTATTCTCATATCCCCATATAAAGCATAGTTACTGGAAAATACGTGTATCCTATGTTTTCACAACCATCGTTATTAGATAGAACAACAACCGGTTTACCGATAAGGGTTGGATTAAAGACACGTTAGCAGGAAGCGTAAAAATTGTTACAGTCTACAAGGGCAAAAATGCTATAGGTTTTTGATAACATTTTAACCACCCATTTTTTTATTTCCCGGGTAATGCAGAATCTTGATCTAAAGAGCTTTTTTGAGATAAAGGATTTGGACTTGTTCTCCTCTAAAAGAGTATGGATTATGACTCTTTCTTTAAGGTTTAAACGTTTGTATTTTTTGATAGCCATACAACAAATCTAAAATTTTGATTTGTTGCGTTAAGTTCTTGAATTCGGGCAATAATTCTATTAACAGTATTTAGTTCCATAGCATATTATGCAATTTTAAAAATAAAACCCAATTAGTATTTATGTTGGGACTCTAATGTTGTCGCCAACTTTAGCATCAATGATCACATTGAAAATTAGAAAGAGGCCTATTCCAAGTTTACCATGGAGTTTAAAAGGATTAAAATACTTAAGACGCTCCTATTTCACAGCCATATTGTATGTTTCGATAAATAGCGATTTTCAGAAATATCTAACTTACCTTTTGGTATGGTATATTTTAAAGGGTTAATACAGGATAATGAGCTGTATTCATATAAATACCTATCGAGAAATGTATTCTTCTCAAGACTTATACAATTGAAAAAATGAAGGTAATGGTTTATCTTAAAGTAAGATTCAAATTCTGATAATAAAGAAGTATTAACATGCTTTCCGGGGTTTTATGTAAATTGATTGGTTTCATTTTAATTATACTTAAATAGTATTAAATTCGTAATTGCGTGAAGCATTCAAAGTTATCACAGCGTTCATTCAAAAATTTGTCCGATCCGGTGACCTATAAAATAAAAATAATCATAAGTTACTGATTAACAACGATTAATAAGTTGAGGTAGCATCCTGCCACCCCGACAATTACGGTGTCAATGAACACCAAAATATAGCTAATCTTATGAAAATCAAGGATTTTAATTTTTCTTGAAATCATAAGATTGGCTTTAATATCAAATGAAAGGTTACCTATTCGGTTACCTGATTTATTACCAGAATTTTCACTACATTGGTAATTCAATAGACTTGACTTTCGCAGCGATTTGACTTTCGTAAACAAATCGATTATTCACTTAAAGCGAGAGTTTATGCAGACTTCCAAGACTTTTAGCATTCATTTTTGGCTGAGTATGGCCAAGAAAAAAGATGGTTTGGCACCCATTTATGCCCGTATTACGGTTGATGGAAAACGTGCCGAAATCAGTTTAAAACGATCCACATCGGTTACCTATTGGGATACCCGTTCCAAGAGAGCTAATTCGAGAACTTCCGAGGGGAAAGCCCTTAACGTCTATTTAGATCAAGTCTATTCCGATTTATTGGAATGCCACAAACAGCTTCTGGGCGAATCCAAATACGTTACCGCCCAGGCCATCAAGGCCCGGTATCTCGGGGAAGATGAACAGCACAAAACGCTGCTTCAACTGGTTTCCTACCACAACAAGAATATGGTTTCGGTACTCAAGCCCGGCACGTTGAAGAATTATTTCACTACAGAGCGCTATATCAAACGTTATTTGAAGAACAAGTTGAAAACCAATGACGTTTTCCTAAAACAATTGTCCTACAAATTCATCATTGACTTTGAACAGTTCCTGCGCAACGGAAAATCCATAAATCGTTCCCAGCCCCTTAAAAACAATGGGGTTATGAAACATTTAGAGCGATTAAAAAAGATGATGAACCTTGCCCTTCGGTTGGAATGGATCGAGAAAGACCCTTTTGTAAGGTTCTCGTTAAAGTTCACAAAACACCAACGGGCATTTCTGTCCCAATCGGAACTTGAAATCTTGGAATCCGGTCAGCTTTCAAAAGGGATGCACCAAAAAACGAGGGACGTTTTTGTTTTTGCCTGTTATACAGGATTATCCTATATCGACGTGAAATTGCTTTGCGACGACCATATTGTACGCGGCATCGATGGGGATTACTGGATATTCACAAAAAGGGAAAAGAATGATGAAGCGGTGAAAATCCCACTTTTGGACAAAGCACTTGCTATCCTGAAAAAGTATGACCAAGAACCTAAAAGCAAGCAAGAAAAACTGCTACCGGTGTTTTCCAATCAGAAGACTAATAAATATTTGAAGGAAATAGCGGCAATCCTAAAAATCAATAAAAAGCTTACGTTCCACGCGGCAAGGCATACGTTTGCAACCACCGTGACGCTTTCCAACGGTGTGCCCATTGAGACCGTTTCAAAGCTTTTGGGGCATACAAAGCTTTCCACAACGCAAATCTATGCCCGGGTCATCGAGCAAAAGGTATCTTCGGATATGCGTTCATTGCGCAGTAAATTAAACACCACGAACACGGCCGAAACAAGGGTGCATTATCAATAATTCGGTTTGGAAAGCACCTTTTAGGTTCTAATCCAGTCGGCACTCTTATTTTTTCTTGTTTGATTCCTTGCAGATTTTGGTTTTTTATTAAGCCATAAATTTCTGCGTTAATTCATTTTATTTATCGGTCAGCTGAGTCAACCAAAACCAAACCGTGGGCAAATGTAGCCACGTCCCACCGCTTGGTCAAGGCCAGACCCTTCGGGATGCCGAACATTTTTCTGCGAAAAATAACCGCTCATACCTTGCCCTTTCCTTCCCGTGGCTGTTAATGCCCTGTTTTGGTATTGCTCGTTGCCTTACTAGCTGCCAAAACGATTTAAAATAATGTTTAACTTAAAATTTTTAATTATGGCAACAACAGTAAAACAAAATGGAACTGCAAAAAAGGAAAATGCATCCGTTAAAAAAGGAAGTACAGAAAAAGTTGACCGATGAAGCTATCGGAAAAACCGCTTCATCAGAAAAAGCGGTAACATCCAAAAAGGCTAGCATTAGTTTGGACGACCGGATTCAAAATTTTGAAAAGCTGAGAGGATTGGCCACGCAACGGGAACGGTTGACCCAAACCTTGAACGAGTTGACGAAGTTCAACTACAATCAAGGGGATTCAGCTTCGTTTTACATCCGGGATTCCCACAATTCGGAGTTTAAAACGACCAATACGAACCTTATCAAATTGGTTACAACGCACTTACAATCCACTTTGGAGGAAAGAAAGTCTGAAATTGAGGAACAGATTTTACAATTTGAGCTTTAAGGTAACTTTAAATCCTTAAAGAAGAAAACCTACTTCACAGGAGTAGGTTTTTTAATGACATAAATAGTCAAGTTTGTTTAAATAACCAATCGCAAAATTCGTAAAATACCATTGATAAAAGTGAATACCTATATGTAATTGTAGAGATAAATTTTAAAGAAAAGAATTGATCTCCCGCAATATTAATATCTTTAACAAAATTTTTGATATATGACTATTAAATATGCGTCCCTTAATCATATAAATCATAGAGACTCTTCAATAAGAGATATTAACATTACACATAGCGACTCCTTAAAGGAATATACTGACAAGCTTTTTAAGGAAATAACGGAAAGCCCTAGAAAAAGACAGTATATATTTTCTAGTTCAAAATCAGAAGTAAGAAATGTCCTGGATGATATTGTTACAGATAACGACCGAAAAAAAACAATTAATTTGGCTGCTCAACGGCTCTTAAATAAAGAAAAAGATGCTCAACAACAACTCGACAATAAAAAATTAAAAGTTGATATTTTAAAAGGTAGTTTGTTCCAGGCATATGTTGAAATAGACGGAAAGGAAAATATTATTATTTGTAAAGCCGATCATAATGAATTTCTTGATGAAAATTCCCTTACGATTCGTAGTGGATTACCTTGGGATAAAAAGATTTTTAAAGCAGCTTTGATACATTTGAAAGATGGAATTGTTGCTGATGAAGTTGATGTCCTCGATGCTAACTTATCTAAATATTGGTGGAGAGAATTTTTAGAGCTTGAAGCTAAACATACAGATGCTTTTAATACAGAAAAATCTATGGATTTTTTTGACACCCGTGTTTTTAGCGGGATTAAAAAGAAACATCCAGCTGATTATCGTATTCTCAGAAACAGTTTCGTTGGTTACTATCGTAGGAAGGATATATTTGAAATAGAAGATTTTATAGAAACTCTTTTCTCAAATTATGAACCTGAAGATGAAAATTTAAAAATTGATCCCTTAGTTGCTAAAATTAGATCCTTACCATCTAGTCTAGGCTTCGATAGATCATTCGATATTTCAAAAAAGCACATTAAAAAAAGAATGTCAACTAGGGTCAAAGTATCTGATGCAATTGATCTATACCTAAAGACAGACGTTCCTCATTTCAGAAAAACATTACGCTCTGGTAAAACCAGTAGTGGACAAATGTATTTGCAGATTTTAACAGAAAATGAAGATGTTTATAAAGAGTTTTTGAGAAGTGAAGATGAATAGCATTTCAGAAATAGTAGGTTTTATTTTTTCAAATGGAGACGATCTTATTTGTAATGATCGCTATGAAAAGACCATTATTTCAGGAATTGTCAGGAAAAAAACATCATTAAGAAGTGAAGGGAATTTAAACAACTTTTTTAATAATATTTCTGATGAATGGAGCTTGAGAATTACGCTAAATGACGATGAAAATTTATTGACCTGTTCGAATTCTATAGATCAAAATTTTGTTAGTGAGTATAACGCGATTCAACTTCTTCGAGATGATGAATTATCCATAAAATTAGAAATTTACAAAGATTCAAAGGAGTTTAATAGAAATGTATATTGTGAAAAATCTTTCAACGAGTGGGTTGAATCTAGATCGGCGATTGAACTGTTAAAGACAATTTCTAATGATATAAAAAGAAATGGTTTTGTCAATTTTAATATGATTGAAAATAAACAGGCTCATTTATATTCAAAGTGTGTAAGGGTAAATGATTCAACCTTTGTAAACAAAAATTTTAAAACATATCCTGAATATTCAAATTTTGATCAAAATAATGAATATCCCTACATAGGAAGTGACTTTAAAGTTTTAGATCATAATTTGAGCTGTCTTTTTTTACCATCTCGTCTCACAAATTTGAGTAATTTGTTTTCAATTACGAGCCTTTTTGATGTTACCTATTTACAGGGGAATAATTTATTTTACCAGTTAAAAGGTTATAAATTTTTTCAAGGAAAGTTACCTGTCAAGGATCTAACAAAAAACTACGACATATATTCAAAAATTAATAACTGGATTTTTGACGATAGTGCCAATATTGCTGATAAACTAGGCATATCAAAAAACATTATATCCCTTCATATTACCCCAAATAACATAGTTTTAAATGATTCAGTATTTAGTTCTATTCTTTCTGGACACAAAATTTATCTCAAAGAAAATGTATCACAATACCTTAAAGTTAGATCAAAAATAAATGATGAATTAGCAGATATTTTAAAAGAAATAAGAAATAGCCTTCAAGAATTGAGAACAAATTATCAAAAAAGTAATTTTCTCTATATATCCTTTTTTATGTCTGTTTACGTAATTAGAACCCTAATTAAAAAGGATTTTGAACAGATTTTCACCAAAGATACTACTGTGCTTTTCTTCGCTTTTATAGGAATATCCATAATATATCTTATTTACACAATTTGGTCGGTTATCACGATGAGGGATCGGATAAAAAAACACTATCAAAATGTTAAGGCAAAAAACCTTGATATAATGGAAAAATCAGACATTGAGAGAATTTTAAAAAATGATTCTGAATTTGATGATGAAATATCATATTTCAATACAAGAATAAGCGTTTATGTAATCTTATGGATTTTAACTATGGTTGTCCTTACGTTTGCTGTACTCTATTTATCCAAAGCTATCTAATTTCTATTAATTGAGATACTATTTACATTCAGCCCATTGCCTTGTATTCCGCAGAAAAAAGCCTGTCCTGAGCAAAACCGAAGGGCGCCATTCCGGGAAAAGCGCTTCATTAAAAAGGTCTTGAAAACATCTCTAAAGTTTCCGATTTCCATTCCACTTGCGCGCTCATTCCCAAGAAAAACGGGAAGCGGTCAAAACCCATTCCCATCTACAACTTTGAAGTCAAGTCTGCTTTAAATCCTACTTCAAGAGGATAATCGGTTTTCATAACCCGGTCAGCACATTGCCGCTCCATTCCGCGAAAAGCTGCATTCCGGGCAAAGAGCTTCCTTACAACCATCTTGGACACCATCCCCGATTACTACTTTCCATTCCGCTTGCTCTTCCCGTCCCGAAACCTCGGGACTGGGAAGCGCACTCCATTCCAATACGAAATCGTGAACGGAGTCCGCCAAATCTGAATTCCATTTATCATTTAGTCCCACTTCCTATGTTTTGGTACTTCACAAAAGGCATTTAGACCTACTCCCGCCCCGCCGCTGTCCCAACCGTTTTTTTGTAAGCAAAATACCAACATTTGGAAGTTAAACGGAGTGCATAACCGGTCGTGCCTCCCTTTTATAACTCCTTGTTAATTCCAAATATTGAAAATGTATCAGCAACAAAAAAAGGTAACAGCGGACGGCTCTATGGGAAGTAAATCTGAACTGAAATATTATGAAAGCTTACAAAAACATCAAACAGGAAGCGGGACTAAAAAAAACAAAAAAGGAAAACGCTCTGGATATAATAAGTAAATCATTTCAAAAAAATATAAACGCAAACTATCTGAAAGGTTCAGGTAGCATTATTAATCCTGTCTGCCGACAACGCAGGCTTTAAATCTTTTATTATGAGCACTTTAAAAAATCACGTACAGTTGATCGGAAACGTTGGCCAAGAGCCACAGATCACGAACCTTGAAAGCGGTAAAAAGGTAGCCCGTCTTTCACTCGCCACGAATGAGTATTACAAGGATACCAAAGGAGAAAAAGTCCAAAGTACCGAATGGCACACAATTGTAGCCTGGGGCAAAACTGCCGAAATTATCGAGAAATATGCCGGAAAGGGTAAGGAAATCGGGGTAACGGGAAAATTGAAATCCCGAAGCTACGAGGATAAGGACGGTATCAAAAGATATGTTACCGAAGTGGAAGCCAACGAAATCCTTTTACTTGGAAGTATAGACAAGTAGAATTTAAAATTAAAGAGGGCGTAACCGTCTAAAGATGCGCCCTCTTTTTCATTATTAACTCCATAAATAGAAATCAAAATGAAAGCACAAGTTAACGAAATTCAAGAGGGTTTACAACATTTTCACGGTTCGGAAACCATATTTCAAATCCCATTATTAAAAACCCGATACACCAACGGACTGAAATATTTGGCGGAAGCTGCGGAATGTTTTTGGCTGATTACCGATACCTCTGCATTTGCCAAAACCTTGATGGATAAAACCTATTTTGTAACCATCGACTTTAAAAGATTGCCCAAGGAAAGACAGGATTATTCTGGGAACGAAGCAGAGATTATTTACAGCGATGGAAACGGGAACATTTTTGGAAAACACGGTTATCGGATAACGGATTTTCCATTGGATGAACTGCGGTTGTTTTTTGTGGATAATACGCTGATGTTACCAAGCGAATATTAACCCGTTCAAAAACCTAAAAGTTATGATCTATCTTAATTTTTCAGACCTGAACGGGGAAGCCCAAGAACGCCTTTTGGAAAGTTCCAAAAAGGACGTTGAGCAAAAATTCGGCGATGATATCCGAAATTACGCAAAGGAACATTATACCAATTTTGAGGTGATGATCGAAGAGGAAGCACTACGGAATCTTTACAATTATACCTATGTGTTTAATATCTGAAATCTGCCAAATAGGAACGGAAAGACCTTTGAAAATTCAAGGGTCTTTTTTCTTTCCATTGGTATCAATTCAATAAAAAGCTTTATCTTTATTTCGCTGAAATTAAGCACTCAATTTTACGCAGGGGTATCCATTTTTTGACTTTCGCCGATAACCCTGCCCATCGAAAAATCAAATAACGGGAAATTTTTTCCTGAAATTGGCAATTGGCTTTTAGCCAAATTGTACGAAATTTTTGTCCCGCCCGGCGGGACGAAAAGGAGTAGCAAGAGGGTAACACGCGATGCGATGTTTAGCACTCCTATTTCTTGTTAATCACCTGATTTTTAAACACTTAAAAATTAGTCGATTATTTAAATTTCTGCGATTTGCGACAAATGCCCTGCAAGCGCCCATTTTTAGGGAAGGATTTGCGACAAATCGGCGAAATATGGACTCATTTATTGGCATTAGGTTCAAAAAGGAAACGGCGAAACGTTTCCAAGAATTTTCAAGAACACACTTCAAATCGCACACCGAGGCAATGGCCACGATGCTCGATTTTTTCTTCTACAACGAAATCTCACCACGGGAAAAACTGGGCCCCACCGGAAGGACGATCGAGGCCAATTTAAAGAAACGGATCAATGCGGTAATCGCCATAATGAGGGATATGGAAAAGACCCAGACCAAACCCACCGTGGCGATGATCGAATCCCTCTTTCAAACCCAAGAACCGAAAAAGAAACCCCTGATTTTAGAAAAGAAAGTTTTGGAAGAAAAGAAGGAAGTACGTTTCCGAGAAAAGCAAAACCAAAGTAAAGAACTATAAAATTTTGAGCTATGTACATCACGATCACACCTCAAAAATTGGGCGGGAAATACTCCCAAAGTTCGGCTGATTTTGTGGGCTATCTCGAAAAGGAAAACCAAGGTCTGGAGCAGGAAGATATGGAGCACTTTTTCAATCAATATGGCAATGAAATTTCAGCCGAGGAAGTGGTAAAAGATATTGATGGAAACGGTGCCAAACTGAAAAAGAAAGAACCGAAATTTTATTCGATTACCGTCAGTCCTTCCAAATACGAACTGAACCGGTTACAGAACAGCAGCCAAGATTTAAAAAAGTACACCCGTGAGCTGATGAAGGATTATGTAAAATCGTTCAACCGGGAAATCAATGGGCGACTCGTTAACATCTATGATATAAAATATTACGCAAAAATTGAGCATCAAAGAACCTTCAAGGGAACGGACAAACAAATCAGGGAAAACCAGCCCTTTGCCACCAAAATACTCCAGCTAAAAAATGAGATCCGAAGTATTGAAAGCGGCTCAATGGAAGGAAGTGTTAGCAAACGGGAACGTGAAATTGCAAAATTAGAAAAGCAAGCCCCGCACCAACAGGATGGGAAACGAATTGTCCAGGGAATGCCAAAGGCCGGAAACCAGAGCCATATCCATATTATTGTGAGCCGTAAGGATGCTTCCAATTCGTTCAGCCTTTCTCCCGGGAGCAAACATACAGCTTCGGAAGTCGAGATGCACGGCAAGAATGTCAAACGGGGTTTTGACCGGGACAGATTCTTTGAAAATGCCGAAAAGACCTTTGACAGGTCTTTTGACTATCAGCGCAACTTTGCGGAAACCTACAAGGCCCGGAAGGATTTTGTCAAAAACCCAAAAATCTATTTTGCTTCCTTGATGAAATTGCCCACCAACGAAAAGGCAATAGCTTTTAAACTGATGCGGGAAACGGGCATCCCGATAATGCCGAGCATCCCGACCAATCAGGCGCAGCTTGCCCTAAAAGTTTTCAATAAGCTGCGCAAAGGTTTGGACGTCTCCATCAAATCAAGTTCCATCGGAATCTAAATATTAGTTATGCAATTGGACAACCTTACAACGATACTCTTAATTATTGGCTTAGCTAGTGCGCTGTTTTATATGCTGTACAGATTGACGCGTTATGCCTTTATCTTAAACTTGGTTTTGCTTGGGTTTTTGATATTTTATCTATCAAATAGTAACGACCTGATCTTGATTTCATTGGTTCTAGTCTGCCCGCTTATGCTGATTAATACAGGGCTGTACGTTTTTCTGCACAAAACGGACGAGCCGAAAAGTGCCGAGAGGAAGTATCGTGTAAGCTTTGCAACGACTAAAAGAAACTTCAAACTCGAAAACGTTATACGCGGGGCATCCATCATAGGCTCTGCCGGAAGTGGAAAGACCGAGAGCGTAGTTTATGGTTTCCTAAGACATTTCCAAAAAGAGGGCTTTTGCGGGATCATTCACGATTATAAGGATTTTGAGCTGATAGAAATCGCCTATCCGCTCTTTAGAGACGGCGCAGTCCCTTTTAAGATCATTTCCTTTGACAGAATCATCCACAGGGTAAATCCTATTGCGCCACGCTATTTGGAGAACGAGGAAAGCGTAAATGAGGTTTCCCGGGTGCTGATCGAGAACTTGTTGGAGCAAAGGGAGTCCGGCACTTCGGGAACTACCAAATTTTTCAATGATGCTGCGGAAGGATTGATCGGTGGTCTGATCTGGAAGCTGAAAACATCCTATCCCGAATACTGTACCCTGCCCCATTTGATCGCCATTTATCAGTATCTGGATACGGACAGCCTGATCCAGTTTTTGGAAACCAATACGACATCGCGGGCAATGGCAGATGCCTTTATTAGCGGTAAGGATTCGGAACGGCAGACCGCCGGTGTCAAAAGCACTTTGGCCAATGCCCTCAAACGGATCAGTACCCAACATATTTTTATGGCCTTGTCTGCGGATGAAGTGCCGCTCAACATTAATAATGAAGATAATCCCGCAGTAATTTCGATTGTGAACAATCCAAAATTTGAAACGTCCTATTCGCCCGTCATCGCAACGATAATCCACACGATCACCAAACAGATGAGTGTGCGTAATTCCAAACCATCGTTTTTGTTGATGGAAGAAGCCCCGACCATACGCTTACTGAATATGCATCGTATTCCGGCAACCCTGCGGAGTTATAATATCGCAACGATCTACGTAATGCAGGATAAGATCCAGAATGATATGATGTATGGCGATAAGGCGAGCAAAGCCATATTGAGCAATCTTTCCTATCAGTTTTTCGGCAAAGTGAATGACCCCGACACCGCAAAATATTATGAACGCTTTTTTGAAATTATAAAGGATCCGACCAAAAGCGTGAGCCGTGGCCATAACCTTGATTTTGATACGCGAGTTACCACAGGAGAAAAAGAAATCCCAAAAATTAGAGCTGATGTTTTCTTTCGATTAAAGCAGGGCGAATTTATTACCTATGCGGATGGGAAGGATAAAAAGGTACAGTTTAAATTGCAAAAAATTCGGAGGGAGCTTCCCGATAAATCAAAGCAATTTACCGCGGCCGATTTAGAAACTAATTTTGAGCGGGTTTATGAGGAGGCGCGGTCGATATTTAATTAAAAGACGAAGCTTTTTTCAGTTCTGGACTCATTGCGCCACGAATTTATTTTCAAATTAGTGATAACTGCCAACTTTTAAAATAATGTAAACAGGAAGCCAAGGATAATCTTTCTAACAATTAGTGATTTTTCTGAAAATGTTAAAGATAAATTCAAAAATAATCTATATATTTGGACAATTATTGTCCTGAAAAAATATTCAAGAAAAATACAAAATGAATACGAAACAAGCATTTGGGGATTATTTGAGAACTTTAAGGGAGGAGCACAACCTTCCAATTAGGAAGGTTGCATCAAAATTAGATATCGATCCTTCAACTCTTAGTAAAATTGAACGTGGGGAACGTTCCGCAAACAAAGATATGCTTCCAGCTCTCTCTGAGCTATTCAATGTTGATGAAAAAGTTTTAGGGGTGATTCTTTTCAGCGATATGGTAGCATATCAAATACTTGAAGAAGAGAATACACAAGAAATTTTGAAAGTAGCGGAAGAAAAAATACATTATTTAAAAAATAAGAATCTTAAACAGGGTTCACTGGATTTAAAGTAAATATGAATATTAAAGACCTTGTAAAAAAATATCATTCGAATCGGGAAGCCTATCTGAAAACAGATTACAACGAAACCCAGCTGCGAATAGATTTCCTTGATCCATTCTTTGAATTGCTTGGTTGGGATATAAAAAATTTATCAGGAAAACCTACCAACGAACGTGAAGTGTTGGTTGAAGAAGGTTTAAAAGCAGATGTTACTTCTAACACCAAAAAACCTGATTATACATTCCGGTTATTTGCTGAGCGAAAATTCTTTTTAGAGGCCAAAAAACCGAATGTAAAAATTGATATTGATAATGAGCCGGCAAAACAAATCCGTAGATATGGTTTTACAGCAAAACTAAAAATATCAGTTTTATCAAATTTTGAATACTTAGCAATTTACGACTGTTCTCAAAAAGTTGAAGTTTACGATAACGTTGCAAAATCACGTATAAGTCTCTATCACTACACCGAATACGAAGCTGCATTTGACGATATACTGGAACAGTTAGGACATCAATCAGTCTATACAGGACAGTTTGATGATACTTGGCGGGAAATTGAACAGCAGTTGAGGCTTTCAAGTGTTGATGACTTATTTCTTAAACAAATTAATGAATGGCGAATTATTTTAGGCAAAGAAATATACTTTCTTAAGCCTAAACTTTCCGTTTCAGAGTTGAATGATATCGTTCAGTCTTACATAAATAGCACTATATTTTTAAGAGTTTGCGAGGATAGAAATTTAGAAGTTTATAAAACTTTACTGAATTTTGCCGATAATCAGGACTTCAAAGCTCTGATCAAAAAATTAAAAGAAATACATTTCAGTAAGTCTGAAAACTCACTGGTTTCATTTTTCTTACAATTGACCCGTTATCTACAACAATCAATAGGTACAGTTGCAGCTATAGACTTACAGGCATATTCTAATTCTATCAATGAAGAAATCGATAAAGAATTATAAATTTTCAATTTAAAAAGGCCCTTTCTCCCTTGGGCCTTGTTGTGTAACTTTCCATTGGCCATCGACTTTGAGCAGCTTGAATAATTCAGGATTTTCTTCATAGGACGTTGTAAACCTGACCCAAGCAATCTTATCATCGGCAGTTTCTTCCAACACTTTAAAATTGGAATCCCCGGACTTCCCTGCGGTCATCAGATCCTGTATCGATTTAAGACCCTCATAACCTTCTGTAGTGGTATGCTTTTTTAGGGTCGTATTATCATTGTTGTAAAAACTTTCCACCACGATTTTTGAAGTTTTGCTGGGCGAAAGGTCTTGTTTCCCGGCACAGGCCAAGAACAGAAAAACTACGGAGTATATAGCGATATTTTTCATAACGATTCTAATTTGGATTATTGATAAATCTATGCGATATTTTTAACTTTAAGTTCCTTTCCCCGTTCTTTTCATTGAGCTCTAAAACCGCCCTGCGGTCATTGCTTATAGAAAACTTAGGCAGCACATAAACCAATCTTACAGTTTCGTTTTCGACTATTTTTGAGGGCAGGTTATATTTAAAAATCGGCTCTTGATAAAGGCGTTGCAAGGATTTCTTCTTACCCTTTTTCCTCGTTTCAACGGACAAATTCAAAAAATTCAAATCGTAATCCAAGGTAGATTTATTTTCAATCTGGATCACGAAGTAAAGCTCTTCCTTGTCGAAAACAATGTTTTCAACACTTAAAACGATGCCCTCGTTCCGTTTTTTTATCCGGCCAATCCTTTGCTTTCGATCAAGTAAGTAGGAACAAAATTTTTGGTAATAATAGATCTCGTTTCCTAACTTTATCTTGGACTTATAGACCTTAGCAGAATCAACAACAATAGGCTTTTCATTACCGATGCTTTTAGACTTCGGTATAAAATAGTTCAGTCTGTCAAGTTGTTTCTTATACTTTACAATATACGAAAAAACCGAACCATTTCTGTTGACCACCAGAAGATTACTTTCCTTTCCCGGCTTTGCCTGGAGCAGTCCAAAATACTGTTCTTTCTCGCGGTTATAGGTAAACACAAAATTGTCCGATCCCGTGATCCCTTGGCGGATGGGTTCCGGGAAGAACAGGGCAACGTTCTTTTGGTCATTTGCATAAATGGTGTCAAGTGATTTGATTGTTTGCGCAGAAACTTCGCCAACGACCAAAATAAATATAAGGAATAGGATATAGGTTTTCATAGCTTAGGTTTTAGGATTAGTTTGTAGTTGTTGAGTATGGTAACCTTTACATTTCGGTTGTTGCGCTGGAATATCTTTTTGAACCCACTTATCTGTGGCACTCCGGCGATATTGATATCGTCCACCATATCGCCAATGACCTCGGTGGAAACCTGTGCGCGAAAGTTGTTTTCCACATAAACCCCTTCACTACCGTCCTGTAGGTCGAAGGCTTTCAGTTTTGTGGGCTGATTTTTGATATTCTCGATCTCGATCAAAACCCGATTGGGCCCAAAACTGATAAAACCGTAAATCGGTGTGTTTTTCGGAATTTGTTTACGATTAATGGTAGCCGCTTTGGTCAGGCGCATCCGCAACCGCGAATTGGTCTTGACGACTTGATCGCCATCCACAGCCGCATAAATAGCGGCATCCGTTGTACCGGAAACGGAAACAGCATTTTCCTGTGGGTCAGAGGCAAAGAACAACTGGTGTTCCAGCCCCATTTCCTTGGCATCAATTTTTTGCTCGGCCTTTATTGCTGCGGAATCAACTGTTTTTGCGACCTTGGTAACAGTTTTTTTAACGCCAATATTCCGATAATTTTTTTCGGAATACCTGATTTTCCCTGCGGAGTAAATACTATCCACAATGCGCTCCTTTTCTTTTTCGGGTAAATCCGCATCATAAAAACCTAGGGAGTCGATCAACTTTTCATCATAGATGCTCGGGGCGTTGGTTTCGCGTACTTCCTTTAAATCATTGATGGCATCCAGTTTGGAATCGTATTCCTTTTGATCCTCTTCCAATGCAGGAACCGAAGTTTCTTTAAGGTTCTCGTTCCCGCTTTGGTCTTCACCCATTACCATTATGGAATAGGAAATCAGGAATAGGAATATCACAGCCAAGACGGCCGCAAATACTGTTTTGTTCTTTTCGATCTTCATAATCATTGGTTTTTAAATGCCCACCCGCCTGACTGTCGAGCAGGTTATGGGCTGTCAATTTTCATCGTTTAGTTTTTTAAGGGACTTTTCGAAATAATCGGTGATTAGCAATCCGTGTGGATTGTTTGGAAAGTTCCGATCAACAGCAATGAGGTTTCCGGTGGAGGTCAATTCATACGTATCAACAATCGACCCTCGGTTGATCTCAAAAATGGTAACCGTTCTGAAACTGTAAACCCCATTATTTTCATCGATTTGGGAATCGATGCTCAATACCTTTTGGACAAGGGAATACTGCAAGAGACGGTTGTAAACCCCGTCTGCCTTTTTTTGCCTATAGAGGTTGTCCACGGAACTGTTTCCAAGCCATAGCGCCTTTTCCAAGTTCTTTTCATAATTGCTTGCATCGATGTTATAGAAGTAATTGTGAAAGAGCTCCAAGTGGGCCAAGGCTTCCACCTTAAAGTTTTCTTTTTGGGTAACGAGCTTCAACGGGATGATGCTTCCATCGGTATTGATGGCAAAAGCGTTGTTCAGGGCTTTTTTATTGATGTTGAATACCATCCAAACGGCAAAAAAGCTGGACAAGGCGGAACAGATGACAACAGCCAAGACGATGAACCGGTTTATTCTAAGGACGGAGTAGATATTTTTATAGGGTGTTTTCATTGTATCTTTTTTAGGCAGTAAATAATTTCAGGGTAAATGATGTAGCGCGCCGGTACAGCTTGAACTTTAGGAAGACGATAAACCCCACAGAACCGAGCTGTACGACCGGGGCAAAAAAGCCGCTGCCCACATCCGTTCCGAACAAATTTGTCCAGAAGTTGGTATTGATCTCGGTATAGAGCGCATTGACGAATACATTGACCAAGAAGAACGCGGGAACAAGCATATAGACCGCTGCGTAGAGTTTAAAAAAGTTATAGGCCAATGACCTAAATTTTTCGAACACGGCAAGACTGATGACCAAAGGAAAGAACGCCTGCATTATCCCCAACAAGAAGAAACGTTCGGCCAAGAACAGCGGATAAATAAACAGGTCGAGAATCCACAGGATCGTGCTTACGATGAAAGCAAATATTTTAAACCCAAACAGTGGTGTAACCAAGGCTTCATAGAGCAAGGACATCGCGGCCTGAGCTGCTTTTATGATGTTGACTTCCTCTTCAATGGGAATATCCTGCATCTGCAAGGGCAACAAAGCCGGAGCGGTTCCCCGATATTGTCCCTCAATGGCCACCAAGATACCGTCAAAAAAGCCCAGTACCTGTGTGGAAAAAATGACCAGAAGAACGACCGCAAAATTTTTGATCAGTTCTCCTGGGCTCAATCCCCAGGTATAACCACCCTGATCTGCAACGCCCTCATTGTATTTTTTGAGGATGTTGATTAGGAAGAAAAGAACCGCAAGGGTTTTCATTCCCGCAATGGTATTTTGTGAGAAACTGCTATTCTGTATGGTCTGAAAAACCGTATCAACGTATTCCAGACCGATCCCTAAGATGATTGCCGCGGTCATAATCAATATTCTGTTTCCCGGTTATTGATCTTATCCTGCATTTTTCTGAAGGAAATTATGTCACGATAGCGTTTCGTTTTCGTAGTAATGTTGAAAACCATTTCATTTGATTCCTGCTCTTTCATTTTCAGTACTTCGGCACGTTCAGCATCGCTCATTTTCAGATAATCGCTGGATAGAACTTCATCAATGAAGTCCATTGTATCCAGTGAATTTTGGACGATGCCTTCAAATGATTCGGTAACTCGGGCAATTTCTTCGGGTTTGATATAAGGCGAGTTCAAAATATCCTGCAAATCATTTTGCATTACCTGAATAAGACGCTGATTGTTATCTGCGATCTCCTGTACAGCTTTGAGCTGTCTAACCACGTTAGAAACTTTCTCGATGCTTTCCTTGGCATCTTTCAGAAATTTTACGGATTTGATAAGTTGGCTCGTCTGCTTTGCCGATTCTACTAATGACTTTACCAGACTGATAAAGTTGGTATTGTCATACACCGGCATTCCTTGACAGGCAGCACGTGCAGGCAGTAAAAAGATGAATGCCGTTACGATGATTAAGATTTTTGTCTTCATAATATTATGTTTTAGAGGTGAATTCTTTGATGGCTCGTTCCATATTTTGTGTTTTTTTGTAAATGTCCATTATGACCTCGTTTTCGTGCCCATCGGTCAAATAAGCCGCATAGACTTCTTTCGGAACTTCAAGCCGGAAGATGTTGCTTTCCTTACCGATTTTGATAAACATTTCCGTGTACTTGCGTGGCCCGGAAAGATTGTTCTTGATGGATTTTAACTGGTTCAGATCGTGGGTCGAAAGGTTGAGCCGCTTGACCAGTTCCCCATAGCCTTTCTCGTTGTTTAGGCTATAGATGACTTGCGTATTTTCCAGTATGCTTGCCGAAGTAGAGTTGTTCGGAAGCTGATTTATGGATTGAAGGATAATCCCAATAGCCCCATTCTGCTTACGGATCGCCTGATAGTAGAATTCCACGCTTTCCAGTACGTTTTCGAACTTTAGTTGTTTGGCGAACTCATCAAAAAGGATAATTCCTTTTTCGGCGCGGTTCTTCCAAATGGTTCGTTGAATTGCAGACTTAATCAGCTTCAACATTACGGACAGGATTTCCTTATTGTCCTTTACTTCGTCCAGTTCAAAAACGATAAGGCGTTTATCCTCGATCTTATAGGTCTGGTCTTCGCTTACTTCAAAAAGGAAGCTGTATAGACCATCACCAACATACTCCGACATTACGTGCAGAAAGCCCGTAACATTGAAGTAGTCAGGATGGATTTTAAGTTGACCCAAAAGGTCTTTTTGGTTACGCTCGATAAAATGATAAAAACCATCCAAGGAGTGATTTTCTGGTACGCTATTGTAATAGTGGCGCAGTATTTTCTTGACGGAAACCGATTGTGCCTTGGTTACTTTCAAATCGGAAGCAAACAATTCAAAAAGGAACACCGATAGGTCTTCGAGCCGTTCAGGAGTGAGATCATTGTGGTTGCTGATGTAAAATGGGTTGATACCGAGGTTCTTGCCACTTTCGTAGCGAAGTACCGTGTACTTTTCTGGATAGAGTTTTGCAAACTTGGTGTAGGATCCACCAAGGTCGATGATCACCAGGCGAACGCCACTTTCAAAATATTGGCGCAGAATATTATTGGCCAAAAAAGATTTGCCCTCACCGGTCGGTGCGAATATGGCAAAGTTTCGTGCCTTGATGCGTTTCTTGTGCTCATCCCATACATCTTTGAGAACCGGAATGTTATGTTCCCTGTCGTTAAAGATGATCCCAGTAGTATCCGACTTGTAGTTGGTATTGTTGATGAACAGGCATAGCGCGTGTTTCAAATCAGTTACATACAAATCGTTGTTCGAGAAATTGGAAGAAAAACAGCAGTAGCTGTTCAGAATATAATTTTTTCGTTCCTCCCCCCTTGGATAATATGGGATAATGTCCAGTTCCTTGAACTCGGTCTTGATCTTGGAACCGATACGGCCAAGATTAGCAGGGTGCTTATCCCAAAAAACGATGTTCAGATGGCCACGGATAATCCGCGCATTGTCATCGGCATTGATCTGGTCAAGGATATGTTTGATTTTTCCAAGTACCACTTTGTTCTGCGAACCAAAGTTGGAACTTTTGTTTAGTTCTTCGACCTTCTTATCGAGCAGTTTGCGCCACTTCTGTTTGTCGTCCAGATACAGGATTTGGTTTACGATATGGTTCTCGTTAAGCGTAAGCCCCAGCCCATCAATAAACCCTTGATGAAACACAAAATCGTCAGAAGTGAATTTCTCATTGGTCTTGCTGCTCTGTACACTTTCCCCAAAGCACAGTTCGCTGTTGATGGCCAGGGCATCAAAATAGTTTTCGCCTATATTGACGTTTTTCTTCCCGCCCCGGCGGGCAGGTTCAAGTAAAATATCGGTATCAAAGCCTTCATTGAATCCGTTAAAATAGCCATTGGTCAAATTTTGGATTGCATCCGCATCAAGTGGAGTAAACTCCATTTTACGGCTATTGTTGATAAAGGAGACAGAATCGCTTACCGAGCCGATAAAGCGTTGCACGGTATCATCGAGTTCCCGGATAATGCCCTTGGAAACCTTTCGGAAGGGATTGACATATTTGGCATTGTTGAGCACTTTGTTCTTGGTTAGGATAAAGAACAAGAAGCAGCGGTGCTCCATATATTCGCGCCCTTTAAAATGCTCGTGGGTTGCCTTTTCCAAAAAGGTTTTATTGGAAAGTTGGTCAGAGGTGTATGATTTTTTGAGATAAACATCCTGTTTATGCACAACCGTTCCAACCGGCAACGACTTCAAAGCTTGAAACCAGGCCCCGTGCATATCCTCAAAATCCTTCTCGGAAAGGGAATAGATCTCGGGCAAGCTACCTTCGTAGCACAAGACCACATTGCCATTGTTGGCAAAAATGATATTGTCCTGAATATCCGCAATGGGTCGGTACGCTGAAAGGTTAATCTTATTCATAATCGATGCCGGAGTTTCGTTTGTTACTGATGATTTTTGGGAAGGCTTTCGCCATCTGGAAGATTTGTGAATTGTTCGTTATCTGCGTCAAGGCGATATACAAAGCTGCATTAAGAACCAACACGCCAATGATGATCCCGAAACTAAACGAGAAAATGATGACCAATAGCGAAGCGAGGATGGAAACCATCATTAGGGCAAAGAGGGATATGGGCAGCCCGAAAATGACCGCCCCTTTCCTGATGTTTTTATATACCTCGAACTTTTTCATAAGTACAGTTGATTACTTTAAAATGCCTCTTAGGGGCTTAGACCACGATTCCGATTAGGTAAGTAAAGATGCCCACGACCGCCCCGGCAATCAGAACAAATACAAGTACACGGGTAATCCCTTTTTTAAGGTCAGCGTTTTCCCCGAAAAAGTGCCCAGCATTGAAAAGGAAACCGATCAGGAAGATTACCCCTAAGATTATGGGAAAAATGGTTCTAATGGTATTGGAAACATCATCGACCGAATCTTCGATACCTCCAATTTGGGCAAAAAGCGAAGTTGAGAGCAACGAGAGAAAAGTTGCCAGATAGATTGATTTTTTCATAACGGAACAGTTTAAATTTTTGATTCATTTTCGTTAAGGGAAAAATACATATATTTGATTACAAATAACTGATAATCAAATATTTGTGAATAAAATATTATTTGTATTCAATTGAATTCGGATGATATTATTTGATATTAAATTCTATGGATTTTGGAAGGTAGCTTGTTGATAACTCGAAAAGTGAAAATGAAAAAAGTGCTCAAAAACGTCAGTTTTGGCTTTTTGCTCCTGAAAATGTGCTTCTTTTTGGGACAAGAACCGGTAACCCAAAAACGAATTGTTATTGATGTTGGGCACGGTGGAAAAGATTCCGGTGCGATAGGGATAAATGGGATTAAAGAAAAAGATGTGGTTCTTGGGATTGCAAAAGAAATATGCGTGCTGAATAAAATGATTTTAAAAGACAAATACGATATTTATCTTACGCGATACGATGACAGATTTATACCGCTTATAGACAGGAACCGATTGGCGAAGTCTTTAAACGCCTGTATGTTCGTTTCCCTGCATTGCAATGCTTCCACAAACAATTCCAGAGGAATGGAGGTTTATACCCTGAATTCCTTTTCTGAAGATTCAGAGCCGAACATTAAAAAATCGATTGCCCTGGGGACGGAAATTTTGTGCGAAGCCAAGCTTCATCTTAAAATTGAGGACAGGGGGATTAGATTTGCCAACTTTCAAGTGCTTAGGGAAACAATTGGGTTTTGTCCAGCTATTTTGGTTGAAGTGGGGTTTCTTACCAATAGCGATGAAAGTGCCTATTTTTTGAAAGCCTCTAATGTCAATGCTATTGCTTTGGCTATTTTGTTGGGGATGGATAACTACTTAAAAATACAACTATGAAAGATTTGTTTGTTGAAGCTGTAAAAAGCATTGGAGAAGTATTCAAAACTTTTTTATCAGAAGTTCTAAGACATATTTATGGTCTAAAAAACAGGCAATGAGTATCTTTAAGCAATAAACTCACTACCAGCTGAAAGTAAAATGAAAACCCAAATGTACGGAACGAAAGAAAATCAAGAAAAAGCTATTCGTTATTACGATAAACTTTCCGTCATTTATGATTATATCTCAAACTGGTATAACAAAAAGGCGAGAAATTATGCCATCGAGGAACTTGAACTCAAAAATGGACAGACCGTTTTGAACCTGCCCTGCGGAACAGGGGTCAACTTCAAATATTTTAATGAATATTTGAACAATTCTGGACTTATCATCGGTATTGATCTTTCAAGTGGGATGCTCGATAAAGCAAAGCAAAAAATAGAAAAAAGCGGATGGACAAATATCGATACAGAATTGAACAACGCTACCAAAATCGATCAAGAATGGCTTGATGATTATAGCAATGAAAAAATTACCGTTGATGCTGTTTTTTGCGATCTTGGTTTGTCCGGGCTGCCCGAATGGCGGAACATTATCGACAATATGATTTCAATCTTAAAACCGAAGGGAAGGATTGTTATTTTGGACTGGTATCTTGAAAAACCAAGTTTGAGGGGCGATTTTGTGAAATGGATCGGGAAGGGCGAAGTGGACCGGCCAATTTGGCAATATTTGCAGACCAAAGTATCTGATTTTAAGGTGGATGATAGTTTCAATTACGGCGGGGTTTTTGTTGCGTCCGGCAGTAAGCCTGAATAAGGCAAATAAACCGTTTTTATAAGAAAATTACCGTCTTAAATTCACTTCCTTTTATCCCCAGCCTTCTCGTGAAAAGCAATTAAATTGAACAACTCCCGCATCCGGCTACGCACCCGGTTGCCATAGCGTTCTTCCAGTTCCTCTGCATTGAGGTTGGTTGTTGCGTGGGTTTTGATCTTGTGTTTGGTTTGTAGATAAAGTTCGTATCGAGATAAAAGAACTTCGCCCATCACGTTCAGATCCTTTCCGTAAAACCTTCCGGCAGGTTCTACGCCCAAATCGTCAAAACAGAAAAACTTTGTATTTCCATAATCCTCGATGGTTTTAAAACCAAGATGGTTAAAACTGAATGCCACATTCCGACAAGGAATCATTTCATAGGGGCGTTGCAACGGAACTAAATGCCGTAAAAGTTTCATCAAGCTGGTTTTGCCGCATCCCACGGGCCCAGATAGTAAAATGCCCTTTTCAACATCAATCTCATATTTTTGGCAGTTTTCCGTGTCCTTGATGAAGTAGGAACAGAGTTTTAGCAAAATATCCTTGTCCTCCTCATAGATTTTGAATTTCTTTCCAAAAAGAAGCTTGCCCTTTGCATTCAAATAAGTTAGGATTTTCGGGAAATCATATAGCACACATTTCCCATCAAATTTGCCCAGCGAATATTCCACGCCGCCTTCGGTTATTTTAGAGGGGTTGTCCATAATCCTTGGTTTTAGTGGTTTTGAGGTTGTCCCGATTTTGGGACGCTCCCCTTTTGTTTGGTTTGTTTTCTTCGGCAAATAATTCGGTTCTATCCATCCAATTTGTGGCCAAGGCCCGCCAATCCCTGATTGCATTTCCATCACTTGTTTTCCAATGGTTGGCTTCATAATGCGTAAAGAATTTTTTTCCTTCATCAGCATTAAAACCTTTTTCAATAAAAAAATCCAAAACTGCCTGCCTGCCCTTTGGTTGTTTATTAATGTTTACCTGTTTGGTATTGTTTATATTAGATACCAATGCTTGTCCACTCACGGGACGGTGCGGGTACACAGCTTTTCCGTTGATGGGATGGTGCTGGTACACTACTGGTTCACGAATGGGATGGTAGTGTTCCGCAAGCTGTTCCAATTCGGGACTGTACCGTCCCATATCCGGCTCATCACTTGTCCCGATAATGGACATCTTGATCTTGCTCCCTTTGTATGGATTGTTGGATGGGAAATAGGATAGGTAGTTCCACGAGTTCAGGTCGGTAACACAGCGATGATAGGTAGATTTCGAACCTATTTTGGCCACACGCATCAGCTCGCGGCGGTTCACAAAAAACTCATCGGCAAAACGGCTACTGTTCCATTCTTGGAACAGGGCCATATACAGGCTGATATGGGTCGGGTTCAAGCGATCATCGAAGAAGAATTTTTCAAAAGCCGCATTGAGTAGCTTGATGTAATTCATCGCCTAAGAATTTAATCCGTGCTGCACACGGTTTGCGTTCATCACGTTCTGAATTTCCTCGGCATCGTAGTAAATGATACCACCAACTTTGGTGTAGGGCAATGTGCCATTGACACGAAGGTTTTGAAGTGTTCCCGGACTCACTTGAAGCAATTCCATCACTTCGGAAGATTTCAGGTACTTTTTGAGTTCACCGGTTGCTTGTCGGGATAGGAGCTTTTTAATGTCATCGAGCAATTCCATTTTGAATTCCCGAAGATCGTCTGTGGTAATGATACTTGTTGGCATAATAGAACGATTTTAAAGAAAAGGGCCACCAAATTGCTTTAAGCTAATTTGATAGCCCTTCGCAGGATTTGACTTTCGTTCTACAAATTTGGAATGGATTATTGGTTTTTGTTCCCTATTAAGACCGTAGTACGGTAAAAATTTAACATCTTGAATTTTAATCCGTTTTGATTGGTTTTGATCCTTATATAGGATTGTAGGTAATCTAAAATATCACCAAATTAAATGAGGAAAGCGAAGAAATAGGATTTCGGTATGTAAACCGTAGTACGGTCTTTTTTTAACAGCTTTTTAGAATTATTCTTCACTCTTGTTCATTTCAGAAATCAGGGAGGTGCTGAGAAAATCCAGAAATAAAGTCCTACTATTTTTTCTGTTTTTTATATCCTGATAGGTTTTGTAGATTTTCTCAGATGGTTTAATATCGAATATATTCTGAAGCGTATTAGACAATTTGATAATGCTCAAATCATTTTGTTTTGTAATTCCGGCAGCACTTAAAGCATAGACTAACTCTACCCAATCAATATTGGAAAACGGCCAAGGAATTTTTTGAATGCTATTTGACTTAATACTTTTTTCATTCACATTATTTTTGAGCCTGAATAATCGTTCATCCAAATAGATTACCAACAAATTGTATGCTTTAAATTTACCTAAAAGCATATCTCTGGGAGTACAAAATTCGGGATCCTGAAAATAGAACTTTGAGGTTGTTATATGATAGGTGCTTAAATAATCACGAGTATAATATTCCTTATCAAAATGGGTAGCTTTGGAATTAACATACTGCCCAAAATCAATATTATAAAGAAAGAAACGGTTAAATTTGCCAATTTTCTTTTTCAAGAACTTAAGCTTGGCTTTTTTATCGGCTTTCGGAAACTGTATTTCCAAAGAATGGATTTCTGAAAAATAAATGAGTTGTATCAGCGGGACTTGCTTTATGTTTTTAAAGAAGTCTATTTCTTGCTCTAAGGAATCAAAGTCATTTTCAATGATTTCTCTTTTAAACGAACTAAGTAAATTACGGCATACTTCAATAGAACGAAAAGCCCTATTCAAAATATTGTTGTTTTTAAGCTTAATTTCGTTCAGTTGTTCCAGTAATATTTCTGTTTGTAACTGTAAATCCATCACCAATCATTTTACAGATCATTTTGAAAAGGTTTAAGGAGGTTTCAATTTGTCTAAAGATAAATTTAGAACTATAAAATACAAGTGAATTATAGCGTATTTAGATACGGAAATGCCGTATTTTCCTACGGAAATTTATAAGATATATTATTTAAAAGAGAATTATATGACAATATCTCTGTCTATCTCTTGAAACTTTTACGGAAACGAGATAAAAATTGACGTCTATTTTTTACGTCCGTTTTCTTGAAGATGTTAGAGGCGTGTTTAGAAACAGTACTTTCTGCGATAAATAAATCTTTGGAAATTTCTTTGTAGGTCTTATTGCTTAAAATAGATAAAGCGACTTCAATTTCCCGTCTGGTTAAATTTTCATAAATTATTCTATGCTTTGCTGAATATTCGTTTTGTTTATTGTTCCAATCAAAAATTTTATGCATTTTACTTTTATTCTCAAGCAGGTAAAGATACCTGTCTATTTCAATGGCAGTAATAGCGTAAAAAGCTAAGTTCATTACAGTAAATGTTAACCATTGGTAATCCCCAATGACTGTTAAAACTGGAAGCAGCGCGATACAACTTACGCTTAGGACTGACAATTTATTCCGTCTCAGAAAAAAAGGATTTGGTTTAACCGAATTTGAAATCCTCTGGTAAAAAAACCAAAGAAATACAAAAGCTATTATGGATATTGGAATGGTAAACAGAAATCTAGCAGAACTCAATGAGTGCGTGAAGAAGTAAGGGATCAAAAACAGCAATACAAAACTACCAATTGCTATAATGGTAAGGTTTTGGATTGAAAAATGAAACTTAACTACTATAATATCATACTCTTTATATAGGTAGTATATCAAATAAAGGCAAAGTGTTATAGCTACACCATATGTAATGATATATTGAAAAATAAATGGATCAGGAAAATTTTCTATGGGCAAAAATCCACCTGTGCCATTATAGGCTATAAAAAGTAAGCCCAGTTTTATAAATCTGAAAAAATTGTTTTTAAGTTTTTTAGATGATTGATAGAGAGCAAACAGTACAATGAATATATCAATTAAAAGATAGAAAAAAGTTGTCCAATGTATCGACGTTCCAAACACTCAGTTTATTCATTTTTGGAAATAAATTTGTTAGTTGTTATATTTTTAGTGACATTATTCCATCGAAAAATTCTACCGTTCATAGCGATATACACATCCGGCTTTAAAAATTGTAATGCACTGACTGCAAAACCCAAATTGAAGGGGGCATCCGTATTTTTAGAGTCTCCCATAATAAATGAGCCTACAAGGACAATAGTTTTTTCAAGGTCTTTATTGCCAAGGTAAAATGCGGTATCTTCCATCGTAAAAGTGCCGTGGGTAATTAGGAATTTTTCTGCCTTGGAAGCTTTTATTTTTTTTAGCAAAAAATTTCTATCTTCATCGGTAATTGATCGGCTATCTTTAGCAAATGCCTTTTCAATGATGTAAGGAAAAGAAACATTGGCGGATTCAATAAGTTCTCTAATAGTTATATTACTTTGTTTTTGCTTATTTTCTTGTTTTTCATAATCCAAGCCCTCAATGGTTCCTCCTGTTGTAAGAATGTGTATCATAATTTCGACAGATTTAATTAACTTTAATTTGGGATGAATAATTGTTAAAGGGTATCAATTGTGCTCCCACAGGTCATCATCTGCTCCCCGTAATAGGGATTACGGATTTCTTTATCTGCACTCAGCCAAAACGCACCTTGATTATTGTTGGCCATCGGACATTTCTGTATCAAAATTTCGGGATCGATATTTTGAATATTCATTACAATAGGAACTATATTTTGATTCAATACCACAAAATGATTCCTTTGATTTTTAATATTATCGGCTTCATTGATAGCCACTAACATTCGCTTAATTTTGGAAATATGGGATTGTTCCATTTTATCCAAATCACTTTCGGGAATTGACTTTATTTCTTCCAGTGTTTTTTTTGCGTAAACAGAAATAGCGGTGATATTTCCTTCTACAAAAGCATCTTTCATATCCAGATAGGGTTTTAAGCTTTTCTTAATAGCTTTCTGTGTTTCTTGTGATAATTTCATCTTCGTTTCTGGTATCGTTTCTTCCTCCGCAGAATTGCTCTGGTTCATCATTGATTTTTTACCGCGTAACTGTGCAGCTGCATCTACAGTAAAAGTGCCATTGGTTACAATTTCATCGCCATTTTCAAGACCTTCGGTAATCGTGTATGCTTCCCCATTTCTGTTACCGATGGTCACTTCCCGCATTTCAAAAACGGGTTCCTCAGGATTGGTTTTCACATAAACCACCGAACGCTCTCCAGTCCACATTACTGCTGATGCCGGAACGACAAGCTGCTGTTTTTGGGAAACACCAAAACCTTCTATATTCCCAGCAACAAACATTCCCGGTTTTAAGAGGTTGTTGTTATTTTGTATCGTAGCTCTTACCGTCACCACTCTGGTTTGAGTGTTTAATACCGGGTCAATAAAAGATATAGTAGCATCAAATTCCTTATTGGGATAGGCATTGGTGGTCATTTTAATTTCCTGCCCTATTTTAAATTGGGAAATTTGATTTTCATAGGCGTCAAACGCCGCCCAGACCGAGTTTAGGTTGCTTAATTTCAAAATAGGCTGCCCCTGTTTTACGTAATCGCCTTCTTCTGCCATTTTTTCAGAAACTGTTCCTGAAACCGTGGCATAAATCGGAAAATTTTCACGTACTTTTCCTGACTCTTCAATTGTGTTGATTTGGCTTTCCGAAAGTTTCCAAAGCTTTAATTTATTCCTTACAGATTTGTAAAGTGCTGGTTGGCTTTCTTTAAGCGATGCCGTAGTAATGAGTTCCTGTTGCGCTGCGACAAGATTGGGGGCATATATGGTTGCCAAGAGCTGTCCCTTGCGAACTTCCTGCCCTTCATAACTTACATTGAGGCTTTCTATCCTTCCGTCAAAGTAACTTGCCTGAACGGAATTTGCTTCTTCATTTTCGACTATTTTTCCTGTTAGCGAAATAGTGTTGCCATTTTTCCCTTCTGCATCTCCCACTATACTGGTTTGGATGTTGGCCAAGGCCATTGCATTTTTTGTCATTTTAAACTGGTCAGCGGCAAGACCATCTGCACTTGATTCTGCCGGAATCAGATCCATCCCGCAAATGGGGCAGTCACCTGGTTCGGGCTGCATAATCTGTGGATGCATCGAGCAGGTCCACATCTCTTCTTCACCCTCCGTAGAGTGGTCCTGATTATCGGACATATCTGAAACGTCCTTATTGGACATTGATGCATCAGAAGATCCGCCAAAAATCAACCAACCACCAAGCAGTCCGACAAGGACTGCGATGGTGATGTATATTATATTCTTATTCATAAGTATTTATTTTTCGTTCTGTAATTGCTCAAACATTCTATTCGTATCTGCGCTTTCCCTGTCCTGCGCTTTAATCCCATCGCCGGCGAATTTCCTTAATTCTCGGTCTTGAATATCGGCACACTTACTGGTCAAGATTGCGAGTTAATGAAGTACTATCAATGCCTTCATCCGCTCTAGACTGTAATCAGTTAATTGGTTTAACGTTTAAACTTGCAAGAATCAGACGGGCAAACAAGTTATATTTTCAGAAGCAGTTGAGAATAGGAAATTACCTATTACACTTATTTAGAGGCAGTATCCCTTTTTCAACTGCTGTTATTATTTTAATTTTCAATATTCTTGGTTTCCTCGTCTAGTTTACCTTCAAATTTTGGCACAGGTCTATTTTGCCTTTCACTTTCTGTTTCAGCAATTCCATTTTCTTTTATATCCTTAATCAACCATTCCATTTCCATTATTTCCCTACGTTGTGCCTTTATGATTTCGTCGGCAAGTTTCCTTACCCTGACATCTTTTATTTTAGACCGTTCGCTAGTTAAAATGGCAATAGAGTGATGGGGTATCATTCCTTCCATATAGTCTGTATCGGAAACCGTAACCTGACTCCTGACTAACAAAATTCCGCCTGCAATGAGCAAAACTCCCATGCTTAAAACAATAAAATTTTTATTTCGGTCTTTGTACATATTAAGCATATACAGAAGCATTATAATTACCATTGATCCACCCATAATCAGAGTCATAAAAAATCTGGTCTCACTGTACCAGAAATGATCAATAATCTGATATGAGTGTACATACATTAAAAAAAACATTGCGACCATTGAGGTTGCAATCATTGCGAAAAATTTACCGTATTTACCTTTATTGTTCTGATTGTTTTCCATTTGATTTAAATTTAAAGTTTTAGTTAATATGTGATGTATAAAGCTATTATGAGTAAGCCAGCATCATAAAAAATGTTCTGTACTTCCTTTGTTTGAGTGTTTTGATTGTTCCATAGTTTTCGATTTTAGTGTTATTTGTCTCTCTTTTTTATTTTCCTGATTGTGGGCGAGCTGATATACCATAACAGAAACCCACTCAACACAGTTATCAATCCAAGCAGAGAAAAGGCACGTAGTACGATTGTGTTAAAATCATCCCGACCTTCATAATCCATCGTATGGATCATCCATAGAAAGTCGAACCAACGCCAATCCCGATGACGTAGCGTTTGAAACGCACCATCTTTTTCTGAAACGTAAGCCTTAATATTTTCAGGTGTTTCATAACTGATGACATAGGCCGGAAGCGGTCTGCCACGATACTCGCTATGGCTACACACTTGCTCGATGCGCTCGATTCCTTTTACTTCAAGTTCCGGCAGCATATTCCGTTCAGCGATTTTCAGGGCTTCATTTTCTGAAATTGCTTTCTTTTCTTTGCCTGTCTTGGCATCAAAGAGCTTTTTGTCATTAATCCAATAGAACGGCTTACTGCCAATTTCCCGAATTTCTACGGAAACTATTGCTTCCTTCAAATATGCCTCAGAGGGACTTATTAAATCGGTAAAAGCAGATGCTTCTATCGGGTCTTGCTGAAACTGGTCGCCGTGGATTTCGTCAATATTCGTCCAACTAAAGTACATTCCACTAATTGTCCACATCAAAAACTGAATGCCCAAGAAAATGCCCAGATAGCGGTGTGCCTTTCTAATCTTTATCGCTGTTTTTCTTTTTACCATATAGTTTAGTCGATGTTCGAACCTTTAAGCCTTAGGGAATTGGCAATGACAGAAACCGAACTGAAGCTCATTGCCAAGGCCGCAATCATTGGGGATAATAAAATGCCAAAGATTGGATAAAGCACGCCTGCGGCAATGGGAATTCCCAAGGTGTTATAAATAAGGGCAAAAAACAGATTTTCCTTTATGTTTTTCATAACCGCATCACTCAAATTTCTTGCTTTTACGATACCGTGCAAATCGCCTTTTACCAAGGTTATGGCCGCACTTTCTATGGCAACATCGGTGCCCGTGCCCATTGCAATGCCCACATCGCTTTTGGACAAAGCAGGTGCATCATTGATTCCGTCACCCGCCATTGCAATTACTTTGCCCTCGTTTTGCAATTTTTCCACTTCCTGTAATTTATTTCCAGGAAGCATCCCTGCCCTGAAATCGGCAAGGTTGAGTTCGTCGGCCACGGCTTGGGCGGTATCGTGGTTGTCGCCTGTAAGCATCACTACAGAAATTCCCTTATCCTGTAATTCTTTTATGGCCTTTGCACTGGTTCTTTTAATTTTATCACCGATGACCACATAACCAGCGGGCATACCGTTTATGGACAGATAAGAAACCGTTTTCCCCTGCTTTTGAAAAGATTGGGCTTCGTTTTTCATTTCTTCGGAAAGGGTGGAGTTTACCTGTTCCATCATTTTGGCGTTGCCCAATGCTACTTTTTTACCTTTTACGGTACCTTCTACACCTTTTCCAGTAACAGCATTGAAGTCATCGGCTTTTAATTCCGAAGTTTCGGGACCGATTTTTTGTTCTTCCGCGTACTTTACAGTAGCTTCCGCGAGCGGATGTTCGCTCAATTTGTTCAAGGAAACTATATATTGAAGCACTTCCTGTTCGGAAAAAGAATCATCGAAAGAACCTACTTTTTCTACCGTTGGTTTTCCCTCGGTAATGGTTCCGGTCTTGTCTATGATAAGGATATCTACCTTATCCATTTTTTCCAAAGCCTCTGCATTTTTGATTAGTACTCCGTTTTGCGCACCTTTGCCAACACCTACCATTACCGACATTGGGGTTGCCAATCCCAAGGCACAGGGACAGGCGATGATCAAAACCGCAATGGCATTGACCAAGGCATATACGTAGGCAGGTTCAGGCCCCCAAATTGCCCATACCGCGAACGTTAATAAGGCGATAAGCACCACTATGGGAACAAAATAACCCGAAACCGTATCGGCCAATTTCTGGATGGGCGCACGGCTGCGGCTTGCATCATTGACCATTTGGATGATCTGTGAGAGCAACGTGTCAGAACCTACTTTTTCGGCCTTCATCAAAAAGGATTGATTGCCGTTTATAGTCCCGCTGCTCACTTTATCGTCGGCGGTTTTGCTTACGGGAATGGGTTCGCCGGTGATCATAGATTCATCTACCGAGGTTTCCCCTTCGGTAATCACTCCGTCCACGGGAATTTTATCGCCCGGTTTTACCCGCAGGATGTCGCCCAGTTCGATTTTGTCGATAGCTACCTCTTGTTCTTGGCCATCAACGACCTTGATAGCTTTATTCGGTGCAAGCTTCAACAGTTTCTTGACTGCGGAATTCGTTTTGCTGTGCGCACGTGCCTCCAGCATTTGTCCCAATAACACCAAGGTCAGGATAACCGTAGCAGCTTCAAAATAAACGTGTACCGTACCGGCCTGCGTTTTAAATTGGTCGGGAAAAAAATCCGGTACAAACATCCCAAAGGTGCTGAACAGCCACGCGACACCGGCACCTATGCCGATGAGCGTAAACATATTGAGATTCCAGGTCACGATACTACGGTAAGCGCGTTCAAAAAACATCCAGGCGGCATAAAAGACCACGGGAAGTGAAAGCCCAAGCTGAATCCAGTTCCAGTATTTTAGTTCTAAAATATCATATAATGGATTATTGCTCAGCATTTCGCTCATCGCGATCAGAAAGATGGGCAAAGTGAAAGCAACCGCAATCCAGAATTTTCTGAGCAGTTTTTTATAGGTTTTTTCTTCTGAAGAAACATCGGGCTCCATAGGCACAAGATCCATCCCACAGATAGGGCAGCTTCCCGGTTTATCTTCTACAACTTCTGGGTGCATAGGGCAGGTCCATTGTTCAGAAGTTGTTGCGGAAAGACTTTGTTCTTTTACAAGATCCATCCCACATACAGGGCAATCGCCCGGTTTATCATAGGTCTTATCACCTTCGCAGTGCATTGGGCAGTAGAATGTTCCAGTACCATTTCCTTTGGGTTGTGGTTTTTGTTTTTCGGCTTCAGCATCTGGACGTTGCCCAGCTTTATAAATGGTGTAAGTATCGCCATCCTTTTTCAATGCTTCCTGAAAAGTTTCATAGGGAATGATGCTTTTCATATCAATTACAGCCTCTGCCTTTTTCAAGTCTACGTTTACGCCTAAGACGCCATCTACTTGCTCGAGTGTTTTTTCAACGTGCGACCTGCAACCGTTGCAGGTCATTCCATTGATAGGAAATGTGCGCGTTTTTATTCCGTTAGGTTTAATGGGATGGATGTGATACTTAGCTTTCTTCTCTTGGACTGCGTTTTCAAATTCTTCGATGTCTATGTTTTGCTCCATTTCAATGGTAGCGGTTTGGTTTTCAAAATCAATAGCTACAGCAGTAACCCCAGTAACGCCTGACAACGCATTTTTAACGGTTCTCAAACAACCAGTGCAGGACATTCCTTGTATTTGATATGTATGTTTCATTTTTCTAATTATTAAGGGTTGAATCGAGCAATATATCTATACCTTGAATTTCTTACTCTGATAATTCAGGTTAATTCTTATACAATTCTATCAAGCGTCTTGCGATTCCATTTTTGTAATTTCCTGTGTTGGGTCATCGACATACCCGTCATATTTTTGAATTGTTTTGCGAGATGGCTTCCGCTATTGCAACCCAAGGAATATGCTATTTCAGAAAAAGTCTTATTACCCATTTGCAATAGTTCTTTTGTTTTTTCCACTTTCAGTTTTATCAGATATTTTTCAACTGTAATTCCTGTTGAAGCGCTGAAAGACTTGATAATTACAGAGTAATCAACATTGAGTACATCAGAAAGAAAGGTGGACGTCTTTTCGTTTAAGCCTTGCAAGTTTTCGACTTTTTTTATCAAAGCTGTTTTGACATTCTCTATTAAAACGGAAGTATTACTATCAATTACTTCAAATCCATTGCGTTCGGCTATTTCTTTCAAAATACTTTTGCTAACCGATACTTCATCTAAAACAATCAATTCTCCCAATTCTAATGATAATATATTTATCCCTGCGTTTTCCAATTCTTGCTTGAGCACCATCTTACAGCGATCGCAAACCATATTTTTTAGTCTAACTTTCATAATCATTGAATTAAAAATTTCACAATTAGCCCGCTCGCAATCCAGATGTAACTGATAAAAGCCGCATATTTTAAAATGTTTTCGAGCAATTGGCTTTTAGGCGCCATTGCGCCCATTTTGCTTTTCACATCCTTCTTTTTGAAAAAACCCAGGTAGATCAAATACCCCGAAATTGCCAAAAAGACAAGGTTTAGATAAAATGTATAGTTTATTTTGAAATATTCGCTATCCTGCACCTTTATCTGCGATGGATCTGGTAACAGGCTCATCAGGTCAAAAGAATAGTGCAAAATGAGTGAGGCCCCTATCAGCGAAGTAAACAGAAGGAAAAGAATAAACAAGGACATCTTCCAACCATAGTATTTGGCATTGATCCTTAAAATTGGGAAAACGACCAGGTCGCTAAAAATAAAGGCCATTACCCCCGCAAAACTCACCCCTTTCCCGAAAAGCAATGCGGCCAAGGGGATGTTGCCCATAGAGCCTATGAAGGTTACAAACGCCGCAACGGGGCCTACGATGATATGTTCCAGGATTTCGAAAAACGAAAAGTCCGTATTTCCCTGACCGCTCCCAATAAAAAGGGTCTGAAACCACGCATCGGGTACAAAGGCCGCAACGATACCGGCAATGGTAAAGCCCACGGTAACATCTTTCCAGACCATCTGCCATTCCATCTTATATTTTTTACCCACTTTCGCCCAGCTGTCTTCTTTTTGCATCTGCTTCTTCCAATCTTTGGAATCATCCATTCCCGAACCTTCATCCTCCTTTTCGAGGTTTTTTCTTGCCTTATCAATAAGCTTTTTGGGGTTGATAAGCCGTATCAACATCCAACTGATCCCTATCAATAAAATTCCGCCGACATATTCGCCCACTACAAACTGCCATCCCAAAAAGATGGATATGATGATTCCTAATTCTATGACAAGATTGGTCGAAGCCAATAAGAAGGCTATGGATGAGATGAAACTCGCCCCTTTTTTAAAAAGGGACTTTGTACTTGCCAAGGCGGCAAAACTGCACGAACTGCTTATAAAACCGAAAAAAGTACCTAATAGAACCCCTTTAGATTCTGCACCGCCCATTGTTTTTTGCATCCGTTTTTCGGTCACGAAAATCTGGATCATACTGCTTATGATATAGCCCAGTACGAATGCCCACAACGCCATCCAGAAAAATCCGGTGGTGGTATAAGCAGCTTCGCCCCATTGTTTTAGAAAGTCGTTCATAATTATCTTATTTATTTTCGTTTATACGTATTTGATTAATATTGGCGATCCCGAATACAAGTACAAAAAACCTCAGCCCAACTTCTAACATTACCAAAGCCTTGGAAAGAACAGAAGTAGGCACAATATCTCCATAGCCAATCGAAGAAAAAGTTATGGTGCTAAAATAGAGGTGTTCATAAAAAATTTTAAAATCACTCATTCCTTTTTCAGAACTAACTTTGAAATTTTTAGCATCAAAAAATTGAAGCGAAGTAAAATCTAGGGCGAATGAAAAGATAATAAGGGTTATAAGTAGCCCGAATAAAATAAGAATATGGCTCAATAAATGACTTTGACCGATTATTTTCATTAATTGGTTAAAAGATAGCCTTATTATAAAAAATGTCTTAATGAACGCAAATATTAGGATTGACCTAGACAACCATTTGGAATCTCTAAACTGCGGTAGAAGCCAAAGACTCAAAATTGCAAAACCTGTAATGATTACTATAGTTGGTAATGCTTTTTTTAAAAGCTGGATATAAAAATCATTTTTATATTCTATGTCTTTAGAGTCACTCATCAATCAACTATGATATTAATTTTGAGGATTGAAAATATCTTCAAAAGATTTAATCTCGGTTTCACTTATTCTTTTGAAAATATTTCCTTTAGAGATTCCTTTTCTATCTTTTAATCCCATTGAGGTCAATATTTCCCTTAAGCCTTCAATGGTGTTTTTATGATAATTGGCTACTTTGTTTTTCTTATCCTCCACAACTAATGAGGCTACCCTCGAGGGATTCATAGTTGTAATCCCTGTGGGACAGGTATTCAGATTGCACTTTAATGATTGTACACACCCAAGTGCGAACATCATTCCTCGTGCACTATAACAAGCATCAGCTCCTAGGGCCAAGGTTTTATATAGATCAAAAGAGGATATGATTTTTCCTGCTGCAAGTATTTTAATATGTTCTCGTAGATTAAACTTAATTAAGGTTTTATTTACGAAGTGCAACGCTTCTTGCAAGGGAGTCCCTCCCCAATGCAAAGAATCCATATTAGCCGCACCTGAACCGCCTTCAGCGCCGTCAATGGCTATAAAATCTGGATAATCCTGCATTTCGACAAATATCTTTACCATTGCTTCAAACTCAGTTTTTTGCCCTATACAGAGCTTGATGCCAATTGGTTTACCATTGGAAAGTTTTCGTAATTTTTTAACAAATACAATTAACTCTTTAGTATTTCGAAAGGCACTGTGATTGGCAGGAGAATGAATTTCAGTATGAGCTTCTATTTCCCTGTACGTTGAAATTTCTTTTGTATTTTTTTTTGCAGGAAGTATGGCTCCAAAACCAGGTTTTGCTCCTTGGGAAATTTTTATCTCGACCATTTTTACCAGATCATTCTGTGCTATTTTAGTAAATTTATCAGGATCAAAATTTCCCTCCTCATTTCTGCACCCAAAGTATCCTGTGCCGAATTGAAAGATAAGATCAGCACCGTATTTCTGATGGTAGGGTGTTATTCCACCTTCCCCTGTATTTTGTGCGAATCCTGCTATTTTTGCACCTCCATTAAAGGCCAGGGTAGCGTTTTTGCTAATGGAACCATAACTCATCCCGCTTAGGTTTAAAATACTGGCGTTATATGGTTTACTACATTTAGGGCCTCCAATAGTTATTCTGAAATCATCCTGAATATTTGTAGAAGGAAAGGCTGAATGTAAAAACCATTCCCGTCCTAATTTTTCATAAGACAATTGTGTGCCAAAAGGTTGGCTCTTATTAGCGCCTGCGGCTCGTTTATAAACAATTTCTTTTTGAATCCAAGTAAAAGGTTGCCCTTCGGTACGGTTGAGCAAGAGGGTTTCTTGAACTACGTGGCGTTGCTCTTCCAAGAGATTTGTAATTCTGCCTAAAAGTGGATATGTTCTCTTAATGTTATCAGATTTTTGGTAGTAATCAATAAAGCCCAATCCTAATAAAGGCAAGGTAATTAAAGCTACCCACCATAATTTGGGTAACCAAGCAATGAATCCCGCTAATGCTATAACCATAAACAAGGCTGTAATTAAAAATACTTTTCTCATCTTTTTGTTTTTAACGGGAATGCCCTCCGTGACCTTCTTCGGCTTCATTACCCAGATAGTTGCCTTGTGGTCCCACACCTTCTATATAAACCAATTGGGAGCCATAATGCCCAGCCCAACCAACAGAATACCCTGAAAAGGCTAGTACCAAAAACACTAAAATCTCAAACCATCTTTTTTGCTTAAACCAGAAAAGGCTAACAAGTTTGAATAGAGCGGCCGCAGCACTGGACCACATCGCCCACATTGCATACTTATCGTGCTGTTCCAATACCTTTTTTGCGGTTTCGGTAAGTCCTTCGGTATGGGGATGTACAAAGTTACCGGCCACATAAGCTCCTATAAATCCTGCTCCAACTGTTAGCAATACCACCCAATCAATTGTCCGGTTCATTGTAAACAGTTGTATTAATTGCAATACAACGGCCAAAAGCAAAAGTACTATGGGGAAATGAACCACTAAGGGGTGCAGATTGGGGAATTCGTCCAAACTAGCTTCTGAGTCGTTTTGTAAGGTGGGAACAGAATTGCTTACACCCCTAGTTTCGAGGGCTTTCTCATCTTTTATTTCCGTCTTTGTATCTAAACTTGTGGAATTATTTGCGGCAAACGCAATTGTAAAAATCCCAACATAAGCTAACATCACTATGGTAAGAAATAGTTGTCTTGTTTTCATTTCTATGGTTTTTAATTAGTTTCCACTTAATTGGAGCAGTAAAGCACCAATAATGATAATGGCTACAATTCCATAAATGATATAGTTGAACCATTTTTTAAAGCCACTTTTCTTTTGTTCTCTTTCATTTCCCGTTTTACAACAATCTTTCATCGGCTTTCTTTTTTGTGCCTGCCAAGGGAAGGGACTTTTTAAAGGGTTAAATTAAGAATACCCTTCCCTAACAGGACTTTATTACCATCCCCGAAAAAGGAAAGTTCTAACTAACCAATCAATGAAAAAAACTCTTTCCTTTTTTCGGGTATAATTGTATTTATTTCATTTTTTGAACACCGTTTAAATTTTAAACTTTACAGCTTATTTTTAAGCTGGGTCATATATTTTAAGATGTCTTTTTTTTTCGATTCAGAAAATTTTGCATCCCTATGAATAAACGTGTAGGAGTCCAGCGGCATTTCATCGTCTTCAATCTGACTGATAATCGACCGAAGTTTGCTATTTTTTCTTCGGTCGGAATAATCTCCCCACTCGTTGAAATTCAGTTCGTCTTTCCCTTCTTCAATATGGTCTTCAAGAAACCAGGCCACCGGCTGTACCTTATTGTACCAAGGATATTTGGTGTTGTTGCTATGGCAATCATAGCAAGATACCTCTATCTTATTCTGTATCATCGGCGGCACCGTGTTCACCTCCATAAAATCGGTAGCATACTCGGCCTCGCTTTGATTGCGCTCTGTGGGGAAAAATTGGATCCCCACAAATGCAATCAGTAAGATCCACGCTATAGTCTTAAAAATTTTCAATTAATTGATCTCTTTCTGCATTTTTCCACAACCCGGCATTTTGCTGCCCATATATGGGTTTTTGATTTCTTCGGTACTGCTCAACCATTGCGCACCTTTGTTGTTATTGTACATCGGGCAAAAATCCTGATATAGCTTTTTACTTGTTCCTGTTATCGCTATCATATCGATCATATCTTTGCTCAAAATATCGAAATGTTCACGCTGGTGCTCCATAGGACTTTCTGAAATATGTTCCGCGTGTTCCGTGGCGTCTTCAATGATATCAGTCAACTCGCGCTGCTTGTCTGAAGAATATTTGCTTTTATCAAAATCTTTAAGGTCAGCCATCAGCATCCCGCCTGCTTCAGCTGCATCTTCTTGATTATCGGCTACCAGGGCATTTTTAATTTTAATGTAATTGGCGATAATTGCGGATGAACCTGCATTACTTGAATTATCGGCCATCATTTCAGACCCGGCATCTTCCTGATGCATTTCATCAGACATTGGTGCTGTGGCTCCGTCTTTTTTTCCGTCCTTACAGGACATTGTGGTTAGGGCAACTAATGCCATTGTTAAAATTCTCATTGTAATCTTTAATTTTTTCATCTTGATATTCTTTTAATTGTTCTTTGAAAACTTAATTTTTATCCCTCTTTTTAGGGTTTCTTTTGAACTGGGTTTATGATAATCTTCCCCTACTTAAAGGGGAAGATTATTAATTACATTTAGCTTAAATAAGCTTCACAGGCATCAGCGCATTTCTTACACGCGTCTGCACAGTCTTTACAATGCTGGGCATCGTGTTTCGCACACTCATCAGCACATTTTTTACAGGTTTTATGGCAGTATTCCACTATTTCTTTAGCATCTGAATAATTTGCGGCAAGCAGCTTTGCAGTTGCGCTGCATACTTCGGCACAAGCCCTGTCAGTTCTGATACAATCTACCATCATTTTGATGTCATCTGAATCCAGACAGGCATCTGCGCAGTAATTACAATGCGCAACACAGTTGTTCAATGCTTCGATCAAATTTGAATTTTTCATAGTGTTTAAAATTTAATTAATAATTGATTTAATTGTAAATTAAGGGCCTTTCATTTTAACCGCCTTTATCTTTTGATTGTAGGATTTCTTTATGCTCTAAATACTCTTCTTTGGAAATTTCACCCTTGGCATAGCGTTCATCCAAAATTTTTATGGCATCCTTTCGTTTTTTGGTCTTTTTTTTCTTCTTACCAGCATAAATAAATATGCAAAGGACTACTACCCCTAATAAAATCAGCCAATCCCATTCGTACATCATAACTTTTAATTTTAAAATCTTGCGGAAAGTCCGCCGCCAACACCAAAACGGTTATCATAACTACCCATCAGGGAAAAGTTCCTTCCCAAAATATATTCAAGGCCCACCTGCCAAGTAGTTTCTTTCTCATAATCCCTTCCGGGTTCAAAATCATTGACCCAGCCAAAATCAGCTTGATATTCATATTCCCCATAAAGTAGGACGTGGGGAAAGATCATCGTGGCTTTAGAAAAGCTAATCTGTGGTCGTAGCTTACTGTCTATCCTAAGATCGGCATTGATAAGCAGCGGCATTAAATATCGGATTCCACCTATGGCCGTGGTGTTGATCTCATCCAGACTATCATCCAGCTCGTTTTCAACGTTTACACCACCAAATACCCTGAAATAATCATTAAGGTATCGCTCATAGGTGGCTTCAACCTCCATATTCTTGTTCCATCCATATTCACCACGAAAAGTGAACTGGTTCCTTATATTGGTGGCCGTGGCATAAAGTTCCGTCATATGGCTTGCAGCTGTCAATTCACCCCAGGTAAATATGTGATCGGCTTCGTTGGTCAATTTAGTCAGCGGATATCCTTTAAGGCGTTTGTCGCGTGGTCCGTCATAACTGAAGACACGGGCCATACCCGCATTCAGGTGGTATAAAATGTGACAATGGAAAAACCAATCCCCCGTTTCGTTCGCATCAAACTCGATTACTACTTTTTTCATTGGCGGAACATCCACGGTATGCTTCAACGGTGAATAATCCCCATTTTTGTTCAGCACCCTAAAGAAATGCCCGTGCAGGTGCATTGGGTGGTGCATCATCGTAAGGTTGTTGAGTGTGATACGTACTACTTCCCCTTGTTTGATCTTGATCTTATCGGTTTCCGAAAGTGGTACACCGTTGATGCTCCAGACATACCGGTTCATATTGCCCGTCAGGTTAAAAAGCATCTCTTTTACGGGTTTGTCCCCTTCAAAAGTGGTTTTTACGGGAGATTTCAAATAATCATAATTGAACTGGGGATTTCCGCCAGTTTTCATATTATCGCCAATAACCTTATCGGCAGGGACAACATAGCCCATTTTCATCTCCATTTCATCCATATCTTTAATGGTATCCTTTTTCATCTCCCCATTTTTCATATCCATTCCTGCCTTGCCGGCAGGCGGGTTAGAATGATCCATTTGTGCAATCTTCGTGGAGTCTTTTTTCATTCCCTTCATTTTTCCTTTTTCCATTTTGTCCTTCATATCATCATCCTTCATATCCATACCGTCCATTTTCATTCCCCCCATATCCATACTGTATTTTTTCATCACTTTTATAGAATCGTTTTTTGAAGGATTGAATTTTGAAGCGGGTGCTCCCATTTTCATATCCATTGCCATCATCCTTTTCATATTTTCGATAAGATCGGGTTTGGGAACTACTGGAGCTTTTAGAATGCGGCCTTGCCCTAAATAGGCAGTGGCAAAACCAGAACCGTCCTGTGCCATTGCCCGAACTTCGAGTTTGCCATTTTCAGGAATGGTGACAATATAATCGTAGGTCTCGGCCACGCCAATTAGGGTTTTATTGTGCTTAACGGGTACAACGTCTTTCCCGTCGGCAGACACCAACATCGGGTCTTTACCACCAAAGGTTAACCAGAAATAAGAAGCTGCCGAAGCATTGACAAACCGCAACCGCACCTTTTCCCCGGGTTTAAAGTCTGGATATTCATTTTTGACCGCACCGTTAATAAAAAAGTTTTCATAGAAATTATCAGATATAGCGAAATCCGGCATCCGTTGCCAAATCATTTTTAGCTTGGCACCTACTGCTTTTTTCTTTATAATCTTATCCCAACTTTGGATTTGCCCTTTTTTGATCAAGTACCATTCATTCCCACGCTTTAGGTTTTTAAGCTGCGAGGCAGGATCTTCGTCCATCCAGTCTGATAGCACCAAGACCAAATCTTTATCATAGTCCAAGGTTTTTTCTTTTGGGTTGATCTGGATGGAGCCGTAAACGCCCCGTTGTTCCTGTAATCCGGTATGGGAGTGGTACCAGTACGTTCCGGTTTGCTTAATGGCAAATTTATATTGAAACGTTTCCCCTGGACGAATAGGAGGTGTAGAAAGGTAGGGAACACCATCATAAAAATTGGGCAAAATCATCCCGTGCCAATGGACGGATGTTTCCTCATCCATTTTATTGGTTACGTTGATTACCGCAAATTCCCCTTCGGTGAATACCAGGTTAGGCCCCGGGATCCCTCCATTTATAGTCATCGCTTTTACATCTTTCCCCGTAAAATTTACAGTTTCGTAATCGATAGTTAGATTATATTCGTGTACGGGCCAATTATCTACGTTCTCTTCGGAACCATTGGCGGTTTGTGCCTGTATGTTAGTAAGCGCTAACATTGCCAAAAATGGTATCAGTAGTTTTTTCATTAATGAAATTTTTAACTTAAAAATATTGTTTACTTTAAAATTATTGTTTAATAATTTTGGTTTATACTTATATAATTTGGTCTAATGAATTCCTAAAATTTTTTTCCATTGTTTTATATTCTGTGAGGCTCATTCCTGTTTCGGTCTTAAATTGGTTGCTTAAATGTGTTAGGTTGCTGTAATTTAAAAGCTGACTTATTTCCGTAAAATTGAGTTCCTTATAATGAATAAGCTCCTTTGCTTTTTCGATCTTCAGTTTGATGAAATATTTTTCAATCGTGATCTTCTCATTGTAGGAGAATATTTTGCTTATTTTGAAATAGTCGTGGTGTATTTCTTTTGAAAGTATCTCAGAAAGCTTCTCATTTCCGGCTAACGGTAACTTTTTTAACAGGTTGATCAATATTAATTTTGTTTGTTCAACCAGCTTGAAATTTTCGCCATCTATAATGTAAAACCCGTTCGATTCCACTACTTTTCTTATTGTCTTTTTCTCTTTATTGGTTTGAATATCGGCAGTTATTTCTCCCAATTTTACGTCTAAAACTTTAATGCTTTCATCTTTCAATTCGTTTTTTAAAACCTTGATACAGCGATCACAGACCATATTTTTTATGTAGAGTGTTGTTTTCATCTTTTATTTGGTTAAGTAGTTGATTATTGCAGATTGCACGAAATACATTTTGATGGATTCAATCTGGTTCATCTGAAACTTTAATTGCAGTTCCTGAATATCCAGTACATCATTAAAATCTATCGTTCCAGTTTCATAGGATTTCATTAAAATATCTTCGGCATCATTGGCCTGCTTTAAATTTTTTAATTGCGTTGCATAGCTTATCCTTGCTGAATTTCGGTTTTGAACGGCTTGTGCAAAAAGGGTCTTCAATTTATTTAAGCGGTCTTGTTTTTGTGCTTTTATTTCCTGCTGCCTCAATTCATTTTGCTTGGTGATCGAGCTGTATTTATTGTTGAATATGGGAACGGATATGGACAGCATAGGCATCAAAATGTCTTTTCCGTTGTCGCTGAAATTCATCGCGGGGCGTTCGGCAACGGGTATATAATCCAGCCCCACACCAATGTTGGGCAGGCTCTCTTTTTGATTGAGCGCTTCCGATTGTGCTATCGATTCAAACAACTTATCGTATTTTAAAATCTCTGGATGAAGTTTTAGACCTTCGGAAGAAAAGTTGGTGCTTTCTAAGGGAACAAACATCGTATCTACTACCGATATTGGTGATTTTTCGTCCTTGTTTAAAAGGTTATTGAATTGCGCTTTTTCAGCCAAAAAATCTTCTCCCAAAATTTCTTTTTGCTTTTCCAATTCATTTTTCCTGATCAGTAACCGCAGTACATCCACTGCGGAGGACTTCCCAACTTCAACCGAAGTAAGTGCCAAACTTTCGTAGGTTTCGAGCAATTGGATGTTTTGCTCCAAAACCTGCTGTTTGGCGGTAATGGCATATAGTTGATAATAGGATTGAGAAACAGAAAGGGCCAATTTTCGTTTGGCAATGGCAATTTCCACGTATTCTGCATCAGCCATTGAAGAAGCGTAATTTTCTCTTGCGGTAATCGTCCCGAACCAGGGCAGCATCTGTTTCACCGAAAAACGGGCACGCTGTGCCCCGGTACGGGTTTCGGGCTCACTTATAAAATAGCCTGCCCCAAATTCGGTATTGGGAAGCTCGTTTACCTCGTTCACTTTTTCTTCCGCAATGTTGTACCGTAACTTATAGGCTTGAATATCCGGGTTGTTGGATTCTGCCTCCTGAATGTAGGATTCCAGTTGTTGTGCTTCGGCAAAACCTCCACACAAAACACCAATAAGTATCAACACGATTTTATAGGCTCTTTTTTTCATCATCTAGAACTGTTTTTGGTTTTTCCTGAATTGCTTCTTATTGCTTTCTGCTTCCGCGAAAGCGCAGCTTCCTTTTTCCAACTGAATAATACGGGTACAATAAAATAGGAGGTAACGTCAATAATCATCCCGCCAAAACTTGGTATGGCCATTGGGATCATAATATCGCTTCCCCGGCCGGTGGAAGTTAAAACAGGCAAAAGAGCAAGTATGGTTGTCGCCGTGGTCATCAGGCAGGGACGGATGCGTTTTTGAGCGGCGAACAATGCAGATTCCCGGATGGCCGCTTTGTCGCTTGGCTCATTTTTATCAAAAGTTTGGGTGAGATAGGTGGCCATAACCACGCCGTCATCGGTCGCAATACCGAACAGGGCAATAAAACCTACCCAAACCGCCACACTTAAATTGATGGTTTTCATATTGAAAAGGTCCCTCAGGTTTTCCCCTAGGAAATTGAAATTGAAGAACCAATCCTGCCCATACAGCCAGATCATTATAAACCCGCCTGCAAAAGCCACCGCAATCCCTGTAAATACCATTAACGATGTTGATACAGAACGGAACTGAAAATAAAGAATCAAAAAGATAATGATGAGCGCCAGCGGGACTACGATCGATAAGGTTTTTTCTGCCCGGATCTGGTTTTCATAGGTTCCCGTAAATTTGTAATTTATCCCTTTGGGAACGGTCAGTTCGCCGTTATCGATCTTCTGTTGGATAAGGGCTTGGGCATTTTCCACCACGTTTGTTTCCGCAAAGCCATCCAGTTTATCAAAGAGGACATAGCCTACCAAAAATGTATCCTCACTTTTAATTACCTGTGGCCCTTTTTCATACCGGATATCAACCAATTCCCCAAGGGGCACCGGGTTTCCAGTGGAGACAGGAACATAAATATCTTTTAAATCCTCTGCATTACCACGAAGTTCCCTGGGGTACCGTACCCTAACGGCGTAGCGTTCCCTGCCTTCCACGGTCTGCGTTAAAGGCATCCCGCCCACGGCCACTTGAAGCACCTGCTGTACATCTTCAATGGAAATACCATACCGGGCAAGGCGTTCCCTTTTTATATCGATCAATAAATAAGGCTTGCCCACGATGCGGTCTGCAAAAACGGCCTCTTTTTTTACGCCTTCCGCCTGTTTTAAGATATCCTCCAATTTTAAACCAAAAGCTTCTATCTGTTTCAGGTCCTGCCCTTTTACCTTAATTCCCATTGGTGCCCTCATCCCGGTCTGTAACATTACCAAACGGGTCTCGATGGGCTGTAACTTGGGTGCCGAAGTGACGCCGGGAAGTTTGGTGACCTTTACAATCTCGTTCCAGATATCATCGGGGGATTGTATTTCCGGCCTCCAGTTGCGATAGAATTCCCCATCTTCATCGGGGATTAGACTTTCTGTATCAATAAGGAACGGATCTTCAATCTTAGCTTCTTTGTAATTTTCAGAATTTCTAACCTCATTGTTGGGATTGGTCACCAAGCCGCCATCTTTCAGGACAAAAAAGCCATCTTTGTTCACTTTATAGCGTTGGGGGCTTCCATCAGAATCCTCCATATATTCCGATTTATACTGAATAATATTTTCGTACATCGACAGGGGTGCGGGATCAAGTGCCGATTCGGTACGTCCAGATTTCCCTACTACGGTTTTTATCTCGGGGATGCCTGCAACGGCCATATCCAGTTGTTGTAATACCCTTTTATTTTCCGCTACCCCAGCGTGTGGCAGCGAGGTAGGCATTAACAGGAACGAACCTTCGTTGAGTGAGGGCATAAATTCCTTGCCGATATTGGTCATTATTAAAACACCCAGAACAAAAACGGTGGTAGGGATGCACAAAAACAATATTTTATTGCGCAAAGCCCACTTTAAAATGCGGGAATAAAAATGTTTAAATACCCAAAAAGCCGCCAAAAGACCAAAACAGATAATCCCTACAAAAAGGAGGTTGATCAAAATGCTACGGTCAAAGCCTAAGGGACGCCAATATTCCGCCAAAAGAAATATGATTGCTATTGCTGAAATAATCATATTAACAACATTTGTCCGTTTTTCAGAAAGCCACAATCTGTCCGAAACCCTCGATGCAATTTTATCGTCCTTTAAAAAACCTGTGATTCCGAAGGCTATCAGAACTAGGCCTAACCAATATCCAAAGACAATGGCAGTAATCCCCAAGAGCATCAAAAGACCATTTATGATATGACCGGTTGTTTTCCGAATGCTCTTTTTTCTGAACAAGAATGCGGCAAAGGGAGGAATTAGGAACAGGGCAACAATAATGGAAGCGGTAAGTGCCATCGTTTTGGTAAAGGCTAATGGGCGGAATAATTTCCCTTCGGCCCCTATCATTGTAAATACGGGAATAAAACTGATGATAGTGGTAAGCACCGCTGTAACAATCGCCCCTGAAACTTCGGCAGTAGCGTTATAGACGAGCGTGTTGATGGGTTGTCTTGTTTCACCGTTCAATACCCGCAGCTCTTCTTCATCTAAATACCTGATAATATTTTCGCAGAGGATCACGCCGACATCCACCATAGTACCAATGGCGATCGCAATTCCCGACAGCGCAACGATATTGGCATCCACATTAAAGAGCTTCATCGCAATAAAGACCATCAATACGGCCACCGGTAACAGTCCCGAAATAAGTATAGATGCCCGTAAATTGAAGACCATCACGATAATGACCAATATCGTTATCAATATTTCAAGGGTCAAGGCCTCATCAAGCGTACCCAAAGTTTCGTTTATTAGTTCCGTCCGGTCATAAAACGGAACAATGGTAAGTTGAGAAGTACGGCCGTCTTTCAATTCTTTGGAAGGTAAGCCCGAACTCAGTTCGTTTATTTTGTCTTTAACGTTGTTGATGACCTCCATCGGGTTTGCGCCATAACGTGCTACCACAACACCGCCGACCACTTCGGCACCTTCTTTGTCCAATATTCCGCGACGGGGAGCGGGTCCCAGGCTTACTCGGGCAATATCCTTCACCCTTATTGAGGTATAATCTTTGGAAGTGACCACTGCGTTTTCAATATCGGCCACCGATTTTACATAACCCAAACCACGCACCAGATATTCCGCTTGGTTGATTTCAAGCGTCTGCGCACCAATATCCTTGTTGCTTTCTTTTATTGCGCTTACGACATCGCCCAGACCAATGTTGTATTGCCGCATCTTTTCTGGATCTACATCTATTTGATATTCCTTTTGAAACCCTCCAATGGAGGCTACTTCTGAAACCCCGCTAGCAGAGGAAAGGGCATATTTCACATAATAGTCCTGAATGCTGCGCAGTTCCTGTAAATCCCAACCGCCGGTCACGTTTCCATCTTTGTCTCGCCCTTCTAAGGTGTACCAGTATATTTGCCCCAATCCGGTAGCATCTGGGCCCAAACTTGGGTTTACACCATCCGGTAACAAGCCGCTGGGCAGAGAATTGAGTTTTTCAAGGATACGGCTCCGGCTCCAGTAAAATTCAACGTCTTCATCAAAAATAATATAGATGCTGGAAAAGCCGAACATTGAGGAGCTGCGGATGGTCTTTACCCCGGGAATACCCAACAAACTAGTAGTTAGCGGATAGCTGATCTGATCTTCTATATCCTGTGGGGAACGTCCTTCCCATTTAGTGAATACGATTTGCTGGTTTTCGCCAATATCAGGGATGGCATCTACGGCAACGGGGTCTGTGGGAAGGAAACCAGTGTCCCAATTAAAAGGGGCGTTAACGATGCCCCAGCCTACGAAGATCGTAAGCATAAGAACAGCGATAAGTTTATTTTCTATGAGGAATTTTATACCCTTATTTAACATAGGTATTGATAATTAAACAGTTATACATTGAATAAAATCCTGATGGTATCAGAAAATTAAACACAACAAAATGAGCCCAAAATGGTAGGAACCACAGGGCTAATTTTCCCGATAATTATCGGGAACTGTTTAAAATCAAATTAAATAGGTCTCGTTTAATTCTTGCACATCCCTTATGAGATAGGGTGGCGTGTAATCTTTAAAAGGAATGACATTTTCATCCAATCCCTCAAAAAGGTTAATGTAAGTATAGAAAAAAGTGGCAACGAAAGCTTGTTGCTCAAAAGTTAGGTTGTTGAATGATGATTTTAATTCATTATAACCATCAATTGCTATTTGTGTATCAGAACAGCAAGGTTTCTCGGAGAAACCTTTTTCACAGCTTTTTTGAGGTTGTTGATTCTCCATTCCACAGGTCTTGACATTATGAAATAAAGAAAAATCAACTAATGAATCTCCACAATAATGTATATCTACCGCAAACGACATTGTAGTAAACAGCACAATAGATGCCATTAAAATAGATACTATTTTATTGAAGATTTTTTTCATTAATGCAAATTTACGAAAATTTAAGAATTTTAGTTGGTATTAACATTTTTTTAATCTTTTGACAGGATTATTTCATTATATGTTTCTATTCAATAACTTGGAAACAACATCCTCCCTCGGGGTTTTTCAAACTTTTGATTTTTCTTAAAAAAAATAAAAACTCATTTTTTTAAGTTATAACTACCAATACAATCAATGCTTATGAATATTCCCTTTTAGCACAAAAAAGTAAAGCAGAAATGAGGCTATGACCAGAAGGACAAGTACAATAATTCCCTTGACTTTATCTTTTTTTGTGATTTTGTTCTTAGCTGGTTTTTGAACTTTTTTCTTTCTTCTATTTCTTCTACTTTGAGACATTTTGTTGTACTATTTCCAATTCATTTTCTGTAAACGTATTGCATTGAGGATGGCCAAAAAAGCTACGCCAACATCGGCAAATACGGCCTCCCACATTGTAGCCATTCCGAAAGCACCTAAGATCATAACGGCAATTTTAACACCAAATGCCAAGGCAATATTCTGCCACACAATTTTTCTTGTAGATCGGCCAATCTTAATGGCCCGGGCAATTTTAGAAGGCTGGTCGGTCTGGATGATGACATCTGCGGTCTCAATGGCCACATCACTTCCCAAGCCCCCCATTGCCATACCTACATCGCTGGTTGCAAGTACAGGGGCATCGTTAATGCCATCGCCAATAAAAGCCACCGTAGTGCCGGTTTCTTTTTGAAGCCGCTCCACCTCGTTGAGCTTATCTTCGGGCAACAATCCGCCCATAGCAGTATCCACGCCCATTTCCCTACCAACCTCTTTGGTAATGGAATCCTTATCGCCAGAAAGCATTATGATTCTCGATATCCCCGCTTTACGGATTTGTTCGATTGCTTCGTGGGCATCTTCCTTCAATTCATCGGCAATGGTTACGTAGCCTGCAAAATGACTATCTATGGCAACTATTACAATAGATTCTACAATGCTTTCAGTTTCTTTAGGAACGCTGATATTGTTTGAGGTCATTAGTGCCTCATTACCCACTAAAACGGTTTTACCGTTTACGGTGCCTTTCAAGCCTTTTCCGGCAACCTCGGATACTTCGGAAGCTTCAAAATCCGCACCTTCGGCCTTATATTCCAATATCGCCTGGGCAATGGGATGAGTGGACTGTTCTTCCATCGCCATCAGATATTTCATAAATTCCGCTTCCGGGAAAGCATCATTATTGACAACATCCTTGATTTTAAACACGCCTTTGGTAACCGTTCCGGTCTTATCCATTACCACCGTGTTTACTTTGGTCATTGCATCGAGGAAGGATGCTCCCTTGAATAATATTCCATTTCGGGATGCGGCACCAAGGCCGCCGAAATATCCCAATGGAATCGAAACAACCAGGGCGCACGGACAAGAAATAACAAGGAAGATTAGGGCACGGTACAACCAATCTTCAAAGATGTAATTCTCGACAAATAGATAGGGTAAGAAGGTCAGTCCAATAGCAAGGAATACCACGATGGGGGTGTACACCCTCGCGAATTTTCGAATGAACAATTCAGTTTTTGATTTACGGGCAGTAGCGTTCTGTACCAGATCAAGGATACGGGCAATGGAACTGTCCTTGAATTCTTTTGTGGTCTCGATTTCGATTACCCCATCGAGATTGATGCTTCCGGCAAAAACCTTATCTCCTTTTGAAATGGTATCGGGTTTGCTTTCGCCGGTAATGGCAGCAGTATTGAGCGAAGCTTTTGCTGACAACAGTTTACCGTCCAAAGGGATTTTCTCGCCCACACGTACCTGAACCTTTTCACCAACCTCGACCGTTTCGGGGTTGACGGAAACAAAATCGCCGTCACGATATACCAAAGCTTCATTGGGTCGCACATCCAAAAGAGCCTTTATATTACCTTTCGCTTTTTTGACTGCAGCACTTTGGAAAAGTTCGCCGACCGCATAAAAAAGCATCACGGCCACGCCCTCGGGATATTCGCCTATGGCAAATGCCCCCAATGTTGCGATTGACATTAAAAGGAATTCGGTAAAGAAATCGCCGTTTTTTATACTTTTCCAACCTTCAATAATAACGGGAAACCCAACGGGAATATAGGCTACAACGTACCAAATTATTCGAACCCAACCCTTGAAAAATGGGAAGGCATCGAAAAAATCGATGGCAATACCCGCAATCAGCATTACAAAACTGAAAATAGCGGGTAGGTAAATCTTAAATTTTGATGTCTTTTTTGGACTGTTATGATTATTGCCATCATCCAGCCGCAGCTGGCGGGCGTGGCTATGTCCGCTGGAATGTTTCTGGGTATCGATATCCCTTAGATTTTGTTTTTTCTTCATCGTGATTTTATTCTTCCAAACCTTGATAGGGTTTATATTCTTTGTCCCCAAATTCTTTTTCGATTTGCAGGGTGGTATGCGTTATTTCAAATTTATCGTGCAATTGTTCCCGAATATCATAGATAAACTGATCCTCGTGCCCATCGGGAACGACCAAGTGGGTAGAAAGTGCGGTTTCCGTGGTGCTCATCGCCCAGATATGCAGATCGTGCACTTCTTCGACCCCTTTAATATCCATTAAGAATTTTTCCACTTCATCGATGTCGATGTTTTTGGGAACGGCATCGATGGCTATTTTTACGGAGTCCCTCAAAAGTCCCCAGGCACTGTATAAAATGACCAGTACAATGACCAAACTAAGCGCAGGGTCTATCCACGTTAAGCCCGTGTATTTAATGGCCAGACCGCCAAGCAGCACTCCTAAGGTTACCCCGGCATCGGCAGCCATATGTAAAAATGCCCCGCGTATGTTCAGATCGCCTTTTGAACCTTTCCAAAATAGGAAAGCCGTACCGGTGTTTACCACTAGGCCAATGGCCGCAACGATCATCACGAGATTGCCGGAAATCTCTGCCGGGTCCTGAAATTTTTGGATGGCGTCCCACGCAATCAATCCGGCCGCGGCAATAATGATGACGCCATTGATCATCGAGGCTAGAATGGTCGTTTTCCGTAAGCCATAGGTATATCTTTTTGAAGGCCTTTTTGTGGCTATTTTAATGGCCGCCCACGCCAGTATAAGGCTGAAAACATCGCTCGCGTTGTGGCCTGCATCCGCCAAGAGCGCGGAAGAATTTGCCACAAATCCGTAGTAGAGTTCTACTGCAACATAAATTGTATTTAAGGCTATGCCTATGCCAAAAGCTTTTCCGTAGTTCTGTGAACCGTGTGAATGATCGTGTGCCATAATTATCTATTTTATTTTTTTATCCACTTTTTAGCTGTTTTCCTATCTTCCAAACCAAAATAGTTGATCTCCGCGTTCGTAAATGGTTTCATAAATTGGGTAATCCAATCCTGCCATTTTTTGTTGCCCACCATCGCTATTTTTTCATAATCTTTTGCGTGGGCCGTGTCCATTTTCAGGTCTTCCCATAATCCGGGAAAATCCCAGCCCGTAAAATCCTCCATTTCAAAATACCAGCGAACTTTCATTCCCTTGTCGAGTATGGCGTGGATAAGCGGATGGATTTTTTCTATATCCTCTTTTCCCAATTTGCCCGAAGCTTTTGTTGCAATGATATTTTTTTCTTGTAATTCGATTATCTGTAACATATAGATTGTTTTTTTATCCTTCTAAATCGTAAAACCATTCTTCAGCTTGTTTGATAGCCTCGGCGATAGCTTTTTTTTCCGTATAATTTTCATTTAACACCAATTGCTCGGCAATTTCCAATGCCTTTTTCCTAACAGGGGGATTCAGGGAATCCAGATCAGTTTTAAAATCTTCGAACATCGAGTCCATCTTATTGCGTTATTATTTTGAACGATATGGCAAATTTTTCCTTTTTCCACCTCCGTTTTAAAACCAGATTTATATTAGCTACTTCATATTCATTAGGGAGGCCTTCGTGAGGTATTTCATCAACCTCCCGGAAGTAGCATAAACAACAAGAAGCCTCCGAAGAAAGCAGCGGTCAACCAAATGGTTTGCCTACCTTCGTGCGCTTCTACCAACAATTCTTCTGTAACTAGATACAATAAGGCCGCCAATCCAAAGGCCAAAATTATTTCCAGAAAACCTGCCGAAACTCCCGCCAATAGGGCAGCACTCAATAGCGTGCTTCCAAAAACCAGAATAGATAGCCCAAGTATGGTAACTATTGTTTTTTTGCTGTTGATATTAGCGTTTCCCAAAGTGATTGAGGTGGCCATTCCCAATGAAAGCAATTCCACAGAAATTGCCACCGCTAAAAAAATCCCGGTCTCTTGATTGGCCACAAAGCCAATGCCCATAAGCACCCCGTCGATCAACAAGTCAATTGCGATTATCAGTACAAAAGCTGTGGGAAACCCGGTTTTGTTCTTTTGCCCTTTTTTGGGTTCTAAAAAGTACCGTATCCCCAGCATTAAAAGTACACCTGCCCCAAAACCGATGGCAATTTCCGGTACGTCGTGCTTCTTCATAATTTCTGGAAGAATTTCAACTGAAACAACCGAGAAAATCACTCCGGCGGCAAAATGCAGGATAGCACTCCGCACCTGGGCGTTTGGCTTTTTTAAAATGGAAACGATTCCACCCACCAATAGCGCAATTGGGGCAATAGCACCATAAATCAAAATGTTTGAATAATTTTCCACCGGTTTCTTGTTTATACCTGATTAATTTCTAACAAAATATTCTTTTCGTTTTTCAAATTTATAATGTGTATCATCCTACTTGTTTTTTTGATCTGATTCACCGATCCTATCTTTAAAGGCTTCCGCTTTTTTTACATTTTGTACATACGCCTTTTAAAACCAAATTCACATCGTTTATTCCGTACTTATCAGGCAAGCTATCTGGGTTTACTTTATCGGGCAAACAGAATGTGTTGCCACAATGGGTACAATGAAAATGTAGGTGCAAATCCAAACCTTCTTCATTGGAGACCGCATATTTGGCGATTGCTGTTCCCACATCTATTTGATGTACTACGCCCTTCTCTTGAAATAGTTTTAGGGTTCTATAAATTGTTGTTCTATCCGCAGTTTTATTGTTATCACTTTTTTTGATAAAAGCCGTTTCTATTTCTTTCAGGGTTACGGCATAAAACTTTCTATTGAGGTATTTATAAATAGCTAACCTCATTTCCGTGGGCCTAATCCCTTTACTTTTGAGTATTTTTTCGGCTTTGTTCATCGTTGAAAATTAAACGGCACTACATTTTTCGCATATGCCTTTAACAACCAAATTGACATTTTCGGCCATATATCCTTCCGGCAGGTTAATGTGGGGTATTTTATGATCGGTCAAACAAATCGTCTCATCACAGTTGGTACAATGAAAATGAATATGCAGATCCTGATCTACTTCACAATTGCACCCGCTTTCACAGAGGGCATATTTGGGTATGCCGGTGCCATCGTCTATTTGATGCACAATTCCGTTGGTTTCAAAGGTTTTAATGGTACGGGACAATGTGGCACGATCAGCTTTTACAAAAGCGTTCACAATCTCGGTCAGCGTTACGGCCCTTTCCATTTTATCCATAAACCTGTATATCAAGATGCGCATCGCCGTGGGACGTACCTTATGACTACTTAGAAGTTTTTCAATGTCGCTCATCTTAGATGGGTTTTATTTCTGGGGTTGCTTTATCGATTTTCCCGTTTTGATTTGAAAGGCGTCCTCTACATTACTCAGATAGATAATCCCGTCACCAGGGGTCGGCGTTTTCCCGTTTTCTAAGATAATATCAATGGCACTTTTCGCTTCTTCGTTTTGGCACACCAGTTCCAGTTTGACCACCGGGCTATCGGTAATATGAAAATCCAAAGATGGGGAAGCTCCTTTAGCCTTGAATTTGCCCGTACCTTCGCCCTGGGATAGGGTCATACTTTTAAATCCGGCATCACTTAATGCCTCAATTGTTTTTTGTACCCTGTTGGGCTTTATAAATGCTTTTATTTCTTTCATTTTTTTAAATTTTATCGGTTATACTATCAAATGTATTAAAAAACCGGACTTACCAAACTCTTTACTAACCACTTGACAAACAGTATTTGGCAAGCCCGGCTATAAAATATCAAATTTAATCGTCGTGACCTGTTTCGCCTTTCTTCATTTCCGAGATCAGGTAATAGGCCTTGTTCCAAACTACCATTTGCCCTTTTTCCAGCGGCTGTAGCAATTTGATCTCCATCCAGCCATCATCTGCCTGACCGGTTACGACTTTTAAAGGGCTCAACGTCCATTCTTCCTCGCCACCTTCGTTCATTTTTTTGGCTGTAAAAATGTATGGCTCGCCATCCTCGGTAATGATCGCCTCTTCGGGGAGCGCGGTCACCTTGTTTTCGGAAGCGGCTATCTTACCCGTAAGGTACATCCCCGGAAACAGATTGCCTTGTTTGTTCTCGATTTCGGCGTGTACGTGAACCGCTTTGGGGTTCTGTTCGAATGTTTTCCCTACTGAATAAATTTTTGCACTCAGATCGGATTCGGGAAGGGATTCGATATTAAATTCCACCGTCTGTCCCTCTTTAACCTTGCTGACGTCCTTTTCATATACCATAAGGTCGGCGTGGATATGTTCGGTATTCACGATCTCGAACATTTCGGTCTGTTGTTGTACAAACTGCCCTACCTTGATATTCACTTTTTCCACATAACCGTTGATTGGGCTTACCACGGGAACTTGGCTATATACATTCCCGTTCCTAATGCGGTCCAGACTAACCCCAAATAAGCGTAATTGGGATTCCAGTCCCTTGACCATCCCCTTCATACTGTTGTATTCCGATTCGGTTTCCTGAAATTTTCTTCCGGAAGCCACTTCGGCATCGTACAAGCGTTTTTGACGGTCATATTCCTTATTTAAAAAGTTCATCCGGTTATAGGCATTGGAATAATCGGTCTGCAATTTGATAAGATCGGGATGGCTCAAATATCCCAGAATGCTCCCTTTGCTTACCTTATCGCCCTCGATGACCTTTATGCTCGTCACGTTGGCCCCAATAATGGCGGTAACGGCAGCTTCATTTTGCGGGGGCACTTCCAGTTGGCCATTCGCCTCCACAAGTCCTGTCAGGCTTTTGGTGGGCAGGCTGTCCACCTTCAATCCCATCGCTTCAAACTTTTGTTGGGACAGGTGCAGTTTTTTACCTTCCAAGCCTGCGCTTTCTTCCTGATGCTCGCCACCATTTTCGGCAGAAGCTGTTTCGTTGTGGTCTTCTTGCCCGCTTTCAGCGGTTTTTTCCTGTTTACAGGAACTTAAACTGAATAGGATCAGGGCTGCGTAAAAAATCGATTTTATATTGAAATTCATAGTTTCTGTCTTTATTGTTTAGCGGAATTGAGGAAAAATTCCAGTTCGTATTTTGATCTCAGATAATTGTTAAGTGCGTCCCAGGACTTGCTCTGGATGCCTATGGCGTCGCGTACCGTTTGCAGAAAGGTGGTATAATCGATACCCCCCTCTTTATAGGCAAAAACCGCCCCGTCCCGTTGCTCTTTGGCAAGCGGAAGGGCTTCCTGTTCATAATACTGCCAAGACTCCAGCCATTTTAGATAGTCCTGTTGCAGGTCCTGATATTTTGAATTGACCTGAAGCTGTTTTTCCTTAAAATTCTGCTCCGCAATCTGGGTTTGTATTTTGGCCGATTGCACCTGCCCCAGTTCAGGGCCGAAAAAGAGCGGAATGGAAATCCCAACCTGAAAGTTGAAAAATCCGTTCTGTCCCGCAATTTTCTGCCGCCCATATTGTGCGTTGAACTTTGGGAAAAACGCTTTGGTGCTGAGATTACGCTCGGCATCGGCCACCTCGATCTGCCGCTCATAATATTGCAGCATCGGGTGGCTCACAATCGAATCCTTGCGCTGTAGTATGGGCGTGTCCATTTCATCTACACCTGCATCCGCAACGGTATAGGGCGTATCGCTTACCAGCCAAAGGTTCAGTCTCTGCAGGTTGCCCAGATAATCCCGATATACCTGCATTTTCTGAAGGCTTACCTGCCGGGCCTGATTGGTGGCGGCCAAATATTCCAGCTTCGAGGAAGCCTCGGTCTCATAACGGATACGCGCCGCCCGTTCAAAATCGCTAAAAATGGAATCGAGTTCCACATACAATTGGTACTTCCGTTTGGAAGTGTAGGCATCACCCCAGGCCTTGCTCACTTCCCGTTCCACTTGAAGGGAGGTTAGATCGAGTGCCGTTTCACTTAGGGCAATTTTCTCATTTTGCACCCTATTTTTGGCACCGATACTGAACACATCGATATTCTGCTGCTGGACGCCAATGGTTTGATAGATACCTTCATCGCTTGTACCATTGTCCGGCAGTTCTTCGCCACCGGTAAAAATTTGGGTGGTCCCAAGATCCCAGGCGGTTTTTTTCAGGGCCTCCTGGTTCTCGACTTCCAGTTGGGCCGCTTTCAATTTGGGATAGTTCGCTTGGGCCCTTTCTACTGCGTCCTGTAAAGAAATTGGGGTAAACCCTTGTTCAACTTTCAGGCTGTCCTGTCGGGGCGCATTTTGCTGGGGGCTATCCAGCGTTTGCGCACTTGCACTTGCCGGGATGGCCATTGATCCAAGACCCAATAAAACGGCGATCAGGGCAGGGTTTATGGCAACTTTACCCGATTTTCCGTTGTTGTTTTTTCCCGTTTTTTCCACAAAACTGTACAAAATGGGCACAACGATCAGCGTAAGCAAGGTTGCGGTTATCAATCCGCCAATGACCACCGTGGCCAAAGGCCGCTGTACCGAAGCACCCGCCCCGTGGGAAAGTGCCATCGGGAAAAAGCCCATTATCGCGGCCAAAGCCGTCAATAAAATGGGACGGATCCGTTCCTGTGTCCCTATTAAAATACGTTCCTGTATGTCCATAACCCCTTCTTCTTTTAATGAATTCAACCTACTGATGAGCACCAGCCCGTTCAGTACCGCTACCCCGAAGAGTACGATAAAACCAACTCCCGCGGAGATACTAAAGGGCATCCCACGTATGGCAAGCGCGAAAATCCCCCCAATTGCTGCTAGAGGCACGGCCATATAGATCATAATGGATTGTGAGAAAGAGCCCAGCGCAAAATAGAGCAATAGGAAAATAAGTGCCAGGGCGATGGGCACTACGATCATTAAACGGTCTTTCGCCCGTTGCAGGTTTTCAAAAGCACCGCCGTATTCAATATGGTAGCCGGGCGGCAGGTCTAATTGCTCATCCATTTTTGTCTGGATATCGTGCACCATTGATTCTACATCCCGGCCCCGTACGTTCACCCCTACGTAAATCCTTCGGGAGGTATTGTCCCGGGAAATCTGCATCGGGCCTGGCCGGTAACTGATATCGGCCACCTCTTTTATGGGGATCTGGTTTCCGCCGGGCAGGTCGATCAAGAGGTTTTTTAGATTATCGATGCTTTGGCGATGTTCCTCATCCAAACGCACCACCATATCAAAGCGCTTTTCGCCCTCAAAGATGACCCCTGCGGAACTTCCCGCAAAAGCGGTACTTACATATTGGTTGAGTTTTTGGATATTCAAACCATATTGGGCTACTTTTCTTCGGTTAAAACGAACCGTCATCTGCGGCAGTCCCGAGGTGGCCTCCAGGTTTACATCACCCGCACCGGGAACCGTTTTGATGATATTGGCCATTTGTGCGGCCTTTTCAGTTAAAACATCCAGATCTTCACCGTATAATTTGATGGCCACATCTTCCCGAACACCCGTAAGCAGTTCGTTGAAACGCAGTTCCACGGGCTGACTAAAAACGAAGTTGACCCCGGGAACGACCGATAATTTTTCTTTGATTTTTTCTATCAATTCCTCTTTTGTTTCCGCCGAAGTCCAATTATCCTTGTTCTTGTCCAAAATAATGTAGGTGTCCGCAATATCCATCGGCATCGGGTCGGTGGGGATATCAGCGACCCCAATTTTAGCTATCATTGTTTCCACTTCGGGGAAGTTGTCAAGAATAATATTTTCAATTTTCTTTGAGGTTTCAATCGATTCACTTAATGCACTTCCGGGCCTAAAAAGCGCCTGCATCGCGATATCCCCTTCATCGATGCTCGGTATAAATTCCCCGCCCATTCTGCTGAAGGTAAATCCGGCACCTCCCAACAATAGGACCGCAACCACTAAAATTATAATGCGGTGGTTCAAGGATTTTAGGATAACAGGCCGATAACCGTTGTTGATTCGCGTCATCATCCCGTTACTGAAGCCCGAGATTTTATCTTCCACTTTATGGAACCAGTTTTTCTTTTTAGTGGCCGGCTTCATCGTAAGCGATGTGATCATCGGAACATACGTAAGGCAAAGGATAATCGCGCCGAGCACGGCAAAGCCAAAAGTAAAGGCCATAGGGCGGAACATCTTGCCTTCGACCCCGGTCAGGAATAAAATGGGGGTAAATACGATTAGGATAATGATCTGCCCAAAAAAGGCTGAATTCATTACGGTACTACTTGCGTCATAGACCACTTCGTCCATTTGTGGCTGGTCAAATTTCTGTTTCCCGGCCTTGATCCGTTTTTCAATCTCGTGTACCGTTCCCTCTACAATGATCACGGCACCATCGACAATGATACCGAAGTCGATCGCCCCGAGGGACATCAGGTTGGCCCAGACCCCAAAAGCTTTCATCAAAATAAAGGCGAACAAGAGCGAGAGAGGTATTAGCGAAGCGGTAACCAAGCCTCCACGGAAACTTCCCAATAAAAAGACTAGTACAAAAATGACGATCAAAGCGCCTTCCACAAGATTTTTTTCAATAGTTGCCGTAGTCCTTCCTATGAGTTCACTTCGATCTAAAAAGGGAACGATCTTGAGTCCTTCCGGTAGCGATTTTTGCACTTCTTTTATTCGTTGTTTAACGGTGTTTACCACTGCATTTGGATTATCGCCCCGTAGCATTAAAATCACCCCGCCAACGGCTTCGTGGCCATCCTGGGTAAAGGCACCGTAGCGCACCTGGCTCCCAAAATGTACTTTTTCGGCAACGTCTTTCACTAAAATGGGCAGGCCATTTTCGTTTTTGATCACGATCTGGCGGATGTCGTCCAGCGAACGTGCCAAACCTTCCCCACGGATGAAATTGGCCATTTTGTTCTTTTCGATGTAAGCGCCCCCGGTATTCACATTGTTTTCCTGTAGGGCATCAAAGACTTCTGTCATTGTTACATCCATCGCGTTCAATTTGGCGGGATCGATAGCTATTTCATATTGCTTGATCTTTCCGCCAAAGGCATTGACTTCCACAACACCTTCCGTTAGGGCCAATTGGCGTTTTACGATCCAGTCCTGTATGGTCCGCAACTCGGTAGGGGAATATTTGTCCTCGTAGCCTTCTTTGGCTTTAAGGGTATATTGATAGATTTCCCCCAGTCCGGTAGTGATCGGCCCCATTCCGGGGCTACCGAACTGTTCGGGGATCTCGGATTTGACTTCGTTGAGTTTTTCAGAGACCAGTTGGCGGGGCAGATAGGTACCCATATCGTCCTTAAATACAATGGTCACCACCGAAAGTCCAAAACGGGAGACAGAGCGTATTTCATTAACGCCCGGTAGGTTGGCCATCGCCAACTCTACGGGATAGGTTACAAATTGCTCGATGTCTTCGGTGGCCAAGTTGGGCGATTGTGTGATAACCTGTACCTGGTTATTGGTAATATCGGGCTGTGCGCCCAGGTTAATGGTGGACATTGAATAGACGCCCACTCCCACGAGTGCGAGTACCATCAGTCCCACGATAAGCTTGTTCCGAATGGAAAAAGCGATGATTTTATTGATCATAAAAGTTAAGGATTTAATTCAGTTTTTGGAATGTAAAAGAGTGGCCAAAAGAATCTTGACCTGTCGAAAAAGGATATAGCTATCCTATAAAAACTGAATTAAACTCTTGGAGGATCTAAAAGGGACGAAATAGGTTCTTCGCCCAAACTATCAAAATGAAGGAAAACCTTAGAAGATATTTCTGAATTAATTAGCTTAAAATTCGCTGAAGAAAATTCAACCGTATGCACGTGACAGCAATGGCAGGTACAGAAAGGGGGGCAAGTATCTGAAAGGCTATGGTTATGATCCAAATTTGAAGCAGCAACTACCTCAGTTTGAGAATTATCGGAAACCACATCCGCACTAACATCAGTACAAGGCAACGCGTTGAGCGTTAAAATGTACAGACCAAATATGAATGTTAATAATTTCACGTTGCAAAGATAACAAAATTGTGATGCACAGGGTGTGCAAAGGTCAGTGGACAGTTTTTTTGTTACATCAGCTATTTCAAAAATTGAAATAATTGTGAGATATCCAAAAAACAATGAGCGACCAAAAAAGTATGATAATTCCCCCGATTAACCAGCTTTTTCTTTTGTTCCAGTTATAATCCTTTGCCTTTCTAAGACACTCCGCTTTTACAGCTTCGGGAATAAGACTTATGGCGAAATAAATGCCGATGGGCAATAGGATAAGATCGTCCAGATACCCGATTACCGGGATAAAATCGGGTATTAAATCTATGGGGCTCAATGCGTAGGCGATAATCAAAAAAATCATCGCATTTGCATACCAGGGTGTTCGTTTATCCCTGGATGCCAAGTGCAGCATAACTAGTTGCTGCTTTAGTTTTTTTGCCCAGGCTTTTAGTTTTTTCATAATTATACCAGAGGTATTCAGATGCTAAGAGATTAGCATACACAAAAATAGACAGCAAATAAAATTTGAAGGTATTTATTGTTTTTTAGTTTAAGATATTCATATATCTTTGTTTCCACGAATAAAATCGAGGCAAAGGTTACCTATTCGGTTACCTCGTTTTATTGAAATAACATAAGTGTCTGGTTATTAAAATATTGTCTAGTGGCAAGTTAGTTCTGCCACCCCGACGAATCACTTTAAGGTGATGTTTAAACCCTGTAGATTATAAGATCTGCAGGGTTTTTTGTTTTTAGGGAAATTAATAGAATTTGATATAATATCATATAATATGTTTCCGATTCGGTGACCTCTAAAAAAAGGGCCTGATATCGCCCAAACGCTGATTTGACTTTCGTTTTCACGCATTGTGTTAATTTGAAAACGAAGAATTATGAAAAATCCGGTGACCTTTGGGATTACTATTTTTCCAAAATCCAACAAGGCTAAAAGTGGTAAGGCACCTCTTTATGCCAGGATCACTTTAAATAGTGAGCGTATTGAACTCAGTCTGCAACGCAGGATTACCTTAGCCTTATGGGATGAACGTAAGAGTCGCCTACGGGGAAGTAGTGCGGAAAGTATTCAGGTCAACAAATCGACAGGATTTATCAAGTCTATGAGTCCTTCCGCCAATTGCAGGATGAAAACAAGTGCAATAAAGGGAAGGTATTTGAGGGTTGATGATAACTCTCAAAAGCTTTCAGATATTCCTGACTACCATACATTGAATATGCAAGCGGTATTAAAGCCAGGAACGATGAAGAACTATCGCACTACTGAAAACTACCTCTATGAATTCTTAGGTATTCAGATGAAATTAACTGATATCTATCTAAAACAGATCAATTATGGGTTTATTCTGGATTTTGAACATTTTCTGCGAACCTACAAATCTAAATCCCACCGGCCTTCTCCGACAAATAACGGAGTGATGAAACATCTGGAACGCTTTAAAAACTAATAATACACGCTCGCAGGAAGTAAAAAATTTAATTCTTTTATGTTTTTATTACTATTTTAGATTTTTCTTACAACTTTAGAAAGCATCATATGCTAGTCTCATGAAAAAAAAACTAAATTTAACAGATACATTTGATGTTTCAGAACAGCTTTTACTTTCTGAAAGTGAATTTGATAGCTCTTCGCTACTAGTAATTTTGACGCATCTTTATACTCGGGAAGTTTATTTTATAAATAATATCATTAATTATTTATGTGGTGTTGAACCTGATTCTTTTCGCACACATGAATTTAATTTACTTAAAGAATGCATGCATCCTCAGGATTATCCAAAATATCAGGATCATCTTGATACATGCGGTTTACTCGATCCCTATGAGGAAAAATCGATCATACTGCGGCTAAAAACCAAGAAAGAAGGCTGGCGCAAATTTCTTTTTACAAACCGCTTATACCAGTGGGAGCCTGAAGATGCAGGTGGACAGCTTATTCTCACGACAGCTCTGATGTTACCCGCCAATGATGACGCGATTAATAAGTGGAATGAAGATGGAGAAGAGCTGAATTTGCAGCAAAATGCTTATCACGAGTTGTTACATGCTATGGATGAGGCCTTTTGTATTATCGAAATGATCTTTAATTCACAAGGCAAACCTATTGATTATTTATTTCTGAAAACAAATCCTGCTTTTGAAAAACAGATAAATCTGAAGAAAGTAACCGGCCGTACCATGCGTGAAATAATTCCGGATCATGAAGAGCATTGGTTTACCACGTATGGCAGAGTCGCAAAAACGGGGAAGTCTATACGCTTTCAGCACATGGCAGAAAAGATAGAAAGCAGCTGGCTTGATCTGTATGCTTTTAAGATTGAAACTTCATATAGCGGCCGTGTTGCCGTACTCTTTCGTAACATTACAGAACGCAAAACAGCCGAAGAAAAACTGCTGAAGGCAAAAAGGAAACTGGAGCAAAAGGCAAAAGAAGATCAGAAAGAAATACAGGAAAACTCAGAATTGCTGCAAACCGTTTTTGATACCACAAATCTGGCTGTTGCTGTACTAAAAGCGGTATATGATGGTAAAGGAGAGGTTGTAGATTTTAAATTCATCCGTATCAATAAAGTTCTCCAGGCGTATTATACGAATAAGGATCCACTGGGGAAAAATTATATGGAAATCTCTGAAAATAGTGAGAAAAATTCCATTTTTGAAGCGCTGCGTACTGTTGCTAAAACAGGAAATTCTATAGACAAAGAGATCTGTTTTACACAAAATGAAAATACCATTTGGTTTAGGCTTACTATAAAGCCGCAGAACGGACTTCTCATAGCTGCAATAGAAGATATTACAGAACGTAAACTGAAAGCACAGGAGCTGGAAGATACCATACGCTTCAAACAACAACTGGTACGCACTTCACCCGAAACTATTGTAATCATAAACCTAAATACCAATACGGTAAAATATATCAATAAAGATATTATACCAGAAGCAGGAATAACACGCGAGAGAGTGGTAGGTATGCCGGTGCTGGAGATCATTCCTTATATACATCCCAGAGATCGGGAAAAGATACTTGATCTGCATAAAAAACTAATCAAAGCTTCAGAAGATGATATATTTGATATAGATCTGCGTTTAAAATTAAAAGAAAACACATGGGAGTGGCATAGCGTTCGAGGAAAAATCTTTCATCGCAGGGATGAGCAATGGGTTGATGAATACGTGCTGCTTGTACGTAATATAAATAAGCAGAAAGAAACTCAAAAAGCATTGCTCAAGGCAGAAAAACTATCCATACAGGGTGATGTAGCGCTTACTCTTGCTCATGAGTTGCGTAATCCGCTGGCGAGTATTGGTATGGCGACAGAGGTTTTAGAAAAGAAACTGGAAAATAATGGCTTAGAAAATGTTGAAAAGTACCTTCAGATTCTTGCCCGTAGCACCAAAACACTAAATACCCTGGTAAACAATCTGCTTCATTCGTCTAATTATGCACCCGCTGTTTTAAAGGAAACTAATCTGGCTAAGATCATTGATCAAACTCTGGAGAAAGCCAGAGACCGTATCTATCTTTCAGGCATCAGGGTTATCAAAAACTACACAGGACCTTATACTATTCTTGCCGATAAGAATAAGTTGCAGATCGCCCTGCTTAATATTATAGTAAACGCCAGTGAAGCTACCGTACCTGATGAAGGTACCATTAACGTTAGTGTGGTAGAGAAAGAAGATGAATTTATTCTTAATATTAGTGATAATGGTTATGGCATGACACCTGAGCAGATAGACCGTCTGTTTGAAGCCTTTTACACAAGTAAAGCAGAGGGAGTGGGGATAGGATTGAGTTCGGTAAAAACTATTCTTGAAGAGCATGATGCAAAGGTAAAAGTGAGCAGCAAACCAAATGTAGGAACCACCTTTAGTCTCTCTTTTCATAATGCCAACTTAAAATAGACATTCACCCATTTAATTGATAATGGAATTTATTATTCTTATCAAGAGCAATGGTTTAGAACTATTAAGTAACCGGATTTCTTGAGAAGATTATATAAAAATAACTAATAATGCTACAACGTAGCTGTTCTCTTCTAATGCTAAAGTTTGATACCATTATGAGATATGTATATTGAATCAATTTAATTTCTGCTAAAAAGAAGCTGATTTTGACCTGAAATCTCCTGTTTTTGAACTGGTTTAAGCCGTTTTTTCCAATCGAAAAATCCGCCTGCAAGTATCAAAAATCGGGTCCGCTAGATCAAAATTCAGCTTTGTTTAAAATATACAGGAACGGTGTAAAATTTTGTCAAATATTGCTCAAAATGTTTGCGTTAGAATTTGGAAACGATTGGACGTAACAGTTAACTCAAGTGTGCAGATAAATCGGTAACGGTGTCCGCTAATACAGCACCTTGATAAGTTGAAGATAATTGCACCTTTGTCAGATTCGCATTTATGTGATAATCGTTATTATGTGCTGGCATTTAGCTATTCTTCTTTGTCCACAGTTATTACAATTCGCTTGTACCCAGTCAAGGCGGGAATACCCTTGTCGGTTATTTCTAATATAAGATGTATTGTCTTGCCTGAGGCATCAGAAGGTATGAGTACGTTGCATTCAGATGAAGAACTCTTTTCTATCCTTATTTCGCCTTTGTATGTACTTGGTTCATCATAAATGAACCATTTATAATCCAATTGATTGCCATCAGGATCCCTGGATTCAGAGGCATCAAATCTCAAGAAATTTCCAGCTTTAGCTTTTTTATATATACATTTTAAAGAACTATCACCATCTACAATGGCTAACGGATGATGGTTTACTGCTGAATATTCTTTAGTAGTAGTCCACAACATACGAGCTGCAAAATCATTAAGAATATGTTGTTTCCATTTGTTAATGGCTTCAATACCTTCTTTTGAACTGCCGTACATGTAATAAGGGTCATATTGGGTTTCATCTTTGCCACTCTTAACAATTAAATCCATGCCGCGTATTCCACTTGCTTTCTTTGTGGAGAATCTCCCACCCCAGCCACCATAGTCAATGTGTTCCGGTACATTTAAACCGTTGACATACACATAAAGAAAAGCAGGAGTGTCGCCTTCTGTTGCCCAAACTCTATTAGGATAATGGCTACCTAAAGGTATGCGGTTCTGCACGTTGTTCTTGATCCAATCGTCAGATGGCGCCCAACCATAGATTTTTTTGTTGCGGATATATAAAATGTCAGGAAAATTTTTCGCAATCCAAGCACCGGCATCATCTTGCCCAAGCACGTCATAGAGTCGTATTTTATTGATAAAGGCACTTACTGCTTTTTTACTTCGCGTATTCTTCACTTTCCAGAGGGCTTGTGCCACAGTATTCATACCGCCCCATCCGGCAATCCATACCGGGCGATTGTCTCCTTTCTTGTCTACTGCCGAAATAATAAGTTCTGACCCTGGCGAGTCTTTGCCTACTCCTACACCAGACATATTGGATTTTGCCTGCCCTTGCTTGGTGATTGACCTCAAATAGTCTGCCTCCGGATAACCTTCCGCATGCTTTTTCAAGCGAGGCAAGACATCTTGATACCAGTTTATGACCTCAATTATCTTACTTGTCTTGTCAGGGTCGTCCATCCAAACTTGCGTGCTTACCAGCCCTTCAATGTCTATTGCATTGGAACTGACCAAAAGATGAATCATGGACTGGGTATCATCGGGGTCTGTACCACCAAGATCAGTAGTGATAATGAGCCTTTGTTTGTCGCTCTTATTAACTTGCGCAGAACAGTATCCTATGCACAAAAAAAATGTAGAAAGAAGTATATATTTCATTTACTTTTTTTATTCCCTGTTGCAGTATCCTGTTCCGCTTGCGCACAAGGTTCCTAGTATATGAGTTGATTCGTGTTAAACATGTACAATTAAAAGTACAAAACTCTGCAAGAAAACCTGATGGAGGTTTTCCAAATAAGTTCTGAACTAGCAATGGCGATATTTTTGAACTGGAAGTTGTGATAGTAGGCAATGTTCCGATGGTTATGATGGCTATGGAAAGTGCCGGAATATGAAGGGAATCCATTTGATTTACAATAAATCTTTCCAATGAATCTAAGGGAATTTTGTTCCTTCAATGGTTGTGATACTTTTTTCTTGGGCATATAGAAAAAAACATGAAAAAATTATGTTAACGGCTATAGCCAAATTTAGAGTGGAGAAATTTTCTGTACTTAGTTATTCTTTGACCCACATCAATTGTCCAAAATTCAAAATGGCAATATGCGATTGTTCGTTTGCCATAAATTGATATTCTATTTTATATGAATCATTACCCTGAGCTTGAAATCTATTGTTTCCTACCATGGTTAAAGGTAAATCCTGTAGCGCCCCGTTTAAGTACGTGGAATAAAGCTTGCCCTCTTTCAAATAGATTTTGAGGCTATCATATCCGCCCTTTAGGCTGTAGGTCCCAACATAGCTGCTTAATTCCGTGACGGGTTTTTCTGTATATTGAGGTACAATGAGCCTACTTATGTAATCATTGATTTGGCCGAAATCAAAGTTGGTGGTATTGGTAAGAATCACCCAGCCAATTTGCAGTTCGGGGTTGAACGTTATCTGACTTCTGAAACCTAACATAGAACCTTCGTGTAATAAAAATGGGTAGGAACGTTTCCACCCAATACCAAAATTTTGCATCATCCTTTTGTATCTGCTATCCAAAATGTGATCGTAGGCTTTGTCATCAAACTGGAAACTGATGAATTTAATCAAATCCGTAGCTGTAGAGTACATTCCTCCGGCGTACAGAATGGCATTTGGTTGATAGATGGGTGTTTTAACAAAATCTTGTTTGGTGTTGTCAAAATAATAGCCTTTGGCCAGACGATTATTTTCCATAGTGCTTGTGCCCACCCCGGTATTGTTCATCATTAAAGGCTCGCAAATATTTGACAGGATGTAGTTTTTATAATCCGTTCTTGAGGCGCGCTCTAAACTAATCCCAAGCAATGAATAGCCCAGATTGGAATAGTGACGGTCGCCAGCTCTCAGAAGTTGATAGGGTGGGTATTCCGTTTGTAAGTACTTTAGAGATTTGAGTACCTCTTCTTTTGTGGCAGATATTATGGTATCGTAATCTTGTTTTGCTAACATCCAGTGGTCGATTTGTTTTGTAAATTCGATATCGGCAGGAGAATTTCGTGGGAGACCCGAGGTGTGTGTTGCTAATTGTAATAAGGTTGTCCCACTTTTTTTTGAAGATGGAATTTCGCCTGAATATTCAGATATGTACTCTTTTATATCGTCATCTAATTCTACGTTTCCATTTTGTACCAGTTGCATGTACATGGTGGCGGTAAACATCTTTGTAATGGAGAGTATTGGATATTTTGAGTCTATTGTGGCAGGTATTTGATTTTCCATATCCTCATAGCCAAGGGCCTCACTAAAAATAATGTCGTTCTTGTGTACAATGGCTACTACAATGCTTGGTGAATGGTATCTGCCTTTAAATCCCTCAACTCCCAATTTTAATTGTGAAACGATAGAATCAGAAAGTTGTGCTACTGTAAAAAGAGGCAAAAATAGAAAGATGATTGCGATGGAAAATGATTTGAATGTCATGTTGATAGATTTGATTGATGAGTATGCAAACCTATGGTATTGGGATGCGCCACATGGTGACAGAAATGTGCCATTTTTATGACATTTGCTTTAAAATCATCTAGTTCCTCACTCAGATTAGAGAAGGTTGGGAGAAAAAGAGATTATGTCTTTTGATTGGTTCAACCTGGCCGCCGTACTCAATGTAATTACAAGAAGCAGAGAAAGAAATAATAAATAGACCCAGATAAATATAGGTACATCCATTATCTCACTTGTGCCAAAAACAAGTTGGACGAAAAGTGGAATAAAAACAATTAATACTAAAGTAAATGCAGACCAGATAATTTGGAAGCTAATAATTTTTAATGCCGCTTCTTTGTCAATTTCACCAAACAAGAACTTTCTAAACGAAAAATATAGAATGGCAGGAACAATTAAATTGGAAAATGGAATAAATAAGGCAAGCAGCGAACTAAAATTAATGTATTTGAGTTGTTTTGTTGAAGTTAGGGACTTGTCATCAATCTGTGTATGTGTGTTTTTAAAACTATCTAAGGGAATGTCCAAGGCTTTGCAAAGTGATTTTATTACAAAGGGACTGCCGTTAGTATCATTATTCTCTAATCTTTGGATGGTTCTAATAGACACTCCCGAGCGGGCAGATAGTTCCTGCTGGGATAGATGCCTAGTCAATCTGTGCTCTTTTATTGTTTTTTTTACCACCATTTTATTAGTTATTAAAGATATGAAAATCTTTACTTTTTTGGCTAGTGGGTGAATGATAGTATTATGTGATGGGCTATTTGTCAGATTAAAATCTCGAATCGAAAGGATGTCGTATTTATTGAGTAAATGTTGCAGAATTTTTATATGTAAGGGTAGTTGTGGAGATAATTGCCATTTTTTAGATGTTTTCCTCCGATTTTTGCTATTAAACAGCGGTTTTTGGAATTGTCTCTTAACCACCATTTCTGTTATGCATTGTTAGCAACTGGCTTTTATTCCATTTGATATTTCCAATATAAGTTAGAGTAAATTAGATAAGTGATTATTAATCTTTGTGTTTCACTTTGAAAATCTACTTTATTAATTAATTCAGTCAATATTTTCTTGTCTGGATAGGAATTTAGTTGAACCTTGTCCTTTGTTTTTAAAATAAAGTCATAGTGATTTTGGTTTTTGAATGAACTTATAGCACAATCATAAAATAACTCTTCAAAAAACAATGAAGTCATTAAATTGTTCTCTATGAAATAATTGTCAGAGTTAAATTTTGAAAATTCTTCTTTTAGAAAGTCAGTTTGGTCAATTTGTGATATTAAAGATAAATAACCTTTTTTACTAAAGTCAGAAAGTGATTTTCTGTTTTTTAAATATTCCTCAAATTTTTTAATTGAATCGAATACATTAACCGATTTTGCAATTTCTGATTCCGATGTGTTTATAGGGTAAAATATCCCTCTTTCAAATGTTTTAGTGTTAATGCAATTTTGGTATTCCGATTCAGATTCGGTTTTGATACTTTCACACGATAGCATTATAAGCGTAATAAATATTGATACTATATATTTCAATTTCTATGCGTGATTTTTTAGCTTGTTGCTAACGGTTTCGTATAACCGAAGTGGTGGAGTTAAATTACCGATTTTTCGGAGTTTTTACTTGATTTTAGCTAGTAAACAGCGGTTTTTATAATTGTCTCTTAGCCACCATTTCTGTTATACATTTTAAGTTTGAATTATCTAACTTATAGGTATAATCAGAAAGAACCAAAGAGCGGATTAAAGTCATGTTATGCATTGAAGATTTTACTTCGTCAACATTGATAATCCCCGCTCTTTTCTACTTCCATTTCGTTCAGTTCTATGAGACTTTAGATCTCGATTTTAAGTTGTTGAAACGCCAGTAGATTGTTCTTTCCTCATTCTAGTTGTTATGACTAAATATAGCAAAATTTATGGAGTAGACATCAGCAAAGATGTCTTTGATGTGGTTGATGACCGTGGAAGTTATCATCAATTTAGCAATAGTCCTGCAGGATTTAAGGCCTTTCTCAAGCAGCTTGATTGTGGAGAGCTTGTGGTTATGGAATCTACAGGATATTATCACTACCGGTTAGCGCAATACCTTTTCAAACAGGGAGTACCGGTATCAGTGGTTAACCCTTTACAGGTAAAGCGTTTTATTCAAATGCGACTATCTAAGATCAAGACCGATAAGAGTGATGCAAAAGCAATCTGTGAGTATGCGCTTGTCAATGCAGTTCCTCTCTATACTGCTCTTAGCGAGGGGCAGGCCGTATGTCTGCAACTCTTTCGCTTATTGGATAATTACCTCAAACAACGTACAGCCCTCAAGAACAAGTTGCATGGGGAAGAGGCCTTGGGCAAACCCTCTAAAGTGGTTTATCACTCTTTAAAGCGTAGTCTGCAGCATCTGAATAAGGAGGTAGGGCTATTGGAGGCGAGCTTGTTGGAGCTGGTCAGACAGGACCAACAGCAGCAGTTGACCCATCTAAAGAGTATTCCTGGATTTGGAACTAAAACCGCTTTGTTTTTAATCGTAATTACAGATGGTTTTAGCAAATTTGAAACCGCTGGTCAACTCTGTAGTTATGTGGGTATAACCCCAACGATCCGCGTTTCAGGCAGTAGTGTGAGGGGGAAGAGCCGCATCAGTAAAATAGGTAATAAAAAACTGCGCAACCTGCTGTTTCTATGTGCGTTTTCAGCATGTAAGCACAACAAGGGCTGTAAGGAACTTTATGAGCGTATTGTTGCTAAGGGGAAAAGTAAAAAACTGGCATTAATTGCTGTGGCCAACAAGCTATTGAAACAGGCCTTTGCGATTGCCAAATCGGGCCTGATCTATGATGAAAATTATAAATCAAAATGGGCTTAAAAGAAGTTGGTTTTTAACTCAGTTCTTTGTTGTGCTTAGTGTTTTTACTCATACTGCTATTACTTCGAATGGTGTTTCTGGGAAACCAAAAAGAATTGCTTTTTCCTTGTCAATTTCTTTAATTCCGATAAGCGTACTTCTTTTTCCATTATAATAAATCGAAGCAAAATATGTTCCTTGTAGTTTTTCTAGCACTAATTTTTGTCCCTCTCTATTGAGCTGTTTGTTAATCTTCTTTATGATTGGACTATCTAAAATTTTATTAAATACTATTTGAATTTTTTCATCATTCCATTGAGCTCTAAATTCGAGTTTTTCTATTTGTTGTGTAGTTAACTCTGTTTTTGTGGGAATGATTTTTTCATAGTCTGTAGCAAATTCGGTATCCTCTGTTATAGATTTTGTATCGCTGATGATCCTAAGAGTTTCTCCCATTCTGTATATCCTTATCCGATTGTTATTTACAAACTCATATTTAGACTCAGATAATTTTTCCTTCCAGTCTCTTTCCTTTTTTAACAGTTCATTTTCCTTTTCCTGTTCCAAATCAAAATGAATAATTTGGTCATTTTTAAATTCAATAAATTCTGGCTGACAATAATCGTCTGCTGTCTTTATCATTAACCAAGTTCCATTAAAATCTTTCACTTTTAAATTTTTTAACGTTAGTCCCGCATTAAGCACAACGGGTTAGGCTATGTGTCCGTAGCGCGGTTTTGTAAACTAAGATAGCAAAAAGAAACTGGCGAGAGAAAATCCGCAGGATTTTCCAAAAGGGTAGGGAAGAAGCTATGGCTTATAGCCAGTGTTAAATACTGGAGCACTTGCCCAACTCCGGAATTTCTGCATTTTCAGTTACAGTCAGATAAATATAAACGCTCCCTTTAAATTCAATTTCGGAAGTTAATTTTTCGCTTATCAATCTATTCAGATTTTTTTCCGAACACTTAATTTGTTGCTTTTCAGATAATCCTTTTGAGCAGTCATTCTCGAAGGGTAATTCAGTCAGAATTGCGTTATGATATATTCCTTCTTTTTTTTGTTTGAACGGTTTTAATTTATATCCTTTTTCGGCCGAATCGTCAGCGTCTAAAAAGTGTTCTTTTGGTATCTGTCCAACGGCAAAAATTGGAATTAAAAGTAAAAAAGTCAGAATGTTTAATTTATGTTTCTTCATTTTGTTGATTTGGACAAATGTGTTACAACGGTCTCGTATAAACGCTTTAACGGAAAAAATATACAACAAATTTTCCGCTTTGCGGAAAAGTAGCAGGAACGCGCTGATTTTCGGCAGAAAATCCGCCGTTATTGCTTTTATACTTTGTTAGCAAACGTTTTTTTAGAGTTGAAGATTTAAGTTCAATTTTGCTCCCAAAGCATTAAAAATCCGCATTACAGTTTCAAAAGTGACGTTTCCGGTACTGTTTTCAAGTCTTGATATTTGAGCTTTTTTTACGCCAACCAGTTCGCCCAATTGACCTTGTGTCAGGTTTCTTTTTTTTCTGGCGGTTTTAATCATATCTCCAATGAGTTCCAGTTTTAGCTCAAACTCATATTCCTCTCTTTCTTTTGTTCCCTTTTGTCCGATTAAAAGGTCTTCTGCTTCGTCTAAAGTGTAACTTTTCATCTGTTTTTATTTTTTAGATAAGTCATTCTGATCTTATCCGCTTTTTCTATTTCTTTTTTGTCCACTTTACTGGTTTTCTTGATTATTCCGTGGGTGGCAAAAACAAGAGTTTCCTTTTTATCTTCCTTATCCCAAAAAGCCAAAAGTCTGTATTGGATACCTGAATATAAAGTTCTGAATTCCCAAATTTCATTTGTCAGTTTTTTAAAGAATTTCGGGTCAGAGTGCTGTTCGGCTCTTCTTATATTTTGAAAAATCTTGTTTCTAGTTTTCTGGTTTTGTTTTTGGATGAATTCAAATGCTTCTTCTAATAATCTTGTTTCAAATCGTTTTATCATTATTTGGACATAAATATCAAATACGATTCAAAGATATAAAAAGTTTCGTTAATTGTAAACATTTTTGAGGAGTTAAATGTTTGCTAACGGCTTTGTATAAACGCTTTAACGGAAAAAATATACAACAAATTTTCCGCTTTGCGGAAAAGTAGCAGGAACGCGCTGATTTTCGGCAGAAAATCCGCCGTTATTGCTTTTATACTTTGTTACACGCTGGAGCACCAGCCCAACTCCGGTTCTTTGCGTTGTGAGTTTAGTCAGTTTATTGATTCCAGTTTTTATCTTTATTTTCCGGTTTTTGATCTTATTTCGGTAGTTTTTGAACATTTTGATCCGCTTTTTCCGCTCTGATTTTCAGGTCCGCTGAGTCAGTTTTTCGGTGTTTTTGGCCGTTTTTCTGGTTCGCAAGCGGGATTTTTATCCGCAATTTCCCACAACGTTTCCAGACAGTTTTGAGATGTTTTTGAGCGATTTTTGGGTTAAAAAACCAGATTTTTGAAGTTAGTAGCGAACTTTAATTTTGTGAAGCTCTTGCGTGTAACGGTTTAGGCTATGTGTCCGTAGCGTGGTTTTGAAAACTAAGATAGCAAAAAGAAACTGGCGAGAGAAAATCCGCAGGATTTTCCAAAAGGGGGAGAAGGAGCTATGGCTTATAGCCATCCTAAGTTTGTTTCTATTAAATTTCAATATCAATTCAAAAGAACAAAAGAGCAGAGTAAGGTTAGTATAGCCGTAGGAACTTCAGATTCCGTCAACAATGTAAATCCCTGCTCTTTTACTACTTAATTACCTTTAGTTCATTAGGCCTTTAGAGCTTGTTTTTAGGATGTTGTAAATCAAGTAGCTTGTTCTTTTCTAAATTAATTATTCTATGATTAAAAGTACATTATTTTTTGGGATAGATATTTCAAAGGACTGCTTTGATGTTTATTGCAGCCAAACTGGGCACAGTAGTTATTCCAATGATACGAAAGGTTTTAAAGTTTTTTTAAAGGCTATTCCGGAGAGTTCTCATTGTGTTATGGAAGCGACAGGCTGTTATCATCACCAGCTTGCTATGTTTTTGTATGGCAGGGGTATTTGTGTAAGTGTTGTAAATCCTTTGGTTATCAAAAGGTATATACAGATGAAGCTCAAGCGCGTAAAGACCGATAAGAGTGATGCTTTGATGATCTACAGGTACAGCTGTGAACAGGAGTTAGAGCATTGGGAACCAGACCCTGAGTATATAGAGAGCGGCAGAGAATTGCTATCATTAATACAAATGTATTTGAAGCAATCTACGGCCTTGAAGAACAAGTTGCACGCATTTGAGAGTCGTGGGCAGACTAAAGGCAAGATGATTACTTCCATAAAGCGTCAATTACGAGCTCTTAAAAAAGAGCGTCAGCTGTTGGAACAGGAGGTTGAGGCTTTGATAAAAGCGAATGAGCCATCCTTATACGCAAGACTCCAGACTATTCCAGGAATAGGTAAAAAGACAGCAGTATTATTGATGCTTAGTACGGCTAACTTCAAAGATTTTTTAAGTTATAAACAAGTATCATCCTATCTGGGATTAGCACCAAATGAACGTAGCTCTGGAAGTAGTATACGGGGAAGGTCGCGAATAAGTAAAACAGGCGACGGTCTTGTGCGTAACCATCTATTTATGTGCAGTTTTACCGCCTACATTCACAATGCGCAGTGCAAAGCTCTTTTTGATCGTATCGTGTCTAAGGGAAAGAGTAAGAAATTGGCTTTGATTGCAGTTTGTAACAAGCTGATAAAACAAGCGTTTGCAATAGCTAAATCCGGATTATGCTATGATGCTAACTACATGGTAAAATAAGTAGAAGAAAGCTTGGATTTTAGCTTAGTTCATTGTTAAATACTGGAGCACTTGCCCAACTCCGGAATTTTTGCATTTGCTGTGCGCAACTTTTAAATTTCGATTTTGGGTCAATTTCAGTGGATTTTTTGACTAATTAGATCGCTTTTGTACAGATTGGTTTACAAAATTTTTCCACAATCTTCCGTTCCGTTTCCGGTTTGATTTACGAGCTAGTTATTTTTTAGCGGTATCCGATTTGCAGTGTTGATTTTCCACTATATTTGGCCTTTTTTTTGCTCCACAAGCCAGGTTTTTATCGGCAATTTTCCATTCAGTTTTCAGTCTGATTACGTACGATTTTGAGATGTTTTTGAGTACTTTTTGTCTTAAAATACCAGATTTTAGAAATTGGTAGCGAACTTAAATCTTTATGAAGCTCTTGTATTTAACGGTTTGCATATGAGCCGTTGCGTGTGATTGCCGGAATTTTGTAAAGGAAAACTAACAGTAGAAAATTCCACAGGAATTTTCGGTGTCGGCACAGATTCAGCTATGGCTTATAGCATCTATGTAAAAGCAGCGTGTCCACTATCTTTAAAGTTCTCTAAAAATTTAAGATATGGAATTAGAACACACTGCTTGCCCGAATTTATACATTGGTATTGACATTCACAAGCGTAGCTGGAAGATACATTGTGCTACAGATCTTTCAGTAGGGAAGACTTTTTCTATGGATCCTGATCCAGATAAGTTGTGGGATTATGTTTCACGCCACTATTCAGGTTATAAGGTTACCACGGCCTATGAAGCGGGATGTTGCGGGTATTATGCGCACCGTAGTTTTGAGGGTTATGGCTGGAAGTCCCTTGTGGTTAACCCTGCGGACATTTACAGAACAGGCAAGGCGCGTCATACCAAGACCGATCGCATAGATGCCCAGTTGATAGCCAGAGAGCTTAAGGACGGTCGCTTAGATAGTATTCACGTTCCAGATATTCAGCGGGAGCAACTGCGCAGTCTTTTTCGCCGTCGCAATGATCTTGTGAAGGATTACCGCCGCATCAAGAGTTTGATCAAATCACAGCTGCTGTATATGGGAGTAAGCCTGCCCAAGGAATATGATAACAGTCATTGGAGCCATTCTTTTAGGGATTGGTTGGACAACCTTGAGTTTGCCTATAGCCCTGCGCGTGCCACCCTTGATAGCCGTATGCGTATGTTTCGTTTCATCGATCAGGAGGTTCGTGATGTTTCAACGGGCCTACGCAGGTTCTGCAAGGTATATTACAAGACGGATTATATGCTTTTGCGCAGTATACCCGGCATTGGTGGTATAGTTGCCTGTGGTATTTTATGTGAGCTGGGAAACCTTCGTCGTTTTCGGGATTTAAAACACCTCTCGGGCTATGTGGGATTGGCTCCTGGAATACACCAGAGCGGTGATAATTTACGTACTACCGGTATAACTCCTCGCGCGCACCGTTTGATACGCAGCTATTTTATAGAGGCCTCCTGGCAGGCAATCAGGACAGACCCTGTAATGCAGGAGTATTACCGCAAGCACCAAGGAAAGAACGTAAAGAGTATCATCGTCAAGGTGGCCAGGAAACTATTGAGTCGAACCCTTGCGGTAATTAAAACAGAAACACCCTATGTCATAGGTGTAGTGGCTTAACATAAACTAGATAACAAAGCTCAACCAAAAGTAGATACAGCCCGGATCACAAAACACCGTAGGTGACCCTTAATTCAAGAAGTGGATCACATTTTATAGCAAGTGAACGGGCTTATTATAGCTTATAATCATACAGATGCTGGTGGCCATTTAAGATGGACCACATATAGGATGCGGAGCAAGTTATATGGTGTTGAATAATGGATAATCCTATCGGAGTTATCAACTATTCAACACCTCAAAATCATCATTATGAACTAATTAAAATTTAAATATTAACTTTGGAAAAGTGGATTATTGCTTTTCATAGGACACGGTGTTACCCAACGTTTTTTATTCTGCGTTTTTCAAGTTCCGCCTCTAACTCAATTCGTTTCTTCTTATAGGTTCTACGGGCTTTATTATATTGAATATTTTTCTCGTCTATAATTAATTCCGCAATCAGATGTTCTATTTCGGTATCGCTTAATTCGTTTGGTTGTTTAAAGTATAAATTCGCACCAAATTCAGTCGGTTCCGATTTTTCATTCTCCAATTCATTAATCCGCTCAATAGGTTTTTCTGTATCCACTTCGGTCAATTCATAAACGGTTTTTGGTAATTCTGTCTTTCCTATAATTTTCAAATACTCACCTAAAATCCGTTTCTCCACGTAGATAATTCCTCCGCCAAATTTGTGTCTGTCGGACATATCTTTCTTTACTCCCGAAATCCAATATTCATTTCCGCTTTCCACGTCAAAATAATTTCCACTAATTCCAGTTCCGTCCAGACTTTGAAATGCTTTTCCGTCAAAGTAAATTGTTTTTCCACTTTTTGAGAAGGAAACAAGTCCAATCCAAGCACTTCCATTATCGGAAAATCCGCTTTTCAATTCTAAATATTTAATTTCAGTTCGCATTTTTTTTAAATGTTGGGTAACGGTTCTCGGCTATACGCATTTGCGTAAAAATCCGCTAGGATTTTCGCTTAGTCACAAACCTTTGCAGAAAGATAGGAATTTTCGATAGAAAATTCCGAAGCAATTGCTTATAGCCAGTGTTATACGGAGATGCGACACGAGTGCTTGGAGAAAAAAGAGATTTTACACTAAAAACCATCGATTTTTGCCCAGATTTCACCGATTTCCTGGAATCGAAAAACCCGCCTGCAAGTACCAAAAATCGCGTCCGCTGCTTAAAAATCCGCTTGGATTTTCAAATATTCAGGAGCTTTGTCAAAGTCCGTCAAGTTTTGTCCGCTCTGCTTGCGGTTTAATTTGCGGAGCATTTACGTATAACGGCTTTGTATAAACGCTTTAACGGAAAAAATATACAACAAATTTTCCGCTTTGCGGAAAGTAGCAGGAACGCGCTGATTTTCGGCAGAAAATCCGCCGTTATTGCTTTTATACTTTGTTACACGCTGGAGCACGGGCCCAACTCCGGTTCTTTGCGTTGTGAGTTTAGTCAGTTTATCGATTCCTGTTTTTATCTTTATTTCCCGATTTTTGATCAAATTTGGTAGATTTTGAACGTTTTGATTCACTTTTTCCGCTCTGATTTTCAGGTCCGCTGAGTCAGTTTTTCGGTGCTTTTGGCCGTTTTTCTGGTTCGCAAACGAGATTTTTATCCGCAATTTCCCACAACGTTTCAGACAGTTTCCGTCCAGTTTTGAGATATTTTCGGGTGATTTTTGGCTTAAAAAACCGGATTTTTGAAGTTGATAGCGAACTTAAATTTTGTGAAGCTCTTGCGTGTAACGGCTTTGTATAAACGCTTTAACGGAAAAATATACAACAAATTTTCCGCTTTGCGGAAAAGTAGCAGGAACGCGCTGATTTTCGGCAGAAAATCCGCCGTTATTGCTTTTATACTTTGTTACACGCTGGAGCACAACCCCAACTTCGGTAACTTTGCGTTATAAGTTTATTCGGTTTAGAGATTCTAGTTTTCCACTATATTTTTCTCATTTTTGATCAGTTTAGGTGGATTTTTGAACATTTTTGATCCGTTTTTGCCGCTCTAATTTTCAGGTCCGCTGAGTCAGTTTTCCGGTATTTTTGGTCGTTTTTTTGGTCTGCCAACCAAGTTTTTGTCCGCAATTTTCCGTAAAGTTTCCAGACCGTTTCAGTCCGATTTTGAGATGTTTCGGGCGATTTTTGGTTGAAAAAACCTGATTTTAGAAGTTGGTATCGAACTTCAATTTTGTGAAGCTCTTGCGTGTAACGTTTTGTATATGGGCTGTGGCGTGTCTCGGCACTTATCTTTCCAGATAAAAACTGGCTATGGAAAATCCGCAGGATTTTCCAAGTGAGGACTGACCAAGCCATAGCTTATATATGGTGTTATAGCCAGTTATTTTACAAATCTTTATATTTTTCAATAAAGTCGTGTATAAAACTATTATCTATGTGAAGGTCTGTTCTTATATCATCAATAACAATATTTAGTTTCTCGGAAAGTCTTTCTAATATTTTAATTACTTCATTAGGCATTTCTTGTATTTGACTAGAATATTCCCTTTTTTGAATTTCATAGATGTCAGATAATTCATAAATAAGCAAGTTCATATTGTCTTTGATTCCTTTTGGAAATAGAAATCCCTTTTTTAAAACTATTTCTTTTAAATCGTTTAATAAAGTTTCATTTACTTTTCCATAAACAGATTGGTGATATTCAAAAGTATCTTCAATAAATGGCTGTCCCTGGATATAATCTTGTTCCATCGCAAAGAACTTATATCTAAAAGAAGCTAATTCTTTTAAGGCTAGTATCTTATCGTTAATTAATTTTTCCTGTGTGAGTTGTATGGTTGATAAAACTATTGGCTGAAATGATTTCTTTAGTACTCTTATATCTTCTCTTATTTTTTCCACTTCCACTTCAAGTTTTTCATTTTCTTTTTTCTCTTTTAACCTAAACCACCAACGTGCAATAAAAAATCCACATAACGAAATAACGATTGGAAAGAACAAGCTTAAAAAAAGAGGTGTTTCATAAAAGCTTTTAGAATTTTCACTTTTATCTTTTTGTTCAATAACAATTATATTATCATTCTTTTTAAGAACTTTATAATCATCACTAATTAATTGAATTTTAGTTGTATCAGGTTTTTGTGCCATTGAGTTTTGTATTATACTGAAATAGGTTGACCTTTTTCGGGTTCATTTTTGGTTATTTAAAAGGTCAAAAATTCTAGATTTTCTTTATTCTTTTTGTAGGAACGATAGGGTACATTCTGGTTTATATGAACAAAGGCTGGTGTGTTGAGTTTCAAGCTTAGATGTGTTCTCTTGTTGTTGTAAATATGCACGGCCCTTTTGATCATCTTCTTAGCTAAGGTACAGTTTTTTATAGTTTTTTTAAGTCCGTATTCATATTTTAAGGTTCTGTTGATGCGTTCCGCCACAGCATTTTCGTAGGGGTCATATTGCTGTGTCATGGACATGGTAATCCCGTTTTGTCTGGCAAATTCGGTATATGCTGGATTACAGTACTGAAATCCCCGATCGGAATGGTGGATGAGCTTTTCATTGGGGTATTTGCGGTTTTTAATAGCCATAGCCAGAGCGTCTATACAAAGTGATGTCTTCATATGGTTAGCAAGTTTATAGCCCATTATCTGTTTAGAATAGGCATCTGTGACCAGAGCCAGGTAACTGTGCCCTTTTTCTGTTTTGATATAGGTGATATCACTTACCCAGAGCTGTTCGGATCGGGTAGGGGCTTTGTCCTTGACCAGGTTTTTGTGTTTATAGAATTGATGTTTGGAATTGGTGGTTATAAAAAATCGTTTGGTCCTTGGTACCAATAGGTTATAGGTTCTTAAGAGCCTATAGAACTTGTCCCTTCCCATTTTTATTCCCCGTTGTTCCATTTTGGGTTTAAGGTTATCGTGGAGTTTGATCCCTCCGGTTCTTAGCCCGACTTCGTTTCTATACTCCCTGATCATTTGGATTATGATCTGGTCATTGGTTACTTTGGTTTTATGCGATCTCAAGCGCTTGTAGAAGGCTTGTTTACTGATCCCAAAACATTGTATCAACCATTTTCTTTTAAACGGTCTTGTTTCTTTTTTTCGATCTCTTCTGCCAATGTTTTGGGTAATGACTTTTTTGCCATATCGACTCCTGTGATGAGTTCCATATCGGCGATAACATCCTGTTGGAAGTCCTTTACGAACTCGAGTTCTTCGATACGTTCCTTAAGTTTTTTGATCTCGTCTTTCTTGCTCATGCCTCGTTTCTTTTGTTCTAAAGTACTATATTTTCTTAACCAATAGTCAATAGAGGACCTGGAGATCTGGTATTTTTCAGAAGCGTGGTTTACGGAAATCTGTCCGTTCTGGATCTGGTCGATGATCAACAGCTTGAGTTCATAACCTACTTTTTTGTAAGAATTTTTTCGGCAGGGTGGTTTTTCGTCTTTCATTAGGTATAGTGCTAAAAGGTTTAATTTTTAGTCAACCTATTTCAGGAAAGCACATTTTTTTAATTGGCTATAACGGTCTTGTATATGGCTCGTAGCGTGCAAATTAGCGATAACTTTTCGGTTAAGCACGAGCCGAATTTTTTAATTTTCTTATTACCTTTTCTTTTCAATAAGCCAAATTAAAAAATTTGGCGGACTTCGCAAATATGCTTGAACTTTGAGTTAAGCAACTGCCCAGCTATGAGCTATATACGTTGTTGTAAAACGTTTTATTCCACAATAATTGGTTTCGGAAATATTCCTTTATCCTCAAACATAAAACCGAAATTAGGCTTATTTTCCATTTCATTTAATTCCTTAATTAAATTCAAAAGTAGTTTTTTAGTTTGAGCTATATTTTTAGTGCTATCAATGTTTATACTAATCAGTTTTTTCTCGTCTGCAAGAGAATAATTTCTATCATTACTTGGATTAAATAAATGATTTGTCAAAGCTAATTTTAGGCTATCAATTGGAAATTTCAGTTCGTAGTTTACAGTAATGCTATCAGTATTTACATAAAGTATTTCCCTCAATTTGTAATCAAATATACTCTCGCAAAATTGTAAAGGTTGAATTTTATAGATTTTATCTTCTGTTTCCAATTTAAACATTGCGTATTCTCTTAAACAATCTGTTTCGTCCAGAATTTTTAATATTTCATTGAAGTTTTTAAGTGTGTCGATATCATATTCAACTAATTCATTATCTGCCAATCGAAAAGTCATAAAATGTTGGATTGGTTTTTCAATCGCTATTTGTTTCTTTTCGCTGTTATTCTGTCCGCAACTAAATAGCAGAAAACTCAATATTAGTATGGCGATGGTTTTTTTCAAATGTTTTACAACGGTCTCGTATAACCAAAGTGGTGGAGTTAAATTACCGATTTTTTGGTATTTTGACCCGATTTTCGCAAATAGACAGTGATTTATGAAATCGTCTCTTAGCCACCATTTCTGTTATGCATTGTTGTAAAACGTTGTTTTGTTTAATGTTGAGGCATTTTCGGAGATTGGTTTGATTAAGAGTTCGGTTTTACACCGTTTTCCAGCTTATTCTTATTTCTCCCTATTGTGCTGTCGTTTTCTTTTATATTAGACTTGAATTTTCTCATCTCTTCGTTTTTCTTGGCGCCCTTTAACGTTTGATATTGTTCCCAATTATTACAAGCTTGTGGTATTGAAAACAGTGCTGTCATAAATAATAAAACTATGGTTATAATAGCAAAACGATAGTCTTTTTTTCTTTTTTTGTATTCTATTAAATAATCAATCCCTTTGGGTAATAACTTAACTTTTAAAACACATTCTTCGGCAGGAGTTTTATATCTTGTTCCTCTTGATTCTGAAAACAGTTTATTTTCTATTATCCTTATAAAATCGAGTTGTTCAAGTTCTTTAAAAAGTTCATCGTTTCTATGTCTGTCAGTAACCGCGCCGCCACTTCCTTTTTCTACAAAGGAATTCCTATAGGGCATTAACTTAATTCTCTTTAAAAAAGGAACAATGTCATAAGAACTTAATCCAGCTTTTTTATCAAGTTCAAAGAGTATTTTTATTATGTCGGTCGAGTTTGATTTATAATATGCTTTCTCTAATTCTGAATTAAGCCTTTTAGCATTATTATTATGTTCTAGTTTGAACTTCCAGTTTTGAAACCAATCTTTTATTTTCCTGAAAGGTCTTGTCATTCTCTCTTTGTAATTTCGGTCATAATGTTTTACAACGGTTCTCGGCTATGCGCATTTGCGTAAAAATCCGCTAGGATTTTCGCTTAGTCACAAACCTTTGCAGAAAGATAGGAATTTTCGATAGAAAATTCCGAAGCAATTGCTTATAGCCAGTGTTATAGGGAGATGCGACACGAGTGATTGGAGAAAAAAGGGATTTTACACCAAAAACCACCGATTTTTGCCCAGATTTCACCGATTTTCTGGAGTCGAAAAACCCACCTGCAAGTACCAAAAATCGCGTCCGCTGCTTAAAAATCCGCTTAGATTTTCAAATATTCATGAGCTTTTTAAAAGTCCGCCAAGTTTTGTTCGCTCTGCTTGCGTTTTAATTTGCGGAGCATTTACGTATAACGGTTTAGGCTATGTGTCCGTAGCGTGGTTTTGTAAACTAAGATAGCAAAAAGAAACTGGCGGGAGAAAATCCGCAGGATTTTCCAAAAGGGTAGGGAATAAGCTATGGCTTATAGCCATCCTAAGTTTGTTTCTATTAAATTTCAATATCAATTCAAAAGAACAAAAGAGCAGAGTAAGGTTAGTATAGCCGTAGGAACTTCAGATTCCGTCAACAATGTAAATCCCTGCTCTTTTACTACTTAATTACCTTTAGTTCATTAGGCCTTTAGAGCTTGTTTTTAGGATGTTGTAAATCAAGTAGCTTGTTCTTTTCTAAATTAATTATTCTATGATTAAAAGTACATTATTTTTTGGGATAGATATTTCAAAGGACTGCTTTGATGTTTATTGCAGCCAAACTGGGCACAGTAGTTATTCCAATGATACGAAAGGTTTTAAAGTTTTTTTAAAGGCTATTCCGGAGAGTTCTCATTGTGTTATGGAAGCGACAGGCTGTTATCATCACCAGCTTGCTATGTTTTTGTATGGCAGGGGTATTTGTGTAAGTGTTGTAAATCCTTTGGTTATCAAAAGGTATATACAGATGAAGCTCAAGCGCGTAAAGACCGATAAGAGTGATGCTTTGATGATCTACAGGTACAGCTGTGAACAGGAGTTAGAGCATTGGGAACCAGACCCTGAGTATATAGAGAGCGGCAGAGAATTGCTATCATTAATACAAATGTATTTGAAGCAATCTACGGCCTTGAAGAACAAGTTGCACGCATTTGAGAGTCGTGGGCAGACTAAAGGCAAGATGATTACTTCCATAAAGCGTCAATTACGAGCTCTTAAAAAAGAGCGTCAGCTGTTGGAACAGGAGGTTGAGGCTTTGATAAAAGCGAATGAGCCATCCTTATACGCAAGACTCCAGACTATTCCAGGAATAGGTAAAAAGACAGCAGTATTATTGATGCTTAGTACGGCTAACTTCAAAGATTTTTTAAGTTATAAACAAGTATCATCCTATCTGGGATTAGCACCAAATGAACGTAGCTCTGGAAGTAGTATACGGGGAAGGTCGCGAATAAGTAAAACAGGCGACGGTCTTGTGCGTAACCATCTATTTATGTGCAGTTTTACCGCCTACATTCACAATGCGCAGTGCAAAGCTCTTTTTGATCGTATCGTGTCTAAGGGAAAGAGTAAGAAATTGGCTTTGATTGCAGTTTGTAACAAGCTGATAAAACAAGCGTTTGCAATAGCTAAATCCGGATTATGCTATGATGCTAACTACATGGTAAAATAAGTAGAAGAAAGCTTGGATTTTAGCTTAGTTCATTGTTAAACACTGTAGCACTTACCCAACTCTAGCATTTTTAGTATTCTATATATGTCTGTCACTTTTTCAAATTTATTTCTGGAATTGCGATTTTGGTTAATTTCGGTGGATTTTTTGAGTTTCCAGTTCGCTTTTGTACGTATTGGTTATCTATTTTTTTCCATAATCTTCCGTTCAGTTTCCGGCATGATTTTACTTGCTACTGATTTTTAGCGCTTTCAGATTACAATATTGATTTCCACAATATTTGGCCGTTTTTTTGCTCCACAAGGCAGGTTTTTATCTGCAATTTTCCATTCAGTTTCCAGTTTGATTGGGTGTGATTTTGAGATATTTTTGAGCGTTTTTTGTGGTAAAATTCCGGATTTTGGAAGTTGGTAACGAACTTAAATCTCTATGGAGCTATTGTGTTTAACGTTTCGCGGATATGAGCCGTAACGCCTCACCTCCGCTCACTAAAGGTATCATATTTTTTCAAAAGACGATACCTTCACAGAAATGATGGGGCGTTATGGCTTATATGCGCTGTTGTGTTTAGTTCTTTCGCCCTCGACAATTGCCTTAGCAAAAGGGGCGAAAAGGACGGAGTTGTGCAGCTTCGCGTACTGATTTGGAAAAAATGGAAAATCATGGGTGCGGCCTTGCCCTATGGTCTTTATCTGGGGATAAACCCCGTCGGGCAAGCGTTTTTATTCGTTTAGATTACGGATCCATGCGGTATCGAACTTGACATTGTCAAAAAAAATCGCTACCTTATTCAAGTCTTTTAACGTTCTCAACGTTGGAAAGTGGGCTTTCCACGATGACAATCGCTAAAGACTTGAGCAGCTTTATCAAGCTGCATTGACCCTCCATTCTAAACGAATAAAAACCACCCATTCCAAAAAAGCTGCGCAATTAAATACAACGGTTCTCGGCTATGCGCATTTGCGTAAAAATCCGCTAGGATTTTCGCTTAGCCACAAACCTTTGCAGAAAGATAGGAATTTTCGAGAGAAAATTCCGCAGCAATTGCTTATAGCCAGTGTTATACGGAGATGCGACACGAGTGATTGGAGAAAAAAGGGATTTTACACCAAAAACCACCGATTTTTGCCCAGATTTCACCGATTTTCTGGAGTCGAAAAACCCACCTGCAAGTACCAAAAATCGCGTCCGCTGCTTAAAAATCCGCTTAGATTTTCAAATATTCAGGAGCCTTGTCAAAGTCCGTCAAGTTTTGTCCGCTCTGCTTGCGGTTTAATTTGCGGAGCATTTACGTATAACGTGTTTGTATAAGATTAGTTGCGTGGTTGTAGCTATAAACTTAGTAAATATTAACCGAATAGAAAATCCGCGAGGATTTTCGTAAGTAAACCAGCACTAGCAATTAATTTTATACGGTGTTGGCAATAGTACTTTATTCTTTAATTATTTGCACAATAACATCTTCGTGAAGTTCAATTGAATCTTTAAATTTATCAACGTCTCTAATTTGTCCGATGTCATATATCAAGAATATTAAATTTCTAAATTTAGTTTTATATGCTAAAATGTCGTCATTTATTTGTGCTATTAATAATTTTTCATCTTTCTTACACAGTTTAATTTCAATCGCTAGGTCCAATTTCTCAATACTAAAATCTGGAACATATTGTTTTGATGAATATTCAATATGAGGAAATTCTCTTGCATAATTTATATCATTTGCTATTAACAAATCTTCATATTTATCTTGGACTTGCTTCTCTTTAGTAGGTGTTTCTCTAATAAGTTTTCGTAGTTTCTTTTCTCCCAAATTTATAATTTGAATTAAGTCACTTGCTTCTTCTGCCGTATTATCTCCGTTATAGACTTCACTTATTTCACTTGCTTCTAAATGGTCTTTTGAAGCTAATAATAACCCTTTAGCAGTTTCAAGTTGACCTAAATATGCTTGATGATGTCTTCTCTCAATTGCTCCCTCAACGTCCCAACTTTGGATCAGCATTTGACCTGTTTCTCGCCAGCTCAAGTGATGTAAAGTTTGGTAGTATGTAGAATTTTGTCCGAACACCTCTTTTAAAAGTCTTAATGTATTAGAAAGCCATCTAATATGTTCAGTTGAATTACTTTTCAGAGTCATCAAATTGTCTATTTCCTCAATTGCTAAATTCAGAGAATTTAAAGCTGCTTCTTTACTCCAATTTTTCATTCAGATTTCTGTTTTTGTATTATTGCCAACGGCTTTGTATAAACGCTTTAACGGAAAAAATATACAACAAATTTTCCGCTTTGCGGAAAAGTAGCAGGAACGCGCTGATTTTCGGCAGAAAATTCTCCGTTATTGCTTTTATACTTTGTTACACGCTGGAGCACGGCCCAACTCCGGTATTTTTACGTTGCGAGTTTAGTCAGTTTATCGATTCCAATTTTCTTCTATAATTTACCGATTTTTGATCAAATTTGGTAGATTTTTGAACGTTTTGATCCACTTTTTCCGCTCTGATTTTCAGGTCCGTTTCCCGGTATTTTTTGGTCGTTTTTTTGGTCCGCCAACCAAGTTTTTGTCCGAAATTCTCCGCAAAGTTTCCAGACCGTTTCAGTCCGATTTTGAGATATTTTCGGATGATTTTTGGCTTAAAAACCTGATTTTAGAAGTTGGTATCGAACTTCAATTTTGTGAAGCTCTTGCGTGTAACGGTCTTGTATATGAAAAGTAGCGGATTTTTTGCACTAATTTTTCGGTTAAACACAGACCTTAAATTTATAAAATCCATTTCGATTTAGCACCTAAACCGCTATTTTTTATATACGTTGTTACCCACTGGCTTTATTCCGTTCAGCTTGGTTTTCAGCGTTGGCAAAGACATACTCTTTTGTGATTTTTGGCTTGTGTGTCGGCTGAAGTGAATTACAAATGTGTATGGCTTTTAGCGTTGGCTTTTTAACAACAACTTTTATTTTCTTGAATTGGTGGACAAGCTACTGTACCATAAGAACAATAAACACAACAATCTCCCTCTTTTGGTTTCAAAACCGTTTTACAATTCTCACATTTGTAGAAAAATTGACAAGCGTTTGTTGGCATATCTTCTACTTTTTTATGTCCACAATTTGGGCAAGTAATTTCTGATTTTAATTGAACTTCCATTAGTTTTCTTTTTTGTCGGTTACTTTATAACCTGTTGAGTTAATTGCTTTCTCGATTTCCGTTTCGTTGGTTTTGGTTTTGTCAAACTCAATGATTGCATTTCCATTTTCGTAGGACGTTTTTGAGTTTACAATTCCGTTGAGTTTATTTACTTCGTGATTTACGTGTTCTTCGCAACTCGCACAAGTCATTCCGCTGATTTTAAATTCAGTTGTTTTAATATCCGATTTGTCAACTACAATTATTTGCTTTTCTGTGTTTGGGTAAAAAATTCCTGAATAATATGGAAAAGCCAACATTACAATTGCAAATACGGTTACAATTCCTAAAAATTTTTTTGATTGAATAAATTTTGGTTTTTCGTCCGTCTCACAATCACAGTCGATTTCTTTTTGAGGTTTAAGTTTTTGATACCAAGCAAAGCCAAGAACTAAAATTGTCAGTCCAATTAAATAAGGTCTAAAAGGTTCAATCCACGAAAATGTTGAAGCAATTCCGCTTGTTCCTGCTATTAGAGCCAAAACTGGTGTAATACAACATAATGAAGCTGTAATAGCAGTTAACAAACCTGCACCAATTAATTTGTTTTCGCTTTTCATATCGTTTCTAAAATTTTGTTTTTATCAAGTATCTCAAAGAATGGGTTCAGTAATTTTTCGTATTCAGCCGTAAGTGAGTAAAAAATCGTTTGGGATTCTCTATCGGTTTCCAATAGATTTCTGTCTTTCATTTTTCTCAAATGTTGAGAAATAGCAGAAATATTCATTCCGAGAATGTCGCTTAAATCACAAACACAAAGTCTTTTTTCCTCAAAGAGTAGGTAAAGTATTTTTAGTCGAACGCTATTTCCGACTAATGAAAGTCCGTTCGCCAAATAGTCGAACGATTCGCTTAATTCCGAAACTGTGTCTTTGCAACGATTTATTTGTTTAATATCGGCTTGTTGTCTTATGCAAGAATTATTTTCCATAACACAAAGTTACGTTTATTTCTTATTTAAGCAAATACTTAAATACATAATTCTCAAGCGTTGGGAAAATTTTAGCTCTTTTGGTTTTTTTAGCGTTGGCTTTGTGTGTCAGCAAAAACCGAAAGTGCTAAAATATGTGGCTGGTTTTCAGCTTGTGGGTAACGGCTTTGTATAAACGCTTTAACGGAAAAAATATACAACAAATTTTCCGCTTGCAGAAAAGTAGCAGAAACGCACTGATTTTCGGCAGAAAATCCGCCGTTATTGCTTTTATACTTTGTTACATACTGGAGCATTTAACCAACTCAGCTTTTTTAGCTAGGAGAGAAGTCCGTAATATTCTAAAATCCGTTCTCAGTTTTGATTGATTGTCCGCGATTTTGGTCAATTTTTAGTGGTTTTTATCCATTCTGATTTTCTAATCCGCTGAGATAGTTTTTCGGCGTTTTTAGGAGTTTTTTGGTTCGCCGAATGGATTTTTTCCGCAACGTTTGCGCCTAGGTTCTGTCGGATTTTTGATAGGTTTTTAGCGTTTTTTTGGTCCGCAAACCGGATTTTTATCCGCAATCTTCCTGAACGTTTCCTGACAGTTTCCTTCCAGTTTTGAGATGTTTTTGAGCGATTTTGGTGGTAAAATACTAGATTTTTGAAGCTAGTAAGCAATTTTAATTTTGTGGCGCTCTTGTATGTAACGGTCTCGTATAACCGAAGTGGTGGAGTAAATTACCAATTTTTCGGCTTTTAACCGATTTTCACAAATAAACAGCGGCTTTTGAAATCTTCTCTTAGCCACCATTTCTGTTATATAGTGTTAGCGACTGGCGTTTCCTTTTAAATATGTTTCTGGAGTTAATACAGCCAAATCACTTTTTTTATAATCTTTGATATTCCTTGTCAAGACAATATTGATTTTTCCATTTTTTACAGCTGAAAAATTCTGTAGTGCATCTTCAAAATCTTTAAAACCTGAATTCAAGGAATCTAACACAACTTCTTTATCCATTATAAGTACATCTATTAGGGTTAAAAGTTGTTTTATTTTTTCTATAACCAGATCGTGGTTTGCTGTTTTTCTTAATAAGTAATATACGTTGCAAATAATTACAGGAGTTGTGTAACCTTTTAATTTATTCTCCTCGCAAAGATTTAGAATTTCACCAGCAAATTCCGCAAACGGTTTTCGATCAAAAAAGAAATCTAAGAGGACATCTGTGTCAATAAGAACTTTATCCATTATAAATATTTCTCTTCTAAACGGTTTCTGAGTTCTTTTTTATAATCCATATTTTTTGGCATCTTGAAAGAACCTTTTAAGGAACTAACCACAGGATTCAATTTTTTGTCTTTTTGTTGCTTTTCTTCCTTTGTAAGAACTTTTAAGTAATTTTCAATTATATCAGAAAGACTACGGTTTTTTTCCTTAGCATAATCCTTTGCTCTTTTAATAATCTCTTGTTCAATTGTTAAAGTGAGTTTTGTGTTCATGGCGATATTATTAAAGTTCTTCCACAAAGATATGAAAAAAATAAATACACGTATAAAATATATTTAATTCACACGTTTGTTTTGCTTGTCGCTAACTTGTTTATATGCGTACTAAATATACTTTTATTTATCTAAACTAGGACGATATGTGCACCTTTGGTGCTTATTACATATATCAAATGAATGGAAGCCTGAAAAATTCCCATAATGGTCTTATGTTTTATAGCATTATAAATTATTGACTTCTCATCTGTATAAGTCAAAAATTTCAAGTTGATTTAAAAAGCTGCGAATCCCAAAATTGATTGTATATTATAACCAAATCAAGGTAATTAAAATCTCTGGAAGGTTAAATTTGCATAAAATTAATTTTATGGGCAATTCTCAAATATATCAATTACAACCCGTTTCCGTTTGGAAGAATTTCGCAGACCTTAATGCAGTTCCACGCCCTTCTAAAAAAGAAGATCGCGTCATAGATTTTATGAAGCAGTTTGGTGAAAATCTTGGGCTGGAAACTTTTGTAGATCATGTGGGCAATGTTATTATTAAAAAACCGGCGACAATCGGTATGCACGATAGAAAAGCGGTGATCCTTCAGTCGCATCTTGATATGGTTCATCAAAAAAACAACGACACTACCTTTAATTTTGATGAGCAGGGTATCCAGATGCAAATAGCAGGTGATTGGGTTAAGGCGCAAGGCACTACGCTGGGTGCAGATAATGGTCTCGGTGTTGCGACTATTATGGCGCTTCTTGAGAGCAAAAATATTCCGCATCCCGCTATAGAAGCGCTTTTTACGATAGATGAAGAGACCGGCATGACTGGTGCAATGGGCTTAAAAGGTGGTATTTTAAACGGTGATATTTTACTAAATCTGGATACCGAAGAAGATGATGAGATAGGGGTAGGCTGTGCCGGCGGTATAGATATCACCGCCACGAGAACTTATAAGGAAGAACCTGTTGAAGCAGGAAAAACCGGTTTTGAGATTGTGGTTAACGGCTTGCAAGGTGGTCATTCTGGGATGGAAATTCATAAAGGTCTGGGTAATGCAAATAAGATCATAAATCGGTTATTTACTGACGGATTTGAAAATTACGGAATAAGAATTTCATCAATAAATGGTGGTGGATTACGGAATGCGATTCCTCGCGAAAGCGTTGCCTGTATCAATATAGATTCCGTTCATAAGGATGCTTTTTTAGAAGACATGAATGAGCTGGCCGAAACGATAAAAGATGAATATAAAAGTATAGATCCTGATCTTAAATTTACATTTACTGAAGCTGAAGCATACAAAACGGTAATAGATCTTGGTGTGCAGGAAGGTTTTATACGAGCGATGCAGACTGCCTGGAATGGCGTTTTTCGTATGAGTCCGGATATTGCAGATTTAGTAGAAACCTCTAATAATGTAGCTCGCGTTTCAGTAGGGAATGGAAAGATTGAAGTTCTGTGCCTAACGCGCTCTTCTGTAGAATCTACGCGTATAGATCTTGCTAACACCATTCGCAGTGCTTTTGAACTTATAGGTTGCGATGTTGAATTTTCGGGTGAATACCCGGGCTGGAAACCTAATATGGACAGCGCTATACTGAAGGTTTTAGTAGAGAAATATAAAAAATTGAACAATGCAGAACCTCATGTCGCCGCTTGTCATGCAGGTTTAGAATGTGGTATTCTGGGCCAGAATTACCCTGATGTTGATATGATCTCTTTTGGCCCCACAATTAAAGGAGCTCATTCTCCAGATGAGCGCGTTAGTATATCTTCAGTGCAAAAATTCTGGATATTTATTCAGGAGATATTAAAAGATATTCCTGTTAGAGTGTAATAAATCCATTACTCTAAATAAAAAAAAGGTGTCGCACAACGTGACACCTTTTTAATTATAATTCGGTAAGAATTTTATCCTTCTGTTTGTTTTTTCATTAGAATACTCTGAAACTTTTGTTGTAGGCCCTTATCGTTTTGAAGTGCCATAGCCACCGCTTTATAACGATCTAACGTTAAACCGCTATCTTCAATAATAGCTTCCATTTTAGTTTCCAGTTCAGGCTGCATTTTTTCTAGTTCGCCTACAATTGCAGCGTGCATTTTCATTTCTTCGTCTGTAACTTCAAGTTTGCTGTTAGGATCCATTGTTGATTTTTGAATCTCATTGAAGCGTTGTATATTAAGCCCTTTATCTTTTATGATTCCCATCATTTCCTGCTGGGCGGTTTGGTTTTCTACCTGTACTTCTTTAAATGCATCTGCAAACTTATTCAGTTCTGCAGTAGATACTTCAGTAGCAGCGGTTGTTGCTGCCGGAGCTGTTGTCTCCTGTGCCTGGGTTGTTAAACTCATACCGCCTATTAAAGCTCCTGCGAGCACTAACTTTAGAATATTATTTTTAAATCTTATCATGTTCAAAATTTTTAATGTGAATTGCAAAGTTTAGTAAAATCAATGTCAGGCAACCTAATTTTAATACACAAACTGCCATTTTTTAGAAGAGCTTAACATCTGCCGACATGTTTTCTTAAAAATTGAACATAAAAAAACCGCTGATGTGTACAGCGGTTTTTTTTTCGCTTTAAGCGAAATTCTTATTTGCTTTCTTCTCCTTTGATAGAAACAATCTCGATCTCAAAAATTAGATCTGCCTTGGCTGGAATCACAGCATAACCGCGCTCTCCATAAGCCAGGTGATAAGGAATGAAAAGTGTTGCTTTATCGCCCACTTTCATTTGTTGTACTCCTTCTTTAAAACCCGCGATCATACGCGCATCTGGGCTGTAAGCCACTTCAATACATTCATACTGACCTTCTGGGCGGGTTTGTTTTTCATATTCATCTGCAACCTCTTTTATGCTGGTGTCAAAAAGTTCACCATCGCTAAAATAACCTGCATAATCTACAAGAACTGTCTGACCAAGTTTAGGTTTAGGGCCATCTCCTTTTTTCTGAAAATAGATCGCTAGTCCACTTTCCAGAGTATCTGCCTGTGCACGTTGCTCATCAAATTTAGCTGTTACCGCTTTCAGCTTTTCAGCTTTTGCTTCAGCTGCAGCACGATCTTCTTCAGCTTTTTTAGCAAGTTCTTTATCAAAAACGGCAGGAGCATCAAATTTTTTGGCAGCGTTACCTTTTCGTATAATCGTTATCTTTTGAATGTTTACAGGTGTTTTAGGTCTTCCCATCTGTGGGTTTTCCATTTCTACTTCTGTGATAGAATCAAGTACATCAAAACCTTTTATTAGTCTGCCAAAAACAGTGTGACAGCTTACTCTTGGGTTTTCACAATCTTTTAGTGTACCTGCAAGATCGTAACCGTCTAAATGTGGAGTAGCGGCATCTGTGATAAAAAACTGACTTCCGTTTGTACCAAATCCTGAATTTGCCATAGATAAAACACCGGTAGTATCATGGCGCAGTTCTGGTCTTAGTTCATCAAAAAACTTGTAGCCCGGGCCACCGCTTCCTGTACCTTCAGGATCGCCACCTTGTATCATAAAATCTTTGATGATGCGGTGAAATGTGAGTCCGTCGTAGAAAGGTTTTCCTTTGTATGCAGAATCTACGGCTTTGCTGTTTCCTTCTGCCAGAGATACAAAACTAGCTACAGTTGCAGGGGTTTTATTAAAATAAAGTTGAGCAAGCATAGTGCCCTTATCTGTTTGTATTGCAGCGTACATCCCGTCTTCAAGATCTGGATATTTGTCGTCGCAGGCAACAAAGGCAAGCATAAGTGTAAAAAGAACCAGTGATAGTTTTTTCATAATTAATCTTCAATGTTATTTGTTTTTATTTGATTTAGGGTAACCGTAGATTGAATAGGCAGGTTAGAGCCTATTTTATCTTCATAACCGTAGTAGCCAAAGGCTTTATGAGAAGGGAAAAGGAAAGTAACCGTTTCTCCTTCTTTCATAAGTTTTAATCCCTCGCGCAAGCCAGAAATTAATTCTTGATTGCTTTGGTCTATCTGGTAGTTCTGTGTGCCCAGATCTTTCTGAGTGAGAATTGTTTTGCCATCAAGGCTTTTAATATCGTAATCAAAATTTACCAGATCTCCTATTACAGGTTTTTGAGTTGTGCTCGTGTCTTGTACATTATAATAGTACCAGAAACCACTGGCAGATGAGAAATATTCTCTATCTGGATTTTGATTGATGATAGATTCTATAATATTTTCTTCTTTCTCATTGAGCTTTTTATTACGCTCTATAGAAGCTTCTATAGTCGAACCGGTTTTTTGAGAGATAGGTCTGCGTGCTTCTGGAGTTTTACAGGCGAAAACCGTAAAGAGAACCGCAATCGCTGTCAAGAATCTATTCATGTAGGGCTTCTTTATATTGGGGTAATATACTAATAAAATATGCAACGGTTTCAGCAAGTGAATCATCACTTTTACCACCGGCTGCATTGATATGACCACCACCTGAAAAGTGCGTTCTGGCCATTTCATTTACAGAGAAATCACCTTTTGATCGCAATGATATTTTCACAATATTATCTTGTCTGCTTTCTATAAAAATGGCAGCAAGTTTTATACCATCAAGTGAGAGCCCGTAGTTCACAAAACCTTCTGTGTCTCCTTTTTGATAATTAAAAGTATCGAGTTCATCCTGAGTGAGTGTAATAAATGCGGTTTTATATCCTGGCACTTCTGTGAGATTTGTAAGCGCTTTGCCCAGAAGTTGCATCCTGTGAAAGCTGTTAGCATCATAGATTTGCTCATGAATATATGCATTATCTGCACCATGATCTATAAGATGAGCAATTACACGATGTGTTTCTGACGTGGTAGAACTAAACCTGAAAGAACCGGTGTCTGTCATAATACCGGTGTACATGCAGGTAGCCATATCTTTATCTATAAGATCTGTAGCTTCTAATTGCTCTAAGGTATGATAAACCATCTGACTGGTAGCGCAAATTGTCACGTCGCTGTATGTAACTACAGCATAATCATCAGGTTGTTGATGATGATCTATCATGACAAAATCTGCTGTGGCTTCTTGTAAAACATCACCCATTTCGCCAGTACGTGAGAGTGCGTTGAAGTCTAAAGTGAAAATAAGATCAGCTTCGGCAATTTTAGAGTTAGCTTCCTCTTTATTGTGCTCATATTTTAAAACGGTATCTTCACAAGGTAACCATTTTAAAAATTTAGGATAATCGTTAGGAGCGATCACTAGAGCATCATGCCCTGTTTTTTTTAGGTAAATATAAAGGGCAAGTGTTGAACCCATTGCATCACCATCTGGGTTCTTATGTGGTACAATCACTATCTTTTTAGGCGCTGAAAGTAGCGACTTAAGCTTTAATACTGCTTCTTTATTCATAAGGGGCGAAGATACAATTTCTTCATAGAGAGATAATATTAGAAACTTTAATTTTGACTTAAACCAATATTAACCAATGAGAAGTTTCCTTTTTAGTTCAAAAAACGAATTCACAATTAAATTATTGCTCCCTATTTGTTTGGCATTTAGTCAATTTGGCTCTAGCCAAAACAAAACAGATATTTCAGATTTTACAATTGCTTTTGGTTCTTGTAATAAGACGCAGTTGCCTAATCTGTACTGGGACGATATTCTTAAAATTAAACCAGATGTTTTTATCTGGGGCGGGGATGTGGTCTACGCAGATACTGATAATATGAAGAAGATGACCCAGTTTTATGAGCGACAAAATGAAGTGCATGCTTATAAAAAACTTCGTTCAAGCATTCCTATTATGGGCACTTGGGATGATCATGATTATGGTCTCAATGATGGTGGTGCAGAATACGCGAAAAAGGATGAAAGTCAACAGCTTTTTCTTGATTTTCTAAATGTGAGTCAAAGTGATCCCAGAAGAACCAGAGAAGGGATTTATTATTCAAAAACCTTTACTATAGATACGGTTTCTGTAAAAGTCATTCTGCTTGACACGCGTTACTTTAGAAGCGCATTAACGCCAGCTACTGAAAAAGGGAAACGTTACAAACCTAACGATTATGGCGAAGGCACCATGTTGGGTGATGCGCAATGGGATTGGCTTCAGGATGAACTTACAGAGGGTGCAGATTACAATGTTATCATGAGTAGTATACAATTATTAAGTGCAGAACACGGTTTTGAGACTTGGGGCAATTTTCCGCATGAGGTAGACAGGTTTATAAAATTGCTGCAAGAAACCAAAGCAAATAATGTAATCGTTTTAAGTGGCGACAGGCACATTTCTGAATTTTCTAAAAAGGAAATTAATGGTTTAAATTATCCCTTGATAGATTTCACCGGCAGCGGACTCACACATTCTTATACGGCATACAGCGGTGAACCTAATAAATACAGGGTAGGCGAGGTTGTTAGCTCGACCAGTTTTGAAACCCTTGACTTTGATTTTATGAATGCCACGGTAACTTTTAAGATACGCGGTGATGATGGTAAGGTGTTGCAGGAATTAAAACAGGTTTATTAATACAAAAATTGAGGTTTTTAACCTAAAAATCTTAGTTTTGCAGCGTTTTTAAAAAATAAAGTTTTCGCTTTTGCGAAAATTAAAACAAGAAAAATGGCGACAAACAGAACATTTACAATGCTTAAGCCTGATGCTGTAGAAAACGGTCATATAGGTGCAATTTTAGAAAAAATAAACTCAGCTGGATTTCGCATTGTTGCGATGAAGCTTACACAAATGACTCTTGCAGATGCAAAAGAATTTTACGGTGTACATAAAGAACGGCCTTTCTTTGGTGAATTGGTAGAATTTATGACGCGCGGGCCAATTGTAGCTGCTGTACTTGAAAAAGAGAATGCAGTAGAAGATTTTCGTACGCTTATAGGTGCTACAAACCCTGCAGATGCTGCAGAAGGTACAATACGTAGTTTATATGCGACTTCTATGGGAGAAAATGCTGTACATGGTAGCGACAGTGATGAGAACGCTGCAATTGAGAGCGCTTTTCATTTTTCAGGACGTGAAATGTTCTAGAAAATTTCATTTAATAATACAGAAAAACGCTACCAAAATGGTAGCGTTTTTTGTTTATACCAATGTCGATTTTCGACAATTTTCACCGATTTTCACCTTAAAATGAGCGATTTTATGACGTCACGGCCTAATTCTTCATTTAGGTTTTTAATAATCTTTTCTCTGCCATAACCCAATTCTTCCCGCAAAACCGATGAGCTTAACTGAACGAGTAAGCGATCTCTGTCTAATTTTATTAAGGAAGTGTATTTTGCAATAGCGGGCCCCATAACAGCATTCCAGGCTTCTGCGACATCTACTTTATCTATTCCTTTTTGTAATTTATTTTTTTCTACAAAAGCGCCAAGCACGTCTTTAATAGATTTTGGATCTGCGTCTCGTTGTGCCATTATTGTGTAATATCTATTTTTTCAAAAGGTTTATAAGTGTATATAATTCCTTTTTCGTTTTTAACTTTTAAAATTTCGCCATCAGCGAGAAGCACAGTTTCTTTCCATTTATCATAAGGTGTGCTGTAATACAACCTCAAACTGTCATCTTCTACCTTTGCGATTATGTTTTCACGGCTTTCACTTTTTTTAAAACTACCGTCAATTACAGGAGCCAGCTTTAAGCGGTAACCTGTTGTGTCTTTTAACTCGATATAATCAATAAGTGTGCTCATAGCGTACTCAACTTCTTTGCCATAAGGGGTTTCTACTTTTTTAATTTCCCAATAACCACTTATATTCTTCTTTTGATCCTGAGGGTCTTGCTTTGTACAGGAGTAAAAACACAAACCCAGAAGAAGTGTTATAAATTTAAACTTCATAGCTTAAATATTTTATAGGTCTGGTGTATTTCTTTCACAATATTTTCGGTACGTTCTGGGTGTGTATCACTAATGAATAACTGGCCAAAATTATCATTATTAACCAGTTCTATGATCTGCTTAACTCTTGATTCATCGAGTTTATCAAAAACGTCATCAAGCAAAAGCAGGGGAGTGGTGCCGCTAACCTGTTTTATAAAATCAAATTGTGCCAGTTTTAATGCTATAAGGTACGATTTCTGTTGGCCCTGAGAGCCAAATTTCTTAATAGGATGTCCTTCTATTTTAAAGCTTAGATCATCTTTGTGCGTCCCAACGCTTGTATACTGCAACATGCGATCTTTGGGTAAAGCTTCTTTAAATAATTGGGAAAGTGGCGCTTCGTTTAACTGGCTTTTGTATTTTAACCTGACTTCTTCTCTGCCACCACTTATAGAAGCATATCGCTGCTGAAAAATAGGTGTGAATTTTTCAAGAAAATCCTTACGGGCATTAAAAATGTTTAGCCCAATAGCTGCCATTTGATCGTTGTAAACAGCGAGTGTAGTTTCATCAAAAGTACGATTGGCAGCAAAGTATTTAAGAAGCGCATTACGCTGCGAAAGTATCTTATTGTATGAAATTAGATTATTGAGATAGGTTTTATCACTTTGCGAAATAACGCCATCTATAAATTTTCTTCTCGTATCGCTTCCTTCTATAATAAGATCACGATCTGCAGGCGAAATTATTACAAGGGGTAAAAAACCTATATGTTCTGCAAAGCGCTCATATTGTTTTGCATTTCGCTTAATAACTTTTTTTTGCCCACGTTTTGCACTTACCAGGACTTTCTCATCCCTGTCGTCTTTTTTATATAAACCTTCAATTACAAAAAAATCTGCGTCGTGGTTAATATTCTGAGTAGTAATAGGGTTAAAGTAGCTTTTGCCAAAAGATAAGTGGTAAATAGCATCGAGGATATTTGTCTTCCCTACGCCGTTATTACCCACAAAACAGTTGATTTTTGCATCAAGTTCAAACGTGGCAGATTCAAAATTTTTATAATTAATAAGCGAAAGTGCTTGAAGGATCATAAAATTATTTAAGCGTTTTTAAAGTTTAATTATTTAATTTTTAAGTAGTTATAAAAATCAATTTCTCTAAGCAAATTATTATAAAATAACAAAACAATAGCCTTTTAATATTGAATAAAAATTTTATTTTTGCGCCCAACAAAAGTTTAAGTATGGCTACATATAAAAAGAGAGGGTACAAACCAAAAACCAAAGAAGAACAAGAAGATGTTCAGCAGGATGAGAGTACAACTGCAGAAGTTTTTTCTAGTCTTGATGAGGGTGCCACTAGAACAGAAGCCTGGGTAGAGAAAAATCAAAAATGGATTTTTATCATCATAGGTCTAATTGTAGTGGGTGTACTAGCTTACTTAGGGTACAAAAAATTTATACAGGAGCCTAAAGAACTTGAGGCTTCTAATGAGATGTACCAGGCGCAGAATTATTTTAACGAAGCTTTAAATGGTCTTGCAGCTAAAGATTCTCTTTATAATATGTCTCTTAACGGTGGTGAAGGCAAGTATGGTTTTCTTGATATAATAGATAACTATGGCGGTACCAAAGCTGGTAACCTTGCTCATTATTACGCCGGGATGGCTTATTTAAATACTAATCAATATCAGGAAGCTATAGATCAACTAGAAGATTTTACACTTGATGATGAGATTCTTGCACCACTTGCAAAAGGAGCTATAGGAGATGCTTTTATACAACTTGAGCAACCTGAAGAAGCTTTAGGTTATTATGAGAAAGCGGCAAACATGAGAAAGAATGATTTTACGACTCCGCGTTTTCTTTTAAAAGCAAGTGTTACTGCGATAGAGCTAGGTGACAATGATAAAGCAGTTAGTTTGCTTAATGAAATAAAAGAGAAGTACAGTACTTCTGCCGAAGCTAAAAATGTTGACCTGTATTTAGGTATGGCTAAAGCTTCTAATTAAAACATATATCATATTATGGCGACAACAAATCTGTCGGCTTACGATAAGGCAACAATCCCAAACGCGAAAGATTTTCGGTTTGGGATTGTTGTTTCAGAGTGGAATCATGAAATTACAGAGGGCCTCTTTAAAGGTGCTTTTGCGGCATTAAAAGATTGTGGAGCGATAAGTGAAAACATCGTACGCTGGAATGTTCCCGGAAGTTTTGAACTAATATACGGTTGCAAAAAGATGCAGCAAAGCTATGACATGCTAGATGCTGTAATTGCTGTAGGTAGCGTTATACAAGGGCAAACAAAGCATTTTGATTTTGTTTGTGAAGGTGTTACTCAGGGTATTAAAGATCTTAATGTACAAAACGATATTCCTGTTATTTTCTGTGTACTTACAGACAATACCATGCAACAAGCTATTGATCGCAGTGGCGGCAAACATGGTAATAAGGGTACAGAAGCTGCTATAGCTGCAATAAAAATGGCGCAATTGCGAAAAGACTCTAAGTTTTAGAGAGACAATAATTTAAAGGTGGAACGCTTTTTGCTCATCTAGAATGAATACCTGTAAAGAAGAAATTTAAGGGTATTTATTGTAAATTTGAGTAATATTTAAAGAAAGGGAATCTACCGTGAAAATTAATATTCTAAAACAAAAGCATAATAGCCGTTTTAACTATACGCCCAGATACTACAAGGGTAAGGACATTGGGAATCCCTATGATTTTGATTCTAAATTCCAAAAATACAAAGACGCTACAAATGCAAATGACTTTAGAGCGCAATGGTCTGAAGCACGTATTTCCAGCCGCAACAGAGGTAACAGAGGGATAAATAGAACAATAGTCTATATTGTAATTATACTTCTATTTCTATTTTTGTACATAATCGATTTTGATCTTTCTATTTTTAGGCAACCCAGATAAATGGCAGACATTATTAAGCTTTTACCTGATCACGTAGCTAATCAAATTGCTGCGGGAGAAGTAGTACAACGCCCGGCTTCTGTAGTTAAAGAACTTCTGGAAAATGCACTTGATGCAGGATCTGCTACCATAAAACTGGTTTTAAAAAATTCTGGTAAAACGCTTATTCAGGTTATTGATGATGGGAAAGGTATGAGCGGTACAGACGCTCGACTAAGTTTTGAAAGACATGCCACTTCAAAAATTCAGAAAGCTGAAGATCTTTTCGCTTTACATACAAAAGGTTTTAGAGGTGAGGCACTGGCATCAATTGCTGCAGTGGCACATGTAGAATTAAAAACCCGAACTAAAGAAGATGAACTGGGCACTTGTATACAGATTGAAGGCGGTCAGGTTAAATCTCAGGAAGTAGTAGCTGCTGCAGAAGGAACCTCAATTGCCGTTAAAAATCTTTTTTTCAATATTCCCGCCAGGCGAAATTTCCTCAAATCTGATAATGTAGAGTTTAAGCATATTATTGATGAGTTTCATCGTGTAGCTCTTGCTCACGAAAATGTGGCATTTGTTTTCTATCATAATGAGAACGAAATGTTCAATTTGCCAGCCTCAAATAAAAGACAGCGCATTGTAAATATTTTTGGCAGCAAAGCCAATGAAAAGTTGGTGCCGTTGCATGAGGATACAGAAATAGTAAATATTAGTGGTTTTATACTAAAGCCAGAATTTGCCAGAAAAACCAAGGGCGAGCAGTTTTTTTTTGCCAATGGTCGTTTCATAAAGCATCCATATCTTAATCATGCGGTATCAGCAGCGTTTGACGGACTTTTACAGGATAGGGCACGAGCTAGTTACTTTATTTACTTAGATGTAAATCCTAAAACGATAGATATAAATATTCACCCTACTAAAACAGAGGTGAAGTTTGAAGATGAGCATGCGATCTATACACTTTTAAGATCATGCATAAAACACAGTCTGGGGCAGTTTAATATAGCTCCTGTTTTAGATTTTAATCGGGATGCTAGTTTTGATACTCCTTATTCTTACAAAGACAAAGATCTGCAGGCACCGCGTGTAGAGGTTGATCACAATTATAATCCTTTTAAAACTGTTGAATCAAAACCTGTTCAACGACATAGTTCTTTTGAAAAGAAAAGTAGTGCAGGTTGGGAAAATGCTTTTGAAGGTCTTGAAAAAAAATCTCCTTTGTCTAAAAACACTACAGATTTTAGCCGTGTAGAAATTGAAAGCAGAGTTCATAATGAACCCATTTTTGAAGAACACGAGAGTCAGGGTGATCTTTCTTTTACAGATAATACTTCTTCCGGAAGTACTTATCAGCTTCACAAGAAATATCTTGTAAGTACTATTAAGAGCGGTATGGTTATTATAGATCAACATCGTGCGCATCAGCGTATTTTGTATGAAGAATTACTTCGAAATATTACAGTTAAGGAATCTGTGAGTCAACAGTTGCTTTTTCCGCTTCTCTTAGAATATTCTGCTTCAGAAATAAGTATCTTCAACGAACTAAAAGAGTCGTTAGAGAATACCGGCTTTGTGCTTAATATATTGCAAGAAAACACGCTTGAAGTAGTGGGAATACCTTCAAGCATACAGGAAAGCGAAGTATCAATTGTACTCGATCAATTATTGAGCGATGTACAACATGAGGTTCCTGATGCTGGTTTTAGTCAGACTGATGTTCTGGCAAAAAGTATGGCAAACAGTATGGCTGTAAGAAGCGGTGAGAAGCTCGATGAGCTTTCGCGTGAGCATTTAGTAAATAAATTGTTTGCCTGTAAAGAGCCCGCATTGTCGCCTTTTAATAAAAAAACGTTTGTCACAGTTAGCGTTGACGAACTCGATAGAAAATTTAGTTCATAAACTGTAATTTTTGTGATTTACAGTGACAAAGAAAATTGATGGGAAAAATAACAGAAACAGTAAAAATACTTATAATCGTAAATGTGATCTTCTATCTGGGATCACAATTTTTAGTACCAAATGCCGTCCAGCTTTTTGGACTCTGGTTTCCTGAAAATCCCAATTTTGAGTTCTGGCAGCCGCTTACGCATATGTTTATGCATGATCAGGGAAGTATTATGCATATTCTTTTTAATATGTATGCACTCTGGGCGTTTGGTAGCCCTATCGAGCAGATGCTGGGGCAAAAAAAGTTTATTTTCTTCTATTTCTCAGCTGGTTTAGGAGCTGCTCTTATACATACTTTAGTAGGATATTATCACTACCAGGGTGGTTATAATGCTTTATTAGACGCAGGATATTCTCCGGCGGAGATCAAAGATGTAGTTAATAATGCCTTTACCGGTATTATGCAAACCGGGCAGTATTCATATCCCAGTATTGCAGAAGCAGGACAAGTGCAGAGTATGATAGAAGCATTTTCCGTTTCTGCGGTAGGAGCTTCAGGAGCAATATATGGTATTCTGGTAGCGTTTGGGATGATGTTTCCTAATGTTGAATTATTTCTCATATTTGTTCCTATACCGGTGAAAGCGAAATACTTTATTCCTGTTATCTTACTCATTGATCTATTTTCAGGGGTGACAGGTTTTTCTCTTTTTGGACAGAATATTGCTAATTTTGCGCATTTAGGTGGAGCTTTATTTGGCTTTATTATGATCTGGTATTGGAAGAAAAATAGTTTTAACAACAAACGCTGGTATTAATATGGCGACAAACAACCTGATGTATCAATTTAAGACGGCAAATGTTCTCATAAAACTTATTGTCATCAATGCGTTGGTATGGATAGGTTTTACTTTGCTTGACTGGATATTGGGTTACCCGGGAGGTGCTCTTGAGCAATGGTTTAGCTTACCATCATCATTTAATTATTTCATCACACAGCCGTGGTCAATTGTAACTTATGCCTTTTTTCATGAAGGTTTTTGGCATATTTTCTGGAATATGATGGTGCTTTATTGGTTTGGAAATATTGTGCTTAATCTTTTCGCAGAAAAAAGATTTCTTACTATTTATTTTCTGGGAGCGATTGCGGGTGGCTTGTTCTACATGCTGTCTTATAACGTGTTTCCTGTTTTGATTAAAAGTAATGCCATTCTCATAGGTGCATCTGCAGCTGTTACTGCTATCATGATATTTATAGCTGCTTATACGCCTAATACTGAAGTGCGCGTTATATTTTTTAATGTGAAGCTATGGCAAATAGGTTTGTTTGTCGTGTTAGTTGATTTGGTACAAATACCTAATTCTGCTAACGCCGGTGGCTTGCTCTCTCATTTGGGCGGTGCTATTTTTGGTTACGTATACGCTTTACAATTAGGCAAGGGTAACGATATAGGATTGTGGTGGGAAAGAATGATAGATAGTTTTGCCTCTTACTTTAAGAAGAAGGAGAAAACGGCAAATATGAAGACTGTTTATCGCAATAGAAATGCTACGGCATCCCGACCTGCCAGAAATAGTAACGATATGTCTAAAAACGAGCAGCAACGTAAGATTGACGACATTTTAGATAAGATTAGTAAAAGCGGCTACGAGAGTTTGTCTAAACAGGAAAAAGATTTTTTATTTAAAGCAGGAAAGGAAAATTGATGAAATCACTTAGTCTTTTCAACAAGATCGTTTTTGTAATCAACAGTTTTTTTGCATTCTTTCTTTTGGTAGGCTATGTTTTGCCTTTTATGCCTCCACGCATATTTCCGCCTTTGTCGGTTTTAACCCTTGTTATACCGGTTTTGATCATTATTAACCTGATTTTTGTCGCTTACTGGTTGATCCAGTTCAAAAAACAACTCTTACTTTCTGGTATTGTGTTAGCTCTAGGATTGCTGCAAAACACCACCTTATATAAATTTACGGGCACAGAAGTAAAACAGGAAAAGGGTATTAGTTTACTGAGCTATAATGTAAGATCGTTTAATAAGTTTCAATTCTTAAAAACAGATAGTATACCTGCTAAGATTAAGACTTTGATACTTGATGAAAATCCTGATATTGTATGTTTTCAGGAGTATTTACCCATTGTAGAACTACCTGCAGATCGATATCCTTTCTCTTTTAAGCTGCCAAAGGGGAAAAGGAAAACGATGTATCAAATGATCTATTCTAAATATAAGATCATTAAACAGGAGTCTCTTGATTTTCCGAATAGTTTTAATAACGGAATCTATGTAGATATAGTAAAAGATAAGGATACAATAAGAGTATACAATCTACACATGCAAACCTTATCTCTAACACCAGAATTCTCAGAATTACAACATGAAGATTCTAAAAAACTGATATCAAGAGTAGGCAGCGCATTTAAAAAACAACAGGAGCAGTCAGAAATTTTTTTAAGAAGCGAGGCAAACTGCCCTTATCCTAAAATTGTAGCTGGTGATTTTAATAATACGGCATTCTCATATATCTATAAGAAGATAAGAGGGGAGAAGAAAGATACTTTTGAAGAAGCCGGTTCTGGTTTTGGCCAGACATTTATTTTCGATATTATACCTTTGAGGATCGATTTTATACTTACAGATCCCATTTTTGAAACTCTGGGTTTTAAAAACTTTAAGCAGCCATATTCAGATCACTATCCTGTTAAGGCAACTTTCAGGATTAAATCTTAAGATTTAGATTTTCAAGATACGTAAGCGCATTCGGGCCTTCATTAAAGAGCAAATCTAGTACAGAAAGATTGGGAATAAAATCATGTTTATCCTGAAAAACCTGAGCATATGGGGGTGGTGTAACATTCACTTTGCGCTTAGCATCAATCAAATATCTTTTATCAGCAAATTCAGTTTCGTTTTCATATGCGCTGGAGTTAGTTTGCACAATATCGACCTGCAATGCTTCTAAAACCGCGCTAATAGAAGCCAAATTAAAATCCATTAGCTTCTCATATTTTTCATTAAAAAGACCTTCAAAATCGTCTTCATAGAATTCAAAAAATGGCGAAGTGCGGTATGCAATCTGTATAGAGCGCCAATGTTGTCTCTGCCATAAAAAACTATTCTCTATAAATGCTTCGCTTGTTTTTTTATGTTTACCGGCGATTTTATGATGTCTCACCGGGATATTCAATAACAATGAACCGTTAGAAGTCGCAATATACGTGCGGTTGCGATAGCTCTGCTTTTGATAGTTATCGTGAGTTTCAAATACGACTTTATCTGCCTGAGTAATTTCAGCAACGGTAATAATATTTGGTAAATATGCAGGATGAATAAGTATGCTTTTCAAAGAAAAATATTTTTTGCGAAGTTAAATAATATACTAAATTATCTGTCTTTTATTGATAGTAGGAATTTTACTACGAACACAAATAATTAAAATATAATCTATTAACGTTTTAATAAACAGGTATTTATATTTTCATATCAGTTATATTTTAAATAAAAATTAAGAAAATAGTGCATTTAATCGATAATTTAGTACATTTGTTGTGTATTTTATCGAAATATAACGTATTACATCTATGAGTTCGAATTTTGCCCCTTCATTCCTACCTAGGTTTTACAGTATACTGATATTCATTTTATTCGCCTTTACTCAACAGAGTTTTGCGCATGATAATGAGAATCCTGATCCTGTACTAGAAAAGATACTCAAACAAGTTCTTTCTGCCACAGAGCAGATGCAATATGCAGTAGCTATAGACAAAGCTTCTGATCTTATTAGTAAAGCTGAACACGAAAAAAATAATAAATTTATCTTTCACGGGTATAATCTTTTAAGTATAAATTACTTTCAGGTTAGAGACAGCGTGCATTCTCTTGATTATGCGCGCAAAGCAATGAAATATGCAGAGCGATCACAAAATGATACGCTTTTAGTGTGGGCTTATAATAATCTTGCTGCAGGTCTTGCTTCTCATGCTGACACCAGAGATGAAGCTCTTACGCTCTATAAAAAATCTCTGAATATTGCACGAAAATTAAATGATGGTAATTTTCTGGATGCTGCTCTAAATATAGCCGAATTATATAGAGATCAGGGCAAGTTTCACCAGATGCCTATGTATCTTAAGGAAGCAGAAAATAGTCTTGACCCCGAGAATATTTCATTTGATGACCCCAGAATTTACCTGGCCACACTTTGGGGCGATTATTACAGAGGCGTAGGTAAACCTGAAAATACTGCCGATTATTACGATGCTGCTTATCAACTTATAGAGAAAGACAAAATACGGTTTCTGGCTATCGAGTTTTACCAGCGTTATGCCAGTTTTTTGGCAGAATCTGGCGATTTTTCAAAGGCGTATGAAGTGCAAAGTCAATATCAGGACTACTTTAAAGAGACTGATCATATAAACGAATTAGAGACCGTTCAGCTTGCAAAGGCGCGTTCTGAGGCTGCCGAGTTTAAAAGACAGCGTAATGAAGCCGAATTAAAAAGGCAACTTGCAGATCAAAACCTTGAACGCAAACAAATACAATCTGTTCTGTTAGCAGCTATTTTAGTGCTGCTAATCATTTTTTTAGGGTATTTATATAAAAGTACGCGACTGCGGAAAAACCTTATTTATAACCTGAAAAGAAGTAATCAGGAACTTAAAGATGCTAAAGAAACTGCGGAAAATAGCATAAAAGCTAAAACTAAATTTTTCTCCACCATAAGTCACGAGATGAGAACGCCACTATACGGTGTTACCGGTATTGTTTCCATTCTGGAAAATAGTCCGCAGATTAAGAAAGCACACGAGGAAGACTTGCGTTCTTTAAAATTTAGCGCCGGTCATTTGCTTGATATTATTAATGACTTACTCGATATTTCAAAGCTTGAGACTAAAAACTTTAAGCTTGATATGCGACCTTTAAATATCAAGCTTTTAATAGAAGAGATAATATCATCCCTAGATCAATACCATCTGGTAAAATCGAGTAAAATTCATTTTAATTACGACAGTAAAACTCCGCATTACATAATAGGTGATTCACGTCGTATATCTCAGGTTCTGTTAAACATTTTGAGCAATGCCGTAAAATTTACACAAAACGGAGACATTTGGTTACGCTTAAGAAGCGAAAATATATCAAAAGGAAGATACAGGTTGAAGTTTGAAATTGAAGATAACGGGATTGGTATTGCACCTAAAGATCAGCGCCTGGTCTTTGACGAATTCAGCCAGATAGAGAATATAGCTCAAGGCGGACAAACAGGTACCGGACTTGGATTACCTATTGTGAAGAAATTACTTGAAAAAATGGATTCTCAAATTTCAATAAAAAGTGAATTGGGAAAAGGAGCTACATTTAGTTTTGCAATCGATTTTAAAGAAGCGACTCTTCTTGATGTTATGGAATTTGGCTCTAGCCAAAATGATCTCGACAGTGCACACTACAACTTTTTATTGTCTAATGCTTCTATTCTAATCGTTGATGACAATAAGATCAACAGGATCGTTACTAAGAAAATTCTCGATACTAAGAATGTAGTTACAACTCAGGCTGAAAATGGCGAACAAGCGCTTGAGAAAGTAAGAGGAGGCAATTTTGACCTTATTTTGATGGACATTAATATGCCTGGAATGAATGGTTTTGAAACCACCAAAGAAATACGAAAAATCGACGCAGATATACCAATTATCGCATTAACCGCTGCAGATGGTAATTACATTGAAAAAGAGATAAAAGAAAGCGGTATGAATGGTGCCATCATAAAACCTTACAGCATGGACGAATTCCTGAATATTTTAATCGTTCATCTTTCTACCAGAAGAAAATCTCTTACGCTATAATCTAAATTAAATTTAAGGTTGCGAGCGTTGCTCAATTCTTTTTAAGTTACGCTGTATTTTGTTGATAGCAGATTCAATAGATTTTTCAGGCTCTATTACGTTATAAGCTCCCCAGAAATCAGGATCTGCAAACCCGGAAGCTTCATCAACAAGGATAGCAGATGCTTTGTACGTATTTTTTCGCGTAAGCACTTCTATATCACTTTCTTTTTCCCAATCTGTAACCAGCATTTCGCTGCTGATTCTATAACGGGAATTAAATAATTTACGTTTCCAGTTTACTACAAATTCTAGTTGCACATTGCTATAGCCGTAATACCATTTACCATCTTTCTCTCTATAGTCTACGCGATATGATGCTTCTACAGGATATACCCTCACATTGTTCGGTTTTTTACGTACAAACATAGAGCTGGCTAAATCCCTGTTTTCAACATTGAGGTTGTAGAGGGCATTAGTAAGAGCCATAGTTTTAGAGTTTATATAAAGCTTACCGTAATAAAGTGGATCTAAAACGCGATCTTTCTGTTTAAAATTTACTACATAGATCAGTTCGTCATTTATAATAGTTGATTCACCAAAAGAAAACTCATAATAGGGCAGGAGGTCCTGGGTAAGAAAATAATCTGGGTATTTAATTAAATCAACGTAAAGAGCATTTAGCGGTCCTCCCTGCAATTTTAAAGCAATAGTATCAAGCTTACTGTAATCTGTGCTTTTACGTGCTTTATACAATCCCACGAGATCATTTGCAGCAGATGTATAAGGCCTCTTCTGAATATTTACTACAGCTTCTGCTAACGATACATTTTTGTTTCTTCGCTTAATAGTTTCCCTGTAAAAAGCGGTCATATATGTTTGATCTTCTATGTAATTATCACCTTTATTTAAAAACACAGCACGTACTAAAGCCTCTGCACTTTTAGGTCGTGTCACATTTATTTCACCCAGTTCTGTTGCGCTAGGTTCTAGGGCAATAACTGTGTTATTAGTTCTAAACTCTGAAATAATGATTAACAGTTTTTGGTAGCCTAAAAATGAAACCTCCACTTTTGCATTGGGCATCCCTTTTGGGACTTTAAGCGAAAATTCACCTTCAGAATTAGTAACTGAAGCAATGTTTGTCCCTTCAACAGTGAGATTTGCAAAAGGCAAGGCATCTTCTGTATTTTTATCGATTACCTGGCCTCTGTATTCTATAAAATCGTCTGTGGTATCCTGTGCATTTATTATACCTGAAGTTAATATCAGGAAAAGTACTATAATGGACTTTAAGTGTCTGTTTTTTAGATTAGTATTTTTCATAGCGGGTGATTTTAAAAGGTGTTTTCTTTCATAACAATATACGAAATATCAATCGATTTCGTAATTATTTCGCTTTAGCTATTTGTCTGGCATGATAACTGTAAATGTCTGTTATGGCTGCGTAGATTATAAACATTAATAAATTAATAATAATGAATCTGCAACATTTGTATAATTTTACCGTATTAAATAAAAAAGAGTGTTGAAAAAGATTGATCAGTTTGGGTTTGATTCGGCAGGCATATGTATGCTTGTGGTCTTTCTTTTTATAGGAGGTTATTCTGCTTTTGCTCAAATAGATCAAAAATCGGGCTCCTTTAAAATCCCGGCTGTAAAAGATACTGCTCAGGTTAATAACATAGAGAAGCCTAAATCTTCAAACCTAAGCATAGAAGGTCTTAAAACCGAATTACCTAAATCTAATTTTCCTTTAAATAGTACATTAAACGATCCGCTTGAAGGTGAGAATGCAACATCGTTTTATATGATGAAACCAAAAGAAGAATTTGCAGATGCCGGTGCGCGCTATACACAGCAGATGAATGAAAGACAGGTGCAGCGTGAAGCGGCTATGAATATGCCACAGCAAAATGATATTAATTACGGTGAGATAAAGAGTAAGGCTAAAGGGATACGTGTGGTTTGCAGAGATTTTGGTGCTATTGACGGCGATAGAATAACAATTATGATCAATGATGTGATCGTAAGAAACGGCATGTATCTGGATGCGTCTTATAATGGGGTAAATCTACCTTTAGATAAAGGTTTTAATAAAATTACATTTTTAGCTGTAAATCAAGGTAGCACTGGTCCTAATACAGCGCAGTTTATCGTCTATGATGAGAACGGAAATACAATCTACAACAATGAGTGGAACATGCTTACCGGTGTAAAAGCAACTGTAACTTTCGTTAAGGACTAAAAAAAGAGCCAAAAGTTAATTTGGCTCCTATTTCATTCTTTATAATCCTGCTTAAAGCTTACCGTCCTGTTCATCCAGATAATCTTTACCGGGACCGCCCTGGCTGTGTAATTTATTTTCCTCATCATTGAGACCGTTGCCTTTATTTTTCTTAGCGGCCTCTCTTCCGGGAACATCAAGATCTGAACCTGCAAAATCTACTTCTCTTTCTCGATCGCGCAATTGTTGATCATCGCCACCGTCTTTATGAATGTTTTTCTGTTTTAAGATATCAAGATCTTCTTTCGTCAAATCTGGATCGTAGTCTATATTTTTCTGTTTATCTGCCATAATAGTTGTTTTATTTTAAAGTTACAGATATAATGAAAGTTCTAATTACAATTTAACAGGACTATATAGAATTATAACATCGTTTTAATATTTCCGCATTAAGCACAGTTACTGCAGTTTAGATTTAACAGAAGTTTATTAAAATATGGCTGTAATAAACGTAATCTCGCTAAAAACTGTAAATAGGTTTCAATAAATTTGAGAAGTTTAGCTTAAGCATTTTGAAAAAGAAAAAAAAGATTGTTTTAAAGATATTGCGCATATTAGCAAAGGTGGTTGGCGTTATTCTCCTGCTACTGCTTTTAATTATTCTTTTTGTACGATCGCCATGGGGTCAAAATATTATTGTCAACAAGGCTGTTTCTTATATTGAAAACAAAACCAATACAAATGTTGAGATCGACAAGTTGTTTGTAACCTTTGCAGGTGACATACAGTTAGACGGTTTGTTTCTGGAAGATAAAAAAGGGGACACCTTAGTTTATTCAAGATCATTAGAAGCAGATATACCTTTATGGCCTATTATTTCAGGTAACGGAATTGGGATTGATGAAGTAGACTGGCAGGGATTACGAGCAAATATTATACGTAATGACTCTGTAAATGGCTTCAACTATCAATTTTTAATAGACGCTTTTGTAACGCAGGATTCCACAACCACTGCTCAGGATACTACGGCAACTGCCATGAATATCTCTCTTAGGGATTTTCATTTTGAAGATTTTAAAGTAAAATACCTCGATTCTGTAGGCGGTATAGACCTTGATCTCGATCTTTCTCAATTTGAAGCTTCTGTAGATCATACAGATCTTGATAATATGGATTTTCGCTTAAGCGAAATTAAACTGGCAGACACTCATGTAGATTTTAATCAGTTCAAGTCTGTGGTCGATACTACAAGTACAGAAGAAAGTGCGCTACCTAAACTAGCAATAGACGATATTGAACTCATTTATGTAACGGCCAATTATAATTCTATTCCCGGCGGCATTAATAGCAGAGTTAAAATAGGTGAATTTCTGGCTACAAAAATCGACCTAAACCTGCCAAAAACCGACTATAAATTGGGTAAAATCAGCCTAAATAACTCTGATTTTTTAGTCGAAACAACCGTAAAAGATTCCGTAATTTCCAGCCCAAAACCTCAAAATTTATCTCAAGGTTTTACATGGCCGGCAATGCATGTAGCTGTAGACAATATAGAACTGGCTAATAATAATGTTGAGTATTATGTAAATGGTGCCCAACCGCAAAAAGGTAAATTGAATCCCAATGCAATTAAGCTCAATGATCTAAGTCTTTCTATTGACTCAGTAATTTTAGAAGATAAACATGCGGGACTAACCGTAAAGGCTTTAAATTTTCAGGAATTTTCTGGTATAAATGTGCGCAATTTTGCTCTCGATGTTAACGCTACCGATGAGGAAATTAATGTGGGTGATCTAATGGCTGCTGTAAACGGCAATACGCTAAAAGGAGATCTTGATCTCAAATACTTAAGTCTTGCTTCATTTATAGAAACGCCAGAAAACGCATTTCTTGATCTTGATCTGCAGGAAATAGATGTAGATATAAATGACGTTTTTCTCTTTCAACCTGATTTAAAAAATAATGAAAATCTGGTAAAATTGGCTAAAAATCCGGTTTTTGGGCGGCTAAAAGCATCCGGTAAATTAGCAGATATTCAGATTCCTAATCTTAATATTAACTGGGGACAAAATACTTCTATCGTTGCCACAGGATCACTTCAAAATGCGACAGACCCTGATAATCTCACATATAATTTTCCGAAAGTAAAAATAGCGACCAGAAGAAGCGATCTAATTCAGGTTCTTGATGAGCAACAACTGGGTTTAAAACTTCCTGACACGATCACTTTAAGTGCAAATGTAAAAGGAGGTACGCAATCTGCAGATGCATTAGCAGATCTCAACACAAGTATGGGTAATGTGCATCTTGATGGTAATTTTGATTTTGGTGATGCTATCGCCTTTAATGCCGAAGTCGAGGCCTCTAATATTGAGATTGGTAATTTATTACAGAATGATCAGTTAGGTGATTTAAACCTGACAATAACAACTCAAGGTTCAGGAAACACGATTAATAATCTGGATGCTCAGATTGATGCTACGGTACAAAAATTTACATATAACGGCTATGTAATTAATGATCTCAATCTTTCTGGTGATATCAATAACGGCAAGGGTAATCTTAATTCAAAATATAAGGATGACAATCTAAATATGAATTTGAATGCAGCTGTTGTATTAGATTCTGTAGCTCCTGAAGCAAATGTGAATCTTGACGTGATAGGGGCAGATTTGCAGGCGTTAGGTCTAGCTTCGCGAAATGTAAAAGCGGCCTTAAAACTAAAAGCAGATTTTAAAGGGAATGCAGATTCATATGACGTTAACTCGTCGATTACAGAAGGTGTAGCGGTTTATGATAATCAGGCTTATCTTTTAGGTGATGTTGATATTGATGCACACGTTAATCCAGATACTACTTCAATAAATATAAATAACAGAATTATTGATCTTAATTTAGAATCAAACGCTAGTCCGGCAGCTTTCACTACAGCAATACAAAACCATATCAAAACATACTTATCTAATGAGTCACGTACAGATACGTTGACCAGACCGGTAGAAGTGAGAGTACGCGGGACGATTAATCAAACACCTATTCTTAATGAGGTTCTGGTAGCTAACTTAAGAGAACTTGACACTGTAAATATTGCAGTTGATTTTAGTGAAAAAAAGCGTGAATTAACAGCAAATATTGATCTGCCATATGTAAACTACAACGGGTATACTATAGACAGTCTGGCCTTAAATTTTGATTCTAATGCAGATCATATGAATTTTGATTTTGGCCTTAATGAGCTTGATGCCGGGCCTGTTGCTATCAAGAAAACCATAATTAATGGTAACGTTGCAGATAAGACTTTATTTCTTGATTTTCTTTCTACTTACGAGGGCAAGAAAATTGTACAAATGCAATCTCAATTCACAAAGAGTAATGATACTTTACGATTTCATATAGTACCAGATTCACTTATTTTAAACCGAAATAAATGGCAGGCTGCAGCCAATAATCGGGTCGAAATAGCCGATAATTCTATTGTTTTCCGCGATTTTAAAATTCAGAGAGAAAACCAGTCTTTTGAAGTAACTAATAATATGCCTAATGTTGAAGCCGAACATATTGGTCTCAATTTCTCAAATTTTAATCTCGCAACCCTTCTTAGTTATCTAAACCCGGAAAAGAAACTCGCCACTGGTAATCTTAACGGAAGTTTTATTGTTGAAGATCCATTTAATAGTCCGGGAATGCTGGCCGATTTAAACATCAATGATTTGAATATGATGAGCGTAGATATGGGCACTTTAAATCTTAATGCCGAATCATTAGGTAATGAAAATTATGATTTTAATATGGCGATAAAAGGTGGCGAAGTAGACCTTGACCTGACCGGAAATTACAAAGCTAATACTACAGCTGCGCTGCTTGACCTTTCTTTAGATATAAATAAGATAAGTATGAGCGCGGCAGAAGGTTTCTCATATGGAGAAGTGACTAATGGATCTGGTAATTTATCAGGTTCTATTAAAGTGACTGGCACAACTGCAGACCCACAATATGATGGCGAATTACATTTTAATAAAGCTGGTTTTAAAATTGCGATGCTCAATGAGCCATTCTTGCTTCCAGATGAAACAGTAACATTAAATAATGAGGGTATTTACTTTGATAATTTTACGGTTCAGGATTCTACACAAAATGCATTTACCGTAAATGGAGATATACTTACTGAAAGCTTTCTAAACCCTTCTTTTGATCTTAATTTAAAGGCAGATAATTTTCAACTTCTAAATTCAACAGCAGAAGATAATGATCTTTTTTACGGTAAAGCTTCTTTTGATGTAGATGCGGCTATTACCGGTGATCTTAATTTGCCTAAGGTAAATCTTAAACTTGATGTAGGGTCTAGTACAAATGTCACTTACGTGGTTCCGGCCTCAGAAGTTCAGGTAGAAGCAAGAGACGGTGTTGTGATTTTTGTCAATAAAGAAAACCCTGATGCTATACTTACCCAAACTCAGGAGAAATCATATACGGTTTCCGGTTTTCAGATAGATGCTTTACTTTCTGTAGATGAGGATGCCGTTTTCAACATTATTATAGATGAAGAAACGGGAGATAACTTTCAGGTGAAAGGTGAAGGTGATCTTAATTTTAATATGTACCCTAACGGCAGGACCACACTAACCGGAAGGTATGACATTAGTGACGGCCATTATGAGATGAGTTTGTACAATCTTGTAAAAAGACGTTTTGAAATTGCAGATGGTAGCAGCGTTTCCTGGTCGGGTGATATTTTTGACGCAGATCTTAATGTGAAAGCGTATTACAATGTTGAGACTTCGGCTTCTGCGCTTATGGCGGCGCAGACTTCTGGTTCTGATATTTCTACACGTAATCGCTACAAACAGGTGTTACCTTTCTTAGTTTATCTGAATATTGATGGCGAAATGATGCAGCCTAAGATCAATTTTAATCTTGATATGCCACGTGATGATCGTGGTGCTATAGGCGGCCAGGTTTATGGTAGAGTGCAGCAATTAAACCAACAGGAAAATGAACTGAACAAACAAGTCTTTTCATTATTAGTGCTTAATCGTTTCTTCCCAGAATCTGGTAGCGACGGGAGTAGTGGCGGTGCAGCAACAATTGCGCGTGATAACCTAAACCAGGCTTTATCAGATCAACTAAATGTCGCTTCAGATAAATTATTAAAAGATACCGGTCTTGAACTTGATTTCGGACTTAACAGTTTTACAGATTATCAGGGTGATGCTCCACAAGACCGTACAACGCTTGATATTGCCGCTCAGAAAAAGCTGCTTAATGATCGTTTAATCGTGCGTGTAGGCAGCGAAGTAGATATACAGGGAAGTGCGCCAGATAATTCACAGAGTACTCCCGTTATTGGCAATGTAAGTCTGGAATATTTACTTACCGAAGACGGCCGTTTTAGACTTCAGGGTTTTAGACGTAATGAATATGAGAATGTGATCGATGGCCAGTTGATCGTTAGTGGTATCGCTTTAATATTTACCCGTGAGTTCAACAAATTTAATGAGCTCTGGAACGCAATTTTGAAAGAAGAAGAAGAAGCAACCAATGAAGAATAGAACCAGTTTATTTTTTACAACGCTTATAGTTTTCACTGTCCTGCAGTCCTGTAGTGTAGAACGATTTGTTCCTGATGATGAACTGCTGTATGAAGGTGCTTCTATTAATATGGTTTCAGATACTGTGGTAGATAATGAGGCATTGCTTAAAAGCGAATTAGAAGCTACTTTAAGACCTGATTCTAACAAGAAGTTTCTGGGTATGCACCCCGGGCTTTATTTTCATTATAAAGCGCAAAGAGAAAAACCAGGATTCATCAATAAGTTTTTAAATAAAAAAATGGGTGAGGAACCCGTTTATCTTTCTGATGTTGATACTTACGAAATGGAACAAATCCTGCTGAATCGTCTTGAGAACAGAGGTTTTTTCTACAGTAATGTCACCTCCTCGGTAGAAGAAGATACTATTTCTAAAGAAGCGAATGTAGATTATAACGTACGACTGTTGCAGCCCTATCTCATGCAAACCTATCAGCTAGATAATGATTCACTCAAGATATATAAAGATATTAAGCAAGATCTGTCTGAATCTGTAATGAAAAAAGATATGCGATTTGATCTTACCGCTATGAAGGTTGAAAGACAACGCATTGATACTGATCTGAAGAAAAAAGGATATTACAATTTTGACGCAGGTCTTTTACTGTTTGAAGCAGATACAAACCAATACGATAACAGAAGGTATGATCTCTTTTTAAGATTAAAAAAAGATGTACCGAAAAAATCTACAGTTCCTTATAAAATTGGCAGGGTCAATATATTTCCCAATTATACGATAGGTCAGGATTCTGTACGACAAGACACCGTTAAGCTGGCAGATAAAAATTTTATTCAAAAAGAAGAATTTTTTAGACCAGACAGACTTGATCCTTTTGTTCAGATAGAAAAAGGACAACTTTACGATCCCGATATTTCTAGAAACACAAGCAGAAGACTAGGTTCTATAGGTGCTTATAAATTTGTGAATATTAGATACGATGAGATCGATTCTACAAATACAGATAGCTTAGGTTTACTTGAGGCCAATATTTTTCTTTCGCCATTAACTAAAAGAGCTTTAAGAGCAGAATTACAGGCAGTAACAAAATCTAATAATTTCGCAGGACCCAGTCTTGCTCTCACATTTACTAACCGCAATTTATTTAAAGGAGGAGAAGTGCTCAATGTGTCAGCTAATTTTGGTTACGAGGTGCAACTTGCCGGCGGTAATCAATCTGGTTTAAGTAGCATACAATTAGGATTGAAAGGTGATCTCATTTATCCCCGTATGTTATTTCCCGTGCATATAAACAGCGATTTCTTTAAATACAGCATTCCAAAAACAAAAATAAGTCTGGGTGTTGATTATCTTAATAGAAGTCAGTTATTCAGTTTAGGTTCAGTCACAGCTTCTTTTGGCTATACCTGGCAGGCAAACCGATACATTACACATGAGATCAATCCTATTTCTTTAAACTATGTAAAACTGAGCAATACGACTGAAGAGTTTGATCAAATCCTGGCAGATAATCCATTTTTGCAAAGCAGTTTTGATCAGCAGTTTATTTCAGGTCTCACCTATTCATTTACATACAACGGTATGGTAGATGCAACTGCGAGACATCAATTCTTTTTAAATGCAACTTTTGACACCGCAGGAAACAGCATAGACTTAATAAGTGGTCATGGTGCAGAAAATCCTCAAACATTTTTAGGTCTTGAATATGCACAATATGTAAAAGCAGATGCAGATTTTAGATATCATCTTAATTTAGGAGGAGATCAGGTTATAGCTACCAGACTTTTTGCAGGTATTGGGATTCCTTACGGGAATTCTGATATTTTACCTTATACAAAATTGTATTATTCCGGTGGGCCGTATAGTGTGCGCGCATTTAAAATAAGATCATTGGGACCAGGAACATATGAGGGTGGTGAAGATGATAATTCGGCTTATTTTGATCAAACGGGTAATCTAAGACTTGAGGCGAATATCGAGTACCGTTTCCCGTTAATAAATGTGCTTAAAGGTGCTGTATTTGCAGACGCGGGTAACATCTGGAATACTAAAGAGGGAGGTCTGGAAGGCGGCAAATTTACTTCAGACTTTATAAATCAGTTGGGTATTGGTGCAGGCTTTGGTTTGCGTGTAGATATTCAAAGTTTTGTTATTCGTCTTGATCTTGCGGCCCCTCTTCATGACCCCGCGCTCTCAAAAGGGTCACAATGGAATTTTGACGTGCAAAACCCGGTACTTAATTTCGCCATAGGCTATCCCTTTTAAGATCATTCAAATTTTAATAAGATTTATATTACTAAAGTTTTTAACAAATTAATACTGTGTAAGTTAAAGTATGCAAAAGTTTTAGGAAACTGAAAAGTCTTGATCTACTTTCGCTATGAACCTAACTTAAACTTTTAATCATGCTATTATTCTAATAACCAATAGAACAATAGGCTTTCAAACCGGCTTCATTGTTTTAAGAGTGGCAAACAGGCCTTTTACCTTTAATTATTGACAATCAAAAAAATATAAAAATCCGGCTTTTTAGTCGGATTTTTTGCTGTTTAAGGGAGATATTCACTGGTTTCTACCCGATTTTTCTTTTCATTTATTTACGCTAAATAGTATTTCAATCGAGTATGAAAATCAAGCACATTTAGTTAACTTTATAGTAGTTTGATCTCAATACAACCAACCAAATAATCAATCATGGAAAAAGTTCTTATCGCTATAGATTATAATCCGGCTTCTGAGGCTGTTGCTGAAAAAGGATACCAACTTGCAAAAACGCTGGGAGCACAAATTTGTCTCGTTCATGTAGTGGCAGATGTAAGTTATTATGGTATGCAATATCCTTCCTTTATGGGTTTTGATGGTTATGAGGTTCCTTTTAATCCTAATATTTATGGGGAGCTGCGTGGCGTTGCAGAGAATTATTTAACTACGGCCGCCATGCATTTTAATGATGAGACTGTACAAACACATATAGCCGAAGGCGAAACTGCAGATGCGATCTTAAAATACGCAGAAGAGTGGGGCGCTACAATTCTTGTAATGGGAACTCACAGCCACGGCACCTTAGAAAAATTATTGATGGGCACCGTAGCCAGCAGAGTTATAGAACATACTAAAATTCCTGTTCATCTTGTGCCTACACAGGTCACTAAGCCAGCCTAAATTTTAACCTACAAATAAGTAATGTGAATTTTGTTTATAGGAAATCTATATTCAAAAAAACCGCTTATTTTGAGTAAAAATCGGCTTAAAATATCTTAAAAACGTATCCTAGAAGCCAGTATAGAATTACAAATACCACAATGGTACCAATGCAACCGCAGCGACCGCCACCTATTTTTTTTGCTCCGTAGCCAGCAAGAAGGGCTCTAAATAAATTTTTCATATTTATTGGTTAGTTAGTATGGTTCAATATATAATTAATGGGCTAAAAGAGCCATATTGATTAACATTACTTTAGGTAAGGTAATGAACTTTTTGTTCTTTTCTATTGTAATTTTATTATCAAAATAAGCATTATGGAAAAGAGACAATTAGGAAAAACAGATTTACAGGTACCACCTATAACATTCGGCGGGAATGTTTTTGGCTGGACAGCAGATAAGAAAACTTCATTTAAACTTCTGGATGCTCTTCTGGAAAGAGGCTTGAATTTTATAGATACGGCTAATGTTTATTCACGCTGGGCAGAAGGCAACTCAGGCGGTGAGAGTGAAACCATTATAGGAGAGTGGATGAAAGAACGCGGTAATCGCGATAAAATGATTATTGCAACAAAAGTTGGTATGGATGTAGGGCAGGGCTCAATAGATCTTTCGCCTGAGCATATTCTTGATCAGGCAGATAAAAGTTTAAAACGTCTTAATACAGATTACATAGATATTTATTTTAGTCATAAAGATGATGATGGTTCTATACCAAAAACGCTTGCAACCTATAATCAATTAATTAATGAAGGTAAGGTGCGTTATATAGGAGCATCTAACTTTCCGCTAGCCAGATTACAGGAATCGATAGAATATTCAGAAAAGCATGATCTGCCCAGATATGAGGTCTACCAGCCTGAATATAATTTGATGAGCAGAGAAGGTTTTGAACACGGCTACAAAGATTTTTGTATCGAAAAAAATATTAGTGTGACTAATTATTTCACGCTTGCCAGCGGATTCTTAACCGGTAAATACAGCGAGAAAGATGATGCTGAAGGAAGTGCTAGACAGGGATTTGTTTCTAAATTCTTTAATGAAAGGGGTAAAAAAGTGCTCAAAACACTTGAAAAAGTAGCTCAGGAGCATCAAATATCGCAGGCAGGTGTGGCGATTGCCTGGGCAATGCAACAACCGGGTATAACCTCGCCTATTGCTAGTGCGAGTAAAATAAACCAATTAAAATCGTTTGACGAAGCTCTTCAAGTTGAACTTTCATCAGCAGAAATATCAGAATTAAATAAAGCCAGTTTAAAATCTGAAGCTGTAAACTAGCCGTCCTGCTTTATTTCAAAGTAAAATTTTAGAGATCACTCTTTTTTGTCTTCATCTTCTTCGGTGTACAAAAGAGGGTGATCTTCTATTTTTAAACCTACTATTTTAATAATATTTTCTACGGTGTTGTATAGCATAAGCACTACACCAATAAGCCCGCCGCTTAACAAAGAAGATAAACCCAGTGTGACGTAATAGATGTAAGTAAACCAGGTATTAGGAACCTGATCAGATTCTGTAATGGGGATATTAAATACCTGAAAAGTGATAAGAGAAACTACAAAAACAGCGGTATCAATTTTCGCAATTCTAAGAACCTGCATGTAGTGAATATCTTTAAGTTTAGATTCTATAGATGAACTTAAACTTAAAAGGGTAAGCAGTAAAGCTAGAATGGTTGCAGAAGCAAGCACAATTGTATTGCACAAAGTATCTATACCTGGCAGGGAGGATTTTATAAGATCTTTTGCTTCGTATCCACTTATATTTCCTAGTAAGAAAGCACCTGCACCAGTTATCACGGTTGCTATAATTCCACCAGTTAAAGCCCTTCTGTCATATTTTGTCATGCTAAACATAGTAAATAGGTTGTAGGTTAGTTGAAACACTAAATTACTTCAGCTTAAATCATCTTCAAAACTTTAACAGAAACTGTTAAGAATATATTAACAAAGTATTAGCAAAGTGTACTGTAAATTCCTTGCTTGAACAATAAACTTTATGAAATTAAAATTACTCCGCCTCACCCTTATAGGCACATCCCTTTTCATTATGTCCTGTGGAAGCTCGCAGGTCTCGAAAAAATCAAAGAATGAAACCGCTAAAAGCGAAACTAAAGATTCTCCTAAAAACGGAATTAAACCGTACAGTAAAGTAATTACAAAAGATGCCGTTTCTGATGCCGGGCTTTTTACCGTGCATAAAGTAGATGACAATTTCTTTTATGAAATACCAGACAGTCTCTTTAATAGAGAGATGTTAATGGTTACGCGTATCGCGAAAACTGCTACAGATATCGGTTTTGGTGGCGGTAAAACAAACACTCAGGTACTGCGCTGGGAGAAGCGTCCTAAAAAAGTTCTTTTACGCGTAGTTTCTCATCAGATCTTTGCTGCAGATTCTCTGCCTATACACGAGGCCGTTGTAAACTCAAATTTTGAACCAGTTTTATACGCTTTTGACATTAAAGCTGTAGGTAAAGATTCTACAAGTACTGTTATAGAAGTTAATGGCCTGTATGAAGATGATGTTATGCCTTTGGGTATACCCAATCGTTACAGAGAAGAATATAAAGTTTCTAATGTAGATAAAGATCGTAGCTACATTGAAACCCTGAAAAGTTACCCGCTAAATATTGAAGCGAGGCATGTAAAAACTTATAATGCCAAGAATGCTCCCAGTAATGAAAGTCTGGGGTCTATTACTGTAGAAATGAATAATTCTATGGTTCTTTTACCAAAGGAGCCTATGGAACGCAGATATTTTGATCAACGCGTGGGCTGGTTTGCTCGCGGGCAGACAGATTACGGTCTTGATGCGCAAGAAAGCAAAACCATACGTTACCTTGATCGCTGGAGACTTGAGGTGAAAGATGAGGATATTGAGAAGTATAAAAGCGGCGAACTCGTTGAGCCTAAAAAACAAATTGTTTATTACATTGATCGTGCAACGCCAGAGCAGTGGAGACCTTATATAAAACAAGGTATTGAAGACTGGCAGGTAGCTTTTGAAGCAGCAGGATTTAAAAATGCCATTATTGCAAAAGATGCTCCAACTGTAGAAGAAGACCCAGATTGGTCTCCTGAAGATGTGCGATATTCTGTAGTGCGTTATTTAGCTTCACCTATCCCTAATGCTAACGGTCCTCACGTTTCAGATCCTCGTAGTGGTGAGATATTAGAATCAGATATTAACTGGTATCACAATGTGATGACCTTACTTCGCAATTGGTATTTCGTGCAAACAGCAGCAATTAATGAAGATGCTCGCGGTGTGGCTTTTAAAAACGAGATCATGGGTAGGTTGATTCGTTTTGTTTCTTCTCATGAAGTGGGGCACACCTTAGGTTTACCGCATAACATGGGTAGCAGTGTTGCATATCCCGTAGACTCGTTACGATCGGCGAGTTTTACTAAAAAATATGGTACCGCACCTTCTATTATGGATTATGCCCGTTTTAATTATGTGGCGCAACGGGGAGATAAAGATGTAGCGCTTATGCCTAACATTGGCGTTTATGATAAATATGCCATCAAGTGGGGTTACAAGCCTATTCTCGATAAAAAAGGGAAAGAAGAAAAATCTGTTTTAGATTCCTGGATTTTAGAACATGCAGGTGACCCAATGTACCGTTTTGGAAGCCAGCAACGCGAAGTGGTAGACCCCAGCTCACAAACTGAAGATCTGGGCGATGATGCTGTAAAAGCAAGCACATATGGTATTGCAAACTTAAAACGCATTGTGCCTAATCTTATAGAATGGACCAAAGAAGATGGTAAAGATTATGAAGATCTGGGTACTTTATACGGTCAGGTTTTAAGTCAATACAACCGTTATATGGGTCACGTTTCTAATAACATTGGCGGCGTTTATGAATATAACAAAACCTATGATCAGGAAGGTGCTGTGTATACTCCGGTGCCTGAAAAACGCCAGAAGGAAAGCATGAAATTCTTACAGGATGAATTGTTCACCACTCCAGAATGGATGATAGACAGTAATATCTTAAACAAGATTGAGCATGATGGTAATGTAGAGCGCATTAGAAGCACACAGGTAAGAACGTTGAACAATGTGCTAGATTTTGGAAGAATGGGACGTATGATAGAAAATGAAGCCTTAAATGGAAGTTCATCTTACTCCCTTTCTGAAATGATGGATGATTTACGTAAAGGCATCTTTAGTGAACTAGATCGTGGGTCTAAAATAGACACGTATCGCAGAAACCTGCAACGCGCGTATGTTGACAGGTTAGCATATTTAATGACCAAAGAGCAGGAGGGACGCTATAATGCAACAGACGTAGAAGTAAGCCAGTCTGATATTAGAGCAATTGCCCGCGCAGAATTGAACACTTTAAAACGCTCTATCAATTCAGCTTTAGGCAGAACTTCAGATACGATGAGTCGTTATCATTTACAGGATCTTAAAGAGCGTATTGATCTTATTTTAGATCCAAGAGCATAGATTTATAATGTTATACTCAAAACCCCGAAGATCACTCTTCGGGGTTTTCTTTTTAATTGAATTTTGATTTTATAAACCACAATCCGTTTAAGCTGAGATTAAGCGTGATTAAATGATAATTCTCTTTTATCAACCCATTGTTTATCTGTCCCTTTTGGCCATACGAATACATAAGGTTTAGAGTAGAATTGTTTCGCTTATTAAGCGGCAAACCCATTCCCACGCTTAGAACGTAATTATTTACCTTCTCGTTATTGATGGTCAGGTTTCCTGTATCATAATTAAATCCCGCACGATATTGCACAGCATTCCAGTAACTTAAAGGGTTTCCGTTAGGTAAGAATTCAACACCTAAACCATAAATATCCTGATCTGTGTAAGTGCCCAGCTTATCAGATTGGTTTGTGGCATCCCAGAAGTTCTTGCGATAATCGGCATAAAAGGTATAATTATCGGCTATTTTACCCTTAAAACCGAAACCCAATTCCAACGGAAGTTTAAAATCAGCCAGATCTTCATCAGTAACGATTTCATCATCATATAATTGATAAACAATACTGTGTTTATTTCCGTTGAGGCTGGTAGGTAAATTTACTACTGATCCTAATGAGAATTTTTCGCTAAAATCATATTGCAGTCCACCGCCTAATTGCAGCCCATTATATCTGTTATAATCATGAATTGTGAGTTGGTTATTGACAAAAATGTTAGTTTCTGTTTGCTCTATTTTTCCAAAAAGATAAGAACCCTTTACGCCTACGCGAAAGTTAGGTAAGATAGAATAACCGTAATTAAGATCAAGTGTATTGAGACCGCCGGAACCTTCAATATTAGTAAGAAAAGTATCCTGTGAACCCTCAATATCTGAAATTATCCCATCAATAGTATAGCCCACATTTGTATAAGGCATAAGCGTAACACCCAATCCCGATTTTGGCGAAAGCGGAAAAGCAAAAGCCAAATTAGAAAACGTAGCGTTAAATTTAGTTTCACTGCCCGCTCCTTCTGAAAGTAAGGCAGACTGCGCCTTAAAACCAAAATCATACATAAAATTTTTAAGCGGTACCCCGGCCATTGATGCAGGATTGAGATTGTTGATGGCTGTAGCAGATGGTATTGCAATACCCGCATTGCCTAAAGCATTGGTTTTACCTGTACTTAAGTTATTAGTAAGACCCAGCCCATAAGAAGAATAAGGTGAATTAGACTGTGTGTTTGTCTGCGCTATTACTGTGATTGAAAAAAGCACGAGTATAACCGTTATCGCGGTTAATTTATTCATCTTCATTATAAACGGCATAGGTTAATTCTAATTTTAAGCGTAAATCTTCTTTAGCAGCTTCACCGTTAAGAATGTAACGATCTACAGAGGTGTTGTAATTGCTCGAGTACAGTGCGAGATACCAATTCTCGCCATTAAATTGAGAGAGTTTCTGGTCGAGAAATAATTGTACAGGAATCGTATAATTTATCGTTTTAAATTCCTCGTTTTTCTGCGTTAGCAAACCCTCTGCATTAGCGCCTGAATAATCGTATAACTGACCAAGAACTTGATTTTTTTGATCGATAATATAAAGCTGCAGTGAATCTCGCGTAAAGAGATTATACATATCTGAATTTCCTTTTAAGCTAATCTTTAAATTTGCATCCAGAATTGTTCCCTGCCCATTGATATCATTGATACGTTCAATAAATGGGATGCTTATTCGTGTGGCAATACCAGTACCGGCTTGAATAAAACTGCTGTTATTAGTGAGTTTACTACTAATAAGATCTTGCTGCTCTGCAAGGTTTTCAAAATAAGTATCTGCCTGCTCGCTCGATATATTATTAAATGTATTAGTGGCGCTAAAAGAAATATCCAGAGTTTCCTCATCATCTTCAGTCTCGTTTTCTAGTGTGTAGTAAATTCGTAAGAAACTACTCGTCGCAAAACCCAGCACTACTGTATTGTTATCATCAGGATCAATAAGTAACCCTTTATAAGCAGAAAGGAATTCGTCAGAATTATTGATCACATCATTTTGCAAATTGTCAAAAAGTGTTTTCCCAAAATCATTATTGAGCAAAAGATGAATAGAATCTTCTCGTATTGGTTTTGGTTTAAACGTAATAGAACCAATTGAAGCGGGATCACTTCTATAGCTTGATGTGTTGTAAAATGATTCCTCTTCCGGTTTTATGTTTTGTAGAACTTTGTGAACGGTAAAGGTTTGCAGTTTTGTTGTGTCGCTGTAATAGTAATTGTCGTAATTAAGAATTAGGGCAATAGAGTCAAACTGCGCATCATCATCTATAGAATAGGTAGTATTAGACAGCTGTGCAAATAATTTACTTTTGGTTAGACCAAAAACACTGTCTGTGTAAGCACCTATTAAGTATCGATCTGCGCCACTCACACTTATAGAATCAAATTTGAAAGTTGAAGATTCTACGGTCACAGTATCTATAAAGTAAACTTTTGTATCGCTAGAGACCCAACTTTCGCCTACAGGAAAGCTTGCATCATCTTTACTACAAGCGATTAGCAGTATAAATAGGAAGAAAGAAAGTAGTGCTACCACCACCGGATATTTTTTCATAGTATATCAGAATTTCAGCGAAGCTATCGGCTGAAGATGTCCTGCTAAAATGTGTTATACCAAAGCCGATTTTTACTAGCTAAACCGCGATTTTTAGTCTACCAATGGGTAGACCTATGTTTAGTCTGCTAAAAAAGCCTGCTGGTATAGACTAATCACACGATCATATAAAATATTTTCTTAGGCTGTGGTGGCTGTATAGTTTTGGCTCAAATTGAAATTCAGTAATGAATAAAAACCTGATGCTAATTCTCATTCTTACTATAGGAACTAAAATGTATAGCCAGACTAACAAAGATCTGTTTGCGTTTGATTATGCTTTAGCCCCGGCTAATAATGAAGATGTTGATCTAAACAAGACTTCATTATTAATTAATATTCCTGCTCAATGGCAGAATTTTGAAATCACCGCTGCACTGGATGCAGACTATTACAGAGCAGAATTTTTAGAAAGTTTTCCTTTAGAAACATCAGAATTAGAACGTTTATATAATGTTTCTGCAGGCGTCGATTTTAGGTATAATTTAGCGGAAAACTGGTCATTTACTGCCGATTTTAATACGGCTATTGCCTCAAATTTAACTAGCAAAATATCAAACCAAGATCTTTTATATACAGGAGGTTTTCATATAGTAAAAACAGCAGATTCAGATTTACCGCTCAATATAAAATTGGGTTTGGGTTACAGGACTTACTTGGGCAAACCTAAGTGGTTGCCAGAATTAAGTATTAGTCAACAAATAGATGAAAATCTGTCTTACGAGATAGGTTTCCCGCAAACGCAGGTGCGGTATGCGCTTGATCCTAATAATTCTTTTATGGTAATTGCTACGCAAGATGGTATGTATGCCAATTTAAGTACTCCCATAATTTTAAATACCAACACATCTGCAGCAAAAACAGAACTAAGCGCTACCACACTGAGTTTAGGGTATGAGTATGCTTTAGATGATAATTGGTCTTTTTCGCTCAAAGGCGGATATCTACTCAAGAACAAATTCAATTTACTTAATAATACAGAAAATCAGGTCTTTGCTTTTGACATGCCTTCACGACCATTTTTTTCAACCGGAATAAAATTTAATCTCAAAAAATGATACAATGATTAAGATGAATGAAAATAAAAAATTAATAGCAATCCTAGTTCTTGCTGCGGTTACTTTTACGAGTTGCTCGTCTGACGATGACGATACAGACAGAGGTAACTGGAAAGAGCGCTCAGTTTTTGACGGTATTCCACGAAGTAACGTTGCCGGCTTTACGATAGGTGATTATGGCTACATGGGGACAGGATATGATGGCGATGATTATTTGAGTGATTTCTGGCAATATGATATAGAAGGCGATTATTGGGTGCAAAAAGCAGATTTTCCCGGTACAGCGCGCAGTTCTGCGAGTAGTTTTGCAGTAAACGATAAAGGATATGTAGGCATAGGTTATGACGGTGAAGATGAACTTAGCGATTTCTGGCAGTATGATCCTGCGGCAAACTCATGGTCACAAAAAGCAGACTTTGGCGGCGGTGTGCGACGAGCTGCTGTTGGTTTTGCCAGTAATACGGCTGGTTTTATAGGTACGGGTTACGATGGTGATAATGATAAAAAGGATTTCTGGAAATACGATCCCACAGCAGACACGTGGTCTGAGTTAGTAGGTTTTGGCGGTGATAAGCGCAGAGATGCAACATCATTCTCAATTGACGGTCTTATATACCTGGGCACAGGAGTAAGCAACGGACTTTACAAAACAGATTTCTGGAAGTTTGATCCTACTGCAGAAGTGTGGACAAAGCTCAATGATCTGGATGAAGAAGATGATTACACAATAACGCGATCTAATGCAGTAGGTTTTGGCCTAAACGGCTTAGGTTATATAGTTGCCGGCTACAGCGGCGGCGCAGTAGGTAGCACGTGGGAATATGATCCTGCTTTAGATGAATGGGAGAATATCACAACCCTCGAAGCTACAGCGAGACAAGATGCTCTAAGCTTTACCACAGGTAGTCGCGCATTTGTTTTGCTGGGGAGATCTGGCAGCTTATACCTCGATGATGCATATGAAATTTTCCCTCAAGAAGATTATGATGATGAAGATTAAGTAGTACATGTTTTTTTTTGTTGCCCGGAGTGTTTTTAAAAATTTACAGATGATTGGAATGCTCCGGGTTTTTTTATTTGATTATGAAATTGAAAACCCTATTTATTTATGCTGGCCTTTTAATAATAGGTTGCGGCATTATCTGGCGCTCTGGCGCGAAAAATGACCTAAAAGTGCAGATTTTTAGATCAGAAATGGGCTATGGCTATAAAATTATAGATCATGAGAAAACTCTTATTAAACAAACGTATATACCTGCACTTGAGAAAAAAGCGGTATTTTGTACTAAAGAAGATGCAAAAAAAATAGCTCATTTAGTGATAGAAAAAATTACCTTAAAACTTAATCCCGCAATTTCTAAAGAAGAATTAGAGAACACCGCGATAGCACTAGATTGCTATTCTCAAACTAAATAACAGTCAATGAGAAAACAAGTTCTTGTTCATTTATCAATCTGGTTAGGTTTTTTATGCCTATTTATTTTTCAGATATACTGGAATCTGGAGTTGTTCCCTTTTCACTTCATGCTTTTAATGGGAGTTAATATGCTCCTGTTTTACATGAATTACTTGTTTTTTGTGCCCACTTATTTGCTTACTAAGCAAACTAAAAAATATATAATTGCTGTTGCCATCTCCTTAGTTCTGCCGGTACTCATAATTGCTTTCTGGCCTCAAAATATGCCTCCGGAGGTAAGAGAACGTATGGCAGAGGCTAGGTTTGAAAACAGACCGCGACCACCATTCTTTGATATTTTTAGATTTGTATTTCCCTTAATCACCGCAATGTCATTTATTGTGATAGGAACTGCAATAAAAATGTATGAAGAGTGGAACCAAAATGAACGCAAGAAAAAAGAGATAGAGACCTATAAAACCAGAAGTGAACTCAATTTTTTAAAAAACCAATTGAGTCCACATTTTTTATTCAATTCCCTCAACAGTATTTATGCACTAACCACAAAAAAATCTGATGACGCTCCTGAAGCTGTTATCACACTGTCTGAGTTGATGCGCTACATGTTATATCAAACCGATAATGATTTTGTTTCGCTAAAAGATGAGCTCGAGTATATTCAGAATTATCTAAAATTACAACGGCTGCGTATTGCAAATAATGAGAATATAACGCTTAACATACATGGTAACGTTACTAATCAGAAAATACGACCGCTTTTATTGATCTCTTTCATAGAGAACGCTTTTAAATACGGTACAGATTTTAAAGGCAATACTGAAGTAAGAATCACAATAAATATAAATCACAACTACTTAGAATTTAAATGTGTAAATGTGATTGGTAACCGTAAAAAAGACGTTAATAATTCTGGTATCGGGTTGCAAAATACCACAGACCGTATCGCTCTGTTATACAAAGACAAACATACTTTAGAAGTGCAAGAAGTAGACAACAAATTTGTGGTATATTTAAAATTAAAGCTAAACTAATGCAGTGTGTTGTAATTGATGATGAACCTCTTGCGATAGATGTCATAACTACATATTTAGAAAAAGTAGGAGGGATGGAAGTTGTAGCAAAATGCACAAATCCCCTTGATGCAATTACCATTTTAAACAGGCATCGAGTAGACCTTGTATTTCTTGATATTGAGATGCCTAACCTGAGCGGTATTGAGTTAGTAAAAACGCTAGATAATCTGCCGCAATTTATATTTACCACGGCTTATCCGCAGTATGCTTTAGAAGGTTTTGATCTCAATGCCACAGATTATCTAGTAAAGCCCATTCCGTTTCCCAGGTTTTTAAAAGCTATCGCCAGAGCGAAAGAAAAGCATGAATCAACCTACCGCAGAAATAAACCGGAAACTGCATCTACAAAACCTAGTAATGAAACTGAAACTATAGCAGATTTCATTTTTATAAAATCTGAATACGAAAATATCAAGATCAATACAGCAGATATTATTTATCTACAGGGATTGAAGGATTACATCAAAATTTACACCTCACAATCTGATAAAGCAATTTTAACCTTGTCCAGTTTTAAGGATATTCAGGAGAAGCTTCCTAAAAACAGCTTTTTGCGTGTACACAGAAGCTTTGTGGTGAATGTAAATTATATAAAGGCTGTGCAGAAAACTAAGATCGTTATTAACGATGTGCGCATCCCAATAGGTGAAACCTTTAAAGAAATAGTTTTTGCACAGCTAAAAATTGGTTGATGTAATCTAAAAATACATCATAAAACACCGATTTTCACTCATTTTCACCCGATTTTATTATCAGATTCATTGCTTTTTTAAGCACTTGAAAAAATGATTTCCGCGAAAGCTAAAAAATGAAGGTGGCCTCTTTTAGTCTAAGCATAAAACCTCCTCCAGGTAGCCTAATATCGTTAAAATGTAGGGTAAAATCTCCCGCAAGTAGACAATATCCGGGAAAGAGTACGCGTAAATAGCAAAAGAAACTTCTACTATAAACCCGAATTATATTTCCGGATATAAAACTAATGAATCAAGCGCAAGAAGACCTGAGGAATAGAAACCTGTAACTTTAAGCTGAAATATATGTAGCTGTAATCGCCTAACAAACAATTAGAAATCTAAATGTCTCCCAGTGAATAAAAGCGGTGTAATGCAAAAAAATAAGCCCGGATAAGTTATCCAGGCTTTATATTCTAATTTACTATCACCCCCATAACGTAAATTAGAGGATCAAATATATAATTTTTAGAAATAAAACATAATATAAATTAATTCTCTTCTCTAAATTTTTAATCATTCTACAAAAAACAAAATTCAGAATCCTAATTATATTAAAATGTGATGGTTAAAATTTATTAATTTTCTTTAAGCTAGAGTTGGTAACAATAAATTTATGTTTTACTAGCGCATTTTTAATATGAAAATTTATATCAATGAATTTAGGGATAGAGAATAAGATCGCACTTATTATTGGGAGTGATTCAGGCATAGGTTTAGCAACGGCAAAAACTTTAGCCGCAGAAGGGTGCACTTTAATTTTATCAAGCAGATCTGAAGAAAAGCTAAAACTTGCTAAACAAGAGATATTAAAAGTTAATGATCAAGCCGCTGTTTATTACCACGTGTGTGATATTATTAAAAATGCTGAAGTTGAGGCCCTGGCAGAATATACAGACCGTAATTTTGGGGGAGTTGATATTGTTGTCAATTCAGCGGGAGCGAGAGGAGCTGCGGGCGACTTTCTGGAGTTGACAGATAATGATTGGCATGAGACTATTAATGTTGATCTTATGGGCGCGGTAAGAATTTGTAGAGCTTTTATTCCACAGTTAAAAAAGAAAGGATGGGGAAGAATCGTTCTTATTGCTTCAGAAAATGCATTTCAGCCTTATGAGGAAGAAAGTGCATATAACGCTTGTAAAGCCGCAATAATAAACCTCTCAAAATGCTTGTCTCGTATTTATGGTAAAGATGGTATATTAGTTAATAGTGTGTCACCGGCATATATAGAAACCCCTATGACAGACGCAATGATGGAAGAACTGGCTAAAGAGAAAAATATTAGTGTAGAAGAAGCGGTTGAATGGTTTCTTAAGAACAAGCGGCCACATATTGAGGTGCAAAGACGCGGGCAACCTGATGAGGTGGCAGCGGTGATTACCTTTTTGTGTTCAGAAAAAGCAAGTTTTGTAAACGGAAGTAATTACAGAGTAGATGCAGGCTCTGTAGAATCAGCTTTTAGTTAAAATATGATCGTTAGAAAGACAAATGATGGTTGGGATATAATATATCAATACGCCCATGGTATTCTGGCCGGGCAGATCGCTCACCATCTTAAGCATAAGTTCCGTCCTGAATTTTGGGTTGAGACACTCACGGCAATAATTGAGCATGATGATAATCAACTTGATTTTAATGAAAAACCTTATCTCAATGATGCCGGGATGCCACAGGATTTTACTGAAGTTAATAGATCTGAAGATGAAAACCTGGAACGCGCAGAACGTGTTTTTGATACTGCGATGCGAAAATCTGGCTTCGTTGCGCTGTTAATTTCGCTACATCTGGAATTCTTATACGGCGATCTTGAAAAAACACACAACGGTTTTAAAAAAATGCTGCTCAAGCAAAAGAAAATTAGAAAAGAGCTACGCACTCATTATGGCTTGAGTAAAAAAGAGGCCGCTGCGTATTATGAGATTTTAAGATTTTGCGACAGATGTTCTTTAATACTATGTCAGGAAAAACTTCCTGCGGTAGAAAGAATGCTCGAGATTAACACCAGTATAGAAGGCGAGCAATATTTTATCTTTTGTAGAAATGATGGTAGCATAGGCGTTGAGCCATGGTGCTTTGAAAGCGAAAAGTTTAAAGTAGGAGTAGAGCTGCACCCTGTTACTGAATCAACTTTTAGATCAAACAAAGAATTAACGAAAGCCTTAGATACAGCCACGTTTAAAAGAGAAACATTCAGCTTTAGAAAATAAATAAAAACCTGCTGATTTTTACGCGAAATCAGCAGGTTTTTGTCTTTTTAAACCGGTTTTCTCAGGCTCTTGGGTTATTCAACTTCTTTGTTTTTTTCCTGAATATTCTCTGCAATACTTTGCACTTCATCCAGAACTCTTAAAAGATTACCGCTCCATAACTTAGCTATTTCATCTTCGGTATAACCTCTTCTAACTAATTCGAGAGTAACATTAAAAGTTTGCGAAGCATCATTCCAGCCTTCTACACCGCCGCCACCATCAAAATCTGAACTAATACCTATGTGTTCTATACCAATAAGATCTACCATATAATCTATATGATCTACAAAATCACTAACATTCACAGCAGGAGGAAGGCTATCTATTGTAGCCATTTTTTTGTCTCTTAGGTCGCTCATGCTATGGTAATGCGCAAAATAATCAACTCTTTCTGCAGGAGATAGATTATGAAAATCTTCACGTTCTACCCACTTATAACCCAGAGAATCCATTATTTCTTTGCCTATTTCTGTACGGTATTTATCTAATGCTGCATCTTTTTCAGGATTTACATAAGATCTAAATGCCACAGCCTGTACCACTCCACCATTTTCTTTAATTAGTTCAAGTTGCTCATCATCAAGATTTCTGCTGTGCTCTCCTAACGCTCTGGCAGAAGAATGTGATGCGATAATAGGAGCTTTACTCAAAGCTACCATTTGTTTCATTGCTTCCTTAGAAGGGTGTGAAACATCTATCATCATTCCCAGACGATTCATTTCTTTAACAACTTCTTTTCCCAGATCACTTACACCATTGTTTAACCAAATGCTGTCTTTCTCACCCGTATTACTATCTGCAAGTTGGCTATGACCATTATGAGCCAGAGACATATATCGAGCTCCGCGGTTGTAAAACTCTTCTACTCTTTTAATATCAGTTCCTATTGGGTAACCATTTTCAACACCTATCATCGCTACTTTTTTACCCGCTTTCACAATACGTCTTACATCATCAGATGTGGTTGCGAGTTCAATTTCATCTGGTGCAATTTCTTCTACCAGTTTATGAATCGCATCAAATTTTGAAATAGCGTTTTCATAAGCCATTTGATAACCTTCATCAGTAAGAGTATCCTGACCGGTATAAACTATAAACCAGGCAACATCAAGACCACCTTCTTTCATTTTGGGTAAAGTAACCTGTGTATCCAGATCCTGCGTATAATTAATAGAATCTGTAAAATTATTGACGTTTATATCGCAGTGCGTATCTAGCGTGATAACATCATTATGTATAGTTCTGGCTCGTACCAGAAGTTCATCCTCAGTTTCTGCAGTTGCGGCTTTCTTTTCTGTAGTACACGAGAAACAACATAGAAAAAGAGGCAAACAACTAAGAAGAAAAATTTTTTGAGATAATTTAAAGGAGTATTTTTTTATCATAGGGTATTACTAATTTAAGACAGTCAATATATAAATAAAAAAGCATTTATTAAGCGCCCTCAGTTGCCGAAGAGGCTTCATATTGAGCTACTTCTTTATTTTCTCTGGCACTTTCAAGTCTAAATTCCTGAGCTTTTAAGAAAATCACAGGGATAAATCCTAAGAATAGGAGTACTCCGGATAGGATCAATAAAGGTAAAATTCCGTAGAACGTGTTTCCGCTAGACAAAACTCCAAGTATCAATGCTGTGCTTAAAGGAAACGAAAGTGCGAGAATATTAATAGAAAAAGTACCATCAAAGGTTTTTTGACCATCAGCTAAATCTTCTTCCTGAGAACCTACCGCAGAAATATGTGCAAAAGGCCAAAAACTACAAGCGCTTAGACCAAAAGCAAGCATTAAGAGAATATCATTTTGAACAGAAACATTAAAAATGTATACAAATGCTGTGCAGGCAAGAACAACAACTCCCGCTCTAAGCAATAGTATAGATAGAATTTGAGTGAACTGTTTACGTCTTATTTTTACCGCCAGGCCTATAAATAGCAGCACTAATGGTGTCATTAACGTACTTAATCTTAAAAGGGTATCGCTTATAACGAAAGGCAGAGAATCTATATTTAAACCAAAACCCAACAGAATCAATGCAGCTGCAATAAAAAGATTCACAGGTTCTGAAATCATAGCAATAAATAGAGATTTCAATTTTGAAGCCTGACTGCGTACCACCTGCGATTGCAGTTTATAATGCCAGTTCATGGCAACCAGATAAAGTATCATTAATACAAAAACCTTATTGCCAAGATCTGCCATCGCAGCTTTTGCCAGATAACCATCTCCTAAATATTCCAAAATAAAAGGAAAACAGGACAGTCCCGGTGCTAATGACGGAATTAACATCTTTGCTGTCCTGTATTTTGGAGAGTTCCTGTAAATGCCCAGTAAAGGTAAAAGCAAGGGAAAACCAAAAAACAGAATGCCGTTTAAGGCTAATGCCATCACTGGCAAAAGCAATAAGCTAGCATCAATTTTAATCCCGAGTAAAGCAATAAATATTGTGGCTGGTAAAGCAAGATTCAGAATAATTTTCTTTATTCCTGAGATCTCATTTTTCCCGTCAAACTTTAGCTTTAGTAGTAAACCTATACCTATAAAAAGAATAAATGTGAATGTCTTTTGTAAAGTAATTTCCATTCTATCAAACTATAATTTCATCAATGGCATCAGTAAAAATTTTCATTTCGTCCATTGTTCCCATGCTTACGCGGCACCAGTTCTGATCCCAAAATTTAAAGGCTCTAACCACAATTTTGCGCTCGTAGATTTGTTCCAGAAAAGCATCGCCTTCCATATCTATGGGGAAAATCACAAAGTTGGTTTCAGAAGGCATAAATTCTATACCTCTTTTTGCCAGATAATCTGTTGTATAGTCACGAGCTTCTTTAATTTTTGCCTTGCAGCTTGTAAGATATTCAGCATCATCCATACTGGTTTTTGCTGCAGCGATAGAAGGTCCTGAAATTCCCATACCTCCACGGGTAACTTTATTAATAGTTTCAAGACTGTCAACATTGCCCAGCATATATCCTATGCGCAAGCCGGCCATACCATGAATCTTAGAGAAGGTGCGTGATACGTAGACATCTTTTCCTTTAGCTACAAGCGGGGCCATACTATTTGCCATGCCGCCATCAGAAAGTTCTATATATGCCTCATCAATAAATACAGGCACACGGTCTGAAACGCGATCGCAAAAATCATAGAGCTTTTTAGTGTCTGTAATTGTAGCGGTAGGATTATTAGGATTTGTAATGTAAACAAGTTTAGTATCATCATCTATTGCAGCTTCCATAGCTTCAAGATCATGTTGATAATCTGGTGTAAGCTTTACAGATTTCCATTTACCACCGGCAGCTTTTGCAACAGATACAAGTGACATATAACTGGGATCTGCACTTATAACATTACCCCCCTCCTGAAACAAGACCATAGCCGTTTTCTCAAGAAGATCTGATGAACCGGGACCCATCATTATTTGATTGGTCTCAACGCCTTCATAAGCCGCAATCTTTTCTACAAGTTCTTCCAGGGAACCCCAGGAATAATGATTACCATCAAAAACGGCTTCCTGAAATGCAGCAGCAGCTTTTTTAGAAGGACCGTGCGGATTCTCATTCCAAACCAGACGAGCTCTCACTGTATTTAGATCAGGAAATTTAGGCGGTGTAAACTCATTAAAAGAGCTATGCGTGTATAAAAACCTGCGGTTATTGTTTTGAGCTTCTTCAACTGTTTTTGACCAGAGAGACTGCGGCGTAACAGCAACAGCTCCTAAAGCTAAAGCTCCGGTTTTCAGCCACTGACGTCGATTTAAGGATTGTGGTTTCATATTTTTTATGTTGGTAGAATTTTAATTGAAGTTAAATTAAATAAGTAGCTGATGCAATGTGAATTATCTAAAAATCAATTACATAAATAAATTTTCATTAAAAATAAACCCCATAAATTGCCAATTTGAAAATGCGAAACTTTATAAAATTTCTTAAAGTATGTGAGATTTTAATATTTAATCGTAATATTGCAATAAAGTATTTAATATGGGTGTTACTAAAACCGAAATTTTTACAGACCAGCAAAATAAAATAGCGCTTTTCGCGAAAGCTTTTGGGCACCCGGCACGTGTTGCAATTCTACAGCATCTTTTTAAAGCTGAAACTTGTATATGCGGTGACCTTGTAGAAGAGATTGGTCTGGCTCAGCCTACTATTTCCCAACATTTGAAAGAGCTTAAAAACCTGGGTTTAATAAAAGGTAATGTAGAAGGTACAAGTGTGTGTTATTGCATTGACACTGAAATCTGGGCATCTATGCAGCAACTTTTTGCTGAGTTTTTAAGTAAAGTACCAGCAACGCAATCAAAATGTTGCTAAAAAATTATCTATATCAATCGCAATATTGCAATTAAATAATAAATATGAAATTATCTCAATTAAAAGATCACTTAGACCAAAAAGAGCAAATAGCTTTTGTGCTTCCTAATGGTACGCTCGTGCCATCTCACTTTCACGTTACAGAAATAGGTCACAGTATTAAGAATTTTATTGATTGTGGCGGTACGGTACGACGGGAAGAGCGTGCCAGTCTTCAATTATGGGAAGCAGATGATTATGATCACAGACTGCATCCTGAAAAACTCAGCGAAATTATCGAGCTTTCTGAGCGAATTTTAGAAATTCCTGATCTGGAAATTGAGGTGGAGTATCAGGGTGATACGATCAATAAATATGATCTTGATTTTGATGGAGAGAATTTTCTGCTAACAAATACTAAAACCGATTGTCTGGCTAAAGATAAGTGCGGTATCACTCCTCAAAAACCAAAAGTTAAATTATCAGATATTCAAAACCAATCCTGCGCACCCGGTTCTGGTTGCTGCTAAATTCATCAATCTAAAAAGCATGTATTCAAAAATTAAAACCTACATAGAAGGTCTCGACCTTAGTTCTGTTTCGCAAGAGCGAAAGGAAACTCTACAACCTTTAATAGATTTCATAAAGAACAAGCGTTCTCAAGAGGTAATTCCTGCTGTGAATTTTATCTGTACGCACAACTCACGCAGAAGCCAGTTAGCGCAAGTTTGGGCACAAGCAGTAGCAGATTATTTTGGTATTGATATCAAAACATATTCTGGTGGAGTAGAAGTGACCGCTTTTCATCCTAATGGTATAAAAACTATTGAAAAAACCGGTTTTTTGATTGAAAAATCGGGAGAAAACAACCCAAAAGTAGCTGTGTATTTTGCAGATGATAAACCCGCTATAACTACCTTTTCTAAGAAATATGATGATGCTGCAAATCCTGAATCTGGTTTTGCTGCTGTTATGACCTGTTCACATGCAGATGAAACTTGCCCGTTTATACCGGGAGCAGAGAAGCGTATTCCTATAATGTATGAAGATCCTAAAGAATTTGATGGTACTTCTCAGGAAACCGAAAAATATGAAGAGCGTAGCAAGCAGATCGCAACAGAAATGAAATACATATTCTCAGCTATTAAATAGTAAAAAATGGCAAACAAAAATCAGGAAACTTCGCATAAAAACTCAAGATCTGAATCAGAAATTAATATAAATCAAGGCAAGAATGCTGAGGCTAAATCGACGCCACAGGGCAAAAAACTTGGATTTTTAGATAGGTTTTTAACGCTCTGGATATTTCTTGCCATGTTAATTGGTGTGGGAGCGGGATATTTTTTCCCGGCCATTCCTGCGCAGATCAATACCTATTCCAGCGGCTCGACTAACTGGCCTATAGCAATTGGATTGATTTTAATGATGTATCCGCCTTTAGCGAAAGTGAATTATAGTCTTTTGCCTAAGGTTTTTAAGAACGTAAAGATCTTGTCGATCTCGTTAATTTTAAACTGGATCATTGGTCCCGTTCTTATGTTTGTGCTTGCACTTCTATTTCTTCAGGATTATCCTGAATATATGGTTGGTCTTATTTTAATAGGTCTGGCGCGTTGCATTGCAATGGTTCTGGTATGGAATGACCTCGCAGAAGGAAGCAGCGAGTACGGTGCAGGTTTAGTTGCTTTAAACAGCATTTTTCAGGTGTTTGGATACAGTTTTTATGCCTGGTTATTTATTACGGTTTTACCGCCATATTTTGGTTTTGAAGGAGCTATTGTAGATATTTCTATTGGTACAATTGCAGAAAGTGTAGCGATATATCTGGGTATTCCCTTTGCTGCCGGCTTGTTAAGCAGATTGGTTTTAGTAAAACTCAAAGGAGAGGAGTGGTACACTGAAACATTTATACCCACAATTTCACCCGTGACGCTTATTGCATTGTTATTTACAATTGTAGTGATGTTCTCATTAAAAGGTGAACTCATCGTTAAAATACCAACAGATGTACTTGTGATCGCTGGCCCGCTATTGATCTACTTTGCGATCATGTTTATAATCGGCTTCTTTTTTAGTAAAGCAATGGGCGCAGATTATGACAAGAACGCGGCGATCTCGTTTACGGCCGCCGGTAATAATTTTGAGCTTGCGATTGCCGTTGCCATTTCAGTATTTGGTCTTAATTCTGGTCAGGCGTTTGCAGGGGTTGTGGGGCCTTTAGTAGAAGTTCCCGCTCTAATTATACTGGTACGTGTTGCTTTTTGGCTAAAGAAAAAATATTACAAAGTGAATACAGCACACATTTAGAAATACGCAAAGTAATGGCTGATTTTGACCTGATTTCAGCCATTATTTCGCCTTTCTTCCCGATTTTTAATGCGTAGTTTTTTCTTGTAAGCCCTTCTTAACTGGCGTTCCTTTTTCTTGTCATCATGATATTCGTCAAGAATATCTTTGGCTTCATACAGCTTTTTGTTTGTGAGATGTAATTTATAATCTAATGTACCTTCACCGTTATCTATTACTTCTATAAACACCTTTTTACCAGATTCTATATAACCCAGCTTATCAGGAATTGCGTTAAGATCGCGCTTTTTAATATTGCGCAGAGGCACAGAAACCCAGATGTTGGTTTTGTTGCCGTAATCTAAATGACCTTCTATAAAGAGATTAAAGGCAGTAGATTGAATTTCCATTTGTGGTATTTCTATGACATCATCATCAATAAATAGTGTATTCTTAATAGGTGCAAAACGAATATCTTCAAAACGTTCTTTTCTAAAAGCTATATTTCCTATTTTCTGAATGGGTGCAAAGCCTTTTAATTGAGCACTTTTAAGATCAAAACTAATTTCACCTTTTAAGGTTTTGGTTTTAAGACCTGTTACGTCATCTATAATACCTTCAAGATTAGAATCTATGGTTATTTCGCCCTGAATTTCATCAGCTTTTTTAAATGATGATAAATTGAAATAATCAAACGCTCTCAAAATTTTACCCAAATCTAATTGCTCTGTTTGAAAATCGATATCAAATCCCGTTTCGCCTGCCTGGCTAATGTCAAAAATCGCATTTAGATTGACTTTTCCGTTCTCATATATAAAACCGGTGTCTTCCAGATAAATGGTATTTTCATCAATATAGTGAGCTTTTGTACTAATCGATTTCACTAAAAAATTATCATAGTTAAACGATTGTAATTTTAGGTTTACGCTGGGATTAAATTTGGCATAAATACCTTGTAAACTCTTTCTAAGAAGGAGATTAGGATTTACTTCAGACTTGTCTTTTTTTGGTTTATCGCTGTCAAGAGTTTCAAATATTTTTATGAAATCAAGCCAGATCATATCTTTTGAAAAGATATTCAATTGAGAAGAAACAGGATCTGACCGGTTGTAAAGCAGAGAAGTAAAATTGTTCAGTTTGCCTGAAAACACTAACTTTTCTCCTGTATCCAGCGGAATTTTCAAAGTTTCTAAAACCGCATTTTTATTAAATAAATGAACATCGAGCGTGTCAATTTTTACACTTATCGTTGTGGGTTTGTAATAAACCGAATTATTAAAAAGCTGTAGCGAACTATTAGTCCCAATAAGTAAATTGTCAAGTGATGTAATTTCGCCACTGTAGGTAGAATTTAGGCTGAAAGTACCTTTAGAAAAGAAGAAATCTTCATTCTTAAGTAAAGTGTTCAGGCTTTCAGATTTACCATTTGCATCTAATTTTAAATCTACAGAAGCAGTGTTTACGACATTGCTGAATTCAGTTTCGCTGAAGCGAAAATCAATGTCTTTATAAGCGCCGGTAATTGAATCAAAATAGAGCGTTAAGTTTTTTTTATTCTGATTTTCTGTGGCGGTAGGCGAAATTCGGTTTATGAAATTTCCATTAAAACTCAGGTTTGTAATATTGATTGTATCATAAACAACTGCCTGATTATTGCGCCCGCTAAATTTGATTTTCACCAAAGGGTTACTTCTATATGCAAAGCTGCCCTCTAAAGTGGTGAAGGTATAAAAAGGCTTCTCTATAACGTATTTATCAAGTTGTTTTTCAATGTTTTGAGAGACCAGACTTTTTATCTCTTCATAATTCGTTTTCTTATTTTCTAGGGAGAATGAAAATGTGCCGATATTGGTGGTATTTATGCCGATTTTAGCCTTAAAATCCTGATTTTTTACTTTTAGATCAAACTGTGGTATTACTAATTTCTCTGTTGTTTTATCAAAATTGTATTCAAAAGAAGCACTTACGCGAGCTTCATTAAAAAATGTTCCCTTATCCAGGTTTAAACCCATTTCATGCATGAGAATATCAACGTCTGCAGAGCCTTTTATCCCATCGTTGTATGGTTTTACAGTGGTAGAAACGTAATCTATTTGAGATGTAATTCGTTTATTTTTTTCAAAATCGAATACGTTGGCTTCAAAATTTTTAATCTGAATTTTTGCATTGTCATGCGAAAACCAATTTTCTTTAGAATTACTTTTTTTATTCTTTCGGTTCTTAGAAACAAATACATGCCCATTGCTGTACCCGGTAGAATCAGTAATTAGGTTAAATTCACCGTTTTCTATGATTATTGATTTAAACTGTATCTTTTTCTTAATTAGCTTTTGAAAGGAAATAACAAGCTGAACCTCTTCTGCAGCAAGTGTTTTATATTGATGAATAGAATAAAGCGAGTCTACAAGTAAGATATTTTTTACCGTCATAGACATAGAAGGAAAATTCTCAAACGAACTTACAGACACATCTTCAAAGGAGAGCGTGCCGTAGTAATTGTTAGCATACCATTCTTCAATCTCGCTAATGACCTGATCTTTATGATTGTTTAAATAATAGTTTATTCCCCAATAGGCGAGGGCCATTAGAAATAGGAGAAACCCTAATACTTTTAATATGTTACGAAGCAGTTTCAGACAATTTTATTTGTGAGAAGGAAGATTGAGCGATGCAGTAAATATATCGTAAAACAGTTTTCCAGGGATAATATTAACTTGAAATACATTTTGGTTTTCATTGTTCACATAAATGACTATCATTATTTATAGATATTACATAATAACCAGTTAATTCTATTAATTGATTAAAAGTTTCCCTCAATACTCTAAAATGAATAAGAAATAGTTAATCTTTCTTAATTTTCTGCTAACTAATCTTCAAATTTTAAGAAATGACTAAAACACTACTTCTGGGGCTTTTATGCCTGGGAATGTTAATTCCTATTCAAGCTCAGAAACTTACAAATGAAACCTTTAAGGGATTAAACCTTAGAAATATTGGTCCTGCTTTTACAGGTGGTAGAATCTCAGATATTGCAATTGACCCTAATGATGAAAATACGTGGTTCATTGCCGTAGCTTCCGGCGGTGTATGGCGTACAGAAAACTCAGGTACTACCTGGAAGCCTGTTTTTGATGAGCAGGTAAGTTACTCCATTGGGTGTTTGACCATAGATCCTAACAATTCACATACAATTTGGGTAGGAACAGGAGAAAATAACGGTGGCCGTCACATCGGTTTTGGTGATGGTATCTATAAGAGTACAGATGATGGGAAGACCTGGAAGAATATGGGTCTTAAAGATTCTGAACATTTGTCTAAAATCATAGTTCATCCTGAAGATCCCAATATCGTTTGGGTTGCTTCACAGGGTCCACTATGGAGCAGTGGCGGTGACCGCGGACTTTATAAATCTACAGATGGTGGCACAACATGGAATAAGACTTTGGGTGATGAAGAATGGACAGGCGTTACAGATTTAATTATCGATCAGGAGAATCCTGATGTTCTTTATGCTGCAACCTGGCAAAGACATCGTACAGTAGCGGCGTATATGGGCGGCGGACCAAAATCTGGTATTCATAAAAGTACAGATGGAGGGAAAACCTGGACGCAACTTAAAGACGGCTTGCCGCCATCAAAACTGGGTAAAATAGGTCTTGCAATATCACCCTTTGATTCTGAAATTGTATATGCGGCCATAGAAACAGATCGCACAGAAGGTGGTTTTTATATGTCTTCAAATGGGGGCGCTACATGGACGCGCCAGTCTGATGAGATTGGTCGCGGCACAGGGCCTTTATATTATCAGGAGATTTTTGCCTCACCACATCAGGAAGGCAGGATATATTTTACAAATAACAGTTCGTCAATTTCAGATGATCATGGTAAAACTTTTGTGCGCATGAATGAGCGCAACAAGCACGGTGACAGCCATGCGGTAGCATTTAAAGAATCAGATCCTGATTTTGTGCTTTTTGGTACAGACGGCGGATTATATGTCACTTATGATCTTACCGAGACCTGGCAGTTTTTTCCTAACCTTCCCATCCAGCAGTATTATAAGATTGCAGTAGATGATGCTGAACCTTTCTATAATATTTATGGCGGAACGCAGGATAATGGATCTAACGGCGGACCTTCGGGCACCACTTTTTCAGGCGGTATAACCAATGCAGATTGGTGGAAAACGCTGGGAGCAGACGGTTATGATGCTGCCACAGAACCCGGCAATCCTGATATTGTTTACGGTGAGTTTCAGGAAGGTTTTTTATGGCGCGTAGATCAAAGTACAGGCGAGACCGTTTATATTCAACCCCAACCAAGGGAGGGTGAGCCTTACGAGCGTTTTAATTGGGATGCACCCATACTTGTAAGTCCGCATAATCCCACCAGAATATATTTCGGGTCACAACGCGTGTGGCGTTCTGATAACAGAGGTGATGAGTGGACACCCATTTCAGATGCTTTAACCGAAGATCAGGTACGCCTTGACATGCCTATAATGGGTAAAAAACAGAGCTGGGATAATGCATGGGATTTAAAAGCCATGTCAGATTATAATACGATAACATCACTTGCAGAATCACCCAAACAAGAAGGTCTTATTTATGCCGGCACAGATGACGGCATTATTCAAGTAACTGAAAATGGAGGAGAAAGCTGGGCTAAAACTACTACGGCTTCCATAAAAGGAATACCTGCCAATGCATTTGTAAACGACATTAGAGCAGATCTTTTTGATGCCGGCACAGTTTACGCCGCCCTCGACAACCATAAAACAGGAGATTATACTCCCTATTTGATCAAGAGTACAGATAAAGGAAAATCCTGGACGTCAATACGTGGAGATCTTCCAGATCGTACAATAGTCTGGCGTCTGGTACAGGATCATGAAGATAAGAACCTGATATTTTTAGGAACGGAATTCGGAATATATTTCACTAATAACGGCGGCACAAGCTGGATCAAATTAGAAGGAGGTGTACCCACAATCCCATTTAGGGATATTACCATTCAGGAAAATGAAGATGATCTTGTTGGCGGTTCCTTTGGCAGGGGAATTTACATACTTGATGATATTTCGCCTTTGCGAAATTTTGATTCTTCTGTTTTAGATAAAGAAGCAACATTATTTACTGTGCATGATGCTATGCTTTTCTCGCAACGCAGTGATGTGGGAGGTCAGGGGGATATGCAATATGAAGGCGAAAATGACCCTTATGGAGCCGTTTTTACCTACTTTTTAGCCGATAATTTGAAAACGCTAAAAGGCGAAAGAAAAGCCGCTGAAAAGAAATCGGAAAATACTCCCTTCCCCGGATGGGAAGAAATCGAAGCCGAAGATCGCCAACCTGAACCTGAACTTTTATTAGTGGTAAAAGACAGCAATGACGAAGTAGTAAACACCGTAAAAGGAACCAATAAAAAAGGTTTTAACAGAGTATCATGGCCTTTTAATTATGCAGATCGTAGCGGTATTGACCTTGATAATACTGAAGGAAGACAAGGCGGTTACTTTAGATATAGTGTTATGGCCACTCCCGGCGATTATACAGTTACGCTTTTTAAACGGGTAGATGGGGTAACTTCACAATTGGGTGGGTCAAAATCATTTACGGTTTCTTCATTAAAACCGGGAGCCTTACAAGGCGCTTCTCCGGAAGAAATAATGGCTTTTAGAGCAGAAGTTCAGGATTTCCAACAGGATATTAAAGCTACAAATACGGTTTTGGAAATGAGTTTAAAGCGAATCAAAGCTATGGAAGTCGCGTTAGATCGTGCTGCAAAACCTAATCTCGCTCTAAGCAAGAAAATTTATGATACTCAAGATAAATTGCTTGATATTAAAAAGAGGTTGAATGGTGATGATGCTCGCGAAAGTGTGGGCGAGCATGGTGATCCTACACCCGGTATCGGGACACGTATTGGTATGATGGCTTTAAACACAACTTATGGCCCAACTGCTAATCATATTGCCACATTTAATACAGCAGAAGACCAATTAGCATCTATAAAATCAGATCTAAAACAAGTAACGCAAAATGAACTTACGGCTATTGCAACAGGTCTTAAGAATGCAGGTGCGCCCTGGATAGAAGGAGAGGGGTTGATAGAAGACTAATTTAGGATATAATAAAATCAGCACCTGTTCTTTAAAAGAGCAGGTGCTTTTTGTTTATAAAATATTCATTTTGATTAAATTTGAATATGACAGTTCTTGAGGAAAAATTAGACAATCGCAATATTAGACCCACGGCTATGCGATTGCTTGTGCTCAATTACTTCATGCAGCATGATAAAGCGATCCCTTTGCGTGAACTCGAAGATCAACTAGAGACCGCAGATAAGAGTACTTTGTACCGTACACTAAAAACTTTTGAAGGCAACGGGCTCGTACACAGCATAGATGATGGCAGCGGAATGACAAAATATGCCTTGTGTATGGAAGGTTGTACCTGCTCACCTAAAGATCAACATTATCACTTTCATTGCACTTCCTGTGGTGAGACGTATTGTCTTACGTCACGTAATCTTCCGGTCATAGATCTCCCCAAAAATTTTAAACTACAACAGGCAAATCTTGTTTTAAAAGGTATCTGTTCTCATTGTAATTGATCAGGAAATTCAATACAAATACATAAGCTGTTAGTAATTGAAGAGATTCACTTTGCAACCCGTTTGCATAACCTTTGATATACCTTTGTGGCGTATGAAAGCACTAGCTGTAAGTATATCACTCTTAATTTTTGCACTTTCCTTCTCGCCATGTGCAGACGCATTTTATATAGATAAAGAAGGTGAAACAGCCCATGTTGAAAAAAATCATGCACAGGATGTACAAGATGAATGCCCGGCAATTTGCAGTTGCTCGTGCTGTGGGGTTCAGCTGGTGCTACAACCTTCTGTTGTTGTATCTTCTTCGGTAATATCTATTATAAGTTCTGAAAAAAGCATGGAATATGTCTTAAAAGATACACTGGATTTTCCATATAAAATTTGGCAACCTCCTCAGAATATTAGCTAGCATTTTACAGGCTTAACAGCCAAAAAAGTAGTAGTTAATATTCAATTTACAATCATGAAAAAACAATTGAGCATTTTGCTCTTATGTATCATTGGGTTTACCGCATATGCCCAACAAGCAAATACCATTAATGTACAGGTTTACACGCAGAAAGACAGCATACCATTAGTAGGTGCTACGGTTTACCTTCCTCAACTAAATAAAGGAACAGTAACAAATGTAGACGGAAAAGCAATTTTAGAAAATATAAAAGAAGGCAGTTATCAGCTAAGCGTTTCGTACATCGGTTTTCAGGTCTATAATCAAACGGTTACCTTACCAGCAGATACTGAGTTCACGGTGTACCTTGAGGAGAATGACAATGCCTTGGAAGAAGTTGTGTTACAGTCCAGTCGCAGTACACGCACCATACAGAGAATCCCCACGCGTATCGAATTTATAGGCGGAGAAGAATTAGCCGAAAAATCAATGATGAATGCAACCAATATTTCTATGGTATTGCGAGAAAGTACAGGCATTCAAATGCAGCAAACCTCACTGAGCAGCGGCAACATGAACATACGTATTCAAGGTCTTGACGGCAGGTACACCCAGTTGTTAAAAGATGGTTTTCCCTTATATGGAGGCTTCTCCAGCGGCCTGAGTATCATGCAGATTCCGCCATTAGACTTAAAACAATTTGAAATTATCAAAGGGAGTTCGTCTACATTATATGGTGGCGGCGCTATTGCGGGGTTGGTCAATCTGGTTTCTAAAACTCCCAAAGAAGAACCGGAACTTGATCTTATGTTTACCCAGACCCACGCCCTGGGAAGTACGGCTAATGTGTTCTTTAGCCAGCGAAAAGGAAAATGGGGAACGACCTTGTATGCTTCCGGTCACTATCAAAAAGTTTACGATCCTGAAGGTGATGGTTTTAGTAATCTGCCCAAAACAAAATCTGTTTCCATAAATCCCAAACTTTTCTACTATCCAGATTCGGGAACTCAGGTCTGGCTGGGAATCAATGCAACCTACGACGATCGTATAGGTGGCGATATGGCCATCATTCAGGGAGAAGCGGGTGACGGGCATAACTATACAGAGGCCAATATTTCTAAGCGGATAAGTAGTCAGGCGGTCTTTGAAAAGCAATTTGATAGTGGTGATAACCTTACTTTTAAAAACAGTATATCGTATTTCAACCGGGATCTATCCGTGCCCGACCTGCAATTTCAAGGCAGCCAGATCAACACGTTTACTGAAGCCAGTTACAAAATGAGCACTGCTAATGCAGACTGGATTTTTGGTTCTAATCTCTATACCATTGATTTTGATGAAAATTCTCCCGGTTTGCAGCGCGATCAACAAGATATCACCGCTGGGGTTTTTGCCAATAATGTTTACGATATTTCCGAAAAATGGATTGCAGAGACCGGTTTTCGAGGTGATTATAGCAGGGATTGGGGCTTTTTTGCCCTGCCCAGAATCTCTTTGCTCTATAAGGGAGGAGGTGGTTTTTCCAGCAGAATAGGAGGAGGTTTAGGGTATAAAATTCCCGATATTTTTACTGAAGAAGCCGAATTTATAAATTTTGAGGGAGTACAGCCAATCGATAAAGATAAATTAGAAGCCGAACGTTCTTATGGTGCTAATCTGGATTTTAATTACAGCACGTTTTTAACTGACGAAATACGTGTTTCGGCAAATCAACTATTTTATTACACAGCTATTAAAAACGGATTACTACTCGCACAAAACAGTACAGACAGCTACGTCTTTGAAAATGCAACCGGAAACATAAGCAGTAAGGGCGCAGAGACAAATATTAAATTTTCGTATAAAGATTTCCGCTGGTTCTTAAATTATGCGTTCATAGACACTCATCTTGATTACCTGCCCGGCAATCCAGAGAAGCCTTTAACACCAAAGCATAACGCAGGTAGCGTGGTCATGTATGAAAGCGAAACCTGGCGTCTGGGTTTTGAAACCTACTACACCGGTAGCCAGATATTGTCTAATGGTACAGAAACGACTGATTATATAACTATGGGCTTTCTGGCTGTTCGTAATTTTAACTGGGGAAGCATCTATACAAATTTTGAAAATTTTACAGACAGGAGGCAGAGCAGGTTTTCACCCTTAGTTGCTCCTCCGCATGATAACCCCACTTTTCCTGAGATCTATGCACCAACAGACGGTATAATTGTAAGTGCAGGAATTATTTATAAACTTTTTGGTAACGAAGAATAAAATTGTTTTATTATGGCTCACGATCACCATCATCACCACGAACATCAATCCGGTAAAAATCTCAGGATTGCTTTCTTCCTCAATCTTGCATTTACCATTCTTGAGATTATAGGCGGATTTTACGTAAACAGTATTGCGATCCTATCAGATGCTATTCATGACCTGGGCGATAGCCTTTCGTTAGGTACTTCCTGGTACTTAGATAACAAGTCAAAAAAAGGAGCAGATAGTAAATTTTCCTTCGGTTACAGGCGTTTTTCACTATTAGGAGCACTAATTAACAGTGTAGTACTAATTGCAGGATCAATTTATGTAATTACTGAAGCCGTAGGCCGATTGATGGAGCCTCAACATTCTGATGCCAATGGTATGATAATTTTCGCCATAATAGGCGTTGCGGTAAATGGTTATGCTGCCTGGAAACTTAGCGGCGGGAAATCATTAAACGAACGCGTGGTTTCCTGGCATCTAATAGAAGATGTTTTGGGCTGGGTTGCAGTTTTGATCGTTGCAATCGTGATTAGGTTTTGGGATATTCATTATCTGGATCCTGCTTTATCATTGCTAATAACACTGTACATTTTATACAATGTATTCAAAAGATTGAAAGAAACGCTGTTTATTTTTCTTCAGGGGATTCCTGATGATTTAAATGCCAGTGAAATAGAAGCGAAAATTGTTGAGATTGAAAATGTCAATTCTATTCATCATACGCATATCTGGTCTTTGGAAGGTGAGCATCATGTTTTTACAGCTCATGTGAAACTTGAAAACATTCAACATTTTGACGAACTGATCGCAGTTAAAAATAAGATTAAGAGTGTTTTACAAAATTATCATTTTGAGCATTATACTGTAGAAACCGAACTAGATAACGAGACTTGCGCCTTAGATAAATAGTCCGGTTTTTGCAGTAATTTTTAATTTAAACAACTAGAAAACTATTACAGTTTTACCTATAGCTTTTCCACTTTCTTGTAGTTTGTGAGCTTCTTTAAAACTGTCCGGAGTTAGTCCGTTTATAGTTTTATTTAGTGTACTTTTTATAGTTCCGTTATCAAGAAGTTCAGCCAGCTCTTCCAAGATTTTATGCTGCGCGATCATGTCTTCAGTTTGAAACATAGAACGGGTGAACATCAATTCCCAGTGAAAAGAAACGCTTTTATTCTTGATCTTATTCATATTCAAAGGTTCTTTTGTTTCAACGATCGTACAGAATTTACCCTGTGGTTTTATAAGTTCTGCGGTGGCATCCCAATGCGCTTCAGTATCAACTACATTTAGAATATAATCAAATTCTTTATAGCCTTTTTCTTTTACCGAATTGATAAGATCCTTATGATTTACAACAGCATCTGCACCTTTATCAAGACACCATTCTTCGGTCTCCTTTCGCGAAGCTGTTGTCACAACTTCTAATTTGGTAAGCTTTTTAGCCAATTGTATCGCAACCGAGCCCACGCCGCCGGCACCACCTATTATAAGGATAGATTTTCCTTCACCGCCGTCTTTTTTTATGTCAAGTCGGTCAAAAATACATTCCCATGCCGTAAGCGCGGTCAATGGCATTGCAGCAGCTTCTGCGTCAGAAAGATTCTTTGGTTTGTGCCCCACAAGGCGTTCATCTATGAGTTGATATTCTGCATTGCAACCCGGGCGGGTTATATCGCCTGCATAATAAACTTCGTCACCTTCTTTAAAGAGTTCAACATCAGGACCAGTAGCTTCAACCACTCCAACGGCATCCCAACCTAAGATTTTTGGTTCTTCAAGAACTTTATCTTTCGCACTTCCCTGGCGGACTTTATAATCAACCGGGTTCACAGCCACTGCTTTTATTTTTATTAAAAGATCGCGTTTTTGTGGAGTTGGTTTTTCAGTTTCAAAAACGATAAAACTTTCTTCCTGATCTATGGGTAATGATTTTTTGATTCCTACAGCTTTCATATAAGTATTGTATTAATTATACAGCAAAGCTAAAATCTAATGCACTTTTTACCTCCTAAAAGCAATCGAATATTACAAAAGGCATTATCGATTTTTATTATCAGCTTATTCTTTAATTTTGATATCTTTAATAAAATTAACTTAGTATGCATAAAATCAGCTGTTTTCTTCTCGTTTTTCTAATTGTTTGCAATCTAAATGCGCAAGGTGAATCTATTGCTGAGCAATTAGGTTATCCTAAAGACAGTAAATTGCTCATAGTTCATGCTGATGATCTGGGCGTTAGTCATTCTGAAAACGTAGCGTCTTTTGATGCATTAGAGTATGGTTCTGTCACTTCGGCCAGTATTATGGTGCCTACACCCTGGTTTACAGAAGTTGTGAAATATGCTAAAACTAACAATTCCAATCTTGATTTTGGCCTACACCTCACTATTACCAGCGAGTGGGAAAATTATAAATGGGGACCGATTTCTTCTAAAGACTCGGTTACTGGACTGCTCAACAAGAACGGATATTTTTACAGTGCTGTAGATAGTGTCGTGCAAAATGCTTCCGCGAAAGAGGTAGAGATTGAAATTAATAACCAAATCAAAACAGCCTACAAAGCCGGGATAGACGTCACGCATCTGGATGCGCATATGGGCGGAGTCATGAATACGCCTGCATATCTGGAAGCTTATATCAAGGCCGGAAGAGCTAACAACGTTCCTGTTTTGCTCACAAAGCAAATTCCGTTTTTAAACGAGGTGCTTGATAAAATGCAACCTTCTAAAAAAGATGTGGTTGTAGAAAATTTATATAGCGCAGGCCCAACTGATTTTGACAACGGAATGGCCGATTTTTATACTGATTTGATGGGTAAAATAGCTCCCGGACTCTCATGCCTAATCATTCACGTGGCTCAGGATAATGATGAGATGCAAGCCGTAACGGTAGATCATCCTTATTGGGGATCGGCTTGGCGGCAGGCAGATTATGATTTTTTCACCAGCGAAAAATGCAAAACCCTTCTTGAAGAAAATAACATTAAACTCATCACCTGGAAAGAAGTTCGCGATAAGATCGTAAGAGCAGAGTAGAATTTCAGCGCAAGATGCGATGCTGTTCCGATAGCTATCGGAACAAGTTCAGCAGGACGAATAACCTTGAATTATTATTTTTCGGTTGCGCTTTCGCGAAAGCTGTTTATTTAAAAACTTCATTTAGCTGCTTAAAGTTAGACCAATCTTTTTCAATCTTTTTTGAAGCGTCACCCTGAATTCATTTCAGGGTCATATCACTGTATAGAAAAATCAGGATGCGATGCTGAAACAAGTTCAGCATGACGAGTATCTCATCAATATCCGCTTTCGCGAAAGCTACTCATTCAAAAACCTGCCTTTTTAGGCTAAAAATCTCCCGAAAAACACTTAAAATCGGTTGAATATTTTCTGATTATTTCTAAAGTTTTTTAGCATTTTTTTCAAGTATTAAGACCTAACTTTGATTGACATTTCAAATAATACTGCATTCATGCTGCATAAGAATCTACTGCTTACTTTCTGCTTTTTACTTACTGCTTTCTCATACTCTCAGGATCTTTATATTCCCAGAGATATTAAACAGGCTTACCAAAACAACACCCGTTCTAAAGATGGGAAACCCGGCGCCAATTATTGGCAAAACCACGGCGTTTATGATATAAATGTAAACGTTTCTCCGCCAGACAGAAAAGTCACAGGAAGCGAGACAATCACATACAAAAATAACAGTCCCGATACTTTAAACGTATTGAGTTACAAACTCATTTTAAACGGTCACAAACCCGGCGCTGCAAGACAGGGAACTGCTAATAACGATTTTCTCACTTCTGGAGTTTCTATAGATAAATACATGGAAAACGGAGTGGAGCGTGAATGGATAGACGATCACGATGAGACAAACCGCACGATTAGACTTGCAAAACCATTGATGCCCGGTGCAAGTATTGATCTTGCAATTGACTGGCATTACGATGTTTCTATAGAAAGCGGGAGGGAAGGAGCGATTGATTCTACCACGTATTTCTTGGCTTATTTTTATCCACGTGTGGCTGTTTATGACGATTATGAAGGTTGGGATCGCATGACTTTTACCGGTTCGCAGGAGTTTTACAATGATTTTAATGACTATACGGTAGCGGTTACAGTTCCTAAAAATTATATTGTCTGGGCAACCGGGGATCTGCAAAATACAGATGAAGTACTGCAAAAACCATATGCAGATCTGCTGAAAAAATCAATGGAAAGCGATTCCATTTTCAACATTGCTACTCCTGAAGATCTTGAGAAAAAACAGATTACCGCTCAGGGCGAAACAAATACCTGGCGATGGAAAGCTTCTAACATAACCGATTTCGCTTTAGCGCTTAGCGATCATTACAACTGGGATGCAGGAAGCGTTGTTGTAGATTCTACCACAAACCGAAGAGCAAGCGTGCAAGCCGCTTATGGGGATCAATCTGAAGATTTTCATCACATGGTAGAATTTGGCAAACACGCTTTAAACTGGTTTTCAAACAATACGCCCGGAGTTCCTTATCCCTTTTCAAAATCTACCATTGTGCGTGGTTTTGCAGATATGGAATATCCCATGATGGTCAATGACAATTCTACGCCTAATCTGGATTTCTCTCGTTTTGTTGCAGAACATGAGATTGCGCATACTTATTTTCCGTTTTACATGGGAATTAATGAAACGCGCTTTGGTTTTATGGATGAGGGCTGGGCGACAGCGCTTGAGCACTTGATAAGCATTTCAGATCTGGGTGAAGAAACAGCCATAAGAAACTTTCAACGCTTTCGCGTCAATCGCTGGATCAACGATAAATCTATGGAAGAAGATCTCCCAATAATCACTCCATCTAATATTTTAAGTGGCGCTGGTTTGGGCAATAATGAATATGGGAAAGCCGCTCTTGGTTACCTGGCGATGAAAGATTTATTAGGAGATGATCTCTTTGAAAAGGCTTTACAAGGCTATATGGATCGGTGGAACGGGAAGCACCCTACACCATGGGATTTCTTTTACTCGTTTAATGACATTACCGGTGAAAATCTGAACTGGTTTTGGGACAGTTGGTATTTCAGTCATAATTATATAGATATGGCAATCTCAAATATTGATGCGAAAAAAGGAACTGTAGAAATTAAAAACCTTGGCGGAATGCCGGCACCTTTTGATATCACTTTCACAACAGCTTCCGGAGAGATAAAAACCGTTCATGAAATCCCAAAAATCTGGCAAAATAACCTAAAAATCGCAACGCTTAAAGCGAAAGAATTTAAAGGCGCAACGTCTTTTTCTATAAATGGAGGAATATTTATGGATGCAGATACTTCAAATAATACCTGGACGGCAGAAAAAGCGTCAAAATAAACTGATTTTTTGATGAGTAAGAACGACCCGTACGCGGCACTTCGGTTTAGAGAATTCAATATATTTTTAGGTGTTCGCTTTGCAATGGTTTTTGCATGGAGCATGCAGTTTGTGGTTATTGAGTGGGAAGTGTATAGCATTACAAAAGATCCACTTTCTCTGGGAATAATAGGTTTAATGGAAGTAATTCCGGCGGTTTCTCTGGCGCTTTTCGCAGGTCATATTGTAGATCAAAAAGAAAAACGCGGATTGCTCATGAAATGCATTCTGGGATTTTCCGTGATTAGTTTTGGCCTATTCTTACTTACGTGGCCCAGAGTTGTAGGCGATATTTCTACACATGTTGTTCTTTATTCTATTTATTTCCTGGTATTTTTAGGAGGGATTGTACGTGCATTTTTAGGTCCCACGATCTTCTCGCTTTTTTCACTTATTGTTCCTAAAAAAGTATATCCTAATGCGGCGACGTGGAGCAGTTCAGTATGGCAAATGGGTTCTGTGGTAGGTCCTGCTATTGGCGGTATTTTAATTCACTGGATAGGTGTACACTGGTCTATGTGCCTCATTTTCGCCTGTTCCCTAATTGCATTGATAACATTGCTGCAGATACCTAAAAAACCGATCTTAAACCCGAAAATCGGTGAAAATGTATTCAAAAGTCTCCGTGAAGGCATAAAATATGTTTTTGGAACCAGAGTAATTCTGGGTGCCATTACACTCGATATGATCGCTGTGCTCTTTGGTGGTGCAGTCGCGCTGCTTCCTATATATGCGCAGGATATTTTAGAAGTTGGCCCTCAGGGTTTTGGCGTTTTACGTGCTGCTCCGGCAGTAGGAGCTATAATTACTATGTTTACTTCAGCTTATTTTCCCTTAAATAAAAATGCCGGAATGAAATTACTGGCTGCCGTTTTTGGATTTGGGATTTGTATGATTGTTTTCGGACTTTCATCAGTCTTTTGGATTTCGGTAATGGCATTATTCTTTAGCGGAATGACAGACGGAATCTCTATGATCATTAGACAAACCATTCTTCAGCTTAAAACTCCAGACCATATGCGGGGTAGGGTAGCATCGGTCAATTCTATGTTCGTGGGCAGTTCTAACGAATTGGGGGCTTTTGAGAGCGGACTTACAGCGAAATTAATGGGAACGGTAACAGCTGTGGTATTTGGCGGTTGCATGACTTTAATTACGGTTCTTATTACAGGTGTAGTTTCGCCTAAATTCAGAAAGCTCGATCTAAGAAAGGATATGGAAGAGAACGAGAAATTGGAATAAATCACGTCGACTTAAAACCAAGTTTAACTATCTGGGATACATACCACCATCAACATTAAATGTCTGATTAGTAATGTAGCCGTTGCGTAAAATGCTTAGAGCCATATCTGCGACTTCATCTACCGTACCAAATCGCTTCACAGGCATGATGTCTGGATTTGGGTTAAATTGGTCGAGCATATCGGTTTTTATTAGAGCAGGGGCAATAGCGTTAACTGTGATACCTTCTGCTGCCAGATTAGTTGCGTAATGATGCATAAGGCCTAATTGACCTGCTTTTGAGGCTGCATAATGTATCCCAACTTTTCCGCCGGTTTGTGCGGCTACGGAAGAAATCATTAGAATGCGACCCCATTTATTCTTTCGCATAACTGGTAGAACCGCTTGAGTAACCAAGAATGTAGAACGTAAATTTGTCTTTATAGTGTGATCAAAATCTTCAAGTGTAGCATCTTCTATTTTTTGAGGAATGGCAATACCTGCATTATTGACTAGTATTTCTACATTTCCCCATTTATCATTTATTTCCCTTAGCATCCTGGTTACCTCTTCCGGCTCTGAGACATTCGCCTGAACTGCAATAGCGTTACCGGCATTATGGTTTATTTCGCCTACGAGTGCATCGGTTTCCTTTTGAGATCTATAATAGTTAATAGCTACTTTGGCTCCGGCTTTTGCCAGATATAAAGCAATAGATTTTCCTATCCCACGGCTTCCGCCTGTAACGAGTGCAATTTTGTTTTTAAAAGCTTCCATAAAATTAAATTGTACTATTCAGACCTGAAATTACGAACAGATATAAAAAGGAGGAAGCAAAAAAGCTAGTTTAGCAGGATATTAAGATTAAAAACCGGCGGGAGTAGGAACGGTTATTGTAGTATTGCCACCCATATCTACAGATACATCGCTTTGCGATTTAGAAATCAACCCGTTTCTGAAAATTATAAGATTTAAGTACAGATCTACATTTATGTCGGTTCCACCACTTTTGCTAAACGTAGCATTGTTTATAAAAGCTCTTATATACCATGTATTTGTACCAGCATAGGCATAAACTTGAAATCCTTCTACATAATTATTACCGGCAGCACTTGAGGCGAGCACGTTGGTGTTATTAGTTCCGTTTTCTAAGAAATAAAATCCCTGTACGGTTACCAAATAATCTGTAGTAGAGATTTGCGTATTGTAATCCTGTATTCCATTGGGAGATGTATTACTGAATATAAACTGAGCATAATTTATGGGACCGTATTTACTTTGATCAATATTGTATTGGATAATTTCTGAATTGGTCTTTTGTATAAGTAGTTTAGATCCTCTAATATTAGTATAATCTCCTGGCGCCTCTAAGAATAACTTGTCATTAAGTTTTACATTTCCATTAACATCAAGGAGAACATCTTGATCTGGGGTAATCGTATTTATACCTACTTGTGCAAAACATGTAAGAGATGAAGCTAAAGCGAAAAAGCAAAGAAATAAAATTATACGAATCATACTTATTAATTTGCAAGATCTGGTATAGATGAAGCCGTGCCTGTATTCTTACCATTAAGATCTGTTGTGATTGTATCTAGTTTTTTAAAGAAAGATTTATCATATATAATAAACGTAACCTTGTAGCTCACACTACCACTTAATTCTGTATCTAAAAATCTGTTGCGTATCTCAAGGTGCCAGGTATTTATTGAAGGGTCTATGGTTGAAGGGGCTTCATAGGTGCGCATAACAAATGTTCCGATTGAGTTAGAATTTGTTCCTGTTTGTTTACTTACAGGGTCGCCTATGTATTGGAAATTTGAAAGACCTACAATATAATCTGATGAACTGTATTGCAAATCTACATCGGTTAAATTATCACTCTGCAAATTGGTAAATGAATAGTTTATAACGTTTATTGGGGCAACTGTAAGATTGTCAACATCTAGAACAGTGATTTCTCCTTCAAGCACAGCAGTAGGAGTGGTTAATCGTGTAAGCAATTTAAAATCCTGATCTGTATTTGTTACTACCGGTAATGTACCAACCTCAAAAGTACCTTGTACAAGCATAGAACCATTTACGTCTAAACTGGCTTGGGGGTTTTGTGTTCCTATTCCCACTTGCGCGAAAGTGTAACACGAATAGATAAAGGAGATAAGTAGTAGAATTTTCCTCATAATCAGCGCTAATTAATTACAGGATTTGTAGCGGTTCCGGTTGTTCCACCAGCCATAGGTATCACGATACTGCCAAATTGCTTTGAAAGATCCTGAGAGTAAATTAAGGTGGTGATGGTCCAGGTACCAATTTCATTGCCGTTTAAGTTGTTAGCTGACGGGAAATCGGCAATAATGTGCCATGTGCCACCACTAATGTATGCCGAAGTATAAGGAATAGAAGATTCTGACCCAATATCTAATTCACGGTCATAGTACGCCGAAATTGTATTTAAAACGAAATTATTGGCATTAACTCCCGTATCAAAATTAAGTATCCAGTCTTCATTGGGATTTCTAATAATATATTCCTGAATGTAACCTAAAGCGGCGCCTGTAGGGTGACTAACATCAAGCGCTTTTATTTTATCTGTATCATCCTGAATAAGGAAAGTAGAGCTATCGTCGTCTGTGATTTTATTAATCGTGCCAATAGCAATATCTGCTACTATCTTCATATCACCGGCAACTTCAAGCTTAGTACGCGGCGTCTCAGTACCAATACCCACCTGCGCCACTAGAGTATGTGTCATACATAGCAGGCATGCGTTTAAAAACAGATGTCTTATCGCTTTGATAATCATTTATTACAACTTGGGATTACAAAAATATATAAAATTTTCTAAGAAAATAACCATTCAACTACTTAAAATGTTATTTCGTCGATATTTAGGGTGTGTGATTGTAATAAAAAGCGCTTTCTAACCCGCGTTGAGAGAATAATTACCAATTTAGAATTTCTAAGATATTATTAAGACGCGATTAAATCTTATAGTCTTAACTTTTCACTTCTTTAAAAAAATGAAATAGAGTAATATGAAAATAGCATTTATAGGATTGGGAATTATGGGTAGCCGTATGGCAGAAAACCTCATTAAAGGTGGCCATGAGATTACAGTGCATAACCGAACAAAAGAAAAGGCAGAACAACTTTTAAGTGCAGGAGCACTCTGGGCAGAAACTCCCGCAGGAGCTGTAAATGGTGCAGATGTTCTAATTACAATGCTAGAAAAGCCAGACGTTGTAGAAAAAGTAGCATTAGGTGACAATGGATTTTTAGATGCTATGCGGGAAGGCGCGATCTGGATAGATTCCAGCACTGTAAATCCTTCTTTTTCCATGAAAATGGCAGAGAAAGCAAAAGAGAAGAATATTCATTTTCTGGATGCGCCGGTCTCTGGTTCTAAAGTGCCTGCAGCTAAAGCAGAGCTTATATTTTTAGTAGGAGGTGAGCCCGATATACTTGAAGAAGTGCAGCCGTTACTTGATCTTATGGGTAAAAAAACATTACATATAGGTCCCGCGGGAAAAGGTGCTGCTATGAAAATTATGATCAATCAGATGCTTGGGCAGAGTGTGTTGGCGTTTTCAGAAAGTTTGTCGCTGGGTCTGGCGATGGGTATTGATAAAAAGATTGCCATTGATGTGCTATTGAGCAGCCCCGTTTCTGCACCTATCTTAACTGCTTTTAGATCTCGAATAGAAGATGGTAATTATGAACCTAATTTCCCAATTCAGCATTTACAAAAAGATCTTCAGCTTTTTACAGATACCGCTTATGAACACAGTAAACCTGCGCCTTTAACAAATACCGCTAAAGAGGTTTACGCTTTGGCGAAAAATAAAAACAAAGAGGAAGTAGATTTTACAGCTGTTTTTGATTTCTTAAATAGCTAGATAGATTCAGCCGATTTTCACAGAGAATTACCCGCTTTTTAGGCTTAAAAAGCGGGTTTTTTATTATTAAAATCGACCATAATAGCATCATTATTTTAAAGATTTCTGCTAAAAAAGGATAGCTTACCTTTGGCAAAAATTTTTTGATGGATTCTTTTGAAAATTTCAACATCTCTAAGCAGTTAAAATATGCGATAGAAGATCTTGGTTTTAAACAACCTACACCTATACAAAGTGACGCTTTCTCTGTAATCATGTCTGGGCGTGATGTTGTGGGTATTGCGCAAACCGGTACAGGTAAGACTTTTGCTTATATGTTGCCCATTCTACAGGACTTGAAATTTTCAAAACAGGAGAATCCCAGAGTTTTAATTGTGGTGCCTACACGTGAACTGGTTTTACAGGTGGTAGAGCAAATTGAGCTTTTCGCGAAATATAACTCGGTCAGGGTATTAGGAGTTTATGGCGGTACAAATATAAATGTACAAAAGCAGGCTGTAGCTCAGGGACAGGATATAATTGTTGCCACTCCCGGCCGATTATATGATCTGGCAGTAAGCAGAACACTTCAGTTAAAATCAATTAAAAAATTGGTTATTGATGAAGTTGATGTAATGCTCGATCTAGGTTTTAGGTTTCAGTTGGTAAATATTTTTGATCTGCTTCCGCAGCGCAGACAAAATATCATGTTTTCGGCAACGATGACAGATGAAGTAGATGCGTTGATGGATGAATTTTTCACAGCCCCAGAGCGTATTGCTGTAGCTGTGAGCGGTACTCCACTCGATAATATTGAGCAAAGCAGTTATGCAGTAGAAAACTTTTACACTAAAGCAAACCTGCTAATTCACTTGCTTAAAGATAAAACCGAATACACAAAGGTTTTGGTTTTCGTTTCAAACAAAAAAAGCGCAGACCGTCTTTATAAAGTTTTAGAAGAAGAATATAATACGCAGGTAGGCGTGATTCATTCTAATAAAACCCAGAATTTCAGGATCAACGCCATCAATGAGTTTAACGCGGGAAATAATCGTGTACTTGTGACCACAGATGTTATGGCTCGTGGTCTGGATCTTGACAAGATCACCCACGTTATCAATTTTGACACGCCTAATTTCCCTGAAAATTACATGCACCGCATAGGTAGAACGGGTAGGGCGCAGGAGCAGGGAAAATCTCTTTTGTTTTACACCGAAAAAGAAACAGAGGCTAAAGAAGCTATTGAAGCTTTGATGGATTATAAGATACCGCAGCACGATTTTCCAACGGAAGTTGAAATATCTAAAAAACTAACACCAGAAGAAGAGCCAGAGGTTGTAGAGATAAACAATCCTACAAAAATGGTTGATGCTCCCGGAGCTAGTTTTCACGAAAAAAAGGAAAAGAACCAAAAAACAAATCAGGGTGGTTCTTACCGCAGAGAGATCGCAAAAAAATACAAAAAACCTAAAACACGCGGTGACAAAAATTATAACAGGCGTAATAAGAAGTAACCATATTTTTGATAAAGCGTTGTTTTGTAGCGAAAAACCACCTGTTTTACCCGATTTTAGATACATTTTCGGTGGTTTATACATCAAAATAAAAGCTGTTTAAAACTACTAACGGCTCTATGTAAAAGACAGCCTAAATAAACGTATCTTTGCACGCTCACACGCGTAATATGGCATCATTTTCAGAGTTAGGAATAAAAAAGGAATATATAAAGGCTTTAAAAGAACTTAATATAAATACTCCTACTCAAATTCAGGAACGAGCCATACCACAATTACTTCATAAAAGAACAGATTTTATAGGCTTAGCTCAAACAGGTACAGGTAAAACAGCGGCTTACGGTTTACCGGTATTGCATGATATTGATCCATCTTTTCCTGTTATACAGGCTCTGGTATTGTCGCCTACACGTGAACTTGTACAACAAATACAAAAACAACTTTTTCGCTTTACTAAATATGCCGAAGAGAAAATCTTTGCAGAGGGCGTTTATGGTGGTGAGAAAATAGACAAGCAAATACACAACCTTAGCCGTACAACTCATATTATTGTGGCTACTCCCGGTAGATTAATAGATTTAATCAATCGTAAAAAAGTAGATCTTTCACATATTAGAACGCTTGTTCTGGACGAGGCAGATGAAATGTTGAGTATGGGTTTTAAACAAGACCTGACTAAAATACTTTCATTTACCGGTGGTAAGAGAAATACCTGGCTTTTTTCGGCTACCATGCCAGATGAGATCAAGCAGATCGTAAAACAGTATATGTCACCTAATGCGCCACGCGTAGAGGTGAATAAGAACTCATTAGTAAATGCAAATATTACGCATCACTTCATAAAAACTTCCATAAAAAGTAAGTTTGATGTTTTAGTACGACTATTAGAAGGGAAAGAAGCTGAGCGGGGTATAATTTTTTGCAGAACTAAAGCAGGCACACAAAGTCTTACTGAAGCACTTAAAGAAGAAGGATTTTCTGTAGGTGCGTTAGAAGGTGATATGCAGCAAAAAGAGCGTGACAAAGTAATGCGCGCTTTTAAGAATAAATCTTTACAAATACTTATTTCTACAGATGTTTCCGCGCGTGGTATTGATGTAAGCAATCTTGCTTTTGTCATTCACCATCAACTCCCCGAACAAATGGAATATTATACGCATAGAAGCGGAAGAACTGCAAGAGCAGGTAAAACCGGTGAATCTATAGCGTTGATCTTACCTAGTGAATTACAGCACGTTTATGAAATTCAAAAAGAATTAGGAATTCATTTTAAAGAAGCAATAATTTAATTATATTAATAGAATAATACACACATATAAAACTAAAACTTTAAAAATTTATGGCTAGATCGCAAGAAACCTATGGTAAAAAAGAAAAAGAAAAGAAGAGATTAAAGAAGAGAGAAGACAAGCAGAAGAAGAAAGTAGAACGTAAAGCAAACGCTAAAGGTGGAGCTTTTGAAGATATGATCGCATATGTTGATGAGTATGGTAACTTAACTGATACTCCGCCAGATCCAGCAAATCGCATTGAGATTGATCCAGACGATATCATTTTAGGAATTCCTAAAAAAGAGGATATTGAAGAAGAAGAACTTCCTGCAAAAGAAGGTAAAGTTTCTTTCTTTGACACTTCAAAAGGATTCGGTTTTATTCTTGACAGCAGAACTCAGGAAAAACATTTTGTACACGTGAGTGGTCTTATTGATGAGATTCAGGAGAACGACAAAGTTACTTTTGAGCTTGAAAGAGGAATGAAGGGCATGAATGCCGTACGTGTAAAGAAGATCTAAAAACCTCCTGTACACCTAAAAAATCGGTTTAAGCACTTAAAAATCAGCGCGGTTTTTATACCGTTATCCAGTTATAAGACAGTAAAATGTCATTTTTAAAATATTAAATCCGTGGGGATTAGTGCTTTCCCCAGTTTGGATTTAAATTTCTCAAGATTCTCTGTTCTCTAAAATACTTAGAGCCAGTCTTATTTTGTAATAATCAATCTTCTCATTAAAATGCTCATAATAAGGGCGCAAAGCAGTTGGGTTATCTAAATCCTTTTTAGCTCGCGCTATGGCATCTACTTCTACCTGAGAAACATATTTATAGAGATCAATATCTTTACCCTCACTGTATAATTTAGCCAGATGAGAATAGATAGTTGTGTCTTTTACATTCCGCTTTCGCGAAATTTCAGCCACGCTCATTCCTTCTTTTACCAGTTCATATGTGACCTTGTACGTGTTGTTTTTTTTGCTGGCCTTCTCACGTTTCTCTTTCATAAAAGTGGCAACCACTTCTATAAATTGATCACCATAAACTTCAAGTTTACGTTTACCCACACCACTAATATCAAGAAAATCATCTTCGCTTAAAGGTCGTACACGCTCAATTTCTTTTAAAGTCGCGTCACTAAAAACAAGATAAGCCGGAATATTTTCTTCTTTCGCAATAGCGGAACGCAATTCACGCAGTTTTTCAAACAGCGCATTGGTTTTAGGCTTTTTAGTTTTGGTTTCAGCCTGGGCAACTACTGCGGCCAGATCAACAGGATGAGTTAGTCTCACTTTTTTACCTTTAAACAGAACTTCTTTAGCATGCTGCGTAAGATGTAATTCGTTGTTTTTGTGAAAAGCGATCTCGCAATAACCCTGATTTATAAGTTGGATGACGTATTGCTGCCAGTCTTTCCAGGCTATATCATGACCTATCCCGTAAGTGCTTATTTTATCAAGCCCTTTTTCAAGAATATTAGAATTTTTAGCTCCGCGAAGTATGTCGATAACAGTCCCAATAGCTTCATTTTGTTGTAAGCGCGCTAGTGTAGAAAGTACTTTTTGTGCTATAATAGTGCCGTCAAAAAATTGCGGCGGATTCTTACACACATCACAATTACCGCAATCTTCTGCCAGAAATTCGCCAAAGTAACTCAGCAATATTTTTCTACGGCAGGTAATGGCCTCTGCAAATTGCTTCATGCGATCCAGCTTTGCGATCTGCACTTCTTCATTTGCTGCGCCCTGTGTAAATCTCCTCAGTTGTAAAACATCAGCATAACTGTGAAAAAGCAAAGCATGTGATTTTAAACCGTCACGACCTGCTCGACCTATTTCCTGATAGTAACCTTCCAGGTTTTTTGGCATATTGTAATGAACGACCCAGCGCACATTAGATTTGTCGATTCCCATCCCAAAAGCCACAGTAGCACAAACCACTTGTGTTTTATCATAAATAAAATCTTCCTGAACCTTGGTACGCTCGTCAAAACTTAAGCCCGCATGATATGAGGTAGCCGGGATACCATTTTCTGCTAATTGTTCTGCAAGCTGCTCAGTAGATTTTCTGCTCAGGCAATAAATTATTCCGGAAGTATCTGGCCGTTTATTGATAAACTTAATGATCTGGTCTGCTTTTTTATCTGCAGGACGCACTTCCAGCGTTATATTTTTACGATCAAAAGAAGATAAAAACTGCTCTGCATGCGGTATATTAAGTTGGTCTGCAATATCCTGTCTTGTAGCTTTATCTGCCGTTGCAGTAAGTGCAATCATAGGAGTGTTGGGCAGAGATTTCTTTAAAAATCCCAATTGCTGGTATGAAGGTCTAAAATCATGCCCCCATGATGAGATACAGTGCGCTTCATCAATAGCAATGCAACTTATATATGTTTCATTGAGAATAACTCCTAGTCCGCTAAGACTCTCAGGCGCAACGTAAAGTAAATTGAGTGTGCCTTCTGCCACCTGAGATAAAATTTCCTGTTGCTCATCTGCAGACTGACTGCTGTTATAATATGCAGCAGGAATTCCATTTGCATTCAAACCATCTACCTGATCCTTCATCAAAGCGATAAGTGGAGAAATAACTAAAGTAATCCCGGGAAATAGAATTGCAGGAACCTGAAAACAGATAGATTTACCACCACCTGTGGGCATTATAACTATAGAATCTTGCTTATTCAGCACATTTTCAATGATCTGTTGTTGCTGAGCGCGAAAATGATCGTAGCCAAAATACTGCTTTAATGTAGGTATTAGTTTATCTTGATAGGGACTCGATTGCATGCAGGAATATTTATGGCAAAAGAACTAATTCTCTATTAAAATCTTTCGCTGAAAAGCATAAAATAGTGAGTCCTTTTATATTTACTGTAATTTGAAGGAACAAACCAAAGTTCAAAATCACCTTTAAGAAACATTTAAAAGTAAATTAGAATGTAATTTATAATTTCGGTTTTTTCATACTTTGAAAATAATTTCCCCCGCCCAACGACAACTTAAATGACAAACAACCAAACTAACAAAAAATACGCCGTTGTAACCGGTGCCAGTAAAGGACTGGGCAAAGAATTTGCATTAGAACTTGCCCGCAGAAAGATAAATCTGCTTCTTGTAAGTCTACCAAATGAAGGTCTTTCAAAAGTAGCAGAAGAAGTTAGAGACCATGGGATAGATGCAGCTATTTACGAGACTGATCTTTCAAAAACTTGTAATATAGAATCCTTTACAAATTGGGTAAACTCAAATTTTGAGATTTATGTGCTTATAAACAATGCGGGTTTTGGTGGCAATAACCACTTTCTCGATGCAGACAGCAGCTACCTTAATAAGATTATACAAATAAATATAAAAGCAACCACTTTGCTTACAAGGCAACTTATGCCTAATCTAATTAAGCAAAACGACAGTTATGTGCTCAATGTATCAAGTTTAGCCGCATACAGCCCCATTGCCTATAAAACGGTTTATCCTGCAACTAAAGCATTTGTGCATCATTTTACAAGGGCGATGCAGGAAGAATTTAAGCATCGCAACATCTCGTTTAGCATTGTAAATCCCGGACCTATGAAAACTAACGGTCACGTTTCAGAACGTATCGAGCAACAAGGTTTCTGGGTTAACATTATGGTTTTACATGCCAAAGAAGTTGCAAAAATTACCATACGCGGTATGTTCAAAAAGAAAAAAGTAATTATGCTCAATTGGCTACACCGTTTGGGCTGGTTTCTTCTTCAGGTTTTACCGGTGCAGGTAAAAATGGGAATTTTAAGCAGTCTTACTAAAAATGAAGTGCGTGATTTATGAAAGTTCTCGTCACAGGAACAAATGGTCTTCTCGCTTCTAATACAATTAAAAAATTATTAGAGCAGGATTATGAAGTTGTAGGTATGTTGCGGGACACAAATAAATTTGTTCTTCCTGCTCATCCTAAACTTGATTTGATTACTGGTGACATACGAGATCAAAAAGCTGTTGATAATGCAGTAAAGAGTTGTGATATTATAATTCACGCTGCAGCTTTAACTGCTCCAGATCTTTTAAAATATGAGCAGTATTATGAGGTGAACGTTCTGGGTACGCAAAATCTGGTTGAAGCCGCCATTCTAAATAATGTTCAAAAATTTATCTATGTAAGTTCTGCAAATACCATTGGCCACGGGACAAAAACCTCCCCGGGGACAGAAGAAATCGGGGTAAGAGAGCCATTTATCGGCTCTTTTTATGCCAAAAGTAAGCTTGAAGGCGAAGAAATTGTTCTGGCTAGTGCAGATAAAATTCATTCCGTTATCGTAAATCCTACCTTTATGTTGGGTGCTTACGATGCTAAACCCAGTTCTGGAAAGATCATTTTAATGGGCTACAATAAGAGAATTGTTTTCGTGCCGCCGGGAGGGAAGAATTTCGTCAATGTCGATGATGTAGCAGATGCAATAATTTCCGCTTTCGCGAAAGGAAAATCGGGAGAAAAGTACCTATTATCGGGCGAAAACCTGAGTTATTGGGAGTTCTTCAAAAAACTGAATCAATTTTCTGAAAAGAAAGCCATGCTCGTTAAAGTCCCAAAATTTTTACTGCTGAGCGCAGGATTCGCCGGGAATTTGATTCGAAAAATGGGAATAGCGACTCCTGTTTCTCTAAGTAATATGCGCATTCTCTCTATCACAAACTACTATTCAAACAAAAAGGCAGAGCGCGAACTTGGGATTCATTTTAAACAAATTGATCTCGGTATTCAAAAAGCGGTGAATTGGTTTAAAGAGAACGGCAATATCTAATTTAAACCTATGCTTAAAATCTTTCGCGAAAGCACAATTTCTTACCTAAATATTTAATTGATACAAGTGCCGGAATAGGTGTACTTTTGCCGAATGGCAAATGACATAAAAGACCGGCAGGATATTCTTAGTAAACTGAATATTCATCAGTTAAACCCAATGCAGGAAGAAGCGCTGGCAACTATTGAAAACACTCAAAATACGATAATACTTTCGCCCACAGGTACAGGAAAAACGCTTGCTTTTTTATTGCCTGTGATTGATAATCTCGATCCCGAAATTGACGAGGTACAAGCGCTTATTTTGGTTCCATCACGTGAACTTGCAATACAAATTGAGCAGGTTATACGCGAAATGGGTTCTGGTTATAAGGTAAATGCGGTCTATGGCGGGAGAGCTGTTTCTAAAGATAAAATAGAATTAAAGCATTCTCCGGCTATATTAATTGGTACACCTGGCCGTATTGCAGATCACTTTCGCCAGGAGCGATTCTCAACAGATTTTATTAAAACGCTCGTTCTTGATGAGTTTGACAAATCACTTGAGGTTGGTTTTAAAGATGAAATGAAATTTATCATTCTTTCACTTTCTAATCTAGATAAACGCATTCTTACATCTGCCACTCAAGGCGTTACAATACCGGGATTTGTAAGATTAGATAAGCCAAAAACGATTAATTATTTGGGTGATGCTGTTTCTAAACTAACATTACAAACGGTTGTTTCGCCTTCTCACAACAAATTAAAAACCCTTGTTGATCTGCTTGATCACATTGGCAGTCAGCCGGGAATTATCTTTTGTAATCTTAAGGATAGCATTCAGGAAGTCAGTGAATATTTAAATAAAAACGGTATCAATCACGGTTGTTTTCACGGTGATATGGAACAAAAAGATCGGGAGCGTGCTTTGATAAAGTTCAGAAATGGAACGTATCAAATTATCGTGGCGACAGATCTTGCTGCTCGCGGAATAGACATTCCTGAAATGAAATTTATCGTACATTATCAGTTACCTTACTCCGCTGAAGAATTTACACACCGCAATGGTAGAACAGCGCGGGTAAACGCAAAGGGAACAGCGTATATCTTGAAATACGAAAAAGAAAATCTGCCAGAATTCATTAAAAATCCACCTGTGGCAGACATTTCTAAAAAATCAACGAGAAAATCTCCTTACTGGGAAACCTTATTTATTTCCGGTGGAAGAAAAGATAAAATTTCAAAAGGTGATATTGCCGGACTCTTTTTTAAGCAGGGAAATATAACAAAAGATCAATTGGGCGTTATCGAGTTAAAACAGGATTGCACATTTGTGGCAGTTCCTGCGGCAATTGCAGAAGACCTGGTTGAAAACCTGAATAACAGCCGACTAAAGAAAAAGAAAGTCAGAATTTACATTTTATAATATACCCGTTTTAAGATTCATTTACGAAGTATGAAAGAATCAGAAATAGCCGAAGAAAAGGCAATTACTGCTGAAGAAATAGATAAATGTATTGCTGTTCTAGAATATCTAAACAGCAACACAGATGAGATTTTTGAAATTTCAAAAGAGAAACGTACCGCCCTTTTAAAAGCTTCAGGCATGCTTTCCCGTCCTCATCGTGATGAATTTTCACGTAGGAAAAAAGATGCTAAAAAAGCTCAAAAACGCAAGCAGGCAGCAAAAGATAAAAACGCACGTAAGGAAACTGGCATTCGCAGCGCTCGTGAGAATGTGGTTTTTGTAGCTCCTAAACTTCTCGCCGCAGCCGATTTATCAAGTAAAGAACAACTTGAGCTTGAATCGCCACGCAATTGCTACGTGTGCAAAGAGATGTTTACCAAGTTGCATCATTTCTATGACACGATGTGTACAGAATGTGGTGATTTTAATTATGCTAAGCGTTTTCAGACTGCAGATCTTACAGATCAGGTTGCGGTTATCACCGGTTCTCGTTTAAAAATAGGTTATCACATAACATTGATGCTTTTACGTGCGGGTGCGACTGTGGTAGCTACAACGCGTTTTCCTGTAGATTCTGCTATTCGTTTTTCAAAAGAGGAAGATTTTCATAAATGGGCAGATCGTTTACATATTCATGGACTTGATCTGCGTCATATTCCCAGTGTTGAGATGTTCTGTAATTTCATTGAGCAGAAGTATGAAAATCTCGATATTCTCATCAACAATGCGGCACAAACTGTGCGCAGGCCGGCCGGTTTTTATCAGCATTTGATGGAAAAGGAAGAAATGCCGCTAGATGAATTACCTAAATACATTTCAAATCTTTTACAAGATCATATCAATTGCCTGGCCGAATTAAAATCCCTGAGCACAGGTACTTCTAATAATAAGAATAATTCTCTTCCTGTCACCTGGCACGGCCCTGAACCCGGAATTGGGATCAGAGCTTCAGCCAAATTATCGCAGATCCCATACAGTTTTGATAATTCGCTTAGCGCGAAAGAAGTATTTCCCGAAGGTCAGCTTGATGCCGATTTACAGCAGGTTGATTTGCGCAAGACTAACAGTTGGCGTTTAAAGCTTGGCGAAATAGAAACCACAGAAATGATTGAAGTTCAGTTGGTAAATTCTATTGCGCCATTTGTATTGTGCAACCGCCTTGCTGAACTCATGAAGAAGGAAAACACAGGCAAGAAACATATAATTAACGTTTCTGCGATGGAAGGGAAGTTTCACCGCTTTTTTAAGGAAGATCGCCATCCACACACAAATATGGCAAAAGCTGCGCTTAATATGCTTACACATACCGCTGCAGGAAGTCTTGCTAAGGAAGGTATTTACATTAATGCTGTTGATACCGGTTGGGTGACAGATGAAGATCCTATCGAACTTTCAAAACGTAAAATAGAACTGCACGATTTTCAGCCACCGCTTGATATTGTAGATGGTGCGGCGCGAGTTATGGATCCACTAATTGACGGAATAAACACAGGAAAACACTGGAGCGGTAAGTTCTTAAAAGATTACAGACCTATAGACTGGTAAACGATGAGCGAACAAGCAAATAACCCGCTACACGGCGTAAAATTGGCTGATATTGTCACTTTTCTTCGAAAAACCCCCTGGGCAAGAGAAAAAGTAGAGCGTTTGTATTTGAAAACCAAAAAGTAAGCTTCCGCGAAAATTGAATTTGTTCCGTCATGGTGAACTCGTTTCAGCATCGCATAATATTTTTCAAGAAACCCCAACTATGTGCGACCCTGAACTAAATTCAGGGTGACGTTGAATTCGGTAAAAGAGAGAATAGAACACTAATTAGTAAAAAGTAATTTTCTACAGAAAAATCTTTGAGGTCGTCATGCTGAACTTGTTTCAGCACCGCATAATATTTTTCAGGAAACCCAGAGATGTGAGACTCTGATCCCAAACGCCTTCGGGACAGGGTGACGATAAACAGGTTAGGATAGCGATTATATGCTTAAAATATTTACTTCTTAGTGTAATGTTCGTTTTTAAACTTCGACAATGGTTCTTTAATTTTACTTATTAAATAACCAATTTGTCAATTCGAGTGAATTTTCTACATTATAAATGTGTAAAATGGTATCGAGAATCAAATGTTGAGTCATCTCAGTTCTCGATACAAATTTTCTACCGAAAATCACTTGAACAGACATAAGAGCATCTAATTAAAATACATTCCGAATCGAAATATTTATTTTTACAATCTAAATTCTATTCATGTCAAAGAAAAATTATAAAATAGCTGTTCTCCAACTTAACCTGAATGATGTTGCAGAAAACAATTTGAAGAAGTGTACAAAGTGGGTGAGAGACGCAGCGTCACAGGGAGCAGAAGTTATTTTATTACCAGAATTATACAGCAGTCATTATTTCTGCCAGAGTGAGGACACAGATAATTTCGCTTTAGCAGAACCTCTTTACAGCACATCTTTTATAGCTTTTAGCGCTCTGGCGAAAGAACTGGGAGTTGTGATCATTGTACCTTTCTTTGAGAAGAGAATGGCCGGTATCTATCATAACAGCGCCTATATTATTGATACAGATGGTACAGAAGCTGGTTTGTACCGTAAAATGCACATTCCGGATGATCCTCATTTTTATGAGAAATTCTATTTTACTCCTGGAGATTTAGGTTTTAAAGCCTTTCCTACACAAAAAGGAAAAATTGGCACACTTATTTGCTGGGATCAATGGTATCCTGAAGCGGCGCGTTTAACTGCGATTCAAGGAGCTGAAGTTTTATTTTATCCTACAGCGATAGGCTGGCATCCGCAAGAGAAAGAGCAATATGGTGTAAACCAGAAAGGCGCCTGGATGAATGTGATGAAAGGTCACGCTGTTGCAAATGGCGTCTATGTCGCTGCGGCGAATAGAATCGGTCTTGAAAAATATGTGCCAGATACAAACGGAATTCAATTCTGGGGTTCTTCATTTATCGCCGGGCCACAAGGTGAGATTTTAGCTCAGGCTTCAGAAGACCAGGAAGAAATTTTAATTGCAGAAGTTGATCTTGACCTACAGGAAAATGTACGCCAAAACTGGCCATTTTTCAGAGATCGTAGAATAGATCATTACGGTGATATCACTAAACGTGCAATAGACTAAGCATGAGCAACAACAGGCGATTTCCTGCAGAGTGGGAAGAACAACAAGGTGTTTTATTGTGTTTTCCACATAACGGGAAAGACTGGCCGGGAAAATATGAAGCCATTCAGTGGGCATTTATAGAGTTCATTAAAAAGGTTTCTTCGGTAGAGCAGGTTTTTCTTGTAGTAGCAGATGAAAAACTAAAGGCTAAGGTTACAGAAATGCTGAAAATGGCATTTATAGACCTGCATCATGTTTCGTTTATCATTCATAAAACAAACAGAAGCTGGATGCGTGATTCTGGCCCTATTGTTATTAAAAACGGAGAAAAACGTGAAGCCTTAAATTTCAATTTTAATGGTTGGGCGAAATACACCAATTTTCAGCTTGATAAACATGTTCCTTCAAAGATTTCTGACTTTCTAAAAATTCCACTAACACATGTTGAATACAAAGGCAAACCGGTAATTCTGGAAGGCGGAGCGATTGATACAAACGGAAAAGGAACTTTGCTTACTTCGGAAGAGTGCCTGATGGATCCTGAAATTCAGGTGCGAAATCCCGGCTTTACAAAAGCCGATTATGAAGCTGTTTTTAAAGAATTTCTTGGAATTACAAACGTGATTTGGTTAGGCTGCGGCATTGAAGGAGACGATACGCACGGGCATATAGATGATCTCTGCCGATTTGTAAATGAAGACACGATTGTTACCGTAGTTGAAAAAGATAAAAGGGATCCAAATTTTGAACCGCTTCAGGATAATCTGAAAAGGCTTAAAAAATCGGTCCTGGAAGACGGAAAATCGCCTAAAATCGTCGAATTACCGATGCCTAAAAAGCTAGAATTTGACGGACTTCGAATTCCCGCGAGCTATGCTAATTTTCTAATTTTGAACAAGTGTGTACTTGTTCCTACGTTTAACGATCCTAATGATCGCATCGCACTTAATATCATCGCAGATTGTTTCCCCGAAAGGGAAATTATAGGCATGAGCGCCATAGATCTAATCTGGGGTTTTGGGACTCTACATTGTTTGAGTCAGCAGATTCCTGCTTAACTTTCGGCGAAATATTATTATAAATAAAACACCTTAAAACGGTGAAAAATCAGGAAATAACCACATAAAATCGCGTGATTTTATGGTTATTCTTCTTATTAACAGTTTAATATTGCTAAATCCATTCCTGAAAAGTAATTGTTTTCTTTACAATTAGATTGGGATCTTTGTCAAGTATTTTCTTTAAATTTAATCGTATTAAAGCTTAATTCTAATAGTCTTTAATTCTTAATTATAGTTTATGAAAGAGAAAATATCGAGCTGTGGCTGTAGCAATCATAATCCATTACATTGTATCATCCCGCCGTATATGCTAGAGATGATGGCAACCTCACCTAATGAGAAAGTGCGGCAAATGGCAATAAGAAACCTGGTTATAGGTTCAGAAATTCGTGCTGAAAGGAGAGCAATCGCGCCAGAAATGGTGTCTTCATTACTACTGAATAATGCAGGTAAATTCCGTGAAGTTTATGATATGGAAAATAAACCGAATAGGCGTGATCTACTGCCGGGAAAACTCGTTCGCAGTGAAGGTGATGAACCTACAAATGACCCGGCTGTAGATGAGGCTTACGATCATGCAGGATACACTTATGATTTTTACAAAGAAATATTCAATCGCGATTCTTTAAACGATAGTGGCTTAACGCTCATATCGTCAGTTCATTTATCAAGTAATTACAATAACGCTTTCTGGAACGGTAACCAGATGGCTTACGGCGATGGCGACGGGGTAGTTTTTGAACGTTTTACAAAATCTCTTGATGTGGTAGGGCATGAGTTAACTCACGGCGTTGTAGACTTTACTTCACGTTTGGTCTATCAGGATGATCCTGGCGCTTTAAATGAGCATTTTGCAGATGTCTTTGGGACTCTCATAAAACAATGGGTAAAAAATCAAAATGTTGAAGAAGCAGACTGGCTGGTGGGTAATGATATTATAATTCCTGCACCTACAAGACGGGCAATTCGCGATATGAAAAATCCGGGTACTGCTTATATAAATGATCCAGATCTTAACGGTACAGATCCTCAACCTGATCATATTTCAAAAAAATATACGGGTGACGCAGATAATGGCGGCGTACATATAAATTCTGGAATACCTAATAAAGCATTTTGTGAAACCGCAATTGCCATTGGTGGCTTTGCCTGGGAGACCGCAGGTAAAATTTGGTACGAAGCCATGCTTCAGCTTACGCCAAACAGCAATTTTGACCGCATGGTAACGATAACTAAAAATATTGCATTAGCTTTATATGGTAAGGAAAGTAAAGAATATGAAAGTGTAGTGCATGGCTGGGAAACTGTAGGTTTATGATCATAAAATGCGAAAAAAGCGGCGGATTTATGGGCAATCAATTGAGTTGCACCATTGAATTTGATGAGCTTAATCCAGCCGAAAAAAACGCATTTGAAGAATTGCAAAAAGAGAGCGGTAAAGATCCGCGTATGCGCGATTCTTATATTTATAGTTTTAAAATACTTAAAGATAATACCGTAGAGGAGAAGGTAGATATTGATGAAACTTATCTTACAGAAAAAATGATTCCTTTTATTAATAAAGTTGATTCTAAGCTAAAATGATACTTTCTTTTTCGTCTTTATCTATTTTTTGCATACCCGCCGTTATTCTAGCCCAAGCCTCGATTTTCCCACTAAATTGGCCCATTTTTATAGCAGCAATCGCCGGCTGTGTATTGCAGGAGTTTATATATTGGTTTGAGTTACGCCATACGATCGCTCAAGGCGAAATACCCCCAGAATTAAATTCAAGACCGTATTGGGTGATCACGATAAGTTCTATCGTGGTTTTTTCAATTGGTGCGTATTGTTACTTTATATTTTCTGAAGATCAGGAGAATTTAAACTTCTTTACAGTGGCTATTTTTTCGGCTGGTTTCCCCAGACTTTTTAAAGGAGCCGTTCAACAATTAGGAAATCCCAGGGCAAAAGGGCACGATAGGAATGAGATTATAGCAGCGCAAAAACGAGACTTTACAATTCAGGATTTTTTTATGATGAGAAAATAATATGCAGGGTTTTAGTAGTTTTTTTCTAAGTAATGATGAGAAATACAGAGTCAATCTGCCCACTGCTACTAATTCAATGTATACTTTAATTCCATACACTCATTTTTCAGTATATCAAAATGTTAATAGAAAATTAGCTTTATATAGCGCTTGTAATATTGCTGATAAAGTTCCTGGTATTCCCAGGCGTTCTTTTCGTAAAGATATTGACCATCTTAAGCGTGATCAACAACTGGGAGACGAGTTCTATAAATCTGTTACTATAGATCATCCTACCCGAAAAAACGCTAATGTTTTTGATCGTGGTCACATAGTTAGCAAGCAATATCCACAGTGGGGCGCAAGTGAAGCTATTGCGAAAAAAGCCGCATATGATACTTTTTTTTATCCCAACGCTTCACCCCAAGTTCCCGAAGTCAACCAAATGGACTGGAAAGATCTGGAAGAATTTATTGTAGATGAACTCGAAATTAAAAAAGTAAGTGTTTTGTCTGGTCTTGTACTTTCTAATAATGATCCTGTAGCGACTTATATAGACAGTATAACCGGTGAGACAGCGCAAATTCAAATCGCACTTAAGTTTTGGAAAATCGTCTATTACATTTTTGAAAATCAGCTAAAACGAATCGCATTTGTATTTAAACAGGATAAAATTGTAAACAGCTTCCCGTTTATAACGCAAATAGAAGCGATTGCAGACGTGCCTGATCCTTTTGACGCTTTAGAAGATGATCTTAAAACCTACATTGTTGATCCTTCATGGCTTGAAGAAGCAACTACCCTTAAGTTCACACCGGCAACAAATTATTTCGATGAAAATCCTGATTTTAAAGGCATTTCAACCGATTTTAAGCCTAAAATAGCGGTTTTTAACAGAGAAAATTTAAAGAATTATCTCTAATCTACGTTAGAATCTCGTGGATTAGATGAACTTCTCCCGGCTGCATATTTTCTAAACAAATTTCACCAATTCGCACACGCACTAATCGCAAAGTAGGAAAACCCACCGCCGAAGTCATTTTTCGCACCTGGCGAAATTTCCCTTCTGTAATAGTTATACTTAGCCATGAGGTAGGGCCATGTCTGGCATCACGTATTTTTTTCTTTCGCTGTGGTAATTCTGGTTCTGCAGCTAGTCGGCTCACTTTACAAGGCTGTGTAATATATTTACAGCCATCAAGGCCTATTTCTATTCCGCTTGCTAATTTTTGTATAGATACCTCATCAATATCTCCGTCAACCTGAGTGTAATATTCTTTTTCTATACCAGAACGGTTCACAGTGTCACTGGTTTTCCCGTCTGTAGTAATGAGCAGTAAACCTTCAGATTTCTCGTCAAGACGACCAATTGCCATCGAGCCTTCTGGGAATTCATACAGATCTGAAAGAAAATCCTTTTTCCTGGCCTGCCGCTCATCGTTGCTCATCATTTGACTTATGTATCCATAAGGCTTATAAAGTTTAAAATGAGTTTCCATTATTTAGAGAAGTTTCTTTTTGGGCGGCGAATATCTCTAATTTAATTGACTAAATCTAATTTCTGAATTTACTCTTAAAAACTTTGAAATTTGCTTACATCACTATTCTGGTTTTTCAAAAAATTGCCTGCATTGTCTCGTGGTCAAAACTTTTCAAATTATGGTTTTTAACCTTATGAATTTCACTCTTAAATTAGACGATTTTTAAGGTAAAAATGCTGATTTTAGCTACAATTGAGAAAGTTTTCTTCATTTAAAAATCAGTTCTATGAATAATAAAATCCGGAATAAAGCGACCAAAAACGTTCTCCTTGCATGATAATTATTTATAGCCTGTAATTATAATTACTTGTATCATGTTATTTCTTTGAGTTATAGGTTGCCTAATTATTGAATAATACTTGATTTTTATCCGTAAGAATATTTATTAAATAATGTTTATCTCTTTATTTAAAACAATCTTCAATTAACATTTCTTTATTAGCTCCAGAGGTGTTTTCCATTTATTCTTTCTGCACAAATGCTCTAACTTTAGGATGTTATACGCTTATAATTTAATGAATTACACCTAAATTTTTGATTTCATAAAATCGAGTCAATTGTACTAGAATAAATTTTAGGTTTTTGAATACAGATATTTATGGAGAAGGACGAGATCAGGCTTGGGGATATTCAACGCATATTATTTGGCGACCTGCCACCAGAATTTTTATTAGAAGTTTTCATACGCACATTCATAATTTATATATCCTTCTTGCTGGTAATGCGCTGGCTGGGAAAAAGAATGGCGGGGCAATTAACGATCTTAGAGCTTGGCGTGATGCTAACACTGGGTGCAATTGTAGCGCCCGCAATGCAGGCGCCTAATGTAGGAGTTCTTGTGGGTATTTTTATTCTTTTGTGTGTTTTGGGGTTTCAGCAAGGACTTACGTTTCTCTCTTTTAAAAGCAAAAAAATTGAATGGCTAACTCAGGGTAAAGCACGCATTTTTATAAAAGACGGTGTTCTTATTCTTGATGAAATGAAAAAAGCCCGCATAACCAGACAACAAGTTTATGCGATCTTAAGAAATGCAGATATTTTTAACCTAGGGCAGGTAGAGCGTATGTATATTGAGTCATCTGGCGAATTCAGTATTTATAAACGCGAAGAAATCAAACCAGGATTACCGCTTTATCCACCTAATGATCAAGACATTAAAAATGAACAACCCAATCCAGATGAAAAACTCAAGGTTTGTATAAGCTGCGGGTATGTAGACGATTGTAATAATGAATTAGAATGCGGGCATTGCCATCAAAAGAAATGGACTAGTGTGGTTTAAAAGAGAAAAATGAAAGACGAGAATATATACTTTGGTGACTGGAGCAGGATGTTTATAGGCAAAGTGCCGTGGAGCTTTTTTATAGAAGCTTTTATACGCATGTTTGTTATTTATCTCATTCTTGTGGTCGCAATGCGCCTCATGGAAAATAGATTTTCATCACTTGTATCACGCAACGAGATGGGAGCTATGGTAGCGCTGGCAGCTGCAATAGGTATTCCTGTTCAGGCAGCAGACAAAGGGCTTTTGCCACCGGTAATTATTGCAATAATTGTAGTTGTGGTAGAGCGCGTGATTTCGGCATGGGCGTTTAATCATCAAAAGTTTGAACAGATATCGCAAGGAGATTATTCTGTTCTCGTAGAAAATGGAATGATGAATTTCCTCTCTATGAAAAGGGCTCGTGTTTCCCGCGAAGGTGTTATCGCTCAATTGAGAAGTAAGAGTATTAAAAATCTGGGCGTTGTAAAACGGCTTTATATGGAAGCGGGTGGAAGTTTTACACTTATTGAAGAAGAAGAAAAACAAGCCGGTTTGTCAATAATTCCAGATTGGGATAAGGAGTTGTACGACAGACAAATAAAAAGTGATAAAGAAATGGTTTGCCATGAATGCGGAAACAGAAAAGACATTATCTCTAATGATGAGATCTGCTCTAATTGCAAATCTAAACATTGGGTGACAGCCATAATATAACACCAACTAACCTATATACATGACCAGAAAAAATCGTTTTATCCTGTCTGCTTTTGTGATCATTGCCATTGCTGGTGCAATTATTTGGTTTAGCCAGAGAAAGATCAAGAAGTTAGAAGTAGTTAATGTAAAACAGGAAGTTCCTGTTGATTCTACAGCTATTCTATGGTATAAAAACAGTATAATCTATAGTCTGGATGTAGAAGTATTTAAAGATAGTGATGCAGATGGCACAGGAGATTTTAAAGGATTGATCTCAAAATTGCCATATCTTGATTCGCTTGGTATCACGGCGATCTGGCTTTCCCCTTTTAATCCTACTCCTAATAAAGACGATGGCTATGATATTACAGATTATTATGATGTAGACAAAAGACTGGGATCATTATCAGATTTTGATGCTTTTGTAGCTGCCGCGAAAAAAGATAGCATTAAGGTGATAATGGATCTCGTTGTAAATCACACATCTAATGAGATAAGCTGGTTTAAAGAAGCCGAAAAAGACACAAGTTCAGTCTACCACAACTGGTATCTATGGAGCAAAGAACAGCCTGAGAATTACGATACAGGTATGATTTTTCCCGGGGTACAGACAGAAACCTGGACGTTTGATACAATTGCAAAAGAATATTACTATCACAGATTCTATGATTTTCAGCCAGATCTAAATATGCAATACTTACCCGTTCAAAGAGAGGTAAAGAAGATTATGAAATTCTGGCTTGATCGCGGTGTAAATGGTTTTAGACTTGATGCTGTACCCTTTATAATAGAAGTACCCGAGAAAAAAGGAGAGAAGTTTGAGCATCAGTTTAATCTTCTTACAGAAATGCGTGAATATGTTTCGAGTATTGACAAGGAAGCTATCATATTAGGTGAAGCCAATGTTGCGCCTTCAGAAACAAAAAATTATTTTGGTGAAGAAGAAGATCGCATGCATATGATGTTTAACTTTTATGTAAATCAACATATGTTCTATGCGCTTGCAACTGGTGAAGCAAAACCTCTGGCAAACGCGCTGCAAAGCACAAAAGATATTCCCAAAGAAGCAGAATGGGGACAGTTCTTACGCAATCACGATGAAGTTGATCTGGGCAGATTAACTGAAAAAGAACGCAATACTGTTTATAAGAAATTTGGTCCCAGAAAATATATGCAACTCTATGATCGCGGTATCAGACGCAGACTGGCACCTATGCTAAACAATAATATTGACCATTTAAAACTAGCTTACAACTTATTATTTTCGCTGCCAAGCACACCTGTAATGCGCTATGGAGATGAAATAGGAATGGGTGATAATTTAAAACTGAAAGAACGTCTTGCCGTACGAACGCCCATGCAGTGGGATGATTCTAAGAATGCCGGCTTCTCTGTCAGTGATACAGTGGTGAGACCCGTCATTAATTCATATCCATACGGTTATGATCGGGTTAATGTGAAAGATGAAAAACAAGATTCTACTTCTTTTCTCAACTGGAACATAAAAATGGTCGCTTTACGTAAAGAATGTCCGGAAATTAGTTTTGGTCAATGGGAAATTCTGGATTCAAATTCAGATCAATGCCTGGCAATTCATTACCAATGGGAAGACCAGGAATTACTGGTCGTGCATAATCTAAGCGACGAGGATCAAGAAGTTAGTGTGGCTGCAGAAAATTTGAAAAAGGGAAAATTAAAGAATCTCGAAAACCAAAAAAACATTTCACCCTCTCACGGAAGTTTCAATTTTAAACTGAAACCATATGGCTACAGATGGCTGCGTGTAGTAACAGAATAATGTATAACTACATAAAAATCACTACCTTGTAGTAAAAAAGTATGCCGCTTTATATGGACAGGCACAATATTCCGCAGGACATAACTGCAGAACATGTGGCGCAGATGCATCAGGAAGATCTAAAGATCGAGCATCTTTACGGTTGCAAAGGTATGACCTACTGGTGCGATGAAGCCAGGAAAACCGCTTTTTGCCTTATAGAAGCGCCCAATGAAGACGCTATTAGAGAGATGCATCAAAATGCGCACGGCGACGTACCGCATAAGATCATTGAAGTTAATGCGGGCATAGTAGAATCTTTTTTGGGTCGTATAGAAGACCCTGCTCCTCTCAAAAGTGAAGAACAATTAATAAAAGATTCAGCTTTTAGAATTGTTATGATCGCGCAAACCAATCAGATTTTGTGTACTGATGAAGTAAAAAGTAAACTTAGGCGCGTTCTGCACAAGAATTTAGACCTCACAAAAGAAACCATTAAAAATTATAATGGCAACGTAGTTAATTATGATCTTTATAAGTGCATGGCTTCTTTTACTTCAGTAACGCAGGCTGTATTGTGTGCAATTACCATTCATTCTAATTTTAAAAACTTGTCAAAAAAGGTCGATTATCCGCTGCTGGAGCTAAATATCGGGTTGAGCACCGGTGATCCTGTTACAAATACTCCTGATTTTTTTGAAGATACTATAAAAATGACTCAATGGTTATGCGAAGTAATAGATGGTCAAATTGTGGTTTCGCCAGAAGTTCGTTATTCATATGATAAGGAGAATAAGAATGATTTAAATGAAAACAAATCTGTTATTGCGCTAAATCCATCTGAAGAAAAATTTCTAGAGAATTTAATGCAGTTTACAGAAAAACTTTGGAACCAGACCAATCTCAAGGTAGAAGATTTCTGCGCACACCTGTGTTGTAGCAAAGCAAAATTTTATCGCAATATGATCGCATTAACCGGAAAATCACCCAATACATTTTTAAAAGATTACAGGCTTAAGCGTGCATTAAAAATGCTGAGCGTACAAGGTGGAAACGTTTCTCAGGTTGCTTTTGACAGCGGTTTTAATACGCCATCGTATTTTTCAAAATGCTTCCAGGAAGCTTATGGTATGTCGCCTTCTGCTTGCGCGAAATTCTTTATCTAAAATATAACTTTCCCGATTTTTGATCATTTTAGCCGATTTTGAGCTAAAAGTGCTTGTTTTTGAGCGATTTATAAATGCCCGATGTTTTTCTACTATCTACTTTAGCAGTATACAATCTAAAGAATTACTCATCAATCAAAAACAACCAGTATGAAAACAATTAGTGAAATAGAAGAATCAAAAATCAATGTTTTTAAAGACCAGCTTAGAGGTGATTTAATTATGCCAGAAGATTCTATTTACGATCAATCAAGAAAAGTCTACAACGCGATGATAGATAAAAAACCGGCTATGATCGTAAAATGTGTAGATGTGGTAGATGTTATAGCTGCCGTAAATTTTGGCCGCGAGCATGATATTTTGATCGCTGTTAGGGGGGGAGGACACAATGGCGGTGGTCTGGGTATATGCGATGATGGTCTGGTTATAGACCTTTCCGGGATAAAATTTATTCGAGTAGATGCAGAGCAGCAGACTGTAAGAGTGGGCGGCGGCAATCTTTGGGGAGAAGTAGATCACGCCACACATCCTTTTGGGCTGGCAGTTCCTGCCGGCATTATATCATCAACAGGAGTAGGCGGTCTTACGCTGGGCGGTGGAGTAGGGCATTTGTCTAGAAAATATGGCCTCACCATAGATAATCTCCTTGAAGCCGATATGGTTCTTGCAGATGGTAGTTTTGTAACCGTTAATGAAAATAAGAATTCAGACCTATTTTGGGCTATTCGTGGTGGTGGTGGTAATTTTGGTATCGTCACTTCATTTAAATTTCAGGCGCATCCGGTAAAAACTGTTATTGGCGGTCCCACTTTATGGCCCATAGAGCGCACTGAAGAAATAATGAAATGGTATCACAATTACATTACTAATGCTCCAGATGAACTCAATGGCTTTATCGCAACCATGATCATTCCCGGCGCTCCTTTTCCGCCAGAGTTACACAACAAACAGTTTTGTGGTATCGTCTGGTGTTATTTAGGTGATCAAAGTACATTTGATGAGCTTTTTAAAGAGATTAATGCGCTAAATCCTGTTTTTGCGCACGTAGGTGAAATGCCATATCCAGCTATTCAGACCCTTTTTGATGGCTTACTGCCTCCGGGATTACAGTGGTACTGGCGTGCAGATTTCTTTAATGACCTGCCTGCTGAAGCCAGTGCACAGCATCTTAAATTTGGTTCTAGTATTCCTTCACCTTTATCGCAAATGCATTTGTACCCTATAAGTGGGGCAGCCGGCAGAGTGGGAGATGAAGATACTCCCTGGGCTTATCGGGATGCAAAATACGCAGGTGTGATAGTGGGCGTAGATCCTGACCCTGCAAATGCGTCTAAAATTACAGAGTGGTGTAAAGATTACTGGACAGCACTGCATCCCTTTTCAGCGGGAGGTGCTTATTCTAATTTTATGATGAATGAAGGGCAGGAGCGGGTAAAATCAAGTTATAAGCACAATTACAGCAGGCTGGCCGGTATTAAACACAAATACGATCCTCATAATTTGTTTCGTGTAAACCAAAATATAGAACCGCAATCTGCTTAAAGCGAAAGCAAAAAAACACCCATTGAATTTACCAATGGGTGTTTTCATTATTGCGGTGAGAAAATAAAAGATCGAGCAACTGTTATTAAGGTAACCTGAATAATTTCAGAATAGTTGCCACGTTTCTTTAGTCTCTTTAAATTTCTAGAATTCCTGAACAGCAGGACGCAGAACGATCTCATTAATATCAACATCTGCAGGTTGCTCAATAGCATATGCTATAGCTCTGGCCACAGAATCTGATGGAATTGCTTGTTTGTAAAATTCTTTAACGTTATTAGAACTCGCTTCGTGAGAACTTCCGTTTTTCAATTCGCTATCTACAGCTCCGGGTTCTATAGAAGTGGTGCGTATTTTACCACCTACTTCATGACGTAAACCTTCAGAAATGGCACGTACGGCAAATTTAGTTCCGCTATAAACAGTTCCGCCCGGGCTAAAAACTTTAATTCCCGCTACCGACGACAAGTTGATAAAGTGACCATGACCTTGCTTTTCAAAAACAGGAAGTGCTGCTGCTATACCATAAAGTACACCTTTAATATTGATGTCTATCATACTGTCCCACTCGTCAATTTTAGTTTCTGTAAGTGGAGCAATAGACATTAAACCAGCATTATTTACAAGAACATCAATTTTACCATAAGCTTCAAGAGCTTTGTCTATTAAAGCTTGTACTTCCTCCTTTTTAGTTACATCGGTTTTGAGCACTTCAGCATTCCCGCCGGCATCACGTATTTCTGAAGCAATTTTTTCAAGATTCTCTATACGACGAGCACCTAATACAACATGCGCTCCTTTTTGTGCTAATAATCTCGCAGTTGCTTCACCTAAACCGCTACTGGCACCAGTGATTATAACTACTTTTCCTTTTATGTTATCTTCCATTTTATATTGTTTTTGGTTGAAAATTTTCTTCACGCAAATTTAGGAAGCGCTTGCTTGCATTTAAATAACATAGGTTAAGAAAAGGAATCTTGCTGAAATCAAAAAACCCGCCTAAAAGGCAGGTTTTTATAGTGATTTGACCGATTTTTATTGCTTACTTATCCAATTATCAATCTTATTTTCAAGTAATTCTAAAGGTACGCAGCCGGTTTCTAGAACCTGATCGTGGTATTTGCGTATATCAAATTTATCACCAAGTTCAGCTTTAGCTTTTTCGCGAAGCTCTCTTATTTTCATCTGTCCTATTTTGTAAGAAAGAGCCTGACCGGGATTTGCCATATATCGCTCAATTTCTGAAGTTACACTAGCTTCAGATTCGGCTTCATTATCAAGTGAATATTGTATCGCCTGTTCACGCGTCCACCCTTTGCTGTGCAATCCTGTATCTACAACTAAGCGCACTGCACGATGCATCTCTGCGCCCAGCATACCAAAATATTGATAAGGATCTGTATACAACCCCAGTTCTATACCTAATGATTCTGCATAAAGTGCCCAGCCCTCGCCGTAACCGCTGTACCAAAGTGTTTTTCTAAACTGTGGAAGTTCTGTGCTTTCCTGCGTTAATGAGATTTGATAATGATGACCCGGGATTGCTTCATGTAAAAATAAGGACTCATCACTGTAAACATTATATGTAGCAGCATCAGGAACGGGAACATAAAATATACCAGGTCGTGTACCATCTAACGAACCGGGATTATACTCTGCACTGGCAGAATTTTCTCTAAAAGCTTCTGTACGTCTTACTTCAAAAGGTGTTTTTGGTTTTACATCAAAAAGCTCTTGCAGCTGAGGTTTCATGCGATCGTAGATATCATTAAAATGGGCGACAACTTCTTCCGGGTTTTTATACGGCATCAATTTTTTATTGGTACGTACATAATTAAAGAATGCTTTTAGATCACCTTCAAAACCTATTTGTTCTTTAACCTTTTCCATTTCCTGAGATATGCGAGCGACTTCATCAAGACCTAATTGATGAATCTCTGCGGCCGTCATATCTGTGGTTGTATATAATTTGATCTGGTGTTGATAATAGGCCTCACCATCAGGAATATCTGCAATACCACTGGTTTCACGGCCAGCAGTTAAATAATCGTTTTTTAAAAAATTAGTCATCTCTTCATAAGCAGGAATTACTTTTTGGGTAACCATTTTTTGATATGCCTGTGTTACTTCTTCTTTTTCCTCATCTGTAAAATCATCGGGCAGATTTTTAACCGGACTGTAGAAAATATGGCTGTCCAGATTAGAGTCTGTCATAGCTTCCATTTGCGGGATAATTTTAGCGATAAGCGATTTAGGTAAAACATAACCTTTTGTAACACCTTCTGCCATATTACGCTCTGCGTTTTTAAACCATATAAGGTAATTATCTACCCGTGTTAGCCAGTTTTTATAGTCGGCTACTGTATTAAAAGGTTGTGCACCGGCCCCGCTGGCAAGCTGACCCATAAAGAGATTTACAGACCACATTTGGTCTATAGGCATGTATTTATCTTTACTAAATTGAAGAGTTTCCAGATTAATATCACACTCCCAGTCTAGAATGGCTTTGCTCATAAGATCTGTCTCATTTAAATTTGAGGCGTCAAACTGTGAAGCTTCTTCCTTATAATGCTGGTAGTAATTTTTTAAACTATCTGTATATTCCTGAGAAAGCGTGTTGGGAAATTTGTCATTATAACGCATATCACCAGATGTGGTGGCGTTAAGGGGATTGAGCTTAAGACCGTCTTCATAGTAATTGTCTAACAGGGTATTAAACTCTGTATTTGCCGCGATCTCCTGGTTTTCTTCTTTTGGTTCATTTTTACAGCTTAATAAGCAGCTAAAACAAATTAAAGTAAGTAGTAATTTTGTCATTATAAAATGGTTAAGGTTGAAAAATAAAAAAGAAATTCAAATGTTATTATAGTGAATCCTTTAGGTTAAAAAGACATTAACAATGCCCATTGGCAGGAAAACTTTATAAAATAATATATCTTTGAGCAAATTATTTTGATTTAAGATTAATAACACCCCCCTTGAAGCAAGGCCCTCCTAATACTGATGATCTTTCTAAAATAAACCAGGCAGATCTGCATAAACTGCTTGATCAGGTTGATGAAATGATTTATCAATACAGATTCAACCCCGAAGATAATACATCTTATTTTCAATATGCCAGCAGAAGTATCATAAACATTTTTGAAATTACTCCAGAAGACGTTAGTGATACTGCAGAACCACTTCTTGCCAGAATTCATCCTGAAGATCGAGAAGAAGTTTTAGCAGCAATGGAGGAGGCTAAAAGTAAACTCCTGAGTTGGGATTATGAATATCGTGTTCTTCTGCCTAAAAAAGGAGAACGCTGGGTGAGAGGTAAAAGCCACCCAGAACCTCAAGCAGACGGCACAATCATTTTTAGAGGCAGCGCCCTTGATATAACAGATAAGAAACGCATCGAGATCGAATTATTTGAGAACAAAGAGCGTTTAAGATTAGCGGTTGAAAGTTCACAGGATGGTATCTGGGACTGGAATATTGAAACTAACAAGGTTTTTTACTCAAAAGCTTCGCAGAATATGCTAGGCTTAACTCAGGAAGAACTTGAAGGAAATTCTGAGGCCTGGAATGAGCGTGTACATCCTGATGATCAAAAAGCCTATTATGACGATATAAAAAAACACTTTAGAGGTGACACGCAATTTTATATAAATGAACATCGCGTAAAGCGAAAAGATGGTAAATACATCTGGATATTAGACAGAGGTAAGGTCATTAAGTGGAATAAAGACGGGAAGCCCCTGCGTGTAATAGGCACACATTCTGATATTACAGATCTAAAACAAAAGGAAGCAGACGCCATAAAAACTACAGGTATTGTTGCAGAGCAAAACCAAAGACTGATGAATTTTGCTCACATTGTATCTCACAACTTACGCTCACACTCCAGTAATTTTGAGTCTTTGCTGGGTATGATGGATGTTGCAGAGAGTATGGAGGAGAAGATGGAGCTTATTGATTATGTAAAAAAGGTTTCAGACGGATTATCTGAAACTATCATGCACCTCAATGAAGTTGTTTCTGTGCAAACAAATGTCACGCTTGAGTTGAAAGATCTCAACCTGCATGATATAATCGAGAAGACGAGATATATTCTAAAAGCTGATATCAATAGGAAACATGCAGATATAACTAATACCGTTTCAAAAGATATACTGGTACGTTATAATCCCGCTTATCTGGAGAGCATAATTTTGAATCTTATATCTAATGCTTTAAAGTATTCACACCCAGATCGCGATCCTGTTATAAAACTGGAAACCAGAACTCTTGATAATTTTCTTGTATTAAGCCTTAGAGATAACGGTAAAGGTATTGACCTTGATAAATACGGGAAGAATATTTTTGGTATGTATAAAACCTTTCATGGCAACGATGACGCTAAAGGTATAGGTCTTTTTATCACAAAAAATCAGGTGGAAGCCATGGGTGGTGAAATCAATGTCACCAGTGAAGTAGGGAAGGGGTCTATTTTTGAAGTGCTTTTTAAGCTCTAGATTGTGGCCGATTAATTAACAGATCGATTTTCTATCCTTTTAATTTTTTAGACGCAGAAATGGTGTAGCTTTGCCGCTTCTTAAAAAAGACACCCATGAAGCGTATCTCAGCCTACCGCAAATTATTTAATAGTGAAGCCAATACAGATCTTAAGCAGCTTAAAACTACTTATAGAAATCTTGTAAAAGAATGGCATCCTGATAAATTTCAGGAAGGCGATGCTAAGCGTGACGAGGCTGAAGTAAAAAGTCGTGAGATTATAGACGCATATCATTTTCTGGTAAGTATCGCTCCCGAAACTAAACTGGCTAATGCCGAAACATACCAGGCTACAATTAATGAATGTGGTATAGCAGATTTTAATCATAAAGGTTTGCTTCTTGATATCACATTTACAGACGGTACTACTTATGAATATTTTGGTGTTCCAAAAAATATTTTCATTAAACTTATAAATTCTGATAAGCAGGTACGTTTTGCTAAGCGCAATATTTACAACAACTATCTTTACAGAAAGTCTAAAAAATCGCTTCAGGAAGCTTAAAATCGGCTGTTTTAGTCAAAAATTCGTCAATATAATTGATGCGTTTTAAGCAGTCTATTTCTGTATTATGAATAAAAAGGCAGTTTATGCAGTAATTCTTTGTGCTCTTATTGCGGGCTCAAACGGCATTCTCATAAAAAGTATGCCCAGCATGTCTACCGGTCTAATTGCTTGGTTTAGAACTGTTGTGCCGGTGCTTTTTCTGCTTCCCGCGTTATGGCGAAATCAAGAACTGAAGATTGAAGGCAACTATAAACATATGTTTCTTGCCTCTGGCATTAATGCCATACGCATGTATCTCTATCTGGTGGCATTTATTTACACTTCTATAGGTAATGCAGTGGTATTATTTTATACCTATCCGCTTTTTGTAGCAGCTCTTGAGATCATATTTCATAAAAAGGGTATAGGGAAAAAGCAACTTATGTTCATGCTTCTGGCTTTTTTTGGTATTTTAATTACCTATGCCGGTAAGAAATTTAGCTTTCAGTCAAATGATTTTATCGGGATGTTAGCGGCGATAGGAGCATCTATAGGTTATGCTATCACGGTTATTATGTTTAAGACAGAAACCCATAATTATAGTAAAAACCAGCTCATAGTTTATCAAAATATAGCGGGTGCCGTTCTTTTCACTCCTTTTTTAATTGCTTTGCCAGATGCAAAACCAGAAGAGTTAGGTATTGGGCTTATTTATGCGTTTACTATAGGTGTGATCGTTTTTAAATTGTTCTTTTTTGGTCTTAAATATTTATCGGCTGCGACTGCAACTTCACTCATGTATTTAGAAGTGGTGAGCGCAATAATTCTTGGGTATTTAATTCTGGGTGAAAGTCTTACGTTAAATACGATAATAGGAGGCAGCTGTATTTTAATTAGCAGTTTTTATATTTCCAGATTAAATCGAAAAGCTGAAAGCGCAAAATAAGTCAATAAAGCTAAATAACAATGTTTTACGATTTTATGATAGAATATCTTTTATTAGTTGTAGCTTTGCCAAGTAAATTGATTCAAAGGTATCTTTAGTAAGAGACACTAATTTGAAAATTTGCGGCAATAGTGCAATACATTTTATAATCGCGGTATAGGAATAAGCGACGTAAGTTTTAAGTCTAGGTTAGAAGTTCAATCATAACCTTTAGTCCTCAAGAATTCTTCTCAGTTTCCACAAAAAATCAGTTATAGAATATAGGCAAGTCTGGAAAACCTCCCAATTTAGTTTAAAAATCGGGTAAAACCAGTAATAATCAGACAAATTACAGCTAATCGTAATTACTGATTACCAAATAAATAGAAATGAATATTTTTAAAGAGTTTATAAATAAATTAAGTAACAATAGAGTAAAAACAATGAAAGAAGGTACAGTAAAATTTTTCAATGGGACTAAAGGTTTTGGTTTCATTAAAGCCGAAGGATCTAACGAAGATATTTTTGTGCACGCAAGTGGACTTATAGACGAGATTCGTGAAAACGACCGTGTTGAGTTTGAAACAGAAAGAGGTAAAAAAGGAATCAATGCAATAAACGTAAGAGTTATTGACTAATTCTTTTTGCAAGATTTAATAAAAAGCCATCTGAAAAGATGGCTTTTTTTATACATTAAAAATACATTCTAATTTCAGAAAAGCAAAACGAATTACAATTTTGCTTTTCTGTATTACTAAGTTACTGCCCATTTCTGTAGCGTTCTATAATAGATTTTATTCCACGTAAGGGGATCAATGTCCACTTAATGCGATTGTTCAACTCATAATTAAGTTCGTAAACCGCTTTTTCAAGCAGAAAAGTATCTAACAAAATATTGTAATCTTCCTGTTCATCTGGCATAAAGTTACCATCGCCCACATTGTTTAAATATCCCTGCAAGAACATGCGCGTGATGTAATAATACCAGGATTCTGCCCATTTTTCGAGATTGCCTTCTTTACGTTGCTTGTCAAATTCATGTTCTGAAATACTGCTGTAAGCAGCATAATGAAATGATCGTATCATAGCAGCAACGTCACGCAATGGTGATCGCTTTAATCTGCGCTCACTAAAGGCACGAGCCGGCTCACCCTCAAAGTTTATAATTACAAAATCTTTACCGGTCCAGAGTACTTGATTTAAATGAAAATCACCATGTGTTCTTATTTTAAGAGTAGGTATTTTGTGGTCAAAAACCCGCTTAAAACAGTCTAAAACCTCACTGCGCATGGCTAAAACCTCCTCAGCTTCATTTTGTATCTCTTCAGGAAGATTTTTAAGGTTTTTAGAGAGATTTTCAAAAGCGCTGCGCGTTAGACTTTGTAACGATGAGAATAATGACCGCTGATAATGCAGCGAGAATTCTTCATGTTCAAAATCTTTCACTTCTGTGTGAGAAGCAAGTGCTGTATGCATTTCTGCACTGCGCTGGCCTAAAAGTGCTATACGCTCTGGAAAAATACTGCCCATAAGCATTTGCATATCTTCTGGTATTTCATCAAATTGAATAGGCTTGGTTAAATTGTTCTTTACTGGTTCCAGCTTTACTTCACGGGCCCGCGTTAATACATTATCAAAATATCTATGTAAAGCATCTTTAGCATAATCCCACGCATTGCCCTGGTTAGAGACAAGATCCTGAACCATTGCCAGAACCACCTTGTTACGAGCTGCTGTATTGTATTCTATTGAACCTACAAACTTGGGAGCATTTTTAAACTGCGCTGTCTCTGATAAGAATTTTGTTATTTCCAGATCTGGATTTATAGTACTGTCAAGTCTTCTATAAAGCTTGAGAAAATATCTGTTGTCATAAATTATAGATGTATTACTTTGTACAGAATCAATTAAACGCGAATTGAGATCATTTACATGAAAGGTTGCCTGTTCTTCTCCTTTTTTAAATATCAATGTTTCGCTTGCAGTATGTAAACGCTTGCTTTTCTGAATATTCAAAAACAAGGTATTTCTATAATTTTCAGAATAAACTGCATCAAAAAGAATTCCCTCATCGTTCTCAAGAGATAAATTAGCAATTATTCCCTTTTTAGGAATTTCGCGTATAGCTTCCTCTCTCGTTTTTGATAGAAAAGCAACCGGAAGCTGGTAATTTTCGGGTAAACCGTCATTATAAACCACTTCAATTATCATTAGATAAACTTGCAGGTTTTTAACGGGTATCGTTCTAATATTGGCGACGGCCACACTTTGTATAACACGAGAATTTCCTTCAAACCAGCTGCAGCTTTTTAAGTAAGGTGTAATAATTTTACTCTCAAGTTTCTTTTTGGTCTTGCTCTCTAATAAATCTGGCCAGTCTTTGATTTTGAGCGTTGGCATAGGGCTTTCCTCAATACGGCTATTCTCTTTTTCTAATGAAAACCAATAGTAACCATGGGGCGCCATTGTGAATAAATAGGGGTCTTCTGTAATTCTGGGAAATTTATTATGGCTAAACACTTCTACGGGAACATAGTCTTCAAAACCTTCTAATTCCAGTTCTACTGCCTGAGAAAAGCGCGATAAATTACCTAATACCAAAATATCTTCATCCTGATAACTTCTTGTATAAGCAATAACCTTAGAATTAGATGGCGATAAAAATTTAATATCACCACGGCCAAAGGCCTTGTAACGCTTACGCATCCCAATTATACGTTTCATCCACCACAGCAGTGAGGATGCGTTCATTTGCTGCGCTTCTACATTTACAGACTCATATTTATACTCCGGGTCAATAATAGTAGGCAAGTATAACTTCTGCGGATTTGCCATTGAGAAACCGGCATTTCTGTCGGCCGTCCATTGCATAGGTGTGCGCACTCCGTCACGATCACCCAGATAAAAATTGTCTCCCATACCTATCTCATCACCATAATAAAGAACTGGTGTTCCCGGTAGCGAAAACAGCAAAACGTTCATCAACTCGATCTTATTCCTGTTGTTCTCAAGCAAAGGGGCAAGGCGGTGACGAATACCTACATTTATTTTAGCCTGAGGATCTTTGGTGTAAACCTTATACATGTAATCGCGTTCTTCATCTGTCACCATCTCGAGTGTAAGTTCGTCATGATTACGCAAAAAGATCGCCCACTGGCAGGATTCCGGTATATCTGGAGTTTGATCAATAATGTCAATAATAGGATAGCGGTCTTCCATTTTTACCGCCATAAACATACGCGGCATAATAGGGAAGTGGTAGTTCATGTGACACTCATCACCTTCACCAAAATAAGCTGCAGAATCTTCAGGCCACATATTTGCTTCAGCGAGAAGCAGTTTATTATCATGATTCGCATCAATATGAGCACGTAATTTTTTTAAGAAGGTATGCGTTTCGTCAAGATTTTCACAGTTGGTATCTTCTCTTTCAAATAAATAAGGTACTGCATCAAGACGGAAACCATCAACGCCTAATTCACACCAGTAATCCATTATTTTAAAGACCTCCTTCTGTACCAGCAGATTATCGAAATTTAAATCTGGCTGATGCGAAAAGAACCGGTGCCAGAAATACTGTTTCGCCACAGGGTCCCATGTCCAGTTAGAGGGTTCTGTATCAGTAAAAATAATACGGGCATCTTTATATTTTTTAGGATCGTCTGTCCACACATAATAATCTCTTTCAGGTGAGCCAATGGGAGCTTTACGTGCTCGCTGAAACCATGCATGTTGATCTGATGTATGATTTATAACCAGCTCTGTAATTACTTTTAATCCCCGTTTATGTGCTTGCTTAATGAGTTTTTTAAATCCTTTTATATTACCATAGGATGGGTTAATACTATAATAATCTGCTATATCATAGCCATCATCGCGCAACGGAGAAGGATAAAAGGGCAAAAGCCAGATCGCTGTAACACCCAGATCTTCAAGATAATCTAGTTTTTGTAATAGACCGTCAAAATCGCCTATACCGTCACCATTACTGTCGAAAAAAGCTTTAATATGAAGTTCATAAATTACGGCATCTTTATACCAATGCACGTTCTCGTCTATGCTTGCAGATGTACTCATAAATCTTATTGTGTTTAAAACCTGAAGGTTAAGAAATCAATTTCCTTAAAGTTACAGAAGCCTGAGGTATTGAAAAATTAAATAACAAGAATTAAACATTTCCCCCCTAATTTTTACGAATAAGCGTAAAGCACAAGTAAGAGTGCCGGTAAGAAAAGTAGGATGAAAAAGAGGAAAATTAAAAAGCTAAAATTGAAAGTTAATCTGCAGATTCTGTTAACGCTAAAATATCTTTATTCTCCAGTATTACATTTTTTCCTTTTAAGAAACCGGCATTAAAAATAGCCAGACCTAATTCTGTTGAGCGTATACTGTATTTATTGCCAAACATTTTAAGCAAGGGGTATGCTTTACGCATGATCTTATAACTTGAGTTAGGCTCTTTTCTTTCTTCTACGGGATAAATATTGCCAGGTCTAAAGATGTACAGGCTTTCAAGATCTTTACTGATGAGATAATTTTCTGCCATGCCTTTATATTTTGCAAATGGCATCCTGCTTTTTTCTTTTTGATCTGCACCAGCACCACTCAAAAAACAAACATGTGCTTCAGGACTCATTTTGTTCAGGACATCTATAAAAGATACTGTATAATCTACAGTTATCTGCTTAAAGAGCGCATCTTTTACCGTACCAGAGTAAACTCCCAGACAGAAATAAGCAATATCAATATCTTCAAAATCGGTTTTATGAGTAGAAAAATCGGTGAAATCAGTAACAATAACCTCCTTTAACTTGGGGTGATTTATTCCGCTTGAGCGTCGAGTTAATGAAATTATACGAGTAATTCTAAAAGATTCTAAACAATGCTGTAAAACAATATTCCCTACCATCCCGGTAGCACCTGTAATCAATACGTTCTTCATAAGTGGTAGCGTTTATCAGCGAAGATTAAACAAATAGGATAATATTAATATTTTCGAAAGCAAAGTTAGAAACACTATAAAATCCGGAAAATTTGAATCTCAATTGATAAGTAAATCTATACTAATTAATAACTGTAGGCAAGAGCGGATTTTCTTATTTCAGCATAGAATTATGAGATCAATTCAACGTACTTTCTTTGAAATGATTTGATCACTTTAAGTTTCAGAATGTTAAACCTTTGGGTGTAATTAAATAAAATAATATCAAAATGTAGAGATTCTCTTTCTTTATTATATTATTGCCAATTAAACCCTACTTGAAAAATATAAGATACGCGTTACCGTTTTTAACGGATATGTGTACATAAACTAATGATCTTCAGGTTACTTCTTATATCTGTTTTTTTTATCTGTCAACTTAATTATGGGCAATGTCCCGAGGGCAGTATACGCCTGTCTTCTCAAGCCGAAGTTAGCAACTTTGTATCATCACATGGCAGTTGTACAATGCTTCCGGCTAATTTGATCATTGAAGGAGCAAATATTACAGACATTTCAGGAATTCAGAATATTCAAAATATAGAAGGTCATTTATTAATTAAAGAAACTTCGCTCACAGATATAAGCAGTCTTAATTCGCTAGAGGCAGTAAAAGGAAGATTATTTATTGAAGACAATCCCCTTCTGGAAGAAATCAATCTTTCAAATATAGAAGAGATAGGCAGGCTTAATATTGAAAATAACCAAAAGCTCACCAGCATTAGCGGCTTTGATAAACTAGCTTGTACCAGCCAAATGGAATTCTCTTATAATGAGCAACTACAATCAATCAACGGTTTTAATGCAATTAGTTCTGCTGGTGTATTTCAAATAATTGAAAATCCTGATCTGCAGCGTGTAGAAGGATTCAGCAATCTGGCGGAGGTAAGTTCTGTACTTTATATTCATCAAAATCCGGAATTATTAGTTATTCCTGCTTTTAATGATCTTCAGAAAATAGAAGGTTTAAGAATATCTTACAATCAAAAACTTACAACATTTGGCGAATATCAAAATCTCAAAAAAGCCAATTACATTCATATAGAATACAGTGGCAACAGTAATACCACTCCCTATTTTTCATCTTTTGATAATCTAATAGAAATTAATTCTATTTCACTTAGATATTTAGGAATAGAAAAGATAGACGCTTTTAAAAATGTATACAATCTTGGGGATCTTACTTTAGAAGGGATGGCAAATCTTACAGATTTTAATGCTCTTAATAAAGTTGATCATATTCTTTTTGCAACCATAAGAGAAAATGCCGGTTTGATTTCTTTTAATGCATTGCAAAACCTGAAAGAAGTTGCCTTTTCAATTCTTCTATATCAAAATACATCGCTTGAAACAATTGATGGATTATCTAAACTCGAAAAAGTAGGTTACGAGCTTCAAATTAGCTCAATGGATAAACTTAAAAATCTTGATTTTCTAAACAAGCTGCGCAGTGTGACTAATAGTTTGTCGATACAATTTAATATGTCGCTTACAGATTGTTCTGGTTTAAGCAATTATCTAAATTATGGTAAACAGCCTATTTTTTTAACCATTAGAGATAATCTTTTTCCCTGCAATACTTCGGCTGAGATAGCCGCAAGAGGAGATAATGATGGTGACGGTATAGCAGATGCTGTTGACCTCGATGATGACAACGATGGTCTTACAGATCTATCTGAACAAGATGGTGACCCTACACGTGATTCAGATCTTGATCTGCTGCCAGATCATTTAGACCCAGACAGTGATAATGATGGCTGTTTTGATGTGTTTGAAGCCGGATTTTCTGATCCCGATGTTGATGGCATTTTAGGGAGTGGTAAGCCTAATGTTGATTCTGATGGTAAAGTATTAAATGAACCTAGTGGTTACAATAAACCTGCAGATGTAAATCTCAATGCAGTGCCAGATTATCAGGAATATTGGCGCACACCTTTATATAATTTACAGCCGCAATCAGTTGAGATCGTATTGGGGCAATCTGCCACATTTACAACAGAAGTAGTAAATGCATCTGTATTGCAGTGGGAAAAAAGTACAGATGCCGGCAATAACTGGATTCCTTTAATTGAAGACGCAGGTTACTCAGGTGTAAACACGCAGGAGCTTACGGTAACAAATCCATCAATTGCAGAAGATCTTAGTCTGTACAGATTACGCATTTCTAACCCGGCCAGTAATTGCTATACACCCAGATCTTCTAATATTGCAACGCTGTCTATACAGTTACCGGTAAATGCGACAGCGGGTAATGATACATCTGTTACAATTTGTAAAAATGAAGAGCCGATAGATCTATTTTCGCTTTTGCCTGGGAATCCTATACAGGGCGGAACATGGTACCCCTTTCTTCAGGGGAAGCAAGGTTATTTTGATCCTGCCTTAGATGAGGCAGTAACATATACGTACACCGTAACAGATGCAAACTGTAATGTCGCTGAAGCCAATGTAGCCGTTAATTTGAGTACGTATAAAAGCGCAGGTGAAAATGGCGATCTAACGACCTGTACATCAAATACGCCTGCAGATCTTTTTGAAAGCCTTAATGGTAATCCTGAAACCGGCGGAATATGGACACCTACTCTTAGCAGCGGAACCGGTATTTTTGATCCTGCTGTCGATCCTGAAGGAATTTATACCTATACAGTTATAAATAATGGTTGTGAAGATACAAGTGCAACCGTAGAAGTTACACTCTTAGAAGGCAATCCCAATGCCGGCGATGATGGTGAAATAACTATATGTATAGAAGGTGAACCTGTTGATCTTTTTCAAATACTGGGTAACAACCCTGATGCAGAAGGTACGTGGTCCCCTCAATTAATATCTGAAACAGGCGTTTTTGATCCCGTAATTGAGGCACCGGGAATTTATAGGTATACTATAGACAGAGGTGCTTGCGGTATTGATGAAGCAACGGTAAATGTAATCGTTGAGCAATTACCCAATGCGGGTGTAAGCAGAACTTTTACGGTTTGTGAGGAAGAAGGTGTTATAGATCTCTTTACGCAATTAGATGGTATACCGCAGGAAGGCGGCGTTTGGTCTCCGGTTTTGGCAAGTGGTTCGGGGATTTTTGATCCTGCTTTAGATGCTTCGGGCGTGTATGTATATACTGTGAATAACAGTTGTGGAAGCGCTTCCGCGGAAATAGATATTACGGTCATACCAATTGCCAATGCAGGAGAAGATGCTGCAATTTCGGTTTGTAAGAATGGAGAAGCGCAGGATTTGTTTTTCGCTTTAAGCGGATCACCAGACGACAGCGGATTATGGAGTCCGCAATTATATAGCGGCACGGGTATTTTTGATCCCGCCATAGATGAGGCAGGTATTTATACATATACTGTTATAAATGGTAATTGTACACCGGTATCTGCACAGGTAACTGTAAATGTGGAAGATATAAGCGCTGCCGGTGAAGATGGGATTCTTGAGATATGCAATTCTGGTGCAGCCGTAGATCTTATGAATTACCTTAATGGTAATCCTGTTTCTGGCGGTACATGGTCGCCTGCTTTAAATAGCGGTGGTAGCATTTTTGATCCCTCGCGAGATACTGCAGCAAGCTATTTTTATACTGTAAATGATGGCCTTTGCGGCGAAAGCAGTGCCCGTGTAGATATCGTACGCAGTGCGGGAACACCTATTACCAATTTTGAAGTGAATGCGGGACAGCGATCAGGTTCTAATTTTATTGAAATTATTATAAATACACCGGGCGATTTTGAATACTCTTTAGACGATTTTTACTATCAGGAGGGCAATATTTTTAATGATATAGCAGGTGGAAATTATACAGTTTACGCTCGTGAAATAGGAGGTTGTGGCATTTTACGACAACGGGTTTCTATCTTTAGCTTTCCCCGGTATTTTACACCTAATAATGATGGCCGTCACGATAATTGGCAACCTCTGGGTACTTCAGATCAAAACTTCACTGTATTTATTTATGACCGTTATGGCAAATTATTAAAGCAGATCAACCAGATTTATGACTCCTGGGATGGCACATATAATGGCAGACAGCTTCCTGCAGACGATTATTGGTTTCATATAGAATTTGCAGATGGCAGTTCACAAAAAGGACATTTTAGTCTCATACGTTAAGAAAAAGCAGGCAAAAATTTTTATACATGTAAAAAATATTTTTGCAAAATTAAACCGTCTTATATTTATTTAATGCGCACATAAATGGGTTAAAATGACTAAAAATCGGTCTTTTTGTACCAATAATCGAATAAATTGCGCTTTCGTTAATTTTTTTTAAATGGTAATTTAATTGTCTATCTTTAATTATACAAGTTAAAGTACACTCCCCTTCAGCGTAAAAAATTAAATGAATAACAGCTCAATATATACATTGCATGCTAAAAAATTATACGGTACAAAATGTTTTAAATAACTCATCAGATGTTATTTTATTTATTAGTGAAGAAGGAGATATAATCTGGGCAAATAAACTAGGCCTTGAATTATTTGAGAGTGAGACTATCGCTTTTACAGACACAATGTTAGATGATGATATTCCTGAATTTGAACAACTCTTAACAAAAATAAAGCAGCCTAAAAACACTAACGAGTTATTTAGCTGTCGCCATCAGTTAGAGAGTGGTATCACTATATCTCTAAAGTGGTCGCTTGGGTGGGATTCAGATAAGCGATATATTATTTGTCTAGCAGCTGGTGGTACTAAAAGTATTGTAGAAGAGAAGCTTAGGTATCACTATATTTTTCAAAAAGATCCTTCTCCTAAGATCAAATACGATTCTAAAACACTTAAAATTATCGATCTCAACGATGCTGCTATAAGCGTATACGGTTATTCTAAAGAAGAATTTTTAGACATGACAGTGAAAGATATCTTTGTTGAAGATTCTGTCTTTGACTTTCTAAAAGGTCAGCGCGGCTTGAGTGAAAAACATTTTCCTTATCATCTTGGTGTATTCACGCATCATCATAAAGACGGGACTAACTTAATCATGGATGTTTCCGGCGGTATGAGCTCGTCAATAGAAGAGAGTATGATGTTATATTGCGTCGATATTACAGAGTCGCACAAAACATTACAATTTGAGCGTCTAGAGCGAAGAATTATGGAGCAGGCGATGGAGATAGCGCCAGACTTAAATAAAATTTTAGAAAATTACGTTCTGGGACTTGAGCAGATCTTCCCAGATATGAAGGCTTCTATTTTAAGTGTAAAAGACAATAAAATATATAATCTCGCTTGTCCTAATTTGCCTCAAATTTATAAACAAGCAATTGAAGGAGCCACTATAGGGCCCAAAGGTGGCTCATGCGGTACAGCAGCATTTCTTAAAAAACGTGTAATTGTTTCAGATATTAGCACAGATCCTCTTTGGGAAGATTATAAGGCGTTGGCATTGCCCGTAGGTCTGGCTGCATGCTGGTCACAACCTATTTTTAACTCAGAAAAAAATGTAATCGCAACATTTGCAAACTATTATGCTACGCCCAGAAAACCAACCCACAAAGAACTTTTGTTTTTTGAGCGCTCTTCTTCCCTCGTGAGTATAATACTAGAGAACTATAGAAATAGTATGGCAATACGCTCAAGAAATCAACTCTATAAATATGTACATCAAGCTACTAACGATGCCATTTATGATTATGATTTTATAAATGATAATATCAAGTGGGGGCAAAGCTTTCAACGTCTGTTTGGTTATCCTATATCCAATGATATTTATTCATTAGAAAGATGGAAAAAAATAGTTCATCCCGAAGATCTAACATTAGTCTTAGATTCTTTAAATCTGTTTCTTAATAATAGCTCTGAGAATCGTTGGACAGCTCAATATAGACTTAAGAAGGCAGATAGTACGTATGTATTTGTAGAAGCAATGGCCCTTGCAGTAAGAGATTCAAAGGGAAATGTCACTAGGTTAATAGGCGTCCTTACCGACATCTCAGAAAAATTGGCCTATGTTAAAACTGTAGAAGAACAAAATACCCGCTTACGCGAAATTGCCTGGGATCAATCACATTCTGTACGAGTGCCTGTAGCCAGACTTATGGGGCTGATAGATCTTATTAAAAACGGAAATATCTCGATGGCAGAAAAAGAAGATCTTCTTACAGATGTTCTCGACTCTGCCAAGGAAGTAGATAAGGTTATTAAATGCATTTCTTTAAAAACAAAATCACATAAAGAAACTGAAGAAATCGCCAAGCTTTTACAAGGTAATAAGTTGCTTAATTTTCAAGCCGATAATTAATAATATGTCTCAAATGTTATTAAATTCGCGAGGTTTTAAAATTTTATGAGTAATAAAGTATTGATTATAGATGACGATGCAGTAATTAGAAAAATACTTGCACGTATGCTTCAAATTACCGGGATAGCAAAAGAACCTATAAATCTGGTAGACGGGCTCGAGGCTTACAATTACTTAATTAGTGAAGAAAAAGCAATAAAATACACTCTATTTCTTGATATTAATATGCCAAATATGAACGGTTGGCAACTGCTGGAGAGGCTTAAAAGCGAAAATTTACTCGATAATAAATTGATCTATATTATAACTTCTTCTGTAGATCATAAAGATTACCAAAAAGCCGAAGCAAATCCGCATATAACAAGTGTGATCACTAAACCTGTAACGCTGGCAAAGCTCAAAGCATTAGTGACAAAATAAATACTCCTTAAAATTGAAAAATCGGGTAAAATAAGGCAAATATCGCCTCATTCTATCCGATTTTTCTTTCTGCTTTAAACTTTAAAATTGGTGACTATTAATCAGCCATCTCGTCTAATTTACTATTTGCAGATTTTTTTAGATCATCATATTTACCACTGATATTTTCTTCAAGATCCTGTACGGTATCTTTTATCTTCTTACCAGTATCATCAATTTTATTTTTCAGGTTTGCCTTTTCTTCCGGAGTCATATTCTTGTATTTCCAGAAAGCGAAAGCTCCTAATCCTATTCCTAATAAGGCTAAAATGCCTTTTCCATTCTTATTTGCCATGATTGATTGTTTTGTCATGAAGATAACCTAAAAATCGTGACTATGTTGTGTACAAATACACTTTAGGATTTATTTAATAGAAGGCTTAAGCGAAAAACAAATTTTGCTGATGAACTATTTAAACCCTATTTCTTCAAGCCCTTTGTGACTCACTTTGATGGCTTCAAGCGGTTCCATATTAAAGGTTTTATCTTGTTCTACCATATAATACTTCATCCCGGCAATATCTTTTTGAGCAAGAATGCTGGCAAAATCAATATGACCATTACCTACAGGTGCAAATCTACCTTCATCATCCATATCTTTTACATGCCACATTTTAAAACGACCAGGATATTTTTTAAAGTAAGCAATAGGGTCTTCATCTGCTTTTGTTACCCAGTAAAGATCCATCTGAAAGTTTACATAGTCAGGATTTGTATGCTCTAACATATAGTCATAAATCTTATTGCCATTTGCATCCTCTTCAAATTCAAAATTATGATTGTGATAAAGGAGTTTTAAACCTGCTTTTTTACACTTTTCGCCAAGCGTATTTAGAATCTTGGTCAGATTTTCTGCATCGCCTTTCATGCCCATTCCCGTGTCGCTATAAGTAAACAAACCCATAGGAGGTACCGGGATTACAAAATATTTAAAGCCTGCAGCTTTTACATCTGCTATCATAGCGTCTGCATTTTCAAGCGTTACAGTTCCCTGATGCGTGCTTATTGGGTTTAATCCCAGTTTTTTTAATTCTTTTTTAAACTCTTTAGGTTGCATACCATAGAATTTGCCGTCTTCATATCCGGCCGCTTCTATATTCTTATACCCTGCATCTGCCACGGCTTTAAGAGTAGCTTTAACGTCTTTACCCATATCATCACGTACGGTGTAGAGAGCCAGCCCTCCCAATTTATCTTGCGCTACGGCACTAAAGCAGCCGGCTAAAAAAAGGGCTACAAAAGCCAGTTTTAATGATAATCTGATCAATTTTGTATTCATAAGTTGTCTAATTTTTATTACTTCATTAAAAATAGTATATGTAAACAAGGAAATTGCCATTTCTGCAAAAAAAAACAGCTGGCTAAATAACCAACTGTTTTAATACCATTGTAAAGGATTTTTTGTCTGAAATGAATTCAGATCAATTTTATCATTTATACAGCTTCAGCTACATTTTCAAGTGCTTCGCGTAATTCTTTCGCAGCAGCGGCAGGATCATCTGCGCCATAAATTGCAGCACCTGCAACGGCAACAACTACCCCAGATTCTACAACTTTTGCAATATTATTTGCATTTACACCACCTGCGATAGAAACCGGTACACCAGCACGAGCAGCCTCATCAATTAAAACCTGGATAGAATAACCATCTGCCCATTGCTCATCAAGACCTGCATGTAATTCTACAAATTCAGCACCAAATTTGATTACTTCCTGAGCTCGTTTTACGCGATCCTGAACACCAATTGTGTCTACTACCACACCTTTATTGTGCGCTTTTCCTGCTTTTATTGCACCTTTTATAGTAGCATCACCGGCAGCACCTAATACGGTTACTAAATCTGCACCTGCTTTAAAAGCGATGTCTGCTTCTAACTCACCTGCATCCATAGTTTTTAAATCGGCAAAAACCAATTTGTCTGGATGAGCTTTTTTCATAGCAGTTACTACAGCAAGGCCTTCGTGTTTAATTAACGGAGTACCTAATTCAATAATATCAATATACGGTGCAACTTTAGCGGTTAGCGCTAGTGCTTCTTCTGTTGTTAATAAGTCAATTGCGACTTGTAATTTAGTCATAGCTTTCTTTTTTTATTAGTAATTATTTTTGTTATTCTAGGTTAGCGTGTCTTTTCCAAAGTTCTTCTGCGGGAGTTCCTTTCTCGTCCCACAAGGTTTGAAAAACGGCATCGCTAAGTAATAGTATTGCTTGTTCAAATAAGCTCCCTGCATATTGTGCAGAAATTGTTTTACCATGATCCTGCTTTTGGGCCGCAGTAATAATAACAACCAGATCAGAATTTTGAGCAAGGGGAGAAGAAGTTGTAGTAGAGTAGCTCACTACTTTAGCTCCTGCCTTTTTTGCTTTTTCTGATGCCGTCACCACAGAACTTGTAGTTCCTGAACCTGAAGCAGTAATAAGTAAATCTCCCTCTTCTATAGCAGGAGAAGTAGTTTCACCTACTACATAAACGGTAAAACCAAAATGCATCAATCGCATCGCCGCACTTTTCATGGCAAGTCCAGATCGCCCGGCTCCTGTTACGAAAATGCGTTTAGCTTCTTTTAAATAGGGAATAATTAATGAAACGGCATCAAAATCTATCTGAGTCAATAACTTACTTTGTTCGTCAAGAATAAGTTCATGATTCTTTTTTAAGTGTTTTGAAAGTTCTGCCTGAGTCATTGATTGCTTGCTTTGGTTACAATCAAAATTACGGAACAATTATGGCGAAAAGCCCGCTGACTCATTGTTATTATAAATAGGGCAATTCAGAAAAAATGTGTTAAATACAATACTGAATTACAGGAATTAAAATTCTTAAATATTTCAAAATGAAAATAAATAATATTAATAATTGAAAAACAGTACATTATGTTTTCGTTTATTGAAAATAACCCCAAAAAGTAATCTGATTTTTGAACGGTTTTGACCCTAAAATGACCGATTTTCAGAATATTCTTCCGATTTTTAACAAGCTAAATCCATTAATATAATAATCTCAAAAAACGGAAGCTTCGATAACCGATTTTATGGGTTAAAAGGGCGATTTTTAACACTGTCACAGCATGTTCACTATAGTATTGAATATTTACAAAAATGATTGCTATAAGAATCTTGTGATATTAGCAATATTCATATTCTGTATATCTTGCCAGGCACAAAACCTAAAACCAGAAACCAACTTTAATGACCAGAATAATACGGTAAACCTGTATGCTTTTGTTGGCAGGAAAATAAGCCTTACAGAGTTTGATCCCAACTTAAATAACAAAATCAAAATTTTAGACTCTATTACCGGTGATACTATAGTTCGTCAAAATTATGTGATGGATTATGCATTTAAGGCAAAATATGTTATAATTCAAAATGTTTTAATGATTTAGGTCAAGATACTGTAACATTTAATGTTTACAATCATTACGGAAGACCAGCTTTTGAGAATTATGATTATGCACTTTTATATATTTCTCTAAGTGAAAATGGTAAATATTACTTTCATCAAAAATATATATCAGATGAAGTTATAAAAGTGAAAAAGGATATTTATGAGGGGAAAGATGGTGAAAGTTTAAAGGACTTATTTAATGAAAAGAAAAACGGTGTTTTAAAAGCAAGAGGAATTTTTTAATGATATTTTAGTCCGTTAGAAGAATATATCTATTATCTAAAACAGGAAATAAGCAGTAAATAATGAAATGGGAAAACAGTATTGTCAAGAATTTTAAATGGGGCAGCGAGATTAAAAATAAGGCGGAAAAAGAGATCGTTGCTGCAAAAATTGCTACGTATGTTCAAAACGGGCAAACCATAGGTGTAGGTTCTGGCTCAACTGTATTTGTGTCACTCACTCATATAGCTGAAAAGGTTAGCGATAAAAAACTCGATATTAAAGTAATTCCCACTTCATTTGAGATCGAACTTGCCTGCGCGGCGCTTGGGTTGCGCATTACGACTTTAAAACAAGACAAACCAGATTGGTACTTTGATGGCGCAGATGAAGTAGACCCACAAAACAATCTTATTAAGGGCAGAGGAGGAGCAATGTTTCGCGAAAAGCTGATGCTGGTTTCAAGTACCAAAAACTATATAATTATAGATAAAAGTAAGATCGTGCAAAAGCTAGGCATTAATTTTCCCGTGCCGGTAGAGATCTATCCTGATGCTATTAATTATGTGCGTAATCAACTTATCTCTTTAGGTGCAAATGAAATTGAATTGCGTATGGCTTTAAAAAAGGACGGACCCATAATTACCGAGACCGGAAATTTTATACTTGATGTTCGCTTCCGCGAAATCGAAAAAACCTTAGAAAAGGAACTTAAAAGCATAACGGGCATCATAGAAACAGGATTATTTCAGGGATATGATGTCACCATTGTTGAGCCTTAACAGTGGGAAATTATTATGTTATTCTAACCTGAAACAATCGTTACAATTTAAAGTTTAGTTAAAGATAAATTTATATCTAAGCTATTGCTTAGTTTTGTTTCGGAATTTGAAGTTATGGCCAGATGTAAACAATATAACGAGGAGGAAGTCATAGAAAAGGCAATGAACCTTTTCTGGCAAAATGGTTATGAGACCACCTCCATTCGTATGTTAGAAAAAGAGATGGGCATTAACCAGTTCTCGATCTACGCTAGTTTCGGCAGTAAGCATGGTGTTTTTGTAGAAAGCATAAAACTGTACAGAAAGCAGTTAAACTCAATTAGAAATACATTAAAAGAATCTGAAAACGGCGTTGAAGGCATCAAAGAATTCTTTTATAATTTTTTAAAATTCACAAAGTATAAAGATGCACATAAAGGTTGCCTGGTCTGTAACACGATGAGTGAGATGGGCGAGAAAGCAGAACAAGACCTAATGGCAGAAATGAAAAAATTTACACAAGATCTAAGGGTGCTTTTTGTAAAGAATTTAAGCCAGGACGCCGGTAAATCTAAAGAAACAGTTGAAAGAGAAGCTAATTTTTTAATGACCGCTATGCTTGGTCTCTCCGTGGGTTCCAGATTTCTAGATCGTGAGCAGATCGATGATTATCTAGAAACAGCTTTTATTAACCTCTAAAATTTTTTACACCTAAACTAAGCATTTGCTTAGATATATAACAATCAATTAGAAACATTAATAATAAATAAATATGAGTATTTCAATTAAGAATAAAGTCGCACTGGTTACCGGTGCAAATAGAGGTATAGGCAAAGCTATTGTACACTCTTTTATTGAGCACGGTGCAGCTAAAGTATATTTAGCAGTTCGTGATACTGCTTCTGCTCACGAACTTGAAGAAAAGTACGGAGATAAGGTAGTTACCCTAAAAGCGGATCTTTCTGACGCTAATTCTATCACAAACTTAGCACAACAAGCTAAGGATGTTGATATTCTAGTAAATAATGCAGGTGTGGCCATGCCTTTGGCAACTATAGGTGCAGATGTAGAAGAAAGTTTAAAACGTCAACTTGATGTAAATGTATTTGGTTTGCTTCGCGTTGCTAATGCTTTCGCAGAAATTCTTGAGAAAAACAAGGGAGCTTTAGTTCAATTAAACTCTGTTGCATCAATTAAGAACTTTCAATCCCTTTCATTGTATTCAGCATCAAAAGCAGCATCTTATTCCTTAACTCAAGGCATCAAGGCAGATCTGGGAGCAAAAGGAGTAGCTGTTCTTAGCGTTCATCCTGGTCCTATTGCAACTGATATGGGTAGAGAAGCTGGCTTTGACGATGCTTCTGCACCATCTGTAGTTTCAGAAGGTATAGTGCATGCGCTGGAGACTGGGGATTTCCATTTATTTCCAGATGATATGGCTAAGCAATTTGAAAGTGCATATCAAAGTTTCTCTGATAATATCATTACAGCAGAACTTGCTTAAAGGAGTTTGAAGTGTATCTCAATAATCACGCTTCAGGCAGAATTACTGGCACACTTTATTAATATTCTTTACTAAGAGGGAAGAAATTTAATTGTTAGGTTTCTTCCCTTGCGGTAAAAAATCCCTAATTTTCTTTACTGATAAATTATGAATATTTTCAGATTATAAGAGAACGTAAGAAAATGGACTATAAACTGGGAAACAAGATTGCCCATTACCCTTTAAAAATGGATACTGAAACCGGAAACAGCGTTTTTAGTATCTATAAAAATGATTCTATACAAAACTATGTGTCTTCAGACTTTTTGATACCGCATAGAAAAGATTACTTCTTCTTTGCTTTTATATTAGATGTCAGAGACTTTAGCAGGCACTGGATCGATATGAAACCTTATGACATTCAGTCCAGAAAACTCTATTTTACAGATCCCTCACAAGTACAATTAAAGGAAGAAAGTTGTGCTTTGCATGTTTATAACATGAATATCACGAAAGAGTTTCTTTCGCTAGATAGCTTAAATACACTAAAAGATCTGCCTATTTTGCAGAACCCTCATCGGGGGCATGTTTTAGATCTTAAAGAGACAGATTATCAATTTCTATTAGAAACCCTTGATAATATCTATGCTGAATATCAAAATGAGAGCCAGTGGCAACACAGTATGTTATTGTCTTACGTGAGCATTTTTTTAATTTACTGTAGCAGATTGTATGCAGAGCAATTTGAGAATATTAAAGATCAGCCAGAGTCGTTATTACTATCAGATTTTCTAGATCTTGTTGGTGAGAAATTTCGTGTACAACATGAAGTTTCGCAGTATGCAGAGCAGCTAAATATCTCTGCAGGTTATCTGGGTGATACGATAAAGCAGCAAAGCGGTAAATCTGCAATTGCGCATATACAGGAGCGTATTGTACTTGAAGCTAAGCGACTTATTTATTTTACTGAAGATTCTATGAAAGAGATCGCTTACAGTTTAGGTTTTGACGATGCTTCCTATTTTAACCGTTTTTTTAAGCGGCATACCACATTTACGCCTTTAGCTTACAAAAAGCATATCCGGAAAATGTACCAGTAATTCCTGAAAGTCTTCAATACATGCACTGCTGCCTCATTTTATCTTTGTTTAAAATTAAAAACAACGATTATGAGATCAGTATTGATAACAGGAGCCAATAAAAGCTTAGGTTTTGAATTGGCCAAAATAATGCTCAAAAATGATTACTATGTATTCTTAGGGAGCCGAACCCAAGAAAGGGGAGTGGCTGCAGTTGAAAAACTGAGGCGTGAAGGCTTAGAAAATGTACAACTGGTACAAATAGATGTAACAGACAAGAACTCTATAGAATCTGCTGCAAGAGCAGTTAAAGAGAAATTTGGAAAACTGGATATTCTGGTGAATAATGCAGGAATACTAGGCGGAATGGATCAAAAAGCGGTTAGCGTATCTTCACAAACTGTAAGAGATGTTTTTGATACTAACTTCTTTGGGGTGATTAATGTTTCCCAGGCATTTCTTGAACTTCTGAAAAAATCTGATAGTCCCAGAATAAGCAATATTACTTCTGGCTTGGGATCACTTACTTTACATTCTGATCCTGAATGGTCACATTATGATGTGAAAAGTGCAGCATACGGACCTTCAAAATCAGCGCTTAATGCCTATACTATCGTATTGGCTTATGAGCTAAAGGATCAAAATTTTAAAGTGAATGTAATTGATCCCGGTTATACCGCTACAGATTTTAATAACCACGGCGGCCCATTTAAAGTAGAAGATTCGGCTAGGTTTTTATATGATCATATTGATCCCGCAGAAGATGGTGCAAATGGAACCTATTTTAGTCACGAGATCGAAGAAGAACCACATGTGAGTCCGTGGTAAATTTAAATTAGTCATCAAAAAACCGCCTATAACAGGCGGTTTTTTATGCTTTTTAATCGATTTTTATATTCCGCTGTAATATTTATATAGCCAAAGTATTTTATATTATAATTAATAAGAATTTTCTTTCAAGTAATTCAGGCAGTATTCACCTCGCAGTTATAATCCTAATGTGTTTTAATATTTAACTTTCTTATACTTATGCCTATTTTGCTTTTATACTTTTGTGAGATTATGTATTATAAATTTATTGAGCTACTCAAATAATTATTCGATAAAATGCGTTTTTTAATCGATTATATGCGTTTTTTGCTTATTTTGCGCGCTTTATGATTCTATTGCTTCTGTTTAAAGGAAGTTGAGAATGGAATTAATAGTAGCCCAACTATGAAAATAAGAAATCTACACTTATGTGCATTAATCTTCTTTTGCTGTAGTCTGCAGTCAAAAGTATTTGCTCAAAATAATTATTTACTGCGATCTACAACCAGCATTAGCGGGGCTTCAGCAAAAATTGAAGCTAATGGTAACACATATTTGGTGCAGCAAGTAATTGGCCAGTCAGCTATCGGGACCTACACAGCTATTCCCTATGATATAAGGCAAGGTTTCATTCAACCCAATATTTTAAGCAAAATTGTTGATGTAAATGTACCTACCAGTTTAATAGTAGATGTATATCCCAATCCCTTTAAGTCATCGGTTTTTTTAGAATTTGAGGAAGAAATAGAAAGTACCATTGATGTAGTGGTTTACAATATGATGGGCGTACAAATTTTATCTAAACTGTTTCAATCAAAAGAAAAGGTAGAACTGCAGCTGGATCAACTACCATCTGGTGAGTACATCATAAAAGCGCTAACAAACAATATGCAGTTTATTTCAAAAATAATAAAACAATAAAGCTCCACGATTAAATCAAGGCATTCACCCAAATCACTCCCAATGAAAAAAACATTACTCCTATCCTTTTTCTTTTTCTGTTGTGCCCTTGCGGGATTTTCTCAAACACCGGGCATTAGCTATCAGGCAGTTATTTTAAATCCGGAGGCAGATTCAGGTTCTCAAAATGATCTGTTTAGCGATAAAGAGATAACTATTCGTTTTACAATTATTAATGATCAAAGTACTGCAGAATATAAAGAATATCACGAAACAGCTACTGATGCTTATGGAATGATAAATTTATATATAGGTCAAGGTATACAAATAAGTTCTACCGATTTTGAAGACATTAACTGGAATGGACTTTCTAAAAAAGTAAAGGTAGAGATAGATTTTACCGGTTCTAATTCAAACTTCAAACCCTTAAGTGAACAGGAATTAACTTACATTCCGCAGCCGGAAGCCACTGATTATTCACAAATAATATGGGATAATGCAGATGCTATAGATAGTGAGATAACACGGGCTACCACAGCAGAAAGTGAATTGGAAAGCAGTTTGCTTATTGAAATGAATACGCGGGAAGATGCAGATGCTCTTAAGGAAGACACTTCTAATAAAAGCACAGATCTCATCCTTGACGCTGCATCAGATATAAAATATCCCAGCGTACGATCTGTAAAGAAATATGTTGATGAAAATTCGGCTCTTACGCTGGCAGGATTAAATCTAAAAGTTGACAAAGAAATCGGAAAAGGGCTTTCAACAGAAGATTATTCAACCGCTGAAAAAACTAAACTAGCTGCAATTTCAGGAACAAACTCCGGAGATCAGGATCTAAGCAATTATGCGACAAATACTAATTTAGATTTAAAGGCAAATATTGCTTCGCCAACATTCACAGGAATTGTCTCAGGGATTACCAAAACTATGGTAGGCTTGGGAAATGCAGATAATACCAGCGATGCTGATAAACCAATTTCAACAGCAACTCAAACAGCGATCGATCTAAAAGTTGACAAAGTAACCGGAAAGGGGCTTTCAACAGAAGATTATTCCACCGCTGAGAAAACTAAATTAGCTGCAATTTCAGGAACAAATACCGGCGATCAGGATCTAAGCAGTTATGCGACAAAGACGAACTTGGACTTAAAAGCAGATATCGCATCGCCAACATTCACAGGAACTGTTTCAGGGATTACCAAAACTATGGTAGGCTTGGGAAATGTTGATAATACCAGCGATAATGATAAGCCTGTTTCAACAGCAACTCAAACAGCGATCGATCTAAAAGTTGACAAAGTAACCGGAAAAGGGCTTTCAACAGAAGATTATTCCACTGCTGAGAAAACTAAACTAGCTGCGATTTCCGGAACCAACACCGGTGATCAGGATCTAAGCAGTTATGTGACAAATACAAATTTAGCTTTAAAGGCAGATATTGCTTCACCAACATTTACAGGAACTGTTTCAGGGATTACCAAAGCAATGGTAGGCTTGGCAAATGCAGACAATACCAGCGATGCTGATAAACCTGTTTCAACAGCAACTCAAACAGCGCTTGATCTAAAAGTGGATAAAGTAACCGGAAAAGGTCTGTCTACAGAAGATTATTCAACAGCTGAGAAAACTAAACTAGCTGCGATTTCCGGAACCAACACCGGTGATCAGGATCTAAGCAGTTATGCGACAAATACCAATTTAGCTTTAAAGGCAGATTTAGCTTCGCCAACATTCACAGGAACTGTTTCAGGGATTACCAAAACTATGGTAGGCTTGGGAAATGCAGACAATACAAGCGATGCGGACAAACCAATTTCAACAGCGACTCAGACAGCTATTGATCTCAAGGTCGACAAAGTAACCGGAAAAGGTCTTTCAACAGAAGATTATTCCACAGCTGAAAAAACTAAACTAGGTGCAATTTCAGGAACCAACACCGGTGATCAGGATCTAAGCAGTTATGCGACAAAAACCAATTTAGCTTTAAAGGCAGATTTAGCTTCGCCGACTTTTACTGGAACTGTTTCCGGGATTACCAAAACTATGGTAGGCTTGGGAAATGTTGATAATACCAGCGATAATGATAAGCCTGTTTCAACAGCAACTCAAACAGCGATCGATCTAAAAGTTGACAAAGTAACCGGCAAAGGTCTTTCTACAGAGGATTATTCCACCGCAGAGAAAACTAAATTAGCTGCCATTTCAGGAACCAACACCGGTGATCAGGATCTCAGCAGTTATGCTACAAATACTAATTTAGCTTTAAAGGCAAATATTGCTTCACCAACATTCACAGGAACTGTTTCAGGGATTACCAAAGGAATGGTAGGCTTGGGAAATGTAGACAATACAAGCGATGCTGATAAACCTGTTTCAACAGCAACTCAAACAGCGATCGATCTAAAAGTTGACAAAGTAACCGGAAAAGGTCTGTCTACAGAAGATTATTCCACCGCTGAGAAAACTAAATTAGCTGCCATTTCAGGAACAAACACCGGTGATCAGGATCTAAGTAGTTATGCGACAAATACCAATTTAGCTTTAAAAGCAGATATCGCTTCACCAACATTCACCGGAACTGTTTCAGGGATTACCAAAACTATGGTAGGCTTGGGAAATGCAGACAATACCAGCGATGCTGATAAACCTGTTTCCACCGCTACGCAAACTGCGATTGATCTAAAAGCAAATTTGGCTTCGCCTACTTTAACCGGAACTCCGCTGGCACCTACAGCTGCATCAGGTACTAAAACAACTCAAATAGCAACAACGGCCTTTGTTGATAATGCTGTAAGTACAGCTACAAGCGGCACTTTCGTAGACTTAACTACTAACCAGACAATTGCCGGAGGTAAAACATTTAGCAATGATATTACTGTAAATAGCATTAGAATAGGCAGAGGTATTGGTAATAACGGTGAAAATACCGCAGTAGGTAGTTCTGCATTAGGATCAGGTACAGGTTCAAGAAATTCAGCTTTTGGTAATGGTGCTATGAGAAGCTATACAGGAACCGGTTTTGACAATAATACGAGTGTGGGTTATAATAATCTACCCGGCTTAACAACTGGAAGTGGTAATACCTCTGTAGGTGCAGAGTCTATGATGGCCTTAATAACAGGCACTTCAAATACCTCAATAGGAAATCAATCTTTGATCAATACCACAGGTAGTGGGAATGTGGGTGTAGGTAAATCATCTGGAAGTACTATTTCCAGTGGTTCAGGAAATACAATAATTGGCACTGGAGCAAATGTTTCAACAAATGATCAAAATAATTCAACGGCCATTGGTTATCAGGCCATATCTCCAGCAAGCAACACCATTCAATTAGGAAATTCCGCCATTACTCTCGTTAATACCAAAGGAGCAATTACCTCAGGCGGAACTGTTACAGCTACTTCTTTTGTAAAATCTGGCGGAACTTCAACGGAATATTTAATGGCAGACGGAAGTATTTCTTCCGGGGCTACACCGGTAAGAGAAGTAGCAGATGAGTTTTCTGCAACAGCCTCGCAAACAACTTTTACTTTAACGCAAACACCATCTGTAAACAGCAAGGTAAAAATGTATGTCAACGGTATACGAATAAGTAATTCGGCTTATAGTGTTAGTGCAAAGACCTTAACCTATGTACCTGCTAACAATGGAAATTACACATTGAGCGAGAGTGACAGAATTCAATTTGATTTTTATTATTAATTATAGTCTTAGATCAAATTAAACATGATTCAAAAAATAACTATATTATTTCTGCTATTCCTCATAAATTGGAGTGTTCCCGCTTATAGCCAGGTGTTGCCCCAAGGAGATCAACTTATTGCCTATTACCCTTTTTCTGGCAATGCTGATGACAGTAGCGGTAACAGCTATAATGGTGTTATTACAGGAAACCCTGTTCTAACCGCAGATAGATTTGGCAACGACGATTCAGCCTATAGTTTTGATGGTGATGGCGACTGGATTTATTTTGGCGATTCCATGCTTTCTCAATTTGTTAATAATACAGATGATTTTACTATTAGTCTTTGGGCTAAATCTGCATCTACAGCAACTCAGGATCTCATTAGCTATGGCGAAATGGTAAGTTGTGGGGGAGGACGTTACGGGGCAATTGCCAGATTAGGTGACAATATTCAATTTAATAGCTGCAATGCCGTATTTAACAGTGCTTCGGGCGGTGCAAATAGTGATGATATTTGGCATCAATACATATTTGTCTGGAATAAGATCACAGGCAGAAAAGTTTATAAAGATGGAGTACAAATAGGTGCTAACACAGAAACGGGCACTTTTAGAATAATGAATTCAGGATTAGCTTTAGGTCGTGGATTTATGGACTGGCCTGTAGGTACACTTTTTAACGGTGAGGCTGATGAATTAAGATTATGGAAAACTGCATTAACGGCAACAGAAGTTTTAGATTTATACAGTTATGAAAGCGACACAGCAAATACAATTAGCGCTTTACCTATACCTAAATTAAAAACAATCAATAAAAATGGTCAACTCTCTATTTCAGCTAATGAACAGATAAATAAAAACGGGGCCATAGGATCTGGCAAAGGTTTATCTGCTAACGGGAGTAATATTTTATATGAGTTAAACGGTTTAACTCAGGAAACCGCAGGCATAAGTGCTTATCAAATAAAACAGAATTTTCCATTAGCTCCTGATGGTGTGTATTGGATTAGTAATTCAAATCTAAACGAGGGTATACCTTTTCAGGTTTACGCAGATATGACCACAGATGGCGGTGGCTGGATGTTATTAAATGTAGGAGCGGGAAATATTGCAGCGCCTCAAGTAAGCGTAGTTACATCCCCTGATGTTTTGGGTTATTTACCCAGAACAACCGTTATAGAATTAGCTAAACTTTGTAAAGATGTGCAGTTAAGGTCAGGAGCATCTTCGGTGTCTTATGCAATAAAACAACTTCAACATCACCACTGGCCATTGGCGCATTACAAAGTGATGCAACAGATGTTAATGGTGCTGCAACCTGGGCAAATGGAGCTTCATCTACTTTTGTGGTTGACTCAGGTTCCTGGCTCTGGGCATATTGCTGCCCCGGCGCTGCAGCGGGGTGGCCTAAAATGTACCACTCAAGTAATTATGCCGAGGGCGTACATTGGTTTGCAGATTTGGGCCTTGGCAGAACAGCAAACAATGCAGATGCGTGGTTTTCTACCTGGATCAGGTAAAAAAAAATAGCCAATGACCGAAAACCGCCTAAAATTGGCGGTTTTTTAATGCTTTTGAGCCGATTTTATCGCTAAAGATTTACGTATAAATTATCTTATGCCAGATTGTATTGCTTAAATTTAGTATTGATCAAGCAACTTTCTGAATGGTTAAAATCTATAATTTACGAATTGTTCCTAACGACCTAATTTTTGAGGAAATTGATCAGTTTAAGCAAAAATTTGAAACCTTATTTGGTAAACAACCACTCGTAAGATCAAAACCCCATATTACACTTGCTGCATTTGAAATGGACACGCGGCAGGAAAATATTATGATCAGAGCTTTTAACCAATTATCAAGCATAGCAAAATTTAGATTAGAAATTCAGGGTTTTGACATCTTTGAAAATAATGCTAACGTGTTACTACTAAAAGTAGCTACAAATAAAGAAGTTAAACACATTCATACACTTATAAAAATCCTGTGGATTAGAGATCTACATAGAAAACTTACTTCAATAAAAATTCCGGCTACGCCACATATTACAATTTCAAAAACCAGCGGAATAAAAATGCTTCATGACAGTTTAACTTATTTTTCGAAAACCGAATATATAAGACAACTGGAAGTAAATAGATTAACGTTGGTTTCCAGACATCAACACGAAACCTGGGATTGGGAATATCATATTCCTCTTGGTGAGTGAATGGAGTTCCGAAAAACCCAGCCTAAATAAGAGTTTTTTGATGCTTTTATGCCGATTTCTAGCACATTTAGATATCTAAACCTAATCGCCATTAAAAATTCAGAATAAAATAAAGCTCCTGTTTATTCACGTACAATTTCTGTCAACTCACCTACAGAAAATTGCATCTTGGCGAAAGAAATACAACTCGCTACCTCTAATTAATAGTTTTACATATGTAAATGAAACATAAAGTAAATCTCAGCAGAGGTCACTAAAAAGAAACATTTATAATTCTTAATTACCATTTAGTTGATGCTAAAAAACCGCTTAAAACAAGCGGTTTTTTAATGCTTTTAGACCGATTTTTCCTGAATATAAACCATTTTTTCATGTTGGAAAATGTAAAATTTCAGGAGGTTTTAACTATCTAAAGTTAAAGAATATTAATATTGATAATACGTATTTATTTCATTGATATATTGTGTAAAACTAACATCATGAAAAAACTACTTAGATTAATAACATTAGCACAAATGGCATATTACACCTACGACTGGGTAAAGAACAAGCGCTCATTTAAGCAGGAGTTTGTGCCCAATCTTAAAAAGGTAAAAAGAAGACTTTTCTAAAAAGCTGATATATATCCGAAAATATTGGCTCCTTATTTTTTCGCAATAGCGAAAGTCTAAAATATATTTTTTAAGCTATTCAAAAGTATGACGCTGTTCTTCAGTAACAGATGCGTTTAGAAGTTCGTTATAACTTCTTATCGCATTAAAATCACGTGTGATTTCGCTAGAAAGCACAATCCCGGAAACTCCGGCTTTTAAAAGATCGCTTACTTCGTTTGTGGTTATTTCGCCAAAAGCGAGGATATGCGTTTTTGTATTTAAAGCTTCTGTGATTAGTGTGTAACCATTAAGACCTAAAACACAACTTTTATTCTCTGTGGTGGCTTTATCAGCTTTATAAGGCCCCAGACTTATATAATCAACCTCTGCAGCAAGTACTGCTTCACAATCCTGAAGTGTATTAGCGGTAGCGCCAATTATTTGCCAGGGATATAACTTTGCTCTGATTAAAGTAGGGGAGAGCGGCTGGTTATTTAAATGTACGCCGTCTGCTTTGATCTCTTTAGCCAACTTATAATCATCGCAAATTATCAACCGTGTTTGAAAATGAGATGTGATCTTAATAGCTTCTTGAGCTAGTTGTGACATCTCATTTTCTGATGCATTCTGCAAACCTAACCGCACCAATTCAATACCGGAAGTACAGGCATTCTGAATATTTGCCAAATGCTCTTCCTGAGTATTTCCCTGAGATATATAATGTAATTTTGGGATGATCATATCTTGATTTTAATAATTTGGTAAACAGATTCTTGTTAAAGATACTCATACTGAAAGCACAGCGCATTAAAACAACAATAAATTGTCATTTAATAGAAGCCTTTTCAGCGACTGAGAAATCACACAAGTGACTCTGGTATTGATAATTATTTGATCAATAGCTACACGTGCGACTTCTCGCTGGCGCTCAAAAACCTTCCTTTAATCAAAAATATTATTCAGCTTCTGTAAGAGAATCTGCCATGGCCAACTCTTCATTTTCTTCATTAGAAGCAGGAACAGAATCCTTAAGTCTTGTAAATTCTTCTACACGCTCTGCATCATCTTCCTCACCTGTGAAATAAGGAAACACATCCATAATAGGAGACTCAGAAACAGCCGGGATGCTGTATTCTCCCATTGTATCTTCCATCGTGCTCACCGTATGCTCAAAAGCTTCTTTTACATCGTTGGCCTGCACCAGAAGATAAATATTTGTTTTGCGCTCTTTACCGCTTTCTTCGTCAAAAGCGATTAACGCAACCTTAGATTTAAACCAGCGATCACAATTCTCAAAAGGATGAATCTCAGCATAATTAGCCACTTTGATATTAGTGATCTTAATTTCTTCACCTTCCATTAAATAAGCGGCCATTTCTTCAGTTATTCTGCTTTCGGCCTCAGTATAAGAAACAGCATCTACTAAAAAAGGTTCGGTTTTTACCTTTTGCTTACCAGACGCTTCGTCAAATTTTCTGTATTTTATTTTGCATTCATACCACGTTGCACTCATATCTTTTCATTTTTAAGAATTCAAAAATAGGATTTAGCTCTGGGCGAAAACCTCCTAAAAATAGATAGATATTCACAATTTAGAAGCTCATTTTTTAGAGCTTTTAAGTGAGGGAGTTAGGGTGCTACGTGAAAGAAATGTTATTTGGTCGAATAGTTATTTATAAAATATGAATATCAATTAATCCCGAAAAATCGCCTGTTTTTGGCGATTTTTATATGGTTTATGCTGATTTTTAGTTGATTGTATTTGTTTGGAAAATAATAAGGACGATTAACTAAGGGAGAGAGAAGCGGGGTTACTTTTAGAAAATACATTTAAAAGTTTGAGTAATTATCTTCTATAATCATTAAATTACACCAATAGTATGATGATAGAATTATGAGCACAGTACGTAAAACGGTAACCTTTACCGAAAAGCAGGATAAATGGATAAAAGCACAAATAGAAGCTGGTGAATTCACTAACGACAGTGAGTACTTGCGAAATCTGGTACGTCAGGATCAGGCTAATCATGCTAAATTTCTTGCACTTAAAAGTAAGCTTGATGAAGGGCTTGCAAGTGGCGCGGGTACCAAGTCGTTGCTTGAAATCATGAAAGAAGTTGAAGCGCGTATGCAAGAAGATGGGCGTTTATAAACTCTCCCGCAAAGCAGAAATTGATTTAGCCGAGATGTACGAATTTGGAATCTATAAATTTGGACTGCTACAGACACAAAAGTATTTTTTAGGCATGCACGATGTTTTTCAGGTTCTTGCTGAAAACCCTAATTTGGGCAGAGATGCATCAATGTTTATAGATGATCTAAAAAGATTCACATATCAAGCTCACACTGTATTTTATCTACCACTGGCAGAAGGAATATTTATAATTCGTGTATTGAGTCAACGAATGGATTATGAGAGCCATCTGATTTTTTAATAGCTACCTTCTCAAAACTCCATTTATTTTTTGAATAAACGTCTGAAAGTCGCCAGTTTTAGGCGGTTTTTTCATGCTTTAAGTCGATTTTTCAGGAGGTTTCGTTGCTATAAAACAAGCTGAAACTAAAAAATAGGAGGGAAGTAGAAAGTTAGATATTGACTTTTTTTTGTATTAATTTCCAATGGATTACGGGATACCGTAAAGTGTAACTTATTAAAAATAGTATATTTAAACTCTCCCTTGTAGCTACTTAACAGCAATGTGACTTTTGTAATTCCAAAGCATAAAGCATACAGAAAATTGAAAATATGTATTTATCAAAAATAGAAATCCACAATTTTCGTGGGATTAAAAGCCTTGAAGCAGATTTTGATTCAAGTATAAATATGATAATTGGCGAAAATGGGAGTTGTAAATCCGCCTTAATTGACGCTATACGCATACTATATAACGTTGCAGATGCAAAAAGAGATATTTATATCTCCAACGAAGATTTCTTTGAAGATTTAGGAGCAAAAACCACTTCTGAAACAATAGAAATTACATATACTTTTAGTGATTTATCGAATGAACAAAAAGGAGCCTTTTATGAATATTTGATGTTAGGAAAAACTCCTGATGATGATTATGCAACTATTACAATTGTGTATGAAAGAAGAGAAGATAAGTATCCATCATTTAGCTATTCTACAGGAATTGGAGGGTCACAAAAAGCTGACTATAAAACTTTTGAATTGTTTCAACATTACTACCTTGGAGCATTAAGAGACAGTACAAAAGATTTATTAAATACTAGAAATAATATACTTGGAAAAGTAATAAAACGTATAGTTACAAGAGCAGGAAAAAATGAAGAGATTGAGGAAATAGTTAGTAAAGCAAATCAAGATTTATTAAAGAGAGATGAAGTTTTGTTAACCAGAGATAGCGTAAATACAAATCTTGAACAAATTTTTAAAAGTGGACAAGAAAATAAAATTGGTCTAATAATGAATCAGGCCAAAATTGAATATATAGTAAATGCTATTAAGCCTTTTTTACCTCATGACAAGAATACATTAAATACCAATAGTGGATTTAACCTTTGGCAAAATAGTTTAGGCTTTAATAATCTTATTTATATAGCAACAGTATTAGGAGATATTAAAGATAGATTGAGTGTTGATAAATTATCGCATTTCTCATTGTTAATTGAAGAACCAGAAGCACATTTACATCCACAGTTGCAATTAAATTTATTTAATTTCTTAAAAGAGACGAATGCTCCTAAAAACAGTCAACTTTTTATAACTACCCATTCTCCAACGTTAACATCAAAAGCATTATTTGAAAATTTAATACATCTAAATAATAGAGCAACTAGAATTATAGATTGTTATAATGATAGAATATTAGAAAATATTATTGAAGATGTTACTAAACCTCATATTACACTTGATGAAGATGCTATTAAAAAGAGAAGAAAGCAACTTATTAGGTATATTGATGTAACAAAATCTCAACTATTTTATGCAAGAGGAATATTGTTGGTTGAAGGCATTTCTGAAGAATTATTAATAGATGCTTTTGTACAAGTTCTAGGATTTCAATTAGAAGATTATAGAATTGAGTTAGTTAATATTGAGGGAATTTCTTTTTACCCTTACTTATATCTATTTAATTCTGTTAATAAAGATAAAAGATTAGATAAGAAAGTTACAATAATTACCGATGATGATAGATGTAAAAAAGAATCAAAGAATTATCCCTTTGATGTGTTATTTGAAGACAATAATTTAGAAGATTTCCATAAACTATTAATAGCTCCTTATGAATCAAATCGTCTGAAAAATATTACTTCCGTAAGTAATGGAATTGCTAATATTGAAATGCATACAGCAATAAAAACATTAGAGTTTCAATTAGCGTCTGACAATGTCCCCAATAATAAGTTGGATTTCTATAACAACTTTTTAGTAAAATATATTGAAGACAATTTACCAAATGAATTCAAAAAAATTAAAGCTTATGTTGATGCCATAAAAGGTAATGATATTGATGCTAATCAAAAACAAAGAATCCCTATTTTAATGTGGAAAGCATTGCCTACAAAATCAGAATTCGCACAAGATTTTGCACAACATATTTTAGATAACCTTGAAGAAGCAAAGAAGAATTTTATCGTTCCATACTATATCGAAAATGGAGTTAATCATTTAAAATAATAGTAAATGGAATTTGAGAATAGCCTAGAACGAGAAGAGTATTTAAAAGCAAGAGGGAAGGTAATGTTAAACGCTTGTCCAGGAAGTGGTAAAACAACTACAATTGCCTATAAACTAAAACAATTAATAGAAGAGTGCAATAGAGATTTTGGCGAATATGCTGGTATCATATGTTTGTCATTTACAAATGTTGCAAAAGATGAAATCAATGAAAAATATAAATCCTTTACAGGGAAGTTACTTGGTTTTCCAAATGATGTGTCAACAATTGATAGCTTTGTATACTCCTTTATAACAAGACCTTTTATTCACTTAATTAAACCAGCTTTGAGCAAAGTACAGATTATTGATGAAGGAAACATAATAGACGAGATTTTGAGTAATAGTTATCAACTAAAAAAACACTGGAAATATCTTTATTCATATAAACCAAGTTCAATTGAATATAGAATTGACGGAACAACTTATTCTACTATTGGAGGAGATGGCTCACAAACATATTTTAATTATTGCAATGCTGTTAAAACCCAGCAATTAGCTCTTGGTTTTTTAAAATCATCTGATTCAGAATATTTTGCACTTCAAATTTTAAATAGTTTTCCTAGAATAGGAGAGTGGTTAATTAAGAGGTTTCCTTTTATGGTTATTGATGAGGCTCAAGACACTTCTGAAATACAACATGCAATTTTTGATAAATTAATTGAAATGGGACTAAAAAACATTGAATTTATTGGCGACCCTTATCAAAGTCTGTATGAGTTTAGAGATGCAAGACCAGACTTATTTTATGCAAAGTATAAAGACACAAAAAATTGGAATTGTCTTGAGTTAATGAGTTGTAGACGTTCATCTCAAAATATTATTAATGCTTATCAAAAATTACGTTTAAGCCATGAAAAGAAAGTTAATTCAACAGCAAATATAGATATTGAAAAGAATATTTGTGTTTTGAGGTACGATGATGGTCAAGAAATTAAATGTGTCGAAAAATATATTGAATTAACTGAAGATTATAATACTTGTCAAGTCGTAGTGCGTGGTCAATCTATGCAGAAATTAATTACAGGAGCAGGAAATGGCAAGGTTTATCCATGGAAAAATTCAATCCCTAATTATTTGGTTAGAGCTGTAATTTGCTATAAAAATAATGAAATTAAAAGTGCTGTAAATATTTTACGCAGTGTGGTTCCTGTAATTGAAAACCCCAACGTAAATCAATTCGATTCAAAAGAAAGAGTGTTAGAATTAAAAAGCAATTCTGAATACAATGCATTAATAATAGAAGTTCTGAAAGGAGTTCCTAGTTTCAATAATACTCTAGAAGACTGGTCTAAATTGTGTGGCGCTTATCTAAAAAAGATGTTTCTACTTGACGATGATATAGATTTTGACATAAAAAAAGGCCAATGGCTAAAGCAATATAAGACAAGTGTTTCTGATTTGTTTGATTTTAAGGATAATGGTTTAGTAGTTCCTGTTTCAACTATTCATCAGGTAAAAGGAAAAACCTTTGACTCTGTTTTAATGATTTTAAGTTCTACTAGCAAAGGTCAAAGTATTTCATTATCCGATTATTCAACACCAGCTATATTTCCAAATGAAAAGAAAAGGATGATATATGTAGCAATGTCTAGACCAATTGATTTAATGGTTATTGGAGTTCCTAATTCAAAATATACTAATGATGAAGTTAAAGAAATTCTTGGTGAAGATATTGACTTCATTTCCTGTTAAGTTATTATCTAAAATAGAATCTCAATGTTGTCCTTGGCCTCTCGCCGTTTGACTCATTTATCATATTTGCACTATAATTTATATTATGTAAAATAGAATATTTTACAACCTCTGTTTCTCCAGTTTTATTCTGTTCTCCACTTTTGCTCCATTCTAGTCTTTTATACATCTGCACGACATATAATCATTTATAGGGCTTGTATCACGTAAAACAGCTTTCTGGCCGTCTCGTATTCTAAAGATATAGACAAATGCGTTTCCTTTAGATTTTTTATCTGCCGTACCGCTCCAGTAATAACCCACAGAACCAAGATCGTAGAAATAGAAATTATCTGTGTTATAAATGCGCTTACCAGATAAGGTCGCATTAAACTGTGAATTTCCGCCAACTGTAAGTTCGTTAAAATCTGCGCCATGACTGCGTACAAGTTTTTGCCAGTCGGCATCTGTGGGCAACCGCCAGCCATCGCCCAGCGATTTACATGCCAGCGCTGCACCTCTTAATGTATATAAACGCCCATTCTTACAATCATTGTTATAGCATACAGACAGCGAATTCTCAAGATTGATGTCATTTGCAGACCAGATCTGGCCGTTTATGATTATGCTTTTAGAATTGGTGACTTTTGACAGAGCCTCACTACTAAGTGTTGCTATGTGGGCATTTTTAAAAGCAGGATTTTTTAATGTGGGTTTAGTAAAACCACCGGGATTAACCGGTTCTTTATCATCTGGTGGTTCAGTTTCTGTGCCAGTACCTTCAGTTGGTTTTGTGGGTTCTTCCTTTACAGGAGTTTCGGCGATTGTAGAATCTACCGCTACCGGTATGGCTTCTTCCGCTTTTATTTTGTTTACGGGACCATTTCCTTTTCCGGCATACCAGAAAATTCCGCCCACAATTAGAATTACGGGAATCGCAATGAGCAGTATTTTTTTGAGTTTGTTATCTGGTTTTATCTCATTTGTATATGCTGTAACAGGTTTAGCTTTCGCGAAAGCGGTATTTGTATTTCCGCTATCGTAATTAATATCTGAGACCAGCCGCTCTACTCCTGCTTTAAAATCTTTAGACAGATCTATGTGCTGAAATCTGGCCAGCCGCATGGGCGCCTCACAGTTATCTATACGCACGGGGATGATGGTCTTGTCTTTGCTCATGGCATACGAAGCTTCATCCATCACATTATTAGATGCCACCGAATTGACTGACAGTATGATAATTAGAATATCAGATTTAGTGATTTCCTGTTGTATGGTCTGGTCCCAGTGTTGGCCGGAACGTATGTTAGCATCAAACCAAATATTAAAGCCCTTATCGCGCAAAATATCTACCAGCCGTTTTACATAATCTATGTCTGCCCGTGAATAGCTTATAAATAGATTTTTGCCCATAACGATGCCTTTATGTAAATATACATTCTGATTATTAGCGGTTTAAGGGTGATTTCACCTCTATTTTAGGGGATTTTAATGCTGTTATTTTGGCTCTTTAAGCAGGATATTTTAGATTTTATTCCACTTATAAAACAGAAATTCTTTGCTAATTACCGTGCATAAGCCAGATAAAGCCACATTTCTGTATCTGTAATGTAAAAATTAACCACTACTCCCACTTTGCTCGCCGGCATATTACTAAGCACAGTTGCTGCCTGGTACGGTGTGGGCACAGCATTGTAAACAGATGTAGATTGTGTAGAAGTTACATAAGTGCCAATAGCCGGTACGGTATTATAATCTGTATTAAAAAAAGCGGTGCTAATGTTGCCATAATACAACTGAGCGTATAAAACCCAGCCCAGATTGATCTGGTCTGCATACGTGCCAGAATATACATAACCATACAGTTTCTCACGGTCTGTAGGTGTGTAACTCGCAACAGGATCTGTATAATTGCTCTGTATAGGTTCTGTTGTGCTTGCAGGCGTTATCGCCGGTGTGTCTACGTTTGAGTAATCTGTATCATTATAATCATCTGGATCTGTATTTGTAAAACCAGATTGATCATACTCCACGGGATCTACAGGATCGGGATCAACCGGAGTATCTATAGAGCCAAGGGCTGCAAATACAATTATAAAAAACACAAAAATCAAGGAGATCGCACCACCTGTTATGAGCAGTATTTTTAAAACCGGTGTACCAGATGATTTTTTAAACGGTGGATAGGGTTTATATGGTGGTTTAGGCGGTTTTTCTCCCGGTTCATCTTCTTTATCAATATCGTGAATTAGTTGTTTTAAACCTTCTTCAGAATGGCTGCCTATAAAGTTGATGTATTGTTTTCGCGCCCAGCGCATGCGCATATCGCAGTTTTCTATCTTTATGGGAATGACCTTTTTATTGAGACTTTCTGCATAACTTATCTCATTAGCTACATTTTCTGAAGCTACAGAAGCTTTAGACAACACCCAGATAATTACATCTGCATTTTTAAGCTGATGCTCGAGTTCATTATCCCACACATCGCCGCCTTCTATATGTTGATCAAACCATACCTCGATCCCTTTATTACGCAATACTTTTACAAGCTGAGTCACATAACCCAGATTTGCACGGGAATAGCTGATGAATATTTTTTTAGAAGACGCCATGATTATCAAGACAAGTACTATAAATATAATAAATATTTAAACGCCAGTGGTTTAAGCTTACGCGAAATACGTTATTGTTACTTTTTACACAATCTGCTGCCAGTGGGTTATTTTGAGCTACTTGGTCTCATTATCCTAATTTTTATTTAAAAAACGTTTTGCAAAAGCTACTCCCCTGCGCTATGTGCTGTAAAAAATGTAATTTTCAATCTAAACAATTAATCTATGTCAACAGGCGGTTCTAAACTCGCGATCTACGGCGCTATTGTAGCCAATACTCTTATTGCTTTAAGTAAATTTGTAGCTTCCTTTTTTACCGGAAGTTCTGCCATGCTCGCAGAGGGAATTCACTCGCTTATTGATACCGGCAACGGCCTCCTTTTATTACTGGGTATAAAACGCTCTCTAAAACCTGCAGATGCAGAACATCCTTTTGGTTACGGGAAAGAGATCTATTTCTGGAGTTTTATAGTAAGTATTCTCATTTTTGCTATGGGTGGCGGTTTTGCTATTTATGAAGGCGTGCACGCTTTACAGGATCCTCACGTTGTAGAAGACCCAACCTGGAATTATATCGTTCTTATCGCAGCTATCGTTTTTGAAGGTACTTCTTTAATTATCGCTTTGCGTACTTTTAATAAATCACATGAAACCGGTAGTTTAATAGGTAATATTATAAAGAGTAAAGATCCCGCCAACTTTGCCGTGATCATAGAAGATACAGCGGCCGTGACCGGTTTGTTTATTGCGCTTGTAGGGGTTTATCTGGCAAAAGCATTAGAGAATCCATATCTTGATGGTTGCGCTTCTTTACTAATTGGTGTGCTTTTATTAGTCGTGGCAACTTTCCTCGCTCATGAGACAAAAGGTTTATTGCTGGGAGAAAGCGCCAGACCTGAGATTCTTGATGATGTAGAGAAAATACTAGACAGTAATGAGAACGTAAAAAAATGGAATTTCCCAAAAACAATGCACTTTGGCCCAGATAGTATTCTGCTTGTAATTGAAGTAGATCTGCTTGATGATCTTGAATTATTAGTTGCCGAAGATATTGTAAACAAACTGCGCATAGAGATCACAGAAAAAGTACCGCAGATAAGTCAAGTATTTATTCAAACCATAAATGATCCCATACGCCACATAACCCGCTTAAAAACCTTTAACCGCAAAATCTAAGCGGTGAGAACTAAGCTAAGCCTAGCAAAATGGGTAGAAAATCGGTGTAAATGGCTATGAAATCAGGGTTTTACGATCTAAAAATCAGCTTATTAAGCCCTGAAAATCGGTTAAAAAAGAGGTAAAATCTGCTGATTTTTTCGTGAAAACGCAGGATAAATTGCTCCCCTTCCCTACTATCTTATATTATTCTTAAAATGAATTATATGTACCCCGCTGACTTTACGTGTGTGCTTACAATTTTGTAATTTAAACAGAAAAATGACTAAGCAGCGTATTAAAATATTCATAATAACTTTTTTAAGCACAGGAATATTCACTTTTGGTTTTTATTATCTGGATACTCATAAAGTGGTAAATTCAATTTTTCTGGGTGTAATAGGCGGCAGTGTTCTGGCAAGTTTAGCCGCATTGCTCATACCTTTTGTAAGAAAAGGTGACAAGCAGGATCATGATGCATTTTGAATGTTGTGGTAAGATTTAATTTTTAACAATTATAATCATAAAAAAACCCGGTCATAAAGACCGGGTTTTTAGTATAAAATGACCGATTTTTATTTCTTGATCAAAATTTTAGTCTGCTGCACTACTCCATCTACATTAGCTTTAAGGAAATAAATCCCTTTACGCAGTTTGTGCAGATCTAGGTAGATCTCAGATCTTCCTGCATTCACTTTCTCTTTAGAGCTGTATTGCTTGCGACCAAAGAAATCGTAAAGCTCAAAGCTTACTTTTACATCACCTGTGCTCTCCACATAAAGTTTAGCAACGTTATGAACCGGGTTTTGAGCAACACGCACGTTAGTTAAAGAAACAGTAGGTTGTTTACTGTCTGAGCAGCTTCCTAATGTAGCACCATTTCGCAATAGCGCAGGTACTGCATTTTTAGAAACACAAAGTGCCTTCCCTCTAAAGCAAAGTTGTACTTTTTGATTCCATTTGTTGTTTCCACAGCTTACATCTTCTACTGTAACCGTAATTTCTTTTGTCAGGCTACAACCTGAAGCAGTCGTCACCGTTACTGAATATGTAGTCGTTTCTGTAGGACAAGCAGAAATACTTTCTGTAGTTTCACCTGTACTCCATAATACGTCATAAGCCTCATCACCTGTATTGATTTCGCTTACAGCAAGTGTCTTACACGTATCGTCGTCATAGCCGGCATAAACTGTGCTGTCATCACTTGTGCTGAAAGTAATTGCGTCTGGTTGTGAAATAACAACTTCACCAGAAGTTACACTTTCGCCTCGAGCGTCTGTAACGGTAACGCTATATGTACCGGCATCAAGATCTGTCGCAGTAGCACTTGTTTGTGCATCACTCCATTCATAAGAATAAGGTTGTACTCCGCCAGAAACTGAAACCGTAGCAGTACCATCTGCAGCATTGTTACACGTAACATCTGTGGTCTCAACAGTATTGAGCACAAACGGCTGCGTAAATTTAAACCTCGCTGAAATTGCAAAGTGATCTGATGTTGTTCTCGTGTAATCACTATCGTAGAACTCATAATGCACAGAAGCAGTATTAGCAATATAATTATCAAACAAACCATCTGTGATCGTGATGTGATCTATCATATTAGGATAGAAAGCGTATGAACGTCTCCCCGCTTCACTAAGTTCTGAAGTAACTACTTTATAATTAGCCGCATCATTTACATATGAAACATAACTTGATACAGTGGTATTAATACCTTCAGCAACGGTCTCATCAACGTCGTCATTATAATCACCCAGAATTAACACGTTGCGATCTGCATATTGTGCATCAAGCGTGTCTTTAAGAACTTCTACATCATATTTACGCATGTCATATTTAGACTGCAAATCACCCGTATTTGCACGTGCATGTAAAGCAATAATATCAAGTTGCTCTGTAGCACCATTAATAGTAACATCTGCTGTCATTAAAAATGGAAGTCTTCCACTGGCGTAAAAACGGGTATGATCGCTTTCGGGATAATCTACAAGTAAGTCACCGTTACCGCCGTAATAAGGGTGCAGGCTCTTAAGTAAGATTTTAGTAGATACGGGTTTAACTGTTGATGTTTTATAGATAAAACCTACTTTTTGATGTGGATCTGTACCATAAGGTTCAGGATAAGAAACACCTTCAGATAATATATAATCGTAACCGGGTAAACGGCTAACAAGATCTGCGAAAAGAACGTCATCAGAAATTTCTTCTACAGTTAAAACATCAAGATCTAGTTTCTTGATAACAGCAAGAACGCTATCTCTCTGTATTTCATCTGAAAGCGGATTACCGGCTGCAGGTGAATTACCTTCATCACCAAACCATTCTATATTCCACGCAGCGATATCAAATGTCTCATCTTTAGAAAGATCTATCATATCACCCGGTGCAACATAAGGAGCCGCACAAGGCACATCTGAAGCCATACGTGGTAATAGTTGAAATGTATCTTTAAACCTGCTTACAATTGCAGTTATAGCACCACAATTTTCTGGTTGAGCAAGACCAACTAGACCTTCAACGTCATTATCAATACGCAACTCTGCACCACCGCTTGAATCTGTGATTATATAATTAGAATCACCAAAGAACAATTCACCCGGTGTAGCAAAACTTACATTCTCAATGCGAACCAATTGCCCGCGATAATTTTGAATTTCAGCTAAAGTTACAGTCACCGGAGTAATAGTGGTCGTAGCCGGTGAGTTATTATCTACCTGATTAACAGGGCTTAATTGGATTAATTCATTGTAAGCGGTGCGGGTGCCCTGTACTGTTATAGAATCGCCTATGGCGAAAACTCCTTCACCGTGAACAGCCTGATCGTAAATCGCCATTGCACCGGTAGCATCCTGAATATAAGCAGGACCGCCCAGTTCATCTGCCGCAGTTAAAATACCAGTGATCGTTACTAAAGCACCTTCACTCGCTGCACGTGCTTCAGCTATTGTGATAATTGCATCAGGATCAATTGGGTCTGGCTCAGGTTCCGGAGTAATTATACCTCCAAAACTTTGATCTGTGTTGATATTTCCAAATGTATTAGAAGTGGTAACCGCCCACACAAAATCTTCATAATAACGTCCAGAACCGGTAAGTTGAAGAGAAGCTTCTGCAGCTGTAGCACCTGTTTCTTCTACTCCTATATCTGTACTGGTCAAGCCTGTTGCAGGGCCGTCAACAGCAGCAAATGTACCTTCATAGCTTAAAAATTGTATAGTATTTCCTTCTGCATCAATAAGTGCGATTGCATCTGGCGATCCATTTTGAATACTGGATGGATAAAACGCTAGAGTACCAAAATGATTATCCTGGTTTGGCAGAATTCCGCTTAAGCTAATTGTATTGTAAACGGCACCGTTATTACCATTGTAAAGTGCAAGAGACCAGCCTGCAAGATCTGTCCCTGCAGTACCAGCAACTTCAATAGCTTCGTTACTGTCTGTACTTACATTGTCATAATGAAGTTCGTTAATAAAAACGATAGTTTCATGAAGAAAAGTCTGGCCTGCATTAACCGCCCCAAAGCTGTTAATATCGGTTATTTCCCAGGTAAAATCGGAATAAAGCTCTCCTTCACCAACCAAGTGTAAAGAACCTGTCTCTAGAGTAGAGCTGGTTTCTTCTACACCAATATCTGTACTGGTTATGCCATCTGCTGGCCCGCCAACAGCTGCAAAAGAACCTTCATAGCTTAAAAATTGTACGAGTTCGCCATCTGCATTAACAAGAGCCACACCATCAGGTGAGCCGTTTTGTAAACCTGCTATAGCGAAAAAGATGGTTCCAAAACCACCATTCTCATTTTCAACAACACCAGAAAGATTAACAGTTTTATAAGATGAACCGTCATTACCGTTGTATAGAATTAGAGACCATCCTGTGAGGTCTGCTCCTGCGTATGCAGCAATCTCAACTCCTTCATTTACATCACCACCTGCATTATCGTAGTGGATCTCATTGATAAAAGCCACAAAATCTGTTGTAACGGGATCGGGTTCAGTATCTGTAGATGTACCAAAAGACTGATCTGTATTTACATTGCCAAATGTACTTACAGCTAAAGAATTCCATACGAAATCTGTGTAGGTTGTCCCTGTTCCCGTTAATTGTAGCGCACCGCCTACTGCTTCGGTACCATTTTCTGCAATACCTATGTCTGTACTTGATTGTCCATCTGCCGGGCCGCCAACGGCAACTAAAGTACCTTCATAGCTTAAAAATTGAACAACATTGTTATTGTTGTCAATAAGTGCTAAACCATCAGGAGAACCATTCTGAATTCCTGATTTTTCGAACGAAAGTGTTCCAAAACCTGAAGATTGATCGGGAATAATTCCTGATAACGTAATGCTACCATACTCGCTGCCATTGCTTCCGTTGTAGAGGGCTAACGTCCAACCTTCAAGGTCTGTACCGGCGGGTCCTGAAATTTCGATTGCTTCGCCGGCGTCTGCTCCATCATTGTCATAATGGATCTCATTAATAAAAACTGTTTGTGCATTTAATGACGCTGAAAAGAATACAGCACAAAAAATGACAAACAAAAAGGGTAATTTTCTGATCATTAGAGATAATTTTTAGAGGTTATAATCGTTGCGAAAATAACCCTTCACTACCCTTCCTAATGTTTCGCCAATATTAAATAACGCTTAAGTTATAAACCATTGTTAATACTGCCTTTAGCCATGATACTTGTAGAATTGAATCACCTAAAAAATCACAGAAAATTATATTTTATAAGTAATTATTAATTAGTGAATTATGAACTCACGCTATTGATGTTGTAAACAAAAGCGCGATATTTTAACAGCGCCACAAAAACAGCCCCACCTACTGCATTACCAATCAAGGCCAAACTTTCAAATGACACATAATCGGCGAGAGTGATATTAGGCGAACTTATCAAACCTGCAAAAACTTCTACGTTACCTATGATGCTGTGGTGCAATCCTGTAAAAGCCATAACTGCAGTTACAATATAAATTATTATTATTCTGCTCATAGTATCCTGTGATGATGTTAAAAGCCATGAAAGTAATCCCATGAGCCAACCGGCTAAAATGGCGCTTATGAATATGACAAATGATTCTGCTCTTGTAACATGAACGGCTATCTTTTCTATAGAATCCAGAGTAAAAATTTCTAATTCCGGTCCTATCCAAACCATAAGAAAAGACATGAGATAACCTCCAATTAAATTTCCTATTATAACAAGTCCCCACAGTTTTAACAAACTACCTAAAGAGCGTTTTTTATTCAATACCGGTAGGCTGAGCAAAGAAGTCTGCTCTGTGAACAAAATTGATTGACCCAGAATTACCAGGATGAAACCAATAGGATACACAAAAGCTATTATTTTAAACACAGATTCTTCTGATACCTTATCAGTGAAAAAATAAAAAACAGCACATAACATTAAATAACTGAAACCTATTTCTAATCCCGCAGTGAGCGAACTTAATAGAATACTACTCGAACTGCGATCATAAGTTTCCTGACCTTCAATTATTTGCTGTTTTAATATTTCACCATGAGTTTTTGCTCTGTTATCGTTTGTAGATTCAGAATTTTCCAGCTCATTGTCAATATCTTCCTGCTTCTGTTTTTTCTTCTCTTCTTTCTCATTGCCGCCATCTATAATTGATTTACTGTCTTTTGAAGAATCATCTCTTTTGTTGTTTTCCGTTGCCATAAAATGTTTATAAAGACAGTAGCCAGACTAGTAGTTTTCTGTCGGGGGTTAAATACATTACCCTTTAGGGGTTAGCCCAAAGGGTATAAAAGCTCAGTATTATGTTATTTTAAATTATTTTATTTGCTGCCGCTCATTGGCCGTTACAGTATTTTTATCAACCGCATCAACTTCTTTATTAGAAAGGCGCGATTTGAACTCATTAATAATTCCGCCTTTTAATAATACCTGAATTTGTCTGTCACTTAATGAATGTCTGGTCTCAAACTCTTCGGTCTTCCCGTTCTCTTTCTTTACCAAAACGTGTATATTGTTTCGGTTAGCAACATCTTCTCTAAGGTTTTTAAAACTAACTATATCTCCCTGCTCAATTTTGTTATAATCTGCTAAGGAAATAAATTCTAATGGCAGAATACCAAAATTAACAAGATTTTGCCACGCAATACGGGCGTAGCTGTTTGCTATTACTGCAACCTGACCCAGATATTTTGGTGCCAATGCAGCATGTTCCCTACTAGAACCCTGGGCATAATTATCTCTGGCAACAACAATGTGCCCACCATGACTTTCTTTAGATTTTTGTGCGCGATCATAAAATGTCTTATCTATAACTGAATATGAGAATTTACTAATTTCAGGCAGATTACTTCTAAATGGTAAAACCTCTGCCCCGGCACGTAATATCTCATCTGTAGAGATATTATCTTCCATTTTGAGCAATACGGGCACTTCGGCCTTATCTACCAGAGGCTCTGTTGTGGGTAATGACTTAATATTTGGTCCTTTTTTAAGTTCTATTTTCGACCCGTCTTCAGCAGGAGCGATGAGCATATCTGTATTAATGATCTCTTTTTCAGGTTGTTCATACTTAGGATAAGTCATTCCGAAAAGTTTCTCAAGATCACGAGGATCAGTTATTTTACCCGTTAAGGCAGAAGCTGCTGCAGTCTCGGGACTACATAAATGTACCTGATCATCTTCTGTACCAGAACGGCTGGGGAAATTACGTGGCATTGTTCTCAAACTTATCGTGTCTGATGCTGGTGCCTGACCCATACCAATACAACCCATACAACCTGACTGGTGAAAACGAGCACCTGCTGTTATAAGATTAGCAAAAGCGCGATTATCTATCATATTTTGAATGATCTGTCTTGAGGTAGGATTTATATCGAAAGAAATATCACCATCTACAGTTTTATCTTTTACTATGGCTCCAGCCATCCAGAAATCTCGTAATCCCGGGTTTGCAGAAGAACCAATCACTACCTGTCCTATTTCTTTACCTTCTACTTCTCTTACAGGAACAACATTTCCGGGACTTGTAGGTAATGCTATTAGAGGAACAAGATCATCTAGAATAATCTCGTCATGCAAATCATATTCGCAACCTTCATCAGCGAGAAGTTCTGTCCAGTCTTCTTCCCGATGTTGGGCTTTTAAAAATTTTCTGGTCTCATCGTCACTTGGGAAAACGGTAGTGGTCGCTCCCAATTCTGCCCCCATATTTGCAATGACATGTCTGTCCATTGCGCTTAAATGCTTTAAACCCTCACCATAATATTCAATAATTTTTCCTACGCCACCTTTTACATCGTAACGTCTTAGCATCTCAAGAATGACATCTTTTGCACTCACCCAGTCAGGCAGTTTACCAGTAAGTTTTACGCCCATCACTTGAGGCATCTTTACAAAATAAGGTTGTCCCGCAATTGCAGCAGCAACATCAAGCCCGCCGGTACCTATCGCCAGCATACCTAGCGATCCTGCCGCCGGAGTGTGACTGTCTGAGCCCACCATAGTCTTGCCGGGTTTGCCAAAGCGCTCCATATGTACAGGGTGACTTACACCATTTCCCGGTCTGCTAAACCATAAGCCAAATTTTTGAGCGGCGCTATGCAAAAAAGCATGATCATCTGCATTTTTAAAATCTGTTTGCAGCAGATTATGATCTACATATTGTACGGCAACCTCAGTCTTTGCACGGTCAAGATTCATAGCTTCTAATTCTAGTTGAACTAAAGTACCGGTAGCATCCTGAAGCAATGCCTGATCTATTTTAAGACCTATCTCTTTACCGGGAATAAGCTCCCCCTCTATTAAATGGTCATTAATTAATTTTTGAGTTACGTTAAGCGCGCTCATAATTATAGTTTATAGATTGATTTTTTGTTTTAGAGTTTAAAAATTACAGAGAAAGCCCTGTATCTACAATTATTTAACAGCAATTTAGAATCTGTAACATCGGCCTGCTTCAAATCTATATTACATTTGTAGCGAAACATTTTTTATATGCTCATCTGGGGTCTTTTTCTCGTATTTATACTTATTTGTCTTGCGCTGGATCTAGGGGTCTTTAACCGCAGCGCTCATGTAATAAAAAGCAAAGAGGCCGGTATATGGACGGCAGTATGGGTAACGGTTGCGCTCGCTTTTAGCGGTGTGGTATACTGGTTGTTTTCTGCTGAATTAATTGAAAACCCTACAAATCTTACTCCTAACCGTGCAGTTCTAAAATATATCACTGGCTACCTTATAGAATTGTCTTTAAGTATAGATAATGTTTTTGTGATTGCTGTGATATTTTCATCTTTTCAAATACCGCCTAAGTATCAACACCGTGTTTTATTTTGGGGTATTCTGGGCGCTATAATATTCCGTGCGTTGATGATATTATTTGGGGTGGCACTAATCAACAAATTTGACTGGATTATTTACGTTTTTGGTGGATTCCTGCTTATCACTGCCTTTAAAATGCTCAAGGGTGAAGACGAAGATTTTGACCCTAAAAAGTCTAAGGTCTATAGATATGTAAAAAAGGTATTCCCGTTAACACCTACTATTTCTGGACCGCATTTTTTTATTAAAAGAATGGGCGTTAAGGCAGCAACGCCACTTTTTCTTGCTCTTATTATTATAGAACTTACAGATATTTTATTTGCTTTAGACAGTATTCCCGCAATACTGGCTATAACAGCAGATCCTTTTATAGTTTTTACTTCAAACATTCTTGCGATACTTGGCTTACGTTCTATGTATTTTCTTATTTCGCGTATGCTGGCAAAATTTAGATACATAAACTATAGTCTGGTAGTAATTCTTGCATTTGTGGGTCTTAAAATGATATTCTCTCACATGATCGAGGTACCAGAATGGCTTTCACTGGCAGTTATCATACTTTCACTAGCTGGTGGCATTATCGCCTCCAGAGTTATTGATGACTCATCAGAAAAACCGGCTCAGGAATAGCAAAAACCCCTTAAAAAGTACTTAAAATTAGAATTGTCTTGCCAAAGAAAACCTAAAGTAGTTTGGGCTTGCTTCGGCATTTCATAAATTTAGAGATATTAAAAATCGAACATATGAATTATAATTTTGAATATCACGATGTACAGGCCAGTGCAAGTCTGGAAACTTTCGCGAAAGAGAAAATGGATAAATTGGTAAATAAGTATGATTTTATCGTAAGAGCAGACATTTTCTTTAAAACTGAAAATACCTCTAGTGATGATACCGGAAAAAAATGTGGTATACGTTTAAGCGCCCCGGGACCTCGTCTTTTCGCCGAAAGCAATAGTAAAAACTTTCATGAAGCGGTTGCCGTTTGTGTAAAAGAGCTTGATACGCAATTACATAAACGTAAGGATAAAATGAAATCTCATTATTAATAGAGGCTATTATGAAAGCTATAGCAAGAAATGAAAATCAGGTCACGCTCATTTACAGCAGCACTACTCGCTCTGGTAAGAGAACGCGTGCCCACGCAGATGCATCAACATATGCAGATCTGCAGACCATAGATATATCTAGAGATCCTCTTACAGGGACACAGTGGGCAGAAATTGCTTCAGATCTGGGTAAACATATTAAGGATCTACTTAGTTTTGACGAAGTGGAAGGTATGGAAGAATGGAAAAATGGAGATTTTGATGAGAATGATTACATTAAAATTCTGCATGAGCAACCAGATCTTCTTGCGCATCCTATCGTAATACGTGGTGAGCGCATAAAGCAAATTGTTAATCCTACAGAAGTTCAGGAATTTCTTGATGTAGACTCGGCTGGTCTTGATAAGCAAAGAATGCAGGACGAACCGCTTATCTCTAGACAGACAAAAGGAGAACACTATATAGATAAAAAGGATGATCTTGAAAATCCTTAAAAATCAATAATTTATACAACAAAAAGGACGGAATTTATCCGTCCTTTTTCATTTACATTTGTGATTACAATATCATTTAATCTTTCTTGTCTACAGTTTCTAGAGGTTGAATTGATTGCTTAAGTCTCACATAAAGATCATACTGCTCTTGGGTAAGAATGTCACGCATTTCTGCATTTTCCTGCTGACTTAGAGATAACAGCATATCCAGCTTTTCCCTGCCGCCTAATTTTGCCTCTGCTTTTCCCTTTTTTTGAAGAAATTCGCCGATTTTTGTTTGCATAAGCAATTGCTGCTTACTCGTTAAAGCCAGTTTTTCTGTGTACTCACCGGCGAGTTCTTTTGCCCTTTGCTCTGTCTTATGATCTACATCTGAAAGAAAAGCACTTTGAGCACTTACACTGGTCATTGTACTAATAATTAAAAATATTGAAAATGGAGTTTTCATAATAAAAACGGTATTTCTGATTAACTTGTTTATCTATATTTATTTTATAATTTAAAGATTTCTTGCAAATCTTAAAGCAGTTATACAATCTGCACATGCCTGTGAACATTCCTGACTTACGGGGTCTTTAAATCTATCGCACGCCATTAAACATTCTTTACACGTTTCTATACCAAGTGGTATCATACGGTAGAATAATTCACTTTTGCGTGCATAAAGCCGCATCATAAGATTACATACTTCTGTACAATCTCTGCAACGACGTGCACAGATGACACATTCTTTGTGATCTACATTTTTGATACAAAAAGAGAGACATTCCTCCGTTTTTAAGACGCAGTTTATGAGCACTTTTTGAATATCTGTGAGGGTAATAGAATTCATAAAAAGTTTATTTAAAAGTTAAGACAATATTCTTGGCTCAACTCCTACTTTAACAGCGTTTAACTGTTAAGGCTAAACTTTTTAACGCGCTTCTAATTTAAGTGTAATAAGATCAATTGACTTCTGGACGGTTTCCATTTTATTGAGTTCGTCATCTTCGATCATGATGTCAAATTCGTCTTCAACATCCAGAACGATATCAACAAGGTGAGTAGAATTTATATTTAGATCCTGCGTAAGATGACTATCAGGAGTTATTTGTTTAACGTTAACATCTTCTGGCAGGTATTTTACAATTATAGATTTAAGAGTATTATAAACTTCTTTATTCATAGCAGATTATTTTGAGTACTGTTTTAAAACAATACAGCAATTTACATCACCAAAACCAAAACTTGACTTAATTAAAATCTTTGGAGTATAATTTTTAAATGAAACAGGAACACGTTGTGTACTTATGAGTTGTGCAATCTCGGGATGCAGAGTATCTACGTTCACATTGGGGAAAAGAAAACCTTCTTTCATTTGCAAGACCGAAGCCACACTTTCTATACTTCCCGATGCTGCCAGACAATGCCCCGTCATACCTTTAATCGAATTTATATACGGGAAATTATCATCGTATCTGTTTAAAGCCTCACACCAGTTCCTGATCTCAAAAGAGTCTTTTCCTGTAGCTGTAAGATGACCATTAATAACATCAACTTCTTCAGGTTCTGTTTCGGCATTTTTAAGTGCATCTGTTATGCATCGTTTTACCGCTAAACCATTAGGCGCAGTCATACTGCCCCCATTTCTTTGTCCGCCGCTGTTAGAACTTCCTCCTAAAATTTCTGCATATATTTTAGCACCTCTTTTTTGTGCACTTTCAAAATCTTCAAGCAATAAAGCACCGGCACCACAGCCGGGTACAAATCCTTTCGCATCAGCGTCAAATGGTCTTGAAGCATGATGAGGATCGTCATTATATGTAGAAGGCAAAATGCGTAGTGCATCAAAACCAGACCATACGTAAGGCTCACCGTCGCTTGTGCTGCCTGCTAACATGCGCAAAGCTCTGCCAGATTTTATACGGTCGTAGGCCATTAATATTGCTTCTGTACCCGTACTACAAGCTGCAGAATTAGAAGTAACGAGATTACCTAAACCCAGCATCCCGCCCAGATAAGCACTCACCCCGCTACTCATTATTTGCTGTACTGTGGTGCTGCCTAATCGTCGTGTATTGCCGTCGTCAACCTTGTATATGCTTTCGCGAAATTTATCAACGCCTAGTGTACCAATGCCAAATATAGTCCCTGAGTCAAAATCAGTTTGTGTATCATCAATTTCTAATTGAGCATCTTTCCAGGCTTCTACGCCTGCTAAAACACCGTATAAAATATTAAAATTATGAAGTTGGAGCGGTGTAAAGACTTTTAGCTTTTTATCTTCAGGAATAAGTGGCATCCCTCCTATCTGGCAGGAGAATTTTAGACGTTGCAGCTCACTAAAAAACCGTATTCCGCTTTTACCTGCTTTGAGCGCATCTGTAAATGCCGAGACACCCACCCCGTTTGGCGCACAAACCCCTAAACCTGTAATCACCACTCTTCTACCGCTCATGATCTGGAATTAGCATTCCTGAAATAATACCGCTACAAACAAGCTTTTGATTTTCATTATGCAATTTCACCGAGCATTTAAGTTTATTAAATCTGAAATATTCTAATGTCGAATTTACAAAAACTGTTTCTCCCGGGTATACCGGGATATAAAATTGCATGTCTGTAGAAGTAAGAGCCACGCCCGATTTTTGCTCTAAATTGCCGATTTTTGATGCTAAAAGGTAGATTCCCAGAGAAACCAGGCCAATTTGTGCCATACATTCAGTTAAAATGACGCCCGGCGTCACAGGATGATCTACAAAATGACCTTGATAAAAATATGCATCTTCTCTAAACTTGTAATTACCTGCAATGCCTTGTTGAGAAACCTGGGTAATCTCATCTACAAACAGAAAAGGTTCAGAATATGGTAAACGCTTAATTATTTCTTCTTTCTCCAAATTGACTTAATAACATTCAAAACTACCTATAGGTGAACCATCCGGGATTTTAGGTGATGGAATACTTTTAAATTTTTCGGGCTCTTTTAAAAACTTCTCAATATCAAGAGCCATGAATTTTTTGTCCGCATCACTCGATGAACCCCATTGTGAAACAAGGTTTGTTAACAAATTTGAAGTTATGGCTTTTACCTGAGGTATTGATTTATCACTACTATATAAATTTTTAAAATGTTTGATGACGTTATAATTTATGGTCGCCTGTACTTCATTGTAATAGTCATCTTTAAAAGTCTTTTCTAAAGTTTGCTTGCTGATTTCTTCCAAAACCTCTGCTAAATCCAGCTGATCACTGGCCCATGCATTATTGACTACAAGTCTGTTAACGCGTTCCTCATTTAATAAGAGATCAAGAGTCATATCACTTGCTGTTGCCACTGCACCTAAAGGATCAAAAGTTACACCGGTATCGCTTTTAAAACTTTCTCTGGTGCGGTTAAAACCAAATGCACGCGGCGGGAAAAGCGATAATTTTTCTTTTGGTATTGCCAGAACTTCTGCGTCTAAAGTCTGTAAAACAGCATTTAAAGCAGATTTTTGCTCTTTAACATCAAGTAATTGCACAGGTATAAGTTCACTATCACCTTTTACAGCATAATTATAGACTACACCGCCTATTTCTTTAATGGCAGCCTCAGTTTGATATCTATGGTAAAAATAAAGTGGAACAAAAACATCTTCAAGTACAGAATACGCCTCATTGGTACGTATATTATCTATAGAAAAATTCGCCATAGCGGTCTTTCTCAGAGCAAGCATATTTTCTAATTCTTCTGATGGTTTAGCACCATTATCCCATAAATGAGCATAAGGATGTGCGCCATTTGCTGCACGTGCATCGCTATCTGTAATAAAACGCAGACCTTTTTTCTCTGCAGAGATCAAAATATCATTCAGATATTCCTGTTGGTCCTTGCCTTGCGGAACGTCACTATAACTGTAATCTACAGTGACCTTGTCCCAAATACCAATATTTTTCGCGTAAGCATCACTAAAGTCTACTTTTCCGTTTTTCAGTTTTAAAGTAGGATGAGGATAATCCATCACCGAAGCGCGATCATTTGCACTGGCGGCAAAATTATGGGCAAACCCTAAAGTATGACCTACTTCATGAGCCGCAAGCTGGCGAATACGAGCTATGGCCATATCTAGCATAGGTTGATAATCGTCATCGCTTTTAGCGAAAGGCTTATTTGTTAAAGCCTGAGCGATCATAAAATCCTGGCGTATGCGCAAACTTCCCAGACTTACATGTCCTTTTAAAATCTCACCGGTACGAGGATCAACCACGCTGGCACCGTAACTCCAGCCGCGTGTACTACGGTGAACCCATTGTATGACATTGTACCTTAAATCCATTGGGTCTGCATCTTCTGGCAACATTTTAACCTGAAAAGCATTTTTGTAACCTATTGCCTCAAAAGCCTGATCCCACCATGATGTACCTTCAAGTAATGCAGATCTCACCGGTTCTGGCGTGCCGGGATCAAGATAATAGATAATAGGTTCTACAGGCTCACTCACCGCCGCGTCGGGATTTTTCTTCTCTAATCTGTGTCTTATTATTAATCGCTTTGTGATAGGTTCTTGAACCGGCGTAGCATAATCCATATAAGAAATAGAAATTGCACCACTACGCGGGTCAAAAGGTCTGGGCTTATAGCTATCATCTGGTAACTGCACAAAAGAATGATGCTCAATTACAGTGACATATTGCGCATCTGGCACTACAGAACGAATATTTCTACCGGTAGGATCACCTTTAAAAGTAAGCAGCGATTCAAACTCTGTATTTTTAGGAAAAGACTTGGTATTTTCCATAAAGAGAGCGCTTCTGTCTTTGTCATATTTGTAAGTTCCTTCCTTTTGCGCTTTAAGACGCTGTGTAACACCGTGAGCATCTTCCATTAAAAAAGGAGTAAAATCGATCAAATAGGTATCATTATCGGTCTCTTTGATATCAAAACCAAACAAAACCGATCTGCCAAAAGCCTGTTCTATAGATTTGCGCTCTGCTGTATTTTCTGTGATTGCGCGATAATCCTGATTGGGCTCAATTAATAGAAGCTTGTTCCCAAACTTTTGAAACTTTACAATTGCTGTACCGCCTAACTGACCGCGATCCAGACCAATATCGTTACTCCCCAGGCCGCTTTTTAAAGAATGCACGTAGATAAATTCTGAGTTAAGTTTATCAACTTCCAGATAAAGCTTATCTTCTTTCTCATCGTAATGAAAAGTAAAGAAGCCTTTCTGAGTTTTTAAATTTTCTTTGTCTTTGAGGAATTGTGCTGAAGCTAATTGTGATATGCACAAAATGAGGAGAAGTATTGTATTTTTCATCTAATAAAGTATTCCATTTGAATTTAGGTAAAAATGTAATTATATAAAATTGAATAAAACATCATATTAATGTAAAATATGTGTAATTTAATATGGAAAAAATTAATGAAAACGTATTAAAAAGCTCGATTTTTAATGAGATTATCTGCTTTTATTAAGTAAATATTCCTATTTTCAAACCAAACCACTCGTAAATGATAAACACCCAACACCCAATATTTTCGGCCTATCAAAAGGATTCTAAGTTTTATGATGAAATTTTTGATAAAGATGGTTCGGTAAAAGAGATCTATAAAACCCTATTTGGCTTATATAGTGATTATTCGGTCCAGGATTTTGTTAATCTAAATAATAAAGCGAAAGCTTCTTTTTTTAATCAAGGCATTACATTTCAGGTTTACGGAGACCATGAAACCAAAGAAAAAATATTTCCTTTTGATCTCTTCCCACGTATAATTGATCCTGAAGAATGGGATATTCTAGAAAAAGGTGTTTTACAACGCAGCAAAGCATTAAATCACTTTTTATGGGATATTTATCACGATAAAAAGATCATAAAGCAGGGTATAGTTCCGCTTGATCTTATAAGTTCTTCGGCAAATTATCTGCACCAGATGATAGGTGTTGATCCTCCTGGAGGAATTTATAACCATGTGTCAGGGACAGATCTTATAAAACATGCAGATGGCAAATACTATGTGTTGGAGGATAATATACGGTGCCCTTCTGGTGTGAGCTATGTGGTTTGTAATCGCACTGCTCTCAAGAGAGCTTTATTTGGTGTCTTTAATCACTATCAGGCTCATACTGTAACAGATTATGCAGAAAACCTGCTAGAGATCATGGAAACTGTAAAGCCTAAAGGAGTAGATGAACCTAATTGTGTGGTTATTACGCCTGGTATTTATAATTCCGCTTATTATGAGCACTCTTATTTGGCAAAAGCCATGGGTGTTGAGCTGGTAGAAGGTCGCGATCTTTTCGTAGAAAACGATTTTGTATACATGAAGACAATACGTGGTCCTGAAAAAGTAGATGTAATATATAGACGTATAGATGATCTTTTTATCGATCCGTTAGAATTTAAACCTGAATCTGCTTTAGGTGTGCCGGGTCTGTTTGCGGCGTATAAAAAGGGAAATGTTTGTTTAGTGAATGCTCCCGGAACCGGCGTAGCAGATGATAAGGCCATCTACACCTATATGCCACAGATCATTAAATACTATCTTGATGAAGAACCTATTTTAAATAATGTGCATACCTATCATTGTAGCAGACCTGACGAATTGAAATATGTTCTTGAGAATGTAGATAAACTCGTTATCAAACCTGTTGACGAAGCCGGGGGTTACGGTATCTCGATAGGAAATAAATTAACTAAAGAGGAAATTGAAAAAGTAAAGGTTACTGTAAAAGCAAATCCACGTAAGTATATTGCCCAGCCTATAATGTCACTTTCTGTACATGCAACTTATATAGAAGATACAGACTCTTTTGAACCACGTCATGTTGATCTGCGCACGTTTACTTTATTAGGTGCAGATAAAGATTTTGTTCTTAAAGGTGGCTTAACACGGGTAGCTCTTAAACGAGGCAATCTTGTGGTTAATTCATCACAGGGTGGCGGTTCTAAAGACACATGGGTATTAAAAAAATAAGAAAACATATATGCTAGCAAGAGTAGCCAATAATTTATTTTGGATGGGGCGTTATATAGAACGCTCAGAGCATGTCGCAAGATATCTCAACGTTAATTATTTTTCGTCATTAGACGCACCTAATGAACTTTCACAATCCAGACAACTTGTACTGCGTTCTATGCTGTTTATGGCTGGCGGTGAAGAGATTGAAGAAGATGAGATTTTAGAAGAAGAAAAGGTGCTTTATGATGTGGGTCTCAATCCTGAAATACAATTCTCTATAATTAATTGTATTAAATATGCTCGTGAGAATGCTAATAGTGCGCGCGATTTAATTTCTACAGAATTGTATGAATCAATAAATAAATTCTACCATTTTGTTCTGAATTATGATGTGCAATTATTTACCAAAAAAGGTCTTTACGATTTTACAGTACACGTGACTGAAGCCATGGCTGTTTTACGCGGAAAAATAAGAGCAACCCTTTTACATGACGAGGTATACGCCATAATTATGTTAGGTGTAAACCTTGAACGCGCTAATCAGATAGTAAGAATCATTCATTCTAAAAACCGAGATGCGCTGCATGCACAGGGAAGTTATGGTGATACGTATAAAAATAGCTATGAGTGGACGACCCTATTAAAGTGTGCAGAATCATACGATATGATGCGTCGTTTTTATAAAAAAACGCCTAATAGCGAGCGTACGCTTGAGTTTTTAATTCTGAATGCTCAATGCCCGCGTTCTGTAATGAACAGTTTAAACCAGGTGAGCAGTCATATAAAAGTGCTCAATACTGAAGAATTACCACTTAAAGATTCAGCTGCTTTTTTAATTGGTAAAGTTCGCGCTCAATATCAATACAAATTGATTGAAGAAATTGATGAAGAAATTGATAGTTTCATAGAACACATTCTCGATACAGTGGTCCTCATTGCAAAAAAAATAGAAAAGGAGTATTTTAATTATTGATACTCTAAACTCTTCTTTACATTTGCAGATTAATTATATCTTTTGAAATATACTATAAAATACAAGGCCCACAATACTTACGAGACTCCGGTAGACGAGGCTTTGTGGCAGTTTCTCATCATTCCTGAAAATAATGATTCGCAAGAACTTGTGCGTGAAGATTTCACTAACTCGCTACGCGTAGCGATAGAAAGTTCTATAAATGGTTATGGCTTCAACACCTACAGAATTCACCCTAAAAAGCAGTTTAAAGATATTCATTTTGATGCCACATTTGTGGTTAAAAAAAGTAAGCCAGAAGAGCTAAAAATCGCTCAAAAAGAGGCTAAAATCGATATATATTCCGTACTTCATTCTTTAGAATTTAAATCTGAGAATGAGCCGTTTTTACGTACTACTCCCCTAACACAATTGCCAGAAAACCCTACAGATATATTTTCATTTGATATAACGGTTTCTCCTTTTGCAAATCTACAGGCACTTAATAAGTGGATATTTGACGAGTTTACTTTTAAACCCAACGTTACAACCATAGAAAGTAGTCTGGGAGATATTTTAGAAACAAAAGAAGGCGTTTGCCAGGATTTCACACATTTATTTTGCGCAATTGCGCGAAAAAATAACATTCCTACGCGTTATGTTTCCGGTTATTTACACAGAGGCATAGGCTATCTGGGAGATTCACAGATGCATGCCTGGGTAGAATGTCTTTTACCAGAAGTGGGCTGGGTAGGCTTTGACCCTACTAACAATCTTTTCGCAGAAATTCACCACATAAAAGTTTGTCACGGTAAAGATTATACAGATTGCTCACCTCTAAAGGGAATCATATTTACCACGGGAGCAAATGAGACTTCATACAGTGTAGAAGTTACTTCGCCAGAAGATGATGAGAAAATTTTATCTCAAACCCAACAAATGGGCGACATGGTACAAACGCAAAGTGTGGATACAATTTCTCAAATACAGCAACAGCAACAACAGACTAAAAAGTTATAATTCTAATAACTTATTCTCTTATTTTAAAGAGAGTCATTAATTTTCCAGAAAATTCCATTTATGGTAACCACAGATCAGGTAAGAGATCTTAATACAAGATTAGCTGACTTAAAAAAATATTTAAGCATTGACCAGAAGTTGGTCGAGATACAGAATGAAGAAGAAAAAACCTTTGATCCTAATTTTTGGAATGACCCCAAAGCTGCAGAGCTTTTTATGCGTGAATTACGCGGAAAGAAAAAATGGGTAGAAGATTATCAAAAAGCGGTTAATTCTACTGAAGAATTAAGTGTCCTGCTAGAATTTCATAAAGAAGGTGAAGCTTCAGATGAAGACGTACAAACACATTACAATCAAATTATTACACTTGTTGAAAGCATGGAATTTAAGAATATGCTTTCAGAAGAAGGAGATTCTTTAAGTGCCGTACTTCAAATAACTGCAGGTGCCGGTGGTACAGAGAGTTGCGACTGGGCAGCTATGCTCATGCGTATGTATTTGATGTGGAGTGAAAAAAATGGTTATAAAGTTAAAGAACTCAATTACCAGGGCGGTGATGTTGCAGGAGTAAAAACAGTAACGCTAGAAATTGATGGTGAATTCTCTTTTGGCTGGCTCAAAGGTGAAAATGGCGTTCATCGCTTAGTACGCATCTCGCCATTTGACAGTAATGCAAAACGACATACTTCTTTTGCTTCGGTTTATGTATACCCATTAGCAGATGATAGTATAGAGATTGATATCAATCCGGCAGATATTAACTGGGATTTTGCCAGATCAAGTGGCGCCGGGGGTCAAAATGTAAATAAAGTTGAGACAAAAGCAATTCTTACCCACCACCCTACCGGTATTGTAATTCACAATAGTGAGACAAGATCACAGCTAGAAAATAGGGAAAAAGCTATGCAAATGCTTAAATCACAACTTTATGAGATTGAGCTCAAGAAAAGACAAGCTGCAAGAGACGAGATCGAGGCAGAAAAGAAAAGCATAGAATGGGGATCGCAGATACGTAATTACGTATTACACCCGTATAAACTTGTTAAAGATGTGCGTACAGCAGAAGAAACAGGAAATACTGATGCAGTTTTAGATGGTGACATTGATGCTTTTTTAAAGGCATATCTTATGATGAACGGACAAAAAGAAGAAGAAAACGAATTATAATTATGCTGAAAATATACCACAACCCAAGATGCGGCAAAAGCAGAGAAGGCCTTGCAATTTTAGAAGAATCTGGCAAGGATTTTGAAATTGTGAAATATCTTGAAAATACACCATCTTATATAGAATTAGCAGCTATAATTGGGAAATTAGGAATTCATGCTATTGATCTTGTAAGAACAAATGAATCTGCCTGGAAAGAGAATTTTAAAAACAAAAATCTTACAGATGAAGAAATTATTCAGGCCATGGTAGATCATCCTAAACTTATTGAACGCCCCATTGTAATTCATAACAATAAAGCCATAGTAGGAAGACCTCCTGAAAATATTAAGCAAATCTTATAATCAGATATCGGGTTTACGTGCACGAGATATAAAAAGGAAATTCTTGTTTTTCTAAACCGCCCTTTTATAACTGAACCTTCTCAAGGAATAACAGGTTTTTTTATTTAACGAAAATTTAACCACCAAGCCTTTAAACTTCCTGCATTTTCATAGTCTAAGAAGTGAAACCAAAAAATTCTATGAAAATTAAATTCCTATTAGTTTTATTACTAACAGTTCCTGTTTTAATATTTGCGCAAGCCAATAAGAAATTCACAATCTCAGGTTCGGTTGTAGACAAGCAAGGTGGTGTACCGCTTGAGTATGCTACGATCACAGTTACAGATGTTAACAATCCACAAGGTGTTACGGGAGGTATAACAGATACCGAAGGTAACTTTGAAGTAGAAGTAACTAACGGCACATATAATATCAAGGTAGAGTATATTTCTTTTGCCCCCTTTATCATCTCAAATAAAGAAGTAAATCAGGATCTTAATTTGGGTAAAATAACTTTAGAATTTGCTGCTGCAGATCTTGATGAAGTTACCGTAGTTGCAGAAACTACTACTGTTGATGTACGCTTAGACAAAAAGATCTACAATATTGGGAAAGACCTTACGACCGCAGGCGGTACTGTAAGCGATGCTCTTAATAATGTTCCTTCTGTTTCTGTAGATGTAGAAGGCGGCATAAGTTTAAGAGGAAATGAAAATGTACGTATTCTTATAAACGGTAAACCTTCTGCGATGGCAGGTTTTGGTTCTACAGATGTTTTAAGACAATTACCGGCAGATGCAATTGAGCGTGTAGAGGTTATCACTTCACCTTCGGCGAGATATGATGCAGAAGGAACCGCCGGTATTTTAAATATTATACTCCGTAAGGAAAAGACTTTAGGTTTTAATGGCTCAATAAATGCAAATGCTGGTTATCCTGACAATTTGGGTCTGTCGACAAATTTAAATTACAGAACAGAACATTATAATCTTTTCAACACAACGGGATTTAGATATTCTAATAGCCCTGGTAATGCTTTTTTTGACACACGCTACAATGCAAATAGCAATAGTGAGTTTGACAGAATTTATGAAGACAGAGATATTGATCGTTTAAACAGAGGTTTTAATACCAACTTAGGTATGGAATATTACCTTTCTGATAATTCATCACTTACCGGAACTATATTTTACCGTAACGGTAACGACCAGGATAAAACCACTAACAGAACTACCAATTTTAATGACGGTGATCTGCTTTTAGGAACTACACGTATTGAAGATCAGGCAGAAGATGATGAAAGCTTTCAGGTAGCTCTTAATTATATTAAAAAGTTTAATGACAATGGGCATCAATTAACCGCAGATTTTCAGTATGATATAGATCACGAACTTCAAAAATCTGATATTAATGAAGATGTCACCTTTAATGGTATAGGCACTGATGAAAATTTCATTAGTGAATTAATTACCACTAAAGAAAATCAAAAAGAATTTTTATTTCAAACAGATTATGTATTACCATTTGGTGATGATTCTCAATTTGAAGCAGGTTATCGCGGTAATTTTGAAAATGAAATAACAGATTATATGTTAGAACAGGAAGATGCACCTGCAAGTGAATCTTTCGTTGTTAACGATACACTTACTAATAAGTTTGATTATACAGAGAATGTAAATGCTTTGTACACGCAATACGGTACTAAATTTGGCGATTTTTCTTTCCTTTTAGGTTTACGTCTTGAGAATACCCAACTAAAAGGAAAAATTGATTCTAGACTTACTGAAGAAGAATTGCAGGATGTATTTGGCTTTGCTATAGATACAGATTTTGATAACAATTATCTGGGCCTCTTCCCTACCGTAAATATTATTTATGAGTTGGGCGAAATGGAAAATATAACAGTAGGCTATAACCGCCGTATTAACCGCCCTCGTGGTTGGTTTATCAATCCCTTCCCTTCAAGAAGTAGTAGAAATAATGTGTTTCAGGGAAATCCTAACTTAAAGCCGGCTTATTCTAATGCCTTTGATGTGGGTTATTTAAAACGCTGGGAGAAATTAACTTTTACATCGTCTGTCTATTTTCAAAGAGAAACAGATGCTTTTGAGCGCGTAGAAGAAAATATTGAAAACTCTAGCGTAATACGTACAATACCTATTAACCTTTCTAGTAATGAACGTACCGGTGGTGAACTAGGTCTTCTATATAATCCGGCAAAATGGTTGAGATTAAACGGTAGTTTTAACTTCTTCCAGTTTAAAAATGAAGGAGAATTTAACGGCGTAGACTACGGCAATAAAAACACAAGCTGGTTTGCAAGATTTAGTTCTAAGCTTACATTACCTGCTAAAATTGACTGGCAAACAAATGCTTTCTATCGCGGTCCTTCAGAAAATGCACAGACTAAGACAGACGGTATACTTTCTATAGATCTGGCTTTTAGTAAAGATATTTTTAATGAAAATGCCACTTTATCATTCAATGTGCAAGATCTTTTAAATTCAAGAAAGAGAAATCAATTCACTACCAATCCTAATTTTGTTAGAGACAGCGAATTTCAATGGAGAGAACGCCAGGTTAACTTGTCATTCATTTACCGTTTTAATCAACAAAAGAATCAGCAAAAAAGAGAACAAGATCGTGAGAACGATGAAGAAGGAGCCGATTTTAGTAGCTAAACGTCAGGTTTTCACCCTAAAAAAGCCATTTTTACTCAGGTAGAAATGGCTTTTTTATTTCATGAAATTATTACCATACTAGAAAAGTCAATGCTTAAGTTGAAAAATCGCCCAAAACGGGACTAAAATCGGGTAAGAACATAAAAAAACCACTAAGTAATCAGTGGTTTTTTATATTGTGAGATATGTTGTTGATTATATCTGTTCGCTTTCAGCTTTTTTCTTAGCACGCATTTCTTTAAAACGTTCTGTAAGAGCTCCTCCTAACCAATATGGTATAATAGAAACTAAAAATATCATTAACCAGAATCCTATAGTCAGGATGGTAAGAAATGCCAGAAAACCTAAATATTGATCAAATTCAAACATAATTAATTTTATCTTTTGTTTGGCAAATTTAGTTTTTATATGTCAAAAAGCATAACGTTATTTAGAGAATTATAAACAATATTTCAACCCTATTAAGAATATATATCATTCATTAATCATGTATTTTTGTTGAGTTAAAAATCAAAAAATTATGACATATCGCATAGAAAAAGATACCATGGGCGAAGTGCAGGTACCTGCAGATAAGCTATGGGGAGCTCAAACAGAGCGCTCAAGAAATAATTTTAAAATAGGAGCGGCAGCTTCTATGCCTCTAGAAATCATATATGGTTTTGCTTACCTTAAAAAAGCAGCGGCGTATACAAACTGCGAAGCCAGTGTTTTACCAATAGAAAAAAGAGATCTTATTGCACAGGTTTGCGACGAGATCCTTGCAGGAAAACATGACGATCAATTTCCGCTCGTTATCTGGCAAACCGGTTCTGGCACCCAGAGCAATATGAATGTGAACGAAGTAATTGCAAATCGTGCGCACCAGATCGCCGGCAAAAAATTAGGTGAGGGAGAAAAAACACTGCAGCCTAATGACGATGTGAACAAATCTCAATCATCTAATGATACCTTCCCTACCGGGATGCATATAGCCGCTTATAAAGTTATTAAAGAAACTACGCTTCCTGGTGTTATTAAATTAAGGAATACCCTAAAAGCTAAATCTGAAGAATTTAGAAAGGTTGTAAAAATTGGTCGTACGCATTTAATGGATGCCACACCGTTAACGCTTGGTCAGGAACTTTCAGGATATGTCTCTCAACTTGATCACGGCATTAAAGCGCTTGAGCATACTATGGAACATCTGTCTGAATTAGCTCTGGGAGGAACCGCTGTAGGTACAGGTATTAACACTCCCAAAGGTTACGCAAAACGCGTGGCCGAGTTTATAACAAAATTCACTGAATTACCTTTCAAAACCGCAGATAATAAATTTGAAGCACTTGCAGCTCATGATGCTCTCGTAGAAACTCACGGCGCATTGAAGCAACTTGCTGTTTCCCTTAATAAAATAGCAAATGACATACGTATGCTCGCTTCAGGACCTCGAAGTGGTATTGGTGAACTAATAATCCCGGCAAATGAGCCAGGATCTTCTATCATGCCAGGTAAAGTAAATCCTACTCAATGTGAAGCACTTACAATGGTATGTGCTCAGGTCATTGGTAATGATATGACAATTGCCGTTGCGGGAATGCAGGGTCAATATGAGTTAAATGTGTTTAAACCTGTAATGGCTGCTAACATTTTACAATCTGCACGATTAATAGGTGATGCATGTTTTTCTTTTGATGAGCATTGTGCAGAAGGAATTCAGCCTAATAAAGCCCGTATTAAAGATCTTGTGAATAATTCGCTTATGCTTGTTACGGCTTTAAATACGAAAATAGGATATTATAAAGCTGCTGAAATAGCAAATACGGCTCATGAGAATGGTACAACTTTAAAAGAAGAGGCTATAAATCTGGGTTATCTTACAGAAGAAGAGTTTGACGAGTGGGTTAAACCTGAAGATATGGTAGGAAATATCTAAATATAATAGAAATTCCGTGCTAGATTTTAGTACGGAATTTCTTTCAGTTATAATCAAAACTATAACGTTTTCTTAAAGTTTTTCATTAAATCTATGAAATAAGTTGCTATTGATTATATTTTGTTACATTTGATTGCATACCCCAAAACCCCTAAACATACCCCTATGATATTTACCAAACTTTGGGTTTATGATTTATTGGCGTTTATTGACTGTATGTATATGGTTTTTAGGTGTTTTGCTTGGCAACATCGATTTTTATAATGATTCTTCGCGTACCTCAAGTATTCTTGACGTAAAAGATTTTGAGTTCAAACCTGTCACAGATTTTAATAAAGGTCTGGATAATGGCAGTTACTGGATCAAAATAAATACGTTAAAGGAGAATGATGAAGTTTTGCGTATAAAATCCTATCATTTAAGAAAATTTGAGGCTTTCGATTCTACCGGAAGCAGTATTTCTGAAATTCCGGATCTACAATATCCTGCTTTTGATATCTCAAAGCATCATGACCTCTTACCGCTATATGTAAATCTGCAGTTTGATGAAGAGGCAAACTTCCCTATAGAATTCACCACTCTTTCTGAAGTAATTAAAAAAGAGCAAGGTAACATTTTTGGCTACGGTCTCTTTTATGGAGTTATGTTCTTTATAATCCTGATCAATCTCTTTTTATTCTTCTCATCTGGCGATAACGGCTTACTGTATTATGCTGCGGTACTCTTAATCTCTGGTATTAGTCTGGCTTTTAGAGATAATATTCCTTATATGTTTGGCCTTGTGCAGTCTTATCTGGTAGATCTCGAATTGCTGTTCCATGTTTTGCTAGGTATTGTTGGAGCAATTTTTGCCTATACTTTTGTAAGGCTAAAATACTCATATCCTGAACTTAAACTCACAATAATAACTTTTGCAACCCTATCTGTTATATTTATGGTGGGTTATTGGATAACCGGGAATTACTTCTTTTTTGCACTGGCAGATACAATGGTGCTTCTCACAATAACTGCAACCTGGATTACAAGTGGGTTAGCTAGCAAAACCACGCCTTTTTTCTATCTGGTATCGTTTGTTTTTGCAATAAATATTTACTGCATATTTGACTTTTTTGTGCTTTATGATTTTGGCTTATCCATATTACCTATTACGCCATTTATTATAAAATTAGGTATGGTAGCAGAAATGATAATCATATCTATTGCCATTTTACGACGCTGGCAGTATACAGATAAAAATAATTCTAACCTGATAAAAGAATTGAGTTTACGGGAAGAAGAACTTGAGAAACTTAGCCAGTATAAAAAGGTAGAAGATATTAATGACTCTTACCTTGAATCACTAATAGACAATTACAATTTAAACAACTGCGAAGTAAAAATATTACACGCGCTCTCTACCGGAACGCGTGAAGATAAGCTCAATGAGCAATTAAAACTTCCTGATTTTAAGATAAAACAATCTATGGCCAGCCTTTATAAAAAACTAGGTATCGCCGAAGATTCTGATTTTTTAAATATGCTTAGTTAGCAGATTTTTCTTTCGGAAGACTACTTCTTATAGAATTTTTTGTACTTGGGATAAGCTAAAAGAGCGAAAGCAATCACGCAGCCGAATATTATAAGTGCCTTATTTAGGTTAAGGATATTATTACCACTCGCATAACTGTGAAGACCTGAAAGCCAGAAATTCACACCAAAATAAGTCATCATAATACTACCGTAAGCAAGCACAGCCATTAGATTAAAAAACCATTTTCCTCTAAGACCTGGCACTAAGCGCATGTGAATAACAAATGCGTAAACCATAATACTTATCAATGCCCAGGTTTCTTTTGGGTCCCAACCCCAGTAACGGCCCCAACTTTCATTAGCCCACTGACCTCCTAAGAAATTCCCTATAGTTAGCATTACAAGACCAACAGTAAGTGACATTTCAGTAATAATTGTAATCTCTTTTATATTGAGATCCATTTTTTTCCTGTTCTTTTCATTGGTAAGTAAAATGAGAAGAAGAGAAACTAAACCTAATATCATTCCCAGAGTGAACGGTCCATAACTAGCTACAATAACTGCCACATGTATCATTAACCAATAACTATCAAGCACCGGTTGCAAATTAGCAATTGCAGGGTTAAGCCAGTTCATGCTTGCTCCCCACAAAATAAAGCCGGCAACAAAAGCGGTACTTGCAATTGTCAACGAACTTTTTCGCCCAAAGGCGAGCCCAAAGAACATGGTAGCCCAGCCAACATATAATACAGATTCATAAGCATCACTCCACGGGGCGTGACCAGAAATATACCATCTCCATATTAATCCTGCTGTATGCAATAGAAATAAGATGAGAACAGCTGCACCGCCAAGTCTTACCATGAATTTTATAAAGCGGTTATCTTTAAAAATTCTGGTAATTACAAAAACAAACATGAAAACAGATGCAAGAAGATACATCCAGTAAAGTTTTGTAAAAATATCATGTTTATTATAAAACACTTCAGCATTTACCTTGTCTTCACTCGGCATTACTTCACTCCCGTACTTGCGTTGAAAACTGGTTATACTATTTAAAAGTTCGTCTGCTTTATCATAATTACCTGTATCCTTCCCTTCCCTGAGTGCACTAAAATAAATGGGCAGAATTTGTTTCGTGTAAACAGAATCCATTCCTTTAAAGTTGGCCGTTCCTAATTCCGGATAAGAATACCATTTGTTATTAGGATCATTAGGCTGAGGAAATATTTTTAAAATTTCACCACTAAGTGCCCTGTCTAATAAACCTAAGCGTTCTGAAATATCAATAAAATCTTTATCGTAGCTATTTTTTACTTCATCCTGATATGCATTTTGAAGATACGGAGTCAATTTATACTGTCCCTGAGCATCAAAGAAATCGATCGCCTTAACGTATTCTTTATCTTTAGGAATACCTACAATATTACGTATACTATCGTTTTGCGTTTTAAGATAGATAAACTCAACATTGTACCAGAACACTGGAGATTCTACCATAGACAAAAACACCTGATCTGCATTCATGCCCAGATAAGTATCTTTTCGGCTCAATTTGCGTAAAACCTGGCTGGCAAAGGTATTAACAGGCATCATACGACCTTTATCATCCTGAATAACAAGCTTACCAAATTTCTCTGCGTGTTCTGCGCTTACAGCGTTGGCAACAAGAATAGAATCTATTTGTTCTTTAGAAGCAACAGCGTGATTGATCGCTGTATTATCTTCAAGTTGCGGCTGTATTTCTGCACTAGATTCTATAATGGTGGTATTCCCGTTATCAACCTGAACTTTATCTTCCTGAGCGTGTAGATTTCCGCTTAAAGTGAAAAATGCTATCAAAATGGGTAAAGCTGCTTTTTTTGCCTTCACCTTATCAAGACGCCTCTTAAGATCGCCAAATCTGCTTCCCTTATCAAAAAGTATTAGCATTAAGCCTAAATAAAGGGCAAAATAACCTATATAAGTGATCCATGTGCCCCAAAAATCGTGGTTAACAGAAAGAACAGTACCTAGCTCATCCGGATCAAAACTTGCCTGAAAAAACCGGTAGCCCTGATGATCAAGAACATGATTCATATGAATATCATAATCAAAGCTTTCTTGCGGAGAATCAATTACAGTGATATCACTGGCGTAAGACGAATAGACATTTTTAGTTCCCGGGTAACGCTGAGCAACAAAATCATCTAATTTAATGGCAAAAGGAAGAGGAACAGATTTGCTCCCATATGACAAATGAAATTTGAGATCGCCTATTTCTACAGTCTTCATATCACTATCAAAACCTTTACCTCCTAGTAGGCCTATTTGCTTAGAACCTTCATCCGTTTTAACTGTTACAAAAAGTGCATCAGCCTGATTTTTCTGTTTAGGAAAAGATTCTACAATTCCATTTGTACCTTTTATAACAGGTTCTGGAATAACGAACTGCATCTCTCCTATTTGATATAAAGACCGCAATTTGAGCTCCTGTACAGAATCCTGTATTACCTGATAATTCTCCTGAGTTGCCATAACAGTCACTCCACCCTCAAAGGGAGACTCAAGTGTATAATTATCACCATCATATGAAATATTTATAGCTCCTTCTGTAGGTTTGTTAAAGGCAAACAGTGTATTATGAATATTGTCAATTTGTCCTTCTTCCAGATAATGCTCATGACGTGTACCGTCACCGGCTTCAACTATTTTTAATTGATTGCGACCATCGGGATCTTCTACCAGACCTTCTTCTGCACCATCTATAAATTTATCAAAGCTTATTGTTACCGGCCTGCCATCAAAATCTGTGTTGATTTCAAAATCATTATTTAATCTTGATGATAGCAACATTTCCTTTTCTATAGGTCTGCGCTGCGGTGTTCCATCTTTCTCACCATCTATGAAAACCTTTAAATAGGTTTTATCACTTAAAAAGGAATTTTCAGTTTGCCCCTCTCTAATAGGCATAACACCTTCATAACCTATATATCGCGTTACTCCTGCTCCTACTATTATTAAGATAAATGAACAGTGAAAAAGCAGAGTTGTCCACTTTTCTTTTCGCCACAGCTTAAATCTCCAGATATTTCCCACAAAATTGATTACAAACAAAATATGTATAAGTTCAAACCACCAGGCCTGATAAATATAATATTTAGTAAAAGGTGTGGGTGAAGTGTCCTGACCCGCGTCAAGTATAGTGCCCGTTGCCATTGCGACAGCGTAAGCGATAAACAAAAAAGCCATTAAACGGGTAGAAAATAGGAGGTCTGCAATACGTTTTTGCATAATGGAAAAGCAAATTTTTAATGGCGCGAATATACGACACAAAACCGCATTACTCAAGCATTACGGCTCTCTTTATAATCTGTAATTCTTAATCCAAATTATGTACTTTTGAATCTGTGATAGAAATTTCAATAATAGGCACAGGCAACGTAGCATCTTATCTTGCGCATGCATTCGCTGAAAGTAAAGGCATTTTACTCAGGCAGATAGTAGGTCGAACACAAGAAACACTTTTACCATTTAATAAGATAGCTGAATGCATTACTTCATATGATAACCTGCATACGGTTGATATATTGATAATTGCAGTTTCAGACAATGTAATACATGAAATTTCACAAGCGATTCCTGTTACACTCTCAATCGTGACTCATACATCAGGAAGCACCTCGATAGACGCGCTGAAAAAGCACTCAAAAAGGGCGATTTTTTACCCTTTACAGTCGTTTTCTAAAAATAGAAATATTGATTTTTCAACAGTTCCTATTTGCTTAGAAGCTGCTAATAAAAGTGATCTTTTATTATTAGAAGAAGTAGCTTCTGCTTTAAGTGATTCTATACACTTCTTAAATAGTGAATCGAGAGCACATTTGCATCAGGCGGCTGTATTTGCCAATAATTTTTGCAATCACATTCTTTATCAAACAGAAGAAATTTGCAAAACTCATTCTCTAGATTTCAATTTACTAAAACCATTGATGACAGAAACTGTGAACAAAGCGTTTGATATTGGGGCACTTGCAGCACAAACAGGCCCGGCAAAACGCCAGGATACTTCTACAATAAAAAAGCAACTTGAAAATTTAAAAACAGAAGAGCAAAAGCTCATTTACAAAACTATTACACAGACTATTTTAAAGACTTATGGAAAAGAAAAGTTATAAGGAATACTTAAAGCATGTAACAACTTTTATTTTTGACGTTGACGGCGTTCTTACAGATGGTACAATACAAATTGGCACCACTGGCGAAATGCTAAGAACAATGCATACAAAAGATGGCTATGCTCTTAAAACAGCATTAAACCAAGGGTTCAATGTGTGTATAATTTCCGGAGGGACCAATGAAGGTGTACGTCACAGACTACAAGGTTTAGGTGTTACAGATATTTTCTTAGGTGCTCACGCAAAAATTGAGCAGCTTAATCAATATTTTGAAACCTATGACATAAAAGCCGAAAACGTACTTTATATGGGTGATGATATTCCGGATTTTCCTGTGATGAAGTTAGTTGGTTTACCCTGTTGCCCACAGGATGCTGTAAAAGAGATCAAAGAAATCTCTAAATATGTTTCTCACAAAAATGGCGGAAATGGTTGCGTGAGAGATGTTATTGAGCAGGTACTAAAAGTACAGGATAAATGGATGAAAGAGTTTGATGCTAAATATGACTAATTGAGATAGCGCTCTTTAGTTATTTTTATGTGATGCAATTCGTGACCGGCAATTATAAAACCAGCAGCTCTGGCAGATAGTGTATGATTGCTAGCTTCACCTAAATTTAGTAAGCCATCAGCCGGGAGATTCTTAAAAAGATGAATTGAGCTTTCTCTTACTGCTGCATATTCATCTAATAAACTTTTAAGACTTCTCTTATTTGCCTGCGAAGGCGCTATATAATTATCCTGATCAAAACCGGGAAATGGTGTTTTATCATTACGTGCAATACAAACAGCTCGATATTGAAAAACACGTTCTGTATCAATTATATGAAGTAAAACTTCAAGAATTGTCCATTTGCCTTCTGCGTAAGCATAGGTCAATTTATCATCAGGAATAGCGGAAAAGAAAGCTAAAACACTTTCTTTTCCGTTTTCTATTGCCTGAAGGATTGATAAATCTTCATGAACTAAATCAACATACGTACTGTAAAACTGATTATACTCTGAAGATTTAAGATCGCTCTTTTTCATTGCTTATGCCGAATTACGACTTGCATTAATATTTCCAAAAAGTGAACGCGTCACCATTTTTTCAAACATCTCAATCTTCTCCTGATTGGCTTCAGGATCTTTCTGTAATTCCTGAATATTCTTAAGTGCATATTGCTGTATCGTTAACAATGGCAACACGATACGCTCTCTCTCCTGAATAGATGCTTTACCTGCTTTTTCTTCTTCCATCAACTCGCTATAACCGGTAAGTTTTAGCAATAAACGTTTTGTACGTTCAAATTCATCATGAATCAATGTCCAGAAAGCGCCAAATTCAGGATCTTCCTGCATATATGCGGTCAGGCCAAAAAATGATTTTGTAAGACTCATCATACTGTTCTCAAGCAATGTCTTAAAGAACAGACTATTCTCATAAAGAGATTTTACTTTATCAAATTCTCCTTTACTTTCTAAATGTTCTATTGCAGTACCTACACCAAAGAAACCAGGAACATTTTGCTTCAATTGACTCCATGATCCCACAAAAGGAATCGCACGCAGATCTGAGAAATTAAGCTTATCCCCTTTTCCTCGTTTGCTGGGTCGACTTCCTATATTTGTTTTAGCATAATATTTTAGTGTGCTCATTCTTTCAAGATATCCTAAGAAGTTAGGATGCTCTTTAAAATCTGAATATGCTTTGTAGCTAACTTCAGCTAACTCTTCCATTGTTTTTCTATCTTCATCTGTCAAGGCTACATTCTTTTGAGAGAAAATACCATTAAATATTCCTGAACTCAAAAGTTGCTCCAGGTTATATTGACAAGAATCTTTAGTTCCAAAATTAGAACTGATAGTTTGGCCTTGTACGGTTAATTGTATTTGCTCATCTTCTATTGTATTACCCAAAGAAGCATAGAACTGATGCGTTTTACCACCACCACGAGCCGGTGGTCCTCCTCTACCGTCAAAGAATATCACTTTAACGCCATATTGTCTGGAAATTGCTGTTAACGCTTCTTTAGCTTTAAATATACTCCAGTTGGCCATTAAGTAACCACCATCTTTTGTACCATCACTAAAGCCCAGCATTATGGTTTGTTGATTTCCTCTTGAAGCTAAGTGTTTTGCGTAAGCAGGATTTGTATACAGATCTTCCATTACTTTATGAGCGATCTTAAGATCTGGTACTGTCTCAAATAATGGTACGATATCTGCCGTAGGTTTATCCCAATCACACAAATGCAACATGGCAAATGCTTCCATCACATTAAGCATGGTCTGGTTGTTACTTATTATATAACGATTTGAACCCCGCTCTCCATTTTGTTTTTGTATTTCGCGCATTGCGTGAATAGACTCAAGAGTCTTTCTGGCTATCTCATCTTCCAGATTTGAAGGATCAAGATATCCTTTAACGTCTTGTAATATAGTGATCTGTTCTTCTTCTGAAAGTTCGAGATAATTATCAGGAAAAATGTTTAATCCTTCTCGCTGACATTCTTTAACGATCTCCTGCATTACATGGTGATGCACTCTACTGTCCTGACGTATATCAAGCGTTGCGAAATGATAACCAAACATTTTGATCTTGTTTATAAGATCGTCAATTTCTTCAAGAAAAAGACTTTGATGTTGTTCTACTACTATTTTGCGTACGGTAAGAAGTTTTTCTAATAGTTCGTCTTTAGTGATTTTAAGTTTATCACCAGGCAAAAATATACTGTCATATAAACGACGCTCCAGATCTGATAATATTTCTACCGTACCTACAAACGTAATTCTGCGACGCATATCGCGCATATCGCGATAGTAGTTTTTTATAATTGTATTGCGTAATCGAGCTGCGACCCTTAAAGTAATATCTGTAGTTACAAAAGGATTACCATCACGGTCACCCCCCGGCCAGAAACCAAGATCTATAACTTCATTATCAAAAAACTCACCTTTAAAAACGTTTTGCTGCAGGTAATTATAAATGAAACTAGAAGAGTGGTAAAATACATTCTCCAAGTACCAGATAAGACTAACCGCTTCATCATAAGGTGTAGGCTTCTCCTTTTTAAAGAAAGGCGTTTTACCAAGCTGAGAAAGCAATTTTTTGATCATCTCCAGATCATTAGCGTTTATGGCATCGCTAAGATCATTGATGATACCCAGTACGGCACCGGGATAAAATTGTGTAGGGTGCGCTGTAAGAACCGGTCTTATTTTAAAATGATTGAGGTAATCTTTTAATTCTTCAGTCTTGTTTTGTGCTTGAGCTTCTTCTTTAATATTTCTTAAAGTACCGCGACCATCCATATTATGAACAATACGATATGAGGCATCTTCTATTGCATCAAACAGAACAACCTGGCGTTCTATATACTGAATAAATCTAAAAAGTAAATTATATCGATCTTCTTCGGGAATATCTCGTTGATATTTATCAAAAAAGTACGAAACAATCTGGGTGGGATTATATTTTCTTTCATAACCATCTACACAGATAGTATCAAATAAAGGTAAAAGTACACCGGTATTTGAAATTCCCTGAAAAGGAAGGGTCATGAATAAACTATTGTATACCTGATATTTAGATTTAACGTAACTATTAAAACGTTCTAACTTGGGTTGTCTGGACATTATTTTGATTTTAGTTGAATAAAAAAACCCTTTGTCTATAAAGCCAAAGGGTTTTAAAGTTAAGTCTTTTTGGCTTTACAATTCCTGAAAAATTGAATGCATAAGACGTTTTTTATCATTGATACTCTCTTCTAGAGAAATCATGGTCTCGCTGCGATAAACTCCGTCAATATCATCCAGTTCAAAAATAATATTTTTTGCATGCTCTGTATTGCGAGCACGTATTTTGCAAAAGATATTAAATTTACCTGTAGTAACATGAGCAACCGTAACAAACGGGATCTGATTGATGCGCTCAAGAACGAATGTTGTTTGACTTGTTTTGTTTATGTAGATGCCTACATATGCAATAAACGAGTATCCCAGTTTTGCGTAATCAAGTGTTAGAGAAGAACCTATTATGATTCCCGCCTCTTCCATTTTTTTTACGCGCACATGAACTGTACCAGCAGAGATTAGAAGTTTTTTTGCAATATCTGTAAAAGGAGTACGAGTATTTTCAATCAACATATCTAGAATCTGGTGATCAACCTCGTCTAATTTGAATTTCGCCATTATTCAATCATTAAATTATATATTACGCAAAAATAGGATAAATACATTGAATAATTCATAACGTTTTAGGTAATATTTGCGAAAACGTTTTAGTAAATCCGTTATTGAGGGTAATTTGACCGATTTTACTTCCTTTTTGCCAGATATTTGTGTCAGTGATATCCGGGTTTTGTGAGTCACAATCGTACTCAACATGCCCTGTAAATTCTTGCAAAACAGCAATCTCAGCTATTTTAGGAATAAATCGCAATTCGCCTTCTATTAAAGTCTCTTCATATTGTATTGCAACATCAGTCACTCCTGCTTCCGGAAGCGCAATTTGTCTTAAAATAATGTCAAAAAAGCATTTTTTGTTCTCCGGAATTTCAAAATACCCCTTGTATCCTCGTTTTAGATCATCATTAGAATTGGTAATAATATTTAAGGCTTTCACCAAAGCTAAAAATATATATGCACGCGTTTCTTCACGTGCGTAATCATCAGGGTAATGACCAGCTTCAAAAAGCACGGTTGGTACATTTAAGGATTGAAAAGTATCGCCAACGCAATTAAGGTTAAAAGAATCATCATATCGCCCTACTCCTTGTGGAATAAAATGCTGAAGCATCTCATTTAATCCGGCTATAATTGCCATACCCATTTTACGGGATCGCGTTACTGAGCGGTTTTTGTCCTGAGCAGGCGATAAAAAAGATACCGTGGCTGATTTAGCAGGGTCTCCCACTCCAAATATTGTACGCTGACCGTGCAAATTGAGGCAAAAATCGGGTTTAAATGCATCAAAAACGGTGCGTAGAATAATACTTTCTGGTTGCGATTGGTTCTGTGCATCCCTGTTGAGATCAATGTCATGAGCATTGAGCCTTGTATAACGTTCTGCCCCGTCAGGATTTAATATGGGTATGATATGTAAAGTACATGATTTAAGTAAAGATTCTGCCTCAATTTTATATTCTGATGCTGTTAACCATTTAAAAAGATCAAATAAGGCTTTTGTAGTTGTGCTTTCATTCCCGTGCATTTGAGACCACATCAATATTTTTTTTGGCCCAGAGCCAATTTGAATACTGTGGATGGATTTTCCCAGCACAGACTTACCAATTTCTGTGATCTCAAAATTGTTCCGCCAGAAATCCAGTAAAGGAGCTATGCTGTGATGCGTAATGTATCGCCCATAAAGATTTTGTTCTTTATGTGTTTTATGCCAAAGTAAAAGCTGATTAAAATTCATATTTTAAATTAAGTTACAAATGTAAACATTGCTAATTTTACAAATGTAAACTCTTTATTATTACATCCTGTTTACTATATGTAACAATGAAATCACAGTTGTAAATAGAGCTATAGGAAAAATTCCACAAACCAATTAATTATATATTAATCACTTAAATTTAAGATGTTTAAACATATTTATATAGAGTTTTAATTCAATAAAATATTCTTGATTTGCTGTACTGTTTACAATTGTAACCTCTATTATCTTAAATTTATTATTACATTTGTAAACATGTTTTATATATCTCTATTTTACAATGGTGAACAGCGCTAAATTTGCTGAAAGGCTATTAAAAATTATGGAAGAATACGAGTTGAATGCTACGGCATTCGCCGATAAGATCGAAGTTGGTCGTTCTTCTATCTCTCATATTTTATCTGGTCGCAATAAACCCAGTTTAGAATTTGTGATGAAAGTTGTAGAAACTTTTCCCGAAGTAGAACTGTACTGGCTACTTAATGGTAAAGGAAGTTTGCCCCCTATTAAAAACAATGTTGAAAATACTTCTTCAGATCTTTTTTCAAAATCTGCAGATGCAAATGCATCGCAGAAACCACCACATACGCCTATTAAAAAACAAGAAGATTACAGTTCATATATGTCTCCAAAAAGCTTTGGTGATGACTATCCTAGATCAAAAGGGATAAAACGTATTGTTATTTTTTATGATGACGGAACTTTTGAAAGTTTTGAAGATCAACTTCCTTATATGGATCTCTAAAATTTGTTTATGTATTTGTATTTTCGCGGCTATGATGTTGAAAAGATTATCGCTGCTTATTGCTGTTTTTGCACTGCTGGTTTCCTGCTATTCACCAGAACGCAGCTGCAATGATTTTAAGACCGGTAAATTTGAATTTGAAACTTACCTGAATGGCGAAGTTGTTAAAACACAATTCACCAGAAATGATACCCTTGAGATTGATTTTTATAAAGGAGTAGCCGATTCTTCAAGCATACGATGGATTAATGACTGTGAGTATATTGCTAACAAGATTAATCCTAAAAACAGAAATGAACGTAAAGCACTTCATTTTAAAATATTAAAAACAGAAGGAGATTTTTATACCTTTGAATACGCCCTTGTAGGCGAAACAAATAAACAAAAAGGAACAGCCAAAAAAATAAATTAAATGCTTGATATTTTCTCATCTGCAGATGCGTGGGTCGCACTTCTTACCTTGACTTTTCTTGAAATTGTTTTGGGGATAGATAACATTATTTTCATTTCTCTTGCTTCTTCTAAATTAAGACCTGAAAATCGGAAGAAAGCAGTAAATATCGGGCTTATTCTGGCCATGGTTATGCGTATTGCTCTGCTCTTTGGTATAACGGTTTTGGTGGCAATGGAAGCTCCCTTCTGGCATATAAATCAGTCATGGATACAAGCAGGCATTAGCGGTCAGGCACTCATACTTTTTGCGGGAGGTATTTTTCTGCTATACAAAAGTGTGCATGAGATACATGAGAAAGTTGATCTTACGGGTGAAGAAGAAGCTGAAGTGAAAAGTAAGAGTTCTACTACTCTAAAAAAGGCAGTTTTGCAGATCACACTTATCAATGTGGTTTTTTCATTTGATTCTATTCTAACGGCGGTAGGTATGACAAATGGTTTAAGCGATAACCCCAATGATGCCTTAATACTTATGATAGTTGCTGTTGTTATTTCTGTATTGATCATGATGCTTTTTGCAAACCCCGTAGGCGATTTTGTAAATAAGCACCCTTCGCTTCAAATATTAGGTTTGGCATTTCTTATACTTATAGGTTTTATGCTAATCGCAGAAGCAGCTCATCTTGCTCACCTTAAAATTTTTAATAGTGAAGTAGGCACCATCCCTAAAGGATATTTGTATTTTACGATTGCATTTTCACTTTTTCTTGAATTCTTAAATTTCAAATTGCGTAAAAAGCAGCATATTGAAGAAGATACTGTTGCTTAAATAAACTTGAATTCCTGTAAGATACTCATGTATATACACATATTGTGACATAGCCGCAATATGTGTATATTTAGTAAGATACAAATCTTACCACCTCATGGGATTTATAAAACATTACTTTAAGCTCCCAAACTTCGCATGTACTTATTACCGCAGAGTTAGCTTTTTCACTCTTTTCTTTTTATTACAGAGCTATACTGCTCTACCACAGTCTTCTCCTTCTAATTTTCAGGTTATACTTACAGATATAATTGATGAGAAAGAGCAATCTCTCGAGAAATTACATGCTAATTTAGAAGACTTTAGGCGCGATACTACAGCTATGAAAAAGCTGATCATCGCAAGTGAAAAGGTTAATTATACACTCGGGGAAGCTTACGCGGAAAATATGCTGGGCATATATTTTAGAGATAAATCATCATACCAAAGGTCAATATATCATCACAAAAAAAGTATTGCGCTGGCCAAAGAAATAGGAAATCAGGAGATGGAAATATCTGCACTCAATATGTTGGGTGTTGTTTATCGTAGAATGGATGCCGTACGATCGGCACTAGATAATCATCAGGCCGCACTTGAAATGGCCGAAAATTTTACTCCGAAGAATAATTCTATTGTAAAAAGTATTGCTATTTCGCTGAATAGCATAGGTAATATCTACCTCATAATTGGTGATTACGATCTTGCTGAAAATTACTTTAAACAGGCCATTCCTTATGAAGAAGGCATTGGCAGTAAATTGGGTCTGGCTATTAATTACGGCAACCTAGGCATTACTTATGAAGAACGCGGGCAGTTTGAGAAAGCATTGTACAATTACCGCCAGTCCTTAAAATACAATGAGGAAATAAACTCTGAACTGGGCATCCTTATTTGTAATAATAGCATTGGTCAGGTTTATCTTAAACAGAACAAAGCAGAGGCGGCCATGAAATTAATAAGGCCCACAATTGCTATGGCAGATCATCTTGAAGATGAATTTTACATCGCTATGGCATACATAAATATGGGCTGGGCATTGTACGAATTGGGAAATTATACTGAGGCAGAAAAATATTTCTTAACTGGTGAGCGCGTATCTAAGAAAAATGAAATGAAACAATTTCTTAGTAGCACCTATGAGCATCTTGCCCAATTAAAAGAGAAACAAGGTCAATATGATAAAGCACTTGATTATCAACGTTTATCACAGACGGTACAGAAAAAATATTTAAATGAAGAAAATCATAAGTATGTTTCTGATCTTAATATGAAGTATGATACAGAAAAGAAAAAAAACACCATTGCACTTTTAGAAAAGGAAAATGAGATCGTAACGATGAATCTCGCCCAAAGCAATCAAAATCTCATATTTCTTGGATTGCTTTTTCTTTTTTCTTTTGTTATTGTCTATATATTATTCCGGCAAAACAAGCTTAAAAATGAAAAAACCGCTTTAAAAGCTGAGCAGAAACTCATGCGCTCACAGATGAATCCGCATTTTATTTTTAACGCATTGCTTTCGATTAAAATCTATATGCAGAACCACAATTCTGAGGATGCGATAGAGTATCTCAATCAATTTGCAAAACTGGTAAGATCAATTTTGTCGAGTTCGTTAGAGAAAGAAATTACCTTGGCAGAAGAATTAGAAACCATGCAGTTATATGTGAATATTGAAAATATTAGGTTTTGTAATGAGATTATATATGACGTAAAAGTAGACGATGATATTTCGCTAAAAGATATTAAAATACCTTCTCTCATATTGCAGCCTTTTGTTGAGAATGCCCTTTGGCACGGTCTTCAGCCAAAAGATGGTAAAAAAACTCTCGAACTGAAAGTGAGTAAGAAAAATGAGAATTTCGTAGAAATTTCAATTACAGACAATGGTATAGGCCGCAAAAAAACTATGGAAATACCAAGTGATAAACGGAACACACAGAAAAAATCTATTGGAATCAGGCTGACAATACAGCGGTTACAAAATTTCTCAAAGAATTTTGCTCATGCCCATTCACTCAATATAATTGATTTATATGATGAAGGCAATAATCCTAAAGGTACCAAAGTTTTGCTTGACCTGCCCGTACAGTAGTGTCTAATGGTGTTGCATGTTTTTATCTGCATATTCCTCTTTGGGAAATCTTTCGATTAAAATATCTATAAGTTTATTCCGATCTAAAGGTTTTGTTAGGTAATAATCCATTCCAGATCTTAATCCTTCTGTCATAGCACTATTCGTAGCATCTGCGCTGAGCCCAATGATTAAGGTATTTTTATAAAATTGCCTTATTCTTCGGGTTGTTTCAAAGCCATCTAGTTCTGGCATGTGCACATCCATAAAAACGAGATCATAATATTGTTCTCTTGTTTTTTCTAGAGCCTCAATGCCGTTATATGCCACTTCTGAGCCGATTTTTAGCTGTTTTAGGCACTTTTCTAAGATGAATGTATTGAGTTTATTGTCATCTACAATAAGAACAGAAAGAGCTGATAAATCTGGTATTTCTTTATTTTCAGTCAACTCGATACCTGCATAATCAATAGGCAACTCAAGTTCTACCGTAAAAGAAGTACCCTTAGAAACTTTACTTGAAACATTAATAGTTCCATCAAAAAGATGAACAAGATGTTTTGTTATAGGTAATCCTAATCCACCCCCACCATGTTTTTTGGCAATACCGCCATCAACCTGATAAAAACGTTCAAAAATAGTGTCTATTTTGTCTTCGGGAATCCCAATGCCGGTGTCATTAATTTGTAAAGTTAAATGCACATTAGTACCTACAACCTCTTCGGAATAAATAATTTCAATATGGCCTTTCTGCGTAAATTTAATTGCGTTTTTAAGCAGGTTTACAAAAATTTGTTCAAATTTTAGCTTATCTCCTACCACCTTACACGCTTTACATACATCAAAATTCACTTTTAGCTGAAGTCCGTAACGCTCAATTTGTGGGGAATAGTAGTTTATGTTATTCTTAATAATCTCCAGTGGAACGAATTGTTCTGTATGAAGCACTTCTTTGCCAGATTCAATTTTATCTATCAACAGTATATTATCTACGAGACCCAATAAGGTTGCAGATGAATTTGTCATCATATTTATAAGCGGCTGTTGATCTTCATTAGCCTTTGACTTCAATATTTCAGAAAGTCCTAAAATAGCATTTAGAGGCGTTCTAATCTCATGACTCATGTTAGACAGAAATTCAGTTTTTGCGAGCGAGGCTTTTGTTGCATTTTCCTTTTCTCTGGCGAGAGCCCTGTTCAGGTTTTTTAAAGCTGCGTTTGCCTTTTCAAAACCAGCGGCTGCTTTCTTAGCTTTTAAGTAAAAGAAGACTAAAAAGCTTGAAATTAATGAAGATACGAGTCCAAAAATGAAAACGTAGGTCGCTATCAATTTATGATCCTGTAATACTTTCATATCTCGATACATAAATTTAAACGACCAGAAATCTTCTGGATTTGCATCTACGGTCATTGCAGCACTATAGACAAGTTCTGGAGAGAAAATATCTGGTTGTGGATTATTGAAACTATAAAAGGCATGCCCCTCTTCATCATTGATTAATATAGCATAATCATTAAGATTAGAACCCAGTTTATCAAACTGAGCCTTAAAATCCATTCCCGCAGTTATAGTTCCCTGAAATTTACCTTTAAAATATACAGGAACATCTATTAAGAATGAATTACCGCCCTGTGTAAGCTCTAGCCATGGCGTTATATTTGTAATAGTATCTGAGCTATGACCTAACCATTCTGCATAACGATAATTTAGTTTTTTGATGTCAAGTTTTATGGCTGGTTCATTTCCGTTTAACGGAACAATTTCCTGAATAATACCATCATTATCTATCCATTCAATAAACTTTAAAGCATTATTCTGACTTATAATCCGTTTCGCATCATTTTGCCAATAAGGAAAATACAAACCATCACTTTCCTGTATTCTGTTCTTAAGATTTTCAAGAGAAGAAATATTATTGAAAACTGATCGTCTAAAATCCTGTTCTGCAAGACTCGCAGAGGCCTGAATTTGTGTACTTAATTTTTCGTTCAGATTCTCACAGTAATTGCGATAGAGATAAAACGAAAAAGCGGTCAAGCATAGGAATAGCGAAAATGCTATTCCGAAGAATTGATGAATATATCGTTTTTGCATGTTTAGGGGCTTAACAATGCTATTTATAAGTAGATGCGGCTAATTTAAGATTTTTTTTACATGAATATACCTACAAATTTATTTTTTTTGATATAAGATATTTATTTCTTCAATAAATGTTTGTTTTGTTCTTCTAAAAGCTCATTTATTCTGGTAAGTAATTCTATATCTTTTGGAGTTTTAACAGAGGTGTCTTTGGCGTCATCCCCTCTTTCTTTTAACCTATTCATAACTTTTACTACAATAAAAACTACAAATGCGATAATAAAAAAATCGAGTGCAACAGTTATAAGTTCACCATAGCCTATAGAAGTTTCTGCTATAGAATTGCCCATAGAATCAAGATGAGCTTCCCTGAGCACTATCTTTTTATTTGAGAAATTCACGCCATCAGTTAACATAGACAGCGGCGGTAGCATTATACGCTTCACAATAACCTCTACAACATCTTTAAAAGCTGCACCTATTATTATACCTATAGCCATGTCTATCATATTGCCTTTTACGGCAAAATCCTTAAACTCCTGTATTACGCCCATGAATTAAAAAAGTGAAGTTTGTCCCTCATCAGAATCATCAATATTATCGTCTTTGTAATAAGAAGATGAAGTTCTATCTGTACCATCTCCTCTCACTGTTTCTTCATCTACCACCTCAAGATCTTCGGTTTTTATTTCTTCAGGTTCTTCATGAGGCAAAGGTTCAAGCAAATTTATCTGCTTAAGTTTTTCAGTATAAAATTGATTACCAAGGGCGTTGATCCCTTTCACAGAAATGAAATTTTCAAAATCAACCTCTTCACTTGGCTTCTGGTCTTTACCTCTTTCTTTGTAAAATACCATTTCTACTACTGGTCTGTAATCTGTAGAAACAATTTCTAAGTGACTATTAGCATGTTCTGAAATGAATAGCTCTTCTTTATCAGGATTTTCGATTAGAAAACGTTTTGCGTAATATTTTTCTTTATTTCCATCCCAATAGATTGCAGAAATAGGTTTCGAAGGAATCCATTTTTCCAGAACAATAATATTATCCTTAAATCTCGTAGTAAGTTCCGGTGTTATTGTTTTTACTATACCCTCCTGGGTTATAATGAGTAATCTGTCTTCTCCTTTAAATTCGCCTAGTAATTCACCTCTACCGTCAACATTTAAAAGTTGAACAGTATCATCAAACCAGATCTTGCGTGGTTTTAAAGTAGATACGCCTTTCTCTTTAAGATCAATAGTACGCACTGAATGTTTAGAGACAATATTCCCTTTAGAATTACGTCCTTTTATAAGAACATCTGCCAGATCGAGATCAAACTTTAATTTCTTAATGTTACCCACTGCTCTTAAGTAAATCGTTACAACTTCTGCCTCACCATTAGGATTTGCACTAAAATAAAGAACTGTAGACCCTTTTTTGCCATTTGTCATATCATATTCACGATCTCGAGTTACGCTTGTAACACTAAATCGCTTCACGTAAGTACTTCCTCCTGTGCCATCTTTATAAATGAGGTTATAAATAGTGCGTTTGTCCTTTTTTCTAAATACCGCTACGTGAATTATGTCTTTCCCTACAAAGGTTTTAGCATCAACTTTAGTGATGATCATCTTACCTTCTTTAGTAAACACGATAATGTCATCTATATCTGCACAATCGGTTACATATTCATCTCTCTTTAAAGATGTTCCTACAAAACCTTCTTTGCGGTTAACATAAAGTTTAGTATTTCTTATGACAACTTTTGTGGCCTCAATATCGTCAAACACACGAATCTCAGTAAGACGTTGTCTATTTACACCGTACTCTTTTTTGAGTCTTGTAAAATATGCTATTGCAAAATCGGTTAAGTTGGCTAAATGATGTTTAACCTCTGCAATTTCATCTTCGAGGGCGTCAATTTTTTGTTGCGCCTTGTCGATATCAAATTTAGAAATCCTTTTAATTCGTATTTCTGTAAGTCGGGTGATATCTTCTTCTGTAACAGCTCTTTTTAGATGACCAATAAAAGGTTTTAAACCATTATCAATAGCAGTGATAACGCCTTCCCATGTTTCTTCTTCTTCAATATCACGGTATATTCTATTCTCTATAAAAATACGCTCCAGAGAAGCAAAGTGCCACTGACTTTCAAGCTCATCGAGTTTAATATCAAGTTCCTGTCGCAACAAATCTTTAGTACGCTCTGTTGAGAGGCGCAACATTTCGGTAACACCTACAAATAAAGGTTTGTTGTCTTCAATAACACAGCCTAATGGCGAAATAGAAACCTCACAATTTGTGAAAGCATAAAGGGCGCCAATAGTCTTGTCTGGCGACATTCCCGGTGGCAGATGTATTACAATTTCTACTTCTGAAGAGGTGTTATCTTCAATTTTTTTAATCTTGATCTTACCTTTGTCGTTCGCTTTTAATATTGAATCAATAAGTGAAGTAGTAGTTGTACTAAACGGAATTTCAGTAATTACAAGGGTGTTTTTATCTAGCTGGTCTATTTTTGCACGCACTCTTACCTTGCCACCTCTGTGACCATCCTTATAATCGCTAAAATCTGCTACCCCAGAGGTAGGAAAATCGGGTAAAATGGTGAATTTTTTACCTTTTAAATGCTTTATTGAAGCATCGATAAGTTCGTTAAAGTTATGTGGTAAAATTTTAGTGCTTAAACCTACAGCAATACCTTCACCACCCTGAGCAAGTAATAATGGGAATTTCACCGGTAGATTTACAGGCTCTTTTTTTCTACCATCATAAGATGCCTGCCACTCAGTAATTTTAGGACTAAAAAGAACTTCTAATGCAAATTTTGATAATCTCGCTTCTATATAACGCGATGCAGCAGCACTATCACCGGTAAGTATATTGCCCCAGTTACCTTGTGTGTCTATAAGAAGATCCTTCTGGCCCATTTGTACCATAGCATCTGCAATACTGGCATCACCGTGAGGATGATACTGCATAGTATGACCTACAATGTTTGCCACCTTATTGTAGCGCCCATCATCAAGATCTTTAAAAGAATGCATTATACGGCGCTGCACCGGTTTAAAACCATCTTCTATTGCCGGGACAGCTCGTTCTAAAATTACATAAGAGGCATAATCAAGAAACCAGTCTTTAAACATACCCGTAACCCGGGTAATGGTCTCACCGCTATTTTCTTCTTCTGGCTTTTCAAAATCAGGTTCTTCGTAGTTCTCGCTCATAGCTTGTATAGGATGGGGTTTTTCCTATTTAAAAATTATTGTAATTTAAATTTAAGATCGTTATTCAGGGTTTATTCAAGAACAGGATCTAATTCAACTTTTAGATTCTCTATTATAAACTTTTGTCTGTCTGGTGTATTCTTACCCATATAAAACAAAAGTAATTCTTCTATTGACATCGCCTTATCAAGCATTACAGGAGCTAAACGTATATTGTCACCAATAAAATTTTTAAACTCATCTGGTGATATCTCACCTAAACCTTTAAAACGGGTTATTTCTGGTTTACCGGATAGTTCTTCAATGGCATCTCTTCGTTCCTGCTCACTGTAACAATAAAAAGTCTTCTTTTTATTTCGCACTCTGAACAACGGAGTTTCAAGAATGTATAAATGCCCCTCTTTGATCAATTCAGGGAAAAATTGCAGAAAGAAAGTAATAAGCAGCAACCTAATGTGCATACCGTCAACATCTGCATCTGTGGCGATTACAATATTATTATATCGCAGATCTTCCATAGATTCTTCTATGTTAAGTGCTGCCTGCAATAGATTGAATTCTTCGTTCTCATAGACAATTTTCTTTGTCATATTGTAAGAATTCAAAGGTTTTCCGCGTAAACTAAAAACCGCTTGTGTATTTACATCCCGTGATTTTGTAATAGAACCAGAAGCTGAATCTCCCTCAGTTATAAAAAGGGTGCTTTCAAGATTACGTTCTTTTTTACTGTCTGTAAGATGTACGCGGCAATCTCTAAGTTTCTTATTATGTAAACTTGCCTTTTTTGCCCTGTCTTTAGCCAATTTTCTAATGCCTGAGAGTTCTTTTCGCTCTCTTTCTGCCTGCAGGATCTTTCGCTGTAGCTTATCTGCAGTTTCAGGATTTTTATGTAGAAAATTATCAAGATTTGTTTTAAGAAAATCATTGATGTATGTACGCACGGTAGGCAGATCGCCACCCATATCTGTAGAACCTAACTTCGTTTTAGTCTGTGATTCAAAAACGGGCTCCATCACTTTTATGCTTACCGCAGAAACAATTGACTTTCTAACATCTGAAGCTTCATAATTCTTGCCATAAAACTCACGTATGGTACGAACAATTGATTCTCTAAATGCGGCCTGATGCGTACCTCCTTGTGTGGTATGTTGACCATTTACAAATGAGTGATACTCCTCAGAATATTGTGTGCGACTGTGAGTAATTGCTACCTCTATATCATCACCACGCAGGTGAATTATAGGATATAAACGATCGCTTTCAGAAATACTTTCAGACAAAAGATCTTTTAATCCATTTTCTGAAAAGAATTTTTCGCCATTAAAAATAATCGTAAGTCCGGGATTAAGATACACATAGATCTTAAGCATTTTCTCAACATACTCGTTCCTGAACTTATAATTTTTAAAGATGAGTTCATCAGGTATAAAGGTGACTTTAGTCCCTTTTCTACGCGATGTTTCTTCTAAGAATTCTTCATCTTTTAAATTTCCCTGCTCAAATTCTGCAGCAGCAGATTTTCCTTCTCTTGAAGATTCTACTCTAAAATATGATGAAAGTGCATTAACTGCTTTTGTACCTACACCATTTAAACCTACAGATTTTTTAAATGCTCGTGAGTCGTATTTACCACCCGTGTTCATTTTAGACACTACATCTACTACCTTGCCTAATGGAATACCACGCCCAAAATCTCGTACAATAACGCGATTATTCTGAATGCTAACTTCTATGGTCTTACCGGCTCCCATGACAAACTCATCAATAGAATTGTCAAGTACCTCTTTTAAAAGTATATAGATACCATCATCTGCACTTGAGCCATCTCCCAACTTACCAATGTACATACCAGGTCTCATCCTGATATGTTCTTTCCAGTCTAGGGAGCGTATATTTTCCTCGGTATATTGTGTTTCTTGGGCCATAAAAATTTGGGATGTTTGCTAATATAGGGTATAGCAAACTTTTATAATAGAAGGCAAAAACAAAGTAATTAACAAATTTTAATAAAATCCTGTTGAAAAGCTTAACGCACGCGTGATTCTTTGTCTAACAGTACTTTAATTTATAGCAGTGATTCCCCATTTAGATCTGTAGTGAGAACATCGCTCATATAATTAAAAAAGGGTAGTAATAATTTATAATGATCTATGAGTTTTTTCTGAAAATCTGCTGCCAGAACTTCCTCATCTGTAAAAGCATGTGAGACGAAAAATGACTTGTTTTTAATGAGATCATTTGCAGGATGCTCAACGTTAAATCCTCTGGGAGCTGTCTTCACCTGATTACCTGGGTTAAAACCTCCAAAAGCTTTTTTAAACGCTGGTTGAGCTAAAATCTCCCTAATTTCAGAATCATCCATCTCAAATTCCTTACGTATGCGCAAAAGATCTGCCGGCTCCGGACTAAAAAAACCACCTGCCATGCGCGAATTTCCGGGTTGTATGCGCAAATAATAGCCACCACGTCTTTGATCTCCTTCTCTGCTGTAACTTGCACTACGATGCACATTGTAGGGTGTTTTATCATTACTGAATCGTATATCACGATTTATTCTGAACACCTTTGTCTTATCTATCGCATCAAAATTGTTCAAGCCCTCTTTAACTTCGGCATAAAACGACTTTAATATTTTTTCATTTCGCTGATAGCGATTTTTATTATCATTCATCCACTCCCGGTTATTATTCAGCTTTAGATCGTCTAAAAATTTAAAAATCTCCGGTTTTAATTGAATCATTAATTTAGTTTTTGAAATAGTTATTAGCGAATTTTAACCCTATTTTACCGATTTTCTTGCCTTTACAGCCACTTTTTTCGCTTAAAATACCAGATCAATATGAGACAAACAATTACCATTGCTCCCAGCAAATAGAAGTAACTATATTTATAATGTAGTTCTGGCATAAAGTCAAAATTCATCCCGTAAATACCAGCCATAAATGTCAATGGAATAAAGATACTTGCCATAATGGTAAGCACTTTCATCACCTCGTTCATCTTATTGCTTATGGTGGTCATATACATATCCATAAGTCCCCAGGTCATCTCTCTGTAGACCTCGATACTTTCATAAACCTGAACAACATGATCATATAAATCTCGTATATAGGTTAAGGTACGGTCTTCTATAAGTGAAGTTTCCTGCTTCTCAAGTCTGCTCACAACTTCTCTAAAAGGATAAACCGCTTTACGCACACGCAGGACTTCCCGTTTTAAATCCTGAATATCCTGTGTAATATCATCTTCTACATGATTTAAAAACAAATCATCTTCTAGTTGTTCTATTTTATCGCTCATAGATTCTATCACAATAAAGTAGTGATCTACAACAGCATCCATAATGGTAAACATAAGATAATCTGCACCTGCATTTCTTATGCGCCCTTTAGCATTAGCTATACGTTGTCTTAATGAATCAAATACATCACCGTCTGACTCCTGAAAAGTCAATACATAATCCTTACCTAAAACAAGACTTATGTGTTCATTTACAAACTCATCCTTTTCATTAAAATAGAGCATTTTAAAAACTATGAACAAATATTCAGGAAATTCATCAATCTTTGGTCGTTGATTGGTATCTACAATATCCTCAAGAGTAAGTGGATGCAGTTTGTAGTGCGAACCCAAAAGTTCTATCTGGTCTGTTCTGTTAAGACCATTTACATTGATCCAGCTTATATGACCGCTTCCGGTTTTGTTGTATCCCAGAGAAACATCCTTGCTGGACATGCTCTGGTAGTATTCTTTAGAATAATCTATGACCTCTATGTGTAGATCATCACTTTCCTTATTTCCTGTATAATTAAGAGTACCAGGAACATCATTCTTAACTTTTCTTTTCTTCTTTTTTAAATGAGGAAGTCTGGGTTTTCTAATTTTAAGGCGTTTAGTCATAGTAGGCATTTGTAGCACCTAAAAATAGAAAAAGTCCGCCAATTGGCAGACTTTTAATTTATATATCAGGATTTGACTAAGCGTGTTGTAGCTCGTGTTTTCCTTCTTTTATTTCCTCAATTAATTTTGAGTTAAATGCTGGGAGGTCATCAGGATTTCTACTTGTTACAAATCCTTCATCAACAACAACTTCTTTATCTACCCATTTTGCTCCTGCATTTACAAGATCATCTTTAATAGTATGGTAAGATGTCATTTCTCTGCCTTCTACTACTCCGGCACTAATTAGCGTCCACGCAGCGTGACAGATTGCAGCAACAGGTTTATGTTGAGCGAAGAAATCTTTTACAAAGGTAAGAGCATCTTCATTTGTTCTTAAATTATCAGGATTCATCACTCCACCTGGTAACATCAATGCGTTATATTGATTTGCATTAACTTGATCTACTGTTTTATCAACATCATATTCATCTGACCAATGATCTTTATCCCATGCTTTTATTTTTCCAGCTTTAAGGCTTATGATATCTACCTCAAAACCCTCATCTTTCATCGCTTTAAGTGGAGAAGTTAATTCTACTTCTTCAAATCCGTTTGTAGCTAATATTGCAATCTTCTTAGTATTCATATTGTTGGTTTTTAGTTCGACAATTAATTCAATACAAAGATAGGCAGCAGTTGTGTTTACCGGGGTTAAAAGACTTATAAGCCTAAGCTAAAAAAGGTTAAAATATAAGGGAAACTAGCGTGTTGTGTTAAAAGCTTTTTGATTGGAAATGTTAATACCCACCATCACTCTAAATGCTGCGATTTAATAAAAAAGTTTCATTAAGAATTAGTCCTGAAGCCGCAGCTATGTGTGTCAATTTTATTTCATTTTCAGGCAATAGCATGGCTTTGATTTCATCTAAAGTAAACTTGCCAGCTCCCAGATCAAAAAGCGCTCCCATCATCAGTCTTATTTGGTGTCTCTTAAATCCCATTCCTTTTACACGCAATGAGTAGCTCTTTTCAGGAAAGAAATTAGCAGTATAAATATCATTTTCTGCAATCTCGCAGCAGTCTATAGTCATTTCTGTAATAGTCTGCTCTTTAGGCTTATACGTGAAGTTTTTAAAATCGTGGTTTCCTTCCATTAATTTGGCAGCTTCCTTCATCAGCTCAATATCAAGGTCTTCCAGAATATTTACCATATAAGGTGCAGCAAAAGGGTGGTTTTTTTCACCAAAAGAAAACAAATACAAATACTCTTTTATTTTAGGATGCTGAATGATATTAAAGTCTGCATCTGTTTCAGTAATTTCTAAAGCGCGAATATCTGGTGGTAGATTTTCGTTCAAAACAGGGAGAAAATCGGTCAAATCAAGCGGTTTTTCGTCAAGAAATAATTCAATATAAGTTTCATTTACAGAAACTTTAGAATCTGTTCTGCCTGCTGCAAGTATTTTAAAATTAGACCTGTCCAGAATATATTTCAACGTGCGTTGTACCATACGCTCTACCGTAGGCTTTTCGGGCTGCTTCTGCCAACCGTGATAACGGAAACCCAGATATTGTAACTTAATAATGTAATAAAATCGCTTTCTAAACATATCGCAAAAATAACTTCTTTTGCCAGAATGCACTGTTATACTTAAACTACTGTAAGCTTCTGCCATAATTTCTACTACTATACTTATATAATGGCTAAATTTGAAATTGGATTTAAATCTGGAATGTGGAAAAGAAAGAAATCATAAAGCAACTCAGGCAACATAAAAAGAATGCCAACCTAAATTTTAAACTGAAAGAAAATACACAGTTATTTACTGATAAACTCTTTCATACTCTATTTGATTATCATACAGATCTTGATGTCAATCTTGAAGAACTGGAAGTGATTTTTACAGAACTTGTTGATCTTGCCTGCTGGGAAACCGATAAAAAGTGTTCTAAAATCTGGGATAATTATGTTGCTAATCTGCCCGAAATTCTGCGCAAGCTTAATCTCGACGCGCAGGCTATATATGATAATGATCCCGCGGCCCGTTCTATAGAAGAAGTTTACCTTTCTTACCCTGGCTTTTATGCTATCGCAGTATATCGCTTTAGTCATGATTTGTATATAAAAGGTTTTCCCATAGTGCCACGTTTAATGACAGAATATGCACATTTTTTGACCGGTGTAGATATCAATCCGGGGGCCCAAATAGGGGAATATCTCTTTATAGATCATGCCACAGGAATTGTGATTGGGGAAACCGCAGTTATTAAAGACCATGTAAAATTGTATCAGGGAGTTACTCTGGGAGCGCTAAGTGTAAACAAAGAACTTGAGAACATAAAACGGCATCCAACTATTGAAAATAATGTCACCATATATGCTAATGCTACTATTTTAGGTGGCAACACGGTCGTGGGCGAAAATAGCATCATTGGCGGGAATGTTTGGCTTACGGCTTCCGTTCCGCCTTTTTCACTGGTTTCTCACAGACCGGAAATACAAATACGCGAAATTGCAAAAAATGAATTATAATCTTGAACGCCTTATTGGCAATACGCCCTTGGTAGAATCTAGGGTTCTCCAAACTAATCCTAACGTAAAACTGCTTTTTAAACTGGAAGGTGATAATCCCGGCGGAAGCGTGAAAGATCGTGCGGCTTACAACATGATCAAAAGCGCGATGGAACGTGGTGAAATTGATAAAAACACCAAGCTTATCGAAGCCACCAGCGGAAATACCGGAATTGCACTGGCTATGATCGCCAGTATTTACGGTCTTTCACTTGAGATCGTAATGCCCGAAAATTCGACTAAAGAGCGTGTGCAAACTATGCGAGCTTATGGAGCGACCGTCATCCTAACGTCAAAAGAAGTGGGGATTGAAGGAGCGCGCGATTACGCTGAAGCGAAAGTAAGAGACGAAGGTTATTATATGTTTAACCAGTTTGGAAACCCCGATAACTGGAAAGCGCATTACAAAACCACGGGACCTGAAATTTGGCGTGATACCGAAGAAAAAGTAACACACTTTGTTTCTTCTATGGGAACTACGGGAACCATCATGGGAACTTCCACTTTCTTAAAAGAAAAAAACAAAGACATTCAGATTGTGGGCGTACAACCTACAGACGAATCGAGCATTCCCGGAATACGCAAATGGCCTCAGGAATATCTACCCAAGATTTTTGACGCTAAAAAAGTTGATCGTATCATGGAAGTGAGTGAAGCCGATGCGCGGATTATGGCAAAAAGATTGGCTAAAGAAGAAGGTATTTTTTCAGGAATGAGCAGTGGTGGGGCTACCGTAGCGGCTTTACGCTTATGTGAAGAGCTGGAAGAAGGCATTGTGGTTTCTATAATCTGTGATCGTGGCGACCGGTATTTATCTTCAGATTTATTTGACGAGTAATTTTTTGAAAACTTCGCTATCACAGCAATATCAAGGATTTTTACAAACCTCGGATTTGTTTTTGGCGGACTATCCCGGTTTTTAGGTTTTTGATAGCCAGACTCTTTATTTAAATACCATTCCCCCTCTTGATGTTCCAAAAAATATAAGGCTTGGTCAGCGTATGGAATATTTTATGGAAGCGGCGATTATGGCTTCCCAACGCTACGAACTGATCGCCAAAAACCTGCAGATTATACACAATAAGAAAACGCTGGGCGAAATTGATTTTTTGATTCGTGATCTTAATGAAAATAAAGGTATCCATCTCGAACTCGTTTATAAATTCTATCTGTTCGATCCGCTTTACAGCGCTAACAAATATGCTTGTTGGATTGGCCCAAACCGCAAAGACAGTCTTCCGCTTAAATTAAATAAGCTTAAACCCCAACAATTACCGCTGCTTTTTAAGCCGGAAACACTTCCGTATCTCTCAAAAATCGGACTTAAGCCGGGAGAAATCGAGCAAAAAATCTGCTTTAAAGCGCAATTATTTACCGATTTTCATACCAAAATAACCGATATTAGTGGGTTAAATCCCGATTCTGAAATAGGTTTCTGGATGAATTTACAGGATTTTAAAGCTTTCGCGAAAGCGGAAACGAAATTCTATTTTCCGGTTAAAATTAAGTGGGTCATTCTACCCGCTTCCACAGATCCCATTCACTGGATAGATAGAACAGAAGCCTTTAAGCAAATTGAAAACAGCTTAAATCAGCTACGCTCGGTCTATTGCTGGACAAAAACCCCAAACGATTCTATTTCCCGCTGTTTTGTGGTGTGGTGGTAATTGCAGACGAAGCTTTAAATGACTGTCATTCCGAATTTATTTCGGAATCTCATAATACTAATCAGCAATTAGGATGTGAATCTGAATCAAGTTCAGATTGACGAAATCTTATGCAATGCTTTACTTTTTCCTTTCCAGCAACACTTTCTCGATATCCTCAAGTCCAAAACCTTTAGCTTTAAGCAAAATCAAATAGTGAAAAAGCAAATCGGCGCTTTCATTCAGAAAAAGGTCATCATTATCATCTTTGGCTTCAATAACGGTTTCTATGGCTTCCTCGCCTACTTTTTGAGCGATCTTGTTGATCCCCTTCTTGAATAAGCTGGCGACGTAACTTTCGTCATTTTCCTGATTAGCTTTACGATCAGCAATAACCGTTTCCAACTGGGTAAAAAACCCGAATTCCTGCTTGTTTTCACCTCCCCAGCAAGTATCAGTACCGGTGTGACAGGTAGGCCCCTGTGGATTTACAGTGATTAATAATGAGTCATTATCACAATCATTGCTAATAGAAACAAGATTTAAAAAATTCCCGCTTTCCTCTCCTTTAGTCCATAGGCGTTGTTTGCTGCGGCTAAAAAATGTTACTTTTTTAAGTTCGTTGGTTTTTAAGAATGCTTCTTCATTCATATAACCCTGCATCAACACATTTTTGGTCTTTGCATCTTGAATGATCGCGGGCACAAGGCCGTCTTTGTTGTAATTGATTTTCATTTTTTATTTTTTGAAATAGTCACTTTTGTTTTTCTTCAAGTAATTTAAAGACTTCATCCTCATTTACCCGTAGATATTCTTTAGTTTTGAGCATAAGGATTAATAATCCTAAATCTTCTTTTTCATCATCAGTCATAATGATTATTTTTTTAAGAAATTTAAATCCTTACCGAAATTCCTTTATTCTGCAACTCTTTTTTCAGATCCGGGATGTCAATTTCATGAAAATGAAAAACACTGGCTGCCAGTGCTGCATCTGCTTTTCCTGCTGTAAAAGTGTCGGCAAAATGCTGCATATTCCCGGCTCCACCGGAAGCGATTATTGGGATATTTAGCAGTTCATCCAGTTTGGCCAGGGCTTCATTGGCAAAACCGTCTTTGGTGCCGTCATGATCCATAGAGGTAAACAGAATTTCCCCTGCACCTCGCGCTTCCACTTCCTGCGCCCATTCAAACAAATCCAGTTCGGTGGGGACTTTTCCTCCTACCAGATGCACTTTCCATTGATCGTTGATTTGTTTGGCATCAATCGCAACCACAACACATTGTGAACCGAATTTTGCCGCGAGCTCATTGATCAACTGCGGATTTTTAACCGCAGACGAATTGATAGAAACTTTATCAGCTCCGTTTTGCAATAAAATATCTACATCTTCAACCGAGGAAATCCCACCGCCCACGGTAAAGGGAATATTTATTTTTTCTGCCACACGTAACACCATATCTGCTAAAGTTTTACGCTTTTCTTCGGTTGCCGAAATATCCAGAAAAACGAGTTCGTCAGCTCCGGTTTCAGCGTATTTTGCAGCCAGTTCAACCGGATCTCCGGCGTCCCGTAAATCGATAAAATTAACGCCTTTTACGGTACGCCCGTTTTTGATATCCAGACATGGTATGATACGTTTTGTAAGCATTTACTCTTTGTTTTTTTTCGTTAATTCTACTCCGTCATAAAAGCCTAAATCCTGTTCTGTTAGCAGTTTTACCCAGAAGGCAATCTGCCCGGTGTGGTAAGAATAATGTTCCACCACATGTGTTATTACTCCTATTCCTGTAAATTCATAAGCCTGAACTTGTCGCATGCGAATAAATTCATCTGCAGGGAGATTTTGTATGATTTCTTTGGCTTTTTCTACGATTTTCACCAGTTTTTGAAGCAATTCTTCCTTAGTTACCCCTTCGGAAACTTCAAATTCTGCATCGCGTTTGCGAGTATCCGGTAACCTTCCCAGCGAGGAAATAGCGTATTGGCCAATGTTTCCGCATAAATGTAGGATGATATTCCCTATACTGTTAGACTTAGCATTGGGTCTTAACCAAACCTGCTCTTCACTGATCTTTCCCATGGCAATCTGAATCATGCGCGTACTTTCGTCAATGCGATATAGGGTACTTTCTTTAAATGCTGAGATCAGTTCTGTTTCCATCAAGATTGAATTATAAAATTTTCCAATTGCTTAAGCGAAATTCGCCCCTCATAGATCGCTTTCCCAATTATCGTGCCTTCGCATCCTATTTCCGCCAGTCTAGGCAATTCGTCGAAATGGGAAATTCCCCCGGAAGCGATTAGTTTTAATTTATTCTTAGCTGCAGCAGGCTCAGCCTGACAGTTTAAAATAATTTTTTGATACAATTCAAAGGCAGGGCCTTCTAGCATGCCGTCTTTACTAATGTCGGTGCAAATTACATAACTCACGCCTTTTTCCCGGTATCCCTGAATAAAAGGTATCAGTTCTTCATTAGATTCTTCCATCCATCCGGAAACAGCAACTTTTTCATCTTTCGCGTCGGCTCCCAGGATTATCTTTTCGTAGCCAAATTGCTCCAGCCAACCCAGAAATATGTCCCTGTCTTTTACCGCAATGCTCCCGCCGGTAATTTGTTTTGCACCACTTTCAAAAGCGATACGCAAATCTTCATCAGATTTTAAACCGCCACCAAAATCTATCTTAAGCGAAGTTTGTGATGCGATTTGTTCCAAAATTTTATGGTTTACAATGTGCTTACTTTTAGCCCCATCCAGATCAACCAAGTGCAGATATTCTATCCCATGTGCCTCAAAAGACTTGGCAATCTCCAGCGGATTCTCGTTATAAATCTTTTTGGTATTGTAATCGCCTTTAGAAAGCCGAACGCACTTACCGTCAATAATATCTATAGCAGGAATTATTCTCATAATTTTTATTCTTTATTCAAGCTTCTCCCCTTGTTAAGGGGAGGATCCTCCAAAGGAGAAGAGGGGTTTTACCACCCCGACCCAACAAATTGGGCCACCCCTCCTTGCTAAGGCTGGGAATTAATAAAACTCTAATATATCTTCATCACTCTGTTCCGAAAATTTTCGGGATTGTTTCAGAGCCTCATCTTTCTTTTTGTGATGCTGAACTAAATTCAGCATGACGCTTTATTTTCACTATAATTCTAAAAAATTCTTCAACATTTGTTCGCCGGCGGTGCTGCTTTTTTCGGGGTGAAATTGCACACCGTAAAAATTATCCTTTTGCAAGGCCGAAGCATAATCCATTTCGTAATGCGTCGTGGCAATAGCTTCCACACAAGCGGGTGCATAAAAGCTATGGACGAGATACATATAGGAATATTCCGGAATACCGGTAAATAACGGACTTTTAAGAGCAGAAATCTGATTCCATCCTATCTGCGGAACTTTTACTTTATTGGAAAATTTAACCACATCTACATCAAAAATCCCCAAGCCTTTCGTATTTCCTTCCGTAGAAGAATTACACATCAACTGCATCCCCAGACAAATCCCCAAAACCGGTTGTTTTAAGGTGGGAATAATTTCATCAAGTCCTGTGTGTCGTAATTTTTCCATGGCACTACTCGCCTCTCCCACTCCCGGAAAAATCACTTTATCAGCGTTTTGTATTTCTTCTGGATCATCTGATAATATAGCATTTACACCCAATCGCTTAAACGCAAATTTTAAACTTTGAATATTTCCTGCTCCGTAATTTATAATTACTAATTTCATTTCTTCCTCTCTTTATTCTGGCTTTTTAGACCTGCAGGGTTTTGAAAACCCTGCAGGCCTGGTCCATTTTAAGTCGTCAACCTGAATTGTCCCACTGAGCTTGTAGAAGTGTTGTTTCAGGTTCTCATTACCTTCACTTAATGCGATTCCGAAATAAATTCGGAATGACGCTTTTCTACTATCTTAATTATTATCACAGGTTTAATTTTTCACTTTTCGTTTTCAAATTAAGACCTACAAGGTTCCTCATTTAGACCTACAAGGTTTTGAAAACCTTGCAGGTCTTTACAACATTCCTTTAGTTGAAGGCAGTATCATTTTTTCTGCGTCTCGTTTTACGGCGGCTTTTATTGCTTTCGCCAAAGCTTTAAAAATCGCTTCAATTTTGTGATGTTCGTTAGTTCCTTCTGCTTTTACATTCAGATTTGCTTTAGCGCCATCGGTAAAGGATTTAAAGAAATGGTAAAACATTTCGGTAGGCATCTCTCCTATTTTCTCCCGTTTAAAATCGGCTTCCCAAACCAGCCAGTTACGGCCGCCAAAATCAATAGCCACCTGCGCCAGGCAATCGTCCATAGGCAGGCAAAATCCGTAACGCTCGATGCCCATTTTATTTCCCAGCGCCTTCCCGAAAACTTCACCCAAAGCAATCGCCGTGTCTTCTATGGTATGGTGCTCATCAACTTCGAGATCACCATCTACATGAATTTTTAAATCCATCGCCCCGTGACGAGCCAGTTGATCGAGCATATGATCAAAAAAAGCAAGTCCGGTTTTTATATCACTTTTCCCGGTTCCATCGAGGTTTAGGTCGATTTCTATGTTTGTTTCGTTTGTTTTCCGACTGATAGAAGCTGTTCTGTTTTTCAGTTTAAGAAACTCATAAATGGTTTGCCAGTCGTTGCTTTCTAAAGCGATAAAATCATCAAGGGCGTCTCGTTTTACTGTAATTTCTTCGGTTCCCAAATGCGTTTCATCATTGATAAAAATTCCTTTTGAACCCAGATTTTTAGCCAGTTCCATGTCGGTTAAGCGATCCCCAATTACAAAAGAGTTTTCCAAATCATAGTCTTCTGAAAAATAAGAAGTAAGCAATCCGGTTCCCGGCTTACGCGTTGGTGCATTATCTTCAGGAAAAGTTCTATCAAGGTATACCGCATCAAAAACTACCCCTTCGTTTTCAAAGGATTTCAAGATGAAATTGTGGACCGGCCAGAAGGTTTCTTCCGGAAAAACATCGGTTCCCAAACCATCCTGATTGGTGATCATGACGAGTTCGTAATCGAGTTCTTGGGCAATCTTCCCCAAATAAGTAAACGCTTTGGGGTAAAAAACCATCTTCTCAAAAGCATCGATCTGCTCGTCAACCGTTTCCTTGATGATCGTCCCGTCGCGGTCTATAAATAATACTTTTTTCATATTATAATCTTCTTCAATATTCGAAGGTTAAGCAATTTAGACAGCTCACTTCTTCAACATGTTTTAAATTTCGTTTAAAGCCTGAATCAGTTTTTTATTTTCTTCTTCGGTACCCACTGTAAAGCGCAAAGTATTTTCACAAAGTGGCTGGGTGCTTCGGTTTCTCACTACAATTCCTTTAGCGATTAATTCCATATACCTTTTATCTGCATCATCTACTTTAGCCAGCAGAAAATTGGCGTCAGAAGGATATAGTTTCTCTACGAAATATACCTGAAGTAAAGCTTTAGATAAAACACTTCTTTCCTCTAAAATTGAGCTTATTTCAGCATTAACGCTTTCCTGATTTAAAATACGTTCTAAAGCTCTTTTTTGAGTTAATTCGTTGACGTTATATGGCGGTTTAATCTTATTTAAAACAGCGATAATTTCTTCGGAAGCAAAAGCAATCCCTAATCGAATCCCGGCCATTCCGTAGGCTTTTGATAAGGTCTGAGTCACGATTAAATTAGGATAATTGTGCAGTTCTGATGACCAACTTTCGCCTGGAGCGAAATCTATATAGGCTTCGTCAATAATGACCAAACCGGGGAAATTTTCGAGTAAATATTCTACTTTTTTTGCATCAAAAGAATTGGCTGTGGGATTATTAGGAGAACACAGAAACAGCAATTTGGAGCGGGAATCCATCGCCTGGATTATGTTATCCACATCCGGCTGAAAATCGGCATCCAGCAACACTTCCCGGTTTTCGACTGCATTGGTCTCGGCTAGCACTTTGTACATTCCGTAGGTGGGTGGCAAAGTGATCACATTGTCTACTTTAGGTTCACAAAACGCCCGATAAATCAAATCCAATACTTCATCACTGCCATTACCAAATAAAATCTGATCCGCAGGAACCCGTTTTATAGACGATAAATGCTGCTTTAAAGTCACCTGATGCGGATCGGGATAGCGGTTTACACTAGTATTAAACGGATTTTCATTAGCATCGAGAAAAACCATTTCCGCTTCAAAATCGGTGAACTCATCTCGCGCCGAAGAATAAGGTTTCATGCGTGAGACATTCTCGCGCACCAGCTTGTTTATGTTAAAGCCCCTCTCCCTAACCCTCTCCCCATTGGAGAAAGGGAATTTTTCGCTTTTTGGTTTTGTTTCTTCTCCCTTCATGGATCTGGATTTATGTGACGCTGAAACAAGTTCAGCATGACGTCGCTTTATTTAATTATTGATTTCTTTTAAGCGCAAGCTTACCGCATTTTTATGCGCCTGTAAACCCTCGGCTTCGGCCATTAATTCAATCGCGCGGCCTATATTTTGTATGCCTTGTGGCGAAATTTTCTGAAAGGTCATACTTTTTAAAAAACTATCCAGATTCACCCCGCTGTATTGCTTGGCATAGCCGTTTGTAGGTAGGGTATGATTGGTTCCGGAAGCGTAATCCCCAGCGCTTTCCGGTGTGTAATTCCCAATAAAAACCGAACCTGCATTTTGGATATTCTCTACATAAAAATCGGTATCCTGCGTGCAAACGATAAAATGTTCCGGTCCGTACTCATTGATCAATGCTAAAGCGATCTCATCATCTTCTACATAAATCAGCTTGCTGTTGGCAATTGATTTTTCGGCAATTGCTTTTCGCGGAAGCTCGATTAATTGTTGTTCGATTTCTTGTTCAACTTTTTCTATTAATTTTTTTGAAGTTGAAACCAAAATCACTTGGCTATCAACACCGTGTTCTGCCTGACTTAGCAAGTCGGAAGCCACAAAAGAAGCATTAGCCGTATCATCAGCCACGATGAGCAATTCTGAAGGTCCCGCCGGCATATCGATGCTCACGTTAAATTTGGTCGCCATTTGCTTGGCAACCGTGACAAATTGATTCCCCGGACCAAAAATTTTATACACTTTAGGTACGGTTTCGGTGCCAAACGTCATTGCTCCAATCGCCTGAATACCACCTATTTTAAACATGCGCGTAACCCCACAAAGCTGGGCGGTGTAGAGGATCGCGGGATTTATTTTTCCTTCTTTGTCAGGTGGCGTACAGAGTACAATTTCTTTACAACCCGCGAGTTTTGCAGGTATTGCTAACATTAAAATCGTAGAAAACAAAGGTGCTGTGCCGCCGGGAATGTACAGACCCACTTTTTCGATTGGGCGTTTTTCCTGCCAGCAGTCTACGCCATTTGTCGTTTTTACAACTACTTTTTCTGTGCGTTGTGCAGCGTGAAATTTTTCGATATTTCCTTTAGCCAGTTGTATCGCTTGCTGCAAATCCTCACTTAAAAGCGCTTTCACGGAAGCGAATTCTTCCTCACTTACGATGTTTGAATCTAACTTTACTCCATCAAAACGCTGAGTATATTCGGCAATAGCCAGATCACCATTTTGTTTGATAGCGTCGAAAACCTCGGCTACAATACCTTCTATATCCTGCACGGTTTGGGTAGGCCGTTTTAAAATTTCGGCCCAGGAATCCCGCCTTGGATTTACGATTTTATTCATTTTAAATACATTTTTCGCCAGAGCGAAATCTCACTTAGATTACCATTTTCTCGATAGCGCTTACCAAAATTCCTTGTGCTCCAGCTGCTTTAAGTTTATCGATCACATCCCAGAACTGGTTTTTATCGACAACTGAGTGTACACTGCTCCAACCCTCTTCTGCCAAAGGTAACACGGTAGGACTTTTCATTCCCGGAAGCATTTTTATGATTTCGTCAACTTTGTCATTTGGAGCATTGAGCAAAACATACTTAAAATCTCGCCCTTTAAGAACAGCTTTAATTCTGAATAAAAGTTTCTCCAGTATAGCTTCACGCTCTTTATCAATCTCCGGAGAAACTGCAAGCACGGCCTCTGAAGTAAGCATGACTTCAACTTCTTTTAAATTGTTTTTAAACAAGGTGCTACCGCTGGAAACAATATCGCAAATGGCATCTGCCAAGCCAATATTAGGTGCTATTTCTACAGAACCTGTAATGATGTGTAAATCGGCAGTCACCCCTTTTTCTTCAAGATATCTGAGTACCGTATTAGGGTAAGAAGTGGCGATGCGTTTACCTTCAAAATCTTTTACAGACTCGTATTTTTTTCCTTTAGGAATAGCTAAGGAAACCTTGCATTTTGAAAAACCCAGCTTCTGTGCAATGCTGATATCTTCCCCTTTTTCAATCAATACATTTTCACCGATAATAGCGATATCTACGACACCGTCACGCAAATATTGAGGAATATCACCATTTCGCAGATAAAAAACCTCAAGCGGAAAATTGCCAGCACTAGCTTTGAGTTGGTCGCGACCATTATCTATAGAAATTCCACAGTCTTTTAATATTTGCAGGGAATCTTCATTAAGTCTCCCCGATTTTTGAATAGCAATCCTAATTTTTTTTGTCATTTTTTTGTTGGTTATGCCTGAGCTGCCCAAAAACAGAAAACCCGTTTGAGAAGCTCAAACGGGTTTTTGTTATTTTGTTTAATTTCAACATAACATTTTTACCTCGCCTGAGTGCAAGTATAAAAATGATGGTGATGAAATTTTTTGTTTTCCATTGTTGAGCAAACTTAATTAAAATATCTCAGCAGATAAATAAGTTTGAAGATTTTTTAGCAAAAATTTAAGGATACCGGTTAATTAGTTATTTTTGTCGATTAATCGATATTTAGTGTCGTTAATCGTAATGAGGAACTTTTCAAAAGCATTTGTCATATTTCTATTTTGGGCAGGCATTGGTATTTTCTTTCTATATTCTACAAATGCTTTTGTAGGTGATGAAAGCTTAAAATCTCAATCGAGCCCTGGGATAAGCGATGCCGACAACGATCAGAATGATGCTCAATTTGAAAATGCTGAAACTATTGCAGACACTATACATGAAACGTCATACATAGATGACCATTTAAATGATATTGATACGTTGCAAACCGAAGTTTACACAGAAAACTCACTCCTTTTTGATGAACTAAATAGCTCATTAAAAGATCATTATAATAAAAAACCGGTTGAAAAGGCAGAAAAATCGGTTCCGCAAAGGGTAAAATCACCCAGAGGAGATATTATTTATCCTCGTTATTCTAATGGTGGTCTGGTGATGGATAAAAAGCTGCAACAGTATGCCAATTCGATCAAAGAAAAACTAGACACACATACTGATTATCAACTAATAATAGTGGGACATACAGATAATGTGGGTAACGATGTTGATAACTATCTTATAGCCTTAGAACGAGCCAGACAAATAAAATGGTACCTTACAACCCGAATGGGTCTAGATGAAGACCGAGTTAGCGCTATATCTAAAGGAGAAACAGAACCTCTCTTTAATAATGATACCAAAGCTCATCGATCAAAAAACAACAGAATAGAAGTAATAATAGAATAACCTAACACATGCAGGATAAAGTAGATACGATTACTATACCTATAGCCTACATCGAGGTTTTTACACTAATGCTTGTTTCCTTTATTATAGGATACACTTTTGCTTATTATTTTCACCGTTCTAAATATATTAAGAAAGTTGCAGCTTTGCAGCGAAATTTATCTACTCAATCTAAAACGGTAAGAGCAAGCACACAGATAAGCAGCAGAAATGAAAGAGAACCTCTTGCTGAAACTGAAGATAATGATTTTGATCTCAATCTTCATAAAAAAGCATTCTCTCAACAAGTTCTGGAAAAGCCCACAGATAATGACGGGTTATATTTGGATTTTGACAGATTAGGTTATGCTGCAGAAGAAAACGCAGATAATCTTCAAAAGATTGTAGGTATAGGTCCCTATACCGAAGAAAAATTGAATGATATTGGCATATTTACTTATTCACAGATAAGTAAATTTAATGATAAGGATATTGAGATCGTAACAGAGCTCATCAAATTCTTTCCAGACAGAATTAAAAATGATCAATGGGTAGCTAAAGCGAAACATCTGCAGCAGCAAAAAAAAAGCGGCTTAGCAGATGATAGTTTTAAAGCTTCTATGAGAAGAGCGTAATAAAAAAATGGCCGATTAATATCGGCCATTTTTTTATAGAATTACCCGATTTTTAGTTGTTTCCACCAAGTATTAATGGGAGTCCGCTATCGCCAGCACCTATCACCACAACTTTAGAATTAGGCGACTTAGCCAGCTCTAGCGTTGCTTCAATACCTTTATCTTTTAGAATCTGATCATTTAATGACTGACTTAAAATACGGTTAGCATCAGATTTACCCTGCGCCTGAATGATCTGTCTTTGCGCTTCTTTCTGTGCTGAAACCAGTCTAAATTCATACTCAAGCGATTCCTGCTCCTGCTTTAATTTTCGCTCAATAGCGGTCTTAATTGTAGGTGGCAAAGTCACATCACGCACAAGTACCTCGTCAAGAATTATATATTGATTTTTAATGATCTTCCTTGTTTCCTCATAAATTTCTGCCTGTATAGCATCACGTTTAGAAGAGTACAACTGCTCTGGTGTATATCTACCTACCACAGAACGCGCAGCAGAACGAACGGTTGGTAATAAAATCCTGTCTACATAGTCCTCACCTATTTCCTGGTGAAGTTTACCCAAATCTTTTGCGTCGGGTTGATACCAGATAGATGCATCTAATTTTATATCTAAACCATTAGATGAAAGAACATTCATTTTTTCAAAAAGCTCCTGTCTGCGCACTTCGTAAATAAATACTTTATTCCAGGGTGCAACAAGATGAAAGCCTTCTGTAAGTGGAGGTTCATCAGTCACTACACCCCCTCCAAAAGTTCGGTACAAAACACCGGCTTCACCAGAATCAATTGTAATTGCAGACTTTGCAAAAATGATTATTAAAATAATTGCACCTATTATAATAGGCAAACCTGCCTTAGGTAATTTATCCATAGTTATATATTTAATTTAGATTTATATGAGTCCGTTATATTTTCTAATGAACCATTCTGCCGCAAGAGAAGCAGCAATTATGAATAGTAGAATTCTGAAATCGATTAAAGGTACGGTTTTTTCACTACTCTTCTGGATGGGTATATGCCGGTCATCGTTCATGAGTGTTGCAATAAGTTCTGACTCGTTACCTATAGTAAATGAGCTGCCCTCGGTTTCCTGTGCAATACGTTCTATTTTTTTCCAGTCTGCATTAAAATTTTGATTTTCAATATTGTAATCTATAATTGTAAAAGAACCACTTTTATTGAGAGGCTCGTCATTTGTATAAACTGTAAATTGATATGTACCGGGATCTAAATTTCTTAGATTAACCTCAAACCTATTTCCTTTTACGAGAAAGGGAGCTTCATATGTTTGTTTGCTTTGAGTATTCTCTATTCTTATATTGAGAGAACCTCTGTTATCAAATACATAGTTTTTATCAAATAATTGAGCTTGCAATGTTATTTGACTGCCACCATAATAAAATGATTCATAATTAATTTGAAGACGCGAGCGCTTTTCTTTAGAAGCGCCATATTGAATGAGTTTATCAATGAAGTTATCAAAACCTTCAAAGCTTTTAGTCTCAATATAATTTTTAGCCCTCCATTTCCAGATTCCACTTCCAAAAAGAGCAATATGCCTAACACCATTTTCTTCGCCCAATGCAAGGAGCGGTTTAGAGGTATTTACTCCATTTATATTTTGATAAAGTGCTACTTCGTTAATTGATTTCAAAGAAATATCTCCAAAATTAGCATTTAAAGGAGGAAAATCTGAAAAGCCAATATCGTCAAGCAGAAAAGCAGTAAAATTAGAATTCAATAAAGGTTGAGCTTCATCAGATTCTTCAATTGCATTTTGACTGAATGAGTTCTGATTTTCATTCACAAAAGTGAGATCAGTTTCAGGTCCTGCAATTATAAAACTGTTCTTTTCTAATTTCTGTAATTCAGCAAAGACATTTTTGAAGGCGCTATCTGGCTGATAAAGGATCACAAAATCATAATCATTGATAACAGACGCGTCTATGGGGGTTTTTATTAAATCTACTTTTCTAAGTTGATTGCTTTCTATTGATTTTTGTAAAGCCCCCAGATCAGGATGAAGAACAGAATACACAATAAGAATTTTTGTATTTTGATCAATTACATCAACAGCAAAATTCTTGGCATTATTTACTGTGTTTTTTTCAGTATTTATTGGCGAAAGTTCAGCAGTATATTGCTGAACGCCGATCGCGCTTGCCGGTAGAAAGGTTTTAAAAATGTGAGATTTATTTTGAGGACTAAAATTCACCTTTTCCCTGTGAACAATTCGCCCTGATAATTTGATGAGAAATTGTGTTTCTACAGTTTGGCTTCCCTCATAACTACTTAATACTTCAACCGGAAATTCATTTTTAAGATATGCATATCTATTAACATTTATACGGTCTATACTGAGGTCATCATAAGTAGTAGTATCTCCTGCAGCCAAAAAATAAATAGGTGTATTTAATTCATCAGCAACATAGGCGTAGTCTGCGCCTATATTTGCATTCCCGTCTGTGATAAGTAAAGGCGCATAAGTCGATGATTTATAGACATTATTAAAGGTTTGAAAAACCTGAGCTATGTTACTCTGACCCTGATCAAAAGTTAAAGAATCTAATGATGAAGTTCTTTCTCCAAAAGTATACAGATCAATATCAAAACGATCGCTCAAGCGACTATTTTGTAAGACATTAAAACTGTTTTTGACCTTTTCAGTAAAATCTAAATTTGCAATAGAAGATGAATTATCTACGGCAAGAGCAAGAACGGGCTTTACAATTGTGTAGCTTCTGTTTTTGAAAGTAGGATTTATAATAAGCAGCAAGACTGCAAATATTGTCACAAAACGGAGCAGAAAAAATATATAATTATACTTATTCCTGTTTTTAGTTTTATAAAAATATTGATAGGCCGCAATACCTAACGCTATTATTCCGGAAAGAATAATAAGAATAACGGTATTTTTGGCCATAAAATCGCTTATTTAAGGGAAAAATTAGGTTAGCATTCCGCCGTCTACCTGTAGAACCTGACCTGTAATATAATCACTCATATCACTTGCTAAAAATACGCAGGCATTTGCTATATCTTCCGGCTTACCACCTCTTTTTAGCGGAATAGCATCTCTCCAGCCAGCAACCGTTTTCTCGTCTAATTTTGCTGTCATCTCAGTTTCAATAAAACCAGGTGCAACCACATTAGTACGTATATTTCTTGAACCTAATTCTAAAGCCATAGATTTAGAAAAACCAATTATACCAGCCTTAGAAGCCGCATAATTAGCCTGCCCTGCATTTCCTTTAACACCAACTACAGAACTCATATTGATAATGCTGCCCTTACGTTGTTTTAACATAGTACGCTGTACGGCCTTAGTCATATTAAAGATAGATTTGAGGTTTACATTAAGAACCTGATCAAAATCTTCTTCACTCATTCTCATTAGCAGGTTATCTTTTGTAATACCCGCATTGTTTACCAAAACATCAATACTACTAAAATCTTCTAATACACTTGCAACCAATAGCTGAGCTTCTTCATAAGAAGCAGCGTTAGATTGATAAGCTTTAGCTTTAACACCTAATTGTGTTAATTCTTTCTCCAGTTCTTCTGCAGGACCTGCAGATGAGCTGTATGTAAAAGCAACATTAGCTCCATTTTTAGCAAAAACTTCTGCAATACCTTTTCCTATACCACGGCTTGCACCAGTAATAATTACATTTTTACCTTCAAGAATTTTCATATTCTAGTAATTGATGATTTTTGTGTGTATGTTTTTTCAAATATAACGAAACCCTAATTGACAGCGCTACGGTTACATTCAATTTGAAATAGAAAAAGCGGATGTTTAGATCCGCTTTTCTATTTTAAATATAATAAAGATTAGCCTAAAACTTCAGCCACCTTTTTTCCTATTTCTGCAGGTGAATCAACAACGTGTACACCACATTCTCTAAGAATAGCTTTTTTCGCCTGAGCGGTGTCATCACTGCCACCTACAATTGCGCCGGCATGACCCATTGTTCTACCAGCAGGAGCAGTTTCACCAGCAATAAAACCAATAACAGGTTTAGTTGTGCCGCTTTCTTTGATCCAGCGCGCAGCATCTGCCTCAAGTTGACCACCTATCTCGCCTATCATAACAACGGCTTCTGTTTCCGGATCATTAATTAGTAATTCTACTGCTTCTTTAGTAGTTGTACCAATGATAGGATCACCACCAATACCTATTGCAGTAGTAATGCCCAGACCTTGTTTTACCACCTGATCTGCTGCCTCATAAGTTAATGTTCCTGATTTTGAAACAATACCTACTTTCCCTTTCTTAAATACAAAACCAGGCATGATACCTACTTTCGCTTCACCGGGAGTTATTACGCCAGGACAGTTAGGACCTATTAGTCTACAATCTCTGTCTTTAATATAGTGCGCAGCTTTAATCATATCTGCTACGGGAATACCTTCTGTAATTGTAATAATAACTTTAATACCAGCGTCTGCAGATTCCATAATCGCATCTGCAGCAAATGCCGGAGGAACGAAAATAATAGAAACATCTGCCCCGGTTTCTTTTACCGCTTCTTCAACAGTATTAAATACCGGCTTATCCAGATGAGTTTGCCCACCTTTACCAGGAGTTACACCACCTACTACGTTAGTACCGTATTCAATCATTTGACCGGCGTGAAAAGTACCTTCACTTCCTGTGAAACCTTGAACTATTATTTTGGAATCTTTATTTACTAAAACGCTCATTTTTTAATTGGATTTAAGTGGTGACAAAAGTAAATTTTTATAAGGTAACGCTAAAGAATTTTTAAGACTTTATACGCTTGTAAGCATCAGTGTTTTGAGGATCTTCATCACTAGGCTGGCTAATCTGGTATCCTTTATAAAGTTTACCATCTTTTAACTCCCATATAGCCATGAAGTGAATTATTGCTACTTCCTCCTCAGGATTCTCAATAGTATGCAAATAATATGTCAATCGTATACACACCTGATCACCATCTTCCATAACATGAGAAACTGATGGCCTGAGCGATATAAAAGAACGGCCCATCTCACTAGACATAGAAGCTATATCGCGATAGGTCATTTTTGAAAAACCAGTTGAGGCATTCCAATATAATTCTGCATCAGGATGTAAGTATTTTTTTAGGATACTTGCATCATTTAAAAAATCAGATTCGTACAATCCTCTTACTATGTCTTTGCCTGATTTGCTCATTTTATTTTTGAAATTTTATCAATAATAAACGGAATTTGCCGTATTGAGGCAAGTTCTTTAAACTTCTTTTTACTTTCTTCTGCAGGACTACCAAAATAGGATTTACCAGATTCTAGTGTTCTCCCTACACCGCTTTGCGCGAAAACGACAGCACCTTCTTTAATTGTAATACCACTCGCTACACCTACCTGACCCCAGATCGTTACATCACTTTCTATTATAACGCATCCTGCGATACCAGTTTGAGCAGCAATAAGCACATTTTCACCAATTACCGTGTCATGACCAATATGTACCTGATTATCTAATTTAGAACCTTTACCTATTGTTGTATCTCCTGTGACACCTTTATCGATAGTACAAGCAGCTCCTAATTCTACAGAATCCTTTAAAACTACTCGCCCACCTGATCTCAACTTATCAAATCCTGTGGCCCGTTTTTTATAATAAAATGCATCTGCACCCAGAACAGTACCCCCATGAATAACAACATCATCGCCTATTACAGTATTATCATAAATACTTACGTTAGCATGTATGATACAGTTTTTACCTATCGTAACATTATTACCAATAAAAACACTTGGCTGAATAACCGTTCCCTCTCCTATCTTAGCAGAAGGAGCGATAGATGATGTGGCACTTTCAAAAGGTTTAAAAAACTGAGTCAGTTTATTAAAATCACGAAAAGGATCATCAGAAATCAAAAGAGCTTTTCCTTCTGGTCTCTCAACTTTTTTATTGATAAGAACAACAGTTGCTGCAGAATTTAAAGCCTTGTCATAATATTTAGGATGATCTACAAAAACTATGTCTCCAGATTCTACCACGTGGATCTCATTCATTCCCAATACAGGAAAATCGACATCCCCATCAAATTCCACAGAAATAATGGTTGCAATTTGCTCTAAAGTATATGGTTGAGGAAATTTCAAATTATTCCTTTATACGTTCTTTGTAGGTTCCTTTTTCGGTTTCAACCTTAATTTTATCCCCTTCATTAATAAATAAAGGTACTTGTACTTCTGCACCAGATTCTACAATTGCAGCTTTAGTAGAATTAGTTGCTGTATTTCCTTTTATACCTGGCTCAGTCTGTACAATTTCTAATATAACATGTGCCGGCATATCTACAGAGAGAGGCATATTATCTTCTGTATTAATAGAAATAGAAACTACTTCTCCTTCTTTAAGAAGACCAGGTTGATCAAGAGCACTTTCTAAAAGACGTATTTGTGTATAATCATCTGTATTCATAAAATGATAGAATTCACCATCATTATATAAATATTGGTATCCACGAGTTTCAACCCGCACATCTTCTATTTTGTGACCAGCAGAAAAAGTGTTATCCAGCACTTTACCGTTAGTTACACTTTTTAGTTTAGTGCGTACAAAAGCAGGTCCTTTACCTGGTTTTACGTGAAGAAATTCTATTATTTTATAAATGTCATGATTGAAATGAATACACATTCCATTTCTTATGTCTGATGTAGTTGCCATAATCTTTAATCTCTGTTCTCTTAATTAGTTGTAAAATATCCTTTCATAATACCGCGCTGTGAGTTCTTGATAAACTGCAGTATCTCATCACGTTCTGGTGTAGCTTCCATTTCGGCTTCAATAATATTTACTGCTTGCGTATTATTGTAGTTTTTCTGGTATAAAATGCGATAAATGTCCTGAATTTCCCGAATTTTTTCCGTGGTAAAACCTCTTCTTCTTAGTCCGATGGAATTAATCCCCACATAAGATAAAGGTTCTCTACCTGCTTTTACATATGGCGGCACATCTTTTCGCACAAGCGAACCACCAGTTACAAAAGCATGGCTACCAATAGTACAAAATTGTTGTACTGCTGCCATACCGGCCAGTACAACATAGTCTCCTACCTGAATATGACCGGCTAATGTACTGTTATTTGAAAATATACAATTATCTCCTACAATGCAATCATGCGCTATATGACTATAAGCCATTATCCAGCAGTTTTTACCTAACTGGGTTTTCATGCGATCTGTTGTCCCTCTATTGATAGTGACACATTCTCTTATGGTTGTGTTGTCACCAATTATAGTAACTGTATCTTCATCATCAAACTTTTTATCCTGAGGAATAGCAGAAATCACAGCTCCAGGAAAAATATTTACATTTTTACCTATACGTGCACCTTCCATAATAGTAACGTTAGATCCTATCCAACTACCCTCTCCTATGACGACGTTATTATTTATAGTTGTAAAAGGTTCTATTACAACATTCTTTGCAATTTTTGCACCTGGGTGCACATAAGCTAATGGCTGATTCATACTACTTCTCTTCTTTCTTTACTTTAACAATCTGCGCCATAAGTTCTGCTTCTGTGACGAGTTTTCCATTCGCGTAAGCATATCCTTGCATGTGACATATACCGCGGCGTATAGGTGATAATAATTCTAATTTAAAAACCAAAGTATCTCCCGGCAAAACCTGTTGCTTAAATCTTACATTATTTATTTTCATAAAATAGGTAAGATAATTCTCAGGATCTGGTACTGTACTTAATACTAAAATACCACCTGTCTGTGCCATAGCCTCCACCTGAAGCACACCTGGCATAACAGGAGCACCCGGAAAATGACCAACAAAGAATGGCTCATTCATAGTGACATTCTTTAAGCCCACCACATGATGATCTGATAATTCTAATATTTTGTCTACCAAAAGAAATGGTGGCCTGTGAGGCAGCATTTCCATAATGGCATTTACATCTTTAACGGGAGGTTTGCTCAAATCATATGTAGGTATATTATTTCTCTTTTCCTGACGTATAACTTTTTTGAGCTTTTTAGCAAACTGTGTATTTACATAATGCCCGGGTTTATTAGCAATAACCTTACCTTTTATATGTGTTCCCACTAAAGCAAGATCACCTATTACATCAAGGAGTTTATGTCTGGCAGCCTCATTGGGATGATGAAGTGTTAGATTGTCAAGTATGCCATTAGGTTTAACCGAAATATTATCTTTCTTAAAGGCTTCTCTCAACTTATCCATCGTGCCAGGAGAAAGCTCTTTATCAACGTATACAATTGCGTTATTTAAATCACCCCCTTTAATAAGACCGTGATCAAGAAGCATCTCTATCTCATGAAGAAAGCTGAATGTACGCGCATTAGATATTTCGCCTTTAAATTCAGTAATACTCTTAATGCTTGCATTTTGAGTACCCAGAACTTTTGTACCAAAATCAACCATAGTGGTCAACTGGTACTCATCTGAAGGCATTAACATGATCTCGCTCCCAGATTGCTCGTCTAAGTAATTGATAACTTCTGTTACCACATATTCTTCACGATAAGCCTCCTGTTCCTGCAGCCCTACACTCTCTAATGCTTCTATAAAATATTTTGAAGAACCATCCATAATAGGAGGTTCAGAAGCATCAAGTTCTATAATGATGTTATCAATATCTAAACCAACACAAGCTGCAAGAACATGCTCACTGGTTTGAATTGTAACCCCCATTTTTTCAAGATTGGTACCTCGCTCTGTACTGGTAACATAGTCTGCGTCAGCTTCTATGATCGGGTGTCCTTCCAGGTCTACACGTTTAAAAGCATAACCCGTATTTTCTTTGGCTGGTTTAAAGGTAAGGGTAACATTTTTACCTGTATGCAAACCAACGCCGGTTAAAGAGACTTCACCGGCGATTGTTTTTTGTTTTCCCTTGGTCTTACTTATCATGGGAGATATCTTTTGTCAAATTGTTTACTCGTTGTACAATAGATGGAAGATTTTTAAAATGCACGTATGATTTATTAAAATCTCCATATGATAGTGCCGGCGAACCCTGCACTGCTTCATCATCTTTTAAATTTCTAGAAATACCAGACTGGGCCTGTATTTTTACACGGTTGCCTATAGTTATATGACCTACAATACCTACCTGGCCACCTATAAGGCAATGCGAACCAATTTTTGTTGATCCTGCTATTCCCGTTTGTGCGGCTATGGCTGTATGCTCGCCTATTTCAACATTGTGAGCTATCTGTATCTGGTTGTCCAGTTTAACCCCTTTTCTGATGATAGTAGATCCTAATGTAGCTCTATCTATAGTTGTCCCTGCACCTACATCTACATTATCCTCTATGATAACATTACCTGTTTGAGGTACTTTGCTATATTCTCCCTTTTCATTTGGTGAAAAACCAAAACCATCTGCACCTATTATAGCACCACTATGTACATAAACCTCGTTGCCTATTATCGTTTCCGAATAAATTTTAGCTCCGGCAAAAATAACACAGTTATCACCTATTGTAACATTATCGCCTATATAAACATTGGGATAGATCTTTACGTTCTCTCCTATTTTTACATTACTGCCTAAATAAGAGAAAGCACCTAAATAGATATTCTCACCATAAGAAGCGCTTTCTGAAATAAAACTAGGATTTTCAATTCCTGTCTTATTCAGTTTTACCATGTTATAGTATTCCAGTAGTTTCGAAAACGATTTATAGGCGTCGTCAACACGTATGAGCGTTGTTGTGATTTCCTGTTCAACCTGAAAATCGCGGTCTACTATAGTAATACTTGCTTGGGTTGTATATATATAAGGAGTGTACTTTGGATTTGCTAAAAAAGTTAGCGAACCCTGTTTTCCTTCTTCAATTTTTGATAGCATTGAGACTTCGGCATCAGCATTACCTTCTACGGTACCTTCCAAAATCCCAGCAATCTGTGCAGCTGTAAATTTCATTATCGCAAAAATAGAAAAAAAGGGTTAATCTTTATACTTAGGGTAACAGATATAGTTTTTAATAACTTCTTTAGACAACGCCTTTAAACTCAGCTGATCACTGGCTGCAACAACATCTACCACCTTACCTTTTCTGGTAAGAATATCTATTCCCTGCTTTTTAAAAGTGTATGCCTGGTTAGAAATGGTACCGCCAAAAACAAAATAGAGCGCTTCTTTTCTACTAATATTACAATGATCTATAACCTTATTTATTTGTTGTTCTATAAACTCTTTTGAGAACGGTTTCTTCTTTATTTTTATTTGAAGCAAACGCCTATAAATTATAATTTCAGACAGAGTTCTTAACACAAAATCTTCATGATGAACCCACTCTTTCATTGCAGAAATTATATCGTAATCATCAAGAGAAGCAAATATACCAAGCGCCTTATCGTTAAAAGTTGACTCAGTAATTTGTTCAGTTAAAAAAAACTTTAAAGCACTACTACCTTTTAAATCAACGCCCATACTAGAGAGTTCTTTGGCTCTTTTTAATACGCGCACAAGAATTTGTTCGGCCACAAGACTTGTCTTATGTAGATATACCTGCCAGTACATTAACCTACGGGCAACAAGAAATTTTTCTATTGTATAAACTCCTTTCTCTTCTACTACCAGCTTATCATCTTTTACATTAAGCATAGCCAGAATACGATCTGTATTAATATTACCTTCTGCCATACCGGTATAAAAACTATCTCTTTTGAGATAGTCTGTACGATCCATATCTAATTGGCCAGAAACAAGTTGATTAAAAAATGTACGCTGATAAACACCTTTAAATATATTGATGCCCAGCGTTAAACTTCCGTTAAACTCCTCATTTAAAGCTTCCATAAATTGAAGCGATATCTGCTCATGATGTATATTTTCTACAATACTATGTTCCATAGCATGCGAGAAAGGACCGTGACCTATATCATGTAGTAAAATAGCGATCATCGCTGCTTCATGTTCTTCATGAGATATCTCAACACCCTTGCTCTTAAGCACCTGCAGGGCTTTATCCATAATATATAGACAACCCAGTGCGTGATGAAAGCGGGTATGATGTGCCCCGGGATAAACGAGATATGACATGCCCATTTGCGAAATTCTGCGTAGGCGCTGAAAATACGGATGCTCGATCAAGTCGAAAATAACGCCTTTTGGTATGGTAATAAACCCATATATAGGGTCGTTAATTATCGTAAGTTTGTGCTGGTTTTTCAAGCAAAAATCAATTAGAATTAAAATCGGGCTTTTTAGGCTGAAAATCGGTCATATATGCCCTAATATTAAACAAAGATACACTATGAATGCTATAAAAATTCTCTGGGTTGACGACGAAATCGATTTACTTAAGCCACATATCATATTTCTTGAAAAGAAGAATTATGAGGTAACAACCTGTCAAAGTGGTACTGAAGCCATCGATCTTGTTAAAGAAGAGAATTTTGATATTGTGTTTCTTGACGAAAATATGCCCGGTCTTACTGGTCTTGAAACTCTAAATGAGATCAAAGCAAACCGCGATACCCTTCCTGTGGTTATGATCACAAAAAGCGAAGAGGAATATATAATGGAGGAAGCCATAGGCTCAAAAATCGCCGATTACTTGATAAAACCCGTCAATCCGCACCAAATATTGCTCAGTTTAAAGAAAAATCTAGATACCAGCAGATTAGTTTCAGAGAAGACCACCAGCACTTACCAGCAGGAATTTAGAAAGATAGCGATGGAACTTGCCATGGTAAATTCTTATGAAGAATGGGCAGACCTTTATCAAAAATTGGTTTACTGGGAACTAGAACTTGAGAATATTGAAGATCAGGGAATGCATGAGATTTTAGAATCTCAAAAAAATGAAGCTAACACACAGTTTTTTAAATATATAGAACGCAATTACGAAGATTGGTTCACAGATGATGAGAAGCCGGTAATGTCTCATACGTTGTTTAAAGAACGTGTTGTACCCAATTTAAGTAAAGACACATCAACCATACTTATAGTAATAGACAATCTAAGATATGATCAATGGAAATCCTTTGAGCCTATCATAAACAACTACTACAAAAAGGAAAAAGAGCAAACCTATTTCAGCATTTTGCCAACGGCCACACAGTATGCTAGAAACTCAATTTTCTCAGGTCTTATGCCTAGCGAGATGGAAAAAAGACATCCAGACCTCTGGCTAAATGATACAGAAGAAGGTGGTAAAAATTTAAATGAAGACAAATTTTTAGAAGCTCAACTTAAGAGATTGGGTCTCGATCTTAAATGGGAATATCATAAAATAACCAGCCTTAAGGGCGGAAAAAAACTTGTTGAAAATTTTAACTCTCTTAAAAATAATGATCTTACTGTGCTTGTATACAATTTTGTAGACATGCTAAGCCATTCTAAAACTGAAATGGAAGTTATTAAAGAGTTGGCTTCTAATGATAAATCTTATCGCTCCCTAACTGAAAGTTGGTTTAAGAATTCACCATTACTTGAGATGATTCAGAAATCGCAGCAATTAGGGTTTAAGCTAATTATAACTACAGACCACGGTACAATTAATGTAAAAAATCCATCTAAAGTAATTGGAGATAAGAATACAAGTCTTAATTTAAGATATAAGACCGGTAGAAGCCTTACTTATGAGGATAAAGATGTTCTCGCAGTCACAGATCCTAAAAAAATACACTTGCCCAGTATTAATATGAGCAGCTCATTTATTTTTGCCCGAGGCGATCTGTTTTTTGCGTATCCTAACAATTACAACCATTATGTAAGCTATTATCGTAATACATATCAACATGGCGGCGTTTCACTTGAGGAAATGATAATTCCTTTTATAGTATTAAATCCTAGATAATCTCTATATTGCAGGACCCTTAAATCCTATAAATTGATGAACATAGTCTATAACCTGTCTGAAATAGATTCAGTTGCAAGAAAGGTATTAGCAAATTCTCAACACAAGACCATTTTATTCTACGGTGAAATGGGAGCTGGCAAAACGACACTTATTAAATCTTTATGCAAAGAGTTAGGTGCCAGCGATCAGGCTTCGAGCCCAACATTTTCTATTGTAAACGAGTATAATATTATAGGGGAAACCCCCATCTATCATTTTGACTTTTACAGATTAAAAGATGAAAATGAAGCTTTAGATATGGGTATTGAAGAATACTTTGCTTCAGGGGGCTGGATTTTTATTGAATGGCCAGAAAAAATTAACAATTTTTTACCTGCACAATCTCATTCGGCGAATTTAATATCGATTAATGACACGCAGCGTAACTTGAGTATTTCATAAATTTGTTAAAATAATGTTAAAACAATAAAGATAAAATGAAAGGATTTTCTTTCACTATTTTTATTATTGGTAGTTTAAACTACTTATATTTGGATTAATAAGCGTTAAAGGATAAAAAATAATATAAATCAATAAATGTTGAACTGATAATTACTAAAAAAAGGCCGCGAAAGTAATAATTTTATATGAGTTGGCAAAATAAAAGTGTTTAATGCATCTTTGTATAACAAATCATTAACACTCAAAAACTCACAATTATGAAATTAAAATCTTTACTCCTAGGTTTATTAATTGCCGGTGCAACTGCATTAACTTACACTGCAACTCAAGAACATCAAGCAGATTATGCAAGCAAACAGTTGGACAAAACGAAGATCAGAGTCCCTACTCACGGGTAGTATTATAGCTGCATTTTTAGTAGCGTCACCATACTTTTTTTACTTATATGAAGGAGTTCCGGACATACCAGTCTGGAACTTTTCTATTTTGGGACTTGATTTTAGATACGATAGTAACTTTTATTATAGCGTAAATGTTGTAGCATGGATAGTTATGGGGAAAATAGTACCTTTAATATTGTTCTTGATTTGGTTTTTTACCTGTAAACACTGGTGGTATCATGCTATTCTGGTTCCTATTTGCATGTATGTAATTCAGATATATCTCACTTTTCAAGAAGACACAATGCGTACTCAAGATATTACTGAGATTTACTTGCTTGCTCCTATTATTCTACTTGCTTTTGTATTTATCTATGTTATACGTACCAAAATATTTGATAAAATACACAATATTGACCTTGCTGAATTACAAAGAGGCAGCTTAAAAGGTGATATAAAAGAAAATAAAAAAGATCCTTATTATAATTACAGTCCTTCATCTTTTGTGATTGAAGATGAAGAAGTTTACCATGATGAGGATGATGAGGATGAGGATGACGAGCCATTGTATATGGGTTAAAGTAGATCACTTATTTAATTGTAGCTTTTCTTAAATTATCCGTAATTTGGGTCTCCTATCATCTAACAGCAAATGACCCTAACAAATAGTCCTTTTACACGAGAAGAGCTTCTTCCTCAAGAAGAAAAATTAGAAATAGAAAAAAGAAAAGGTTCGTTATTTATAGGTATTCCTAAAGAGAATCATTTTCAAGAAAAGCGTGTCTGTCTTACTCCTGATGCTGTGGCTGCAATTGTTGCACATGGTCACAGAGTTCTTTTAGAATCTAATGCCGGAGAAGATGCTAGATTTTCAGACCATGATTACTCAGAAGCTGGCGCAGAAATAACTAAAGACAAAGCGAAAGTTTTTGGTTGCCCAATGGTGCTCAAAGTTGAGCCGCCATCTCTTGACGAACTTGCATTAATGAATCCGCAAGCCGTTCTCATTTCCGCACTTCAGTTAAAAACACAATCAAAAAAGTATTTTACAGCATTAGCCGCAAAACGCATAACAGCTTTGGCTTTTGAATTCATAAGAGATGAAGATGGTACATATCCTGCTGTACGCGCTTTAAGCGAAATTGCGGGTACCGCTTCTATTTTAATAGCCTCAGAACTTATGTCCCGTGAAGAAGGTAACGGATTAATGTTTGGCAATATAAGCGGGGTTCCCCCTATAGAAGTTGTTATTTTAGGTGCTGGTACAGTGGGTGAATTTGCAGCACGTTCGGCTTTAGGTCTAGGTGCCAATGTCAAAATATTTGACAATTCATTAACCAAACTAAGATGTCTCCAGACAAATGTTGGCAGACCTCTTTATACTTCTACAGTTCAGCCAAAAAACCTTCTCAAGGCCTTAAGACGTTGTGATGTTGCCATAGGTGCTGTACGAGGTAAAGATCGCGCCCCTATTGTTGTTACTGAAACTATGATAGAAACCATGAAAAATGGAGCTATTATCATTGATGTAAGTATTGATATGGGTGGGTGTTTTGAAACCAGCGAGGTAACTTCTCATGATAATCCTACCTTCACCAAACATGGTATTGTGCATTATTGTGTGCCAAATATACCGGCACGTTATGCGAGAACGGCCTCATTATCAATAAGTAATATTTTTACCCCTTATCTGCTTAATATAGCTGAAAATGGCGGACTAGAAAATACGCTTCGTTTTGATAGAGGTTTGAAAAGTGGGTTGTACTTTTACCGCGGAATTTTAACCAGCAAGTCCGTTTCAGATTGGTTTGATTTACCATATCGAGACATCAATTTATTGTTCTTTTAAAATTCAGAATCATAGCACAGATTCAATAATCGATATTTAAATACTTCAAGGTTAACCTTGAATAAATTAGTTTTCTTTTAAGTATCTCAGGTCCTCCTCAGATATTTTATTTCAATTTTTCATGAAAATACTACATAGATTTGGTTACTATTTGGGAGGTTTCTCAATAGGTTTAATTCTGCTTGCTTTCTTTTTAAAAGGCAGTGGCACACAAATACCTTCTTGTGATTATATGCCTAATGCAAGAGCACTTAAGAATATGAGAACAAAGGGATATACTATTTCAGATCAGGCTAAAGAAGACATGACAGCATTAGAAATAGATACAACTAACGTAAGGTTGCTCTTTGAGGATGGTAATGTGGTATTCTCAAAAAGCAAACCCAGACAAAAACCATGCGGCCACTTTTATATTGAAACCGATGACTCTGCAAATAAACGGTTTGCTGCAAAAGTGACCAATTGTGAAGACAATGTGGTCATTGATAAATTTGAGGAACTTTAAAGACTTCGTCTTTTTCTCTCTTCCTTTAAAAGAGTAAGTTCTCTATTTGTTTGACCGGCGACAGAAGTATTTTCTTCCGCTCTGCGTATCAAATAAGGCATAACATCTTTAACAGGCCCAAAAGGTAAATATTTAGCAACATTGTAACCTTTTGCGGCTAGATTAAAACTTATGTGGTCACTCATACCATATAATTGACCAAACCATACGCGGGGATCATTAACTGCAATTTCTTTTTGCTGCATTAATTCTATAGCCAGATAATTGCTATATTCATTATGCGAGCCAATAAAAGCAGAAATATCACTTAAATTATCTAAAATATAGACCAAAACAGCATTAAAATGGGCATCAGTTTCTCCTTTATCTCTACATATAGGAGAATCATATCCCTTTTCTTCTGCCCGAGCACGCTCTTTTTCCATGTAAGCGCCTCTCACGATTTTTACTCCTAGTTTAAAGCCTTTTTCTAAAGAGTATTGATGCAGATTCTTCATGTATTCTAACCTGTCCCAACGGTAACATTGTAATGTATTGTAAACCACTGGTTTTTCCACATTATACTTTTCCATCATTTTGGTAACAAGATCATCTGCTGCAGTTTGCATCCAGCTTTCTTCTGCATCTATAAGTAATGCAACATTGCACTCACTTGCCTTTGTACAGATTCTATCAAAACGTTGTTGTATGCGTTGCCACTCATTTTCTTCTGCCTCAGTTAAAGTCTCTTTTTCTGTTACTTTACGCCAAATTTCAAAACGACCAAATCCTGTAGGCTTAAAAACTGAAAAAGGCATCGCATCCTTATCTTCTGCAAACTCGATAATCTTAAGAACACGCTCCAGCGCTTCATCAAACTGGTTTTCAAGTTCTTTTCCTTCAACAGAGAAATCAAGTACAGAATGCACATTTTTCTCATACATACGATCTACGACATTAAGACAATCTTTTTCATTAACTCCACCACAAAAATGATCAAAAACGGTTGCTCTAATCAACTTTTCTACAGGAAGATTAGCATTCAATGCAAAACGAGTCGCTGCTGTACCTATACGCACCAGCGGTTGTTTTGAGATCATTTTAAATAGAAAATAAGCGCGTTCTAGTTCGCTGTCTGACTTTAAAGCGAAAGCCGCTTCTGTGTTATCAAAGATTTTGTTCTCTAGCATAGCAAAAAAATGTCGGCAAATATACTTACATTATAATCGCATTTTTACAAAAAGATAGTAATTTCCCACCCAATATTTTTTTCAACTTTTATGGATTTTATACAAGCCAAGGATTACAAAGTCGTGTTTAACCAATATGGTTATAATAAGCTGAATGAACTCCTTGACAAAAAGAACTATAGCCTGATCTTCGTTTTAGTAGACAGCAATACGCATGAGCATTGCCTGGCTCCTTTTTTAGCTAATATTGCGACTGAAACCACTATTGAGGTCATAGAAATAGATCCCGGTGAAGAATTTAAAAATCTTGAAACATGCACCGGTGTCTGGAATGTATTGTCTGAGTTAAATGCAGACAGGCAAAGTGTTTTGATCAATTTAGGCGGTGGCGTTGTGACAGATTTAGGTGGTTTTGTGTCTTGTACCTATAGAAGAGGTATAGATTATATAAACGTGCCCACTACTCTATTGTCTATGGTAGATGCATCTGTAGGTGGAAAAACCGGAGTAGACCTTGGTAATTTAAAAAACCAGATAGGTGTGATAAGTAATCCTGAAATGGTTTTAGTAAACACAGAATTCCTCAATTCTTTATCTACAGAAGAACTAAGATCTGGCTTTGCAGAAATGCTTAAACATGGGTTAATAAGTAATTTAGATTACTGGAATGATGTGAAAAACTGTGACTATAAAAATATTGACGCTCTAGGCGAAATGATTTATAGATCTGTAGAAATTAAAAATGAAGTTGTTCTTGAAGATCCTTTTGAAAAAAACAGAAGAAAGACTTTAAATTACGGTCACACTTTGGGTCACGCTATTGAATCGTATTTTTTAACACATCCTGTCAAGAAACGTTTGCTTCACGGTGAAGCAATCGCCATAGGTATGATACTGGCAAATTACCTCTCTGCTCAACAAGCCCAATTTTCAATTGAAATGAGAGATGAAACCTCACAGGAAATTGAAAAATACTATGATAAAATAGCGTTTGAAAAAGAAGATATTAATGAAATAATAAAATTGTTAAAATTTGATAAAAAAAATAGTCACGGAAGAATAAATTTTGTTCTTTTAAATGACATTGGAAGTGCGGCGATCGATCAGGAAATTGCGAATGATTTGATTTATGAAGCTTTCAATTACTATAAAAATTTAAAATCGTAAAATGTAGAGATAGTATTGCCCATGCAAATCGTTTTTTTTTACATTTATCGCTGATTTGAACAAACCTTAAAAGCCCTTTATGCGTCGAGTAATCGTTGATTTTAAAAAACTTACACCAGAAATACTTTCACTGCTGGTCGATAAATATCCTTACGGATATGATGACGATCACATCATTTCTTTTAGAAATGCTAAGAACGAGCTTATAGAAGCTGTTGAAGTGAGAACAGAAGATACTATCTATCTCGTGAAAGTAAGTAAGAAGCTAGAAACCTCTATGGAAAACTTTGATGTAGATGATTATGAAGACGATGATCTACAAGAACCAATAAGCGAAATTCCAGAAAAAATTGATGAAGAGGTAGCAGATGAAGATTCTGAGAATGAAGTTGATGAAGAAGAAGAAGATTAATAATTCTATTTCTTTACAAATAAAAAAGCCGCGGTAAAATTATACCGCGGCTTTTTTAATTAATTGACACTTCTGCTTATTCTCTTTTATGCCTCAACGGTATCTTCGCTTTCTATAGCTACAAGATATCTTTCTGCATCAAGAGCCGCCATACAGCCACTACCGGCAGCCGTAATTGCCTGGCGATATTCTTTATCTTGTACATCACCGCTTGCAAAAACTCCGGGTTTATTAGTCTTGGTAGATTTATTGTGGGTTATAATATAACCAGTTTCATCCATCTCTAACTGACCTTTAAAAATATCTGTATTGGGTTTATGACCTATTGCAATAAATAATCCCGTAATGTCTATCTCATGTTTTTCTAAAGTCTTATTATTTACAATACGTAGTCCTTCAACTACCATATCACCTAAAACCTCTTCTACTTCAGAATTGTAAAGAACAGTTAGATTTTCGCGAGATGCGACACGATGTTGCATTGCTTTAGAAGCTCTTAATTCTTCTTTTCTCACGAGCATTGTAACATGCTTGCAAATATTAGAAAGATAAGTTGCTTCTTCTGCTGCAGTATCACCACCGCCAACTATTGCAACATTTTGACCTTTATAGAAAAAGCCATCACAAACTGCACAAGCAGATACCCCGCCACCGCGCAATTTTTGCTCACTGGGTAGACCAAGATATTTTGCCGTAGCACCGGTAGAAATTATTACAGTCTCTGCTTCGAGCTCTTTATTATTGTCTACAGTTATTTTATGAATTCCTCCTACTTCATCACTAAAATCAACATTTGTAACCATACCTATACGTACTTCGGTACCAAAACGCTCTGCTTGCTGTTGTAGCTGTACCATCATCGTAGGGCCATCAATACCTTCCGGGTAACCGGGAAAATTATCTACTTCTGTAGTTGTTGTAAGTTGACCACCTGGTTCTAGACCTGTGTACATGACAGGTTTCAGATCTGCGCGGGCAGCATATATTGCCGCGGTATATCCTGCAGGTCCTGATCCTATTATTAGGCATTTAATTCTTTCTGAAGCCATTTTAACTTTATTTTAATGTAGATTGTAAAATTACTCCTTTTCAATATACTAGAAAAAGAAGGATTTTACATTTATAAAGTCGTTATTAACATTCTATAATTACACTCAAAAAACCGGCTAAAACAAGCTAAAATTGATCATTTTTAGCATGAAATCGGTACTTATTCAATCCGTTTATAATTTTCTGCAGAGAATCTATTTCCCTCTTCATCTAATGTGATCTGGCTAAAATTATCTTCATCAAGAGTGAGCTCAAATGTAAAAACGCGCATTGTATCAATTATTTTCATCATTGATGCACTTCCATATTCTAAAGTTTCTATTAATTGATCGTCGAGTGCCATATAATGACCGTAACCAAACCATTCTACAGAATCCATAGGTACAAAGCGGGTCCACATCACACGGTCATCTGTAAATATTTTGATTTGACGGTAACCTTCTGTCGTAGGTATGGTATCACTTACTTCATTATCTGTATCGTAATAATAGAAGCTATCAAGTTCCCAGGTTCCCTTTAAGGTTTTTTCAAAATCTGTTTTTGTATTTTGATTCTGCTGAACTGGAAGAGACAACAAAAGAAAAGCCAATGGATAGAGTAGTAATTTCATTGCAGCATGGTTTTAGATTAATAACGGTAATTAACTGATATTAAGTTACAAAAAATCTCAATACTAAGAAATTAATAATTTCAGCACTTAAATAAATTTAGATATTAAGAACTTGTGAATTCTGTGCGATAATTTTACGAATATGAAAACATCAAAATATTTAATAAAGGGGTTTGTGATTAGAGGTATTTATTGAAATTATACTTTGGTGTTTTTAACAAATAACTATATTTGCAACCCTATTAAAAAAACAGGTTGTGTTGTTTTTTAATAGTAGGCATCGGGATGTAGCTTAGTCCGGTTAAAGTGCGCGTCTGGGGGGCGCGAGATCGGAGGTTCGAATCCTCTCATCCCGACGAACCAAACCTCGGTTTATATCAAAAAGCCTGTTAATCAACGAATTAGCAGGCTTTTAATTTTTTATGATATCATCTGATATCATTTGATATCATCTAAAATCAAGGCAAATGTGGGCAATTCGGTGTGCAATAAGGTGTGTAATTTATCGTAGATTTATATAGCATTTAGGCCATCTGGATGTAGTCTTTCACTAAGAATTGTTTAACTAAAAGACTTACAAAATGCCCGTAAACAGTACCTTAGGCGTTAATTTCTTTACACGTCCCAAACGAAACAATCCCAACAAACTGGATATCTATTTAAGAATTACAGTCAATAAAAAGCGCTCTGAAATGAGTATAAAGCGTGATATTGATGTAAAAGACTGGGATATACTCCGGGTAAAAGCCAAAGAAACTTCAGACCAACTTATCACACTCAACTCCTATATGGATGATGTAAAAGCTGAAGTTTTAAACGCGCATAAGGAGCTGCATGCAGAACGTAAAGTAATTACAGCGAAAGCGATCAAATTACGATATATGGGCGAAGATGAAGAGCGTATGACGCTCTTAGAGCTTGTGAAGTACCACAACGATAATATGGGATTGTCGCTAAAGCCCGGTACAATGAAAAATTACTACTCTACAGAAAAGTACATCAAGTCTTTTCTCTTAGATCATTATAAATCAGATGACTTCTTCTTAGTTGATCTAAATTACCGGTTTATAACAGAGTTTGAACGCTATATACGTACTTATAAACCTAAAAAGGAAAGAAAGACGTGTTCCATTAACGGTACGAGGAAGCATTTAGAACGGCTTCGTAAAATGGTTAATCTCGCAGTCAGAATGGAATGGTTGCCTAAAGATCCTTTTATCAATTATAAATTGAAATTTGAACGAAAGGAACGCTGCTATTTAACCCAGCGTGAATTAGATCGTATTGAGGAAACACATTTTACGAGTAAAGGTTACGAGCGCGTAAGAGATTGCTTTCTGTTTGCCTGTTACACGGGGCTTTCCTATGTAGATTTAAAAGCATTACGAAAAGACCAGTTGATTCCGGCTTCTAATGAGCGGTTGTGGATTTATACTAAACGTGAAAAGACCAACGAATCTGTTAAGGTTCCCCTCCTGCCCCAGGCTCTGGCACTAGTCGAGAAATATATAGAGGATAAGGAATTGGAAATCTCCGGCAAATTAATGCCCTTATACAGCAATCAGAAGGTGAATAAATACCTTAAAGAAATAATTGAAGTTTGTCAGATACATAAAAACGTAACCTTTCATGTGGCGCGTCATACCTTTGCGACTACAGTTACATTATCTAACGGAGTGCCCATTGAAACCGTATCAAAGCTTTTAGGGCACACACAGCTCCAAACAACTCTAATCTATGCCAGAGTATTGCAAAAGAAAGTTGGAGACGATATGGATGCTCTTATGCAGAAATTGGAAGCTAGGAATACTAAAGAGTCATTTTGATCTTCGATTATGATTTGATTCACACTAACAACTGAGGGCAGGTAATTTGCAAACCAACTCACCCTATACTTCCTGTATCTTACAGCTGAATTATTCGATCTATTCACCGGATATTTTACTATACTTAAATGAACATTCAAATTGATCTGATTTGATTGTCTTTAATATCTTTTAAGTATAAAAAATAATCTAAAGCCCTTAACGAGACTAGGGTTCAAGTCGATCGCTTATTAAAAAGCTTTAGTCCTCAAAGTTGATTTCATAATGTGTACTACGTCCCTCCCCTATAGGTATAAATAGTTTCTTTGCTGCTAAATCCTGAAGATCACGGGTTGCTGTAGCTTTTGATGTTTTGGTAAGGGCAATATACTTTTTTGCCGTCATCCCCCCTTTAAACCCTTCAGGTTCTTCGTCAAGCATTCGATTGATCACTTTTAACTGGCGCTCGTTCAGGGAATTTCTATGGCGATCAAAAAAACGGGCTTTTCTCAAAGTAAAAGAAACAAGCTCTTCCGCCTGAGATTGAGCTTCTAAAACAGTATTGACAAAATAAATAATCCAATCGGTTATTTCATTGGACTGCTGCGCGTTTTTTAGAGCCTTATAATAGGCTTGTTTATCGAGCTCGATAGCTTTAGAAAGACTCAGCAGGATAGGACGGTTTAAGTCTTGAGATAGTGCCTTTTCAGATAATGCCCTTCCTATTCTTCCATTGCCATCTTCAAAAGGATGAATGCTCTCAAAATACAGATGTGCAATCGCTGAACGGATAAGTGGTTTTTTAATAGGGTTGACTCCTTCTGGATGAGAATCATTAAACCACGTTATAAAAGCTTGCATTTCATTCTGAAGCAAATGGGAAGGCGGAGCTTCAAAATGGATCTTCTCCCTGCCCCAGCTACCGGATACGATCTGCATAGGCTCACTGTGCTTACGCCATTGCCCGGTATTAATGCGTTTAGCACTCCCTAATAGCGTTCTGTGCCATTCAAATAATGCCAGGTCTGTTAAAGGTTCTGCAAAATTTTGCCTCACCCGCACCATTAAATCTCCTACACCTCGCGCCATTGGGTCTTTGACCGCTTTGGGTGTACCATAACCCATATTGTTTCGTATAGAAGACATCACATCTTCCCGGCTCAGATATTCTCCCTCGATTTCTGACGTTTTAACAGCCTCAGCAACCATCAGAGATAAGATAGCTTCCATTTGCATCGTATCTGAGAGTCCTTCTAATATACCATTAACGCGACCAGCCCTTTGGCTGAATTCAAAGAGCTTCTCTTCAATTTCAGTTGTAGTATACTTAAAATTAGGCCAGTCTTCGTGTTGCCAGTTATACATGATGAGCCGATTAATCTGTTTAATTGGCTCAAATATAATCAAAAATTGAGCCGATTAGTACCCATAATCGGCTCATACTTCTATAAATCTAGAATTCGAGTTTACTTTAATATTATTTGGGGAAAAGTAAATTTGTTTAGGATCATAGCTTTGTATAGCTATAACAGGATTTATTTTTAATCTGTATAGCTATTTTAGGACGGGTCAACTCCAAGACATCCCCTAGGATAGAGTATGAAGAGTGTATGAAAACGGGTTTTGAAAAGCAGAAATCCTATCTTCCATTAAAGCTAAAACCCCAATATAAATTGCGCGTATTAATTTTCCATCTCTTTCAAAGGAAGGAAGATTATAAAAAAAATTAAATACGATTTAATTTTTGATTTCAAATTCTTTTATTTCAACCCTGTTCAACTTTTGATTAATACTAAGCATTACTCAATTCTTTCGTATGGATAAACATTTTTATAATTCCTATGTAAATAAGAACCTAAAGAAGGAGCCGATAATAAATTTTGAAATTCATGTTCAGGAACTCCTCTATAAACATAGACCCCTCCATTTAAGAATCTAACATATACTTCTTGATTTTGCACAAAATACCCTATACTCTCAATATTGGATGAACTAACTGGGATCATTTCTGGATAACTCATATTTTATAGTTTTTGTTTCGCCAAGATTTTAATAAATTTTTATACTCTTGTTTCGGATTATCAATTTCCACGAGCCATTTCTGAGAAGGTTTAGGATCTGAACTCTTAGGTGCATTTGCAATTTTAAAGAATTTAACTCTTGAAGGTATCTTGACTGCTTCTCCCGATATAAGTGCCTCACCCGTTCTTAAGCTAGGAAGTAAATCTACCATACTCTGTAATTCATCTTGAACAGCTGCTCTTATATGACCTCTGTCTTTTGAATTATTCATACGCAGTGCTATGATTGTGCCACATTGACTAAGTACAGTTTCATCCAATTCAGATGGTCTTTGTGTAACCATTAATAAACCAACCCCATACTTACGTCCCTCTTTGGCAATCATTTGAACTGTTCTAGATGAAATGGAGTGTTCCCCAGCTTTTAGATAACTATGTGCTTCTTCAAGTACAATGAGTAAGGGCTGATTTTTGCCTCCTACTTTAGTATTTACTCCCCAAAATAAGCCATCATATATAATTTTTAAAAGGGTGCCAGATATTGATGACATTATTTCACTTGGTATACCTGATAAATCCAATATAGTTATTGGAGCAACATCGCCTAACCACCTTAAAAAAATATTATCTAAATCTTCATCAATTTTACCTTTTTGGTCTGGCTTTAATTTACCTGGAGAAAATAGGAAACTATAACTGCTATCATTCAGTTTATTCCTCATACTATCCAAAAAGCTTAATAAACCTTTAGCTCTAATATTCAAAAATGGTGGAGAGTTACCCATTCCTGCAGGTGTATATTCATTAGATAACAATTGATCCGCATCACCTACAAATGTTAAATCACTTAAAATTGTTCTAGCATTATCCGTGAAAGTTTGCTTCTCAAAATCTATTAACTCAAACCAAAGTTTATTAAGACTAAAAGGAATTGGAGTATCTGCTGTAATTGACTCCTTCCTTACATCTATATTATTTTCTTCTGCACTTTTAATTTTTGCATCTACTACTTTTTCCCTAACATATTCTTTATTTTGATCGGACAAATTACCTGAAAAAACCTTCATCAATTCATTGAATGGTAAAGCCCAAAATGGTATTTCCAATCTTTTACCATCCTCAACAGAGTTTACTGCGATTACCTTTGAATGTTTAGATAGTGCATCATTATATTCACCGTGCGGATCAATGACCAAAATTCTTGAGCTTGGAAATTCTCTATTTGCTATTGATTGAAGTAATACAGATACAGAATTAGATTTTCCACTTCCAGTTGAACCTACAATAGCACAATGTCTTGAAATCAATTTATCTAGGTCTATTTTAGCATCTAAAGTTTCAGATACACTAATATTTCCAATTTTAATAGAATTTGCATCTTCATAACCGCCGTATATAATATCTAAATCATTAATAGTTACTAAATGAACATTGTCTCCGGTCGTAGGATACTGAGTAACTCCTCGTTCAAATTTTCTACCTACTTGTTCACCAGCCAAAACAATGTTTATCCACCTAGTATTTTTGATAAAATCGTAATCTTTTGCTAAAGATTCTCGAAGACTTTCGGGAATCGCTGCAGAACCTACTTGAGTTACTATACCATATAAGTTAGCATAACCTAAAGGAATTCTAACGAAGGATCCTATCTGACCTACTCTATATACGATACCATCGATAATGGGCATATTGGATTTTATATTGTCAAAAAGCCTGACAGAAATATTATTGCCACTTATACTGTCAATTTCACCTATTTCCGTAATTCTATTTTTTGACATTTTTCCCAAGTCTTTTTATTTCGTTTTCATTAATCATGGAATTTAAAAACTTGACAAGTGCACCAAACTCGGGTAAAATAAATTCACCTTTCCCAGTCCAAACCTCTTCTCCTTTTTTTTCCTTCTTTTCTTCATCTGAATCATAGTGAGCATCCTCATCAAAATATAGGTTCAAACTTACGGTATCATCAGAACTAGGTTCGGATTTCAAAATCCATTCTCCAAATTTGCATCCAATTATTGCTTTGCGTGATGCATATATTGATAATTTAGGATTCTCTTTTGCTATTTTAGACACTGTTGAAGCTTCAGTTATTTGATTGTATTTGTCAAAAAATAAACCAATTACGTGAGAAGTTGTATTTGTCTTTAAAGCTGAAATAATTCGTGAATTAATATGCTCATCACCCCATGAGTAACCACAGGTTATCAAAATGGAATCATCCTGTTTTAGAAAATTAGAAAGTCTGTCTAAAAGGCTTTCATAGGGTTGTTTCTTTGAATCTTTATACTTTAAAGTTGAAGGATAAATTAAAATATCTTCATCATCTGGACTTACTCTTAAAATCTTCTCTGTATCCTTGTCATAATGCCAACCAAGGGAACCATGTATTTTCCATAATTTTGTTTGATTTGTAAGAAATTTAAAATCCTCTACTGATTCAGGATTAAAAAAAGCTCTCAAACTTCCACAGAACCCATCATAATATGGAATTTCTTTATGCTCTAATCCAAGCTCAAATAAGAAATCGTAATTTGTTGTGAAAATTTCAATTGGAAACTTTCTTTCTGCTTGCCCTACCCAATTGGCAAAATCAGTTTGAACTAATTCTTCAACAATGTCTTTTGTTACAATTTTTTTAATTTCCCTCTTGGTAGAAATTTCGCATAGATCTATCTGATGAACACTTACTTTCTGTCTAACCCCTTTTTTTATTTTATTAATTAGATCAGCAAACTCTAATTTATTCAAAGAATTTAAATCACCATTACCAATAAAAGAATGTTTCTGCTCCAAATTAGATAGAATTGTTTCTATATTAAAGTTGGGGTCTCCTAGCTCATTCTTAATTTCTAATAGAGCATCTTTATATTTTTTATTATCACACCCTAATTCATCAACTATTTCAGATGTCATTTTTCCAATGGCAGGTACTGTTAATGATCGTAAATCTTTCTTCGCTAAAGAACTACCGGCACCAAATAAAAAACCAATTTTCTTTTTATCAGAAATTAAAATTTGTTGGATACCTCTTATATATTCAGAAGGGTCATGTTCAATATTCATCTAGGTGAAAATTTTAGATTACAAAATAAATTTATTTGTAATACATTATAAAAAAGCTTTAATCTCAGTTTTTTCAAAGCTTTACAAATAACTATTTATCAAGTAATTTCTCCAAATAAGCCACCTTATCCTTCTCTGCCTGAACCAAACGTTCGTACAGCTCTACTACTTTATCAATTGGATTGAATGAAGGCTGGATATTAATTGCATTCAATGTAGAACTGTCATTACTATTAAAAGTATTAGAGATTATATTAAGAACTGTTTCTTCAGAAAAATTCTCAATTCCCTCTTTAGTCACTCCTAAAACCTGCGCCACCCGTTCCAGTTTTTCATCTTCCACTGTTTCACTTTTTTCAAGAGTTGAAACACTTTGCTGGCTAATGCCTAACTCTTCGGCTAGGGTTTCCTGTTTCATACCACGCAGTTCTCTGATGCGAGCGATTTTGCGGCCTATATGATTGGGTTTGGTGGTGGTCATTTGTATTAGTTTTTGTTAGTACACTTAGGTTCTTCCTGATTCAGCTTGTAAAACACAATCTCATCATGGTATTTCACAGGCTGCAGGGGTAGATTACGCGTAAGGTCGGCTATACTTTTAAAGTATAACAGCAACCTGAACGCTATAACCTAATCAAAAGTAAGGCTTTTCTTTTAAAAGTTTTTACAAACGCAATTCAGCAGGAGTTTAGATAATCCTTTAATCGCCATCGTATGAAAACATTAGCCAGCACCATACCTGAAATCCATAAAGTAATAGCGGTCATCTGCAGCTTGTGCAAAGCGCATACCGTGTATCTGATCAGGCAGCTTCAGGTTACAATAGCTCACCAGTCTGTAACTATCTTATCAAAAACCACAAAACCGCGTTCCACCTATGTGCTTACAATGCTTATCATAAGCCACGATCAGGTTTCTAATCCGAAATACTTCATGAATGAAGTGTTTAATAAAACTCAGGAACAGGTTACCCTCTACTCCATTCACTATACCCTCAAAGAAGCCAATAATAAGATCAACTACGGCTGCAATTTCTTGAATCGGGTACTCAGGGAAGGCACCTTACTGTATAGCGAGGACAACCGGCTTGAATTAACGGGCTCTTACCTCTGCCATCCGGATGTATTTCGAGAAATCAAAATGCACTGGGATAAAAGGCTGGAACACGCGCTTTACTTTGAAGAAAAATCCACGATCTGCGAGGATAACCCGAGCAATCAGGGTAGATACCTGTTGTTGCACCAGGCCATTCAACAAGCCTGCCTGGGATTGATCTACGTCTTTTGGGAGTATCAGCCCTCCTATTTCTCCTTGCCCTACCTTTTGCACCTCTGTGAGCAGTTTTCAGAAGTTTCAAAGATTATCTACCCAAGAAAATCCTTTCGATCCCAACTGATCTATTCCCGCCTTTGCCACGCGCACTACAACTTAAACGAAAAGATTCACGAAGATCCTTCTGAATCAGACTCCCTAAAAGCGGAACACCTTACCTATAAGTTTATACTAGCTGCACGTAAGCTGGCCGATAAGAAACTTGAGGAGCTGAAAAAAATACACTATTTAAAGACAACTGATTATGAAAACAAATAAGATCAATAGACAAAAGCTCAAAAGTCTGAGGAAAATAGCCAATTACCCTTACGGCTTACAGAAAGAACAGCATCCCCGGCATAGGTTTAGGACTGCAAAGATTCGTTTTGAAGATTTTGAAGATCACCTCATGCGTACCACGGCGCTACTTGAAGTTTGTATTTTAGCACTAGAAGGAGAAGGAGTATTTTATTCCAAAAACTTAAGTCATAAAAGCGCGGATACTTCAATTCAGCAGGTGCTCGAACTGGTTATCGAATTATTACCCCACGACGATCTCTCTAAATACCAACAAATCCAGGCCATTCTGGATGAAGATCTGGAAAGCTTCGGTTTTCCCGAAAAATTAAAGAAACTACTTAAAACTAATGCTGTTGAAAAAGAAAAATAAAATCATTTACTTATTTCATCTTGAGCATATTCCTTTTTTGCTAAACTGAAATACAATAGTATATCATTACGCATACGTGTGTTGGCTGTTTCATTTACTTCCTCCAGAGCCGTCGCATTACCTTTTTGATAGTGGTATCTGCTTTCGGGATTCTAAATTAGAAAAGGGCTATAAATAGGAAGGCATAGCCGACCGGTTTATGCGGCCGACTAATTTAGAATACTGTATTTTTTCTATCAAAAAAGGTATGCTGCCTGGAGCGAATCAAAAGGAAAATAAATCACGAAAGTAAAAGATTGGCGATTTTAAGTAGGATGCCCAGCGAACTCAGGCCGCAATGTCTAGCTCGAGTTGATACTACAAAATTGACATTTTTGGCCTGTGTTCAAGACCTTTTGGACGAACCTCTTTCACCGAAACCCAGTGCAGGGGAATGGGTGAGGACTGTTTAAATTTTACATACCACTTACATTTTCAGTGTTTTTCACGAAAAAAATTGCCTGTTTTCAAGGGCTCAGGAAGTTTTTCACGAAATTTCGAGTTCTTTCACCAAAAAATTAAAACATAAACATCCTTAAATCAATAGAATGAGTAGTCATAACCTCGCGTAGCGGGTTATCCTCTTGCTACTCATTTTATATTCGCTAAGCTACTAAAAATGGTACTTTCTATTTGGGAGGTAATTTAATTTCTTAAATAAACCAATCAATTTTACTGAATCCATGCAATAGTTTATCGCCAGCTTGACGATTCACAGAAGAAATAAAGCAAATATGTCCATAAAGCCAGTCATGAAAAATCAAAATACCTTGCGCCTTTTTACCTTTTTCAGAAATCCTTTTTAAATGATCTTGTACTCCAAATTTTCTGCAATAGTAGATATGAGAACCTATTTCTTTTCTGTATTTTTTTGATACATTCACACCATTTGCAGTAGTGAGGCCTGTTACATATTGTTTGCCTCCCTTATTTAAATATTGAATCTTTTTTTCATTTATAAAAAATTTTTCTTCTGAAATTATTCTTCTAATTATCTTAAGACTAGGGAGTTTTTGATTGTCTCTAATCGAAAATGTTAAATCATCGGCGTATCTAGTATATTTGAAACCTTTCCTAACAGAAAGTTGTTCAAATCTATAGTCCATTGTTTTTGCTAGAATATTGGCCAATGTAGGACTCGTAGGAGCTCCTTGAGGTAAAATAGAGGGCGTGCTTCCAATTTCATACTTCATTAATTCCAGTTCAGCCCTTGGCATAGTCTTCCAGTACTCTTGCCTATGTTTAGCTGTAGTAAGTTTAGCAAAGGCCACTGCTAAATTCTTTCTATACCCCATGTCTGCAAAAATGGTAAAAACCCTATTTTCAGTTATAGTATCAAAAAATTTAAGGAGATCGATTTTTAAAATAAGTTCCGATTTCTCGTGGGGTATAGCGTTATCCTTTATTGAAATTTCTTTTCTAAATCCAGTACAAGAATATTGGAGTTGATGTTTTTCTAAAATATTAACAAGTATCCATTTCTGGATAAATTTCAAATCTTTAGATGGGCTCATTATTTCTCGATAACCACCTCTTCTTTTCTTTATTTTAAAATAATTATAGCGATAATTCTTATATGGTTCATCTTGATATTCATTTGTTTTATTTTCACCTATCAGATGTCTCAAATAACCTGATTGAACACCAATTAGCATAGCTAAGTGCTCAATAGAAAATATTACGGGAAAATTTGAATCATCTAATTTTTTTGCATATGATATTGTTGCCTTAATAAAATCTTGTGACTTGTTTTCTTCTTGTGCTTGCTTTATAAATTTTTCAAAGGGGAATGACATAAATCTAGGTTACTCTATGTGAATGTTAACGCAGTATTGATATGCTATGTTATGAGATATCAAAGAGCTAACAATTGAAATTATACTATAAGCAAATAACATAGCATATTAATTTCTGTTAAGTAGCTTTAGTACTCCTCAAGATACTACCCTGAGAATCTCGAATACGAGAATTGGCTAACCCTTCATTATGTCAATCCTTTAAAAGTTTTTGGAATATAAATTAATTCTTTCGGTTTTAAATTTTGTTCTGTTTGCTCTCTAAACTTTTCTTTACTTATTCTTTGTTGAAGTTTCTTAAAGTAAACTGTAGCTTTTACAGTTAATTGTCGTGATAAATCAACATATTTTCTGCTTAATGCAAGATTGTAGACTTCATCAAGTTCTTGATCAGTTAATCCCAATATATGACATATTATGTAATCCTCAGTGCCGTCTAACTTTAGTTTTATCAAAGCAATTAATGAATGGTTTAATTTAGTGTTATATTTCCGTTGTTCTTCGACCCGGTCAGTATTTGCCGCCTCCCTATATTCTTTCAGACTAAGTAAATCAATATTAAGTCTATTACAAATGCCAATATAAAATGCTATTCCTTTTTTAAATTCTTTTGCTTCATCCATCCTTGTTTGAGCATGACGAGGATATAATGGTTCCCAATTATTACTCCACCAAAATATTGGTAAAGTATTATTAGGGGTTCCGTGAGAAAATGCCAACAGACCTTGAGAATTTTTGAATCCCCCCTTATAATTATTACTAATCTTTATTAATTTTTCATATTTTGAATTATTATTATAGTGTCTATCGAAGTTTCCTAACGCAACTAAAGGTGAAGAAATTTTATCAAATATCTTAGATCTCTCTTGAGCATAAACCTCTATATAATTGAAAGTATCTGTTATTTTATTCTTCCCTTCGGACATTATAACTGTACACAACACACAAACTTTAGGTAGTTCAATTCTACCTAATATCCATTTTTCTATTCCTTCATCTGTATACTCATCACAAAAAGTTTTTCCAGATCCAATAAAATCGTCTATCAGAATTATACATTTATAATTCTCTACATCTATCTTTTCTAGATCCTTGCTAATAGTGATTTTTCCATTGTGTTCAAGATTTTTATAGAAAGGGCTATGGCTAAGTGGATAAGTTACTAACGTACCACTTTTGCCAAATTTACCGTAAGGAATCACTAATGCTTTATCATCATCTTGAAGTTCTGAGAATATTTTTTTAAGTAAATCTTCAAGCCTATATTGCATCTCTGGAAAATTCACATATTCAAAAACTTGAAGTAAATCATAAGCATATTTAAGATCTTCCTCCTCAAAATTCTCTAACCATCTAACAATCTTAGAGGGCATAACTGAGAATTTCAATTTTGGTAATAGATTATCTATATTTCTTAGAGCTCTATTAGTAAACTTAAATGTATGTGGTTTGGCTACTCCCATATTCTATAATAGTTATCAATCTTATCATTGTTTATTATCCTCTTTTAGTAGTTTCAACCTTTTTAGGTATCTGTTGTAAATAGGTTTTAAACCATTGATAGTATTCTTTGTGCTCAACCAATAAGTAATTGTATTAGCTTCTCTATATTCATGTGTTGTAAGTTGCTTGTATTTTTTTGAAACACTTATAGCAACTGATCTAGAGATTCCTCCAGAAATTAAATTTCTAACATCTTTGTCCCGAGTCCCTAATTCTAAAGCTGTAGGGAGCCCCATTGTAATTTTATATTTTTCCTTTTCTTCTTCTGTTAAAATAGAATCTAAAACGTCTACTAAAAGCTTAGTGTATTTTACGAGTAGGTAAGTAACTACAGAAGAATTTATCTTTATGATTTTATTAATTAGCTTATTAACCTGATACTTATCATTAGGATCTAATCGTTCTTCAGGCAGTACTCGATTATCAGTTGCATAAAATTTAATATCATTATCAATAAGTTGCTTATAGCTGAGGCCTTGTAGCCAAGTAGTAGCGTGAATTGCTAAAACAGTTGGGTTCATATTGATTATACTGTATCGCTCAAATGCCTCTTGGCTTAGGCTAAAAATATTTTCCAAACCCTGAAATATTGTAAGTAACTGCCAAAAGAAAGGCCGGTCACTATTTGGTTTGTCTTCTACATCCTCTCTTCGTCTTCTTTTCTCTAAAATTGAATTTGGTGTGATAACCCAATTTGAAATATCACCATTTTTGACTTTTAGGTAGAGCTCATTTTGAAGAATTGGGTCTATAGATTGATTTTCAATATTTATCTTTCTAGGAACCTCAAGGCTATTCAAAGTTTGCTCGAGCGTTTGAATATGATCTTGAATTAATAATTCGGGAACTCCTTTCCCAGTAAGATAATAATCTATATTTTCTGGATTTTTTATATACCGGTTCCTAATAAATAGAGTAAGCTGCTTTTGCTGATAAGTGCCATTTTTATCTATTTTACCATCCTCACTTAATACCTCTATATCATTAATATTTAAACCTAAATATGCAAAGTTATATTGCGGGATATTCTTAGTCGAATAGGTTGTTATTTCTTTTTCATAGTCCGCGTCAAAGTATTCAGAAGGAAGTTTGCCTTTATGATCTGGTTTTTCTATAAAATAAATAGTCCCAAAAAGAGATTCACTTAATCTTCCTGCTCTACCTATTAAGTTTCCAAATTCAAAATCTGTTAAATCATCAAGATTTTTTCGAGGGGTAATAATAAATAGGTTATTGGCAGGTAAGTTTACACCCTCAATTAAAGTAGAAGTGCAAAAGAGATTATTAATTTCCCTATCCTGAAACAGCTCTTCTACTTCCTTTCGAATAATATCAGGTAATTTTCCGTGATGAAAGGCCACTCCTTTTTCCAAACACTCAATTAGTAAGTAATCTTTATGGAACTCATCTTTAAGGAATTCTATTAGTTCTCGAACACGCTCAGGAATTTCCATTTCATCTATAGACTCTTGATATTCTTGTGCCCATTTTTCAGCATAGTCTCCTCGATTACTGTAAATGAGATTAGAGTTTTCTGGTGCAACAAGATTGATTATTCTTTGAAGTATGTTACCGTTAGTGCCATTTTTAAATAAGGTTTCAGCATTAAAATTAGTTTCGGCTTCTAGGAAAAAAGGTTTATTAATACCATCTCTCACTTCTACTTCTATATTTTGAGAGTCGCTAGACCTTATAATTTTCTTGAATTGTATTACTGGAGATAATTGAGTTACAAAAGATTTTGCCACTCTTCCAAATAGTTCGTTATAGGTCTTTTCTGGATTTAAGATATGTGGTCCAGCAGTTATTAATTGAGCTTTAGGGAACTGAATAGATAAATCTTCAAAAACATTTTCAAAAGTTGCTCCTCGACCTTGCTCGTCCTCCACACCTTGAATTTCGTCAATAAAAATAAAATCTAGTTTTATTTTAGATTCTAAATCCGCAGTTAATAATTTTATACATCTTTCAGGAGTAAGAATATAGAGAACCTTTGGCTCTCGATAAACTTCTTTTAAGAAGGCTTCTTCTTTCTCAGGTTTTTCATCATCATTTCCAATGAAAGCAGTACGTATAAGAGTATTGGAGTTTCTAAGCTCAATTCTAAATTCTTCACTTACCTGATTTATTAAAGCTCTACTAGGAACAACAAATAGTGCTTTATAAGTATTTCTTATAAAAAAAACTTCAGCTAGATATTGTTTAATTATAAAGGACTTTCCAGAAGAAGTTGGTGCCGAGACTGCTAAGTTTGATGTTTCATTTAACCCATTCCATAATTTCTTTTGGAAAGAAGTAAGTAAAACAGAACCCGTATCTGTGCTAATAGTATTATGTTGTCTTTGTAAACTTAATTCTAGGGATAAAAGACCGTCATAACCAAGAAATGGGAATGGACTTTCTGTGGAGTTAGCATCCGAAATTAATTCCTTGAAAAAACGAGTAGCTGTTAAATTACCTATTCTAGAAAATAGAATGTAACATAAGCCTATAATATAAGTATTTTCTTTCTTTTCTGCATTGGTTAGATATAGAAGTGATGCAAATCGCTGTGCTCTTATTCTATGAGCTTCAATATCACTATTTGCTAATATTGAACACAACCATACAGCTTTCCTCAAGAGTTTGAAATCAATTTCTTTTTCTTTATTTATTGTATAAGCAAAATAATTGCTGTGAAGAAAGTTTAAATTTATAGCAGAAAAAACTTCCTGAAGAGAAGTATGATTATAGGCTTGATGTTGTAAAGTTTTATCTCCTTCCATCCCTATAACAACTTATCATCCATTGCAGCCCTAAATTTTGATACGTCATCAACCGGAAAAAGAAAAAAATCCAAAAAACTATGTTCTAGATTTTGATTTTTAATATGATTAGTTACAAGATCAAAGACCTCTTGTTTCTGTTTTAACCGTTTTACAAGTTCCTTTGAAATTAATTCTTTGAACTCATCACTTGAGGTAGCTTTCTTTTGAATTTTCAAAATAAAAGCACGCTCGTACATTAAAATTATAGGGTGTACTAAGATTTGACTTTTATAAGCTTCAGTTTCTGGATCTAACCGATCATACAATTCATCAATATCAACACCATCTATCTCATATGTATCGATATTATCCCGAGCAATTAAAAGTTCGTGATTCCGATTATGAGCACTTTCTCGATCATTATGATATCTATTTATTGATCCTAACGCATCTACTATAGCCCCGGATAAGCTTTGCATTATTTTAGATTCACCAAACAAAATAGCTCTTTCATTATTGTAATCACCTAAAAAAACACCATCACTTCCCTTTACCTCATCATTTACATTTGTCAAATGTTTTATTTTATGCGCAATCATTTTACAACCAAGAACACTTTCTACCAAGGCAAAAAGTAAAAGTTCACCATATTTTCCGCCTATATAACTCTCACCTTTTTTACGAAAAAAAATACGGCTTTGATTAAAGATTTGACTCCATGTGTCCCTTTCAACCCGTTCACTTTCCTCCGCAACTAAATTCAAAATATCTGCTTCCTCAATATTTGGATTTGCTTTTCGAATAGCAACTTCATTACGCTTATGTTGTCTGGATATATCTTTTTCAATTTCTTTGATACTATAAACATAATGTGGAATAATTTTAGAAAGGAAATTACTTAAAGAAAGATAATCCATCTGAGTGGAAGAAGGCATAATAGTATAAACCCTCATATTAACCTTACTCCCTATCTTTTCTGTAAGGTGGGAAATTAATTCTTCTTCAACCCACCGTTTATTAATTTGAATAAGATTACTTTTAGTCATAAATCACTTAAAACTATAAATATAAAATGGTTTTTAAGAAAAATTATAAACATTTTGTATAAGAGAATTTAAATTAGTTACATCTACGTCTTTCCTTCTCTATAATTACCAGATCTAATCTGCCCATATTATCAATAAGCTTATTCTCTAAAACTCTTGCATAAATTTTTAGTTGTAAAAAGCTTAGAATGCCAAAGACTTTAGAAACTGTTTGAATTAAAGCAACAATTGATAGATTGACCCAGGCACAAAGTATTTTGGGCAGAGCGAAAACTGACTAATCAAATAAGACATATATTGAATTTACCGAAACAGGAAAGTATTTTCTAATAGAGCTTTATGCAAAAAAAAACAATAGTTGATTACTTAAAAATTGATTTTTAAAGAATAATTTTTTTACCTTTATTTTAATTTTAGATACAATCATTTAGTCTTATTTGACTAGAAATCGGCAATAAGGTGTAACTCCTTTATTAACAGGTCAAAAACATTGATATAACTGGGGTGATAGTTGCCAATAACGTGCTCTCATCCCGACAAAGTTTCAACTAAAAAATCCGCTGAAAATCGATCGATTTCAGCGGATTTTTAGCTTTTTAAGCCACTTTTTCTAAGGCTAATTACTTTGAGAATGGGTAAATCTTTGTATATCTTGAAATTGAGCTGCAATATTAAAATTGATTTCGATATCATCTTTTATAACAATCAATCCAAAAAGCTTTGTAGGCAGTGATAATTCATAATCACTAAGTTTTAAAGAAAGCACACCATTAAAAGTTTGATAATCACCTTCACTTACCACAACAGGAACATTATATTCTTTGTTTTTACCAGCCATTGTTATATTAACCTGTGCTACTAACTTATCTCTATGTATGGTCGCTTTAATTAATTCTAAAGTTATTTCAGGATACTCATCTGTTTTCAATAATTTCTGAAAATCTCTATTTATCCCTTTACTTCCGCAATCAAAACCTTTCGCATTGAGTACAAGGCTGGCATTTTTAAAAGTGATCACGCCATTCTTATCGCAATAAGAAATTAATTGACATGGTTTTAGATAATCAGTATTAAACCTGCAGGTAAACGTATTTACATTGGTTTTGCCTGTTATATTTAACTCACTGCTTTTAAGAACCTCTACAGCTTTTTTAGTATATGAGCTTTGCGCGAAAGCAAATGCGCCACATAGAATCATTAGGAAAAATAGTTTCGATTTCATCTTGATAATTTTTAAAAGGTGAAGAGACATACCTTCTCCCCACCTTTACTCACCAATCATGCTTTAAAAACTTATAGCTGCTTCAAAAGATAAGCCTTTAAAGTTACCGTCATTATGAATGTCTATTACAGGGTAATCATTATAGTCCTGGGTCATGTACTCTATTTTCATCAAGATATTTTTTGTCATAAACCATCCTGCAGCCAGTTGAAAACGATTTACGCTTACATCTGTACCACCTTCCAGTTCCCCGTCAACAAGATTATATCTTCCTCCTACATAAATATTCTCTGTAGGGCCAAAACGGTAAACTAATTCTCCAGAATATTGATTCCAGGTGCGATTATCACTTTCTGTAGATTTTTTACCGGTTGCAGTTTCAAAAATTCCAAAGAACTCTAAGCCTTTATACTTTAAAAATGGATTAATCATTACAGATGTCATTTCATTTTTAAGATCGGGATTAATACGTCCTGCACGAAAACCATCACCTGTGCCATCTGCTGCTGTCATAACATTATAATATCTTGATCCAGAACGGTCACCACTATATAAATAAGCACTTCCGGTTTGATTAGTTTTATAGATAGACCCTGTTAATCGTAGTCTTAGATCTGGTGCTACCGTATTGTCATAGCCTACTTTAGCTAAAAATGAAGGACTTGTAGTTTCAGGATTTGTAACAGCCTGATTTAATTTACCGTTAGTAACACCTAACATTCCTAACCAGCCGTCATTAAAAAGATATACTTCTGCTCCTACTTCAGTAGTAAAGCTATCCATCAAATAATTACCCACAAAAGGATTGTAGAGAGCCATTGCATTATCTGTTCTTCTAAAGTGAGCATCACCGTAGTTATTTTCCATGTGTCCTATTTTAACACGCATATGGTTCATCAATTCTTCCATAAAACCCTTTTGTATAAAATCGAGTTTATCTATTTGAATGTACCCACCTTTTACGTAGGTTTCTGTATGGTGCTGTGATGAAAGATATGTACGCAAGTGCATCCTAACGCCATCGTATAAAGCAACGTCCAGATCAAGATTTGCTGTAGCTAGATTAAAATTATCACCTATATCTTGCAAAACCGGAGTTGCAGTATTACCTGAATTCTCGTGATCAATAGATTGATATTGCAAAGTAGATGCACCTCCTATTCTTACATGAAGACCATCAAAGGTTGTTATAGTATCCTTAGGAGCTTCAAATTGATCTATCCCGCGTTTGTCTGGTTTTCTGTAGTTATCTAAGTCACGCTGACTTTGAGCTTGTACGGCCATTCCAAATAAAAACAGGCAAATAAGACTAAAATATTTTATTGAATTTTTCATGATGTTGATTTTTAAACTGTTAAATATTAATTGGTGAAAGTTGCTTTGAATTTAATTATGACCTTTTCGCCTGTTGTAATGGTGCCAAACAATGCTTTTGGAGGTTCAATTTTATAGTCGGTCATGTTGATTTCTTTCTCTCCGGAGAGTGTAATCTTACTTTGCACGATCTTAGCGTCAAAGACTAAAGAAATAGGCTTAGTAACCCCTGCCAGCATAAGATCTCCTGTGGTATTTACTGTATATTCTCCACTGTTTTTGGCATTAATGCTTTCTACAGATTTTAATTTGTAGGTGATATTTTGATAATCTTTTGTATTGAGAGCTTTAAATGTGTTTTTATCCATCCCGTTCTTGCCGCTCTTTAAGCTCTCTGCCAGAATTGATAAGTCTAATTTGCTAATGCTCTTTAATACATTTCCCTCTTGTTTTACTTCAATTGTTCCCTGCATGTTTTCTACCGTCAGTTCCCAGTCATGTAGGTTAGAAGTACCAAAAACCGCCATTTGCGAAGCTGATTTTTGAAGAGTAAAGGTTTGTGCTAGAAGTGATGCATTGAGACTTAGAAAAGAGATAACCAGAATTGTGGTTAAACGATAAGTACCTAAAATTTTCATGGTGATTGTTTTTAATTATAGGACAAAGTTGCAACCGCAATGAGTCTTATAAAATGACGAATGTCACCTTTGAAATAAATGGTTTAATGAATTTGTTGACTACAACGATTGAATTAAAAAATTCATTTAAAATTCGAAAATCAAGTTGCGTGATATGTAGAAAATAAACACATAAAGCCTGAAATATGGCAAAGAAAAAGGAGGTAAAAACCTCCCTTTTTCTATATAAAATCGCTCTTTTTTAGGCTAATTCTCTGTTTGTTATACCAATTTGGTGTTTATTGAGTTTAAAGAATTTAGCTTAAGCGAAAAGAAAATTTACCCCATTATTTTAAACCCTATCGTGCTAAATAAAAAGCCCAGACTTGCACAAAGAGCGGAAAGCCGGTTTTTATCAAGTTTTGAGATAGGTGCTATATCCTGGAATATTAGATATATAATATCGCCTCTAGAGAATAGCATCAAGGCTGCTGTAGTATCTGGTTTATCTAAAAAAGTAAGCTATAATAACTCCTAAGAATATCGTGATGCCTGATATAAAAGCGCACAGGATTACCAGAACTATATCTTCCATTTTATAATAATAGAAAGAGGCTTCTAATAGGTGAAGTTTTGAGAAACTGAATACATTCAGTGAAAAACCTTCTTTTAGAAAACCTCTCTCGTTATTGACAAATTAATTAGTTAGGATAACTTTTAATGCTTTCTCTTTGGCAGCATTGTCAAAGGTTTCATAGGCATCAATGATATTGTCTAATTTAAAATGATGGGTTATAAGTTGGCTAGGATCAAGTTTACCTGATTGAACATTTTTAAATAACATAGGCGTAGTTTCTGTATCTACTAATCTGGTGGTTATTGTAACATTATGTGACCACAGCGTTTCTAAATGCAGATCAACTTTTTTACCGTGAACCCCAATATTAGCGACGTAACCTCCTGCTGTGACAATTTTGGCACAAAGTTCAAAAGTAGCAGGAACCCCTACCGCTTCTATAGAGGTATCTACTCCCCTGTTCTTAGTTAATTGCATCACTTTTTCTACCGCTTTACCATCTGCGCTGTTGATCGTGTGGGTAGCTCCAAATTTTTTAGCAGCCTCCAGCCTATTATCATCAAGATCAATCATTATTATATTTGCCGGACTAAAAAATTGTGCGGTCAAAAGAGCCGCCATGCCTATAGGTCCTGCTCCTACTATAGCTACAGTGTCACCAGGCTGAACTCTGCCTTTTAAAACCCCACACTCAAAACCTGTAGGTAAAATATCGCTCAACATTACCAGAGAATCTTCATCTGATCCTTCTGGGATAGGATATAAACTGGTTTCAGCATATGGAATGCGTACATATTCTGCCTGAGTGCCATCTATGGTATTACCTAAGATCCAGCCGCCATTTTCACAATGTGAGTACATTGCTTTTCTGCAATATTCACATTTACCACATGCGGTTATACAGGAAATCAATACATGGTCACCTTTTTTAAAGGAGTTTACAGCGCTCCCGGTTTCTTCAATAATGCCCACACCTTCGTGACCAATAATACGCCCATCTGTAACAGTAGGAACATCACCTTTCATAATATGCAAATCTGTACCACAAATTGTGGTTTTACTGATTCTTACAATAGCATCAGTAGGCTCTTTTATTTCAGGTTTTGGTTTTTCTTCCCATGATTTTTCGCCTGGACCATGATAAACAAGTGCTTTCATAATTATAGATTTTAAATGTGAATATTTACATACTTCTAGCCGTTTAAATCATGAAGTGCCAGAATAGGAACTATCATAGCGTTACCCATATCTTTTACCAGTGATTTGGAAAAAATACTATCAAAGAACTTGTGCTTTTTATTGATAAAAGCGATCATTCCGCTCTGTCTGCTCTCTACAAAATGCCTCAACCCTAATTCTACTTCACTGCCTGTGAGCGTATGACATGTATAGTCTATACCTGTGAAAATTTCTTTTAATAATTCTTTGTTTTCTTGCTGCTCACTCGATAATTCATTTGCATTAGTCACATGTAAAATCCTTACCGGAGCATGAGAAATCTTTGATATTTCAATAAGATGATTAAGTTCAGCATGTTTATAATGAGTGGCGTAATTAGTAGGAAATACGATCTCATTAGGATATTTAGACTGGGTATTATGAGGAATTACAAGCACTGGGCAATTGCGTACTTTTTCCATAATACTCACTGTTCTGCTGCCATAAACTAAATTTTGAGAATTGTTCTCGCCTTTAGCACCCATGACAATAAGTTGAATATCTTTTTTTTCGACCTGATCTTTAAGAACATCAAGTAAAGAACCAAATTCTGAATAGAAATGAAATGTATGCGCCCAATCTTTAGGAAGAGATTCCAGATATGTTTTTACAGAATCCATATTGTTTTCTGATGCAGATCGCATTTCATTCAGTGTATCATGATCAGGTTTTGGAATCAATAAACTATCTGCAGAAAAACCTGAACGGTAATAGGCGTTTACTACATAAAACTCACAGACTTTATTGTTATACAACTCTGTAGCATAAATAAGTGCATTAAGTGAGTTTTTAGAAAAATCTATAGGAATTAAAATCTTGGTTTTCATCAGATGGTTTTTAAAATTCCATCAAATTTACAGACCTCAATGCGTATGAAAAATGACAAAGATCATCATCACTTATTAATAATTAAGACCACCTTGTATTCATAAGACCCTTTTCTAATGCTTATTTTTTAGTTCTAACAAACTGTTAAGTAGGTAATAGATTTGATTTTTGTAATTTCTTTCCAGATTTTAAAAATTATATATGAATAAATACTTCAAAATCTTTTGCTACTCCTTTGGTATTATAATTGGGAGCTATTTTTTAATATCGGGATTAATTAAAGCACAATCATTTTTCTCTCCTTTAATCACAGCAGTTGTATTGAGCTTAATCATATTACCTCTTGCAAAAAAAGTTGAAAGGAAACTCTCACGATCTGCCACGGCGCTACTTGCGGCTCTATTTTTCTTCTTGATTTCTTTGGGCTTTGCTGCATTAATTTCTATTCAGATCAAATCTTTTGTAGATGAATGGCCTAACATCAAAGAAACCATGAAACCTAAAGTTGAAAAACTAAAGAACTGGGCGGTACAAACATTACCTATATCTGAAGATGATCTTAAATTAAATCAGGAAAAACAGAAAACACTTACGAGCCAATCATCTGCAGGATCAAAATCAGGAAGCTTACTGGCTGGTATTAGCGGTTTCTTAGGCAATTATCTTCTTACATTTATCTACATATTTTTCCTGCTGAGTTATCGCCATATGTTTAAAGTATTTATTCTACGTGCCTTCCCAGAAAAGAATAGACAGCGCGTTACTACAGCTATTGATAAATCTGCACAGGTCGCTCCCCATTATTTGCAGGGTAAGTTAATTCTTATAGCACTTCTTTCTGTATTATATGCCATTGGCCTGGGAATTTCTGGTGTGAGTAATTTTATGCTTGTGAGTATCTTAGCAGCCATACTTTCTCTCCTGCCCTATATTGGTAATCTCATAGCATTTTTTATAGCCATGAGCCTTGGGTATCTTACATCTGGTGAAACAGGTGTTTTAATAGGTATAGTGCTCACTTTTTCTGTGGCACAGTTTGTAGAAAGTTATGTGCTTGAGCCTTATGTAGTGGGAGATCGTGTAGATCTGCATCCCTTCTTTGTCATTCTTGCAGTAATCATTGGCAACATGATTTGGGGTATCATCGGGATGCTGCTTGCTATACCTCTAGCTGCAATCGTAACGGTTATTTTACTTCATATTCCGCCATTAAAAGATGTGGGAATCCTGTTAAGTAAACATCAGTTTGAAGAAAAATAAGTATATCCAGGGGCGCTGATTTTAGGTGATGAATGAGCGATAATTAGTCGGCTAGAGCCTATTTTAACGTAATTGTAATAAATTTTGAATAAAAATGCGCTTAATTTATGCACAATGAAAATCTTCACTTCCCCCATATTTACGCTTTGGTTAACTTTCAACCTCGTTTTATCTTTCCCTTTAAGGGCTTTTCAGGCCGATACTTCTAAGGTAGAAAAGCATCAGGATTTTCCTCCTTCAGAAGAGACCACCTCACAAACCGGAAATTTTGAACCTAATGCGATAAGAGAGTATAACGAAGCATATTATATACTAAGCCGACTGAATAAAAGTATAGGTCTTCCGCCTAATAAATTTAATTTTCAGTCACCACAGGCTACTCTTGAGCATTTTGTGATCAGCGCCAGAAACGGAAATTATGAAGATGCCGCTTACGCTCTAAATCTCAATTTACTCCCTGACAACACTACTATAGAAGAGGCTGCAGAATTAGCAGAGAAGCTCTATTTCGTATTAAACCAAAGAGTAAAAATAGACTGGAGCGGTCTTTCAGACAGGCCAGATGGTCAAACCGATATTCAGACAACAACTAATCAGGCAATAGCGGGCAACCCGCGCAGAAGTGTAGTTTTTGGTGAGATAGATATTGAGGGGCGGGATGCCGTTCTCAGGTTGCAACGTGTAAAATATAAAGACTTTGGTGCGTTCTGGTTAATTTCTTCAAATACGGTTGAAAATATAGACAGTTTGTATGCGCTGTACGGCCCCAGACAATTAGACCGCATGATGCCAGACTGGGCAAGAATACGTTTATGGAACATGCCTATCTGGAAATTTGCAGGTACTTTAATTCTCATATTATTATCCTATTACTTAGGCAGATTCTGCATCTACATTCTTAAACTAATTTTTAAAAAATCTGGAAAATCGTGGATGAACACAATTGCTAAAAAACTTGCTGTGCCGGCTGGTTTTGCAATAGGTGTTCTCTTTTTTTATGTGACGCTTAATAAGCTTATTTCCTTTGGCGGAACCTTCGCAAGCACACTTTATGCGATTTTACTTATTACCGTAATTGGTGCAATTACCTGGTTTATAATGCGATTTATAGACTCTTTTATGCTCTATCTGGCCGAAAATAAAATAGGTGACACAAATCCCGAAGAAAATTCTGAAGCGCGCATGATGCTAACCTATGTCTCTGTTGCGCGGCGAGTAATTACCTTTCTGGTCATAATTATAGGCGGCTCTGTCATTCTTTCACAATTTAGATCCCTTGAAAAACTGGGTATTTCACTACTGGCTTCTGCCGGAGTTGCAACCGTAATTCTGGGTATTGCGGCACAAAGCACGCTGGGTAATATTATTGCAGGAATTCAAATTGCTCTTACACGCCCGGCTCGTATAGGTGATACCGTAATTATAAATGATGACTGGGGTTATGTAGAAGATATTCGATTTACGTATATGGTAGTTAGAACATGGGATCAACGACGCCTAATTGTACCATTAAAACAGGTGGTAACACAAACTTTTGAAAATTGGTCTATGACAAGTGCACATCAAATTAAGCCGATAATTCTTTATGCTGATTATAGAATAAATGTGCAGGAAGTACGTGATAAATTTGAAGAACTACTCGAGAATTCAGATGATTGGGACCGTGAGAATCCACCCAGCGTGCAAGTTGTAGAGGTCACTGAAAAAGCGATGAAAATAAGAGCGCTTTGTAGTGCTAAAGATGCTTCTACATCCTGGGACTTACATTGCAAATTGCGTGAAGATCTCGTAGCTTTTATCTGTAAACTGGAAGACGGCGCTCATTTATCAAAGTCGCGTCTGCTGTTTGAAAATAAGCCTGAGTAATTCTTGTTCCATTTCCCTTTTTTTATAGAATTTCAAATATTATATATTCTTTTAAATAATATTATATTTCAGGAAAATTGATTGGTTAATTTTTCGCTTTAAGCGAAAAAAACACCTCCCGATTTCACCTCGTAAAAGACGATTTTTAGGTGTAAAATCCCGATTTTTTATTTAAACATTCTAATAATAGGCTTTCAACAAAAAGAGGACCATAAAATTCAATTAATTACCAATCAGAGTTTTTTATGAACAAAAAGTTTTTAATTAAATCTTTTTTGTTCAACTTAGAGGTTATCAACTAACCAAAAAGTAATTATGAAGAACTTTACTTTTGTCTTATTTCTCCTCTTTTCAATTTATAATTCAACCGCACAAATCGTTTCGGGAAAAGTAACAGATGCTGTAGGAATGCCCTTTCCCGGCGTCTCTATTATTATTGAAAAAAATAACACAGGCACTACTACAGATTTTGACGGTAATTACCAGATAAACGCTACTCCTTCTGATATTTTGAAATTTACATATATCGGGATGAAATCACAGGAAATCGCTGTGGGACAGCAAAAAACGATAAATGTTGTACTGCAGGAAGATACACAGCAACTTAACGAAGTTGTTGTAACTGCCCTTGGTATTAAAAAGGAAAAACGATCTGTAGGTTATGCTGTACAAGAAATAGGCAACGATGAGCTTACGCGAAACAGCAACACCGATGTATTAAGTGGGATTCAGGGTAAAGTCGCCGGAGTAACAATAAATTCTACCAGTGGTGCTGCAGGAGCGGGTTCTAGTATAATAATACGTGGTATTACATCCTTAAATCCTTCCGCAAATAATCAGCCATTATTTGTAGTTGATGGTATCCCAATAAGTAACGAGAGCCCTACAGGTAGCGTTTTACCCAGTACAGGTTCTAATGCTCCGTCATCATCAGAGCAATTCTCTTTTACAAACCGTAGTGCAGACCTCAACCCCAATGATATTGAAAGCGTATCTATACTAAAAGGTCCGGCAGCTACTGCTTTGTATGGCGTACGAGCCGCTAACGGGGTTGTCGTCATTACAACAAAGAAAGGAGCCAGCGGTGAGATGACATTTAATCTAAAAAGTACAGTTGGTTTTAACGAAGTAAGTAAAACTCCTGATGTGCAGAAGACTTGGCGAGAAGGACGTGCCGGTGAAATTGTTTCTGTACCCAACATTAATTCGCCTACAGGTTACGATTATTTAAATGGGAATACATTCGGTTTTTGGTCTCTGGGACCGAAATATGCCCCAAATGAACCGATTTATGACAATTTCAGGGATTTATTTAGAAAAGGATATCAGTCTACAAATTCTTTCAGTTTAAGTGGCGGTGGCGATAGCTACACCTATTTTGGCTCACTTTCTCGCTCTGATGAAGAAGGGATTGTACCTAATACAGATTATGACCGCACAACGATAAAACTTTCCGGGACGGTAAACATCACAGATAAATTTAGCATAGAACCTTCTTTTTCTTACATATATTCTGATGGTAGATTGCCTAATGGTGGCGATAAGTCAATTATGAGTTCGCTTTCTTACTGGTCACCTACTATAGACGTGAATGATTATTTATTACCCGATGGAACAGAGAAAAACTATACCGCCGGCGTTGCTGATAATCCACGTTATTTTGCTGAAGTTAGTTATTTAGACAGCAAAGTAAACCGCATCCTGTCTAATATGAAACTGAACTATCAAATCGCAGATTGGGTTACGGTTCAATATCAATTAGGTATAGATAATTACCACGATGAGCGCTACAGATTTGTCCCGCCAGATATCGACCCTGGTTCTGCTACAGGCGGTTTTATTGTGAACGAAGGTTTAAATTATAACGAAATAACATCTAATCTTTTTGTGACTTTTGATAGGAAGATCAACGAAGATCTTACAGCTACTTTACTGCTGGGAAATCAAATTTCAGATATAGAATCAAAACGACTTACTAATCGCGCAGAAGGTCTCAATCCTGACAATCTCAACGCATACGATGAAGCAACAAATTATTTTAATGACATAGGCGGAAGCGAAAGAAAAATTGTAGGTGTATTTGGCGATCTTCGGCTTGATTATAAAAGCACACTCTACCTTAACGCCACAGGAAGAAATGACTGGTCTTCCACCCTTCCTAAAGAGAACAGAAGCTTTTTCTATCCTTCTGTAAGTTTGAGTTACGTACTTTCTCAAACCCTTCAGGACACAGGAACCTTACCAGATTTTTTAAGTTATGCAAAGCTAAGAGCCTCGTACGCAGAAGTTGGTAAAGATGCGCCACCGTATGTGGGTGTTTATTATGACAGACCTTCTAATTTTCCTTATGGTGATATTGATGGGTATTCCCGCGATAGTCAGGGAGGTTCGGCAGTTTTAAAACCAGAACGTACAACTTCGTATGAGTTTGGTGGCGAATTCAGATTCTTTAATAACCGTTTTGGTTTTGATGTAACGTATTACAAACAAAATAGTAAAGACCAGATCCTGCCGGTTCCGGTAGCTCAATCTTCCGGGTTTGATACGTTTGTGCTCAATGCCGGGGAGATAGAAAATAAAGGTATAGAAACTTTAGTAAATATAACCCCCATAAAAACCAATGATTTTCAATGGGATATCACCTTAAACTGGTCAAAAGTTGATGCAGAAGTACTTTCTCTACCTGCAGGTATAGACGAGATTATTTTTGCTGATAGCGGTTTTGCAGGTATAGTTTCTAAACTTCAGGTAGGCGGCGCTCCAGGTGACCTCTTTGGTTATACCTGGGCTTATGATGATGCAGGTAACAGGATAATAGGTGATGACGGCTTTCCTCATGTAGTTGCCCGTAGTCCATCAGATCTGGTAAAAGTAGGAAATGCGATGCCAGATTGGTTAGGAAGCATAGGCAGTACAATAAGCTATAAAGATTTGTCTCTTTCATTTTTATTTGAACGAAAAGAAGGCGGGGAAATATATGATTCTGGTCAACGCAACAGCATACGTAACGGTGTGGTTGCTATTACCGAACAACGTGAAGACGGCGTTATTCTTGACGGAGTTCTCGCCGATGGTACACCAAATAATATTCCTGTAAATATTGATGAGAATTACTACCGCAGTTCTGATATTTATAACCGTGCTGCAGAAATTCTTGTTGAGGACGCTTCCTGGTGGCGCCTGCGCAATGTGACTTTATCTTATAGTTTACCAAACAGAATACTTAATCAAATCCCATTTAACAGGGTAACATTTAGCTTTACGGGAACTAATTTGTGGATTGATACACCTTTTAGAGGTTACGATCCTGAAGGAAGCCAGTTTAGCGCGGGAACTAACGCCTATGGTTTTACCGGACTCAATATTCCCAATACCAGATCGTATCTCTTTGGTGTAAACCTAAATTTTTAGACTATGAAAGCAGTTAAATATATATTCATCTTATTAAGTGTCACCGCAATTTTTACAGCCTGCGATGATTATCTGGGCGATAATGTTGATCCTAATAAAGAGCAGACAGATGCGATTGCTCCGGCAGACATGCTGCCAACTTCTATTTACTACACCTCTTCAGGATTCTATCAGGTTGCATCAAGCATGTGTCAAATTTCGCAACAGCTTGCTTCTTATTTTCAACCTGGTGCAGATACACAGGAGGAAACTCAAATAGCAGGCGCATGGAGTTCTATTTATTTGCAGGCGTTACCCGATATAAATACATTATCTGAAAAAGCCGAAAACGAGAACGCATCTCATTACTCTGGTATTGCCAAAATATTGCAGGCTGTAAATCTGGGGCTGGCAACGGATCAATGGGGTGATGTTCCGGCTTCTATGGCGACAATGGGTGAAGGAGATTTTACACCTTCATTTAATCCACAAGAGCAGGTTTATGATCAAATAAATACTTTGCTCGATGATGCTATTAGCCTGCTGGGAGCCAGTGATAGTTCTGGGATGACTCCGGGAGACGATGATCTTATTTACGGCGGTGATACGGCAAAATGGATTAAAGCAGCTTATTTCTTAAAAGCCAGATATGCCATTCATTTAAGCGAAATTGATCAAAGTGCAGCTGTTTCTCAGGCATTAAGTGCAATACCAAACGCGTTCTCTTCAAACGCCGATGATTTTCAATTAGTTTACAACACACGAAATTTCAACTTATGGAACAGTGGCGTTGTTCTACCGAACAATACCGGAAATTTTTCCGTCTTGGCTTCAGATCAACTCATTAGTTTAATGAATGGTTCTGCAATCCCATTCTCTTCTATAGAAATGGACCCAAGATTGCCAAAAATTGTGACTATTGGTGATGACGACGACGAATATCTGGGTGCCATAAATGGTTCTGGCGGGGTACATGAATTTGGTGATCCTAACATAGGTGCAAATACAAATCTGGGTGCAGATAATTATTATTCGTCTCAAACAGCTCCTATTGTGATGGGAAGTTATGCCGAATTAAAATTTATTCAGGCGGAAGCATTATTTCTTCAGAATGGCGGCACCTCAACTTCTGTAGGAGCCACCGCTGCCGCTTATATTGCTTACATGGAAGGTATTCAGGCAAATATGGATAAACTGGGAGTTTCTGCCACTGACAGTGCTGCTTATATAACCGATGCTTCTGTAGATGTAGGCGCTGGTAATCTTACCCTGGCTTTGATCATGAGAGAGAAATTTATTGCCACTTTTCTAAATCCTGAATCGTTTGTTGATCTAAGAAGATATGACTTTAATCCTGCGGTGTTCATTGGTTTGGAATTACCCGAAAATCATAACGCTGCTCTTAACGGCCAATGGATAAGAAGAGCGCAATATCCCTCTTCTGAACAAACTCGAAACGGTGATGAAGTCAATGCCGTTATTAAACCGATTGACGAAGGCGTCTGGTGGGATGCAGATTAGAATTGATTTATAAGAGTAGTAAGCTTATAGATATCTTCAGGCGTATGTCCTGCTGAAATGACTATTTTATTGACAACAGGAGAATCTTCCTGTGGGTAAGCAAAACTGGTTGCTATTATACCATTATCGGCCAAAAAGAGGGATAAATCAGTGTTTTTATGGCTAAAAACGGGATGATTTTTTAATTGCACGAATTGATCGAAATTCTTGCATTTGGTTTTGAACCGTGAAATGTTTTCCTGTAGTTTTTTTCGCTGCTGCGAAAAAATAGCCTGTGATTGCAATAAAGTAGCAATATTTGCAGGAGAAGCCGGACTACCGCCACCAAAAACAGCTGTGTTTTTTAATTCGTCAATTCTCTTTTTTGTACCTAGGATAGCACCTGCAGAAATGCCGAGACTTTTTCCCAGCGAAAAACAAATCAGCAGTTCTTTAGGATTCAGGGTATTTAAATAATTATAAACTCCACCGCCATCCTCGCCTATTATTCCTATACCGTGAGAATCATCTGCAATTAGAATCACTTCATCCAGCGGAAGCGTTTTTAGTCCGGTAAAATCAGGATAATTCAGTCCACTGAATTCTATAGCATCAAGCAAAACAACAGGTTGAACTTTTGAATTGGTTTCAGTATGATTTCTCAATGCTAGATTCAGGCTTTCATAATCACTGTATTCTTCAATGTTAGAATTATAGAGCGCAGAATGTGTATGTGGCGCATAAAACAATTTGTAAGCTGAATTATCAAAATGTCCAGCAACGAGTTGGCCAGCCAAATACCCCGATGACAAAGTAACTGCAGCTTCAGCACCTGTGATTTCTGCTAAATAATCTTCAGCCTCCTCATAGATAGAAAACTGAACATTTGCCTTTCGAGAAGCGCCATAATTGGTTCCGAATTTCCTGATATTTTCGATAAGAATATCCTGAAAGGCCGTATGGTATTGCAAACCTAAATAGGAAGTCCCACCAAAGTAGAGATACGTTTTATCATCAATTATAACTTCTCTGCCCGGGAATGTGTCTATAAAATTTATCATTCCCATAACGTAATTCCGCTACCGCCAATTTCCGGGAAGATCACTTTACCGTCACTTTCTATCTTGACTCCACCTGCAATGTCCTCCTTCAACAGCATTGCACCATCCATATCAACAAAATCCAGTTGTGGCAACAGTTGCGCAATTGCCGAAATGCCCACAGTACTTTCTGTCATGCAACCCACCATTACTTTTAAACCTAGTTTTTTGGCTCTTTTAATCATGCGCAACGCTGGTGTTAATCCGCCACATTTAGTGAGCTTTATATTTATACCATCAAAATAGGGAGCGCACTTCTCAACATCATGTTCTACAATGCAACTTTCATCTGCAATAACTGGTAAAGCACATTTCGTTTTTAAAACCTGCATTCCGTCCCAATTATCAGCTTTAAGTGGTTGCTCCAGAAATTCTACCCCCAAATCCTTAAGTTTTATGGCATTTTCTACAGCTTCTTCCGGTTGCCAGGCACAATTTGCATCTACTCTAAAAACAGCATCGGTGTGTTTTCTAAGTTCTTCTATTATTTGCACGTCTTCATGAGTACCCAATTTCACTTTATAAATGGGCCATGGTTTTTCTTTCATTTTAGCAACCATTTTTTCAATAGAATCCAGACCAATGGTATAGTTAGTGACAGGATATTTTTCGTTAGAAGTTTTCCAAATTTCATACAAAGGTTTGTCCTGAAGCTTTCCATACAGATCATGAGCCGCAAGGTCTAAAGCGCAAATACTAAAGTTGCTTAGTTTTTTTTCGATCAAAAAATCATGAAAAATCTCCGGAGTTGTAAACGGAAAGCTTTCAATTAAATGCCTTATCGCTTCTATTTCCTGCTGCATGCTTTCAAAAGTGATCTCGTAATAGGGATTAGAAGTAGCTTCACCGTATCCGGTTTTTCCGTCTAGCGAAAGACAGGCTATTAAAGTATCTTGAAAGTCATGCGATTCTCGCGAAATGGTAAAAGTATGTTTTAACGGAAGTACGTATTTCTTAAGCTGAAGCTGCATATTTTGATTTTAGACTAAGATATTGAATCCATAACTATTTGTGCGGCGAACTGCCTACAATTTGTATGTAATATTAATTTATAAAGACAATCATTTAAACAAATAGTACTTTTGAAAAAGCATAACTCAAATTGGCCAACAATGAATGAAGATCTGAAAGCATACGCCCACCTTTTTGAAAATGAATTGTTAGAAGAAATAAGTGAAGTAGGTGTACAAAAACATATAGCTGAAGGTGAAAAACTCATGGAAATAGGCCAATATGTAACTGCAATGCCGTTACTAATTTCTGGAGCGATCAAAATATTACGAGAGGATAAAGAGGGTGATGAACTTCTGCTTTACTTCCTTGAAAAAGGCGATACTTGTGCCATGACCCTAAGTTGCTGCATGGGCCAAACAAAAAGTGAGATACGCGCAATCGCAGAATTAGATACAGAATTGATTATGATCCCCATTCAAAAAATGGAAGAATGGACGGCAAACTATAAGAGTTGGCGCAATTTTGTTTTTGAAAGTTACCACACCCGCCTCATGGAAATGCTTGACACAATTGACAGCATCGCCTTTTTAAATATGGATGAAAGGCTCCTGAAATACCTCAGCGACAAAGTTAAGATCACAAAAGACAACGTAATAAACAGCACGCATCAGGATATCGCTTATGAACTGCATACATCCCGAGTTGTGATCTCCAGGTTGCTAAAAGCACTTGAAAACAGAGGCAAGATAAAATTACACCGCAACAAAATAGAAGTCTTGTTTTAATCTACAGAACTTACATTTTTAGAGTTTCATAATTTTTTGCCATATTTATGCTTTGTAACCTTTGTTACTGCAAAAGCTTTGCAAGGCATATACTTTTGTGCTATAAATTATGATATGGAAGTAACAGCAATACTGGGTTATATTGGGGCTTTATTTATAGGGCTTGTATTGGGACTTATTGGCGGTGGCGGCTCTATTCTTACCGTTCCTATCTTAGTTTATCTTCTGGCACTTAATCCGGTGGTGGCGACTGCTTACTCCTTATTTGTTGTTGGCTCTTCTTCACTCGTAGGTGCTGTGCAGAACATGCAAAAGGGTTTAGTTAAATATAAAGTTGCCGCAGTTTTTGCTCTACCCGCGTTTATCGCGGTCTATTTAACCAGACGTTATCTGGTACCTGCATTTCCTGATGTATTATTCAGTTTCAATTCTATTACCGTAACAAAAGATATTGGGATCATGGTATTTTTTGCAATCGTAATGATACTTGCTTCTTATGCCATGATCAAAAACAATAAGAAGAAAAAGGAGTGTGTAGATTGTAAAATGAATTATCCTATCATTCTCATTTACGGGCTATTTATTGGTATAATTACGGGGATTTTAGGCGCTGGAGGCGGATTTTTAATAATACCCGCTTTAGTTTTACTTGCCGGTTTACCTATGAAAGAAGCTGTGGCGACTTCTTTATTAATAATAGCAGTTAATTCACTTATCGGTTTTCTGGGAGACGTACAAAATCTTACCATTGACTGGGCTTTCTTAGGCATTTTCACAGGTATTTCAATTATTGGGATCTTTTTAGGCATCTGGCTCAATAAATTTATTAACGAAAGTAAATTGAAGAAAATCTTTGGGTGGTTTGTACTACTAATGGGTATTTATATTATCTATAAAGAGTTGATATAATGAAAAAGTCCTGAGTTTATTACTCAGGACTCATAAGTATTTTCTGTGTGAATAGAATTTAAGCAGGTACACTGTCTTGCTCTTCCAGAATACCCTCTTTAGTTAAATCTTGCCAGAATGCTTCTGGTATTTCTACGTCAAAAGCAGCAATGTTTTGTTTTACCTGATCCGGTTTGCTGGCTCCTGCCAATACAGTTGAAACTGCTTCTGGCGCATACGAGAATTGTAAAGAAGCATCTACAAGGTCTACATTATGCTTTTTAGCTATACGCCTGGCTGTTTCATAACGCTCTTTGATATCATCGGGCATTTTACCCCAGTAATTATAGCGTCCCTTACCAGCCAATAATCCTGCATTAAAAGGCGCTGCAATTATAAGATCTGCATCGCTGTTCTCGATGGCAGGCAATAATTTTTCTTTAGCCTCTTTATGTTCTACTATAGAATATTGAATTGCACATAAAAATATATCAGGATCTGCAACCTCAAGAGTTCTCAAAATAGGTTCTATGGTATTTACTCCCAGTCCCCATCCTTGTATAAGACCTTCATCTCTCATTTTAGACAATTCTGGCATTGCACCATTTTTGGCAATCTCAAACTGCTTTTCCCATCCTCCTGGCAGATCTTCATCGTTATCTGGTGACAAATCATGTATAAAAACATAGTCTAGTCGCTCTACTCCTAATCGCTGCAGGCTGTCTTCTATAGATCTACGCACACCGGCTGCGGTATAATCGTATTTATAGGCAAAAGGTGAAGGTTCATTCCACATAGATTCAGGGACATCTTTAGTAGGATATAAAATGCGCCCCACTTTTGAAGAAAGCAAATATTCTTCGCGCTTCTTATTGTGTAAAAAATGACCGAATCTTCTTTCGCTCAGCCCAAAGCCGTAAAAAGGAGAAGTATCATAATACCTTACCGCTGCTTCCCAGGCTGCTTCCAGCGTTTCTTCAGCCTGTTTGTCTGTCACAACCTCAAAGCAATTGCCTATTGGCACGCCACCAAGTCCGTACTTATGTTCTGCTCCTAATTTTGTCTTTTTCATAGTTGGATATTTTTTAGGTTTGTCCCTTAAAATTAAGCACAAAAAGGGCGATAAAAGAGTATTTATCTGGCTATAACAAAACTGTAACATTACTTAACCCTGCAGAAGGTATTGTTTCTAGAATCAACTTTTAAATTGTTAAATAATTCTATTTTTGCAAAACTAAAATGAGAACTCTTGTCTAAATACTTCAATATAATAATAGACTCTTTTGTAGGGTACTTCTATTATCTTATTGATGAGATCACAAACCCGTCATGGACCAACTATTTCTATTGGCTCCTGGCACTCTCAATTCTGGTTTTTCTTATTGAGATAATCTTACCCTGGCGCACAAAACAACCCATTTTTAGAAAGGGATTTTGGCTTGATGCTTTTTATATCCTTTTCAATTTCTTTTTATTTTCTCTCGTAGGTTATAATGCGATTTCTAATGTAGGAGTCGAGGTTTTTAATGATTTTCTGGCGATTTTTGGTGTGGAGAATATAGTCGCATTTCACGTAAATACGCTTCCGGTATGGTCGCAGTTGCTTATTATGTTTATCATTGCAGATTTTATACAATGGAATGTGCACCGCATGCTACACCGTGTTCCCTGGATGTGGAGGTTTCATAAAGTACATCACAGCGTAAAAGAAATGGGTTTTGCAGCGCAATTCCGTTTTCACTTTATGGAAACTATTATCTATAAATCTATACAGTACATTCCGCTGGCCATGATAGGTTTTGGCATTGAGCAATTTTTTGTAATTCATATGCTCGCCGTTTTCATAGGTCATTTAAATCACGCCAATGTAAATTGGAATTATGGCAAGTTGGGATATATTTTTAACAATCCAAACATGCACATCTGGCATCACGCAAAAGAATTACCACCTAATCATAAATACGGTATGAACTACGGTTTAAGCCTGAGTATTTGGGATTACTTGTTTGGCACAGCTTACGTTCCTGAAAGCGGTAGAAATATAGAAATAGGTTTTAATGGAGATGAGAATTTCCCCAAAGACTTTAAGAACCAGCTTACCTACCCTTTTAAAAAACAAAACTGAAATAATAGCAATCTGTAACTAAAGTTACTGTGGCATACACATAACCACAATATTTTTGCTCTAAAGAATAAAACTTACATCATGTTGATAAAACAATTTGAATATAAACCGTTATCGCACTACTCTTACGCAATTATTAGTGAGGGCCAGATGGCACTTGTAGATCCAGAGCGTGATCCCATGCATTACTACGCTTTCGCGGAAGCGCACAACGCAGAGATAGTAGCGATTTTTGAAACGCACCCGCATGCAGATTTTGTAAGTGCGCATTTGCAAATACATAAAGAAACCGGAGCAACTATTTACGCAAGTAAATTATTAGGAGCAGATTATGAGCACACCTCTTTTGACGATGGTTCATCTTTAAAAATGGGAAATGTTACTTTTAAAGGAATAAATACTCCCGGGCATTCACCAGACAGTATTACTATTGTGGCAGAAGATGGTGATCGCACAGCCTTATTTACTGGAGATACCTTATTCATAGGCGATGTAGGCCGCCCTGATTTACGTGAAAACGCAGGCAATATGCGAGCAAAACGTCTTGAACTTGCAAAAGAAATGTATAAAAGCATTACGACGAAGTTTAATGATCTGCCTGATGAATCTTTGATCTATCCTGCTCATGGTGCGGGAAGTCTATGTGGTAAGAACCTGAGTGCAGATTCTTCTAGTACTTTAGGCAATGAGCGCATGGGCAACTGGGCTTTTAAAGATCAAACCGAACAGGAATTTATTGATACTATACTAGACTCACAGCCATTCATCCCTCATTATTTTGGTTTTGATGTTGATATCAATAAAACCGGTGCACAAAATTTAAATGAAAGCATCGCCGGCATTCCGCTTCAAGTAAATATTAACGAAGTAGGGCAAGGTTTATTGGTTATAGATACCCGTGATGAGGCCCATTTTAAAACCAAACATTTACCGGGAAGCATCAATATAATGGCAGTTTCAGATACTGCCAAATTTGAAACCTGGTTAGGATCTATCGTTCAGCCTAAAGAAGAATTTGTTCTTGTGGTAGACAGCATAGAGAACGCATGGAAATTGCTTAATCGCGTAGCGAAAATAGGTTATGAATCTCAAATAAAACTGGTAGCAACTCTTAAGGATGAAAAGATCGTTTCTTCAGATAATTTTGAGTTAGATTCTTTTAAAGAAAATCCCGATTCATATACAATCATAGATATTCGCAATCCCAGCGAGACTGAAGAAGGTAAATTCTTTGAGAATGCCATTACTATCCCGTTAAATGAGCTACGGGAAAAAACAGATGAAATACCCACAGACAAACCTATTGTTGTGCATTGTGCAGGTGGTTATCGCAGTGCGGCAGGAAGCAGTATTGTAGACAAAGCAATAGATAAAGTACCTGTTTACGACCTTAGTGAGAACGTAAAACAGTTTAGCTAGAACATTTAAAATACTCTTGATGAAAGCAGTTGTAGAACTACCCTAAAAAGTAGCAATACAACTGCTTTTTTTATGCATTTTTAGCTGGTTTTACACCTTTAAAAATCGGTTAATTCGGGCATAAAATCGTACATTTACAGGACAAAACCTCCTATCATGGATGTAGAAATACTCGCCAGAATCCAGTTTGCTTTTACTATTGCATTTCATTACATCTACCCGCCTCTTAGTATAGGTTTGGGACTTATAATGGTGATCTTTGAAAGCCTTTATGTACGCACTAAAAAAGATGATTATCATATTCTTGCCCGCTTCTGGACAAAAATATTTGCCCTAACTTTTGGTATTGGTGTAGTTACTGGTATTGTGATGGAATTTGAGTTTGGGACTAACTGGGCAACTTACTCACGCTATGTAGGCGATATCTTTGGCAGCGCACTGGCTGCAGAAGGTATATTTGCTTTTGCCCTTGAGAGCGGTTTTCTGGGCGTTCTTCTTTTTGGGTGGAATCGTGTGAAACCCTGGGTGCATCTTGTTTCTACTGTAGGTGTATTTCTGGGATCTATGTTCTCTGCCGTCTGGATCGTTGTTGCAAATAGCTGGCAACAAACGCCCGCAGGTTACCACATTGTAGGTCACGGTATGCAGGTGCGTGCAGAAATAACAGATTTCTGGGCTATGGTTTTTAATCCGTCCAGTATGGATAGACTTATACATGTGTGGTTAGGTGCGTTTTTATCTGGTGCTTTTCTTATTCTTAGTGTTCATGCCTATTATTTATTAAAAGGCAGGTACGTGAAGATCTCAAAAATGGCTTTTAAAATATCTCTAGTCGCTGCAACTGTATTCTCTTTAGCGCAGTTACTGGCCGGTCACAGGTCTGCAGATGGTGTGGGTGAAAATCAACCGGCAAAACTAGCAGCACTTGAAGGTCATTTTGAAGCAAATGCTCCGGCAGATATGTATTTATTTGGCTGGGTAGATAAAGAAAGTCAGGAAGTGACGGGTGTTGGTATTCCCGGCGGACTTTCATTTTTAGTCAAACAAGATTTTAAAGCACCAGTTACCGGTCTTAATGCTTTTCCTGAAGATGAACGGCCTTCGCAAATAAATGCTGTATTTCAGTTTTATCACATTATGATCGCTATTGGCATGTTCCTCATTTTTATTACCCTTTATGCCAGTTTTCAATGGTGGCGTGGTAAATTGTTTGACAAACGATGGCTGCTTTGGGTTTTCGTCTTTACAGCCCTTTTACCACAAATAGCCAACCAGGTGGGTTGGTTTGCTGCAGAGATGGGTAGACAGCCCTGGGTGGTTTATGGCTTACTTAGAACCTCTGAAGCTTTTTCACAGGCGGTTTCTGCAAATCAGATCGTATTTTCTTTAATTCTGTTTTTATTGGTCTACAGTCTGCTTTTTGTACTTTTTGTATATCTTTTAAACAAAAAAATAAAACATGGTCCTTATGATGAGGAAGATGACAACGATAGACCACATACCCGTGAAATGACAGAAATGCTAACCGGAAATTAAGAATTATGGCTACTTTTTTAGGTATAGATTATCCCACGTTATGGTTTCTTGTAGTTGGTGCCCTTTTCTCAGGTTATGCTATATTAGATGGTTTTGACTTTGGCGCAGGAGCCTGGCATCTCTTTTTTAAAAAGGAAGAAAGCAGGCGTATTGCATTAAATGCAGTAGGTCCTGTTTGGGATGGTAATGAGGTTTGGCTCGTGATAGGCGGTGGAGCTTTATTTGCAGGTTTTCCCGTGATGTATGCGAGTCTGTTCAGTTCTATGTATATCCCGTTTATGCTTTTTCTGCTTTTTATAATCTTTAGGGCGATTTCTATTGAATTTAGAGGCAAAGAAGAAATGAAATGGTGGCGCAGAATTTGGGATATAAGCTATAGTGTTAGCAGTATCATGCTGGCATTTTTACTGGGAGTTATTTTAGGAAATATACTTTTAGGTATCGCTATTGGCGAAAATTTTGACTATGAAGGTGGTCCTTTCTTTGAGTTTCTAAATCCGTACGCATTAATGACAGGCATAACTACACTTGCCCTTTTTATGTCTCACGGTGCTATATATCTTTTACTTAAAACCGAAGGCAGATTATTTGCAAAACTCACAAAACTACTCAAGAAAGGAATGATCTTTTTTATGGTAAGTTTCGGCATTACCACTTTGTATACTCTTCTTTATATTCCGCATTTATCTGACGATTTTCGCAGTAATCCGGTGCTTTTTATAGTGCCTTTGCTTACTTTTTTAAGCATTGCAAACGTGCCACGACTGGCCAATAAGAAAAAATACTCTTTAGCTTTCTTCTTCTCTTCGGTCACAATAAGTCTATTGCTTGTGCTTGTAGCTATAGAACTCTATCCTACCCTACTTTTTTCAACTATAGATTATGATTACAGCATCAATGTGTATAATGCAGCAGCATCAGACAAATCGTTAGGGATCATGTTGCTATTTGTGGCTATTGGAGGTCCTTTGGTATTGAGTTATACCTTTTTCGTTTATCGTACTTTTAGAGGAAAGGTAAAACTTGATGATCATAGTTATTAAGGTTGAATTACTTTCGTAACATATGTTACTGTAAGCTCTCTCAATTTCTCTTTTATTTGCATCAAAATTTAAAATATGGAATGGATCACTAATCCCTGGCCTTGGTATGTTTCCGGGCCGTTAATAGCTTTAGTTATGTTTCTCCTGCTTTTTGTAGGTAAACAATTTGGTATGTCTTCTAACCTGCGCACGCTTTGTTCTGCCACAGGTGCAGGAAAAGCTGCAGAGTTCTTTAGGTTTGACTGGAAAAAAGAACGGTGGAATTTGATTGTAATTGTAGGAGCCGCAATAGGCGGGTTTTTAGCCTCGCATTATCTTTCAGACAATACAGTTGTTATTGCAGATGATGTAGTTGTGAAATTACAGGGTTATGGTATTGAGAGTGCAGGCAAAGCTTACCTGCCCACAGAGATTTTTAGTATTGAAGCTTTATCTAGTCCTAAGGTTCTTGCAATTTTGATAATAGGCGGATTCTTAGTTGGTTTTGGTGCGCGCTACGCAGGTGGTTGCACATCGGGTCACGCCATCTCTGGTTTAAGTAATTTACAACTGCCATCACTAATAGCGGTTATAGGTTTCTTTATAGGTGGTCTTGTAATGATTCACCTTATTTATCCCCTAATATTTTAAACGATGAAAACACTGGTATATTTAGTTATAGGTATCTTTTTTGGAATAATCATGTATAAATCTGAAGCCGCGTCCTGGTTTCGCATTTATGAAATGTTTGAGTTTGGATCTTTTCACATGTACGGCATAATGGGCTCTGCCCTAATTATTGGTGTGCTGGGCGTTCAAATAATTAAGAGATTTAAAATAAAAGCAATTGGAGGACACGAGATGTCTTTAAAACCCAAGAAAATGGGTTTCTCACGCTACATGCTGGGCGGAATAATATTTGGTTTAGGATGGGCACTGGCAGGTGCTTGCCCGGGACCAATGTATGTACTTACAGGTGCAGGTTATATTTCTATAATGATTGTTGTAGTTGCTGCCATAGCGGGAACTTTTGTCTACGGTCTGGTTAAAGATAAATTGCCACACTAAAGAATTAAACATATTTTAAAAAGCCCTTATTGTAAAAAATAAGGGCTTTTTCCATTTGCAACTATATTAACTTCATTGCTCATTAATTTTTAAACTTTGTGCGAAATTGACATTATTAACTTGAAATAAATTCATTATTTTTAAATAAGTTTATAAATTCTTATAAGTTCATAATCAAGTACGGTCAAAAAATTTGCTTGTAGAAAGCAGTTTTGATCGATTAACTCTAAAAATTTTAAAGATGATTGCTGAATTTGAAATGCGTCAGGATAAAAGCATAAGTTATCAGGAAGCCGGTATTTATGAAAATACCAGATTTGAAAAAATTCATAATGTCATTTTTGACAATTCAAATGAAGCTTCGGTTATTGTTGCGCGAGAGATAGCGACCTTAATAAGAAAGAAGAATGCAGCCGGTAAGGTTTGTGTTCTGGGTTTGGCAACCGGTTCTTCGCCTATTAAGGTTTATGAAGAACTTGTGCGCCTGCATAAAGAAGATGGTTTAAGCTTTAAAAATGTGGTGACTTTTAATCTTGATGAGTACTACCCCATGTCGCCACAACACGCGCAGAGCTATCACTACTTTATGCATCAGCATCTTTTTGATCATATAGACATCGATGAAGACAATATAAATATCCCACACGGGCAGGTACCTGCAGATCAGATTTTAGAATTCTGTGTAGACTATGAGCAGAAAATTAAAAAACTGGGCGGATTAGATTTTCAATTGTTGGGTATAGGTCGTACCGGTCACATAGGTTTTAACGAGCCGGGGTCACATTACAACTCACGTACCAGACTTATAACCTTAGATCATTTAACGCGCACTGATGCTTCTCCTGCTTTTCTTGGTTTAGAAAATGTACCAAAAAAGGCAATAACGATGGGCATACAAACGGTATTAGAGGCAAAACGCATTGTACTTCTCGCCTGGGGACAAAATAAAGCCGAAATTGTAAAAGAAGCTATAGAAGGCAATATAACCGCTCAGGTACCTTCAACTTATTTACAAGGTCATAAGAACACAACCTTTGTTATAAATACAGAAGCAGCTGCAGATCTTACACGTATTAAAACTCCATGGCTTGTTGGCACCTGTGACTGGACGCCAGAGCTTACCAGAAAAGCTGTTGTTTGGCTTTGTGATATAACTCAGAAATCTATTCTGAAACTTACAGATAAAGATTATAACGATAACGGTATGGAAGGTCTTCTTACTTTAGAAGGCTCATCTTACGAACTCAATATTAAAATGTTCAACCGTTTGCAGCATACAATTTCGGGATGGCCCGGCGGTAAACCCAATGCCGAAGACACAAAACGACCAGAACGTTCGGAACCTGCTAAAAAACGGGTATTAATATTTAGTCCGCACCCTGATGACGATGTGATATCTATGGGAGGCACTTTTGACCGACTAGTAGAACAGGGTCATGAAGTACACGTGGCTTACCAGACATCTGGCAATATTGCTGTTTCTAATGATCACGCCCTTACCTATGCAGAAGTTGCAGCTGCAATGACCCCGGGAAGTGATTGCTATCAGGATATAATTAAGCACATCAAGAAAAGTGAGAAATTTGCTGTAGATGATCCCGTCGTTCGTCAATTAAAGGGAATCATTAGACAAAAAGAATCTATAGGAGCCACGCGATATTTAGGTATACCAGATAAGCAAGCGCACTTTCTTAATCTTCCTTTTTATGAAACAGGTGGTATAAAGAAAAATCCGTTAGGAGAAGAAGATATTGCTATCATGTGCGATCTTATTGAAGAAATTAAACCGCACCAGATTTATGCTGCCGGTGATCTCGCAGATCCGCATGGCACTCATAAAGTATGTCTTGATGCGCTATTTCAGGCATTAGCCAGACTTAAAAAAGAGCCATACATGAGTGATTGCTGGGTTTGGTTATATCGAGGTGCATGGCATGAATGGGGAATGCACGAGATAGATATGGCGGTACCTATGAGTCCAGATCAGGTTTTACGCAAGCGAAAAGCAATATTTTATCACCAGTCACAAAAAGATGGGGTTATGTTTCAAGGGGACGACTCTAGAGAATTCTGGGTACGTGCTGAAGAACGTAATAAAGAGACAGCTACTAAATACCACAAGCTGGGTCTGGCAGATTATGCTGCTATTGAAGCTTTTAAAAGACATTTTTATTAGTAGCCACCCGGCAAAAAATTAAAATCAGGATATTGCCTTCAGTTTGCTAAATTTGCCGCAAACGAGACTTATGCTTATAATGGGAATTGCCGGTGGTACGGGCAGTGGTAAAACAACAGTTGTAAACCAGATTGTGCATGAACTTCCGGAAGGTGAAGTGACTGTAATATCACAAGATTCATATTACAGAGACACATCACATCTTAGTTATGACGAGCGTATCAAAATAAATTTTGATCATCCCAGAGCTATTGATTTTGAGTTACTTTGTTCACATCTTGAAGATCTAAGAGCAGGTAAAACAATAGAGCAGCCTGTTTATTCTTTCGTTAAGCATAATCGCACAAAAGATACAGTAATTACGCATCCGCGAAAGGTTGTCATCGTAGAAGGAATTCTTATTCTCACACATCCTGAAATACGAGACCTTTTTGACATTAAAATATTTGTTCATGCAGATTCTGATGAACGCTTAATACGTCGCCTAAAGCGCGATATAGCAGAGCGTGGTCGGGATCTTGATGAAGTTTTAAATCGTTACCAGACGACATTAAAACCTATGCATCAACAATTTATAGAACCCACAAAAGAGTTTGCAGATCTTATAATACCTAACAACAGATATAATACTGTAGCTGTTGATATCGTTCGTACTATAATCAATCAACGTCTTGCCTAAAACAATGGGGATCAAAAAACTGAAAGAGAAGAGATGGTTCAGGATCTTGGGCAACAAATATGTGCTCATTCTTGTTATTTTCTCGATCTGGATGTTCTTTTTTGATGCCAATTCCTGGTTTATTCATAAAGAATTAAACGATGAGATTGATAAATTAGAAGGCAATAAGGTTTATTTTCTCAAAGAGATCACTTCAGATAAAGAGCAGATACAAAGCTTAAAAGATACTGAAGAACTGGAGCGTTTTGCAAGAGAAGAGTATTTTATGAAAAAGGATAATGAAGAAATTTACATCATAGAATATGAAGACAGCCTTAAAAATGAGAATTAACTATGAGTAAATCCCTGTTTTCTGAATTTGATACCGTCTCTGCAAAAGCCTTTAAACAAAAGATTCAGTACGATCTTAAAGGTGCAGATTATAATAAGACTTTGGTATGGAATACAGAAGAAGGTATTGATGTAAAGCCCTTTTACAGCAGCGAAGATTTTATTGAAAACACTCCTATCCCCGACCATCCTGAAGACTGGAAGATAGGTGAAGAAATTTTTATACTAGATCCTAAAGTTTCTGCCAGAACTGCAAATGAGGTGCTTGCAAAAGGTACTCAGACCATTATCTTTAAAGCCGATAAACCTTTTGATGTTTCAATTCTCTTTTCAGCAATTGAAAATAAGTCTGTAACTCTATATTTTAGATTTTCATTTTTAGACAAAGAATTTTTAAAAAATCTGGCTCTGGAGGCTAAAAATCGGTCTATTTCGGTGTTTTTTGGCATTGATATTATAGGCAATCTTGCAGTTTCGGGAAACTGGTTCAATAATATGGAACATGATTTTAGCGATCTACAGTCGATTTTAGGCATAAATAACCGGATTTTGACGATAGATGCATCTCCTTATCTTGAAGCCGGCGCAACTATCGTTCAACAATTAGCGTATTCTTTGGCGCAAGCCAATGAATATTTAAATGCATATCAGCACGAGTTAAAAGACCAGCTTATCACTTTTAATCTGGCAGTTTCTTCAAATTACTTTTTTGAGATCGCAAAAATTAGAGCTTTAAGACTGCTATACGCTCAACTTGCTGCAGAATACGGTTTACCTACAAAATGCCACATCACCGTTTCTCCTGCAAAACGCAATAAAGTAATCTACGATTACAACACAAATATGCTGCGCACGACAACAGAATGTATGAGTGCTATTTTAGGAGGTGCAGACACCGTTACAAATTTGCCGTATGATGCACTATATCATAAAACAAACGAGTTTGGGCAACGCATTTCACGCAATCAATTATTGATTCTTAGAGAAGAAAGTTATTTTGATTCTAAAAAAGATGCTGCTGCGGGAAGTTATTATGTAGAAACGCTTACGCGCCAATTTGCAGAAAAAGCTCTTGATCTTTTCAAAAAAATTGAAGCAGACGGCGGATTTCTAAAACTATTGAAAGCCGGTACAATTCAGCGTAAAATAAAAGAAAGTGCACAAAAAGAACAGGCAGATTTTGATGCAGACAACACCGTTTTATTAGGCATTAACAAGCATCCTAATCTTGATGATCGTATGAAAAACGACCTTGAGTTATATCCGTTTCTAAAGATAAATCCCAGAAAAACCTTAGTAATACCTATAATTCCTAAGCGCCTGGCAGAAGAAAAGGAAAAACAACGTTTACAGAATGAATAGATCTCTCTTCAATTTTTTAGTTCTTCTAAGTGCCATTTTTCTGATTGTTTCCTGTGGAAAAAAACAAAGTTTAAAATTTGAATATAGTGATGAAACGCTTGATATATCCTGCGATCAAATAGATTCTACCCTTATAAAAGAAGCTTTATTCTCTTTTGAAGACGATATCACAAAAAAATACACCACAGAATTCTACGATACCAGAAATGCATACCGTAAATACATTTATTACGGGATGAGCGGTAAAGCGCCTTATGGCGAAATGGTATCTCCTCATACGCTTGAGGTTATGCAGGAACTTAAAAATATAGAAGGTCTCTGGCTCCCGGGAAATGATAAAAGTGTTCTCAATTACGATCATCCATTTGTGTCCTGCCTGCTGGAAAATATCAGCAATTCAGGCTTAAAAACGACAATTTCTTCATTAAAATCGGTCAATGCTCTTAGCCCTACTATACTTGAACGCCGCATACGCAATGTCATTAATGAAGCAGGCAAAGACAAATATCTTGCTATTTATATCGCGCTGGATTCGTATTACGGGCGCCTTTACGATTTACCTGAGAAAACTGAATAACCACTTTCAAAATTTATCGTTTACTAATTACCAAGGAAATCGTATTTTGAACATTAGATCAATTTATAGAAATACTTCTTTAATTACAGATCAAAAATTACAATATGCGTAAAAATCTGCAACATCTCACATTTAATAAATCTGATGCAACTAAAGATTCTAAAAAGTATTTAGAAGATATAGAACATTTAGATTTTGCTGCAGGTTTGCCACCATACTTACGCGGCCCGTACAGTACAATGTATGTAAGAAAACCATGGACTATAAGGCAGTACGCAGGTTTTTCTACAGCAGAAGAAAGCAATCTCTTTTACAGAAGAAATCTTAAAGCCGGGCAAAAAGGGCTGTCTGTGGCTTTTGATCTTGCTACACATCGAGGTTATGATAGTGATCATGAGCGCGTAGAAGGTGATGTGGGCAATGCCGGTGTCGCAATCGATACCGTTGAGGATATGAAAATACTTTTTGATCAAATCCCTCTTGACCAGATGTCTGTCTCAATGACGATGAATGGTGCCGTGCTTCCTATTCTAGCTTTTTATATTGTCGCCGCAGAAGAACAAGGAGTTAAACCAGAGCAATTATCTGGTACGATACAAAACGACATTTTAAAGGAGTTTATGGTGCGCAACACCTACATCTACCCTCCTGGCCCATCAATGCGTATTGTTTCAGATATTTTTAAATATGCTTCCGCGAAAATGCCCCGGTTTAACTCAATTTCTATTTCGGGCTATCACATGCAGGAAGCAGGCGCGACTTGTGAGATCGAGCTGGCATACACATTAGCCGATGGATTAGAATACTTGCGCACAGGCATAAATGCCGGTCTCGACATAGATAATTTCGCCCCTAGACTTTCCTTTTTCTGGGCAATAGGTATGGATCATTTTACCGAAATCGCAAAAATGCGCGCCGCCCGTATGCTCTGGGCAAGAATTGTAAAACAGTTTAATCCTAAAAATCCTAAATCGCTTGCCTTAAGAACACATTGCCAGACAAGCGGCTGGAGTCTTACTGAGCAAGACCCGTTTAACAATGTTGCGCGAACCACAATAGAAGCTGCTGCGGCTGCCTTTGGTGGTACACAAAGTTTGCATACTAACGCACTCGATGAAGCGATTGCTTTACCTACAGATTTTTCGGCGCGTATTGCCAGAAACACACAGATATTTCTGCAGGAAGAAACACAGATAACCCGTACCGTTGATCCCTGGGCTGGAAGCTATTTCGTAGAAAATCTCACCCACGAGATCGTGCAAAAAGCCTGGGAGCTAATTGAAGAAGTACAAGATCTGGGTGGTATGACAAAAGCAATAGAAAAAGGAATTCCTAAACTGCGTATTGAAGAAGCTGCTGCAATTAAGCAAGCGCGTATAGATAGCGGTAAAGATGTTATTGTAGGCGTTAATAAATACAAACCAGATTTTAATGAAGACCTTTTTAAAATTCTGGAAGTTGATAATGAAGCGGTTAGGCAATCGCAATTAAAACGCCTTGCCGAAGTAAAATCGGGTAGAAATAGTGAAAAAGTGGTTAAAACCCTTCAAAAACTGGCTACTTGTGCCAAAACCGGCGAAGGTAATTTACTGGATCTCGCAGTTGAAGCTGCACGCGAAAGAGCAACCATAGGGGAGATTTCACTAGCTTTAGAGGAGGTTTTTGGCAGATATAAGGCACAAATTAAATCATTTAGCGGCGTGTATAGCAAAGAAATAAGTAACGACGAGACTTTTAAAAAGGCCCAACAGCTCGCAGACAAATTGGCTGAATTTGAAGGTCGCAGACCACGTATTATGATCGCTAAAATGGGTCAGGACGGGCACGACAGAGGTGCGAAAGTGATCGCAACCGGCTATGCAGATGTAGGTTTTGATGTAGATATTGGTCCGTTATTTCAAACACCTAAAGAAGCGGCAAGACAGGCAGTAGAGAATGATGTTCATATTTTAGGAATTTCATCATTGGCCGGTGGACACAAAACGCTGGTGCCACAAGTGATAAACGAACTCAAAAAATTAGATCGTGATGATATCATGGTAATTGTAGGCGGTGTGATACCGCAGCAGGATTACCAGTTTCTTTTTGATGCAGGCGCCGTGGCAGTTTTTGGTCCCGGAACCAAAATTAGTGAAGCGGCAATTTCGATTTTAGAATTGTTGCTTCAGACTTTTGACGATTAAGAAGAATAGCTTTCAATTTAAACTATTCCACTAAAGCTGCCAGAGATAACAAGTAGCATATTAATATAAACTATAATAAGATGTACACAGACAAAATGCTTCGAGATGACGCTCTTAAAGGAAAAACGATTGTGGTAACCGGCGGTGGCAGCGGTCTGGGTAAATCAATGACAAAATACTTTCTGCAGCTTGGCGCGCAGGTGGCTATCTCATCTCGCAATCTTGACAAGCTTAAAGCGACCGCAAAAGAGCTGGAAGAAGAAACCGGCGGTAAGGTTCTTCCTGTACAATGCGATGTGCGTAATTATGACGAGGTAGAGGCTATGCGAGATAGCGTTATTAAAGAATTTGGTAAAGTTGATGTGCTGCTTAATAATGCTGCCGGCAATTTTATTTCGCCCACAGAGCGACTTTCTGCAAATGCTTTTGATGTGATTATAGATATAGTTTTAAAAGGAAGTAAAAACTGTACGCTGACTTTTGGTAAACACTGGATAGAAACAAAACAAAAAAGTGTAACCATTTTAAATATAGTCACCACCTATGCCTGGACGGGTTCTGCATATGTGGTGCCTAGTGCTACTGCAAAAGCAGGAGTTCTTGCAATGACACGTTCTCTGGCGGTAGAATGGGCAAAATACGGTATACGCTCAAATGCCATTGCTCCCGGCCCCTTCCCTACTAAAGGTGCGTGGGATAGGTTACTCCCGGGAGATTTAAAAGATAAATTTGATCTGGCCAAGAAAGTACCACTGCGTCGCGTGGGTGATCATCAGGAATTGGCAAATCTGGCTGCTTACCTTGTTTCAGATTTTTCTGCTTATGTAAATGGCGAAGTGATCACTATTGATGGCGGTGAGTGGCTGGAAGGAGCAGGACAATTTAATATTCTTCAACAAATTCCTGAAGAACTTTGGGATCAACTGGAAGCTATGATCAAGGCTAAAAAGAATAATTAATAAAAATAGTATATTGTAATTCAATAAGATAGTTCCCCTCTTACGCTTAATTCATCATTTATTAATCAATTAACTATGCATTATGAGGAATAGACTACTCCCCGCTCTGCTGGCATGCTCTCTTTTTATTTTTGTAGGTAAAGCACAAACCACAGAGCAGGAAATTACAAGTAAGCCCATACCTGAAGGGCAAATCCCCACAGATTCTAATGTGAAAATTGGCAAGTTAGAAAACGGTCTAACGTATTACATTCGCAATAACGGGAAACCTGAAGACAAAGTAGAATTACGCCTTGTTGTTAATGCAGGTTCAATACTTGAGAATGATGAGCAGCAAGGTCTTGCTCATTTTATGGAGCACATGAACTTTAATGGGACCAAGAATTTTCAGAAAAATGACCTTGTAAATTACCTGCAAAGTATAGGTGTAAAATTTGGCGCTGACCTGAACGCTTACACAAGTTTTGATGAGACCGTTTATATTTTGCCAATACCAAGTGATGATCCTGAGAAGCTGGAAAAAGGGTTTCAGATTCTTGAGGACTGGGCACATAATACCACTTTAACAGATGAAGCCATAGATGGTGAGCGCGGTGTCGTTCTTGAAGAATACAGGCTGGGTTTAGGTCCAGACAAGCGCATGTTGCAGGAATACCTGCCTAAAATGCTTTACGGCTCTAAGTATGCAGAACGCATGCCTATAGGTAAGAAAGACATTCTTGAGAATTTTGATCATGAGACCTTAAGACAATTCTATAGAGACTGGTATAGACCAGATTTAATGGCGGTGGTCGCTGTGGGTGATCTTGATGTTGCTACCCTCGAAAAAAAGATAAAAGAACATTTTGGCAAAATAGAAAAACCTGCTTCACCTAAAGCAAGAAAATCCTTTGACCTTCCCAATCATGAAGAAACGTTTGTGACAGTAGCTCAGGACAAAGAAGCTCCGTTTAGTCAGGTGCAGGTCATGTATAAAGACACTTTTGAAAAGCCTGTAGCCACAACTACAAAAGACTACAAAGATCTGGTAGTGCGTGGTTTATTCTCTACAATGCTGAATAATAGGCTAGACGAATTAAGAAACAGTGCTAACCCGCCATTTGTTTTTGGTTATTCATATTACGGTGGCACTTATGCCAGAGATAAAAATGCTTATCAAAGTTTTGCTAACACAAGTGAAAAAGGACAATTAGCTGGTTTAAAAGCTCTTCTTGAAGAAAATGAACGCGTAAAACGTTATGGTTTTAAAGAAGGTGAATTTGAACGTGCTAAAAAAGAAATTCTGGCTCGTATGGAAAGAGCCTACAAAGACCGTGACAAAATAGAAAGTGGCCGCGTGGTAGGAGAATATATAAATAACTTTCTTGAAGATGAACCCATTCCTGGTATCGAGTGGGAATATGACTTTTACAAACAAATCTTGCCTACAGTACAGCTAAGTGAGATTAATGGATTAATAAACTCATTTCTACACGATAACAACAGGGTTATCATACTAACCGGTCCTGAAAAAGAAGGTCTTGAACCGATAGAAGAATCTGAAATACTCGTACTGCTTGACGAAGTTCAAAATGAAGCACTTCAACCTTATGAAGATGAAGCCATTCGGGAACATCTAATAGAAAACGCCCCAAAACCGGGAGAAATCACCAAAATCGTTAATAATATCGACCTTGATTTTAAAACGATGACACTTAGCAACGGGGCTAAAATTTCATATAAAATCACCGATTTTAAGAACGATGAGATACTTTTTAGCGCTTATAGTCCGGGAGGAACAAGTTTGTATGATGATGCAGATTATATCGCTACAGCTTTCGCTAATGGGGGTCTTGACGAGGCAGGCATAGGCGGTCTTTCAAAAAATGATCTTACCAAGATGATGAGCGGTAAGATTGTAAGCGTATCACCTTATATATCTAATCTCGCCGAAGGTTTTAACGGGCAGGCAGCACCTAAAGATCTTGAAACGCTCTTCCAGATGGTCTATCTGTATTTTACAGATCTCAATAAAGATCAAGAAGCCTTTAATTCTTACATGAGCAAGCAGAAGAGTTTTATGGGCAATCTTATGGCAAATCCTAATTACTATTACCAGAATGAGATAGGTAAAATACGTAATGAAGGTAACGATCGTTTCATCGGTTTTCCGACACCTGAAAAAATGGATGAGGCAGATTATGACCTTGCTTACGCGAAATATAAAGAGCGTTTTGCAGATCCCGGTGATTTTCATTTCTATTTTGTAGGGAATGTAGATGAGAGTAAATTGAAAGAATACGCTATGAAATATTTAGCTGGTCTTCCTTCAAATAATAGCAATGAAAAATGGAAAGCCACCACCTTTAGAGAAAAAGACGAATATCAAAAAGTAGTCGTAAATAAAGGTACAGATCCTAAAAGCCAGGTGCGTATCATCTGGGAAGAAGAAACCCCGTACGATGAAGATGAGGAAGTGGCTATAGACGCTCTGGGTGAAATTTTAACCATTAAACTGGTTGAGCAATTACGGGAAGAAATAGGCGGTGTATATGGCGTAGGTGCCAGAGGCAGCATGAGCAAAATAAGTTTTAGCAATGTAACTTTTACGATCTCCTTCCCTTGCGGACCTGAGAATGTTTATAAGTTAATTGAAGCCGCCCTTACCGAAGTAGAAAAAATTAAAAAGGATGGTCCCACAGAAACCGATCTTAATAAAGTAAAAGAAACCTACTTGCAGGCGCACAAAGAACAAGTAAAACAAAACAGATACTGGTTAACTACTTTGCAAACCCTTGATCAACAAGATAAGAATATGGATGAGGTCATCAGTTTTGAAGATGAAATCAAGTCACTCACCACAAAAGAAATTCAGGATGTAGCTAATAAATATCTTGATCAAAATTATTTTCTGGGTATATTAATGCCAGAAGAAGGTTAAAATATATAATCGCTTGATAAAGGGGAGTTCATGAGAACTCCCCTTTTTTGTTGTTAACACTGTTAACAAAAAGCATTTTGTATGCCCATATTAAATCGTATTTTTACCCCTAAATTGTCTCAAATCGTATGGGTAAAATTATCGCTGTTGCGAATCAAAAAGGTGGTGTAGGTAAAACTACAACCTCAGTAAATCTGGCAGCTTCCTTAGGAGTCTTTGAGAAAAAAGTATTATTGATAGATGCAGATCCACAGGCCAATGCAACATCTGGTCTTGGTATAGATGTAGAAAGTATTGAGATAGGTACTTATCAATTACTAGAGCACAGCAGCAAAGCTGAAGATGCTATAATCCCTACAGACTCCCCTAACCTGTCACTAATTCCATCACATATAGACCTCGTGGCTATCGAGATCGAGTTAGTAGATATGGATGAGCGAGAATACATGCTGCGCAAAGCTATACAGCATTTAAAAGATAGTTACGATTACATCCTGATTGATTGTGCTCCTTCATTAGGGCTTTTAACTTTAAACGCTCTAACTGCTGCAGATTCTGTAATAATACCTATACAATGTGAATATTTTGCCCTTGAAGGTTTGGGTAAATTATTGAATACAATTAAAAGTGTACAGAAGATACACAATCAAAATCTTGACATAGAAGGGCTTTTACTTACTATGTACGACTCGCGCTTGCGACTTTCTAACCAGGTTGTTGAAGAAGTGCAGAAGCATTTTGATGAGATGGTCTTTAAAACAATTATACAGCGCAACGTGCGTTTGAGTGAAGCACCTAGTTACGGGGAAAGTATCATAAATTATGATGCGGGAAGTAAAGGAGCCTCTAACTATTTAAGTCTTGCACAGGAGATAATAAAGAAAAACGAAGCGTAATAATGGCTAAAGCTACTAAGAAACAGGCATTAGGAAGAGGGCTTTCTGCTCTCCTCAAAGATCCTGATAACGATATAAAAACAGCAACAGATAAAGGTGCAGATAAGGTAGTAGGAAATATTGTAGAGCTTGACCTTAATGCTGTTGAAGTCAATCCTTTTCAGCCTCGAAGTAGTTTTAATGAAGACGCTTTAAAAGAACTTGCTTCCTCTATACGAGAATTAGGAGTGATTCAGCCTATTACCGTAAGAAAAATAAGTTTTGGTAAATATCAGCTTGTATCAGGGGAAAGACGTTTTCGTGCTTCTAAGATCGTAGGTCTGGAGACTATACCTGCTTATATACGTATAGCAAACGATCAGGAGTCTTTAGAAATGGCTCTGGTTGAGAATATACAGCGCGAAGACCTTGATCCTATCGAGATCGCGCTTTCGTATCAACGCCTTATAGAAGAGATAAATCTTACTCAGGAACAAATGAGTGATCGTGTAGGTAAAAATAGATCTACTATTGCTAACTACCTGCGTTTATTGAAACTTGATCCTATAATCCAAACAGGTATGAGAGATGGTTTTCTTTCTATGGGTCATGGTAGAGCACTTATAAATATTGAGAATACATCAGATCAGCTCGATATCTATGAAAAGATAATAGGTAATTCTTTATCTGTAAGAGCAACAGAAGCTCTTGTAAAAGGTTATAAAGAAAGTAAAGACAAAACCGTTCCTGCTGCCAAGCCAAGTATCCCACAATTTGTGAAAGAAGGAAAAAAAGAAATTGCTAATTATTTTGGCGCCAAGGTAGATGTAAAAATTGCCCCAAAAGGCAATGGCAAGCTTATTATTCCGTTCACTTCAGAAGAAGATTTTAAACGCATACAAAAGTTGATACAAGGTGCTTAACAAGCAAACATTATTATTTATTGCTTTTTTTAGCTTCATTCTTAACGCTATAGCTCAGGATCAAGCCAATACGCCTACAGTAACTTCTCAGGATACTACTTATATTGACAACTACAGACCTCTTAAGCCTGCAAAAGTTGCTTTCTATTCTGCAGTTTTGCCAGGTTTGGGGCAGGCATATAACAGAGACTACTGGAAAATACCTATTGTTTATGCTGCATTAGGCACAGGAGTGGCAGTTGCTGTTTATAACGATGATCAGTTTCAAAAATACCGGACTGCTTATAAAGATCGAATTGCCGGAAGAATAGACGAGTTCACGGTGGTGGCCGAAGACGGAACAGTTACTCAGGTATATACCGAAGATAACCTTCTTGATGCTCAGGATTTTTTTAGACGCCGTAAAGAACTATCTATACTCGTAACGGCCGGCTTATATATTTTACAGATCGTAGAGGCTAATGTAGATGCGCATTTGTCACAATACAATGTTGACGACAGACTTAGTTTAAATCCTTTTATAAGCCGTGAGAACTATAGTCTCTCAACCAATTTCGGTCTTAGTTTAACCTATAATTTTTAAAATGAATATTGCACTTTTAGGATATGGGCGTATGGGAAAAACCATTGCCACAATAGCAGAAGATCGTGGTCACAAAATAGTGCGTCGCATTGATAAGGAAGATTCTTTTGACCTTAATGGTGTAGATGTTGCTATAGATTTTAGTATTCCTGAAGCAGCTGTAGCAAATATTACCCAATGTCTCAATTCTGATGTTCCTGTTGTTTCAGGCACCACAGGATGGCTAGACAACTACGATAAGATGGTACAACTTTGCAGTGATAAAAATGGTGCTTTTTTGTATGCATCAAATTTTAGTGTAGGTGTTAATATATTTTTCGAATTAAATAAACAGCTTGCTAAAATGATGGCAAAGCTTTCTAATTATAATGTAAGTATGGAAGAAACTCATCACATACATAAATTAGATGCTCCCAGCGGTACCGCTATCACACTTGCAGAAGGTATTATAGAAAATACAGACCACAACGGCTGGCTTCTTGACAAAGAAGAGGAAGATAAGGTGACCATTAGATCTATAAGAGAAGGAGAAGTACCGGGAACGCATAGTATAAAATATACGAGCGATGTAGATGATATTACAATAGAGCACAAAGCTCACAGCAGGCAGGGATTTGCTCTGGGGGCCGTTATTGCTGCAGAATGGATTGTAGATAAAAATGGCGTCTTTTCTATGAAAGACGTATTAAGTTTAGGCTAAACTGTAACCAAAACTTATAAAAGCATACCTATATTAAAAGCATCAGCTTATGACAATGACACAATGGTTACTATTCTTTTTAATTATACAGGTAGTACACTTTTTAGGCACATGGAAATTATACGTAAAAGCAGGTAGACAAGCATGGGAAGCTGCAGTCCCTGTTTATAACGCAATCATTCTTATGAAGATCATTAACCGACCTAAATGGTGGGTTATTTTACTTTTTATACCCATCGTAAACTTAATTATGTTTCCGGTTATCTGGGTAGAAACAGCGCGTAGCTTTGGTAAGAATACCTACACAGATACTTTTCTAGCAATCATAACTTTAGGTCTTTACCTCTACTATATTAATTATGCGACAGATGCCCAATATGTTGAAAATCGCTCTTTAAAGCCAAAAAGCGCCTCCGGAGAATGGATTTCTTCGCTGCTTTTTGCAGTTGTCGCGGCTACGATTGTGCATACCTATGTCATGCAGCCTTTTACAATACCTACCTCTTCGCTTGAAAAAACATTGCTGGTAGGCGATTTTCTTTTCGTAAGTAAATTTCACTACGGCGCTCGCACACCTATGACTACTGTGAGTTTCCCAATGGTGCATGATACAATTCCCGTAATTAAAACAAGATCTTACACCACCTGGCCACAGCTGCCCTATTTTAGATTACCCGGTTTTCAGGATATAGAACGCAATGATATTGTCGTTTTTGGCTGGCCGGTTGATACTGTTAATCAAATGGGACCCTATAATAATGGACAGCATTATTACAAGCCTATTGACAAAAAGTCAAACTACGTAAAACGTTGCGTGGGACTGCCTGGCGATAGCTTAAAAATTGTAGATGGTAAGGTATATACAAATGGTGAACCGTTACAATTACCAGAAAGAGCAAAACCGCAGTTTAGTTACGTAGGTCGTGCAAAAGGTAGTGGCTTCAATACTCAAAATCTATATGAACGTTATGATATTACAGACGGTGTGGGTTTTGTTAATCAAAATATTTTTCAGGTACGAGCTATAACAGAAAAGGGAGCTGAAGCATTCCGTAATCATCCTAATGTTGCCTCTTTAGAACGTTATATCTCACCAGAAGATCAGTCAGAACCCGGTATTTTTCCCGGTGGCAGTGCAAGTTTGGGTAACAGAGATCAAATGAGATCTTTTTACATTCCTAAAAAAGATGCGACAATAGATATCAATCAGGAGAATTTACCTTTATATAAACGCATAATTGAGGTTTATGAAGGCAAAGAAATGGGCGTTGATAATAAACTATCTCTTAATGGAACCGATATTTTATTAAACGGTTCTCCCCTGACTCAATATACTTTTAAGCAAAATTACTACTGGATGATGGGCGATAATCGCCATAATTCTGAAGACAGCCGCTACTGGGGATTTGTACCAGAAAATCATGTCGTAGGTAAACCTGTATTTATCTGGATGAGTTGGGATTCTAACGCGCAGGGATTCTTTAATAAAATAAGATGGGAACGTCTTTTCACAACTGTAGGCGGTAAAGGAGAACCTGTATCTTACTTGTGGTATTTTGTTATCGCTTTAATAGGATATTACGTTGTCACGAAAATCATTAAGATTCAGCGAGCTAAGAAATAAGCATTACATATTTTATTATAAAAGCATCAGTTTTACGCTGGTGCTTTTTTATTTATACTCCATAAACTTTCGCTGAAAAGCAATTTTTATAAAAACCTAATAATCTGATTTTTAACTATTTTAGACCGATTTTTAACGTTATTATTCAGGTATTAGAAATGCCTTTGCTTACATTCCGCACTTTAGAAATTGATAAATAAAAATTATGAGTCAAGTAAAAGCTAATGATACCGTTAAGGTACATTACACAGGAAAATTAAGCAACGGTCAAATTTTTGACAGCTCTGTAGATAAAGAGCCCTTACAGATAAAATTAGGAGAAGGACAGTTGATTCCTGGTTTTGAAAAAGGTCTTATTGACATGAAAGTTAATGAGAAAAAAACAGTTACTATACCTCAGGATGAGGCCTATGGTGAAGTAAGAAAAGATCTTTTTCAGGAAATCCCAAAGACTGAACTTCCGCCAGAAATAAATCCTGAAGTTGGGATGGGTCTTGTAGCCCGCAATCCTGATGGTAGCGAGCGACAGTTGCGTGTAGCAGAAGTAAAACCTGAAACTATCGTGATAGATGCTAATCACCCTCTTGCAGGACAAGAACTAGTATTTGATCTTGAACTTGTAGATATACAGTAGTTTAAAGAATAATAATGTGATCAAAATGCTGTATGGTTTTACCATGCAGCATTTTTTTTTAACACAACAATAGGCTTTTTAAAGAAATAATTAAGAAGCATAACCTGTTATAGAACTTACAATTTTAAAAACTTTACAATGAAAAAGATCATAACATTAACCATCATCTCCTCTGTTTTAATTACATCGTGTGTTTCTAAAAAGAAATATGCAGAACTGCAAAGCGAATACTATAACACAAGAGGAACTCTTACAAAGACACAAGTAGAAAAAGAAGAGATTGAAGCAAAGTATGCCGCGATACAAGAACGTGTAGCGAACTACAATGCTAAAATTAATTCATTACAAAGCTCAAATGATGAGAAATACGACCTGGTAGATAATCTGGGAGTTATGTCGAATAATTCAAAAAATAAAATGAGGGAAACATTAAAGAATGTTGACCAAAGTGAACTGGCACAAGCTAAGACACTTGAAGATTCTATGAACCTTGCTATTTCTTATAATCTTAAAAAGAATTTAGATAGTAATGTAGCCTCAGACGACGACGTAGATATCTCTATTGATGAAACGGTCGTAATGATTTCTGTTTCTGATAAATTACTTTTTAATTCTGGAAGCTACAGAGTAAGCAAAAAAGCAGATAATCTCTTACAGAGACTTGCAGATGTTATAAACTCTGAACCGGCTATTGAAGTAATGGTAGAAGGTCATACTGATGACAAAACAGTAAAACCAGGTTCTTATATTAAAGATAACTGGGATTTAAGCGTGCAACGTGCGACGGCTATAATAAGAGAATTACAGGATGATTATAATGTTGATCCTTCTAAACTAATTGCTGCCGGGCGTAGTAGTTATATGCCTTTAGTGCCTAATGATAGTAAAGATAATATGGCGAAAAACAGAAGAACAAGAATTGTTATTTTGCCAAATCTTGATAAATTTTTATCACTTATGAGTTCTAACTAATAAAATAGAATTCAGATATTATTTAAAAAGCCGCAATTGCGGCTTTTTTTATGATTTAGTTTCTAAAGACCAAAAAGATTTCTTTTCTCAATTCAAGTACATATATTAGCATTTTTAAAGACTTTATGGGAACAATTTTTGACATATCTAATATCTGTGCCGGTATTCTATTAGGGATTAGTGTACTTGACAGATGGGACGGCAGTAGCCAAATTTTCACAAAAGCTGCAGGGATTTTGGCCCCATTTAGAACGATTATTGGCTGTATTAGCCTGATTTTAGGGATTATTTATATATTTAGACCTTTTTGTACGCTTTACGATCTTATAGGGATACTTGCTGGTCTTACTCTTTTATCAGGATCCCTCGAGAAAGTTCCTGCCATTGGAGATTTTTTAGAAAAAATATCAAATGGCTTAACACCGTTTAAAGCAGCAATAGGGATCGCTGCTCTCGTAGTAGGACTTCTTGGTCTCTTTAATGTCGCAGTTCTTTGCTAGATTATTTAGTTTAATAAGTACAATACAGCAACACCTGCAAAATAGCCTAAAATAGCAATCCAGCTAATGTGGCGTACGTACCACATGAACTCGATTTTAAGCAAGCCCATTATTGCTACACCAGCTGCAGAACCAATTATCAATACACTACCACCTGTACCTGCACAATAAGCCAGTAACTCCCAGAAAGTAGAATCTGTAGGATAAGTATCTAAAGAGTACATACCCATTGCTCCCGCTACTAGCGGTACATTATCTACAACAGCAGAAAGTAAACCGATAAAAATATTTACCAGATAAATATCGTGAAAGGTATCATCTAGAACCTGTGCAAGATCTTGTAAAACACCCGCAGTTTGCAAACTAGCAACAGCTAGTAAAATACCTAAAAAGAAAAGTATACTAGGTGTATCTACCTTTTTAATAACACCTGATACAGAGAGTTGATACTTTCTAGAGTATTCTTTACTTCTATGCAGAAGTTCTGTAGTGACCCAAAGAATGCCCAAACTTAAAAGCATACCCATAAATGGCGGGAGATGTGTCGCATTTTTAAATACGGGAACAAAGAGAAGTCCCGCTATACCTAACCAAAATACCAGTTTCTGCTCCATTGTTGTAACCGCAGGATGTTGTGGATTTTCTTCAACTATACTGTCAGGACGTTCAGTTCTTCCTCCCATCTTAATTGTAAGAACAATAAGCGGTACAAGAAGACAGGCTAAACTAGGCAGAAAAACAGTAGTAATAATATGTCCTGCGGTTACCTGTCCTCCTATCCACAACATAATTGTGGTAACATCACCTATAGGTGACCAGGCACCACCAGCGTTGGCAGCCAGAACTACCATACCACCAAAGAACCATTTGTCTTCCTTTTTCTTTAGAAGTTTCTTTAATAAAGCTGCCATTACAATAGCAGTAGTTAAATTATCAAGAGCAGCAGAGAAAAAGAAAGTAATGCTACAGATGATCCACAATAGTTTTACCCTGTTTGCGGTAGTAATTTTATCTGTTACAACTTCAAAACCTTTGTGCACATCAATAAGTTCAACAATTGTCATCGCTGCCAGCAGAAAGAATAATATCTCTGCTATCTCACCTATATGTACCAGCAAGGTCTCTTCCAGAAAAGAACCCGTTTCTTCAGCTCCGGCTACAGGTGTGGTTTCCACCAGAAGGGTATCCTGACCTATAATAAGAACTGTCCAGCAGATCACACCTGTAAGGATGGCTGCGGCTGCTTTGTCTATTTTAATGTTATGTTCAAGTGCAATGCCCAGGTATCCCAGGACGAAGATGGAGATAAGTAAAACGTACATACAGAATTTATAATTGTAGTATGATAAAGATATAGGCATTCCCCATAAAGTGGATTATAATTTTCTTAAAAATATGATAAAATGATATATTTTTTTAGAGTTGATAATTAGGCATAAAAAAGCCCGATCAACATAAGTTAATCGGGCTTGATTTAATTATTATATAATCAGCAGTTTACATTTCCTGAGTTGTAGGGCGTATTAAAATCTCATTTACGCTTGATCTGTCTGGTTGTGTTAATGCATAGAGAATAGAGTCTGCTATATCCTGACCTTCAAGAGGTGTCATATCTTCAAATTGTGACATTGTCTTTTTCACATCCTCATCTGTAATGGTGTTTGTTAGCTCTGTTGCTACAAAACCCGGCTCTATTGAGGTTACCTTTACATTGTACTTAGGCCCCATTTCTATACGAATACCTTCACTTAAGGCACGTACAGCATACTTAGTAGCTGAGTAGACTGCCGAGGATGGAGTTACTTTACGTCCCGCCACAGAAGAGACATTTATAATATGCCCACTTTTATTTTCTTTCATATCAGGAACGACAGCAGCTACACCGTTAAGAACACCTTTAATATTAACATCTACCATTTTATCCCATTCTTCTGTACGAAGATTTTCAATGAAAGATAATGGCATTAGTCCGGCGTTATTTACTAAAGCATCTACTTTACCAAATTTATCGTGAGTTTCTGTGATAACCTTTTTCCAGTCGTCTTTGCTTACAACATCGGCAGTTACAAAATGTGCTTTGCCTCCGTCACTTTCTATGCGTTGTTTTAATTTTTCAAGTTTTTCTGTTCTTCTGGCAGTAATAACCACATTCGCTCCAGCTTTTGCAAGAGTTTCTGCCGTTGCTTCTCCTATTCCGCTTGAAGCTCCTGTTACTATTATTGTCTTATTTTGTAAACTCATTGTATCTGTTTTTTAATTCAAAGTAAAACTAATGAGCAAACCTGAGAGTAAAATTGATGTATGTTAGTCTACCCTGTTAATGAAGGTTGAAAACAAGTTAAGATGCGTTAAGAGTTGCCAGTTCTCGCCTAATTCTGCTGAGAGATTCTGGTTTAATACCCAGATAACTAGCGATATGATAATTAGCCACGCGCTGTTCTATACTGGGATATGTCTTACAAAATTCTATATAACGTTCTCTGCTGTCTTTTTCTAAACCAGACTGAATTCTGTTTGTAAGACTCAAATAGGCGTTTGTGGTCTTTATGCGGAAGAAGCGCTCAAACTTAGGAATTCTGCTATAAAGCTCTTCCAGATTAGATTTTTTTAGGCCAAGTAATAAAGAATCCTCAACGCTTTCTATGGTCAATTTTGCAGGTAAATCGTTAAAAAAGGCATTAAAATCAGCTATCCACCAATCTTCTATTGCAAATTGAACTACAGAATTATGACCTGTTTCTGAGGTATGAAAAGCCTTTAAACATCCTTTTACCACATAATATTCGGTATCTACATACATCCCGGGCTTAATGAGTTGTTCTTTTCTTTTTATTTCAACCGGAATAAGGATGCTTTTAAATTCATCAAATTCTTTATCACTTAGCGGAATAATTTTTTCTATATGTTGGCGTATCTCAGAATACATAATTAGGATCTAAAATTTAAAAATAGTTTAAACCGAAATAATTAGGAAGAGAACAGTGAGGCTTTGGGTATTTTTTAGGGAAAGAGATCGATATAGCCTTAATGTAAAAAGCTTCTATCCCGCATAAACCAGATAGAAGCCCTTAAATTCTTTAAACATCTTAATAAACTCTTAAGTGGTTATTTACCTACAAGCAATACTTAATCCTTCTTAAATACAGCCTATAATTTTTAAAAGCACCTCCCGAAAAAATCCGGCTAAAAGCTCTTAAAACCTCCCTTTAAAGTCTAAAAACTAAGATATTATAACTATAAGTATACTTTCTTGTGATTATGTTACAACGAAATTAAAAATATTTAAGATGTTAAAGAATTACAAAGCAATTTGCTTAAGATAAGGGCTATCCTTTTATTTGCATTATCTTATGAAAAGTACCCTTCGTAATTGGTTTCATCACAGCTATAGCAAGTTCTCATCAACGGTAGCTGATAGGTTTCCAAAATCTTATATTTTCTTAAAACAGGCAGGGAGTACAGTAAGTATTTTTCTAGATCGGTTATTTGAGCGAAAATGGGCCAGATACCTAACTCTTGCGGCAGGAAGTCTTTTTCTGGCATTTTCTTTATTCTTTTTTAGTATATACGTTGGCGTTTGGGGCAAACTTCCCGGAAAAGAGCAGCTTTCACATCTTAATCAATCTCTCGCGAGCCAGTTGCTCGACAGAAACGGTGAAGTAATAGGAAAATATTTTATATATGACAGGCGCCCCATTACATATAAAGAAATCCCGGCACATTTAAGAGAAGCCTTAATAGCTACTGAGGATTCACGTTTTTACGATCACGATGGTATTGATAAAAGAAGTCTTCTGCGGGTATTTTTTAAAACCCTTCTATTACAGGATGATTCTGCTGGTGGCGGTAGTACAATAACGCAGCAGTTGGCCAAGAATTTATTTGGCCGTGAAGACAGTGGTAAAATTGGTCTTATTGTTTCTAAATTCAAAGAATTTATACTTGCACAACGTTTAGAAGAAATTTACACTAAAGATGAGATTCTCAACCTTTATCTCAATACAGTGCCCTTTCCAGATTATACATTTGGTATTGAAAGCGCCTCTCAAAAGTTTTTTGATAAAACAACGCGCGAACTTAATCTAAACGAAGCCGCCATTCTTGTAGGAACGCTAAAAGCAAATCATAGTTATAACCCGCGTCTCTTCCCCGAAAGGGCTAAGCAAAGAAGAAATGTTGTGCTGGGCCAGATGATACATTACGGCTATATCACGCAAAAAGATACTGTAGATATGGCGCGAGACACCATACAATTGCATTATCAACGCTATGACGATTACGGTCTTGCACCTTATTTTAGAGAATTGGTGAGAAGAGACGTACAGAATATTTTAAAAGATTATAAAAAACCAGATGGTTCTGCGTATAACCTTTACAAAGATGGACTCACCATTACCACAACGCTTGATAAGAAAATGCAGCAATATGCAGAAGCAGGTATGAAAACCCATATGAAAGAGCTGCAGGCCACTTATGAAAAAGCATATGGTAAATATGCCCCCTGGAGACGTACGAATATTTTAGACCCTTCTATTAAAAAACTTGATATATATAAACGCCTTACTGCTAAAGGATTTAGTGAAAAACAGATTCTTGATTCTCTCGGTAAAAAACAAATGCGCCAGATCTTTGACTGGAATGGTGATGATGACAAACAGAATATTTCTGTAATAGACAGCTTATCACATTCTTTATCACTTCTTAATTGCGGTTTTATGGCGATAGACCCACACTCTGGTGGAATATTGGCTTATATAGGTGGCATAGATTATCAATATTTTAAATATGACCATGTGAGCCAAAGCAAACGCATGGTAGGCTCAACTTTTAAACCCTTTGTATACACCACCGCATTAGAGAATGACATAGACCCCTGCTCCTATTATTCTGCTGAAGAAGAAACATATTTAGTTGATAATAAAATATGGACACCCTCTAATGCAAGCGATGAAGGAGGTCGTTTTACTTCTTATTCATTAAAAGGTGCGCTAAGTCATTCTGTGAATACCGTGGCAGTAAAAGTATTACTTGATGTAGGCATCGATAAAGTGGTCGCTCAGGCGAAAAAGATGGGTTTACAGGATAAACTCCCATTTGTGCCCTCATTAGCTTTAGGAACTGCCGAAATAAGACTTCGTGATCTCGCTGCAGCTTATACTCCATTTGCAAACAATGGCAAACCTGTTAAGCCAATTTACATTTCTAAAATTACAGACAGGGAGGGAAATATAATAGCAGAGTTTAACCCTGAGCCATCAGAAAAGAAAGCGATAAGCAACTTTACCCGAGAAGCTATGATTAACATGATGCAGGGCACGGTAGAAGAAGGTACTGCTAACAGATTGCGTTATAAATATCATTTAAATAATGACATTGCCGCTAAAACGGGTACAACACAGGATAACAAAGATGGTTGGTTTGTGAGTGTTATGCCACAGCTAATAACTGCTACGTGGGTAGGTAACGACGATTATAGAATAGGATTTAGCAGTACAAGTTTAGGATCAGGAGCAAATTCTGCTTTGCCTATCTTTGCAAAGTTTATGACCAGACTTAATGCAGATACAACATATACGAAAATTACAAAAGCAAGATTTGCACACCCATCGCCAGAGGTAGAAAGTGCACTTTCATGCGAAAGCATAAAACAGGATAGTACATCTGTACGCTATCTTTTTAGAAACTTATTCGGTAATAATGATTCAGACAAAGAACCCGTAAGAATTGACAGTAAAGGCCGACGAATAGAAACAGCGCAAACAATTAACGAGGAAGATGCTGTGGAAGAAAATGCAGAAAAAGAACGAAAAGGCTTTTTCTCATTCCTTAAGCGCAAAAAGAAGGATGAAGATAATTAAGTAATACCCAAATAAATCATAAAATAGATTGATTTAGGTGTTAATATGCTAAATAAATAATAAATATACGCAATTAATTTGTTTTTACCTTTTTTATCCACTATAATACATCTTCTTTAAACTTAAAAACATATTTATATATGAGACAACTCAAGATCACCAAGCAGGTTACCAATCGAGAATCGAAATCCCTCAATACATATTTGCAGGATGTGAGTAAGCTCGATATGATAAATGCTGAGGAAGAGGTCGAGTTGGCACAACGTATTCGTGAAGGTGATCAGGTTGCCTTAGAACGTTTGACGAAAGCTAATTTACGTTTTGTGGTTTCTGTAGCAAAACAGTACCAAAATCAAGGTCTGAAACTTCCAGATCTTATCAATGAAGGTAATGTAGGTCTGGTTAAGGCTGCAAAACGTTTTGATGAAACTCGTGGATTTAAATTTATTTCCTACGCAGTTTGGTGGATTCGTCAATCAATCTTACAGGCTATTTCAGAACATTCAAGAACTGTACGTCTACCTTTAAACAAGATTGGTACAATAAGTAAGATCAACAAAGCATATTCTTACTTAGAGCAAAGTCTTGAGCGTCCACCTTCTGCAGATGAGATTGCAAAAGAACTTGATATGACCGTTCAAAAGGTAAAACTTGCTATGAAAAATAGCGGTCGTAACTTGTCTATGGATGCGCCTTTTAAAGAAGGCGAGAATGACTCAAATTTATATGATGTATTGAGATCTGGTGAATCACCAAATCCAGATGCAGATTTATTGCAAGAGTCATTAGGAACAGAGATCGAAAGAGCTCTGGAAACCCTTTCTCCTCGTGAGTCTGACGTGATTAAACTTAACTATGGCCTAGGTGGTGAGCAACCTCATACCCTGCAGGAAATAGGAGAAATGTTTGATCTAAGTCGCGAGCGCGTAAGACAAATACGTGAAAAAGGTATTCGCAGATTGAGACACACTTCCCGAAGCAAGGTGTTAAAGACCTATTTAGGATAAAATTCCTAGATCATTATTTAAAAAACAGGCGGACATTTATGATCCGCCTGTTTTTTTTGTACTACTCTACTGTTATATTAAATATCTGGGCAAAATCGGTTTCACCACCGGCATTGGTGATATCACCGTCTCTTACTCCAGCTTCAGATTTATCCGGTTTGTGCCTTAATGTTGCAGTTAAAGATCCTGAACCAGCAGAAACCGTTGTAAGCGTAAACTCGATTCCTATTGGGTCTCCGTTTAAATCAGAATCTTTATAAGCAATTGCTGCATTTACATTTCCGCCCAATTCATAAAAGAATTGATGGTCAACTCCTTCCTCTTCTACTTCTTCTGTTATAATTTCGGCAGGAAATACAGTTTCATTTAGCAATGTTGCGGTTCCTGAATATGCTGTATTAGCAACAAGGGACCCTGAAATATTTATTTCAGGAGCATCAGGACCATCCCCATCTATATCGCGTGAAGTTAGGGTTACAATATCACCACCATTATCAGGTGTCAACTCAATTGTTAAGGTTGTAATAACTTCTTCTTCATTTATAGGCTCAGGAATTCTATCCGGTGAACATGCGGAAAGAATTGTGAACGTGAATAATATTATATATATATTCTTTTTCATGATCTAATAGTTAAGCTTCAATTGTATTCTAAAATTTCTTCCTAAATCATCAACAAAATATCGCTGTCTGTTGAGGTAATCCCGGTAATTAGTATCTAATAAATTGTCAACATAAAAACCCAGAGTCAGGTTAGATGAATTGGTTACCGGCAGATCTATAGAAGACGAAAAGTGGAATAGATTATAACCGGCGGGCGGTTTGCTAATTTCAACTTTAGTGTCAACCTGCGTACCATTAACAGGTACAGGAACTATAAAATCATTATCGGGATATCTTGTTTGAGTGAATACACTCTGACTTCGCAGTGCAAGTGTCAAATTGTGCCATTTTGAACTATATGTCAGGGTATTGGTAAAATTAGGAGCAGGCATATCTATTAACGGTTTATCCCTGTCGAGATCCTGACCATTAACATAGGCCAAATTGCTCTGTAAACTGAAATTATCATTAAAAGTATACGCTGCATCTACGTCTACACCAAATAAGCGCGCATTCACCTGATTATACTGGTACACCGGGAAAGCCCCTCGTGTAGTCTGCTGAACGCCGAAAGGTTCTAGAATAATGAAATTATCAATCTTATTATAATAAGGGTTTACACCAAACGTAAAACGATTAAAGCTTCCTTCTAACGATAAACTGGCTTTATAAGATTGCTCCTTCTCTAACCTTAGGTCTCCCAGTTCTATTATCGCTGCAGAATGATGCAAACCGTCACTAAATAACTCTGAAGGATTAGGAGATCTGGATGCTGAGCTTAAATTAAATCTACTTACCAGCTTATCACTAATTATATATTTTACACCGGCCGTTCCAGATAAATTATTATAATCAAAAACAGGATTTGCAAGTAGCTGATTGTCGAGTCTGCTTTGAACTATATTGCTAAAATCGCTTTCGTACCCGCGTTCCTCCCATCGTGAATTCAGGTAATATTTAAGTGCATCAATACGTACAAAATCATATCGTAAACCGGCATCTACAACCCAATTATCGGCTAAATTAAGGTCAAAAGTAGCATAACCTGCAGCTGTATACATTTGATAATCTGGTATCAATCTTCTGATTCCCGTATCAGGATCTGGAAAATTATCCTGATAAGAAACCTCTGTACCAAAATTTGCTTCTAAATTATCTCTGGAATCCCATAAAAAATTAGCTCCCAGCGTATGTGATTTTAACTCCAGATCTAGTGAAGGATTATCTTTGTCATCTCCCCTTCTAAGATCATACTCTTGTCTTTTATTAAATTGATAAGAATAGTCTACACTCAACTTACCTGCATTTTCAAATCTTTTAAAGACGCTTAATTTGGCTAAATGATGCTGCACTGCTTGTTTGGGTGCATTAACGTCATAGGTAAAGTTATCTATATAAGTAGGCTTATCGCTGTTTATCGCTCTAATGAGATCACCCACGCTACCAATATGTGAAGCTCTTAAAATACCAATATCTGCATTGTAATAGCTGTAAAATGCATCAAAACCATAAGTGAATTTGTTAAGGCCAAAACCTACTGAAAAATCCTTCTCATGACTTCCTGTATTAGATAAATTATAATCTGGCGCTTCCAGGTCACCTGCATATTTTAAAGTTCCTTGACCTTTAAGATACCAGCCAGTTTGGTAGGCTTTTAAAAGACTAGAAGTTGCGCTCAATCCCCTGCCATTGGTGGCTACATTAAAAATGGTTTTACCAAAAAGTGTATCTTTCACAGGAGCTACTCTTCCATCTGTCACTATTACTCCGCCCACGGCATCACCACCATAACGCAAGGCACCAGCTCCTTTAACTACCGTAATATTTGAGGCACTATTCACATCTAGATTGGGAGCGTGCTCAACGCCCCATTCTTGGTCTTTAAGTCTTACACCATTATTAATGATAAGGACTCTGCTACTATGTAGACCCTGTATTACAGGTTTTACTACAGTACTACCCGTATTTAATGAAGAAACTCCACTTATTTCGCGTAAAGCGTCACCCAAACTGGCATTACTATACTTCTCTATAGTACCCTGGTTAATTGATTGCTCTGTGCCACTATTTGTTTCTTCTTTAAATTTTTCTCCAGTTACGGTTACTTCTTTTAGCTCCTCAATATGGTGCTCGAGTTTGAAAATCCTCTGTGTATTACTATTTATGGTAATATTAAAAGAAGCAGTGTCACAGTCAGGATGAGATACTTGTATTACATGATCTCCTGCACAGATATTTTCTAGTTTGTAGTGGCCATCAAAATCTGTTACTGCGTAAATGTTTTCGCCTACAACGCTAAGTGTGGCATTAAATAATGGATTACCGTCATGAAAGTCTGTGACTTTTCCAGACAGGGTTATATTGCACTCCTGTGCTTGAGATATCCAACTCATTAAGAGGATAATCCCAATACCAATATATTTCATTGAAATTGAATTAAAAGATTGGGCCCAAATGGGCAAAAAAGTTAAACTGAATGTAATCTAGGCTACAGGAGGTGCCTTATTCAGTGACCTTCCAAAAAAGAGTGTGGGTTTATGTTGTTCAACCAGAACGGTTGTAACAATATTGGGTATTTCTACAGGGGGAAGTGGCTCAAAAGATGGAATATCTGCCGGAAGATACTCATCACCTATAATCTTAGAATGAGCAAGAAGGCAAACTTTACAGTCGTTCTTAACACCTATATCATGAGTAAGCTGATGTAAATCTGCAAACTTGAGCCCCAGGATCAATATGATCCCAAAAATACTCACCAAGCGTTTATATGATTTAATATGGCTTATCACTTCATCAAATGTAGAATATAAACTATAGAAAAAACCTAAAGCTTTGCAAAAAAGCTAGAAAGTTTGAAATAAAGTAAATGTTAACTGTCCTTTGCTTTGGCTGCTGGTTGTCTCACGCATGTATCCTGTCTCAAAACGAAGTTGGTCTGAAATTGAATATCCTAACCCAGCAAAGGACCAGTTTCTATCAAAAAGAGTCACTTTTCTACCGTTACCTATATTTTTTTGACCATTTATAAAAACCTCAGAATATCCGCTAAAATAGACCGAATTCTTACTTAAATCACTTTTAGTAAGAGGGACTTTAATTGCCAACATATATCGGGCTCTGGTTCTAAAATCCTGATCGTCTACAAATCGCTCCTCAAGCCTTATGCGATGCGATGTGTATATATGTTTACCAAGTTGCTGTGACCAAATAAAATCCTGATGAATTCTGTTTTCCTGAAATTTTGCGTCGCTTTCGTCAAAAGTGCCTGAATTGAAAAAGCCATAACCCGTAGCTACCTTTAATGGCATATTTTCAAAAGAGTATGAGAGAGCCCCTCTGGCTATAAATTGCTGAAAGTCGCTAAATACACTGTAATTACGGTACTGAACATCGCCCATCACACCAAAATGACTTTCCTTAAAATCAGTATTCCAGATATAAACATACCAGGCGCCTAGTTCTGGTTCACCTTCCTGTGCAAATGAAGTTCCCGAAAGTAAAAGTGTAAATGAAAAAATTAAAAAAAGGTAAATCTTTGTAATAATGCGCATAATTTGGTTTTTATTCTACTCCTACTTTAGCATACATCTGGCTCAATTTAAGACGAAGTTTTCTCATGTAGTCTTCTTCAAGCCATTCTTTGTAATTCTGTGTGTTTTTCATAATGCAGTACGAATATAAACGAATTCTGTAGCTTATCTCATCCTGAAGTTGACGAGCTAAAATACGTGCATCAAAAACATCTTCACTGTTTTCATAACAAATTCTGGCATGCTGTTCTACAGAGCGTTCCAGCGCAACTTTAGATTTGAGTCCTTTTGCAAAAACCTCTTCATACTCCTTTTTAATATCAAAATCAAGATTTTTACTATTTGCAAATTCGGCTCGCAGCTCTGGCGGCATTGTATACTCAAAATTGCGCTCAATATCTTCATCACTTACGAGGTTCTCAAGATAGAAATCAGGATATAAGAAAATGTCATTCCAATCCATTGGTGCATCCCAAAGTCCGAATCTGGCCATATTATTACCCAGATCGATGACCTGAAACTCTTTTTTGTTTGGTAATACACGTGAACCTCTCCCTATCATTTGAAAATACAAGGTAAGAGACCTGGTAGCACGGTTAAGTATAATTGTTTCAACACTGGGTTCATCAAAACCTGTAGTAAGAATACTAACCGAAGTTAAAATCGCATCAGGTGTTTTCTTAAACCACCTGAGAATTTCTTTTCGTTCTTTATTATTATGAGTGTTGTCAAGGTGGCGCACATCGTATCCGGCCTCTTTAAAGGTCTCGTAAACGTAACGCGAAGTATTTATACCATTATTAAAAATAAGAGTTTTAGTGCCTTTAGCTTTCTCTTCATATGCAGTAAGAAGTTTCTCCTGCATGCTATGATTTGTATATAATATCTCTGAAGATTTTACCGTATAGTCACCGTTAATACCTATCTGCAGCGTTTTTAAACCAACATCATACGTATGCATATTAGCTTTGGCCAAAAATTCTTTATCTATTAAAGAGCTTATACTTTCACCTATAATAAGCTTGCGATAATTATCTTTCATTGGCAACTTCACGTTAGAACTTAACGGAGTTGCAGTTACACCCAGAATAAAGGCATTTTTAAAATGACTAAATAATTTTCTAAAAGAGTTGTAGTGTGCCTCATCTATAATAACCAGACCAACATCTGTTATATCAATCTGCCCGTCCTGTAAGCGGTTATTGAGCGTTTCTACCATCGCAACATAACACATATAATCCTCATTACCCTCAAGAGTTTTAACCTTGCTGTTAATTACCATGTTTGGCACATTAAAAGAGGTTAACATTCTTGAAGTTTGAGAAGAAAGTTCAATACGATGCGTTAAGATCAATACCTTTTTTTGCTTCTCTGTGATGTAACGACGTACTATTTCTGAAAAAATAACAGTCTTACCACCCCCTGTAGGTAATTGATACAATAAATTGAAATCATCAGGAGATTCCTCCATACATGAGAAGATCCTGTCGAGATCCTTTAATTGATATGAATAAAGTTCTTTACCTGAGTTTCCTCTCTTTCCTATAGCCTTTTCGCTCAAAAGTGAATTTTTTTAAATGTGAATTTTGCAAAATTAAGCCATTTTAGACCTAAATCGAAATCAGCTTTCAAGATTTATAGATTTGATAAATGGTTTCTTAAATTTTCAAATTATTGTAAACTAAATTCTTTATGTTGAAGATTTTGCAATTTTAAATATGGGCTTAAAAAATTTTTCCATAAAAATTATTCAAGTAAAGTGGTAAAAAACGGGCAATCCTTCTACCTTTGTGTTTTAATAAAACCACTATCTTGAAGAATCCTAAAGCGATAAAACTGCTTAATAAATTGATTGATGACGTTGAAAATAATGGCATCATAACAAATACTGTAGTAGACGATCTTAAAAGTCTTAGAGAGCACGCCGTAGAAGAAAAAAGACCATTGCTTGCAAAGGTTATACGTCTGGCCTATGAACATATAGAAGCTTACAAAACATTTGCTGTGGGCATACCAGAGGAAGAACCAATTGAAGGCTACGAAGAAAGTGTAGAAGCTGAAGAGTCTGAACCTCAGGAAAGTTTATTATACCTTTTCAATCTGCTTGCTGAACCAGACAACAAGACAAACAGATTAGACCTGCGCTCCTATGTAGAGGAACTTCAGGAATACGCTGATGAAAACTAAAACAAAAGCCCTTGATAATCTCAAGGGCTTTTTTGTTACTTTACTTTTGTGGCGGCTTTGATGGCCTAACCTCAACTTTACTGGGTAATGTTCTGGGATTCATTTGTAACAAATCTGCAACTAACTGCCCAATATCTTCTTTCTGTATTTTCCACTCATCTCTGTCTGAAGGTTCGTCACCATTAAAATGTGTTGCCACACTTCCCGGCATTATAGTAGAGACTTTTATACCATGCTGTCTTAGATCGAGCATTATAGCCTGACTAAAACCTGTCACACCAAATTTACTCGCGTTATACGCTGCCCCGCCAGCAAAAAAATTAGTTCCTGCCAGACTTGATATAGTTATAATGTAACCCTGAGATTCTTTAAGAGCATCTACTGCCGCTTTCACACTGTAAAAGACTCCTGTTAGATTTGTATCAATAGTTTCCTGCCACTGCCCTACCGTAAGATCTGCTACGTTAGCAAAATGACCTATACCCGCATTTGCTATAAGTACGTCAAGCTGTCCCCACTCTGCGATGACCTGATTAACAGCGCTCATTTGACTATCTATACTGCGCACATCTGCTTTTATACCAATGGCTTTACCTTTTCCTGATTTATTCAGCTCTGCGGCTGCTTTTTCTGCCGCGGTAAGCGTTCTGCTTGTAATAGCAACATTCATACCTAGTTCTAACAGCGCTTCTGCAACGCCTTGACCTATACCTTTTGTGCCCCCGGTTATGAGGGCAACTTTGTTTTTAAGATTTTCCATATGTTAAAAATATAGTTATTCCTGATTTTTAGAGTAATCAATAATTTAAATTTTTGCCAAAATATTAATATAGCGTCCTGCTGCTTTGCAATACGTCTGCGTAAGACTTAGTTTTGCGAAAAAAATTGCAGTATGCCCAAATCTGAATCATCTACTAAAAAGTCAAGATTACAACTCTTGCATCAATATTATAAATACACAGGTTTCTATAATTTTTTAACCACCAGTCTAAAGAAAGCAGTTGTTCCTGTAATTGTATTTTTTGTTGTTCTGGCTATTATACACTTTACTGTAATAGACATCAATAGTCTATTGATTAAGATGACAGATACTTTCCCAAGGTTTTGGGTACTGGCTGTTTTTTACCTCTCTGAGGCGATTTTAGGCCTGATTCCGCCGGAAATTTTTATCGCCTGGAGCGATAAAATGCCTAATCCTGTTCTTTATCTTTCTTTATTGGCATTGTTATCTTATTGTGGCGGTATAACTTCATATTTTATAGGTAAAGCTTCTACTAAAATTACAGCAGTGCATGAATATCTGGATGTAAAAATGGCTAAGCATTTAAAAAATGCCCGTAAATGGGGAGGTTTTCTTATTGTTGTAGGTGCTATTTTACCAGTGCCTTTTGCTGTGAGCAGTCTTGCTGCAGGTATGATCAAATACCCATTTACAAAATATCTTCTTTTTGGTCTTGTTAGGTTTGTTAGGTTCTATCTTTACGCTCTGGCAATATTTAACCTGGTTTAATATGATTAAATTTTTTAGAGTTTTAAGTATCCTTGAAGGTATTTCACTATTAGTGATTCTGTTTGTAACAATGCCTCTTAAGTACATTTATGAAAATCCGCAGCCTAATCAGGTGATCGGGATGATTCACGGTATTCTCTTTATAGTATATGTAGTTTTTGCGATTATGCTTAAAAGCGAAATGAAATGGAGTGCCAAAACTTTAGGCATTGTCCTTATATGTTCTGTAATTCCTTTCGGAACTTTCTGGATGGATAAAAAGTATCTTCAGACACAAACTGCTGAATAGTTGTTTTCAGAACAATTTTCAGGACTATTTAAATTCCGTATTTTAGAAAAATGCAAAAGATTTTAGTTTTACTGGTTTTGCTTTCAACCTGTATTGCCATGTCTCAGAATACAGAAAAGCTGGTAAAGCTCGACACTTTAAAAGATGGTTTTGCATACGATATTAGATACGCTTCTACTAATAACTTTCTAAAAGAAGCTTTTTATGATTGTGCAAGTTGTTACTTAAGACCAGAAGTTGCTGCTGCATTAAAGGAAGCTAATCATTATTTCTGTGAAAAAGGATATAAGATTTTGCTTTATGACTGCTACCGCCCGGTATCTGCTCAAAAGAAAATGTGGGCAGTGTTTCCTAATTCGCAATATGTAGCTAATCCTTATACTACCGGCTCGGTACATAATCGTGGCGCTGCTGTTGATATTTCTCTTGTAAAACTAGATGGCAGTGTAGTAAACATGGGCACAGATCATGATTTCTTTGGTGTAGAGGCACATATTGACTATACAAATCTGCCACAAGAAGTTCTTGACAACCGTAAGCTGCTTCAGGAAGGCTTGAAAAGATTCGGTTTTGAAACTATTAGAACAGAATGGTGGCACTTCAACTTTAAGAAGAATTATTCCTTTTCAATAGTTGATTTCGATTTTCCTTGTAAATAGATTCAGTATTCAGTTTTCCAAATTATACCTCCTTTTCATTATCAATTTTCGCAAGAATTGATTAAAAAATCGACCATTTCTCAATAAAATGCGCTTTTTAGAGGTAAAAATCCATCTTTTTCCTATTAAAAACAGAACTACCAACCTATCATCTTGTTAATTTTTTAATACTTCTGTTTAAATTATCTATATGTACTTTACTGAAAAACAGTAAAATAATCATCAATACTATTAAACTCTTGTTAAAGCCGCATCTCTCGAAAACTATGCGCCTGTCTCCCTCGTAAATTGAGTAAGTAATTTTATTAACCAATTTACGTCAAGCTATGAAAAACAATGAAATTAAGGTGATAACACCTAGACCTTCTAAAGGTAAAGACAGAAGACAATTTTTAAAACTGAGCGGTATGGCAATTGCAGGATCTGGTTTATTACTGGCCTGTAACGATGATGATGATATGGGAAATGTCATGCCACCTGATGCAACTTTTGATTTAGGATCTGGAGATCGCGGAGTGCTTAACTACGCTTATGCTCTTGAGCAACTTGAAGCAGAGTTTTACACACGTGTTGTAAACGGTAGTTACTATTCTGGAGCATCAATGGAAGAAAAGAAATTAATGGAAGACCTCTATAATCATGAGGTAAATCACAGAGAGTTCTTTAAAGCTGCACTTAACGCAACTTTCTCTGCAGATCTGGTACTTCCAGCAACATTAGAATTCGATTTTGGTGATGTAGACTTTAACAATAGAGATTCTGTACTTACTACAGCTCAATTACTTGAAGATACAGGTGTAAGCGCTTATAATGGCGCAGGTAAATTAATAGAAACTGCAGACTACCTTGTAATTGCAGGTAAAATAGTATCTGTAGAAGCAAGACACGCTGCAGCGATTAGAAGTATTCGTGGTGGTGAAATGGATGACTACGCATTATTTGCAGGAGACGATGTGGTAATGGCCTCTACTGGTTTAGATGGCGCTCTTAATCCTTCTCAGGTTATAGCAGCTGCCGGAGGGTTCTTCGTTACGCCATTCACTGCAATGGAGTTACCATAATCACTAACTAATCAATTATTATTTTTAAAAAAGAAAACATCATGAATATTATAAAATTTTTAGACGAGTTTACATCTGATAATTTAATCAACACAGCATCATCGAGAAGAGATATGTTTGGCACCTTTGGTAACATGGGTAAAAAAGCAGCTATTGCCGCTATACCTTTTGGTTTAGGAGCATTGTCTTCAAAAGCAAAAGCAGCGACGACAGCATCTATGTTTTTTGACCATGAAGCTCCTCTTCAACTAGCTCTAACATTAGAATATCTAGAAGCAGAATTTTACTTAAAAGCTTTAGATTCTGGAGTAATTGCAAGAGCAGGTGGCGCTAACGCCATGAAAGCAGAAGCTATTTATGCACAAATATCTAAACATGAGAGTGCACACGTATCATTCTTACAAGATACTTTAGGTGAAGACAGTATTGAATCTCCTACTTTCGATTTTACAGCAGGTGGTACTTTTGACCCATTTAATGAAAATGGTATAGGTGATGATATGGCCTACGCACAATTATTAGCGCTTGCTCAGGCTTTTGAAGATACTGGGGTAAGAGCTTATAAAGGTCAGGCCGGAAATTTAATGGGTCTTGCAGAAGGCGCATATTTAACTGCAGCATTGCAGATACATTCTGTAGAAGCGCGTCATGCTTCTGAAATAAGAAGGTTAAGAGGTCTTGACGGATGGATTACCGCTAATGAAAGAGGTGCTGGGATACCTGCAGAAGCTCAAGCTGTTTATGACGGAGAAGAGAATACTACGCACGGCGGTGTTGATGTAACTACTTTAGGAAGCGGTAGTCCTTTTTCTATGGAGGCATCTACACAAGCTTACGACGAACCAATGTCTGGTGATACTGCAACAGCAATAGCAAGCTTATTTATAGCTTCATAATTGATTGGTTTTTAATAAAATGAAGAATAGCCGTCTTTACAGACGGCTATTTCTTTTTAGTCTAAATGATAAATTTCCATGATATCATTCAAGATGGAAGTAAAATCTATTTTTAGATCGACTAATTTTCCTGAGTGAATATCAAAGACCCAGCCGTGAACGGTGATTCCTCTTTCGCGAAAAGCGATCTGCACATCTGCCGTTTTAAGAACATTGATGCACTGCTCCTGCACATTAAGCTCGACTAATCTCTTATACCTACTTTCTTCATCTTCTATAGCATTAAGTTCATGCTTATGAATTCTGTACACATCGCGTATGGTTCTTAACCACGGATTGAGAATAGCCAGATCTTTTGAGGTCATAGCGGCTTTTACACCCCCGCAATCGTAATGTCCGCAAACAACAACATGATTGACTTTTAAAATGCTTACCGCATAATTAATTACAGACATAGCGCTTAAGTCAAGATTTGACACCATATTTGCAATATTACGGTGCACAAAAGCATCACCGGGACCTATGCCCATTAATTCTTCTGCAGTTACTCTACTGTCTGAACAGCCGATGTACAAAAGTTGCGGACTCTGCCCGTTTGAAAGTTCTGAGAAGAAATCAGGATCTACTTCTAATTTTTCTCTTACCCACGTTTCGTTGTTTTCGAATATTTGTTTAATGTCCATTTTATCGTTTTGAGATTATAAAAATACGTTTCAAACTAACACGATTACAATTAGAATTAGCTTAATTATGAAATGAGATCTTAAATTGTATAAACATTTCTAATCTAATGTTATTTTCCTGTAAACTTACTTAGAATACTATCTTTGCAAACTGATTTTGCATTGATGAAGAAAGACGTTTCCAGATATCTTGAGAATTTTACTTTATACCTTAAAGAGCACGGTATTGAGGCATTTTATGCCGATTTTATTACCATCGCTCTCAATGTTCTAATACTGGGTGTTCTCATATCATTGCTCGATAAGCTTCTGCGAAAAATCATAGTGGAAGTTTTTAAAGCATTCTCAAATAAGACTAAAAGCACTTTTGACGATTACCTGATCTTAACAAATTTTCCGGCGTATATAGCGCATATTATTCCGTTAGCGATACTTAAATGGTTCTTGCCGTTTTTATTCCTTAATTATCCGCAGAGTTGGTATTGGGTTGAAAAAGGAGTAAATATTTACATTATAATCCTCATCATTAAGATACTGCGCAGTTTACTGCGTACGTCTAATAATTATTTCAGTACAAAAGAAGAGTTTCATGATAAGCCTTTACAGAGCTACGTTCAGGTAGTAATGCTCTTTCTCTGGGGTGTGGGTATCTTTTTTGTAGTAATAGAACTTTTTGATGAAAATGCCTGGAAGTTTGCATTACAATTAGGAGCTGCCTCTGCTGTGTTACTCTTAATTTTTAAAGACACTATTTTAGGTCTTGTTGCTTCAATACAAGTTTCAGTAAATGATATTGTGCGTCTTGGCGACTGGATAACTTTTAGTAAATATGGCGCAGATGGTACCGTTACCGAAATTAATCTGGCAACGGTCAGAGTACAGAATTTTGACAACACATATACTACCATTCCCACTTACAGCCTAATTTCAGACTCTTTCCAGAACTGGCGCGGCATGCAGGAAAGCGATGGCAGGCGCATTAAAAGAGCAATATATATTAAGCAGAATTCTGTGCGGTTTCTTACAGAAGAAGATATTGAGAAATTGAAAAAAATTCAGCTTATAGCTCCTTATATTAAACATAGAGAACAGGATGTAAAGCGATATAATAAGACCAATGAGATTGATAGAAACCTCCTTATTAATGGCAGAAATCAGACAAATCTGGGCGTTTTTCGCAAATATGCAGACGCATTCTTACATGAGAATCCCGCGATTAATAAAGATCTATTCCTAATGGTACGCCACCTTGCTCCTACACCGCAGGGTATTCCGTTAGAAATATTTTGTTTTAGCAAAGACAAGCGTTGGGAGAATTATGAGCATATACAGGCAGACATTTTTGATCACCTTATAGCAGCACTTCCCTACTTTGATCTGCAGCTTTTTGAGTCTCCGTCTGGTGATGATATTACAAGGTTTTTAGCAAACAATAGCTGGAATACATAAAATATGTATCTTTAATTTTTCACTAACCCCCGTTTATGAAGTTAAAGAAATTCCTCCAGGTATTTGGAGCGATAGCCGTTGTTTTAACCTTAGTTCCACTTATCGCAGCAGATTACTGGTGGATACGAATGTTTGACTTTCCTCACACACAACTTACTATACTTACGGCTACAGCTGTTTTGGCATATTTCATTCGGTTTGATATACGCTGGTTTAAAGATTATGTGTTTGTTACTATCATGATCGCCTGTCTCATATTTCAGGTTTTAAAGATATATCCTTATACACCACTTCATGAAAAAGAGGTATTGGGCTGGACAAACCCTAGCAGTGATAAAGGTATAAAGCTGTTCACTGCAAATGTGCTTCAGAAGAATAAAGATCATGATAAACTGCTAGTTGAGTTACAGGATAAAGATCCTGATCTTATAATTCTTTGTGAGGCTGACACCGTATGGCGAAATGCAATCGCTCCAAGAATTTCGCCAGAATATAAGTACAGAGCAGAAATGCCCATTTCTAACACCTATGGGATGCTTATATATTCTAAACTGAAGCTCATCAACCCAAAGGTGCATTTTATGGTAGATGACAGTATCCCGTCTATACATACAAAATTTGTTCTGCCTTCACGAGATACCATCCAGTTGTATGCGATACATCCTACGCCGCCTATGCCGCAACACAACCCTTCTTCTTCAGACAGGGATACAGAAATGATGCTCACCGCAAAATTGAGCAAAGCTTCAAAATACCCTGTCATTGTAATGGGAGATTTTAATGATGTTGCCTGGTCTAATACAACAACACTTTTTAAAGAAGTTAGCGGTTTGCTTGATGTGCGTATAGGTCGCGGACTATTTAATACATATAATGCACAAAGTTCTATTTTTAGATGGCCGCTTGATCATATTTTTGTTTCTAAAGAATTTAGAGTTATAAATATTGAAAGAGGGGCTAATATAAATTCTGATCATTTCCCCACATACGCACACCTGCATTTTGAACCCGAAAAATCTGAAGAGCAAAAACCAGAGCCCCCAACAAAAGAACAGTTAAAAAGGGCTAATGATCAAATAAAATCACCTCCCTTAAAAGGTTAATATGCAGCAGAGTAATAACCCTTATTTAAACTAACAAATTATTAAGATTTAATGCAGAACTAATTATTATTTTTATCAAAATTACCACATGCTGCAAGCAAAAACTTCAGATAATTTAGCTCAATCTTTTACAAACTTCTACGATAGATTAATAGATCAATTGCCCGGTATTGGCATTGGTATTATGGTAATTATTATAGGCGTTTTACTGGGTATTTGGGTTGGTAATTTTGCTACAAGACGTATTTCTTCCCGAACTAATGACCCATTAATGAGTAAATTTTTGGGTAAGGCAATCAGGTTTGCGTTTATAATTACTGCTATTATGGTAGGTTTAAGAGCTGCTGGTTTGGGCGGCATTGCCACAGGAATTTTAACCGCTGCAGGTGCGAGTGCAGTTGTGCTTGGTTTTGCGTTTAAAGACATAGGTGAAAATTTTATTTCAGGGATTATTCTGGCGTTTAATCGGCCATTTGATATCAATGACACAGTTGAGATAGGTCCTAATTTTGGAAAAGTAAAAGCCCTTGAATTTAGATACACTAAACTAAAAACCTTTGATGGTAAAGATGTTTATATTCCTAATAGTGATGTACTTACAGAACCGGTAACAAATTACACTGAAGATGGTTTTTTTCGCTGGAGCTTTATAATTGGTATCGCTTATGAAGATAATATCGATGGTGCTAAAAAAACCGTGATGGATGCTTTAAGGCGTGAACCTAATGTTATAGAAGATAACGAGCATGAGAATTTTGTAATAGAAGATGAACTTGCTACAAGCACCGTTAATCTCAAGGTCTTTTTCTGGGTAGATACAAAAGATTTTAGACGTATGGCTCTCATCACAAAAGGTAATGTAGTACGCGCCGTAAAAGAAGCTCTTGCAGATAATGGCTATTATATGCCGGCAGATATTCAGGAGATTAAATTATACGGCGGCGAAAAGGAATTTCCTGTGCGTTTAGCAGAGAGAAAAACGAAAAATCCAGACGAAAATAGCCCAAAATAAACCGATTTTCAGGCTTTTATAACCGATTTTTAGAAGTTCTTCAATCATTAAGTATCCAGACGGTCTTTTACAAACTCAATTTGAGTTTTACCATGTGGTTTTGCTTTGCCTTGCTCATCAAGACCTACCATTACTATTTTATCAATTGTAATTATAGTTTCACGAGTCATCTTATTACGCACTTCGCACTTTAGGGTTATTGATGCATTGCCAAATTTTACCGGATCCAGCCCTATCTCGATAATATCACCTTCTTTTGCAGAGCTTTTAAAATCGATCTCACTAATATACTTCGTTACAGTTTTTGGATTTTCTAACTGAATAATAGCATAGAGCGCTGCTTCTTCATCTATCCATTCTAATAGCCGGCCACCAAATAAAGTGCGGTTAGGATTAAGGTCTTGAGGTTTTATCCATTTTCTGGTATGAAATCGCATAACATATTGTTTTTCGCTTTAAGCGAAATTAAAACAAATACCACAAAACCGTGCTAATTATAAGCCCCGTAAATGCGATAAGCGAAGTTAAAACAGACCAGGATCTAAAGGTCTGCTTTTCGGTAAGGCCCAGATATTGTTTTACCAGCCAGAAACCACTGTCGTTTACGTGAGAAAATATACTTGCGCCCGCAGCAATAGCAATCACGAGCAGTGCTCTTTGAATATCACTGTAATCATTCTGTACTAAAATAGGCGCAGTAATCCCGGCAGCTGTTATCATAGCCACCGTAGAAGAACCTTGCATAATACGCACAATAGCGGCGATAATGAACCCAAAAATGACCGGCGGGAAGTAATCGCTGCTCAGCGCATTTGCGATCATTGTACCGGCTCCTGTGTCGATCAATATTTGCTTAAAAGCACCACCTGCACCGGTTAAGAGAATAATAACCCCGGCAGGGTACATCGCTTTTGTAGAAATATCGAGTAATTTCTCTTTGCTGGTATTTCTGCGTACTCCTAAAACATACCAAGCCAATAAATTTGCAATTATCAATGCGGTAAAGGGATGACCTAAAAGATCGACAGCATAGAGAACGTTAGGTGATAAATCCCAGCCTGCCGCTAGTGGACTATTAAATAAAGTATTGCCCACAATTAAGACAATTGGCAAAAAGATAATACCCAGAATTAATCCTACCGCCGGTGGATTGTCTACTTCTTCTTTAGGCTCGTTTACGTCAAATGGCACAGGAATAAAAAGCTTTCGCGAAAGCCTTCTCGCAAACAAGGGCCCAGAAATAACTGCTGCAGGAAACCCCACAATAAAACCGAATAAAATAACCCAGCCCAGATCTGCATTGAGAATATCTGCTACTGCAATAGGGCCCGGTGTAGGCGGTATAAAAGCATGCGTGATAGCCAGACCAGCCAGCAAAGGCAAAGCATATAAAAGCAACGACTTGCCTGTACGCCGTTGCAACGCATACATAAGCGGAATCAAAATAATGAACGCTACATCAAAAAAAACGGGTATAGCGACTAAAAATCCGGTAAGCATTATAGACCACGGTGCATTTTTCTCACCAAATTTTGTGAGTAAATAATTGGCCAATTGCTGTGCGCCGCCAGAATGTTCTAAAACGGCACCAAAAAGCGCCCCCAGACCCACTACGGTGGCTACAAAACCCAGCGTGCCACCCATACCATTCTTAACACTCTCAAGAATTACCGATGGTGCAAGCCCCCCCAGCATCCCCACAAAAATACTCACAATGAGTAACGCGAGAAATGCCTGTAATTTTAATCTGAGAATAAGAAAAAGTAAAAGCGCAATACCTAAGAAAACAGCACCAAGTAATTGATAATCCATTTATTTGTTTTTATCAGCAACAGCAGCTGTTATTTTATCTACAATTTCTACAGGAGTTAGTGCGGCATCTACTTTAATACCATAATCTGGCTCTTCATAAATATCAAATTGAGATTTTAGAAGTTTAGGATTAAAAAAGTGATCTTCTCTGTGACTTAACCTGTCAGAAATTAGTTTTTGTGTACCTTCTATAAAAATAAAAACCGGTTTTTCTTTTGCTTGTGCCATAAGTGCCTGCCGGTATCTTTCTTTGAGTGCAGAGCATGCCAGCACCGCTCCTTTATGGTTTTCCCAATAACTTATTTTTTCTGCAAGAATGTCAAGCCAGGGTTTACGGTCTTCATCATTTAATGCGTGACCGGCATGCATTTTAGCCACGTTAGCATCAGGGTGAAAATCATCTGCGTCAAAAAACGGAAGCTTTAACCGTTCTGCTACTAAACGGCCAATTGTAGTTTTACCAGATCCTGAAACGCCGCCTACTATATATACCTTGCTCATAGATCTAATTTATTATCATTTAAAGTTGCGGGAATCTTAATGTCTAAGTCTAATTCAGCATTAATTTTCTGAATAAAATAAGCTGAAAGAAGTGGTGATTCTTTTTCAATATTTTGATGAATAAAAAAGTCAACCTGATTTATCCCTTCCTTTTTCCATTGTGCGATGCGTCCTACCCATTCATCAAGTCTATCATAATCACTGGGATGATTTGCCCCTACAAAACGTATAAAAGCTTCACCATTTGTCATGCGCATATGCATAATATCTCTTCTGCCGGCTGTGTCTACGAGAACATTTGCAATACCATTATCTTCAAGCAGTTTATATAAATTCTGGGCTGTTTCTTCATCATTAAACCAGTCTGTATGACGAAATTCTATTGCCAGTGGGATCTCTTTATGCCACGCATTTACAAACTCTACTACCCTATCCCAGTTTTTAGGCTGAAAATTGTCGTGCATTTGCAAAAAAATTGTGCCTAATTTCTCTTTAAGAAGCATTGTATGATCCAGATATTCTTCTACTCTTGGCCCGGCATCTATCAACCTTTTGTAGTGGCTAATGTCATTAGTTATTTTTGGGAAAAACTTAAAATTATCCTGAGATTTCTCATACCACTTTTCATATTGTTCTTTAGGGAAGAGCCTGTAAAAAGTTGCATTCAACTCAATAGAATTAAATTGGGATGAATAATATTCGAGTTCATCCTTTGTTCCTCTTGGGTAGAAATTTTTTAAATCTTGTCTGTTCCATTTGGCACAGCCTACATAGACATCAAACTTCTCTTTTTTATCATTTTTCTTCAAAACTCGCGCTGTATCTGGATGATCTGGCGGGATTTTAAAGTCTATTATTGAAGGATCGTCAACTTTTCCGAATTTCATAAATTAACGTTTTGATGTAAATATACTTTCTTAATATGAAAAATTAAGGTCATTTAAATTATGATTTAGTCAAAACTAACCCTTGTGGGAATTTTTTATCCCGCTTAAAAAATGAACTCAATAATTATGATTAACTCAAAAAATGCATTAACTATGCGATGCTATAAATAATTATGCTATGAAAATATTAAAATCTCTAACCATTGTTCTGTTTCTTATAGGTACGGTAGCAGCTCATGCACAGACTGCTGACGAAATAATTAATAAATACTTTGAAAAGACCGGCGGTAAAGAAGCCTGGGGAAAGTTACAGGCTACTAAAACTACGGCTTCAGTAAATCAGGGCGGTATGGACATTCCTGTTACAATTTATAATTCAAGCCAGGGAAAACAGGCTATTGTAGTTGACTTTCAGGGTCAATCTTTTACCCAATTGGCTTTTGACGGTGAAACTTTATGGACAACTAATTTAATGACCATGCAACCTGAAAAAAGCAAACAAGAAATGTCTGATAATATGAAACTTAATGCCAATGATTTTCCGAGTCCGTTGTTTGACTATAAAAATAAAGGCTACGAGGCAGAATATGTGGGTAAAGACACTATAGCAGGCAAAGAAACCTTTAAGGTAAAGCTTACTCAGGAACCCGTAATGGTAAATGGTGCAGAAACGCCCAGCAACAGCTTTTTCTATTTTGATACTAAAACATATTATCCGGTCGCAATTGAGACCATGCAAGTGGGTCAATCTATGAAAGTGAATATGGGAGACTATAAAGAAGTAGAAGGCCTTTATTTTCCTTTCGCTTTAAAGCAAGGTGGTCAACCTATCGAGGTAAAAGAGATTGTAGTGAACCCGCAGATCAATGATTCTATCTACGCCTTTCCAGGAAAATAATCTAAAATATAATTGGTAAACGATTTAAAAAACCTCCTCTTCAGGAGGTTTTTTTATGTTAGCAACTGATTTTTGACCATAATCGACCGATTTTTACTGATATTTAAAATCATCTTAAATTTTTCCTTTTGAGACTTTATTGATATCTAAGTTCTTAATTTGTGATACATTTTGCGAGGTTGAAATGAAATAGAATGTTCATTAAAAAAATAGAGAATTGAAAAAAAGAGTAGTTATCATAGGTGGCGGTTTTGGTGGAATCAATCTTGCTAAAGCTCTGCGAAAGACATATGAATTTCATGTTACCCTCGTTGATAAGAACAACTACAATTTTTTTCCGCCTCTACTCTATCAGGTCGCAACAGGTTTTCTTGAACCTTCTTCAATAAGTTATCCTTTTCGTACCTTTTTTAGCGGCAGGGAAAATGTCACTTTCTGGATGGGAGAACTACTTGAGATCGTTCCTTCAGAAAATAAAGTAATTCTCTCAAACGGAGAGATAGAATATGATTTTCTGGTTATGGCAACGGGAACAAAGACAAATTTCTTTGGCCTTGAAAATATAGAGAAATATGCCATCCCTATGAAAACCCTTGATGATGCGCTCACTATGCGCAATACACTACTTGAGCGTATTGAAGTCGCAACAAAATGTAAAGATGAAGCTGAAAGAGAAGAATTACTTACTATGGTTATTGCGGGTGGCGGCCCAACCGGCGTAGAAATTTCTGGTGTACTGGCAGAGATGAGTAAATCTATCATTCAAAAAGAATACCCAGAATTAAAAAACACCAGAGCATCTATCTACCTCGTTAACGGCGCAGACAGGCTTCTTGTGCCCATGAGTGAAAAATCACAAAGCTATACTTTAGATGCTATTAAAAGTTTAGGCGTTAAAGTGTTGCTTAATACGCGCGTTGTTGATTATGACGGTGAGCGTGTTTATTTTAAAGATGGTAATTACTTAAGAAGCAAAAACCTGATCTGGGCTACGGGAGTTACAGCAATTACTTTTAAAGGAATCGCAGCCGAATTCTATGAACGCGGTAACCGTTTAAAAGTAAATGAATACAATAAAGTTGAAGGCTTTAATAATATCTACGCCATAGGTGATACTTGTATACAGTACACAGATGAAGATTTTCCTCTGGGTCACCCGCAATTAGCGCAAGTTGCTATACAGCAAGGTAAAATGCTTGCAAAAAACTTACAGCGCATAGATCAGGGTAATGCACCACTGCCTTTTAGATACACAGACAAAGGCTCTATGGCAATAATTGGTAAGACCAAAGCGGTTGCAGATATCCCAAAACCGCGTATTCATCTGCAAGGTTTTGTTGCCTGGATGATCTGGTTATTTGTGCATTTATTTTCGTTGATAAACAGACATGATCAACTGCGTACTTTTTATAACTGGTCTATAGATTATTTTAGTAAAAATCAAGATCTAAGAATGATAATAAGACCTGAAAAAAATAGCTAAAACGCATGAAAAATCGGCTTTTATAGTCAAAAAACAGCTTTATGAAATACAGAACATTAGGCAAAACCGGATTTAAAGTTTCAGAAATAGGCTTTGGCGGCTGGGCAATTGGCGGGGGCTGGGGCCATCAGGAAGATTCAGAGTCAGAAAAAGCTTTGCATACTGGCATAGATAACGGGGTTAACTTTATAGACACCGCTGAAGGATATGGCAACGGAAAAAGTGAAAAGATAATCGCAGAAATTCTTAAAACAAGAAAAGAAGAAGTAATTGTTGCTACAAAAATGCCTCCTGTAGAAGGAATCTGGCCTCCCAGCCCGTATTGCAAAATTGAAGAAAGATATCCGGAAAAATATATTCGTAAAAATATTGAAGAGCGCCTTACTAATCTAAATACAGATTGTATTGATCTTTTACAATTGCACACCTGGACCCGTGCATGGAATCACAATCCTACTGCTCTTGAAGTTCTAAAAGATCTTAAGAAAGAGGGCAAGATTAAAGCAATAGGAATTTCGACTCCTGAGCAAGATCAAAATTGTGTGATAGAACTGATGCAAAAAGGTTATCTGGATGTGGTACAGGTGATCTACAATATTTTTGAGCAGGAGCCTGCAGCGCAACTGCTTCCGGTGGCCAAAGAGCAAAATGTGGGTGTCATTGTGCGTGTGGCTTTTGATGAAGGTGTACTTACGGGTAAGTATAAAGTAAACAGCAGCTTTGGCGAAGGTGATTTTCGTAATTCTTATTTTGCGGGAGATCGTTTAGAAAGAGCTGTAAATCGTGTTGAAAATATTAAAGAAGAGATTAAAGACACAGAGCTCACAATGCCACAATTAGCTCTTAAATTTCCTTTGGCACATGAAGCAGTAAGTACAGTTATTCCCGGTATAAGAAATGATAAACAGGCGCTTGCAAATACCGCCGTTTCAGACCTTGATAATTTATCTAATAACCTTCTTGACAGACTTCATAAACACTACTGGCTGAGAGGCGTTTGGTACAGCGGAAAATAAAAGTTTCTATTCTTTGTAATTTTTAAAAACCGGTTTCTATGTTTTTTATCGCTTAATTATGCATATTATCGGTAATTCTTAGCGTGTAGGTTCATTTTGATTCGTGAAAATTTTATGATTTATATTCGTCGAGCAACTCATGAAAGATGAGCTTGCATAGGGGATTTAAGCATGAAAAAACAGTTGAAAGCGATCAAGAATCGTTATTTCATTTTTATCATCACTATTATTGTAACGATAATAGTAAATCAGGTTATTGTACAATATAACATTAACCAGAAAGAGTCTGATGCCAGCATTATAAATATTGCGGGTAGACAGCGCATGCTAAGTCAGCGTATTTCAAAATTGATCCTTTTTTTTGAATACAGCAACGGTCAGGAATCTGGCATATATGCTAAAGATTCTTTGGTAAAAGTAACTCAGGAGTTTCAAAAAGCACATATTTATCTTTCTCAAAATAGTGATACCAATACTCCTAAGATTGATTCTCTCTTGCTGGTAAATGAGCCTCTTGTAAATATTATTGTAAAAGCCAGCAGAAATATTACCCGTTCTAATTCTCTTCAAAATATAGGCAAAGAAGCAGATCTAATTATTGAGGCAGAGCCCTATTTTTTGCAGAATATGGAACGTATAGTCAATGCGTATCAAAATGAAGCGGAAAGAAAATTAGCCAATTTAAAAAAGATCGAAATTTTTCTCTCCTTACTGTCTTTGATTATACTTCTGGGCGAATTTGCATTTGTGTTCATCCCTGTTTTTAAAGAACTATTACAAAAGAATAAAGAGTTACGTCACAAAAATAAAGACCTCGCGCAATCTGATGAGCGCCTGCGCAAAAACGTTGAAGAATTAAGTGAACTAAAAGAAAATCTTGAAATAAAAGAAAAATACAATCGCATATTTATTGAGCAAGCGCCCACAGCCATCGCAATGTTTGATGAGAATATGCATTATATGGCTGCATCACAGCAGTGGCATGATGATTATGATCTAAATGGGCAGGATATTATAGGTCAATCGCATTACAATATATTTCCTGAAATAGAAGATACATGGAAAGCGATACATCAGGACTGTCTTAAAGGTGCGGTAAATAAATGTGATGAGGCAGAGATCACACGCAAAGATGGTTCTAAACAGTGGTTATCCTGGGAAGTACGACCGTGGTTTATAAAAAAGAATCACATTGGCGGCATTCTCATGTACACCGCAGATATTACAAACATTAAGCAAACTCAGTTAGAAAAAGAGAAAATTCAGGAAATCCTGGAAAAAACAAATGACGTTGCCAGAATAGGCGCATGGGAACTTGACGTAGAATCAGGAATGGTTATCTGGAGCAGGATCACACGCCAGATTCATGAAGTAGACGACAATTTTGTACCAACTCTGGACTCAGTAATACAATTTTATAAAGAGGGTAATACCCGAAACAAAATGCAGTTTTGTATTAATAGAGCGATTGAAAAAGGTGAACCTTTTGATGTAGAATTAGAAATAATTACAGCAAAAGGTAAAGTTTTATGGACGCGTGCCATAGGTCAAGCTAAAATAGTAGACGGGATTTGTAGAGGTGTTTACGGCGTTTTTCATGACATTGATGCGTTAATTAGGTCAAAAAGCCTGCTTTTTAAAGCAAATCAGGAGTTAACTGCAATATTTAATTCGGGTCCTATTTCTATTATAGGTACAGATCCTGACGGTCTTATTACATACTTTAATAAGGGAGCAGAAGAGATGTTGCAGTATAGTGCAAAAGAAGTTGTGGGTATTCACACGCCAGAATTGATTCACTTACAAAAAGAAGTTGAGCTGCGTTCTGAAGCTATCAAAATTGAAAGCGGAAAAAAATTACAAGGCTTTGAGATTTTTGTAGAAAAAGCTAAAACCAATACTTACGAAGTGCGAGAATGGCATTATGTGCGCAAAGACGGCAGTAAATTCCCCATAGAGCTAATTGTAAACGCAATACGCAACACCAAAAATGAAATTACCGGATTTCTGGGTGTGGCTACAGACATTACCGAAAGAATACAAAGCAAAAATAAACTTGTAGAAGCTAAAACAAATCTGGAAATACTAACCCAGAAACTAACTGCGCAGAATGGTCAATTAGCTTCCTTTGCACATATAACATCACACAATCTAAGGTCGCCTGTGAGCAATCTCAACTCCCTGTTATACTTATATAATGTAACAGAAACAAAAGAGGATAAAGAAGAACTTTTTGATAAATTTGAGATCGTAATTCATCATCTCTCAGATACTTTAGATACACTGGTAGAAACACTAAAGGCAAAAGAACTGAATAAAATTACCGAAGAGATTCAATTTGCTCAGGTATTTACCAAAACCAAAGAGATGCTCGCCGCTCAAATAATGCACTGTAAAGCAGAAATTGAATGTGATTTTACTCAGGTTAAAAGCATCTCGTATAACAAAGCTTATTTAGAAAGTATTTTCTTAAATCTTATTACAAACGCCATTAAATACAGGTCACCAGATCGCATCCTAATTATAAAAGTAAGCACGTCAAATGAGGGTGGTCGCACAAAGATGAGTGTTAAAGACAACGGTCTTGGCATTGATCTTAAAAAACATAGTCACAAACTGTTTGGTTTAAATAAAACCTTTCATAGACACCCTGAAGCTAAAGGACTGGGATTATTTATGACAAAAAATCAAATAGAATCTATGGGAGGAAATATTACCGCTGAAAGCGAAATTGATAAAGGATCAAACTTTATAGTCACATTTTAATTAACAAAATAACAAAAACCAAAATCTCTAAAAATGTGTAAACCATTTATTATATGTATTGTTGATGACGACGATATCTACCAATTTACGATCACAAAAACTTTAAAAACTCATAAGCTTGCGCGAAAGATTCTTCTGTTCTCAGATGGTGAGGAAGCATTACAATTTATGATGGATAATGTGGGGAATAGTGCAGAACTACCCGATGTCATTTTTCTGGATATAAATATGCCTATTATGGATGGTTTCCAGTTTATGGATGAATATGTAAAAATAAAGCCCAGAGTGGGAAAATCGATCTCTATCTATATGGTATCGTCATCTGTTGATAATGTAGATCTTGAGAATGCAAAACGCATAAGCGATATTTCAGATTATATAATAAAACCCATACTCCCAGAGCAATTACAGGAAATTGTAGAATCTCTGGAAGTAGAAGGTAAATTTGACTAATGCTGAAAGAATCTAGTACTTATTAAAGTACACAGTTTTCTTGTTGATAAATTCGTGAATCCCGTCTACTGAAAGTTCACGGCCATAGCCGGAAATTTTAGTTCCCCCAAAAGGTAGGCGGGGATCACTTTTTACAAGCTCGTTCACAAAAACGGCACCGTCATCAAATTGGGTTACAAGTGATTTTGCTTTTTCAAAATTCTGAGTAAAAATTGAGACTCCAAGTCCAAACTCTGAAGCGTTCACAAGCGACACGGCTTCTTCATCTATTTTAAATGAGGTTATACCTATAAGCGGCCCAAAGGTTTCCTCTTTAAATATGCTCATTTCTGCACTCACATTGGTAACTACAGTTGGTTCAAAATAAGCCTTATCACGCTTTCCTCCTATTAAAACTTTCGCTCCTGCTTCAATTGATTCTTTTAATTGCTTCTCAAGATCTTCAGCAAGGTCTTCGCGTGCCAGTGTTCCTATAAATGTATTTTCATCCATAGGATCACCACTTTTCAATTCCTTAACAGCATCAACAAATTTTTGAGTAAAATTTTCAATTATGTTTTCATGCACTATTAATCGTTTACCTGCGATACAGCTCTGTCCTGTATTTTGAAAACGTGCCTGTACACATGTTTTTATTGTTTTATCAATATCACAATCTTCACAAACAACGAGAGCATTGCTTCCGCCCAATTCAAGAACAGATTTTTTAATTTCACTTGCAGCAGTTGAGGCTACGGCACTACCGGCCGGTTTACTTCCCGTAAGTGTGACAGCTTTTACTTTCTTATTTTTAATGACATTTTCAATTTTATCACTGCTCAGAGGCAAATTTTGAAAACAATCATCTGGAAAGCCTGCTCGCTCAAATACTTTTTGAATATTTTCTGCACTCTGCATTACATTACTGGCGTGTTTTAAAATACCAATGTTACCCGCCATTAACGCGGGAGCTGCAAAACGAAACACCTGCCAGAACGGATAGTTCCATGGCATTACGGCAAGAACAACCCCGATAGGCTCGTAGCTTACATAACTCTCTACAGCGTCTGTCTCAATAACTCGCTTTGAAAGCTGATTTTCGGCATTTTCGGCATAAAAATCGCAAACCCACGCACATTTTTCTATTTCTGCAATTGCCTGTTTAATGGGTTTACCCATTTCCTTAGTAATAGTTTCGGCATATTCCTGTTTATTATTCCGTAATTCTTCGGCTGCAGCCTTCATCAATTTGCTACGCTTAGAAAACGGGGTTTTTCTCCAACTTAAAAATCGCTCATGAGCCCTGTTTATAGCATCTTCTGTTTGCTTTTCGGTTAACTCTTTTATAGAGAATACTTCTTGTAAATTATAAGGATTGATAGATGTGATCATTCTGCTTTTTATTTAAAATTACACAGTAAGCTGCACAATTTTTAAAGATTAAGAGCACTTTAACGCCGCTAATGTTTATAAGTTGGTTTACAAGTATGACTTCTGGCACGATATAGGCTTCTATGTATTATGTACTTTTAAAAAACTTCATGTAATATGTACAACAGAGATCAACAATTACTCGAACTTAGACCTGAAATTCCATCTGCCATTGTAACCGCAAATATGGGTAGCGATGAGAGATTTCAGAATCAAACCCTGCGCCCGGTTATCAAAATGCAAAGCGACCTTTTGCTGGAAGCATTTAGAAATTACGCGCAAAAGCATAAAAATGTTTTCTACACTTTAAATCTGGACAGAAAGATTCTATATATAGAAAATGCGGTGCAGAAGGATATAAAATTTAGAAATAGTCTTAAGGGAATGGTCATAGGTCAATTCACCATTGCCGAATATCAAAACTATATTACTAATTCATCTGCGCTTAATAAGAGAATGATGAATATCGTCAAGGAACGCCTGTTAGATAACATACAGTTATTAGAAAGAGATGAAATATTGCTCTAAGTACGTTAAGTTTTCTTTAACTTATTCATAAAATAAATACAGAGCGAAAACGATAGATTTTCACTCTGTATTTATTTTTAACTACTTCACTTTAAATCGTTTAATCATAAATCACTTGGTTATAAAATGCGATTTTCTTAAAATGCTCCCGATTTTCATTAACATTTTAACGATTTTGTAATATTAAAGTTTTGACAATTTCGAAATAAATTCTTTGCGAGCTCAGATTACTTATTACTTTAGCGCCAACCTAAAACATAATTTATATGAGAAAGAGCTTACTAATAGCGGGTGCTTTGCTGGGAATGACAGCAATTACCCAAGCACAGGAAAAACCCTTAAATGATTACAACAGATGGTCTGTTGAATTGGGAGCGGGATTTGCTAAGCCTGCCAGACCAATGGCACCGGGATATTTTACAAGCACTCCTAGTTTTTATCAAGTAGATCTTGCTACAAGATACATGTTTAATGAGAAAGCCGGTATTAAGCTGGACTTAGGAATGAACAGTTTTGAAGGTGATAATGATGATAGTGCTCCATTTAAATCGCGTCTTTACAGAGCATCTTTAGAAGGTGTAATTAACGGTGGTAACATCTTAGGATTTAGAGAATGGACAAACACGTTAAACTTTTTAGTTCACGCGGGTGGAGGTTATTCAAGACTTGTTCCTTCAGAACCTAATGATTATGATTTTAGCGATGGTGATCAAATGCTTCATTTAACAGCAGGTGTAACACCACAAATCAAATTATCAAATCACATCGTTGTACATGGTGATCTATCAATATTTGGTAACATCCGTCAGGATCTTACATTTGATGGTACAAACCAAACAGAATTAAAAGGTGTAAACGGGTATTACGTTAACGCTTCTGCAGGTATTACATTTTACTTAGGTAAAAATGACGTTCATGCAGACTGGTATAGCAAAGAAGAAGACCTACAAGGTCAACTAGATTCTCTTGAGCAACGTCTTACTTCTGTTGAAGATAACTTAATGGATAGCGATCAGGATGGTGTGCCAGATTATTTAGACAGAGAGCCAAATACTGTTTCTGGTGTAACTGTTAACACACATGGTGTTGCTGTTGATACTAATAAAAATGGTATTCCTGATGAGTTAGAGTCTTCTCTTGATAGCAGATATGCTAAAGCTGGAAGTACTACAGGAAGTGGATCTGATATTATTGAAAAACTGATCACTGATGGTTATGTGAATGTATATTTCAAATTTAACAGTACTCAACCAGAAGTTTATAGCTACGAGGCTATCAATTACCTGATCAAGTATATGAAAGAAAATACAGGAGCTACAGCAGACCTTATAGGTTATGCAGATGAGATTGGTAATGCTGAATATAATAAAACGCTATCTGAAAGACGTGCTCAACGCGTACATGATATCTTAACTGCTTCTGGTGTTGATGCAGGCAGATTGACTGTAACCGGAGATGGTGAAGATACATCAGTAGATAAAAACTCTGAAGCTGCAAGACAACTTGTAAGAAGAGTTACTTTTAAACTGAATAAATAATAAAAGAGAATTATCTCTAATAAGAAAGCCCTTGATAAAATCAAGGGCTTTTTTTTATGCCTAAAGTTTTTAGAGTAAGACTATGACAAATAGATCTTATACGTTAAATAAGAAGTGCATTACATCACCATCCTTTACGATGTAGTTCTTCCCTTCTACTCCCATTTTACCGGCTTCTTTTACTTTCGCTTCGCTACCAAATTTTACAAAATCTTCATAAGAGATCACCTCTGCACGAATAAAACCTTTTTCAAAATCTGTATGAATTACACCGGCTGCCTGTGGTGCAGACGAACCAATAGGTATCGTCCAGGCTCTTACCTCCTTCTTACCAGCAGTAAAATATGTTTGTTGATTAAGCAGCTTATAAGCTGTGCGAATTAACTTTGATGAACCTGGCTCCTCAAGACCTATATCTTGCAAGAACATTTGGCGCTCTTCATAATCATCTAGTTCATTAATATCTGCTTCAGTACCTACAGCAAGGACAAGAACTTCAGCATTTTCATCTTTAACAGCTTCTTTAACAATATCTACATATTTATTTCCAGATACCGCAGAACCTTCATCAACGTTACAAACATACATTACCGGCTTATCTGTAATAAACTGAAGTGGCTTAACCCATTCTTCATAATCATCATTCTCAAATTCAAGAGCCCGTATAGAAACACCTTTTTCTAACGACTCTTTAATTTTTAAAAGAATAGATTCTTCTTTTTGTGCTTCTTTATTTCCGGTTTTTGCGGCTCTTTTTACTTTTTCCAGCTTTTTTTCTACTGTCTCAAGATCTTTTAGCTGCAACTCTATATCAATAGTTTCTTTATCGCGAATAGGGTTTACATTACCATCTACGTGAACGATATTATCATTATCAAAACATCTTAGAACATGTAAGATCGCATCTGTCTCTCTTATGTTAGCAAGAAACTGATTTCCCAATCCTTCTCCTTTACTGGCTCCTTTTACCAAGCCGGCAATATCAACAATTTCTACTGTTGCAGGCAGAACTCGCTCAGGATCTACTAGTTCTTCTAATTTTGATAAACGTGGATCTGGCACATTCACCACGCCTACGTTAGGCTCTATAGTACAGAATGGAAAATTGGCACTTTGCGCCTTCGCATTTGATAAACAATTAAAAAGTGTAGATTTTCCTACGTTAGGTAATCCTACTATACCTGCTTTCATACAATGAAATTTTATACAATTTTTAGGGCGCAAAGATAGTGAGCCTTATTAAAAGATGAGCCATATATATTAATATCCTCTTTACCTGGTTAAGAAGCTATTATTCTAATTATTTTTATTAATTGAGATAAACTAAAAATTAGATTAAACATTAGTCTAAAATAAAAGAAACTTAACCGCATTGCGATTTATTTATCCTTTCCTATCAAAAAATAATAATTATAAAATAATATCGATTAGTTTAAAATTCTTAAAGAAAAACTGTTAAATCATTGCATTCTTTAAATACATTTACCAATTAATCTACAAATCAAGCAAATGAGAAATTTTACTTTTCTGCTTCTGGCGCTATTTTCATTTATGGCTATCGAGGCTCAAAATACTGTAACCGGAACGGTGACAGACGATGAAGGAACCCTCCTGCCCGGAGTGAATATTTCAGAAAAAGGAACAAACAAGGGTACAACTACAGATTTTGACGGTAATTATAGCATCGCTGTAAGTGAAAATGCGATTCTGGTTTTTAGTTATATAGGTTTTGAAGAACAGCAAGTAAATGTAGATGGTCGTTCACAAATTGATGTGACGCTTGCCAGCGGAGTACAGCTCAACGAAGTTCAGGTAGTGGGTTCAAGAAGTCCACGGCGTACAGCAACAGATACTCCGGTTGCCATAGATATAATAGATGTTCAGGATGTGAGCACACAAAGTGGACAATTAGAAGTTAATCAATTGCTTCAATATGCGGCGCCTTCTTTCAACGCAAATAAACAATCAGGATCAGACGGTGCAGATCATGTTGATCCCGCATCGTTACGTGGTCTAGGTCCAGATCAAACACTGGTTCTTATTAATGGTAAGAGGAGGCATCAATCTTCTTTGATCAATATTTTTGGCACAAGAGGTCGTGGAAATACAGGTACAGATCTCAATACAATTCCCGTAACAGCAATTAAGCGTATAGAGGTTCTACGAGACGGTGCTTCGGCTCAATATGGTTCAGATGCAATTGCAGGGGTTATCAATATTGTTTTAAAAGATGAGGTAGAAACGTTGCAGGGATCTGTAAGTTATGGTGCGTATAGTACAAATGCAGATGGTGATTTTGGCACAGATCCCTATGGTCTTTGGAATACAGATGGCTATAGATTAGACACAGAAAACGATGGTAACAGCATAGGAAAAGATAAAGACTTTGACGGCGGTTCTCTAAAGGTTGGTCTTAATTATGGTGTCGCTTTAAGCGAAAATGGAGGCTACGCAAATATTACGACAGAATACATAAATAAGAATAAGACGCTACGCCCGGGTTTTGAATTTAGAAAAGGATTTGGTGAGGCTGCTATAGAAGGTTTTAACTTCTTTGTAAATGCGGCATACCCCTTAAATGATAAAACTGAAGTTTACGCTTTTGGCGGAAGAAATTATCGCGATACAGATGCTTTTGCATTTACAAGAAATAGTGGGGCTCGAGTTGTTGAATCAATTTTTCCTAATGGGTTCACCCCTCGTATTACATCAATTATTACAGATAACTCAATGGCAGTGGGAATACGCACTAAAACTGATAGCGGATGGAATATCGACCTTAGTAATACTTACGGTAAAAATGATTTTCATTATTATATAAAAGGAACTCTCAACGCATCACTAGTCGATTTATCACCAACAGATTTTGATGCCGGCGGTCATAGCTTAGACCAGAACACGATAAACCTTGATTTTTCTAAATTCTATGAAGATGTTTTAGCAGGAATGAATATCGCCTTTGGTGCAGAATATCGTACAGAGAACTTTAATATTTTCTCTGGTGAAGAAGGTTCTTACGGTACCTACGATACTTCCGGCAGATTGATCATTGATCCGGCGACACAAACTCAGCCTACAGATCCAGAATCAGGCGATCCCAGACCCGGCGGTTCACAAGGTTTTCCCGGTTACAGCCCTGCTAACGAAGTAGACAGAAGCAGGTCTAACGTTTCTCTATATGCAGACGCAGAATTTGATCTTACTGAAACGCTTCTCGTAAGTACTGCAGCAAGATTTGAAAATTACAGCGATTTTGGAAGTACAATAAATGGCAAGATCTCGTCCCGATTAAAATTATCTGACAATTTTAATTTACGTGGTTCTGTAAGTACAGGCTTTAGAGCGCCATCGTTAGCTCAAATCTATTATAACTTAAGGTTTACAAATTTTGTAGGTGGTGAAGCTTTAGAATCTTTGTTATCACCTAACAATAGCCCGGTTACCGCATCTTTTGGAATTGGACCTCTTAAAGAAGAAACTGCTACCAACGCGGCAATCGGATTTACCACTAATTTTAGCGGATTTTCGGCCACTGTAGACGGATATTATATAAATGTAAAAGACAGAATTGTTCTAACCGGAAACTTTGATGCGACTAACATTCCGGGAGTTGAAGCAGCTCAATTCTTTGCTAACGGCGCAGATACTGAAACTTACGGTCTTGACATTGTACTGTCGTATAAAAAGCGATTTGGTGAAAATTTATTCAGTACAACATTTACAGGTAATATAAATGACATGTCTATCACAGATGTAAAAAATGGAGATCTTGATCAAAGAACTTTCTTTGGAGAGCGAGATCAGTCATTCTTGCTTGCTTCTGCCCCAGATAGTAAACTGAGTTTAAATCTTAATTATGAAAGGTCATGGTTTAATGCAGGTTTAGCTTTTACACGCTTTAGCGAAATTGAGCTTCTCGATTTTCAGGTTTTTGAAGATCCTGCAGATCTGGGTTATGCCAGTTATGCAGATTTGCTGGAAGGTGCAACAGATCATTACGGTGCAAAATTAGTTACAGATCTTACTTTAGGTTTCACACTTTCAGATCATATAAAGCTTCAGGTAGGTAGCAATAACTTATTTAATGTATATCCAGATCAACAAGACGACTGGACAGAAGCTGGTGGTTATTGGGATGCAGTACAAATGGGCTTTAACGGCGCATACTACTACTCCAGACTTTCATTTACATTCTAACAAAAGAGAACAAGACATAAAACAAAAGAGCCCGGACATTTAATCCGGGCTCTTGATTTATAAAAATATTTTTTTTAGTGGTGCATAAAAGCCTGTTTTGCAAGAAGCTCTTTTTCTGTTTCTACGTGATCTTCATCAGGTACGCAGCAGTCAACAGGACATACAGCAGCACATTGCGGCTCTTCATGAAAGCCCATACATTCTGTACACTTGTCTGGTGCTATATAATAGAATTCATCACTTATAGGTTCCTGAGTATCTTCTGCGTTCACGGCTTTACCACTTGGCAGGACTACATCCCCTTCAAGATCAGTTCCATCAGCATAACGCCAGTCATCAGCACCTTCATAAATTGCAGTGTTAGGACATTCTGGTTCACAAGCCCCACAATTTATACATTCATCTGTTATTATTATTGCCATAGCATTTCGTTTCTAAATCCGTAATTTTACACGCAAAATTAAGTCTTGGCCTTGTTCTTACCAAACCAAATATGGAATTAAACCAAAGAATTACCGCATTTTCAAAACTGGGTGAATTTTTAGATCAATTTAAAAATAAAGATACCAGTAAAAATGACGCATTAGAATTAAACACAGTTTTTTATGATGTATTTAAGGATACTCTCATTAAATCTACTCAACTAAACGCCTGGTTTACGGCAAATCATCTTGAGAAAGCCATTGAAGCCTGGAGTGATTCTCTAAAAACTGAAAATCTTGAAGCCTGGTTAAAACCATATACGTTTCCTGCAAATGATGTAAGTAAACGAGTAGCAATTATAATGGCTGGCAATTTGCCTCTTGTAGGTTTTCATGACTTTTTATCTGTCCTTATTACAGGTCATAAAGCAGTGGTTAAATTGTCTAGTAACGATCAAATACTTTTACCGCTTATAGCGAAAGTGCTTATTGCAATAGCACCTAAATTTGAGGATTACATAACTTTCACTACAGAAAGATTACCAGAATTTGATGCTGTGATCGCCACAGGCAGCAACAATACCGCGCGCTACTTTGAATACTATTTTAAAAATAAACCCCATATAATACGTAAGAACAGAAATGCAGTTGCTGTATTAAAAGGGAATGAAACCATTGATGAACTAGAATCTTTGAGCGAGGATATATTTAGATATTTTGGCATGGGCTGCAGAAGTATATCTAAGATCTTTGTTCCCGAAGGTTATAATTTTGATAACTTCTATAATGGTATGTTTTCAAAAAAAGATTTTATAGATCATCACAAGTATGCCAATAACTACGATTATAACAAAGCGGTCTATCTAATGAGCCTTTTCCCTGTGCTTGATAATGGTTTTTTAATTTTAAAAGAAGATAAGACCTACTCCTCTCCTATTGCCGTAGTCTTTTACGAATACTATACTAATGAGGAAGAATTAAAAATAAAATTAGAAGCTGATTCTGATCAGATTCAGTGTATCGTGAGTAAAGATTTTATAGATTCTGAAATTGATTTTGGAAACTCACAGCAACCAAAACTTGATGATTATGCAGATGGTATTGACACAGTTGCATTTTTATTAAAAATATAGGCTATAATCTCATATAAATTATTGATTTTTTAACTGCAGTTCCTTTCATTTTGGGCATCTTTGCATTGATTTTTAAGGCCAATTTTCTTTAAAGAATGAGATGAACTTTCAGGTGATTAACTACATGAAAAATCTTAATTTTTACCTCTTAAATTTTTAATAGAACATCTGACCGAAAAACTAAACAAACAGATGAAAAAACACAACTTCAGCGCAGGTCCCTGTGCATTACCACAAGAGGTGCTTAAACAAGCATCAGAAGCTATACTGAATTTTAACAATCTAGATTTGTCTCTTATAGAGATATCGCATCGCAGCAAAGATTTTGTAGATGTGATGGAAGAAGCACGAGAGCTTGCATTAGAGCTTCTTGGTCTTCAGGGCAAAGGCTATAAGGCGTTATTTTTACAAGGAGGCGCAAGTCTTCAGTTTGTAATGACTGCCTATAACCTGCTAGAGAACAAAGCTGGGTATTTAAATACAGGTACATGGAGCGATAAAGCACTTAAAGAAGCTAAATTCTTTGGTGAAGTGGTAGAAGTAGCTTCTTCTAAAGATAAAAATTACAACTACATTCCTAAAGGTTATACCATTCCTAAAGATCTTGATTACCTGCATGTAACGAGTAATAATACAATTTTTGGAACGCAGATAAAAAACTTTCCAGATGTAGATTGCCCCCTTGTGGCAGATATGAGTAGTGATATATTTTCTCGCGAGCTTGATTTCAGCAAATTTGAACTTATTTATGCCGGCGCTCAAAAGAACATGGGTCCTGCAGGTACAACCCTTGTTGTTATTGATGAAGATATTTTAGGCAAAGTGACTCGTAAGATACCTTCAATGCTTGATTATGCAACGCATATAAGCAAAGGAAGTATGTTTAATACTCCGCCAGTTTTTGCAGTATACGTTTCATTACTTACACTAAGATGGTTAAAAGGTCAGGGAGGCATTAGCGGTATTCAGGAAGAGAATGATAAGAAAGCAAAACTGATCTATTCAGAAATAGATATCAACCCGCTTTTTAAAGGTTTTTCAGCAATAGAAGACCGCTCTAACATGAACGCAACTTTTAATATTATAGAAGATAATTTAAAAGAAACTTTTGATACTATGCTTAAAGAAGCCGGTATTAATGGTCTTAACGGTCATAGAAGTGTAGGTGGTTACAGAGCTTCTATGTACAATGCATTAAGCTTAAAGAGCGTAGGAACTCTTGTTGATGTGATGAGTGAATTAGAACGCAAAGCATAATTCATCCTTTAATTAAGAATATAAAATATAAAGATTAATGAAAATATTAGCTAACGACGGAATTTCTCAGTCTGGTATAGATGCTCTTGAAGCAGCAGGTTTTGAAGTGATCACTACAAAAGTTGCTCAGGAGCAATTAGTAAATTTCATAAACGAAAACAATATTGATGCACTTCTTGTGCGCAGTGCTACAACAGCACGCAAAGAACTTATAGATGCTTGCCCGGGACTTAAATTAATAGGACGCGGTGGTGTAGGCATGGACAATATTGACGTAGAATATGCAAAAAGTAAGGGACTGCATGTTATAAACACACCGGCATCTTCTTCTGCTTCTGTGGCAGAACTGGTTTTTGCGCATCTTTTTGCAGGAGTACGTTTCTTATACGATGCTAACAGAAATATGCCACTTGACGGCGATTCTAAATTTAAAGATCTTAAGAAAGCTTACGCCAAAGGCGTAGAACTTAGTGGTAAAACTCTTGGTGTTCTTGGTTTTGGCCGTATAGGCCAGGCTACAGCAAAAGTTGCTTTAGGTGTAGGTATGAAAGTGGTCTTTTTTGATCCTTTTATAGATGAAGCCGAAGTTGCACTTAGCTTTTACGACGGGCAATCAGTTTCTTTTAAATTAAAAAGCGAGTCTAAAGAAGACGTTATAAAGCAAGCAGATTTTATCACCCTTCACGTTCCTGCTCAAAAAGAATATGTAATAGGTAAAGCAGAACTTACCCTGATGAAAGATGGCGCTGGTCTTGTAAATGCTGCACGTGGCGGTGTTGTAGACGAGGTTGCGCTTATTGATGCTCTTGAGTCTGGTAAATTAGCTTTTGCAGGTCTTGATGTTTTTGAAAACGAACCTACACCTGCCGTAAAAGTGCTTATGAATAACAAAGTTTCACTTTCTCCACATATTGGTGCAGCAACAAATGAAGCTCAGGATCGTATAGGTACAGAACTTGCAGATCAGATTAAAAGTTTATTAAAATAAAAATCGTTTATAGTTTATCCAAAAAATCGGGTCTTTTACCCGATTTTTTGCGTTTAAAGCGAGATTTCTCGAACTAAGAAAACACTTGATTATAAATTCGTAATTTTAGTACTCTAACAAATAAAAAGATACAAATGTCTGGATTATTAGATTTATTAAGTAGCAATGTAGGTAAGCAACTCATTAGCGGTGCTAGTGCCGAAACCGGCGCTTCTGAAAACCAAACCGCTGACGTTTTAAGTATGGCTTTGCCATTACTTATGGGGGCAATGAAAAAGAATGCACAGACTCCGCAAGGTGCAGCTGGGCTATTAGGAGCCTTATCTTCAAAGCACGATGGTAGTCTGCTTGATAATCTTGGCAGTGTATTAGGCGGCGGTGTTAATAAAGATCTTATGCAGGATGGCGCTGGTATATTAGGTCATGTTTTAGGTGGTAAACAACCCGCAGTTGAGAATGCATTAAGTCAGAAATCTGGGCTAGACACTGGTAGTATTGCTCAAATACTAAAAATAGCAGCTCCTGTTCTTCTTAGTGTTCTTGGTAAACAAACAAGACAAAATAATGTGAGTGATTCTAACGACCTGGGTTCATTATTAGGTAGCATGTTAGGCGGTCAACCACAACAAAATCAAAGTTTAATTGCCAGCCTTATCGATGCAGACGGTGACGGTAGTGTGCTTGATGACGTAGCAGGTATGGTTTTAGGTGCAGCTTCAGGACAAAAGAAAGGCGGACTTGGTGGAATGCTGGGCGGACTTTTTGGAAAATAAAATTGAAGAACTTCAAATCTTTATTGACTAAGCCGCCACTGAGCGGCTTTTTTAATTTTTCGCGTTAGCTTTTACACCCATTTATAACTGCCTAATATGATTTATGATTCTTTTTAGAGAACAGTTTTGTAACTTTAAAAAAAGAAAAGCGATGAAAAATATTCTTTATCTGGCACTGGCCCTCATTTTTGTCTATAGCTGTGCAACCACAAAATCTAAGGATCTTGAAAGCACTGCAAGCACAAATGATACGGTGAGAATTGCAAACGATAGTTTAGAGTATGAGATCATCATAATCGAACCTGGTTTTTCTACTTTTCTTAATTCACTTGCTAAACCTGAAGGTTATTATTCACAGAATTATCTGGAAAATAAAAACCAATTCTTGGTAATAGATTATAATCAAAGGGTTTTACAACCACAGCGCTACAATCCAGATCTTTATCCCTGGCAAATAGATTATGACCGTAACACAGATTATGGGTATGAGGTTAATTATAAACTGTATAATTACTTTGTTTTCTTCAGCAGAAAGTACAATCAGAAATTTAGTGTTCCCACTCGTATCTGATGAATTTTATTTTGACTCATTCTAAATAATTGTATATTTAGCGAGTGAAAAATTTCAAAGAAAAATGGGAAATAACCCACAATTGGCAACTTTTATTTCCTGTATTGGGTATATTATTGTCAATGGGCTGCGGCTATCTAATTGCTCGTAATTTTTTCGCAGAAGCTATAAGTGATACGACCACACTATTTCTTCTTGTAGCGCTGTCTCTAATTATAGGATATATAATAATTCTGCTGAGTTTATTCTTTTTCAGGAAACTTAAAAATCGCTGGAAGGTGAATGCGCGGTGGGAATACATTGCAATATTTATTGTCTTCGCAATTACTGGTTCTACGGCGGGAAGGATTTCACATCCCGTTATGGATTTTTTAGGTATAGGAAGTGATGAAATTTCGGGCTTTATATATTGGCCGCTACGCATTATCATTATCTTCCCACTCTATCAAATTTTATTATTAGTTTTCGCTTGGCTCTTTGGTCAATTTAATTTCTTTTATGAATTTGAAAAAAGAATGCTATCAAAAATGGGATTGCGATTTCTGTTCTCAAAAAGCTGATTTTTAGATTTTTTAACCGATTTTGGGCCTACTGTATTTTTCATTTATACTAAAATTCAATTAGTTTTAGTTATAAAATTCTATATTTAAATCCCAATCATAAATTTTGTGAGCATTAAACAACTGCCTATACAACCGCATCCTGCCATTTCCTATTTACGTGTAGGCAGGCTGTTGTATTATGCGTTGTTGCTGTTTATTGCAGAGTCATTATTTTACGGCTGGCATCTTTACAAAGCGATTTACTACTCGTCTATTCTGCATATTGCATTCTGGTGCTGGTGTTTCTTCTTTTCATTCATTCATATTTTTCTTGTAATTATGGATGGCTGGTCGCGCTACCAGAATTATAAACGTGCTAAAGATCTTTTTTACCTCCATGGTTTTAGACCAAGAATTGCAAACCAGTTTGCGGGGTCAAAATGCCAGAGAATGGCTACAGAAGTAGCTGCAACAGAATTGGGTATGGGCGATCAGGTAAAATACCATTATGAAAAAATGGGCATAAAATGGTATCATTATGTGCCGTTTTTTATGGTAAAAGACCCGCTTTTTCTCTTTAAAAAATACTTCTGGAAACGTACTTTTTTAGAAAAATCATACGAGTCTCAATTTGATTTTAGAAAATTGCAATTTCAACTTTCTGTATGATAGAAGCTATCAATCTTAGTAAATCTTATTCTGGTAATAAGGTACTCGATACTGTTTCTTTGAATTGTGAAAAAGGAGAAATTTGTGGACTTCTGGGCGCTAATGGCGCAGGAAAAACTACGTTATTTAAAATCTTGCTAGGATTGCTCAAGGCAGATTCAGGAAGCTATAAAATTCACAGTAAAAGCAAAAAACCTATTGGCGGAATCATAGAAAAACCGGCGTTATACGAGTTTTTAAATGCCTATGAAAACCTAAGATTATTCGCGAAAATTCAGGGAGCTGCTGTAGACAAATTATCGCTTCAAAATTATCTGGAGAAAGTTGGTTTGCCCTTAGATCGTAAAGATGCTGTGCGCAATTTTTCTATGGGTATGAAACAACGTCTGGGTATTGCAATTGCGTTGCTTAACAATCCAGAATGTTTAATTCTTGATGAGCCTTTTTCTGGTCTTGATCCGCTAGGTATTGCTTCATTGCGCACATTAATTGCAAAACTGGCAGCAGAAGATAGGCTGGCGATTTTAATATCCTCTCATATTATTGAAGAGTTAAGCCGTGTGAGTCAAAAATTATTTGTTATTGAAAAAGGAAAGATCTTACGATCTGGTCCCACACAGGCGATCATTCAGGCAAATACTTCAGAATATTTAATTTGTGCTTTGAATATTGAAAAATCTAAAACGCTTAAAAAACTCAATGCAGAAATAAGCGGCAATTGCGCAAAAGTGGCTTTCGCTACAGCTAAAATACCCGGTCTTCTACAAGAATTACATCAAGAAGATATCTTAATCACATCCTGTACGCCGGTAATTGATATGAAAAACCTCTTTCAAGCTACTGCAGAATGAAAGAATTGATCTGGGCAGAAACGTATAAAATGTTTAAACAGGGCAAAACGTACTACGCCTTGTTAGCCATTTTTATAATTGAGATCATCGTGCTTTTTAGCGCGTATTATCAGGGCAGCAGTATTATTGATATTCTTCTCGACAATCTAAAACAGTCTTTCTATTTTGAAGGTAATCTGCTTAATGGCAACCTGCTTGTTTATCTTATTCTTAATACGCTTTGGTTTCACCTGCCATTGATTCTCATGATCGTGATTTCCGGGATGCTTACCGCAGAATATAAAGACAATACGATACAGTCTGTAATGCTGCAACCCGTTTCAAAATGGAAATTCCTGTTGAGCAAATATCTTGTAGCCATAGCTTTTACACTACTTACTGTGTTCTTTTTGGCCTTTTCTGCAATGTTATTCTCCTATACCATCTTTGGGAAGGGTGATCTTATTGTTTATCTCGACACGCTTAATTTTTTTAGCAATAAGGAAGCTTTTAGCCGAATTTTATGGGCTTTTTTATGCGGAACTTTCTCTATGATTTTCTTTTCTGTAGTGAGTTTAACGCTTGCTGTCATTTTTAAAGAATCGACCAAAACATGGATAATATCGGCTCTATTTCTCATAATATCTAACATGTTGCTTAAAGTTGATTTTGGTAATGAAATTCTGGACCGTTTTTTGTTTTTTAAATTAAACGATACCTGGCAGTACCTTTTCTATTATGATATTCCGTGGCAACTCATTTACAGCAATTGCCTTATTTTACTGGCTTACTCAATTGTAAGCGTAGCAATTGGTATTTTTATTTTCAATAAACAAGATGTAGGATGATAAGAGTGATTAGTCTTTGTATTTTGATTTTAACGGGTTGTTTTTCCTGGTCACAGACGATCGATAACAATCTGCTTGAGATTAAAGAAAAACTTGATGTCGTAAATCAATTTACAGCAGATCTGGAAATGACCGTAGACATTTCATTTATAAATATGCCTCAAAAACATGCTGAAATCACCTATGAACGCGGCAAAGACCTACAAGTGAATTCTGAAGATTTTGTACTTATTCCCAAACGCGGATTAGATTTACCTTTAAACGAAATCTTTAAATATGATTTCATAACGGTAGATCGCGGTATGGAGGAGAGAAATGGTGAGAATTATAAAATGATAAATATTATTCCCACAGATGACCGGGCAGATTTTTCTATCGCTACACTTCTACTTGACACGATCAATAAAAGAATTTCAGAATCTCGCATAAATACTAAAAAAGACGGCGCCTACACGGTAAAGATGGCTTACGCCAAAAAAGACGATATCTTGCCCAGCGATGTAGAAGTTGATTTTGAAGTAGAACGCATGCGATTACCCTTGCGCTATATGGGAAAAGAAGCAGATGTTGACAAAGAAAAATACCGCTCAAAAGAGGTAAAAACCGGTAAAATCTACCTTAAAATCAGCAATTATAAGATAGATTCTAAAACCGCTTCTTAGTAGTTAATCCAGTTTTTAAGATCAAAAACGTGCATTTGCGCAGGTATATTGGCAAATGGTTTTTTCACGAGGCTTTCATTACTTACATAAATTCGCTTTCCATCAAGAGAAGTAATACCTTCTACCTGATGAAAAGGAAGAGCCAGCTTAATCTTACGCTTATTTCCTGAAAAGACATTGTTTTTAAACTGGGAGCAGATATAAATAAAAGGCTCGAGCGACTTACTGTACCCGCAAAGTAGCAATATGTTTTTTGCTTTTACATAAGTTGCGCCCGTGACCAGACCATTAATGGGAAAGGTGGTTTTAAACGCTGCGGTATAACTTCCCGGCAAAATGGGCAGCTCATAAATTGCCGTTCCGGTTTTGGTCCATTGTTTTGTAAATAAGTAGATCTTCTCGTCTTTAATCACAAATGCCTCGCAGTCAAAATCTGTTGTGTTAGGTGCAGCTTTCGCGAAAGCTTCCTGATCTGGATATTTAAAATTTATTACCTCTACCTCGGGATCATCTTTTAAAAGAGAGGTTTTGCTAATTTTAAGGATCTTAAGATCCTTCCTAATACCGGTGTAATTATTGCCAAAATCGCCTAAATAGATGTAATTATCGTCCTGAGTGATATCTTCCCAATCTACATTTTTAAAGCCGTTTAAAGTATACGTATGCGAGATTGCACCCGTTAATGTATCAAGCTCATAAAGATGGGAATCGTTGCCATCATTATGCGTCAATAAATGACCATTAAATGCAATTAGGCCAGAAGTTTCATTCACGCTTTTAGGCAGAGTAACAAAAGTTTCCGGTTTAGCGATAACTTCTGCATAAATACAGCTGCCATCATTTTCTTTCGCAGAAGCGTCATAATTTGAAGCAAGTGAATCTGTACAGCCACTCGCCTGCCCAAACATTGACGCACTACAAAGCACGAAGATTATAAAGAAATATCTCATTTCGCTAAAAGCAAACTTATTGTGCCATTTGAGGCTGTTCTGGTTTTTTAAACAAGTCAACAAACGCCTGCCCAAGAAACTCAACAAGATTACCGGCAATTAAACTCTCATAACTGGTATGACTTATAGCGATATCGCCGGCTCTGCCATGCAAATAAACTCCAAATATCGCCGCATGAAGAGGATCGTATTGTTGTGCCACTAAACCAGTAATTACACCGGTAAGCACATCGCCGGCTCCTGCAGTTCCCATACCGGGGTTGCCGGTATTGTTGATATAAAGCTTGTTATCGTAAACCGTAATAGTATGCGCACCTTTTATTACGAGAACAATGTCATGCTCTTTTGCAAATTGTTTAGCTTTCTCAAGTTTATCAAAATCATCTTCCCACTCACCTATCAATCTTTCAAGCTCTTTAGGGTGCGGAGTTAAAATAGATTTATTGGGTAAATATTGCAGAAAATCGGGATTTTTAGCCAAAATATTCAGCGCATCAGCGTCAACCACCAGCGGTTTTTTGTTTGACTTTAGAAAATCTCCAAATGCTTTAATGGTTTGACCTTCTGTCCCCATGCCCATACCAATCCCGATCACATCAGGATCAAGTTCAAAATCTATTTCCTCCAGGTATTTACCGCGATGTCTGTCTGCTACAACCATTGCTTCAGGAAATGCGGTTTGCATGATATCTACACCAAGTGCAGGTACAAAAGCAGTTACCAGCCCGCTGCCAGAATGTAAACATGCTTTTGCAGACATGGTGACTGAACCCATTTTACCATAACTACCGCCTATTATAAGACTATGACCGTTTGTACCTTTATGTGAGAATTTTGTTTTAGGCCTGTACATCTGTTGAGCTTCAAATTTGTCTATGAGCTCAATATTTGTGGGTGTAGTTGCCATATATTCGGCGTCAAGCCCAATATCTATAACCGTCCAGTTGTCAATATATTTACCGGTTTGTGGTAAGAAAAAAATGAGTTTTGGAAACTGAAAAGTAAGCACCGTCGTTGGTTGTATAAATACTTCATCTTCTCCCGGCACTTTATCCATATATAAACCTGATGGAATATCAATAGATAGAATATAAGCTCCAGAATTATTAATGCGCTCATAAAGTGCATGTACCCATTTATCTACAGGGCGATTATAACCTATACCAAAAAGTGCATCAATAACCAGATCTGTACTTCCGATTTCTGGTATATCCTGACCGATTTTTATGACTTCTGGCCAGTTTTTTGTTTGCTGCTTTAAGCGGTCATAAGCCAATAGAAAATCTTTAGAACGATGATCGCTGTAATTAACGATATAGGTTTTTACGTTGTAACCTTTCTCAATTAGATTTCTTGCGATTACAAGTCCGTCGCCACCATTATTCCCTATTCCACAAAATACTTTAATAGGCACCGCGCCGCCCTGCAGGCGTTGATCGATCCAGTTAAAGGCATAACCGCCGGCACGCTCCATAAGATTTATAGAAGGAATATTCTCCTTTGCTAGTGTTGCTTTATCTGCTTCATATATTTGCTTCTGGCTAAATATTTTCATGTTTTGTGTTTAATTGTTTGAATAATTCGCAATGAAATAACAGGAATTTACGTTTCATTAATAAAAAATCTGTTTAAATGATAAACGCTGATAAATCCCTAAAAATGGACCAAAAGTCTTGTCTATCCCCGTAAAAATAATACTTTTGAAGGCAACATCATTCAACAATGAAGGCTATTCTAAATACAATAATCTCTACTGGCGCTGCTACATTTAGCACGCAAGCTTTCATTATTATTACCCCTTTGGGGTATACAAAAAACATATAACTTTCACATCTGTTTCGTTTACACGAAAAATTCTCATATTAAATTCATTTACAACACATAAGCTATGCGTGTTTTAAAATTTGGTGGTACTTCTGTAGGAAGTGTAAAAAACATCAATCAAGTCATAAAAATTGTTTCAGAAGCATCTAAAGAGCAGAAAATTGCAGTAGTAGTTTCAGCAATTGGTGGTATTACAGATCTACTTTTGAAAACAGGTACTGAAGCCAGTACTAAAGATGAAGCGTACAAAAGCACCTTTCAACATATTAAAGAAAAACATCTTGAATTTACGTCAACGCTAATTCAAGATGATCAGGGAGCAATTGATGAAGTTACAGCTCTGCTAAAAGAACTTGACGAACTGCTATACGGTATTTATCTTATTAATGAACTTTCACCTAAAACTATAGATAAGCTTCTATCTTATGGTGAGATTCTTTCGTCCTCAATTATTGCACGAGCGATGTATACGCAAGATTTAGATGCCAAACAAAAAGATAGTCGAGATCTAATTACGACAAATAATAAACATACAAAAGCATCTGTAAATTATAAAGTTACATATAGTCAATTAAACTATTACTTTACTAAGGCTAAACAAAGAATTACTGTATTACCCGGTTTTATTGCCAGTTCAGAATCTGGAGAAACTACAACCCTGGGTCGTGGTGGCTCAGATTTTACAGCTGCAATTGTAGCTGCGGGCTTGAGTGTAGATCAACTTGAGATCTACACAGATGTTAGCGGTATGTTTACAGCTAATCCCAAGATCGTTAAACAGGCAAAACCTATCGCAGATATCTCTTATCATGAGGCGATGGAGCTTTCTCATTTTGGCGCTAAAGTGCTTTATCCGCCCACAATTGTGCCGGTGATGAGCAAGAATATTCCTATTCTTATTAAAAACACGTTAGAACCAGATGCGCCCGGAACGATAATCCACAACAAAGAAGAGAACACCGGCAACCCAATTAAAGGAATAAGCAACATTAGCAAGATCGCCTTGCTTACGTTAGAAGGCGGCGGCATGGTAGGAATTCCCGGTATTAGCAAACGCTTGTTTGAAACACTTTCTGCTCAGGGTATAAACATTATTCTCATTACACAAGCCTCCAGTGAACACAGTATTTGTCTTGGCGTTATGGAAGAAGATGCGGGCCGAGCTAAAACAGCTGTTGATGAAGAATTTCAAAATGAAATCTCTCTAAATCGCATTGATCCGCTTACGCTGGAAATAGGTCTTTCTATTATCGCATTGGTAGGCGACAGAATGAAAAGTCATCAGGGTATTAGCGGTAAAATGTTTAGCACCCTGGGTAAGAACAATGTGAATATTCGCGCTATCGCACAAGGTGCCAGCGAAAAGAACATATCTGCAGTAATTGCAGAAAAAGACGTAAAAAAGGCATTAAACAGCCTTCACGAGCGGTTTTTTGAAGCTCAGCGTAAGCAGCTTAACCTTTTCATTACCGGTGTTGGGAATGTGGGTAGCAGATTGCTAAAACAGATTTCGCAGCAGCAGGATTATTTAAAAACACAACTCAATGTAAATCTTCGGGTTTTAGGTTTAAGTAATTCTCGCCAGATGGTAATTAAAGAAGGTGGAATTGATCTTTCAAAATGGGAAGAAATTTTAGCCGAAGGTGAGCCTGCAAGTATTGATGGTTATTATGAGAAAATTGTTTCGCTTAACCAGCGCAATAGTGTTTTTGTAGATATTACCGCAAATGCAGATGTTGCGGCGGTTTATGATAAATATCTAAAGCAAAGTATCGCGGTGATCGCATGTAATAAAATTGCATGTTCAGCCGACTTTGATAAATATCAGGAGCTTAAAACGCTTAGCACAGATTATAACGCACCGCTCCTTTTTGAAACTAATGTGGGCGCAGGTTTACCCATAATTGATACGTTGAATAATTTGATCGCTTCCGGAGATCGCGTTACTCGCATACAGGCGGTTCTTTCGGGAAGTTTGAATTTTGTGTTCAATAATTTCGCTCCGGGCGGAAACTTTCATGATGTGGTGCAGGAAGCAAAAGCAGAAGGTTTTACAGAACCAGATCCTCGTATTGATTTAAGCGGGGTTGATGTTGCGCGGAAGATCTTGATTTTAGCTCGTGAAAGCGGACTTAAAATGAATTTGGAAGACATAAAAAATGAGCCATTTTTAACCGAAAAAAACCTGAATTCTGGCAGTGTAGAGCACTTTTTTGAAACACTGAAAGAAGATGCTGCGCATTTTGAAAAACTTGTAAGTGAGGCAAGCGCAAAAAATTGCCGACTTAAATATGTGGCTCAACTTGACAACGGTAAAGCAAGCGTAGGATTGCAGGAAATTCCGCAGGGACATCCTTTTTACAATCTTGAAGGTAAAGACAACATTGTACTTTTCTTTACAGATCGTTATCCTGAGCAGCCTTTGTTAATTAAAGGCGCCGGAGCCGGTGGTGATGTAACCGCTTCAGGATTATTTTCAGATATCATACGCACACGCACCTTCTAACCGCAAATTATGAGAGAAATACGGGTTTTTTCCCCCGCCACCGTAGCAAATGTAAATTGTGGTTTTGATGTTTTGGGTTTTGCACTTGAAGGTTTAGGAGATGAAATGGTGTTGCGAAAAGTCGCTAAAAAAGGCATTTTTATAACTAAAATCACCGGTGCAGATCTTCCGCTTGAAGCGAAAGAAAATGTAGTGGGCGTCGCAGGTTTAGCAATGCTTGAACACCTTGATCTTGATTATGGTTTTGAAGTTGAAATTCATAAAAAAATAAGACTGGGTAGCGGTGTAGGAAGCAGCGCTGCCAGTGCCGCCGGAATTGTTTACGGTATCAATCAGTTTCTTGATGAACCGCTTTCTAATCTTGAATTGACGCAATTAGGAATGAAAGGCGAAGCCATAGCCAGCGGGAATGAGCATGCAGATAATGTAGCGCCATGTTTATATGGTGGCTTTACTTTAATAACAGGTTATGATCCTTTAACGATTGTTCCTCTGCCCTTTCCTGATGATTTGTATGTAACGATTATTCATCCTCATATCGAGATAAAAACTAAAGAAGCGCGACTGTTGTTACCCAAACAGGTTGAGCTTTCTTCAGCGATTCAGCAAACGGGTAATCTGGCAGGTTTAGTAGCCGGATTATTTCTTAAAGATTATAAGCTCATTGGCGAAAGCACAAAAGATGTTTTGATAGAACCGGCAAGAAAATCCCTTATTCCACATTTTGATTTATTGAAAGAATCAGCATTGAAAAATGGCGGAATAGCATTTGGAATTAGCGGTTCAGGTCCTTCAATGTTTACTTTAAGTAAAGGGATAGAAACTGCTAATAATGTAGAGTTTGAATTACTTTCCATTTTAAACGAAAAAAATTTAGAAACCGATAGTTATGTCTCACCGGTTTCACATGCAGGCAATCACATTATAGATAAAAAATAACCTACCTGTAGGATAAAAGAATAGCATAATATGCAATATTATAGTTTAAATGGCCAGGCGCCGGAAGTAGCTTTAGAAGAAGCGGTGGTAAGAGGAATTGCCCCGGATAAAGGATTGTATTTTCCTGAAAGTATAACACCGCTCCCCGCTTCCTTTTTTAAGAATATTGAGAATTTAAGCAACAATGAGATCGCTTTTGAAGCGATAAAACAGTTTGTAGAAGGGAGCATTCCTGATGATAAGTTAAAAGAAATTATAGCAGATGTGCTTTCTTTTGATTTTCCGTTAGTTGAAATTGAAGAAGATATTGCCGCTCTCGAGCTTTTTCATGGTCCTACAATGGCTTTTAAAGACGTTGGCGCAAGATTTATGGCGCGTTGCCTGAGTTATTTCTCTTCACAAAAAGAAACTCAGGAACCGGTAACCGTTCTTGTAGCAACTAGTGGTGATACAGGCGGCGCAGTAGCAAGAGGTTTTTTAAATGTAGAAGGCGTAGATGTTGTAATTCTTTACCCAACCGGTAAAGTGAGCGATGTTCAGGAAAAACAGTTGACCACGCTTGGCGCAAATATTACAGCTCTTGAAGTTGACGGAGTTTTTGATGATTGTCAGCGCATGGTAAAACGTGCTTTTCTGGATGAAGAAATCACCGGTAAACGTAAGTTAACTTCGGCTAATTCTATCAATATCGCTCGATGGCTACCTCAATTATTCTATTTCCTTTTTGCCTATAAACAGGCGAAAATCAAGGGAAAAGAACTGGTTTTTTCAGTTCCCAGTGGGAATTTTGGTAACATCTGTGCAGGTATTGTGGCCCATAAACTGGGTATGCCGGTAAAGCAATTTGTAGCTTCGGTAAACAGTAACGATATCGTGCCAAACTACCTAAAAACCGGTAAATATGAGCCAAAACCTTCCGTAGCGACAATAAGCAATGCGATGGATGTAGGGGATCCCAGTAATTTCATTCGTATTCAGAAACTTTTTAATAACGACCTTGATGAGCTTTCGCGCAAGCTAACCTCCTATTCATATTCTGATGCTGAGACTAAGAAAGTGATGAAAGACATATTTGACGAGACAGGATATATTGCAGATCCACATGGGGCTGTAGGTTATCTGGGACTTAAAAAATACATGGAAGATCATCCTGATGTGTATGGTATTTTCTTAGAAACCGCTCATCCTGTGAAGTTCTTACCGGTTGTAAGCGAAGTAATTCCACAGGAAATTCCTATTCCACCGCAAATTCAGGAAGTCATGCATAAGGAAAAAAAGGCGATTACTATAAGCGATTACGATAGTTTTAAGGCATTTTTAATCGGCGGTTAATCCTTCTTTTGATTGAGTTTTTGATACATTTGTGCTCTCTTAAAACGCACAAATGAAGTCAACAGCCTTAACTGAAATACACAAAGCCCTTGGTGCAAAAATGGTTCCTTTTGCAGGTTATAATATGCCTGTGCAATATGAGGGCGTAATTGCAGAACATGAAACCGTGCGCAATGGCGTGGGTGTTTTTGATGTATCACACATGGGCGAATTTCTCGCGTCAGGAGATAAGGCGATAGATTTGCTTCAACAAGTATGTAGTAATGATATTTCTAAAATAGAAGTTGGCGGTGCGCAGTACAATTGTTTACCAAATGATGAAGGCGGAATTGTAGATGACCTTATCGTTTACCGCATTCGCGAAAATGAATACCTTCTTGTCGTGAATGCTTCAAACATTGAGAAAGACTGGGAGTGGATCAATAAGCACAATACGTTTGATGTTCAGCTTAGAAATATTTCAGATAACTATTCGCTGCTTGCCATTCAGGGACCTAAGGCAATTGAGGCGATGCAGTCGCTAACTGAAACTGATCTTTCTGCCATAAAATTCTATAATTTTGTTGTAGCTCCTTTTGCAGGAATTGAGCATGTAATCATCAGCGCTACTGGCTACACAGGAAGTGGCGGTTTTGAGATCTACTGCGCTAATGAACACGCAGAACAACTTTGGAATAAAATTTTTGAAGCCGGAGAATCTTTTGATATAAAACCAATTGGCCTGGCGGCTCGTGACACGTTGCGTCTTGAAATGGGTTATTGCTTGTATGGTAATGATATTAATGACACAACTTCGCCTATTGAAGCCGGTTTAGGTTGGATAACGAAATTCACAAAAGATTTTGTAAACAGCGAAAACCTTAAAAAAGAGAAAGAAAACGGCCCACAACGCAAATTAATAGGTTTTGAACTTGATGAGCGTGGGATACCACGTCACGATTATGATATCATAAATGAATCTGGCGCAAAAATTGGAGTAGTAACTTCAGGAACTATGTCACCTTCTTTAAGTAAAGGAATTGGTCTGGGTTACGTTCCTGTAGAATTTTCAAAACCGGGAAGCAAAATTTTTATACAAGTACGCAAGAATGCGATACCGGCGACCGTTGTTAAGTTGCCATTTTATAAAGCATAAGTTAATTTAAACAGAATCCCCAATTTCAAAATCTCATAAAATATTGATCCTTGGTGCCAGCGGTTTTCTGGGCAGCTCTCTTTACAAGGAGTTATACCGCTATTATGATACGTATGGCACATATCACACGGGTAGAATTTATTCAGACAATAAGCATTTCTTGCATTATGACGTGGTTAATGATGACATTTATGAGCTGCTGAATAAAGTGCGGCCTACGATCGTTATTTCGGCAATAAGAGGTGATTTTGAAGGGCAGATAGATGCGCATGAAGATCTTGTAGATTATGCACTGCGCACAGGAACTTATATAATCTACCTTTCTTCAGCAAATGTCTTTGACGCATTTGTAAATTATCCTTCTTACGAATTTGATAAAACCTTATCTGAAAGTAAATACGGGAAGCTGAAAATACGCTGCGAGAATTTTCTACTTAGACAATTACCTGATGAGCAATACAGTATAATAAGACTGCCCATGGTTTTTGGTTTAAATTCGCCCCGCGTTCGCGAAATTAGAACTCAGGTGATGAATGGTGATCAGGTAGAGGTTTTTCCGCACCTTATCATGAATACCACTACAGACCGTAAGCTTTCGCAGCAGATACATTACATCATAAACAGGAATAAATACGGTATTTTCCACTTGGGAAGCAACGATCTTATACATCACCAGGAATTTATTAATGAGATCATAGACAAGTTAGATCTTAAAGTAAGACCACATTTTAAGTTGGTCTATACTTCAAATTTTGATCGTTATCTGGCGGTTTTGCCCAAAGATAATAAGCTTCCGGGGCATTTAAGTATTACTAATGAAGATGTAATTTCAGAATCTCAAGTTTATTAAAACGATGAAACTTAATTTCAATATGAAAAATGCGCTATAAGAAACTCCTGATTTATACGCTAATTTTCATTTTGCAGATTATAGGTGTAAAAAGCCTGGTTCATTATCCTGAATTTGTAGAAAAATATTACTCTAACGGTATTTACCCGGTAATTTCAAAGTCTTTCAGATTTGTACTAGGCTGGATTCCTTTTTCATTTGGAGATATAATGTATGCTGTACTTATCATTTTCCTCATCTATTCCATCGTTAAGCTTTTTCGCAAACGCTTTAAAAATTTTTTAAAATTCTTAACCGAAGCGCTGCTTATAACAAATCTTGTTTACTTAAGTTTTCATGTACTCTGGGGATTTAATTATTACCGGCAGCCGCTGCACAAGGTTCTTAAAATCGACAACGATTATACCACAGAACAATTGATAAGTCTAACGCAACGGCTTATAAAAAGATCTAACGAATTACATGCGCTACTTGAGCCTGTTGATTCTAATGCTGTTGATTTTGACCAAAGTATTTCTACAGTTTTTAAAGAGAGTGTAAATGGTTATGATCAGGTTGAAGAATCGTTCCCCAAGCTTGATTATCCCCCTAAAAGCACTAAAAATTCGCTTTTTAGATATCCCTTATCTGTGATGGGTTTTAGTGGATATTTGAATCCTATAACTAATGAAGCTCAAATTAACGGGCTCATACCTCCTCACAGATGGCCGCTGGTGACTTGCCACGAGCAAGGGCATCAGCTGGGTTTCGCTAAGGAAAACGAAGCTAACTTTATAGGGATAATTGCAACTACAAGTAATCCAGATAATTACTTTAAATACTCCGGTTATATTTTTGCCTTGCGCTATTGCCTGAGTGAAGTATATATGCGTAATCCACAAGCCGGCGAATTACTTAGAGAACAGATTAAAATTGGGATACTAAAAAACTATGCGCAATCGTATGAATTCTGGTCTTCTTATACTAATCCGTTAGAACCATATCTTGAAGCTTTTTACGGCAATTTTCTAAAAGTAAATAATCAGCCGGCCGGCATGCAGAGCTACAATTACGTAGTGGCACTGGTAGTCAACTATTTTAAAGTGAGAAGTACACTACCTTAATGTTAAAGAATTCTTAATTAACAGTTATCGTTTTTAACAAGTTTTATCTTTAGAGAGCATAAATTAAATCCACTCTATAATGATTAAAAAATTATCCCTCCTGGGAGGTTTTCTGCTTTTGACATTTATGGTCAGGGCGCAGGACTACTTCCCTATTAATGATGGTGTAAAAACACAAAACACCAATTACACTATTCTAAAAAATGCCACCATTCACGTATCTCCGGAGCAAACCATAAATAATGGTTCGCTTTTAATCCAAAATGGAAAAGTAGTTGCCACAGGTAAATCTGTAAATGAGCCTAAAAATGCCGTTGTAGTAGATCTGGGCGGTAAACACATCTATCCTTCTTTTATAGAAGTTTTTTCAGGTTTTGGTGTTGAAGCGCCGAAAAGACAAGGCGGCGGTAGAAGTCCGCAGTACGAGCCTACCCGAGAAGGTTATTATTGGAATGATCATGTACGACCAGAAACCAGGGCGCTTGATGATTTTAAATATGACGACAAAGCAGCTAAAGAATTACTTGAAGCCGGTTTTGGAGTCGTAAATGCGCATAAAGAAGATGCTATAGCACGTGGAACCAGTGTGCTTGTTGCTCTAAATGAAAAAGGTGACGAAGCTCAACGCTTACTTGATGAGCATTCTGCACAGTATTTTTCTTTCGAAAAAAGTAATCTTTCACCACAGTCTTACCCTTCTTCAATCATGGGAGCTACGGCTTTAATAAGACAACTTTTTGTAGATGCAAAATGGTATGCGGGCGGTAATGAAGACACAAAAGATCTTTCGCTTGAAGCGTTAAACCGAAATATGGATCTGCCACAGATATTTGTAGGTGATGGTCTTTATGATGACTTACGAATCTCAAAACTTTCAAAAGAAACTGAAGTTCCTTTTATTATTGTGGGCGGCGGTGATGAATACCAGCGTATAGGAGAAGTGAAAGCAACAGGCGCAACTTATATTTTGCCTATCGATTTTCCTGATGCTTATGATGTAGAAGATCCCTACCAGGCTGAATATGTTTCATTAAGTCAAATGCTTTTATGGAATCAAGCACCAACCAATCCGGCAAAAATGCAGGATGCTGGTCTTACTTTTTCACTTACAACGCACGGCTTAAAATCTCCTTCTAAATTTACAGAGATGCTTAAAAAGGCTTTTGAATATGGCCTCGATAAAAAAACTGCTCTTGCGGCGCTTACCACGGTTCCTGCTCAAATACTTGGTAAGTCTGACGAAATAGGATCACTTAAAAACGGTACCTGGGCTAACTTTTTAGTTACTTCAGGACCTATATTTGAAGATGACACTAAAATATATGAGAACTGGGTACAAGGTGATAAATTCACAATTAATGACCCGGATATTATAAATATTGACGGTACTTATGAATTAGCTGTAGCGGGAGATACTTATGAAATGGAGATCTCCAAATCTACTGAAAAATCCAGCGTTACTTTAAAACAAGGTGAAACGAAACTGGGATCAAAAATTAGTTACAGTGATGGCTGGTTAAATATCACATTCACAAGTCCTGATACATCTGCAACAAAATACGTTCGTTTAGTAGGTCAACCCAAAGAAGGAAAAACGTGGACTGGTAAAGCAATTTCTACCACTGGCGCAGAAACCTCTTTTACAGCAACTAAAACAGAAAAAGCGGTCGCAGAAGGAGAAAAATCGGATAAAAAAGAGGAAAAATCGACCGAAACTCCAGAAGTAATGCCAGTTGCTTTTCCTAATGTAGCTTTTGGTTTTGCCACTAAACCTAAACAAGAAGACATCTTGTTTAAAAACGCTACAGTATGGACGGGCGAAGATGCCGGTATACTAGAGAACACAGATGTTCTTATTAAAAACGGAAAGATTTCACGCATTGGCACAAATCTATCTGCCGGCGGTGCAAAAGTTATTGATGCCACAGGCAAATATCTTACAGCCGGGATAATTGATGAGCATTCACACATTGCTGCATTTGCAATCAATGAATCTGGTCAAAATTCTTCTGCAGAGGTGCGTATGAAAGATGCTGTTAATCCTGACGATATGGATATTTACAGAGATCTTGCCGGTGGCGTTACTACTGTGCAACTGTTACATGGTTCTGCAAACCCAATTGGCGGTCAATCTGCCATTATGAAGTTGAAATGGGGCGGTTCTATTGATGACATGGTGCTAGATGATATTAAATTTATCAAGTTCGCTCTTGGAGAAAACGTAAAACAATCTAACTGGGGCAGCTTTAGCAGATTTCCACAAACCAGAATGGGTGTACAACAAATGTATACAGATTATTTTCAAAGAGCTAAAGAATACGAGACCAGAAAGAAAAGTGGCAAACCTTACAGAAAAGATTATGAGATGGAAACTCTTGATGAGATCCTAAACGGAGAACGATTTGTGACTTCGCATTCCTATATTCAAAGTGAAATAAATATGCTGATGAAAGTTGCTGAAGATTTTGATTTCCGAATCAACACTTTCACGCACATTCTTGAAGGTTACAAAGTAGCAGATAAAATGGCAGAACATGGTGTAGCAGGATCAACTTTTAGCGACTGGTGGGCGTACAAATACGAAGTAAATGATGCGATACCTTACAATGCAGCAATTATGTGGAGTCAGGGCGTATTGACAGGAATTAATAGTGATGATGCAGAAATGTCCAGACGATTAAATCAGGAAGCTGCAAAAACTATGAAATACGGCGGTGTTCCTGAGCAGGAAGCCTGGAAGTTTGTAACGCTTAATCCTGCAAAAATGCTTCACATTGATGACAGAACAGGAAGTATAAAAGAAGGTAAAGATGCAGATCTTGTACTGTGGTCAACTTACCCAATGTCTATTAGCGCTGTCGCGGAAAAAACAATTGTTGAAGGAACAGTTTATTTTGATATTGAGAAAGACAAGCAGTTGAGAAAAGATGTTCAGCAAGAGAAAAATAAACTGATGACCCTGATGCTGGCTGAAAAGAACAAAGGTCTAAAAACCCAGCCTGCAAAAAAGGAAGAAAAACAAAGAATGCATTGTGATACCTTAGAAACACTTGAATAAGATGAAAGAATTAAAAAGAATTTATATCCTTCTCCTATTGTTTACAGTGACCTCATGGGCACAGCAAACTCCTGCAATAAAGCAGACGGGCGAAATAACATTAACAGGAGGAACTGCCCATATAGGCAATGGCGAAGTAATAGAAAACAGTCTTATATTTATAAAAGACGGTAAGATCACAGATGTTCTTGATGCTACCACTACTAAACGTGCACTTTTAGGTGAAGTGATAGATATTAGCGGTCAACATGTTTATCCTGGTTTTATCGCACTAGACACTACACTGGGGTTAGTTGAGATAGAAGCCGTGCGCGCCACAGAAGATCAGGACGAAATAGGTGAATACAATCCACATGTGCAGGCAATAATCGCTTATAACGCAGAATCTAAAGTTGTTGAAAGTATGCGTCCCAACGGAGTATTAATCGCACAGACGGTTCCACAAGGCGGGACAATTTCAGGTACGTCATCTATGGTTCAACTAGACGCATGGAACTGGGAAGATGCTGTAATAGAACGAGGAGATGGTATACACTTAAATTGGCCAAATAGCTTTAGAAGAGGTCGCTGGTGGATGGGTGAAGATCCCGGTTACAGTCCTAACAAAAACTACAAAGATGATGTTGCAGATATAGAGGCATTTATCACGCAGTCTAAGGCTTATAACGCAGGTGATGAAAGCCTAAAAAATCTGCCTTATGCTGCAATGCAGGAAATGCTAAGTGGAAATGAGAACCTTTACATCCATGTTGATGGTGAAAAGGAAATAATGGATGTTCTGGCATTTAAAGAGAAAATGAATATCCCAAATATAGTGCTAGTAGGTGCTTATAGAGGTTATAAAGTGGCTGATAAGATCGCTGCTGCGAAAGTACCTGTTATTCTTGCCCGTGTGCACAGTCTACCGGAAGCAGACGATGATGACTACGATATCTCGTACAAAATGGGAAAAACTCTTATTGATGCAGGCGTTCTTGTCGCTTTAGGAAATAGTGGTGAATTCTGGCAAGCCAGGAACATTCCTTTTTATGCTGGCGAACTCACAGCTTTTGGTCTTTCATTTGATAATGCTTTAAAACTAATTACCAGTAATGCAGCTAAGATTACAGGTATTGATAAAACCGCAGGAACACTTGAAGCGGGCAAAGATGCCACACTTTTTGTGAGTACGGGGAATGCGTTAGAAATGATGGGAAATAATGTTACAAGAGCTATGGTGCAGGGACGAGAAATAAGTCTTGAGACACATCAAACTGAATTATGGAAACGCTATATGGAAAAATACAGCAGAACAGAATAGAATCTTCAGCAAGCTGTAAAAAAAGAGGTCTCAAAAGGACCTCTTTTTTATGTAGCTAGTTTCGATACATTTATAATAAACCTACTCTTGGGAATCGCCGGAATACGAGCCATATTAATTGATAGATCCTGTTCTGGCACTGTATAATTTATATCCAGAAGAAGTCCTACTGCAGACTTTATCAAAGTGATGGTAATCCATTCTCCGGCGCATCTATGATTTACATAATGATCGCCACCTCCCTGTGGTATGAGGTTATATGCACTGCCATCCCAATTTTTAAAACGATCTGGATTAAAGTCTTCCGGTCTTTGCCAAATCTTCTCATCATGATCTGTGGCGTACAGATCAAGCAATACCCGTTCACCTTTAGTAAAATTTGTATTGTTCCATTTAAAATCATCTTTCGCAACAGCAGCAACAAATGGAAAAAACGGATAAAACCTTCTCACTTCCTGCACAAAATTTGATAAGTAATTCTCCTCTTTTTTGATCTTGTTTGCACAGTGCGGATAATTATGTAAGGCCAGAGCGGAAAAAGTAATATATCTTGAGATTGCAACAATAGGTCGCAAGAGATTTAATATCTCAACAGCAACAACAGATGTTGGCAATTTGTTGTTGGCAGAATTCTGGTGTTCTGAGAATAAGCTAAAAATAGACTCCTCATTACTCTTCCTGTTATGCCTGTTTTTGATTAAATTTTCAATCCATTTTTCTGCTTTTTTACGTGCAAGCCTCCCTTTATAATGCCTAAACCCAACCGCCCCTGATGAATCGATCATCGCTGATAACTGACTGGTTCTTTCTTCAACTTCTTCAGGTGACAATGGTACTCCCACCCATTCACAAGCCGATTTGCACAGCACTGTTTCAACTTCTGTAAAAAGTTTTATGCTATCCCTTCCTTGCCAATCTTTAACTGCTATATGCCAATTATTTTTAAAGATGTTGTCTAATTGCAATATAGATTCCTGCCCCATGCATTGCATAAACATCCTTTTCCTGTCTAGGTGCATTTGCCCGTCAAGACCTTGTACTCCTTTTTGTCCAAAGAGTGTTTTCTGAAATCTCTTAGGAGTGGCACCTTTTCTTCTAAATTTAGACTGATCATAAAAAACAGCTGCTGCTGCCTCTCCTCGCATTACTACAGTTTTTCGTAAAAGTAGACGTGTTTCTAAAATATCTATGTTATGATCTCTAAACTGGTTTAAGAAATTGGGATATCCTTTGAATAGAACACCTAAAGTACTATCGAGATTAATCATCCTGTTTTTGTACTTAATTTAATGCATAAAAGAAATATCTCTTCCTTTAATAAGCATTAAAATTAGCGCAAAAAAAAACCCGTAAAATTCAATTTTACGGGATTTAAGTATTCTATCTTCTAACAACGGTTTTATCACCTGTTATTAGTTTTCAGATTCTAAAGCATCAAGTTTAGCTTTATATTCATCTGATTTAGCCTGGTCTCCTAATTGTATATTGATATTGTACAACGTACGAATTGCCTCAATATTTTTAGGATTAGATTGTACAGCCTTTTCTAAGTAAGGAATAGAGCTACGATATAATTCCATTCTTTGTTCTTTAAGAGCATCATAACGCTTGTTATCTGCGTTAGTATTACCTAAACCGTTCATCTCATCTATATATTCTTTATCCTTATCCAGCATCGCAGCGGCCATATTTAAGTTTGCTGAAGCGAAATCAGGATCTAGCTCAAGAGCTTTTGTGTAGTATTCTTTAGCCTTTTCGGTGTTTCCACTTTGAGCAGCCCCTACACCAAGATTAAAGTACAATTCAGGATTGTTAGGGTCTTTAGCAATAATTTGCTGCATTGCCTCCTCATACTTATCATTCATACCCATTTTAAGATAGATATCAGCTTCAGATCTTAAAAGAGAATCATCATCAGGATTTTCTGAACGAGCATCTGCCATTGCAGCAAGGGCTTCATCATTTTTCTCCTGACTGATGTAGATTAATGCAATGTTTTTAGCGATTTCTGCACTTTTTGGTTCGGTTTTTTTGGTCTCAGGTTTAATATAATCTCCTGTTTTTACCATCAAATCTCTTTGAGATTCAGATCCAAAATTCTCAACTTCCCCGCTTTCTTTATTAGTTGCAGTATATTGAGTTTCTACACCACGGTAACCCATGTCTTTTAGCTCTTCATAATAATTAAGAGCCGTATCATAGTCCTGCCCATTTACAGCATTAGATGCTGCATAATATAAGTAAACAGTATCTTTAGGACTCATTTTATAAAGATCATAAAGCTTAGTTGCAGCCTCACCATATTTCTCTGCATTTTGATCATCAACAGCGCTAGAAATAAGACCATTGACTGCCTGAGATTTTAATTGATTAGCTTCCTCGCCATAATCATCACCATCGTTATGTGATGCTACTTCATTAAATGACTCGAGAGCAGTTTTTAAACTAGCACCATCTTTGTTGCCTTCAGCACCTAGATATGCCTGACCTTTTAAAAAGTAAAATTGCTCTTTTTGTTCCTCATCCATCGCTCCCATCATTCCTTCAAGAGCAGTTAGTTGAGTTTTAGCTTCATCGAAGCTACCTGATTTGATCGATTTTTCTACAGTTCTTAACTCTTTCTTCTGCGCAAATGTAAAAGCCGACAAAGAAAGGGCTAGGATTAATAAAAATTTGGTTTTCATAGTATTTCTAAAATTTATATTCAACTTAATTATTCTTCTTCATCAGAAGAGTTTTTTTCCTGATTTGATTTAGCTTGAGTACTTTCACCTTCCGTTCCTTCAATTTCATCGAGCTCATCCAGAGCATCCTCATCATGTTTTACTTTCGCTACAGCGGCTATAGAATCTCCGTTTTTAAGGTTGATAAGTCTTACACCTTGTGTAGCACGACCCATTACTCTTAAATCTGCGACTCCCATTCTAATTGCAATTCCAGATTTATTTATGATCATTAGATCATCATCATCTGTTACATTATTAATTGCAACAAGTCCGCCGGTTTTTTCGGTAACTGAAATTGTTTTAACCCCTTTACCGCCACGGTTAGTGATTCTGTAATCTTCTACCAGACTACGTTTACCATAACCGTTTTCAGAAACAACAAGAATATTAGACTCAGTATCATTTACTGCAACCATTCCTATCACTTCGTCATTATCATCTGCAAGAGTTATGCCACGTACACCAGAAGCACCACGACCCATGGGTCTTGTTTTACTTTCTTCAAAGCGAATTGCCTTACCAGACTTCACTGCCAGCACAACCTGGCTCTCACCATTTGTAAGTTTTGCAGAAAGTAATTCATCACCTTCACGCACGGTTATCGCATTGATACCATTTGTACGTGGACGAGAATATTGCTCAAGAGAAGTTTTCTTAACCTGACCTTTTTTAGTTGCCATTATGACATAATGACTATTGATGTATTCTTCATCTTTAAGATCATTAGTACAAATAAATGCCTGCACTTTATCATCTTGCTCAATACTAATTAAATTTTGTATTGCTCTTCCTTTTGAAGTTTTACTACCCTCTGGGATCTCATAAACACGCATCCAGAAACATTTCCCTTTTTGGGTAAAGAACATCATATATTGGTGATTTGTACCAACAAACAAATGCTCAAGGAAATCCTCATTTCTCGTTGTAGATGCTTTCTGCCCAACTCCTCCTCTATTCTGAGTTTTATATTCATCAAGAGAAGTACGTTTTATATAACCCGCATGTGAAATTGTAAGAACTACTTTTTCATCAGGAATAAGATCTGTTATAGAAACATCTCCTCCTGCATACTCAATATCTGTACGGCGCTCATCGCCATATTTAGCTTTTACTTCAAGAAGCTCTTCTTTGATGATTTCCATACGACGTTCTTTTTTGGCAAGAATGTCTTTTAAATCTTCAATAGTTTTAAGAAGCTCATCATATTCTGCTCTTAATTTATCCTGCTCAAGACCGGTAAGCTGTCTTAGTCGCATTTCTACAATCGCACGGGCCTGTATTTCTGTAAGCTCAAAGCGTTCTATTAATTTAGCGCGCGCTTCATCTGCATTACTACTTGCGCGAATTAGGGCAATCACTTCATCAATATTATCTGAAGCAATGATTAAACCTTCTAATATATGAGCTCTGTCTTCTGCTTTCTTTAATTCAAATTCTGTCCTTCTTACAACTACCTCATGTCTATGCTCCACAAAATGGTGAATCATATCTTTAAGGTTAAGCATTTGAGGACGGCCTTTTACAAGGGCAATGTTATTCACACTAAAAGAAGACTGCAGTGCTGTATACTTATAAAGTGTATTAAGAACGATATTAGGAATAGCATCTTTCTTTAATACATAAACTATACGCATCCCGTTACGGTCTGATTCATCACGTATAGATGCTATACCATCTATTTTTTTATCATTAACAAGATCGGCTGTTTTCTTGATCATATCAGCCTTATTGACTTGGTATGGTATTTCATGCACAATGATGCATTCTCTACCTTTCACCTCCTCTATACGTGCTTTACCACGCATAACGATACGACCTCTACCGGTTTTAAAAGCTTCACGAACCCCGTCATAACCATATATTGTACCGCCGGTAGGAAAATCTGGCGCAGTGATATACTGCATCAGTCCGTCAATATCTATATCGTGGTCTTCTATATAAGCTGAAATACCATCTATAACTTCAGAAAGGTTATGAGGTGGCATATTTGTAGCCATACCAACCGCTATACCTGAAGCACCATTTACTAATAGACCCGGTATACGAGTAGGTAAAACGGTAGGCTCTTTTAATGTATCATCAAAATTTAATTGATGGTCTACAGTATCTTTTTCTATATCTGCAAGCATCTCTTCAGATATCTTGCGCATTCTTGCCTCTGTATATCGCATTGCTGCAGGACTGTCTCCATCTACAGAACCAAAGTTACCCTGGCCGTCAACAAGCATATAACGTAAGCTCCATTCCTGAGCCATACGCACCATAGTATCATAAACAGATGTATCACCGTGCGGGTGATACTTACCTAATACTTCTCCTACTATTCTCGCTGATTTTTTATGAGCGGTATTAGAACGAACTCCCAACTCATGCATCCCAAACAAAACACGCCTGTGTACTGGTTTAAGACCATCACGCACATCAGGCAATGCACGTGACACGATGACCGACATTGAATAATCAATGTAGGCTGATTTCATCTCATCTTCAATGTTGATAGGAATTAACTTCTCTCCTTCAGCCATATATAAAATCTTTAATTTTTTTGATTAAAACACTATCGGGCAAGATACGTATTTTTGGTGTGTTAGATGCCGATTTTGCTCGTATAAAGACCGATTTTTATTAACAATAATTAACAGCTTATTTTTAATAAGTATCCTTATCTTGATTTGCAACTATGAAAGTAATTTTGTCAATTTACTTACGACTTATGGTAACGGAATGGTTTTTGACAATTACTTTGCAAGAACCCTTAGAAAAGATTGAGAAAATTTATGGATGATAATTTTTCACCAAGAGTAAAGGACGTAATAGCCTACAGTAAAGAGGAAGCCCTTAGATTAGGGCATGATTTTATAGGAACTGAACATTTAATGTTAGGTTTACTAAGAGATGGTAGCGGCAAAGCAATAGATATACTTCACGCATTAGATGTTGATCTAAATCATTTAAGAAGAAAAGTAGAAATTCTAAGCCCTGCAAATCCCGGTTCTTCATTAGGAAGCAACGAGAAAAAAAATCTCCATCTTACAAGACAGGCTGAGCGTGCTTTAAAAACAACGTTCCTGGAAGCTAAACTCTTCCAGAGTTCATCTATTAACACAGCACATCTTTTACTTTGCGTATTGCGTAACGAAAACGATCCTACGACCAAGTTACTCAATAAGTTAAAAGTAGATTATGATAATGTAAAAGATCAATTTAAGCTTATGATGACAAGTGATGATGATTATATAGAGCCTATAAAAGATGAATCTTTTAGCGACGATGATGCTAGTGCAGAATCCTCAAAAGAGAATCCTTTTAATACGCCGGGTAATAAAACCAATAAAAAATCTAAAACTCCTGTTCTGGATAATTTTGGTCGTGATCTTACAGCTATGGCTGAAGAAGACAAACTTGACCCGGTTGTAGGTAGAGAAAAAGAAATTGAGCGTGTTTCTCAAATATTGAGTAGACGTAAAAAGAATAACCCACTGCTTATTGGTGAGCCGGGTGTAGGTAAATCTGCTATTGCAGAAGGTCTTGCATTGCGCATCATTAAAAGAAAAGTATCACGTATACTTTTTGATAAGCGCGTAGTAACTCTCGATTTAGCAAGTCTGGTTGCAGGAACTAAATACCGCGGTCAGTTTGAAGAGCGCATGAAAGCAGTGATGAATGAGCTTGAAAAGAATGATGACATTATCCTTTTCATTGATGAGATTCACACAATCGTAGGTGCTGGAGGGGCTACAGGATCTTTAGACGCGAGTAACATGTTTAAGCCTGCTTTAGCTCGAGGCGAAATACAATGTATTGGTGCCACAACACTAGATGAGTACAGACAATACATAGAAAAAGATGGAGCTCTTGAAAGACGTTTTCAAAAAGTTATAGTAGAACCTACCTCTGTAGAAGAAACTATAGAAATACTTGAAAATATTAAAGATAAGTATGAAGATCACCACAATGTAACTTACACTCCTGAAGCTATAAAAGCCTGTGTACAGCTTACAAACAGATATATGACAGACAGATTCTTACCAGATAAAGCTATAGATGCTTTAGATGAAGCAGGATCACGTGTACATATTATCAATATTGATGTGCCTAAAATGATACTTGATCTGGAGCGTCAATTAGAAGAAGTGCGCGAGCGCAAAAATTCTGTAGTTAAAAAACAGAAATATGAAGAGGCTGCTAAACTACGCGATGATGAGAAAAATATAGAGAAAGAACTCTCTCTTGCTCAACAACGCTGGGAAGAAGAATCTAAACTTCATAAAGAAATTGTTACAGAAGATAATGTTGCAGATGTTGTGTCTATGATGTCTGGTATTCCTGTAAACAGAATTGCAAAAACTGAAAGCAATAAGCTAGCAGAATTACCTAGTTCTATTAAATCTAAAGTAATAGGTCAGGATGAAGCAGTAGCTAAAGTTGCCAAAGCAATACAAAGAAACAGAGCTGGTCTTAAAGATCCGCAAAAACCTATTGGGTCATTTATATTTTTAGGTCAAACAGGTGTGGGTAAAACACAATTAGCTAAAGTTCTTGCTACAGAATTGTTTGACAATGAAGATTCGCTGGTACGAATTGATATGAGTGAATACATGGAGAAATTTGCAGTTTCTCGATTAATTGGAGCGCCTCCAGGATATGTAGGCTACGAAGAAGGTGGTCAATTAACAGAGAAAGTACGCAGAAAACCTTATTCAGTCATACTTCTTGATGAGATCGAGAAAGCGCATCCCGATGTCTTTAATATGTTATTACAGGTTCTTGATGATGGTTATTTAACAGATTCTTTAGGTCGCAAGATCGATTTTAGAAACACTGTTATTATAATGACCTCAAACATTGGGGCTCGTAAAATTAAAGACTTTGGTCAGGGTGTAGGTTTTGGTACCTCTGCACGTAAAAACCAGGCTGACGAGAATACAAAAAGTGTTATACAGAATGCATTGAAAAAAGCATTTGCACCTGAGTTCTTAAACAGAGTTGACGATGTAGTGGTATTCAATGCACTTGATCGCAAAGAGATTCATAAGATTATTGATATTGAACTTCATAAGCTATTCAATCGCATTAAAGATCTAGGCTATGATCTTAAACTTAGCGATAAGGCTAAAGATTTTATAAGCGAAAAAGGTTTTGATAAAGAATATGGTGCGAGACCTTTAAAAAGAGCAATTCAAAAATATATTGAGGATGCTCTTGCCGAAGAAATTATTACCGCAAAAATAGCTGAAGGTGATAGTATCTTTATGGATATTGAAGAAGGTCACGAAGAGTTAAGTATAACAATTCAAAAGACTGAAAACTCTACCCAGTCCTAATAAAAATTTAATTGAATAAATCGAAGCCGTCTCAAAAAGACGGCTTCATTTTTTATCCCTAATCCCCCGGTTATTGATGATAGAAGAAAAAGTTTTCAGCTTTGGCAAAATTAACTTTAAAGGAAATATTGTAATCGCTGAAATGAAAGAAGGAATATTATTTGACACTGACGAAAAAAAAGAAATCTTTGACTACTGTGAAACAATATATAAGGGTAAACCCTATGTTTACCTATCGCATAGAATAAATTCATATAGTATAAATCCGGTTGTCTACCTGCAGGAATCACCAGCATATAACAATATGGCAATTGCTGTGGTTACTCAAAAACCTCTTAGTAAGCTAAACACTTCTTTTGAAAAGCATTTCTATAATAAACAGTTTGAAGTTTTTTCAACTCTTGAAGAAGCAGAAGAATGGTTGCTTTCTATTTTAGAAGAATATAAGCTATAAAAAAGCGCCTTATGGCGCTTTTTTAACTTCTTATGCGTTCAGGACGCAATCTGTGATCTTCGTTTTCCGGTGAATGCAATACAAAAGTATAGATCCACATTAATGTAAAAGAAGGTATTATATCAGTAAATGGTAAAATTTCTTCAATAAATACCAATATTGAGGCGATTTTTCCTTTTTCTCCAGCATACATTTTAGTCATCTGCTTAGCAGCAATGGGAGCCCAAACCAAATCTAAGAAGGGACCTATAACTGGAATTGCTAAAGAAACCATACCTACTACATCGTAGAATATTCCTTTTCGCAATAGCTTAAATTTATCTTGTTTCATCGTTGAAGGGATTTATAATCTTTATAACAATAAAAATGCCATATTATGATAAGTCTGAGCTTATTAATTTTAAAAACTCATTTCTGGTTTCAATTTTTTCAAACTGACCTCTAAAACCAGATGTCGTAGTTTTAGAATTTTGTTTCTGCACTCCACGCATCATCATACACATATGTGATGCTTCTATAACTACTGCAACTCCTTGGGGTTTTAAGGTGTCATTAAGACATTCTAATATATTGTGAGTAAGCCTTTCCTGCACCTGCAGTCTGCGTGCAAAAACATCAACAACTCTTGGGAGCTTGCTAAGACCCACTATTTGACCGTCTGGGATGTAAGCAATATGTGCTTTACCAAAAAAAGGAAGCATATGATGCTCACACAAAGAATAGACTTCAATATCTTTTACAATGACCATCTCATTATAGTCTTCTTTAAACATGGCGCTTCTTAAAATCTCTGCCGCATCCATATGATAACCCTGTGTTAGAAACATCATAGCTTTGGCTGCACGCTCGGGAGTTTTTATAATACCTTCACGCATCACATCTTCGCCAAGATCATTTATTATAGATTTATAACGATCTTTTACTTCATCTTTAATATCAATATTGTATTCTTCAAACTGTTTGTACGGCGACATATAATTTATTTAATGTATTCTACTTTAAGCTTATCTACGTAGTGCTTTTTAATTTTTTCAACTTTAGGGTTTATAATGTACTGGCAATACATCTGCTCTTTATTCCTGTTATAATAATCGTCATGCTCAACTTCGGCAGGATAAAAAGTAGTTAGAGACTTTAGCTCAGTTACAATAGGGTCTGCAAATACCCTTTCATTATTTAGAAAATCAATATAATTCGTCGCCTCTTCTTTCTGCTTTTCATTAGCATAAAAGATAGCACTTCTATACTGTGTTCCTTTATCGTTTCCCTGACGATTTAATGTGGTAGGATCATGTGTCGTGAAAAATACTTCTAAAAGCTCTCTGTAGGAAATAATCTCAGGATCAAATTCAAACTGAATTCCTTCAGCATGACCTGTTCTTCCCGTACAAACTTCTCTATATGGTGGGTTTTTTATAAATCCGCCTGTATATCCACTCTTTACATTAAAAACGCCTGAAAAACGTTGAAAAACCGCCTCTGTACACCAAAAACAGCCTGCTGCAAATGTTGCAGTTTCATAATTCTTTATCATAACTTAACAAATATAGGGAGCCCTCATTTCAATTATTCTTATTTAACTTTTAATTAGCCTGTTGGCTTAAACAGAGGACTTTTATTATGACGAAAAAAGTGCAGTTTGCTTACATTAAAAATTTATCAATCCCTTACCAGGTTATCTTTCTTTAATAACCTCTGCGTATATATAATTACAGTTATATCTTTGCACCTCATTATTTCTAAACAAGATACCTTTAATGATCAAAGCTGAACATATCGTAAAATCATATGGAGATTTACAAGTTTTAAAAGGTGTAGATCTCAATATAGAAAAAGGTGAGGTTGTGTCGATCGTTGGAGCTAGCGGAGCAGGAAAAACAACCCTTTTACAAATTCTGGGAACTTTAGACAGGGTAGATAAAAAAGGTGGAATAGTGCTCAATATTAATGGTATCGATATTACTTCTCTTAGTGAGCGCGATCTAAGCAAATTCCGTAATAAGAACATCGGTTTTATTTTTCAGTTTCATCAACTTCTTCCCGAGTTTACCGCATTAGAGAATGTCTGTATACCTGCTTACATCGCTAAAAAAGACAAGGCAGAAAGCGAGCGCAGAGCTAAAGAAATTCTTACTTTTTTAGGATTATCGCATAGATTTGAGCACAAACCTAACCAACTCTCTGGCGGTGAGCAACAGCGTGTAGCTGTTGCCAGATCATTAATTAACGATCCTGCATTAATATTAGCAGATGAACCTTCTGGTAATCTGGATAGTGAGTCTGCAGAAAATCTTCATAATCTATTCTTTAAATTGAGAGACGAATTCAATCAAACTTTTGTTATTGTTACACATAATACCGATCTGGCAGAGATGGCAGACCGTAAACTAACTATGGTAGATGGCAGGATTATCTAAAAAGTTAAATGACCTACGCGAATTTCTTGATGAAAAAGTTGAACTATATGAAAGCCCAAAATTTATAGGAACCGATCCTATACAAATCCCACATCAGTTTTCGGAAAAAGCAGATATTGAGATTGCAGGTTTTCTGGCGGCAACAATTGCCTGGGGTAACAGAAAAAGCATTATTAAAAACGGAAACTTAATGATGCAATTGCTGGATTATGCTCCTTACGATTTTGTAATAAACCATTCTAATGATGACTTAAAACGACTAAATAATTTTGTGCACCGCACATTTAACGGTGCTGATTTTATAACATTCATAAAAGGTCTTCAGCATATTTACAAAGAATACGATGGTCTGGAATCTCTGTTTGTAACAAACGCTACTACCACTTCCCTACAACCGGCGATACACGAGTTTAAAAAAGCGTTTTTTAAAATTGAGCATTTATCACGAACAGAAAAACACATAAGCGACCCATTAAAAAAATCTGCGGCAAAACGTATCAACATGTTTTTGCGCTGGATGGTCAGGCCTGCAAATGCCGGAGTAGATTTTGGAATTTGGAAAAAAATTAGTCCACAGCAGCTTTCCTGTCCTCTTGATGTTCATTCAGGTAAAATTGCCCGTGAATTAGGTCTTTTAAAAAGAAAACAAAATGATGCCGCCGCTGTTCTTGAATTAGATAATATACTGAGAATATTAGACCCTTTAGACCCTGTAAAATACGATTATGCTTTATTCGGTTTAAGCGCCTTTGAGAAGGATTTATTTTAACATAAGAAATAAGTCTTATTATAATCTTAGGATAACTTTTCCAATATATTTATAACGATAATACCCTGTAATCACTATTAATTTTATAAAATTAGACCGAAAGAATTACCTGCTCTCATATAAACAAATATTGCTAAACTAAATGATATACCCAACCCTAACTGATAATGAAGAAAACAGACTAAAAGCCTTAGAGGATCTTGAGATATTTGACACAGAACCTGAAGAAAGTTTTGACAGTATCACAAGTCTTGCTGCTTTTATTTGTGATGTTCCCATTGCTCTTATCACTCTTATAAATGAGGATACACAATGGTTTAAATCGAAAGTGGGGTTTGAAGTATGTAGTACAGACAGAGATTTTTCATTTTGCGCTCACGCCATAAATAACCCTTTAGAACTTCTTGAAATACAGGATGCCACTAAAGATGATCGTTTTAAAAATAATCCTCTTACAGTTTCAGATTCCCCGGTAATATTCTATGCGGGAGTACCTCTTTTATCTCACAACGGGCAACCTTTAGGATCTCTGTGTGTAATTGATAATAAACCAAACTCTATTAATGATAAGCAAAAAAAAGCTTTAAAGGACCTGGCACTTCAGGTAGAAAATTTATTTGAACTTAGACGAAAGAATATTCATTTAAGAGAAGCTCATACACTATTAAAATCAAAAAATGTTCAGCTTAAAGAGTTTGCCGGTACTGTTTCACATGATATGAAAATGCCGCTAGCCAATATGATCATAACATCTGATGTTTTAAAAGCTAAATACAGTAATCAGCTTGACGAAAAAGGTAAAGAATATCTATCTTATTTAAAGCAATCCTCATTGACGTTAAGTAATTACATTACAAATTTATTAGATTACTATGAAAGTGAAAATCTAATTATTGAGGATACCGAAGAGTTTGAGTTTAATTTGCTGCTTGAAGAAATTATAGATCTACTGAACATAAACTATGATTGTGAGATACATATTCCGGAAAAGGATATGCACATGACGGCAAACAAATCTGTTCTTACACAGATAATGATAAATCTCATCACTAATAGTCTTAAATATAATGACAAGGATAATCCTGTGATAGAAATTGTATGCAGTGAAGATGAAAATTACTATTATGTAAATGTGGAAGACAACGGCATAGGAATTCCAAAAAATAAACAGTCTCTTATATTTGAACTTTTTAGTACGGCGGTAGATGCAGATAAAGACGGAAAAAAAGGAAATGGCATTGGTTTGTCTACAGTTCGCAATTTAGTCACCTCGGCAGGAAGAAATATCTCGGTTTCCAGCCATGAAGGAGAGGGAGCCAACTTTCATTTCAGTCTTAAAAAAAAGCTTGTTATAATTAAATAGTACACATTACCACGCCTCTGCTACTTTTTCAAAAAAAAAATTTTCAGTTATTATAGAATCTCACTTCTAAAAGGATTGATCAACAGCATTAATTACACGTCCTATTACAAGAAAGATGTTTTCAGCTAAATTATTATTTTAAATTTGCTTCTAATTAGTAGATTATCTTGAACAATGTTAGTACTTTTATCGTTGCTCTTTTTTATAAAGGGTTAGCATAAAATTACCAGAATTATTGGGTTGTTTCATTGCGAGGCATTCTATTTAGGAAACTTATTTTCTATAAGGTGCTAAATTATAATTTAATTATAATTAATAATTATATTTATGCCTACTCCTGCTGCCAGACGCGAAAGAAAAAGACAACATGCCGTAGATTCTTACCAACTTGTTGATACACTTCCTGAAAGAAGTTATGACGATATTACAAAAATCGCTGCTTATATATGTGATACGCCTATTGCATTGATCACAATGCTTGATTACGATCGCAATTTTCTCAAATCACATTATGGCGTAGCTTTTAGCGAATCTCCCAGAAAAATATCTTTTTGTACACACGCTATACAAAGCGAGCAAGAAGTTTTTCTAATTGAAGATGCCCGTAAAGATGTCCGTTTTAAAGATAATCCACTTGTAACCGGTGACACGAAGGCTATTTTTTATGCTGGTGTACCGCTACGTGATAAAAACAATAATGCACTAGGTACTTTATGCGTTTTTGATCATAAGCCTAAGAAACTTGATAGTACTCAACTTTCAACTTTAAAAGCGTTGGCCAATCAGGTGGTAAACCTTTTTGAACTTCATAAGCAGCATTTAGAAAACAAACAGCTACAGGATAATCTTATCAAAAAGAATAACTTGCTAAAAGATTTTGCAGGCGTTGTTTCTCACGATATGAAGATGCCTTTAGCAAATATTATTACGACAACAGATCTGCTTAAAGCGAAATACAAAGAGTATCTTGACGAGAAGGGATTAGATTATTTAAACTACCTTAAAAGTTCATCGTTCTCTTTAAGTGAATACATAAACGGTATTCTTGAACATTATGAGAGTGATAATCTAACTATAGATCAACGTGAAGAATTTGATCTGCACCATTTGCTTGAAGATATAGAAGATCTCTTGAATAATGATTATTCTAACATAATTACTTTCCCTGAAGAAAATCCTACTATTTGCTGTAATAGGGTCGCCTTACACCAAATATTTATAAACCTTATTGGCAACAGCATTAAATATAACGACAAGAAAAATCCGGAAATTAATATAGAATATCGGGAAAATCATGAATATTTCGTCTTTAGTATAGCAGATAACGGCATAGGTATACCAAAGGAAAAACAAAACGAGATCTTCGATCTTTTCTTAGTCGCTGCAGATAAAGATAAGAATGGCAATCGCGGAAATGGTATTGGTCTTTCTACAGTAAAAAAACTCGTTACAAATCTGGGTGGCACAATTGAAGTACAATCTACTTTAGGAGAAGGAACAACTTTCACATTCACTGCAAGAAAAGCAGATATACCTCTACAGGTTGTGGGAAGCACTTCTAATATGCTGGATTTTAAATGTTAGTTGTCAAAAGCTTTTTATTAGGATAGAGTTTAACAAATAACCTGTATTTTCGTCTTTGGTAAAAGCAAGCCACACGTATGCAGTTTAAGAACCCAGACTTATTATACGCTTTATTTTTATTGCTTATTCCTATTTTGGTTCACCTCTTCCAGCTAAGGAGGTTTAAGAAAACACAATTTTCTAATGTGGCTTTTCTTAAAAAAGTGACGCAGAATACACGTAAAAGTTCACAGATTAAAAAATGGCTTATACTCTGCACCAGGCTTCTGGCTCTCGCCGCTCTGGTTATCGCTTTTGCCCAACCTTATCTTCCCCAGTCAATAAATGCAACTCAAGAACGGGAAACGGTAATTTACCTTGATAATTCTTTTAGCATGCAGGCTAAGGGAAGTAAAGGTCCTTTACTTATTCAGAGCATTCAGGAGATCATAAGCAACATTTCTCCCTCAGATAATTTTACGTTGGTTACACAAGACAAAGTATTTCGTGATCTCAATACAGAAAGAGACAGAAATACATTACTCGATATCTCCTACTCTACCTCACAATTAGACCCTGAAGCTATATATTTAAAATGCATGAATGCTTTTTCATCTAACGCTTCTACCCTAAAACAGTTTATAGCAATATCAGATTTTCAGGATGATGGCTGGCAGAACAACAATGCTTTAAACAATATTGAGCAACATTGGGTAAAACTTGAACCAGTTAACTACAGCAACATTTCTATAGATTCTCTTTCATTAGATCGCACTGCAAGTAATTATGAGGTAAGCGTCTACTTAACCAGCTTAGAGCAAAACGCAGCTACAGTTCCTATTGCATTGTACAACAATGACAAATTGATATCAAAAGCGGCAGCAGATTTTAAAGAAAATACTATAGCAAAAACAACATTTAGCGTTCCGCAGGATCAGGCTTTCGCCGGAAAACTCACAATTACAGATCCTGATCTTTTATTTGATAATAATTTCTACTTCAACATTGCAGAACCTCAAGCTATTCCTATACTAAGTATTAACAACTCAGACGACGCTTTTCTTGAAAAATTATATCCGGAGCCCGAATTTCAGTACAAAAAGACCGATTTTAAAGAGCTTGATTACAGCATAATACCTGATTATAAAGTTATTATTCTTAACGAAATAAACACTGTTCCATCTGCATTGGTCAATCCTATACAGGTCGTAACAAATAATGGGGGATCTATAATTTTAATTCCAGACATTACAGCTAAACCCGAAAATTACAACCTCATTTTGGGAGCTTATGGTTTGTCACCATACAAAACCCAGTCCCCAGATAAAAAGTTAGTTACCTCAATCAATTTTGATCACCCCGTTTACGATGATGTTTTTGAAAAAAGAGTAGATAATTTTCAATATCCTTCAGTTTCAAATTCATTTGTTTTTGATGCAAATGATAAACTGCTTTCGTTAGAAGATGGCAACGCATTTTTAGCTCAGAATAATGCACTTTTTGCATTTGCCAGCGCTCTTAATGAAGACAACAGTAATTTTAAAAATAGTCCCCTTATTGTACCTACTTTTTACAATATTGCCCGTCAGGCTGTGAGCCTACCCAAAATTTATTATACACTGGGTAGTGCTACAAAATTTGATATTATAAATGAATCTACAGGCGATGCCACATTAGCCTTGCGCAAAGACGGACTAGAATTTATACCTATGCAGGAGAAACAAGGAGATAAAATAACATTAGACCCCCAAGAAGGTCTGCAGACAGACGGTATTTATGATATTTTATTTAAAGACAACGTATTGGGCAACGTAGCGTATAATTATAATCGCAAAGAAAGTCACATTGCTCCTGTCTCTTTAAACGTACCTGATACGGTAGCTAAGCATGATTCTATAGCCGATGTTTTTACCGAGTTACAGCAGGCAACAAATCTCAACTTAATTTACAAATGGTTTGTTATTTTTGCATTGGTATTTCTGCTGCTGGAAATGCTCATCTTAAAATACTTTAAATGAAAGCACTTATAAAAAGCGCTAAAATACTTGACGAAAGTAGCCCGTATCACAACAAAATCGTCTCAATTCGTATAAAAAACGGTCTCATTACCGAAATTGGCGCAAATTTAATTGCTAAAGATGATGAAAAAGAAATCTCGTATGAAAATCTAAGCGTTTCACAGGGTTGGTTTGACAGCAGTGTAAGCATTGGTGAACCGGGTTATGAAGAACGAGAAACCATAAAGAACGGCTTACAAGTTGCCGCTTATAGTGGTTTTACAGGAATTGCCGTAAACGCAAACAGCAATCCTGTTATTGATACTAATTCTGGGATCAACTATTTAATAAGCAAATCTTATAATCACGCAGTAGAAATTTTTCCCATAGGTGCGCTTACGCGAGGCAGCGATGGCGTAGACCTGGCAGAACTTTATGATATGAGTCAGGCTGGTGCGGTTGCCTTTGGTGATTACCAGAAATCAATAGCTAACCCCAATCTTTTAAAACTAGCTTTGCAATATGCACAAGGTTTTGATGGTCTGGTGATCTCATTTCCTATAGAGAATGATCTTGTAGGTAAGGGAATTGCTAATGAAGGTATTGTTTCTACAAATTTAGGATTGAAAGGAATTCCGGCTCTAGCCGAAAGTCTACAAATTGCCAGAGACTTACATATACTTGAATACACCGGCGGTAAACTGCATATACCCACAATATCATCTGCTGAGTCTGTAGCATTGATAGCCAGAGCGAAAGAAAAGGGTCTTAATGTGACCTGTAGCGTATCGATCTCAAACCTGTATTTTACAGATAATATGCTTTTTGAATTTGATACTCATTTTAAAATGCTGCCACCCCTACGTTCTGAAACAGATCGTGAAGCCTTGATACAAGGTGTTAAAGATGGCGTTATTGATATGGTTTGCAGTGATCACAATCCACAGGATATTGAAAGAAAGAAGATCGAGTTTGATTATGCAGCTTATGGCACCATAGCTCAGGAAGCGACTTTAGGAGCTTTGTTAACGCTGGTTTCAGAAAGTAAAGCTGTTAAACTATTAACTGCAGGACGAAAACGGTTTGCACAAAAACCTGAGCCCATTAAAGAAGGTTCTGTTGCAAATCTCACTCTTTTCACTTCTAAAGGAAATAAAGTATTTACAGCAACAGACATAAAATCAAAATCTAAAAATGCCGCTTTTCTTGGTGCCAAATTAAAAGGTAGCGCTTATGGTATTTACTCTAACGATCAATTTATAGGTTTATAGATGAATACTCAGGAAATTAAAGAAGGCAAAACCATAGCAATTATTGCCTACATGACTTTTGTAGGAGCACTAATTGCATTATCAATGAATTCTGACGCTAAAAATAATTACGCCAGATTTCATATAAAACAAGCAGTAGGTATTCACCTGATACAAATCTCACTGGGGCTAATATTAAATGGCTTCGATAGCCTTTTAGTAATTGCTCCTTTTCTCATTTTCGTTTTAGTGCTTTGGGTCTATGGTTTAGCGAATGCTATACAAGGCAGTACACAACCCATTCCTCTTGTAGGTTCACTATTTCAGAAATGGTTTAAATTTATTTAATATATGACAAAATTCTCCTTAGAGCATTTAATAAGAAAGCCATCAATAACAACTGTTGGCAAACCTCCCCTACTTCTTTTACTACACGGTTACGGCAGCAATGAAGAAGACCTGTTCTCTTTTGCACCAGAATTACCGGGAGAATATTATATAATTTCAGCCAGAGCTCCTATGCCCATGCCTCCTTCTGGCAATGCCTGGTATACTATTTATTGGGATGCACCTAATGGAAAGTGGTCTGACGATAAGGAAGCTATTGAAGCAAGAGATCTAATCTCAAAATTTATTACTGAGGCTATTAAGACTTACGAACTTGACGAGAACAATGTAACCTTAATAGGTTTTAGCCAGGGAACAATTTTAAGCTATGCTGTCGCCTTGACTTATCCTGAAAAAATTAAGAATGTTGTCGCTTTAAGCGGATATATCAACACAGACATAACTCAAGTAAAAGAAGATAAATCTGCTTATAACAATTTAAATATCTTCTGCTCTCATGGTACAGTAGATCAGGTAATCCCTGTAAATGCTGCGAGAATGGCTCCGGCTTTTTTAAAAGAACTTGGTATTGAAACTACTTTAAAAGAATATCCGGTAGGTCACGGTGTCGCTCCACAGAATTTTTATGATGCTAAATCGTGGCTGGAGGCGCATAAATAAATTAATTACCCTGGGGGTATATCAGGCTTTTTATAGGCTCAAAGCTAATTACATTTTCCGGGCTTATGTCATATTGCAGAAGTAGCTCACCCCACCTTTTACCATCGCTAAAATCTGCAATGATCCATTTGTGATTAAGCACTTTCACCTTATTGATTCTAAAAACACCTATTGCATTTTCATAAGGAATAAGATCGTTCCCTTCTGTTGTGTTTCTGCTTATGATCTCATTTGAGATGCGCTCACTTAAACTATCAACATCAACTCCATACTTTTCAAAATAGGAATACGCATTTTCATTATTTTCTAAATTAAAATAACCTGCGTCCTGCAAGTTTTCATTTAATGCGGCAATACTATCTTTCGCAGAAGCGGTTTCTTGCTCTAATTGACCGATTTTTCGCTCTTTTGACTCGAAAATTTTCTTCTCATTTACATATTGAAAAACCACAAGTAATGCAGCAAAAAGGAAAAGATACATGAATATCTTATTTCTCATAATTCTTTAAAGATCTAATTGAAGCCCATCGTAGGCCAAATGAATATTTTCTGGTAATTTTTTCTCAACTTCAGCATGAAAACCCAGCAGGTGGCTAATGTGTGTGAAGTAGGCTTTTTTTGGTTTGACTTCAGCTATAAATTCTAAAGCCTCTTCCAGATTAAAATGTGAATAATGAGGTTCTTCCCGCAAAGCATTAACAACGATAACATCAAGGTCTTTTAACTTCTCCTTTTCTTCTTTAGCAATGGTTTTTACATCTGTTAGGTATGCAAAATTATTAAACCGATAGCCAAAAACCTGGAGTCCGCCATGAGAAACGTTAATAGGTGTAACAAGAATATCTCCTAAATTAAAACTCTTATTATTTTGTACTTCATTGATCTGCACATTAGGCGCTCCGGGATATTTATTTTCTTTCTGAAATATATAATCAAATCGACGCTCCAGTTCACCTATAACGCGTTTATGCGCATAAATAGGTATATCGCCCTGCCTAAAGAAAAACGGGCGTATATCATCAAGCCCTGCTGTATGGTCTGAGTGTTCATGCGTGAAGAGTAAAGCCTCCATATGGGTGACATTATGCTGCAACATTTGCTGTCTAAAATCTGGCCCACAGTCTACTACAAGGTTTTTTTTAGAGCTGCTTATAAGTATAGAAACCCGTAACCTTTTATCCTTAGGATCTGTACTCTTACAAACCGGATGGTTACTCCCAATAATGGGTATTCCCTGCGATGTGCCTGTTCCTAAAAATGTTATTTTCAAACTTGTGAATTTTAGAACAAAAGTAGTGTTATTTTTTTGTAACCCCTATCCTTTTGCTACCTTTGAGGCGTAACTTCAGACGTTGTCCTACACTAAAAAAATTGCACTATGCCCATTACAATTCAAGGTGATAAAGAGTTTGAAAATGTACCCTCTACGCATAATAAAGCACTTAGAATAAATCTTAACGAAAACATCTACGGCACTTTTGCAGAAATAGGTGCCGGTCAGGAAACGGTACGTCATTTCTTTAGAGCCGGAGGTGCAAGCGGTACAATTGCAAAAGCAATGTCTGCTTATGATAAAGATTTTAGTGACGCTGTTTATGGTATAGAAGATGACAGGAGATATGTGACCGAAGCTCGACTTAAGAAAATGTTGTCGCATGAAACAAATCTTCTGGAAAACAGAATCTCAAGAGAGAAACATCCTAATAAAATATACTTCACTTACGCCAATACGGTGGCGACTATAGATTTTGCTAAAAAATTTAAAGGTCACGGCTGGGTAGGTATAAAATATCAGGTAGAACCTCAATCTGAATTCAATGAGATAATTTTACACGTTCGTTTTCATGAAAATGATGCACGTTTACAACAGCTAACGCTTGGCAAATTAGGTGTAAATCTTATTTATGGTGCTTACTATAAATATGATTCTCCTAAAAAGTTGCTTCGCTATTTGTACGATCATATTGACAAAGATCAAATAGAGATCGATATGATTAACTTCTCAGGCCCCGTGTTTGAGAAAGTAGATAACCGCTTGATGAGTTTACAACTTCTTAAGAACGGATTTACAGACGCAGTAATGTTTGGCCCTGATGGTAACAACATACTTGCAGCTAAGATTCTTTATAAAAAGAACATCCTTGCTTTACGCGGTAGCTTTAGACCCGTTACTAAAGTGAATATGGATATGTACCATAAATCACTGGAAATCTTCCTCAAAGAAAATCGGGTTAAAAAGGAAAATACAGAGGTTTTATTTGAAATTACCTTATCTAACCTGCGCGCTGAAGGAGAAATAGATGAAGAAGATTTTATGGACCGTGCAAGGCTATTATGTAGTCTAGGTCAAACTGTAATGATTTCTAACTATCAGGAATATTACAGGCTTGTAGAATTTTTCTCCAGATACACAAAAGAGCGTATGGGCTTAGCCATGGGTGTAAATAATCTCGTAGATGTGTTTGATGAGTCTTATTACAGGCATCTTAGTGGTGGTATATTAGAAGCTTTTGGTAAACTTTTCTTTAAAGATCTTCGTGTTTATCTCTATCCTATGCAAGATCCTGAAACCGGAGAATTCACTACAAGTGAAAATCTTAAAGTACACCCTCGTATGAAAGAATTATATAAGTTCTTTAAATACAATGGTCGTGTAGTTGATATTGAAGACTTTAATCCAGATATACTAACTGTATTCTCGCGTGAAGTTTTACGCATGATCTCTCAGGGTGAAAAAGGATGGGAAGAAATGTTACCTGAAGGAATCCCGGAGATTATTAAAAATCAAAACCTTTTTGATTACAAACCCGCTCCCGTACAACAGGATTAAACTAAAAAATTATACTATAAAAATATCCTCTTTTTAATTGAAGAGGATATTTTTTTTGCACTTTATCAATACAAACATATATTTAGTCGACAATTATCAACACATAAGCAGAAATAAAAATGAATAATACTCTTATTTAATCGACAAAAAACACATTTTTAACGATTAAGTGTTAATTTTTCAATCTTTAAGTCATTTTATAACTGGATTTATAATATATTTGGCACATAAATAATTCAGACCCCAAATCTGTTGTTACTTGTGTACTATGAGATTGATTACGAAATATAGAAGTACCTGTCTATTTTTATTTACCTTTTTAACCTTATCAGAATTTTCTTACTCACAGGAAAATTCAAAAACAACTGACCATACTTGGTATACCATGTGGGCGAGTATTTCACCAACTGATTTCAATTACAATGTATCAGGAATTGGTCGTGATGACGCTCAGAATATCAATCAAAAACAATCCAGATGCGGTAAATCAACAAGCTTATTGACATTTGGACTTGGAGAAATAGCCGAAGACAACCAGGCTAATAAAAGTTCGTTCGCCAGTAACGAAGATTTTTTACTTTGGGGTAATGATAATGGCTCGCTCGAGCTTACTTCTACCATCTCAACAGATCTCAGTAAAAATTTAAATAATGAAAATCTTAAGACCGAGGTTGAATATACTCGCTTCTCTAGAATCTGGAAAGTAGCAGAAATGTATAAGTCTGGGGAAGGTGTCTCCAAAGTAGAGGTATCAATACCTAAAAGTGCATTTTCATACATACCCATTTCAAACGGTGCTTATTTGATGTTTATCTCAGATACTCCCACATTTGATGCTAATTCTGATTATGTTTTACTAAATGAAAATCAAGATCAACTTGAAGCCACTTATGACTTTAACGGTATAAAATATATAACTTTTGGTCACGCAACTGAAACTAAAAATGTGAGATCTATAAGCTTTGATGGTATTGATGATTATATAGACGCGGGGAGCGAACTTACTTTAAACAATACATTTACATTATCTGCCTGGGTAATGACTTCAGGAAATGGAACAATCATTTCAAAAGCTGACACAAAATCTAATCAGGGGTTTAAATTTGAAATAGACAGTAACGGTCATTCAACTTTTCAAATACTAAATGATGCCAGTATCAGTATTACTTCGTCAGTTATAATTCCTAAAAATGAATGGCATCAGCTGGCTGTTTCTTACAACGGTAATGAGCTCAAACTTTATATAGACGGCGTACGGGATACTCAAAAAGAACTTACATTAACGCAAATTTCAAACGACAATCCATTTTTAATAGGAGGAATTAAAGCTGGAAGCTCCACCACAGGTTTTTTTAAAGGAAGTATTGACGAAGTTAGAGTTTGGGATGCCGCACTTACCACAGTTGAGATAAGAGATTTAATGAATCAGGAATTGTCTGTACAAGACGATAGCTATATAGGGACACAACTCAATGCTAAAGAAACAAAAACTATATTATCTGCTCATAAACTAAAAGCATATTTCCCAATGCTTTCTTATATATTCAAAAGTGTAAAAGATGAAAGCGGAAACGGATTCATTGCAAAGTTAAAAAACATCGATTCTGCAGATGAACAAACGGCTCCACTACCCTATCAATCAGTTTCAGATGGAAAGTGGGAAGATAAAAACACCTGGAAGAATGGCTCTTCACAACCTCTGCCTAATTCCAGATCTATTGTAGATAATACCACCATTATAGACTGGAATATCGTAAAGACGAGTCACAATATCTCTGTAAGCAAAGATATTACTGCTGCCGCTCTATATGTTGAGGATAATGAACTATCGCTAGACGATAATAGCCTAACGATAACAAATTATCTAAGTCTTGAAGGAGTCATTAATTTAAAGGGTGAGGCTCAATTAATTCAAACAGCTGGTAGCGAACTTGATCCTAAAAGTGCAGGATTTGTATTACAAAAGCACACGACAGGAGCAGATCTTTATCGTTACAACTATTTGTCTTCACCGGTGAGTCCGGAAAATACCTATGAAAATAACAGAGAATATACTGTCAAAAGGTCGCTAAAAGACAACAATTCAGGGTATTTACAAAACCTTAATTTTACGGGTGGTCAGGACGGTTCTGCCGGGTCACCGGTGACATTAAGTGCGTATTGGCTTTACACTTTTAAAAACAGAAATGGCGCTGAAGCGAAATGGCAGTATGTGGGTGAGAACGGCAAACTGAAAGTAGGCGAAGGTTTTACAATGAAAGGTCCCGGATGCGGTACTATGACAGATTCTTACACATATACCTTTAAAGGAAAACCTAATAATTCTACCGAAAAAACGCCAATAAACATCAATATTTCAGAAGGAAGTGAATATCTGGTTGGTAATCCCTTTGCTTCAGGAATTGATGCAGATCTATTTATAAAAAGTAATCCTTCAATAACAGGAACAATTTCCTTCTGGCATCACTACGGTGGTAAATCTCATCAGGTAAAAACTTTTGAAGGTGGCTATTCCAGATATAATCTTTCTGGAAGTGTGGCGGCGATTCAACATCCGGACACAAAAGCCCGTGGTCTTAAAGATTTTGAAGAAAGACCTGACCAGTTTATAGATGTAGCTCAAGGTTTTTTCGTTACCGCAAATTCAACCGGAAAAGTAAACTTTGACAATACAATACGCACTTTCGTGAAAACGAATAGACAAAAAAACGTTGAAACTACGCAAGACCTGCGCACAAAACTTCGTTTAGGATATTACTCACCTAAAAACCTGCACCGCGAAATACTTCTCACGCAAGACCCTAAAACGACTATGGGTATCGATAGAATGTACGATGCTATTACAGATGAAGAGCAGGAAGAAGATTTTTACTGGAATATCTCTGAAGAACGCGGAGTTATACAAGGCATACCTGAAATTGATAACCGAATGACCTTGCCGCTTGAGATCAAAATCGCGCAAAAGGGACAATTTCGCATTTCAATAGATGATCTTCAAAACTTTCCAGATGAGATTGGTATCGGTCTAAGAGACAAAGAAACAGATCTTATTACAAATTTACGATTAGGTGATCATACCCAAAGTCTCGATGCAGGCACGTATAAGGACCGTTTTGAAATTGTTTTTAAAATTTACAACAATACATTAAGTACATCTGCACCACTAGCGGCTAATGATATGGTTAAACCATTTTACAATAAACGCGCTCAAAACATTGAAATCACAAAGTCTGAGGCTATCATTGTTAATGATGCTTGCCTCTACTCTATTTTGGGACAGGAAGTACAAAAGTGGGATTTAACGCGCATTGCAAATTCTCAAAAGTTAGTTGTTAATCAACTAAGCGCGGGTACTTACATTCTCAAATTAAATACAGACAAAGGTGTGATCACTAACAAGCTGATGATAAACTAGTAATACTTTACTTAAAAATATCAAATTATCTCTTTCGCTTGTTATAATAAATCCCGCCTAAAATAGAAATTGGAGCGAAGAATATGATAGCAAAAAGCTGCGTCCAATGGCTGCCTGTAGATTTTGTAATTGAGAAAGCTGCAAAGCCGGCAATGATAAAACCTAAAACATAGTTCAGGTTTAAATTTCTGTTTCTGGCAACTAACTTCAATAAAAAACCACTGGCAAAAGAAAAGACACTACCGTAAATAAGAGTTATGATCATAAAAGTTGTAGATGCCGGTTCATGAGGATCTTGCCCTGAAAACTTGAATAACAATAAAGATGTTATTACAAAAATTGCATAACCGGCAATAACGGCCAGAATTTTTCTAATCATTTAATGGTTTTTATTACTATTCATTAACGCCAATCTAATTAAATGCCAGCTGTAATTTTATTGATCATTTCAGCAATACTAAAAGTATTTTGATCTCCGGTTTTCATATTCTTTAGCGTGTAGTGCTCATTTTTAATTTCTTCTGTCCCGGCAAGTACCACATATTGAATATTACGTTTATCTGCATGAGACATCTGCTTTTTCATTTTTGCAGCGTCAGGATATAATTCAGCTTTTATTCCCGATTTTCTCATGTTTTTGACCGCTTTTAAGGCATAAAGAGCTTCTTTTTCGCCAAAATTTATAAAAAGTACTTCAGTGCCCTTCACGGTTTGAGCCGGAAAAAGATCAAGTTCTTCAAGTACCAGATAAATACGATCAAGACCAAAAGAAATACCAACACCGCTCATATTTTTTAAACCGAAAATACCTGTAAGATCATCATATCTGCCACCGCCGCCTATGCTTCCCATTTTCACATTTTCTGGAGCCGCAACTTCAAAGATCGCACCGGTGTAATAATTTAATCCGCGCGCTAGTGTTATATCTAGTTCTAAGCTTGCTGTGCTTAAGCCCAGCTCCTGAACATTCTTAAAAATGAATTTCACTTCTTCTATTCCGGCAAGACCGGTTTCAGAGTCTTTAAGAAGTTCTTCAAGAACCGTAAGTTTCTCTTCAAAATCACCACTTGCGCTAAAAATGGGTTTTACTTTTTCAATAGCTTGCGGAGTAATTCCTTTCTGGAGCATTTCTTTAACTACGCCCTCCTCACCTATCTTATCGAGCTTATCAAGTGCTACTGTAAAATCGATCAGTTTATCTTCTGCACCTATTGCTTCTGCAATCCCCGAAAGTATCTTGCGGTTATTAATTTTTATAGTAACCCCTTTAAGATTAAGATCTGTAAAAACGGAATCATAAAGCTGAACAAAAGTAACTTCCTGCCATAGTGAATCTGAACCTACCGCATCTGCATCACACTGAAAGAATTCTCTAAATCTGCCTTTCTGTGGGCGATCTGCACGCCATACCGGCTGAATTTGATACCGCTTAAAAGGAAATTCTATCTCATTTTGATGTTGTACCACATAACGTGCAAACGGAACTGTAAGATCATAACGTAGCGCTTTTTCTGATATGGATGACGCAATATTGTTACTATCTTTAGTAGCATAAAGATCATCGTTTACTTTACTTAAGTAGTCCCCACTGTTCAAAATCTTAAAAATTAAGCGATCGCCCTCATCACCATATTTACCCATTAAAGTATCGCTATTTTCAAATGAAGGTGTTTCTATAGGCTGAAAACCAAACATTTCAAAATTTCGCCTAAGCGTATTAATTATATAATTTCTGCGAAGAACTTCTGCAGGAGAAAAATCACGCGTACCTTTAGGTATTCCGGGTTTTTGAGCCATATCAATTTTTGAGGGTACAAATATCCTAAAAAAGTGAGGTTATGTGCCAGTAATTTTGAAAAAACGGTAACTTTATTGAGCTTATGTATACATATAGGCTTAAACAGGAAAATCTATGTTCTCACTATTTAGAGAAAATGTGCGAATAGCCTTTGATGCTATTAAAAGTCAGCTATTGCGTACCATTCTAACAGTTTTAATTATTGCAATAGGTATTACTGCTCTGGTAGCGATTTTAAGCCTGGTTAAAGCACTAGAAAACACAATAAGCAGCGATTTCTCATCGATGGGTTCAAACACCTTTAATTTGCAGCGCTATGAGTTTCAGGTACAGCGACGCGGGAGTGGTGAGAAACAAAAGGTGAATCCTATACTAAGCTACAGACAGGTAAAAGAATTTGAAGAAAGTTATGAGTATCCTTTCACACAGGTCTCATTATCATTTACCGGTACTTCTGACGCCGAAGTTAAATATGAAAGTGAAAAAACTGATCCTGAAGTTAACATTCTGGGTGTTAACCAAAACTTCTTAGACAACAGCGGACTCAAATTAGCAGATGGTCGCAACTTCAACTTTTTTGATATTCAGAATAATAATAACGTCTGTGTTTTAGGTAGCGATTTTAAAAAGGGCTTATTTGAAAATATTGATCCTATCAATAAGACCATAAGCATCCGCGGTACTAAATTTAAAGTGGTAGGTATACTTGAAGAAAAGGGAGCCACCTTTGGCAATAATCAAGATTTACGTGTACTAATTCCTATACAGATCGCAAGGTCTATGTACACGCAGGCAAATATAAATTATAACGTAAGTGTAAAGGTAGATGACAAGGAGATGATAGATGGCGCTCAGGATGAGGCTATAATTACATTTAGAAACATTAGAGGTCTTGCTCCTGTAGAGGCTAATAATTTTGGTATAGAACGTAGTGATGACCTTATCAATCAAATAGGTCAAATGACAGGATATCTTTCTATGGCAGCGTGGATTATTAGCATGATAACCGTTCTGGGATCTTCAATTGCTCTTATGAATATCATGCTTGTATCTGTAACAGAACGTACTCGTGAGATAGGTGTAAGAAAGGCTTTGGGGGCAAAACGCTCTACAATCGCAGGTCAATTTTTATTAGAAACGATTATGATAGGCCAATTTGGTGGTATTTTAGGAATAATCCTTGGGATACTTATAGGAATTTTGATTTCTTCTGTTGCTGATTTCAATTTTACAACTCCGTGGGGCGCGATGATCGCTGCGACTTTAATTACCTTACTTGTAGCAGTAATATCAGGTTCTTTTCCTGCAGCAAAAGCCGCAAAACTAGATCCTATAGAATCCTTGCGCTACGAATAATAATAAACAGTTTTCAAATGAGTAAACTAAGTAAAATTCACTATTTGAGATCAATAGGAATGCTCTCATTTAGCATTACATTAATAGTCTCCCATTATAATGAAATGCCAGATTTTCTTAAAGGTTCACTTATGGGAATAGGTATAGGACTTACAATTATATCTTTAATTCTACAGAAAAAAGTGAAGACAAATTCTTAACAAGATAACCTGAGATTTTCCCAATAATCAAACCTCAGCGACTTAACTTTCTAAATCAACGTATTGTTCAAACCATCTAAAAAGTTCACCTTTTGTAATTGAGGCTCCCTGACGTATAAGGGCAAAAACATCTGCGCTCTTATCTTCTTTCAACATTTTTTTACTACTGTAAAGATTTACCTGGTCATCCATAAGATGAGATTGTAGCCAGTTATAGCCTTCTGTCGTGGTTATGTCTATTGTTTTATTTTCTACCTCAAGAGAGATAAGGGTAATATGCAGATCATCTATTCTAAAAAGGAACATATGCTGTGGCGAAAAATGTTCCAGATACTCAACATTACGCAAAACACCTTCCCAGATAAGATCGCTAAAAACATCAAGCTCCTGCTCTGCAACTTCTGGCTTATTCTTTTTAATAGATTCCCACTCTTCTGCTGTAATAGATTGTGCAGCCAGAAAGTTAATAAACTCCTGATGCATTTCATCTAACTGTTCTTTTGTAAGTCTAATGTATTTCATAAAAATAAGATCATGAATCTCAACAGGTTCAAAATTTGAAGCTGTATTGAATTAATGAATATAAAAGTATGTGTTAAAAAGCCCTTTTATGGGTAAAAAAAAAGCTCCCGTAAAACGGAAGCTTTTATATGCTAATTAAAGGTATTAAGCCTCAGCAACAACGTCAAAAGTCAAACTTTCAACAACCTCACGGTGAAAACGTAAGGTAGCTTCATATTGACCTAAACGTTTAATGTTACCACCAGCGATAGTAATAAACTTTCTGTCTATTTCTACACCTTCTTTTGATAATGCTTGTGCTAGATCTGCATCTGTAACAGAACCAAATAACTTATCTGCTTCACCAGATTTTGCAGTTATTTTTATTTCAAGACCGCTAAGTTTAGCAGCTTCCGCTTTAGCAGCATCAATTACTTTTTTCTCTTTGTAAGCGCGTTGCTTCAGGTTTTCTGCAAGAACTTTCTTTGCAGAAGGAGTAGCTAAAATAGCATGTCCCTGTGGTATAAGAAAATTTCTACCGTAACCGTTTTTTACACTTACAAGGTCGTCTGTAAATCCTAGATTATCGACGTCTCTTTTTAATATCACTTCCATCTGTCTCTCTTTTATTTATATAAATCGGTTACATAAGGCATAAGAGCTAAGTGACGAGCGCGTTTTACCGCTACACTTACTTTACGCTGATATTTTAAAGAAGTACCTGTAAGACGACGAGGTAACAATTTACCTTGCTCATTTACAAATGACGCTAACCAGTCTGCATCCTTGTAATCAATATATTTGATACCAGAACGCTTAAAACGACAGTATTTCTTTGTTTTATTTGTCTCTATATTTAATGGAGTCAAATAACGAATTTCTCCGTCTTTTTTAGCTTTCGCTTGTTGCTCAATTGATGTTGCCATAATTATGCTTTTTCTTTGTTTCTTTTTCTGCGCTTTTCAGCCCACTCAATCGCGTGTTTGTCTAGTCTTACAGTAAGGAATCGCATAATGCGCTCGTCACGTCTAAATTCTAGTTCAAAGTTCGTGATTACCTCTCCAGGAATCGTAAATTCAAAAAGGTGATAAAAACCACTTTTTTTGTTTTGGATCGCGTAAGCTAATTTTTTTAGCCCCCAATCTTCTTTCGATATCATCTTGGCGCCGTTAGAAACAAGAAAATCTTCAAATTTCTTTACTGTTTCCTTTACCTGGTCATCAGATAAAACGGGATTCAAGATGAAAACAGTTTCGTAATGATTCATATTGTATATTGATTAAAAAATGAGTGCAAAAGTAGTTTTAATTTATTGATTTAGCAAATACCCAACACTATAAATCCTAAATTACTGAATACATTTATCTTACAGTGACCGATTTTTCGCTTAAACAGAAAAATTTATCGATGAAATACACAAATTTCTTGTTTAATAACATTATTCTGCATATTATTGCATTAACTTAACCTAATATGAATAATGTGGAAGAACTAATTCTCGACTGTGCTGTCGTTGACGATTCAAGTTTACAGAGGCTTGCGATCGTAAAGATGATTAAAGATCATCCTAATCTACGTCTGGTGGCAGAATATAATAATGCTATCGAGACAAAAAATGGTCTTATAGAGACCAAAGTTGACCTTATTTTTCTGGATATAGAAATGCCCATCTTAACTGGCTTTGATCTGCTGGATGACCTGGTTCATAAACCACAGATTATATTCGTTACCGGAAAAACAAAATATGCATATAAAGCATTTAATTATAATGCGATCGACTACTTAAGAAAGCCCCTTACTAAAGATCGTTTTATGAATGCAGTGCATAAAGCGCTAAGTCTTCACCGTCTTAAAACAGAAGGAAACGTAGAAGACGATGATTATATCTTTGTAAAAAGTAACCTTAAAAAGAAAAAGGTTTTTCTTAATGAGCTAAAATATATAGAAGCTCTTGGCGACTACGTAAAACTGGTTACACATAATGAGCCTATCATTGTGCTTTCTACCATGAAAGCTTTTGATGAGCAATTACCCTCAGACCGCTTTATGCGTATACACAAGTCTTATATTATAAATATAGACAAAGTAGAAAAATACAATAGTAGAAATATTGAAATAGAAGGTGACAAAATTCCTTTAAGCAGGCACAAGAAAGCCAAACTAATGGATGCACTTTCAGCTTAGCAGAAAGAAAAATTAGTCATTAGTACCTAAAAATCCCGCCAGAAGCGGGATTTTTTAGTTTACATCCGGTGTTGCTTTAATTATCAACGTTTATAACAATCTTCACGCTTCTAAAAGCGCCTATACTCAAGAAACTTGTTCTTACACGTAAAATCGCTTTTTTGGTTTTACTTAGACTTTGTTTTCGCGGAATCTTAATTAAAATATTGCGATAATACTCATTGCGTATACGCGAAACAGGCGGCGGCTCTGGTCCCAGAATCTGCTCGCTGAATATATTTTTAAGCGCCTGACCCATCCAGACTGAAGCCTCTTCTATTTTTTGAAAATCCCGATGCTTCAATGTTATTTTAATAAGCCTGCAAAATGGCGGATATTTATAAATATGCCTTTCCTCCAGCTGCTCTGTGTACATCGCCTCATAATTATTCTGCGAGACCTGCTGCAAGATCTGATGATAGGGATTATACGTTTGTATTAGCACTTTGCCCCTTTTCTGCGTTCTTCCCGCTCTGCCAGAAACCTGCTGTATAAGCTGAAAACTTCGCTCATGAGCCCTAAAATCGGGAATATTGAGCATACTATCGGCATGTAGAATTCCTACTAATGTAACGTTTCTAAAATCCAGACCTTTAGTAAGCATTTGCGTTCCTACTAAAATATCGGTCTCACCTTGCTCAAAAGCGGTAATTATCTTCTCAAAACCGTACTTGCCTCGCGTCGTATCAGAATCCATTCTGGCAACTTTAGTATCCGGAAATAGCGTTTTTAATTCTGTTTCTACCTGTTCTGTGCCAAAACCTTTGGTGTCCAGTTCTTCGCTGCCGCAGGCCATGCATTTTAAAAGCATTGCAATGTGGTAACCACAGTAATGACAACGCAGCTGACTACGATGTTTATGATACGTTAAACTCACATCACAGTTGGGACATTGCGGCGAATGACCACAGGTTTTACATTCCAGAATTGGGGAGTAACCTCGTCTGTTTTGAAAAAGGATCACTTGTTCACCTTCTGCTAATGCATCTGTGATTGCCCGCTGCAGATCGTCACTAAAGTGACCGCTCATCAATTTTTTTCTGTGCTTTTCCTGTATGTCAATTATTATATTTTCTGGCATCAATACGTTACCATGCCTGTGCTTTAATGTCACCAATCCATATTTACCAGCTTGCGCATTATAGTAACTCTCGAGCGCAGGTGTTGCAGAACCCATCAAGACTTTAGCCTTTTGCAAATATGCCAGAACTATAGCTGCATCACGGGCATGATAACGCGGGGCAGGATCAAATTGTTTGTAGCTGGGTTCATGTTCTTCATCAACTATAACAAGACCCAGATTTTCATAAGGGAGAAAAATAGAGCTTCGCGCCCCTAAAATCAGTTGCGCCTTGGGGGCCTGGTTGAGAACATTATTCCAAACTTCTACTTGTTCATGAACAGAATATTTAGAATGATAAACAGAAAGTTTCTCACCAAAATATTTTTGAAGTCGCGCAACCAGCTGTGTTGTCAATGCAATTTCTGGCAATAGATAAAGAACTTGCTTTCCTGCCGCCAGGTACTCTTCTATAAGGTTTACATAGATCTCAGTTTTTCCTGAAGAAGTAACACCGTGAAGTAAGCACACCTCCTTGTCTTCAAAATCCTGTTTTATCTCTTTTAAAGCCTCTATTTGATAAGAATTAAGCTCTTTAGTATCATTAATACTATCTGAATGAAAATTTATACGATCCCGCTGAATTTTATAAATTTCTAAAATTCCCTTTTTAACCAATTCTTTTACCTGAGCTGCTGTGGCGTTTGCGGCCTTTTGTAACTCTTCAGATTTTATAGGCTTCTTACTTTTCGCTTTAAGCGAAAAGAATGTTAGCAATACTTCCCGCTGTTTTGGTGCACGTTCAAGATCATCAAGCGCTGCATGCATGCGTTCTTCCTGCTCATAATCTGTACTCAGCTTTACATATTTTACAAGCTTTGGCTTATACGCCTCGTAAATCTCTTCCTCCAGCTGTACAACGCCAAGATCAATAAGTTTTTTAATTTCAGGAAGCACTTTTTTCTTCCCAAGTATATCCATCACCTCATGAATCTTGAGAATAGGTTTATCTATAAGAGCCTCTGCAATTAATTGCCCATCTCCTTCTAAATCATAGGTTTCTATTTTAAAGCCTGAAGCACGTTTAACTATAGTCTCGCTCTCGAGCAAAAACGCGCTGGGTAAAGCTGCCCGCAGAACATCTCCTAATGTGCACATGTAGTAATCTGCCATCCACTTCCAGAAATTGAGCTGGGTAAGATGTACAACTGGCTCTTCATCAAGAATCTCTTCTATATCTTTAGCCTCGTATATTACGGGTTCATTTTGATGCACACCTATACTCAGGGCTGTGTAGATCTTTGTTTTACCAAAGGGTACCGCAAGTCGCATACCCGGCTTTATAGAGGCATACTGCGCATCTGTGATGCGATAGGTAAAAGAATTTTCAACCGGAATAGGAAGTATTACGTCTACAAAATACATACCGCGTAAAGATAAAAAAATGGCTGTTTCCATTTCTGAAAACAGCCCTGTATAAATTTATATATTTATTTATTGTAATTCATACCACGCAAACTTATCACGAGGTTTTGAAGGGTTAATTATTCTACCCTGTGCCAGTATTGTGTTCTTCCTAAAAGTGAAAAACCTACATAGCCTCTAACCTTAAGTTTGTTTGGTTCTTCAAGAGCAATGTAACATTTGTATAATTTACCTGTAGAAGGATCGAGAATTTTACCATCTGTATACTCGTCACCGTCTTTTTCAAGTCCTTTTATAATCACTAAACCCTGTATAGGTTTTCCCTCATCTTCACCAGAGCAATCTGTGCAGAGTGCATCTTTTTTTTCCTTATTAAGTATTTCTACAACTTTACCATAGACTTTACCATCTTGTTTGTAAATGTCTACTATAGATCTTGCCTCGCCGGTATTATCATCAATCGTCTTCCACTTTCCGGTAACGTCCTGAGCAAGCAAAACAGTTGTACTAAAGCATAGTAAAAACAGGGATAGGGTTATTTTTCTCATATATTCAATGTTTAATTAATTTAAGGTTCTCTTTTATTCTTAAGCTGATATAAAGCAGCGTTTAATTCAAATCCCAATAATAGTAAATTAGAATTTAACCAGATATAGACCATCATAATTAACAATGCTCCTATGGAGCCGTATAACTGGTTATAATTAGAAAAATTATTTATGTAGATACCAAATAAATATGTCGTCAACAAAAACAGCAAGGTTGTCATAAGCGCACCACCAGAGAAAAATCTGTATGCCCTCCCTTCTTTTGTTCCAAAATAGTACAAAGTACCTACCACACAATAAATAAGAACAACAAAGAATACAAAACTACCCAGCTTAGATATCCACAGATTGTCTTCATTTAAAATGCCTCTACTCTTTAACTCATTAATTGTATATTGATAGTAGAGCACTATTATTACGGTTAAAAGCAACAACAATGCCAATATAAGAGAAACTCCCAGTGCTACCAGATATTGCCTTATAATTGAGCGGTTAATAGACGTGTGATAGCTAAATTCAAAACCCGTAAAAATAGCATTGACGCCATTTGCCATTAAAAAAATAGAAAATATAAGCGTTAAAGAAAGTAAACCACCACGCGGGTTGGCAGCAATATCAAGTAAAACCGGCTCAAAGAAATCAGCAGTTTGAGCAGGTAATAAGTTCTGAATAAAATTTAGAAATCCTTCCTGAAAATCATTTATGGGCACATAAGGAATCAGGTTAAGAATAAACAGAAAAAAAGGAAACAGAGCCATAAAAAAGCTAAACGCAATAGCGCTGGCACGAGTAGAGAATGTTCCTTTTATAATTCCTATAGAATACAGCTCCCAGAAATCATATAGTGATAAACCTTCAAAACCCGGTAAGATAATCTTCTTCATCCATGCTACCAGCTTACCTATAACAGGTATATGCCTAAGCTCCTTTTCTACTTCTTCACTCATTTAAACCGCTTTAAGGCTTAAATCCATATTGTAAACCGAATGCGTTAAAGCTCCGCTTGATATATAATCAACTCCGCATTCTGCATATTTTCTCAAAGTTTCTTCATTGATTCCGCCAGATGATTCGGTCTGGCATTTATCCCCTATAAGTTCTACCGCCTTACGCGTATCGTCGTAATTAAAGTTGTCTATTAATATGCGATGTACCCCTGTAGACTGCAGGATTTCTTCTATTTCCTCCAGATCACGTGCTTCTACGATAATCTTAAGGTCAAGTTTATTTTTGGCTAAATACGCTTTTGTTTTATCTATCGCCTGTGTGATTCCACCTGCAAAATCTATGTGATTATCTTTAAGCATAACCATATCATATAAGGCAAACCTATGGTTTTCTCCGCCGCCTATTTTAACCGCCCATTTTTCTAATGCACGTATGCCAGGTGTGGTTTTTCTGGTATCCAGAATTTTGGTACGGGTACCTTCTAACATGTCTGCAAAATGTTTTGTCTTTGTAGCTATGGCGCTCATGCGCTGCATACCGTTCAGTACAAGGCGCTCTGCTTTTAAAATACTTTGTGAACTACCTTCAACATAAAATGCGATATCGCCATATTTTACCTTTTCTCCATCTTTGATTAATACTTCAACATCAAGAGAAGGATCTATATAATTAAAAACCTGACATGCAAAGGTTACTCCGGCAATAATACCATCATCTTTTACCAGTAACTTGGCTCTCCCTACTGCATTATCTGGTATACAAGCCAGCGAACTATGATCACCATCACCCACATCTTCACGTATCGCATTTGCGATTATACCATCTATTTCAGCATTCAGTTTTGATTTTGATATCATACCCCTACATTTTTTGCTAAGTTAATCAAACGTTAGAGCAATATACAACAGGCGCACAAAAAAGCAAATCGCAATTCACTGTGAGAAATTTGTATTTTTGACAAATGAATATCAAGCTACTTTGTATAGGCAAAACAGATAATGCCAGCCTCGATGAACTTATAACCATCTATACTAAACGTTTAGGTTTTTATGTGAATTTTGATATGGAAATTATTCCAGATCTCAAAAAAGTGAAAAACTTATGTGAGGAGCAACAAAAAGAAAAAGAGGGCGAACTTATCCTGAATAAAATAAGCACTCAGGATCAATTAATTCTTCTTGACGAAAAAGGAAAAGAGTTTAACAGCATAGCTTTTTCAGAATATCTTCAAAAGAAAATGAATAGCGGGATAAAAACCCTCGTTCTTGTAATAGGCGGTCCCTACGGCTTCTCCCCTGCTGTTTACGCAAAAGCAGCCGGAAAAATATCGCTCTCAAAAATGACATTTTCTCACCAGATGATAAGACTGTTTATAACTGAACAATTATACCGAGGTTACACTATATTACGCAATGAACCATATCACCATCAATAATTAAAAATTACTTCATGCAATTAGTTTTCGCAACGTATAACAACAATAAATTAAAGGAAATTCAGGCTTTAATGCCAGCGCATATTACCCTCAAAAGCTTAACAGATATTGGCTGTACTGAAGATATTATTGAAGATGCCAAAACTATTGAAGGCAATGCCTTGATCAAAGCAAGGTATGTAAAAAATAAATACGGCTACGATTGCTTTGCAGATGACACAGGCCTTGAAGTTAACGCACTTAATGGTGAACCCGGAGTGTACAGCGCGAGATATGCCGGTGAGCAAAAAAGTTCTTCAGATAATATAAATAAGCTTTTAGCGAAATTAAAGAACAGCAAAGACCGTTCTGCACAATTTAAAACGGTAATAGCTCTAATCATAAATGACACAGAACATACTTTTACCGGAATTTGTAAAGGGCAAATTATAAAAGATAAAAAAGGAAATGCAGGTTTTGGCTACGACCCTGTTTTTCAACCAGATAGTTATGATAGAACATTTGCAGAAATGCCTCTTGAATTAAAAGGAAAGATCAGCCACAGAGGGTTAGCAGTACAAAAACTCCTCAATTTTCTTCAGAAATAAAATACAAAATCGGTCTTTTTAGGCTAAAAATCGGGTTTGTACTGCCAATTTTTCTGCTTATTCCTTCATATAAACAGCCTGTTTTAGAGGTATTTGTAATAATAAGACAGGCATATAGCCAATCCATTATTTAACACTACCTTTGCGCCCTCTTTACCAACGTAGGTAAATATAATATAATGACAATGAATAAATTTGAAGCGTTAGGACTAAATGATGCTATCCTGAAGGCAGTTGCCGACATGGGCTTTACAGAGCCTTCTGAAGTGCAGGAGAAAGCCATTCCCGTCCTACTTAATGAGTCGACAGATATTGTCGCTCTCGCCCAGACAGGGACAGGAAAAACAGCAGCATTTGGCTTTCCGCTAATTCAACAGATCAATGCAAACAGCAGAACCACACAGGGACTTATAATCTCCCCAACTCGTGAGTTATGTTTGCAGATCACTAATGAAATTAAAGCGTATTCTAAATACATAAATGGCCTTAATGTAGTTGCCGTTTACGGTGGTGCAAACATACAGGAACAAGCCAGATCTATAAGTCGTGGAGCACAAATTATTGTTGCTACACCAGGTCGTATGATGGATATGATGCGACGCAAGCTTGTAGATATTTCAGAGATAAACTACTGTATTCTTGATGAAGCAGATGAGATGCTCAACATGGGCTTCTATGAAGATATCACAACCATTTTAGCAGATACACCTAAAGGTAAGAACACCTGGTTATTTTCTGCTACAATGCCTAAAGAAGTTGCCAGAATTGCTAAGCAATTTATGCGCTCTCCTCAGGAAATCACTGTAGGAACTAAGAACATGGGTGCAGAAAATGTATCTCATGAGTACTACATGGTAAACTCAAGAGACAGATACCAGGCATTAAAGCGTCTTGCAGATGCAAATCCTGATATATTCTCTGTTGTGTTTTGCCGTACAAAACGCGATACACAAAAAGTAGCCGAAAATCTTATAGAAGATGGTTATAATGCAGCAGCGCTACATGGTGATCTAAGCCAGAACCAGCGTGACCTGGTAATGAAAAGCTTCCGTAATCGCCAGATACAAATGCTTGTCGCAACAGATGTTGCAGCTCGTGGTATTGATGTAGATGATATTACACATGTTATCAACTATCAATTACCTGACGAAATAGAAACCTATACCCACCGTAGTGGCCGTACAGGTCGTGCAGGTAAAACAGGTGTTTCTATGGTGATCGTCTCTAAAAGCGAACTAAGAAAGATCAAGCAAGTTGAGAAGATAATCAACAAAAAGTTTGAGCATAAAGACATTCCTACCGGAATGGAAATTTGTGAAGTGCAACTTATGCATCTTGCAAATGACATTCACAACACAGAGATCAATCACGAGATAGACCCTTATTTATTCAGTATAAATGAAGTGCTTGAGGGATTAACCCGTGAAGAATTGATCAAAAAAGTGTTCTCTGTAGAGTTTACCCGTTTCTTCAATTATTACAAAAAGACAAAAGATCTTAATGTAAATGCAAAAGCAGAGATAAGAGAAGAATCTGGTGAGTCTACACGTTTCTTCATCAATGTAGGTAGCAAAGATGATTTTGACTGGATGACCTTAAAAGACTTCCTTAAAGAAGTAACAGGTCTTGGTCAGGATGGTATTTACAGAGTAGATTGTAAAGACAGCTTCTCTTTCTTTAATACAGATACAGAACATCTTGATGCTGTAATGGCTGTTTTTGAAGATTTTAAATTGGGAGATCGCTCTGTTCACGTAGAGATCACAAAAGATAAAGGTGGCAGAGGTCGCAACAGCGGTCGCAGAGATCATAACGGTCGTGACGGTGGCAATAATAACCGCAGACGTCGCAGAGATGATGACAATCGTGGTAAGGGTGGTAAAGGACATCGCGGTAAACGCAACTCAAATGATCAGGACAAATCAAGTGACGGTAAAGCGCCTTTTTCAGGAAAGCGTCGCCGCCGCGAAAGAAATTAATTTGACTATTTTTTTGCTAAATGTAACTTTTGGTATGATTTTCCAGTCTCTTTTTCTAAATTGGCTGCCAATATGAGAAAGGCTTTATTTGCTTTTATATTTTTAATTACCCCTTTATTAATCTTCGCTCAAGATATTGACGATGATGAAACGATAAGTGGCCAGGTGGTCAACGCATCAAATGACGCGGTACTTGACAATGTAAACATTATCAATCTTAACAATGTAAAAGGTGCAATTTCTGACGAAAAAGGAAATTTTACCATTCAGGCTAAAGTTAACGATACCTTATTCTTTTCCTTTTTAGGATTTAAGACCCTACAGGTACGCGTTACAAATGACTGGAAGAAATTTGGCGATGTTAAGGTTAAAATGACTGAAGTAGGAATCGCTCTGGAAGAAGTGGTTGTAAAAGATGTAGAACTTACAGGCTATCTTGAGATAGACGCTAAGAACGTACCTGTTTATAAAAACGTGCGCTATAGCATTTCTGGACTTCCATCGGGATACGAAGCAGGACAGAGCCAGCCAAGCGCCATAAACAAGGTTTTAAGCGCGGTTTTCAATCCGGCGGATTTTCTCTATAATGTATTTGGTAAAAAACCACAGCAAATGCGAAAACTGCGCCAGGTTAAAGAAGATGATAAGATACGTAACCTTCTAGTTAATAAATTTGACAGAGAGACTTTAACGGCTCTTTTACAGATAACAAAAGAAGACATTGATGAGATACTGCGCAGATGTGACTATTCTGAAAGTTTTGTAAAAACAGCAAATGACTTACAGATCTTAGATGCGGTAAGCAGTTGCTACGAAGAGTACAAAGTATTACACAGAGATTAATCGTTCTAAGATTTAATCTAGCAGATAATTAAAAATCAAAACCTCGTGATATCACGAGGTTTTTTTATGCCTTTTTATGTTTGCTTAAAGCGAAAAACCCTCGTTTCCTGCCGATTTTCAATCAATTTTAACCGATTTTTAGATCTAAAACCGAAATTCTCGAGTCAAACTGTTATGTTCTATTTCGCGAAAGCTGGATTATTCTATAAAAAAATCCATCAAGTATTCACCTGATGGATTTTTTGCTGTTTTTAGAAATCTTTATTTATGATCCCCATTCTGTATGGAAGATACCTTCTCTATCAATACGCTCATACGTATGAGAACCAAAGTTATCCCGTTGTGCCTGAATTAAATTAAGCGGTAAATTACTCGCTGTGTATGCATCAAAATAATTTAAAGCACTTGATAAACCGGGTACTGGTATTCCGCTTTTAGCAGCGTAAGCCACAACTTCCCGTACAGAATTTAATGTACCTTGTACCTTAGGCACAAAGGAAGGTGAAAGTAAAAGGTTTGCCAGATCTTTATCTGCATTGTAAGCTTCTGTAATATCTGCAAGTAAGCCTGCACGTATAATACATCCGGCTCTCCATATTTTAGCTATCACAGCCATATCGAGCTCATATTTATATTCTTTAGAAGCATCTGCAAGTTGATGTAAACCTTGTGCGTAAGCAACTATAAATGCAAAATAAAGCGATTCTTCTGCCATATTAATAAGCTTGGCTTTATCTATTGCTCCCGGCTCTGGGCGGTCATACAATTCATCTGCCTGTACACGCTCATCTTTTAATGCCGAAATCTCACGCATGCTTACCGCCATATCAATTGTAGGAACAGGAATACCAAGATCCATTGCATTTTGTGAAGTCCATTTACCGGTACCTTTTTGCTTAGCTTTATCAAGTATTTTATCTACCAGGCGACCGTCACCAAGGTCATCTTCCTGTTTAAATATGGCTGCAGTAATTTCGACTAAAAATGATTGTAAACGACCATTGTTCCATTTCGTGTAAACGTCATGCAACTCATCATTTGTAAGTCCGCATGACTTTCTCAGTAAGTCATAAATCTCTGATGTTAATTGCATTAAGCCATATTCTATACCGTTGTGAACCATTTTTACATAGTTTCCGGCAGATTTTGGGCCTAAATAGGCAACACATGGCTCACCATTATATTTAGCAGCAACTGCTTCAAAAATAGGTTTTACATGCTGGTAAGCTTCTTTGCTTCCGCCAGGCATAATACTAGGTCCTCTGCGTGCGCCTTCTGCCCCACCTGAAACTCCAGATCCAAAAAAGTGAATTCCTTTCTCTTTTAAATAGGCTTCTCTACGATCTGTATCTGTAAAAAATGAGTTACCACCATCTATAATAATATCGTCTTTATCCAGATGTGGAAGCAGGTTTTCTATAACAGCATCTACAATTTTACCGGCTGGTACGAGTAGCATGATCTTACGCGGAGTGGCAAGAGATTCTATAAAAGTTGTAATATCTGTAGAAGCGTTTACCTGCTCAAGATTATCCCCTTCGGTTTTTAATGCGTCTACTTTTTCTGGGTCAAGATCGTACCCAAAGGCTTTAAAACCATTATCAGCCACATTTAAAATAAAATTGCGCCCCATTACACCAAGGCCTACAAGTCCAAAATCGTAATCTTTATACTCCATATCTAGTTGTGTTCTTTTTTAAAAATGAAAGGCATTCTTTAAGGAAACGCCCTGTTTGACATAAATATGCCTTATTTTTACTTTGTGAACCAAAATTAATCGATAACATCGACATTTAACCCCCTTTTTACAATAAACTAGTCACAGATATGACTAAAAATGGGGCATAACAATTTTATAATATATGTCTAAACCATTAAACAAGACGGCTAACCAAATGCTAATCATATTTGGTGCATCTGGTGATCTAACTGCAAGAAAACTTATACCTGCGATCTATAATCTATATAAAGGTAAATATCTGCCAGAAAACTTTGTTGTTCTGGGAGCCAGCCGAAGCAATATTACTGATGAAGATTTTCGCAAGAAAGTCGTTCAGGAAAGTGCTTATTTAAAAGATCGCATCAATAAAGAAGAAGAAGATTACATAACTGCATTTTCAGACAAGTTATTCTACGAGGATCTGGGTAACGATTATGATACAGATTACACGGCTCTAAGCAAGAGAATTAAAGAGCTAAATGCGAAATATGGCACCAGCGATAATTACATTTTCTATTTATCTACACCGCCAAGTTTGTATGAGACAATAGCTAAAAACCTGTGCAACGCAGGCCTTACCGAAGAGAAAAAAGGCTGGAAACGTATTATCGTAGAGAAACCATTTGGTTACAGTCTGGAAACAGCAAAAGAACTTAACAAAGGTCTTCAGAATTACTTTAAAGAATTTCAGATCTACAGAATAGATCATTATTTAGGTAAAGAAACTGTTCAAAATCTACTTGTAACGCGTTTTGCAAATTCAATATTTGAACCGCTCTGGAACAGAAATTATATACACCACGTTGAGATCACAAACGCTGAAACTGTGGGTGTAGAAAAACGAGGTGGTTATTATGATAAATCGGGCGCGCTGCGTGATATGTTTCAAAGCCACTTATTGCAGATCGTCTCTCTAATCGTGATGGAACCACCTATCAATTCTAACGCTGAAGAAATTAGAAATGAAAAGGTTAAGGCTTTAAAGTCATTACGCATAATGACCGATGAAAAAACCCTTTTTGAGAACACGATAAAAGGGCAATATATGGGTTGCACTATTGACGGAAAAAAAGTTCCCGGTTATCGTGAAGAAGAAGGCGTAGATCCTAACTCAAAGACCGAAACCTATGCGGCTATTAAGTTCTTTGTAGATAACTGGCGCTGGAAAGATGTTCCGTTTTACGTGCGTACAGCAAAGCGTATGCCTACAAAGGTGACTGAGGTTGTAATTCACTTCAAGACACCGCACCACCAGTTATTTAAAAATCAGGATATTGACCAGAAAGATAACAAGCTTATCATACGTATTCAACCTGATGAAGGAATACTCTTAAAATTTGGTGTAAAAGTACCGGGACAAGGCTTCCACGTAGAGCGTGCTAACCTTGATTTTTACTATTCAAGTCTGGCAGATACAAATGTGATGGATGCTTATGAACGTCTTTTACTAGATGCGATGCAGGGTGATGCTACTCTTTATGCGCGTGCAGATGAAGTTGAGGCCGCCTGGTCTTTTGTAGATCCTATTCTTGATTACTGGAAGAAAGACTCAAACGTAAATACCTACGGTTATTCTGTAGGAACCTGGGGACCTAAAAATTCTGATGATCTTATAGAAGATGATTACGGGTGGAGAAATCCCGGTGAACATCTTACAGATGATAGTGGTTTCTGCATTATCAAGTAAACCTAATCTGATTTTTTAATAGCTAAAATTTTAAGAATGGAACTAAAAATATATGATACTAAGCAAACTGTAGCAGAAGAATTCTCTGGGTATGTATCAAAAATCGCCTCTGGTGACCAGAAAATTCACATAGCACTTTCTGGTGGTAGTACACCTAAAATTGTTTTTGATCATCTTGCTGAAAATTATTCAACCCAAATAAATTGGGAAAATATATGCTTGTACTGGGGTGATGAACGCTGTGTAGATCCTTCAGATTCTGAAAGCAATTATAAAATGACCGTTGAGCATTTACTTTCAAAAATCAAGATTCCGGAAGGAAATATCTGTAGAATTAAAGGAGAAAACGATCCTGAAGCTGAAGCTGAACGTTATAGTGAAGTGCTGCAAAAAGAACTTCCTCTGGTTGATGGTATGCCTCAATTTGACTTAGTTATTTTAGGAATGGGTGATGATGGGCATACCGCATCTATCTTTCCTTATAATATAGAGTTGTGGGATCTGGCAGCCAATTGTACGGTCGCTGTGCATCCTGATTCAGGGCAAAAAAGGGTTTCTCTCACAGGTAAAGTCATCAACAATGCTAAAGAGGTAGCTTTTCTGGTTACAGGAGCAGGCAAGGCAGATAAAGTACATGAGATCATTGATGAGCAAGAAAGCGCTAAAGCATATCCGGCCAATTTGGTTAAACCAAAATCAGGTAACTTGGTTTGGTTTCTAGACAAAGACGCAGCTGATAAAATTGAGTAATCTTCATAGAATTGTAAATAAAAAGAGGGACAGAATTGTCCCTCTTTTTATTTTACACCTTAAATTATTTTACCGCCCCTGCCGTATTTTTTAAAAAAACATCACTAAAAATACCCGTATCTACATCTGCAGGTAAATGGGAAGTAAAGCCTATACCTACGTAAAAAGGTTTATCAAATTTTAATTCTACAGGATCACCTACTTGAAATAAGGGCTCGCCATTCATGCTTATAAAAGCTGTAAATGCATCGCCATCTTTCTCGATACCTAATCGCATTGCTCCTTTTTGTTCTATACGCATTTCCTGCAAATTTGCATTTTGCTCTGGTCTCCAGGCCATGTGCATCAATCCTGCACCGTGCAAAGCAACCATTATTTCTTTAGCATCATCTTCAAGTCCCTGCCGTATTATCAATACAACTTTTCTATCACCATAACCTGTAGAATCTGGAAACTTCACGTCTGCTGCAAGCGAAACATCTCCAGACATTTTTTTCCATAAATAGCGAAATTCATCGCGGTTATACCAAATATTATAACCTGCAGAATTAACCGTGTATTCATTTTTAGATTTATCATAAGTAGCCGAGCCCTCTGCCAGCGCTCCACCTACATCACTTTGACCATCAAAAACACCAATTGATTTATTTTCGGTACGCGTTTCCCGATGAAAATCTGCCGGTGGCGGCACTTGCTCATGCGTCGCTGATCCCGGTAAAGCCCAGTCTGGTACTTCAAGACTGTCTGTTGTTTGTGCGGAAGTTAATTGTGCAATCCCGACAAACAAAATTCCTGAAAAAAAGACTTTTACAATAGATTTTTGAATAGTGTGGTGGTAATACATGATAAGTTGGGTTTATTGATTAAAAATGACCCTTAAATTACCGATTTTTAATGCTAAAAAGGAGGTTTTTGAAATAGAAAAGATTCTAAATGAAGTGATTTCGTTTCTACGAAATACTATGAAGCGCAATTCTATTACCTTCTGTATCAAGAAAGACAGCCATATAGCCATATACTTCAGAAATCTGGGTTTTTCCTGAAATACTTTCCCTCCATCCTCATCTACTTTTTGTAATGGAACATTAACATCATCTGAAGAAAATAGAGCAAGACACCTTCTGCACTGGGTACATACGACGCTGGTTGTATAAGGCTTGCTATTAAAGGTATAACTTGTTTACTTTCATAAACCGTTCTACTAGTTCGTCATAATTCTTCATATGTCGTTTTGCCCATTGTAACCGCAGTTCTATCTGCTCCTTAGGGCTAAGCTGCCAGTTAACACTAGAATTTTGCAAGCGTTGCATAAGGTTTTGTAAGATTATAGCTGCAGACACAGAAATATTCAGGCTATGTGTGAAACCGCTTGTTGGGATATATATATAATCGTCAGCCTCATTAATAACGGCGTCGCTTAATCCTTCGGCCTCGCGACCAAAGAATAAAGCTGCAGGTGTATTTATATTAAAATCCTGTAACGTATGAGCCTGATGGTGTGGAGTTGTAGCCACGATGCGGTAGCCATCTTTTTTTAGATTTTCAATTGTTTCATGAACGTTGTTGTAGCGATTAACGGTTGTCCATTTCTGGGCTCCCATCGCAATTTCTTTGTCTATTCTTCTGCCAATTTTCTCTTCTATAACATGCACATTCTGCACCCCAAAAGCATCACAGCTACGTATCACAGCACTTGTATTATGAAGGTGCCGTACATCTTCATTTACTACTGTAAAATGATTTGTGCGTTGTGAGGCAACCTGTTTAAAAAGATCAACTCGTTTTTGCGTAAGAAAAGATTCCAGGTATTGAAGTAATTCTTTGTTCATGCCTTTTATTTAAGACACAAATTTAATATTCTCCTTTTTGTTTCTTTCGTTTAAAAACCTTTTAAATTTCAGTAAAAATCAGGTGAAAAGGGGTAAAAATCGAATCTATCCTTATAAATAAATAGATAATAAACTACTTAATAAATACCTCCTTAGGCAACATAGCATGTACGCCTACATTGCCATCTACAAGCTGCGTTATGTTTACATCTACAGCAACACTGCACAACATATAAGCATCTGCTTTGCCCATGCCTTTTTCTTTCATGAGGTATTCTATCATTTGGCGTACCGCAATATGCGTTGCTTTGTTAAGATCGCGGTCTGCTCCCATCGTTATGATATGAGTAGCCGTTTCGGCACGGGGCCATGATAGTTCTTTGTTCTTATGTAAAATGAACTGCAATGTGCCCTTAAGCGAAGTTTCTATAGCTGTAATATCTACTTCACCATTTCCCTGAGCGGCGTGACCATCGCCAATCTCAAAGAGCGCGCCCTTTGCAAAAACCGGGATAAAAAGGCTAGAACCTGCCGTAAGTTCTTTATTATCTAAATTACCTGCATGTACCCATGGCGGTGCACTATTCCAACGGCCTGCTTCTGCCGGTGGTGCTACGCCCATGCTACCAAAAAAAGGATGTAAAGGTATATCTATACTGTCAGAAAAATGGCCAATCATTTTTTCTTTATCTAAAGGTATGATTCTCATTTTTCGTTCAAAGATCTCATCAGATAAAAAACCGCTCTGCCCTATCGCATTATAACCGTATGGAATAGCCAGATCTATAGAAAGTACTTTTACTTCTAGTACATCACCCGGTTCTGCATTTTCAATATAAATGGGTCCTGTTAAAATATGTCCTCCTGGTCCACGATCTTTTAGACTTTGTACATCTCTTAGTTCCTGTTCTACATCCTGAGGCGCGACTCCGGCGCCTTCCAGTCTTTCAGGATTAGAAGTGATTAGCGTGTGTACTTTTACATAATCTCCGGTTTTAATTGTTAATGCCGGTTCACTTTCAGACCAATAATGACCCCAGGCAACTGTGGCAGGCGAAGGATTAAGTGTGTATGGATTTGCCTCAGTTCCTTTTTCCTGAGCATGAAGATGGTTTGCAAGAAATAACAAGAATACTCCCAGCTTTAATGAGTTAGAAAGGGTCATAAATACAGGTTTTAGATGAGATGGTTTAGATAACGAAATGAAAATAAGCTATTTTAAGCTAAATGCGAAAGTAAAAATGAGGTCAAAAAACCAAGCACGGTTATAATGCCCACAATGCTGTGCCCTTTTTCAAAAGCCTCGGGAATCATTGTTGCAGCCAGCATATTTAAAATCGCCCCTGCAGCAATCGCTAACGTAGCACCAATAATGTAAGGGGATAATTGACTAAATACGGTATAACCTGTCACTGAAGCTATACCGCTTATAACAGCAATGGCAATCCAGATTCCAAAAATAAAAAGTTTTGATCTACCCGAATTTTTCATTCCGGCAGAACTTGATAAACCTTCAGGAATATTTGAAATAAAAATGGCTATAACTGTTGCAGCACTTACTGCACCTCCTTCTAACATACTTATGCCAATTGCTATAGATTCAGGAATACCGTCTAGTAATGCTCCTAAGGCTATTGCCAAACCACTGCCGCTGTCTTCACCTTCAGATGGTTGTTGATCCTGTGATCGTTTTCTGTGTTTGGCACCTTGTCTTTCTAAAAAATAATTAGCTATAGAATAAATTCCCGCACCCACAATAAAACCTATTGATGTTGATAATACACCACTTTGAGAGTAAGCCTCATCTACAAGTTCAAAAGACAATGCTGAAATTAAAACCCCGGCACCAAAGGCCATTATCATTGCGATAAACCGCTGAGAAAATTTAAAATAGTAACCCAACAATGAACCTAAAACTAAAGCTCCTCCCGATAATAGACCCCAAAGACCGGCTTTTAACCATTCTGCCATAGATTATTCAATTAAAGAAATGCGATAATAAATAGTGCACGAAATATAAATTTAATAGCAAGATTTCATTTCAGGAACAAATTAGCTCGGCTTATGTTTTGTTTAACAGCCTTGAATTATTTTTAAAGATTAATGCTTTTTCAATTTTGTATTTTTAGATAAAAATTACTCTATGAAAAAAATTGTAGTACTTACCGGTGCGGGGATTAGTGCAGAAAGTGGTTTAAAGACTTTTAGAGATGATAACGGTCTTTGGGAAGGCCATGATGTGATGGCAGTTGCCAGCGTTGAGGGTTGGTATGCTAATCAGGAGTTGGTTTTAGACTTTTATAATAAGCGAAGAAGACAGTTAAAAACTGTGCAACCTAATAATGCACATAAAGCACTTGTAGAGCTTGAAAATCAATATGAAGTAGCCATTATAACTCAAAACGTTGATGATCTGCATGAGCGAGCGGGAAGCTCAAATGTGATTCATTTACATGGCGAACTATTAAAAGCACGTAGCAGTACAGATGAAAATCTGGTGATGGATTGGCAAGATGATATTTGTATAGGAGATCAATGCAAATATAATAGCCAGATACGACCACACATAGTTTGGTTTGGCGAAGCCGTTCCTTTATTAGAAAAAGCCGCTTTTTATACCTCTCAGGCCGATTTTGTGTTGATAATAGGAACAAGTATGCAGGTTTATCCTGCTGCAGGGTTAATAGACTATGCAAAAGATGACGCTCAAATCTATTTTATAGATCCTAAGCCCAGCATATCATCTGGGCGCAATCTCACTGTTTTATCAGAAAAGGCATCTACCGGGGTTCCTACTGTGGTTGCAAAACTGATGAATAATTAAGTCTTGCAACTTTAGCCCAATTCAAAAGCATATCGACCTGTTGATCTGTAAGATCTGCATCGTGATGTATTAAGGTGTATGAAGCGAGCGGCATATCGCCTTCACTAACTTCATCTATAACTTCATCTAGCTTGTGATCTTTTCGCTTAGCAGAATATTTATCCCAGTCGGCAAAATTAAGATGTCTCTTACCGTCTTCAATATGCTGGTCAAGCCATAGAGAAACAGGTGCAACTTCTGCATACCAGGGATATTTAGTCTGGTTGCTATGACAATCGTAACAAGCTGTTTTTAAAATTCCCTGTACTTCCTGAGAGGGTTTGGTTTCCGCAATAAAGCTGTCAAGACTTGCATAATCGCCTTCATTTTTATCAGGTCTTATAAATTGAATTACTACTAATGCTATAAGTGCGAGTATAAAAAAACGTTTTACCCAGATCATAAGGAGGTTTTAAAATTATGAAAGTACTGATTTTTTTTTCATGTGCCGGTTTTCAGGATTTGTAGTTCTTATTGATATATTATCATCTTACGTTTGTTAGTATGTAGTAGCTGTGTATCTTTGCGTTTTATCTAAAATTAAATCATGTCATTATCCCCTTTAGAGGCTGTTTCACCCATTGATGGTAGGTATCACAAGAAGACTGAGTCTCTTGCTAATTTTTTTTCTGAAAAAGCACTTATTAAATACCGTGTTAAGGTAGAGATAGAATATTTTATCGCTCTTTGCGAAATACCACTACCTCAACTAAAGAATGTAGATCGAGCAGTTTTTTCTGAATTAAGGGCGATATATGACGATTTTTCTCTGGAGGATGCACAGGCTATTAAAGATATTGAGCGCATTACAAATCACGATGTAAAAGCTGTTGAGTATTTTATCAAAGAAAAGTTTGATAAAATGAGTTTAGCACCATTTAAAGAGTTCATCCATTTTGGGCTTACTTCACAGGATATCAACAACACCGCTATCCCGTTAAGTTTAAAAGATGCAATGAATCATGTCTATTTACCTCAACTACTTGAGGTTGTAGATCATCTAAAGCAACTGGCAGACGAGTGGTCACAAGTGCCTATGCTTGCTCGCACCCATGGTCAACCAGCTTCTCCTACCCGCTTAGGCAAAGAGATCGAGGTGTTTGTGGTAAGACTTGAAGAACAAATTAAATTACTTGAAACTGTACCCAGTGCTGCAAAATTTGGTGGCGCAACCGGAAACTATAATGCACATCAGGTAGCCTATCCTGAGATAGATTGGAAGAAATTTGGTTCTGGTTTCGTTCACGGTACTTTAAAGCTGCACCATTCATTCCCTACAACACAGATAGAGCATTATGATCACATGGCCGCTCTTTTTGATAACCTTAAACGTATCAATACAATTTTAATAGATCTGGACAGAGATATTTGGACGTATGTCTCAATGGATTATTTTAAACAAAAAATAAAAGCAGGTGAAGTAGGCTCTTCTGCAATGCCACACAAAGTTAATCCGATCGATTTTGAGAACAGCGAGGGGAATTTAGGCATCGCTAATGCGATTTTTGAGCATCTTGCCGCTAAATTACCTATATCAAGATTACAACGCGATCTTACAGATAGTACAGTTCTGCGAAACATTGGTGTACCATTAGGCCATACATTAATAGGTCTTGCAAGCACAATTAAGGGATTGAATAAATTAGTTTTAAACGAAAGTAAATTTAACGCTGATCTTGAAAATAACTGGGCTGTCGTTGCTGAAGCGATACAAACAATATTGAGAAGAGAAGGTTATCCTAATCCATATGAGGCATTAAAAGGACTCACTCGCACAAATGAAACTATTACAGCAGATTCTATAGCTAATTTTATAGACACGCTTGAAATAGACGATTCTATAAAAAGTGAATTAAAAGCAATCAGCCCTTCTAATTATACTGGTATCTAAACTATGAAGGGTCGCAATTCCTTAAATATGTTTTTAACCTTATTTCTGTATTCGGCAATTCTCATTGCGGGACTAGCTAACCTTTTGCACGTTATAATTACACAAATAATTCTGGTATGTATATTTATTGTGCTTATTATAAATTTAGTCTATACAAATCGCATAGATACAACAGGTGTATAAACAGTTTAAATGGAGAATCTGCTTAATTAATTAATTGCCTACTTTAATATATTTATCAATCCTGCTGATTAATTCATCAGCTCTTTTTTCTTTATTCTGTAAATAGTTGATCCCTATTTTTAAGCGTATAGCGAAAGAATTTAGATGATTTTCTACCTCGAGATCATGTATAAAATCAGCATAAGGAAATGGAAATTCATTCATATTTTGATAGCTCTCAATATGGTATTCTCCACCTAAACCGTCTAGCACGGCAATCTTGTTTGAAAATATTCTGTATTTTTTCATAATAACAGATTCTGCAAAAGAGTTTGTAAATCTTTTGGTTTCTGTCACATGTTGATTTAATGTAATATCTGAATAATATTTAGCTATTAACTTAATGAGGCTATCGTTGCTTATAATGTTTAGATATCCATTACTGGTGGCCATTTCAAATGTGATTTTATTTGAACTGGGCAGCGTGAAATAAATCATTCTTACGACGTCATTTGCAAATTGAACTGTATCTAATATGGGAAGAGAACGATTAGCGGCTAAATTAATTAAACGATTACAGGTTTCTCTTTGCTTAATTTTAAATGCCGCCACATTCTGTAGATCAAGAATATCGTCCTGTAGGTCTTGTTTAATGTTTAAAAGGATACTTTTTTCTAGTTTTTTATTATCAGCACTTACTTTCCAGGCATTGATCTGTAAAGCAATTAAGATACCCATGACAACGAGAATTATTTCTCCCAGGGCATAAAAAATATATTTACTGAATTTACCCTCAGCAAATAATGACTTTCTTATCCTTCTAAAAAATTTTATCATCACTTTTATATGATTCCAGAATTCCTTAGAAGGACTGTACTGCTCGATTTTTATTCAGCTAAAGAATAAACCTGCTGTGCAATTTCTAATTCTTCATTTGTAGGAATTACCAGAATAGAGACTTTACTTCCCTCCTTTTCTATGCTTCGCATTTCTTTTGAACGATATCTGTTTTTACCTGCATCAATATGAATATTAAAATATTCCATATTTTCACAAACAAGAGCTCTCAAGTGGTCACTGTTCTCTCCTATCCCTGCTGTAAATACAATGGCATCAAGACCATTGAGTGCAGCGACATATGAACCTATGTATTTTTTTATGCGATAAGCATTCATATTTAATGCAAGTATGCATTCTTTATTACCACGGGAGGCCTCATCTTCTATATCGCGCATATCACTGTAACCTGTAAGTCCCAGCATTCCACTTTTATTATTTAAAAGCGCACCAACTTCTTCACTGGTATAACCTAATTCACTGATCATGTAAAAAATAACCGATTGATCTATATCTCCACTCCTTGTTCCCATAATCAAACCGTTAACCGGGCCAAAACCTAACGAAGTATCTATACACACGCCATTCTTTATAGCGCTCATACTACAACCGTTACCTAAATGTATGGTAATAATTTTAGATTTCTTTTTATTTAAGTATTCTAATGCCTTTGCTGCTACATACTTATGGCTTGTACCGTGAAAACCATAAAGTCTTATTTTATTCTCTTCTAAGAATTTTTGAGGTATCGCATACTGATATGCTTTCTGCGGAATTGTTTGGTGAAAGGCTGTATCAAAAACGGCAATTTGTTTGGCTCCTGTAAAAATATCTTCGGCAACTTCTATACCTGTTAGATTATGTGGATTATGCAGTGGTGCAAGCGAAAAAAGTTTTCTTATCTGTTCTTTTACAGTAGCATCTACTATAACCGTTTGTGTAAACTGACTGCCACCATGTACAACGCGATGCCCTACTAAACTTACTTCATTTACATTTTTAAGAACTCCCGTATTCTCATCAAGCAAGTGTGCCGCTATTGTTTCTAAACCTTCTTTATGCGATGCAATTTTTACATCTTGTGTAAAGGTTTGGGTAGAACTTTTATAATGAAGTCGGCTGCCTTCTATCCCTATGCGTTCTACCATACCAGAAGCAATGACTTCTTCTGATGGCATTTTAAAAAGTTGAAATTTTATTGAAGAACTCCCTGAATTGATTACTAATACGTGCATAAAATTAAATTCCTTGCGCCTGAATGGCGGTTATAATTACGGTGTTAAAAATGTCATCTACAGTACAACCGCGGCTTAGATCGTTAACGGGTTTATTTAATCCCTGCAACATGGGACCAATTGCCAGAGCCCCGGTTTCTCTTTGTACAGCCTTGTAGGTATTGTTCCCTGTATTTAGATCTGGAAATATAAGTACACTTGCCTGCCCGGCAACTTCAGAGTCTGGTAATTTACTTTTACCTACTCGCATATCGACCGCAGCATCATATTGTATAGGTCCTTCTATCTTTAGATCAGGCCGTTTTTCTTTTACAATATTTGTAGCTTCTCGTACCCGATCTACGTCTTCACCTTTTCCTGAAGTTCCTGAAGAATAAGACAACATAGCGATCTTTGGCTCAATGCCAAAAGCTATACTGCTTTCTGCTGAAGAAATAGCGATCTCTGCAAGTTCTTCCGCAGAAGGATTAGGGTTAATTGCACAATCACCAAAAACAGATACACGATCTTCAAGACACATAAAGAATACAGACGAAACGACTGAAACTCCCGGTTTAGTTTTAATAAACTGAAGCGCAGGTTTTATGGTATGCTGCGTAGTATGCGCTGCTCCTGAAACCATACCGTCTGCATCGCCTTTGTAGATCATCATCGTACCATAATAAGAAACATCTGCCATCCAGTCTCTGGCGATATCCATATTTACATTTTTGTGTTTTCTCAACTCGTAAAACGTATTGACGTAATCTTCAAATTTATCTGACTTGATGGGGTCTATTATGTTCACTTTAGAAAAATCTAAAGCAATACTATTTGCGGTGGCTTTCTGCTTTATTTTTTCAGGATCACCCAGCAACGTTATTGTCACCAGGTTTAGATCTACCAGATGCGAAGCTGCACTTAATATACGCACATCATCTCCTTCTGGCAGAACTATGTGTTTTTTTGAAGTTTGAGCACGCTTCATCAAGCTATACTGAAACATACGCGGTGTAATACCTCCTGCCTCAAGGGTAAGTAAATGTTCTACCAAATTATCAAAAGCAAGTTCCCGTTCAAAAACCGCTAATGAAGTTTCGATTTTCTGAGTGCTGTCTGCATAAATGTGAGATTTTACAGCTCCTATGCGATTTGTAACCGAAAAAGTTCCATCTTCTACAGAAACTATAGGTACTATTTGCGAGAGACCTTCTATAAGTTTTAAGATAGGTTCTTCAGGTATAAGTCCGCCAGTTAAGATTATTCCAGAAATTCTGGGATAATTACTTGAAATATTTGCCTGTAAAGCGCCTAAGATTATATCTGCTCTGTCTCCCGGGGTGATAACAAGACTATCTTCTTTTAAATGCGTTAGATAATTGCGCAGTTGCATTGCTCCCACACCATAATTACCTGTCTGATTATCTAAAAAATCGGCCCCAAAGAGCACTTTTCCGCCCAATTCTGCCACGATTTCTTTAACCGTGGGATGTGCTAATTTATCTGTATAAGGAATTGCAAATACTGCTACGTTCTCTGGTAAAAAGTTTTTAAGACCATCAGTCGCAATTTGCAAATTCTCTGGCTGAACTTTATTAGCGACAACTGCTATCACGGCCACATCTTTCTCTATAAAAGAAGTGTAAGCTATCTGCAAACTCCCCATGAGTTCATCTTTATTCTTCCCTACCCCGCTAGCTACAATAATCGTTGGGATTCCTAAATTTTTCGCGATAAGCACGTTGGTATCAAATTCAAAAATGCTTCCTTCTCCCGTAAAATCAGATCCTTCAACAAGCACAAAATCAAACCTATCTTCTAAAGCTTTGTATTTGCTTATAATTGTATCTAAAATTTCGCCGGCTTTATCTTCGTTGCGTTTTCTTATTATTTCATTTCGTGTAAACGCATAAGCATCTTCATAGTCGAGGTCGATATCAAAAAAAGAAAGCACTGTATTAATGTGATTGTCTTTTCCGCCTGGTTTATCAACGTTTATAATGGGACGAAAAAAACCAACTTTTGCCGTCTTTCCCAAAAGAGTGCGCATTAATCCCAAAGTGATAACAGACTTACCACTGTCTGGCTCAAGCGTTGCTATATAGATACCTTTATTCATGCTTATAGTGTTTGATCAAAAATACGGCTTATTTAAAAATATGATGTTGACAGATGTCAGTGTTTCTTATTGCTGAATAAAATATGCGTATAGAAAACCGAGGCTGCATATCTTAGTAGGATAATAACCCTGTTTTAATACTGAAATAACTTTAAATTCATAATTTCCCTCAAACTAACTAATCTTAAAAAATATCATGCTTAAGTATTTTTCTCTCTTACTGCTAATTTTAGCAGCTATCCCTGTTCAGGCTCAACAAGATTCAATTCATTTAAAATTAATGACATCTAATATTAGATATGCAAACCCTGATGACGGCGTCAATTTTTGGGACAACCGGAAAGACTGGTACGCAGAAAGTGTAAACTTTTCTGATATCGACATTTTTGGAGCTCAGGAAGCACTTTATAGTCAGGTAGAAGATATAAAGAAAAGCCTAAATCAATATGACTTTATTGGTACTGGTAGAGATGGTGGCAAGGCTGGTGAATTCTCACCTATTTTTTATAAAAAAGAGAGGTTTCAGGTTTTAGACAGTGCGACGTTCTGGTTATCGCCCACACCTGAAAAAGTCGCATCAAAAGGATGGGATGCTGCCCTGCCTCGTATTGTGACATGGGCAAAGTTTAAAGATAAAAGCAGCGATAAGATTTTCTTCTTTTTTAATACTCATTTTGACCACATGGGTGTAAAGGCCCGTGAAAAAAGCGCACATTTAATCTTAAATAAAGCTAAAGAAATTGCGGGAGATACACCTTTCTTTTTAACCGGTGATTTTAATGTGCCTCCTTCAGAAAATCCTTATAAGATAATAACCCAGGAGTTGAGTGATTCAGCTCTCAAAGCAAATAAGACTTACGGCCCGCCATATACCTTTAACGGCTTTCAATTAGAACCAGACTTTAACAGAGATCGTATAGATTACATTTTCTATAAAGGAAATACCATTACTATTGACAAATATCAGGTTTTTGATGCACAAAGGGGAGCCTTATTTATCTCAGATCATTTTCCCGTAATTATAGATGCCGTTTTAAAATAACGGTAGTTTAGAGGTAAAAATCGGTTGAAAACAAACAAAAATCGGGGCGATTGCCCCGATTTTCTATTTAATTATGTGAACTAAATTCTATTTATTAAAAATATCCATCACGCCTTCAAACTGCGCCGTGTCAAAATCTGCTCCTTCTTTATCTATAGATTCTGCAAACTTGATCATGTCACTTACATTCATATTATCGCCCAGCACGCGAGCCAGTAAAAAACCTTTATTCTCATCCTGTGCAAAGACAATAACCTCATCAATAGCATCTTCTTCACCCTTATAGTACAAACGCATGCGTTGTCCCGGTTTACCAAAGTTCATTAACTCATCATAAGAATCATTAGAGAGTATATTCTTGATCTTAACCGTCTCAGTATCATATTTCTCTTTAGTACCTCCACTTAAAGGATACGCAAGAAGATTTACTTTTTTTACAGTGTTCAAAACCTTTTTTTGGTCTTCTGTGAGTTTATCAGATTTAGGGCTAATGAGACTCGTAGGCACATCTACCATGACAAAATCATCATTTTCTTTATTATCTACATAATACTCCTGAAGTGTTTGCTCTTTGTTGCAACTAGCCAATACTAAGAATAGTAAAAGCATGCTTCCTAATTTTAAAATTCTCATAGTTTTACTAATTTACCTTTACGTTTTTAAGCTCTTCACTACCTGAGAAGTTTATGCTGCTTGCGATCTTACCTATTTCTTTAAGATCGATATCTCCTGTTATTTTAATAATCACAGTATCGTCTTTAACTGCTGTGCCATCCATAAACATGACAAATTCTTTTACAAAATCATCATTTTTACCGGGCTTATAGTAAAATCTTACATTCTTACCATCATCCTTTACACGCATAAGTTGCTCAAGTTTAGCCGAACTTAGATAACTATTAAATTCAGATTTCATCAGTTTTGCTGTAGCGTCACTTTTTGTACTAAAAACTTTAATATCTTCAAGGTTATTGACCATATTGATATAGTTCTGCATCTCAGGATCTTTAGAATCGAGATCAATCTTTCCTAAAAGCTTAAACATCTTAGGGGTTACGATCATAGCAGAAACATCTTTCATGTCTTCAAACTTGTCAAAACCAGATTGCGCAAACGCCGTTATGCTCAAACAAAGGACTATCGTACTTATTATTAACTTTTTCATTTTTATTGCTTTAATTGTTATTTTAAATATTTATCTGTTGTTTTTTTAAATTCTCCCAGTGCATCTAATTGATCTGTGCCTTCATCTATAAAACTAGACACCATATATAAAGTTTGCTTTGCTTTTAATGCGGCAATTTGGGGGTCTTTATAAGTGCCGTAATCATGTCGTGATTGTGACCCATCATACGTAAAAAGTACACCCAGCACTATCGCAAATCCCGCAGCTAAGGGAATCCAGCGTAAAAGAGGTCGCTCTTGAGGGATGTTTATTTCTCCTGTAAATGTTTCTTCTTTAGCTTCCGCGAAAGCATTAAAAAGAGGCGTATAAGACTCAAGATGTTGTGCTACTTTACCTGCTGCAAAGTATTGCTTCAATGCTTTTTCTTCAGCCAGAGTTGTTTCTCCTTCAAAATACTTATCGAGCAATTGCTCAATTCTATCTAATTCCATAGCTGTGTTTTTTTATCAACTGTTCTCGTATTGTTTTTCGCGCTCGCGAAAGAGCCACGCGTACTGCTGTTTCATTTATTCCCAGATGCTCTGCTATCTCTGCATTTGTATATCCTTCTACATCCCGCAACTGCAAAATAAGCTGCTGTTGCTCGGGTAGATCTTTCATCAATTTAAACACCCAGTTTACGGCATCCTTGTTTTCAGTTTGTTTACCTGTATTGTAACTGGTATCCTCATAATTACTGTGAACTATCTTAAGGTTACTGCTGCTTTTAGCTTTTAACTTATCGTAGCAATAGTTTTTTGTCATTGTAATCGCAAAAGCTTCTGTACTCCTGTACTTTTTCATTTCAGCTCTTTTAGTCCAAAGTTTTAAAAGAATTTCCTGAGTGGCGTCTTTAGCTTCTTCTTCAGAGACAAGCAACCGGCGTGCCAGGCGATATATCTTATCCTGAAAAGGAGTGACCTCTTTTAAAAATTCTTTAGACTTCATTTGCAATGCGGTTAGTTATAAGGATGACGACCCAACATAAAATTTGTTACAAACAATTCATTCATTACAATAATACCCTATTTTTAGGGTTCTTAAATAAAATTGAAAAATGAAAAAGATTTCTTACACCCTAATAGGGATTCTTCTTTTATGCACTACCGTTTCTTGTTTTAAAGATAAAGACGATGAAGTTATAGCTGCATCTGATCTCGAGATTAAGAACTTTATCTACGAGGCAATGAATATCTGGTATCTCTACAAACCCGATGTACCACCGCTGGCTGATGATTATTTTAATACACAGGATGAACTTGATTCATATTTAAATGGATTTGATACTCCGGAAGATCTCTACTATAACGGTCTTTTATCTAATGTAGACCGCTTTAGTTTTATCACAGACGATTATCGTGAACTGGAAAATACATTTGCCGGTGTAAGTAAAAATAATGGGATGGACTATGGTCTCTCTTTATATCCTAATAACTCAAGTCTGGCATTTGGTTTTGTGCGCCTCGTATTACCGGGAACCTCTGCAGAAGATAGCGGAGTTACGAGAGGGATGTTATTTAATACAATTGATGGGGAAAATATAAATACCGTTGCCACAAGTGGTGGTCGCAGTCTTAACTCTCGAGCAGTAGAACTTTTAAGTCAGGATACATATACGATAGGTCTGGCCACCTTAGATACTAATGGTGATATTGTATCAACCGGTGAAACGATAACACTTACAAAAGCAGAATATACTGAGAACCCTATTTACATTGCAAAAACTTTAGATGTGGGCAATGAAAAAGTAGGTTATCTTATGTATAATTCATTTACATCTAATTTTGATGGTGAGTTAAATGATGCTTTTGCCACATTTAAAGCAGATGGTGTTACAGATCTTGTTCTAGATTTGCGCTATAATGGCGGCGGCTCTGTGCGCACAGCGACAGATCTTGCTGCAATGATCACTGGTCAATTTGCAGGTGAAATATTCTCAACAGAAGTCTGGAATCCTCAAATACAAACAGCCTTTGAAGCTCAGGAGCCTGAAAATTTAAATAATCGATTTAATACAAAAACCAGTACGAATGCAGATATTAATAGTCTTAATTTAAACCGGGTATACATATTAACAACAGGAAGTTCTGCTTCGGCCAGTGAATTAGTGATTAACGGGCTTGATCCTTATATTGATGTAATTCAGATAGGAACAACAACAGTAGGTAAATTTCAGGCATCAACAACTTTTTATGATTCTGAAGCTCCTAGTTTTGCAAGAGATGGGGCAAATCCTAATCATTTTTATGCAATACAGCCACTTATCTTAACTTCTGCTAATGCTAATGGTGTAACAGGTTTTGTAAATGGTCTTGAGCCTGATATTGAAGTACAGGAAAGAATTAGCAACTATGGCGTATTGGGAGATCAGGATGAACCTCTACTTGCTGCGGCACTAGATGATATTAACCCTAACAGATCGTTTGATACGGTGAAAAAAGAAGAGAAATTAGGACCACCTATTGAACTTGTAGGAGAAAATGGAATGACAAGTCCTGCTTATCAACGCATGTATGTTGATTTAAAGAAGTAAAAACCGCTCTAAAACATATAAAAACCTCCGCTTTTCAACTGAAAATCGGAGGTTTTTTTATTATTCCTTCTCGTCATTCTGAATTAAATTCAAAATGACGGCACCACCTTAGTCCTGCAAGGTTTTTGCAACCTTGTAGGTTTTCTACAAATTCAAATTAAAACCAACTCTAAAGTTCCTACCCTTAGTGGTATAACCCACTAATTCCTATAATTTATAATCTTCAAAGCCTTCTGAACAGAATGACGCAGTAATCCTGCAAGGTTTTTGCAACCTTGTAGGTTTTCTACAAATACAAATTAAACCCAACTCTAAAGTTTCTACCCTTAGTGGTATAGCCCACTAATTCCTGATAATCTTCATTAAAAATATTATTGAGCCCGGCGAAGATTTTTATTTTGTTGTGCATTACTTTTTGACTCACATAAAAATCAAGCAAACCATAGGCATCAAGTTTTACATCTTCATAAGTGATAAAATCAGTATCCACGCGTGAAGCATTGTATTGATAGCTAAAAGAAGCATAAGTTTCAGGCGAAAAATCATATCCTAAAGAAGCATTGATCTTATGTTTCGGCAAGCGTAAGGTCATTTTATCTTTATTTTCGGTAAAAGTATAATTGGCTCGCAACTGTAAATCTTTAATTGGTCGGGTTTCCAGTTCAAATTCAACTCCCTGCACTGTAAAATCCTCAGTTATGTTTTGATATTGACTTTCAAACGTGTCAAAATCAATCGTTACATAATCGATAAAGTTTTCTTCCAGACGGTTAAAATAGGTTCCGCTTACGCGAAAAATACCCGATTTCCATTCAATTCCACCTTCAATAGTGCGGTTTTCTTCCGGTTCCAGATCAGGATTTGCACCGTAATCGCCGTAAAGTTGGGGCAAAGAAGGCGCTATAAAAGAAGTCGCATAGCTTCCGAAAAACTTCAAATATCCTTTTTCTTGATCAAAACTATACGATGGATTTAAACTATAGGTCGCATGCGAACCGTATTCACTGTGGTTATTTAAACGTGCGCCGGCATTGATGTTCAACCCAAAAGGAGAAACGTACACCACATTGGCATAAGGATCGGCATTAGAAGTTTCCTTTTTTTCTCCAAAATCGGTCCTGCCTTCCACATAATTAAAACCAAGCACCGTATAAAACTGATCGCTAAAGGTATAGCGGTTAAACACATCCAGAATATAACTATCTGCATCATAAGCACTGGGATAGTTGGATTCAAAATTGCGCCCAATACTGTGGTATGCGGCATTTAGCGTGATGCTTCCTTTAGAATAACTGTATTCCGAAGATAATCCCACACGTTTCTGAGTGCTTTCTGAAGTAAAATCAGCATCTTCCATGGGATACGAATTATCGTAAGCGGCATCATAATGATCGTAAAGGGCGTAAGCATTCAGTTTAAAATTTTCGCTAAACGCATACCCCAGTTTAATATTGGCATTATAACGGGAAAAGGGATCTTTCTCATTGCTGTCTGCATCAATTACCGCCGAAAGGCCATCGGTATATTGATTCCCAAACCCTACCAGATAGGTCAATTGATTGAGCGTACCATTTACCGAAACCCGGTTTTGATAATCGTTCAGCCCAAAATTGCGGTTGTTTTGAGATTCGTTGCTACCGGCTACTGCGGTGAGTTGCGCCGAAATTTTATCAGCTCCTGCTTTTTTAGTCGTGATATTGATTACCGCTGTGGCTGCACCGCTTCCATAAAGTGTACTGGCTGCGCCCTTGATAATCTCAATACTCTCAATACTGTTGATGTCTAGCAAACGCAAATCAAAATCATTGGCAATAGCAGAAGGATCGGTCATTTGCACCCCGTCTATCAGCACGAGCACCTGCCGGTTATTGCCGCCGCGCACATAGTAGCTCAGGTTTTGCCCGGTATTACTTCGGCTTCCGTTAATCTCAATCCCACTAATGGTATTGATCACTTCTGCCACGGTTTTTCCCTGGTTTTTTGCCAGTTCGTCCTGTGTGATTTTCACGACGACTTTTCCGCTGTTTTCGCGTTTCAGTTCAAATTTTGAGTCGGTAACCACGACTTCATCCAGTTGTTCTGCCTGTTGGGCAAAACCCGTTAGGCACGCCAGAAGACCGGCACCTAAAACGTAATTTTTGGTGTTCATTAAAAAATGTGTTGTACGGAAAAAGGTATGAAGCATCCTTCATACAAACCTTTATCCCGAAGGTTTGACAATAGTGAATAAAGGCAGGTCTCCTGGCTCGCGTATAAAGATTCACCTTCCCGCCCCCTCTATCGGGGCAGTGGTATTAAAGAGTAATCTTCACCGCCTGTGACTACACAGGCTAAGCTTACAGTTGCGGGAACAGCTCAGGATTTATTGAAGTACGAAAAGTAAATTGAGAAACGAAAAAATAAAATCGGCATTCATCAATTATAAATCGTAAATCAGCTCACCTGATTCCCTTTTAAGGACGTTTTTTAAATTAAAAACATCCACCAAAATTCAGGTGCGAAGATAAACAAATCGCAAAGGCAGTATTCATTTTTTTATTTAATCTTACTTTTGAGCGATGAGAAAATCTGATTTTTCAATGAAAAAAAACACTAGCATTTTAAAAACCAATAATATCCCGCAACCAAAACGGCTTAGATTTTCCGAATTTTTGGCATTTAAAACCGGTTTATTAATACTCCTGATCGGTTTTTCATCCTGTAAGCAAGGCGAAAAAGACACAACTCCTCTGGCTGCTTCTGCTCAAAAAGTCAATATTAATTACGCCGAAGGATTTTCGATCACAGATTATGGCGATTACAAAATACTGGCAGTAACCGAAGCTTTTCCCGGCAGTGATCAGGTTTATAATTATGCATTGGTGAAACCCGGAAAATCGGTGCCTGACAGCTTAAAAATTGACGCTACCATTCAAATTCCGGTGCAACGAATTGTGGTCACTTCTACTACCCACATTCCGTCTCTGGACATGTTGGGCGTAGAAAATACGCTGGTGGGTTTTCCAAATCTCGATTATATTTCTTCGCAAAAAACCCGTGACCGTATCGCTCTAGGCGAAATACAGGAACTGGGACAAAACGAGTCGATCAATACCGAAACCACCATCAACCTCGATCCAGATGTAGTGGTGTGCTTTGGGGTGGAAGGACAGAATAAATCTCTGAATTCTTTACAGCGCGCCCATATTCCAGTATTGTATAACGGAGATTGGGTTGAACACTCGCCCTTGGGCAAGGCAGAATGGATCAAATTTTTTGGGGCACTTTATAACAAGCAGGAGCTGGCCGATTCGCTTTTTAATAGCATCGCCACCCAATATGAAGAGGCAAAGAAACTTTCACTTCAAGCGAAAGAAAAACCTACCGTTTTAAGTGGATCGCTATTTAAAGATGTCTGGTATTTGCCGCACGGCGATAGCTGGGCCGCCCAATTGATCGCTGATGCCAATGCCGATTATTTGTATAAAAACACCCAGGGAACCGGCAGTATTGCTTTGAGTCTGGAAGAAGTGCTGGATACCGGACAACAAGCTGATTTCTGGATTGCCCCAAATGCTTTTGAATCTTATGCTGAACTGGAAAATGCCAACCCGGTGTATAGCAAATTCAAAGCTTTTCAGGAGAAAAAGATTTACGGTTTTGCTTCCGCGAAAGGAGAAACAGGCGGACTCATTTATTACGAACTTGCACCTAATAGACCCGATTGGGTATTGCAGGATCTGGTGCATATTTTTCATCCCAATCTCCTCCCCGATTACGAACCTCATTTTTTTAAACCCCTTGCAGAACACTAAAAAACATACGCTGGCTTTTATCATCCTAAGTCTCCTGTTGGTGGTGGTTTTTTTGACCAACATCAGTTTAGGATCAGTAAGAATTCCCCTTTCCGAAGTTTTTACCGCGCTTAGCGGAGGTACAAGCAGTAAAGAATCCTGGAACTATATTTTAATCGATTATCGTCTGCCCAAAGCGCTGGCTGCCATTCTTACCGGCAGCGGACTTGCAGTTGCCGGCCTGATGATGCAAACCCTTTTTAAGAATCCACTAGCGGGTCCTTTTGTCCTGGGAATTAGTAGCGGTGCCAGTTTAGGTGTGGCAATCTTAATTTTAGGAGCGGGTTTTTTCGGGTTTTCAGCCAGTTTAATTTCCGGAAGCTGGGGTGCAATAATTGCTGCCAGTTTGGGAAGTTTTTTGGTGTTGAGCATCGTTATTCTCGTCGCTTCCCGGGTACAGGATGCCATGGCACTACTTATCATCGGTTTGATGTTTGGAAGTCTTACCGCTGCTGTAGTAAGTATTCTGGCCTATTTTAGTCCGGCAGAAGAATTACAGCGTTATATCTTTTGGTCGTTTGGTAGTCTAGGAGATATTTCATGGAAGGCAATGGGCGTGCTTTCGCTTTGCTATTTAACCGGGATTATACTTTCCATTTTCACTTTAAAAAACCTGAATAGTTTATTGCTGGGCGATGCCTATGCAAAAACAATGGGCGTACACCTTAAAAAAAGCAGATTTTTAATAATAATCGCCACCAGTATTCTAGCCGGGAGTTTAACCGCTTTTACGGGGCCAATTGCTTTTGTAGGACTGGCGGTTCCTCATTTGATCAGGCAGTGGTTTAATTCGGCCAATCATTGGGTGTTGATGCCTGCCTGTATGTTGGGCGGAGCTTTGCTGATGTTGATTTGTGACAGCATTGCACAGGCGCCCTTCAGTCATTATACCTTACCCATTAATGCGATAACTTCCCTGGTAGGAGCGCCCGTGGTAATCTGGCTTTTGGTTCGAAAAAAGAAATTGTTGTTTTAGATGGAAAAGGACAAAAAATCAGGCAATTTCAATCAAAAATCGGTTTTAAAGACCAAAAATCTGGTAATTGGTTATTCCGCTAAAGCGAAAGAAAAAGTCATTGCGGAAACTATCAATATCGATTTACAAGCAGGAAACCTCATAGGTTTGATAGGCGTAAATGGTTCAGGAAAATCGACGCTCATCCGGACGCTATCAGGCTTACAGGAAAAGTTGGGTGGGACTATTTTTTTAAGTAATGAAAAGAAACTCGAACAAATTTCTGCTGAAAATCGCTCGCGAATTATTAGTGTGGTTTTAACAGGACAGGCGATTTCAAAAAACCTCAGTGTGTTTGAACTGGTCGCTTTAGGCAGACAACCCTACACCAACTGGCTGGGGAAACTTTCGCTTACCGATATTCAAATTATTGAAGATGCACTAGCCGCAACCGAATTACAAGAATTAAAATACGACAAGTGCCACACCTTAAGCGACGGGCAGTTACAACGTGCACTGATCGCCAGAGCGTTGGCGCAAGACACAGATTTGATTATCCTTGATGAACCCACCACCCATCTAGACCTGCATCATAAAGCTTCCGTTTTGTCCTTGCTGAAAAATATCTGCAAGCAAACCTCCAAAACTATTTTATTTTCTACCCATGATATTGAGTTGGTGCTTCCGCTTTGCGATCAATTAATCGTGATGCAGGATAAAAAAGTGGTAACCAACACGCCCAAAAAGTTGATTGAAGATGATGTATTTTCCCATCTCTTTCCTGAAAATACAATTGGTTTTGATAAAAAAACTCAGCGTTTTTTTCTTAAAAAATAAGAAAACCAGCGACCTAAAACTCGAGGCCAAATCTTTATCTTTGGCAAAAACGCCTAGATGAGTGATTTAACCATATCCCTGATTATTGCTGCAGTTTGCCTGATTTTTGGCATTGCAACGGGATATTTCATCGCTTATTTAAAAGGCAGAACGGAGACAAAAACTCTGGGAGAACGGCTCAAACACCAGCTTATACAACTGCAACGGTTAGAAAAAACCCTTTTAGAAAATACCGATGAACGCAATAATCTGCTCAGCGAAATAAGCAGTATTCAAACGGCACTGACTACTCGTAATGTTGAATTTGCCAATCTCAAACAGCGTATAGAGGAAAAAAATGCAGAACTGGAACAGCTGCAGGAGAAGTTTACCAAAGATTTTGAGATTGTCGCCAATAAAATCTTAGATGAAAAATCCAGCAAATTTACGTTGCAAAACAAAGAAAACCTGGATATCATCTTAAAGCCACTTCAGGAAAAAATCAACAGTTTTGAAAAAAAGGTGGAAGACACCAATAAAGAAAGTTTAGGACGACATAGCGAACTGCGGCAGCAAATTAAAGGCTTGGCAGAGCTGAACCTGCAAATGAGCAAAGATGCTGATAACCTGACCAAAGCTTTAAAGGGAGATACCAAGATGCAGGGAAATTGGGGTGAATTGATCCTGACCCGGGTGCTGGAAAAATCCGGCTTGGAACTGGGCCGGGAGTATACCTTGCAGGACAGTCACACCACGCCAGAGGGCAAACGCTTACAAACCGATGTGATCATTCATTTACCCGACGGTAAGAAAATGATCGTAGACAGCAAGGTTTCTCTGGTCGCTTTTGAGCGTTTTGTTTCCGAAGAAAATGAGACCGAAAAACTCATCTATTTAAAGCAACATATTCAGTCTATAAAACGACATGTAGACCAACTCAGCGCAAAGAATTATCAACTTTTGCTGGAAGAAAGTCCGGATACGGTTTTTATGTTTATCCCTATAGAACCCGCTTTTGCAATTGCTTCGGCTAATGCGCCTAATCTTTACGAAAAAGCTTTTGGCAAAAATGTGATCATCGTAACGCCCTCTACCCTGCTCGCAGCTCTACGCCTTGTAGATAATCTTTGGCAGAATGACCGTCAAAAAAAGAATGCCATTGCCATCGCTACGCAGGCAGGTGCTCTTTATGATTCGTTTTCAAACCTTACCGAAGAATTATTAAAAATAGGCCGCCAACTGGGAACCGTTCAAAATACCTATGAAAACTCCATGAAAAAGCTCACCGGGCGCGGAAATCTTATCAACCGGGTAGAAAAACTTCGGAAACTGGGCGCTAAAGCCAGTAAACAAATCGATCAAAAATTATTATATCGCGCCGAAGATGAGGAAACAGAAGCTTATGCAGAAGAAAATAATATTGAAGAAAACGACTAAATTAGATTTATGAAAAAAGTATTAGGAATTATTATTGGAAGCATTGTTATACTAGCCCTGGCTTTTTATGCTTTTGTATATTTTGTCACCTACAGCGAAGGTACTCGAGCTGGAGAACTGATCAAATTTAGTCATAAAGGAGTCATGGTTAAAACCTGGGAAGGGCAAATAAGTCAGGGTATTAGCGGGGCACAGATCTTTGATTTTTCGGTGCTTGATAAAAACGACGATGTGATTCAGAAACTTAAGGATTATCAAGGGAGTTATGTGAAGCTTACCTATGTAGAGCGCTACACAACTTTTTTCTTTTGGGGCGATACAAAATACTTTGTGACCGATGTAGAACAGGAAAATTCACCTCATTTCAACAGAAATTAAATGGCCGTTGATTATAAAAATATTGAAGAATCGCAGGTAACTATTTCGCAGTTAATGCTTCCCTCATACACAAATTTTAGCGGAAAGATTCACGGAGGGTACATATTATCTTTGATGGATCAAATCGCCTTTGCATGTGCTTCTAAACATTCTGGTAATTACTGTGTCACCGCCTCTGTTGATACAGTTGATTTCTTAAGCCCAATAGAAGTAGGCGAACTTGTTATTATGAAAGCTTCTGTAAATTATGTGGGACGCACCTCAATGGTGATTGGCATACGTGTAGAGGCTGAAAATATTCATAACGGAACGAAGAAACACTGCAATTCTTCCTATTTTACTATGGTTGCTAAAGACAAGGAAGGCAAAAGTGTAGCAGTACCCGGTCTTACCTTGAAATCTAAAACTGAAGTACGGCGTTTTGTAAAAAGCATGAAGCGTCAGGAAATGAAAGTTAATAGGAAAATTGAATTTAAGAGTACAGATTTTGTGTCAATCGAGAACCTTGATGAGGTTAAAAAACACAATATAATTCTGGAATATGTACCAAAATAAAAAGCCGATCAATTGATCGGCTTTTAGTATTTATTTTCTAATTAAAGAATTAGTTTTTTATTAATTTCTGAGTAAAAGAATTTGAACCATTGTCAATCTGCACAAGGTAAACACCACGTTTAAGATTGCTTACATCCATCCCGTTTCTAATACTATTTGCTCCCAAAGCTTCTCGTTTAACAACCTTACCTAAAATGTCATAAAAAGTAACATCAATACGACTTGTATTGGATCTATTCTGAAAATAGATACGATCTTTTACAGGATTAGGATATACCTTAAATGAAGGTTCTTTTTGAGAAGAAGTGCCTAAATTCTCTACTACAGATATCGTTCCCTCCATAGAATCGATATGAAAAGTGCAGTAGTAATCTATTTCTGCTACTTCTGTAAAAGTATATTCATATACAAAACCCTTTGATGAGGAAACAGACGACTGAAAATCGCTGGGAGCATCAGAATCATCACTTGCCACATCATGCGTCATAGAGTCGCCCCAAACCCACTTAACAGTGTCGCCAACCTGAATTTCTATATCAGCAGCAGCACCAACAGTTGGATCTTTCCAATCTATGGTATACGTTGTTTGCGCCCAAATAGATGCAAATGCAAAATAAACAAAAGCTAGTAAAGTAAATTTCATGCCATATAAACGTGTTTAATTTGTAACAAAATTACATGAATTTAAACTTTTAAGTCTAAAATAAGAACTACAAAATGAGTTAATTATAGTTAAAAGACTGCTTTTGTCTACTAATGTTGCAAAAATTATCGATTTAAATACATTTTTCTTCTTGAATACAGATCATAAAATGCATCATCCTTCAAACTGTCTATGAATAAAATGCTTTCACCTGTACTTTTCATTTCAGGTCCCAGCTTCTTATTTACATTAGGGAACTTATTGAATGAAAAAACGGGTTGCTTGATGGCATAACCTTCTAATTTAGGCTGAAAATTAAAATCTGTCACTTTCTTTTCTCCTAACATTATTTTAGTAGCATAATTTACATACGGTTCGCCATATGCTTTTGCAATAAATGGTACTGTACGCGATGCTCTTGGGTTAGCCTCAATAATATAAACTGTATCGTCTTTAATGGCAAACTGAATGTTGATAAGACCAACGGTATTAAGTGCCAAAGCTATTTTATGCGTGTGATCTTTAATTTGTTGCAAGACAAGGTCGCCTAAATTAAAAGGAGGTAAAAGCGCATTAGAGTCGCCAGAATGTATTCCACAGGGCTCTATGTGCTCCATGATGCCTATTATGTAAACGTTCTCACCATCACATATCGCATCAGCTTCAGCTTCTATTGCACCATCGAGATAATGGTCTAATAGCAATTTATTGTTAGGTATCTTGCGCAGTAGATCTACTACAGTTTCTTCAAGTTCGTCTTTATTGATAACAATCTTCATTCCCTGACCGCCTAATACATAAGAAGGTCGTACTAATATTGGGAAATCAAGTTTATCTGCCACAGCAAGGGCTTCTTCTGCCGTTTCTGCTACATCAAATTCAGGGTAAGGAATATTATTTTCTTTTAATAAACGAGAAAAGCTTCCTCTGTCTTCTGCAAGATCTAGTGCTTTAAAGCTCGTTCCGATTATTTTGATTCCGTAACGATCAAGCTTTTCGGCTAGTTTTAAAGCTGTTTGTCCACCTAATTGAACAATTACACCTTCCGGATTTTCGTGACGGATAATATCGTAGATATGTTCCCAAAAAACGGGTTCAAAGTATAATTTATCGGCAATATCAAAATCTGTTGAAACCGTTTCAGGATTACAATTGATCATGATCGTCTCATAACCACATTCGGCTGCAGCCAAAACTCCATGCACACAACAGTAATCAAACTCGATGCCCTGCCCTATTCTATTAGGCCCTGAGCCAAGTACAACAATCTTCTTTTTATCAGAAACCTTGCTTTCATTATCTGAGAAGCGCTCACCTGAGGCAAGTTGCATGTCGCTCTCAAAAGTAGAATAGAAATAAGGCGTTTGTGCTACAAATTCTGCTGCACAGGTATCTACCAGTTTATAAACACGATTAACTTTTAGTTCATCACGCTTATTATAAACATCGCTTTCAAGACAATCTAGCATATGAGCTATCTGTCTGTCTGCAAAACCTTTCTGCTTTGCTTCAAGAAGAAGATCTCGCGGCAGAGTGTCTATCTCGTAATTAGAAATTTCTTTCTCCAGTACATTAAGCTCTTCATATTGTTTAAGAAACCACATATCTATTTTTGTGATCTCATGAATGCGACTCAGGGGAATTCCTATTTGTATCGCATCATAGATTACAAAAACACGATCCCATGACGGGTATGTCAATTTATCTATAATGACATCATAATTGGTTTCACCTTTACCGTCTGCTCCTAAACCGTTGCGCTTAATTTCTAAAGACTGCGTGGCTTTATGAAGCGCTTCCTGAAAAGAACGACCTATACCCATTACTTCTCCTACAGATTTCATCTGCAGTCCTAGCGTACGCTCGCTACCTTCAAATTTGTCAAAATTCCACCGTGGAATTTTAACGATAACATAGTCTAATGTTGGCTCAAAAAGAGCAGAAGTAGATTTTGTAATTTGATTATCTAGTTCGTCAAGGTTATAACCTATAGCCAGTTTTGTAGCAATTTTTGCAATAGGATATCCTGTAGCTTTAGAAGCTAAAGCGGAAGATCTTGAAACTCGTGGATTGATCTCTATCGCAATTATATCTTCATTTGAGTCTGGGCTCACCGCAAACTGCACGTTACAACCGCCGGCAAAATCACCAATGCTGCGCATCATATGAATAGCCAGATCGCGCATTTTTTGATACGTCGTATCACTAAGCGTCATGGCAGGTGCTACTGTTATAGAATCACCGGTATGAATCCCCATAGGGTCCATATTCTCAATGGTACAAATGATAACAACATTATCATTTTTGTCACGTAGGAGTTCAAGTTCATATTCCTTCCAGCCTAACAGCGCCTTATCTATAAGTACCTGGTGTATAGGCGATGCCTCGAGACCTCTTGTAAGCAGCTCATCAAATTGATCTGCAGTATGTACAAAAGAAGCCCCAGAACCTCCCAGAGTAAAAGAAGGTCGTATTACAAGCGGAAAACCAAATTCCTGTGCGATTTCTTTACCGTCAAGATAACTACCAGCAATTCTAGCAGGCGCGACAGGCACACCTATTTCTGCCATTAAAGTTTTAAACTTATCGCGATCTTCAGTAATATTTATAGCGTCAATATCAACACCTATAAGTTTTACATCAAAATCTGCCCAAATACCTTTTTCATCTGCTTCTATACAAAGATTCAAAGCAGTTTGCCCTCCCATAGTAGGCAATACAGCATCAATCTGGGGGTGCTCTTTTAGTATTTTTACAATAGATTTTGTAGTAAGAGGCAATAGATATACATGATCTGCCATCGCAGGATCTGTCATTATAGTTGCCGGATTAGAATTGATCAAAATGGTCTCAATACCATCTTCACGCAAAGAACGTAAAGATTGAGATCCGGCGTAGTCAAATTCGCAGGCCTGGCCAATTACTATAGGTCCAGAACCAATAATCAAAACAGATTTTAGGTTGTGATTTTTAGGCATTATAAGCTTAGATTAACGGGTTTGGTCAAAAATACGTGTGGAAAGGTTATAAAAAAAGGTGTTACTAATAATAGTAACACCTTTATTTCAAACGGTAAAAAAACCATTATTTTTTATGTCTTAGCTCAGAAGATACAGATATTCTCTTTCTACCTTTGGCTCTTCGGCGGGCTAATACTTTACGGCCGTTAGCAGACGCCATACGCTCGCGAAAACCGTGCTTATTTCTTCTTTTTCTTTTTGAAGGTTGAAACGTTCTTTTCATTTTGTATCTTCTTTTATCTTCCTAAACTTTCTTATCATTTATTTTAGGAGCTACCCTCCCAAAAGCTGGGCGCAAATATACAAAGAGTTTTTACTTACCCAAACGGAAAGTTTAAAATATTTTTGATACTTTTTAGTACCTTTGCCAGCCGCTAAACTAATCTAAGTGAGAAGCTGTATAAAATCGTTTAAAGATAAGCCCTCCTTATTATATTAAATCAATTATTTAAACCCAAAGAATGTTTAATAAAAATATCAAGATTGTACTCTTTGTAATCGTTTTAGGCCTTGCGATCTGGCAATTTATAGAACGAGAAATAGGTAACGGAATTATGCTGGTTCTGCTTTCAGCTATATTTGTGTTGCTTTATTTTAAAAACGAAATTATCATTCTCGCTTTCCTGAGATTGAGAAAGCAGGATTTTCCCGGTGCTCAAAAGTGGCTGGCAAAAATAAAGAATCCTGAAACCGCACTTGTGCGCAAGCAGCAAGGCTACTATAACTACCTGCAAGGACTTATGGTTTCTCAAACAAATATCTCTCAGGCAGAAAAATATTTTAAGAAAGCTGTAAACCTGGGTTTAAGTATGGATACAGATCTCGCTATGGCGAAAATGAATCTTGCTGGTATCGCTATGACCAAAAACAGAAAACGCGAAGCAGAATTACTTCTCGCCGAAGCTAAAAAACTAGACAAGCATAATATGCTAGACGATCAAATTAAGATGATGAAGCAGCAAATGAAAAAAGCTGCTGGTGCACCCAGACAACAATACGGGCGAGGCGGTCGTCGCTAAAAAACCTTTCTTAAAACCCGATTTTTATATTAAAAAATCGGGTTTTTTGTGCCCAAAATCGAAATAAAATATGTCGCTTTATATTTTTAGGCATCAATTATTGACATCTCACAAATAGTTATGAGCGGCTATTATTAGGCGCTTTCAGGCATTTTAACGATTTTTTAAGGCTGTTAGCGAAAACATTTTCGTTCCTTTTATCATATCCGTAATCTTGTATTATAAGATGCGTGTATGCAGAAATTTTTACTTCTCTCCTTTCTCTTTACAATTGCAATCTCTAGCTCTCAGGAAATAGAAGAAGATTCTATGCTCTTTTCAGAAGCGCTTGAACTTTATCTTGATGATTATAATCAACAGGCAGACATTGCTCTTCAAAATGGAAATCTGGAATACGCTAAAAATCTTTTTGACACATTAGTAAGCAATCATCTTGAGAATACGTATCTCGACAAACTTAATTTTGAAGGTTATAAAAATTTTTTAAGCTCAACAGATGATTTTGATAAGCCTACAATAATTCTTACTTACACATCATGGTGCATCCCAAGTAAAGGGGAAATTCCCGCTTTAAATGCACTTGCTAATAAATACAGCGACCTCATGAATTTCGTGGTTTTATATTGGGATAAGAAGGAAGTTGTAAAAGCAATGGCAAAACAATTTGACCAGTGTATAGACATTGTTTACGTAGATGAGAGACAGAATAAACACATGCAAACTATAAATCTTTTAAAGAATGCATTAGGATTGCAACTCTGCTTTGTTCTCTCTGCTAGTGGCGAAATTCTGGATATTAACAGAAGACCTCCTAATTATCTTAACGATTCAGAAGAAGATTCTTTAGCGCGCAACGTATCTTTTATATCAGAACAAGTCGCTGCTGTTTATCTTGATCTCAATATCAACATCAACGACCTGCCAGAATCTTTAGTTACATTTTAATTTTTCCTTTTCGCTGAAGGCAAAATTAAAAAACAAGTTTTACTGCCCTACGCTATAATTGTAATAACCTTTTTTAGGAATTTTAATAAAGTATTCTTTACGCGAGCTATTGTTTAAATGATCCTCACGTAACCAGGGATTATGCAACTTTAGAAGTTTGTAATTAATCCCAAATCCCTGCGCAAATTTGACGAAATCTGTTACTGCGGTATCAACCCGCACTTCGTAAGTTGGCACCTCAGTATATAAATCCTGCTGTCTATAATTAAAACCAAATTTTACGGGATCTGAAAGAATTTCTTTTAAAGCTAAAATTCTAAATACATAGCGACCGGTTTCTTCACCTAGCAATAGATCATAATAATCTGACACATCCTGATCGTCAAGACGTCTCGATATTCCCGCATTACCCGCGTTGTAAGCCGCGGCAGCCAGCGTCCAGCTACCCAGGCTTTCTTTAGATTTCTTTAAATAGTCACAGGCAGCTTTAGTTGCCATTTCAATATTGTAACGTTCATCTACATTATCATTCACCTCAAGACCAAAATCCCGTCCTGTAGAACTCAGTATCTGCCAGAAACCTGTGGCACGAGCAGGAGAAACAGCTTGTGTAAGTCCACTTTCTATTACAGCCAGATACTTAAAATCGTCTGGTATACCCTCCTCTTTTAATATAGGCTCTATGATAGGGAAATATTTATGAGCACGTTTTATAAGTAATAAACCATTAGATTGCCAGTAGGTATTCACTAACAGTTCTCGATCCATTCTCTCAACAATATCAGGATTATCAACCGGAACCGGCTCTCCTGCAAAATTTAAATTCTCAGGCAACGGCAATGCATAAACATTATAATCGTTTACAAGCTTTTGCTCAAGATTCTCATTTGTAGGTGCATCCTGTACCGCTTGTACAGAAACCGCAGTAACACCTATTAAACCTATTGCAGCTAGAATATTTTTAACATTCATCATATATCAATCTCTTGTTTTCTGCAAATTACAGATTAATTTTCTAATATTTTAGGCAGGTTTTTGTTAAACCACTTACATTTTGTGATGATCATTATGTGGGTTCCCCCTTTTACGGCAATACTTTTATTGATGTATTTATAAGGAAAAACAGGATCTGCAGTGCCATGAATGTGAATTAAATCATCAGCAGCTTCCGTCTGGTCCCAACAGATCATTTGCTCTAACGCCCATTTTAAATAAACGGGATCACTAACTGAAAGATACTTTTGATACAGTTCCATCCTCTTTTTTATTTTTTCGCCCATAGCAAATTTAGCCACTTTACGCATATCTGTAAAAATGCCCACAGGAGCAACTCGATACAAACCCAGCTTACGCGAAAATTTCATACGTCGAGGTAATTCGTATTTGGTCTTGACACTACTAATAATAATCACCTTTCTGCAAGTGATCTGTTTTGCCATTTCCTGAACCAGCACACCGCCAAAGCTTACGCCTATTAATATAGGATTTTCATATGTAATCTCGTTTATCATGCGCCCGGCATAGGCAGAAAGAGATTCCTGAGGCTCGGGTATTTTCCAGCTCAGCCAGTGAACAGAATATTTATCTGCGGGCAGCTTGATATATTCAAAAATTGAGGGATTTGCAGCCATCCCGGGCATCATATAAACTGGCGTCGTCATGCTTCAAAATTAATGGTTTAACATAGTTGAGGCTTGAATTACCGTTAAAATTTTGTAAATTTGTAGTAATTCTTGTGTTAACAATAGGTTAAACACTACTACCACCAAAAAACTTCTTAAGAGTCGAAACGAGTTTCTTAAAATCAAATATATATGGATGTAATGACAGAGATTGAATTAACCGACAATGAGTTTCTAAGGCAATTTGAAGCTACTTTTGACGGTAAACTTGCAAAAATTGAATATTCTCTTCAGGATAGAAAGATCTTTCTTACTAAAATTGCCATGCCAGAAGGTACTGAGGAGCATATGAATGATTTTATCATTACGGTATTTAACGAAGTGGAGGACAGGAATATAAGCCTTGTCCCAACAAGCCCGGAAATTGCAAAGTTCATGAGGTCTAACAGAAGGAAGTATAAGAAATTGCTTCCCGTAGGTATCAATATCTAACAATACTGTTTCAAACAAAAAAACCGGATAAATAATGTATTTATCCGGTTTTTTTATGCTAAAATCGCGCTGGTCTCATTGACAAATTCAAACCGTACCAGCCCATCGCTATCAATTTCTGTGAGTTTTATTGCGTGCAACGTGTTTACAAGCTCTGGATTCCACGGAGTTTTTACTTTTACATAATTCTCTGTAAAACCATTTATATAGCCTTCTTTATTCTCGCTTTCAAATAAAACAGTGCGTACACTTCCCAGCTGGCTTTCATAAAATGCACGACGCTTCTTAACCGAAAGTCCACGAAGCATCTTACTACGTTTCTTTCTCACATTTTGAGGAACAACACCTTCCATTCCTGCCGCAAGTGTGTTATCTCGTTCAGAATATGTAAAAACATGTAAATATGAAATATCGAGTTCACTTAAAAAACGATAAGTTTCAAGAAAATGTTCATCTGTTTCACCGGGAAATCCTACAATCACATCAACGCCAATACAAGCATGGGGCATAGTCTCTTTTATTTTTGCTACCCTGTCTATGTAAAGATCTGTTCTGTATCGTCTGCGCATTTTGCCCAGAATTTCGTCATTTCCGCTTTGCAGTGGTATATGAAAATGAGGAACAAATGCACGTGATTCTGAAACCAATTGTATGGTTTCATTTTTTAGCAAATTAGGCTCTATACTCGATATTCTTAATCGCTCAATGCCATTAACCTGATCTAACGCTTTTACCAGATCAAGAAAAGTATGATCGTGTTTTTTATTACCAAATTCACCTTTGCCGTAATCACCAATATTAACACCGGTCAATACGATTTCCTTTATATTCTGCGCAGCAATTTCAGCTGCATTTTTAATTACATTTTCTAAGGTATCGCTACGTGATATGCCACGTGCCAGAGGTATTGTGCAATAGGTACATTTATAATCGCAACCATCCTGCACTTTTAAGAAAGCTCTTGTACGATCGCCTATAGAATAAGAACCTACGTAGAAATTAGCCTCTTCTATCTCACAACTATGCACCTCACCAAAATCATTTTTAGAAAGGTCGTTAATGTAATCTGTTATTTTAAATTTTTCTGTGGCGCCTAAAACAAGATCTACACCATCAACATCTACAAGTTCTTCAGGCTTTAGCTGTGCATAACAACCTACGGCTGCTACAAAAGCATCTGCGTTTACTTTTTGCGCCTGCTTTACTATGCTTTTAAAACGCTTGTCTGCATTCTCTGTAACACTACATGTGTTTATAACATAGATGTCTGCATTTTCAGAAAAGTCAACACGATCAAAGCCCTCATTCTCAAAACTTCTGGCAATTGTAGAAGTTTCAGAAAAATTGAGCTTACAACCCAGCGTGTAAAATGCTACTTTTTTGCGTTGTGCGACCATGGTTTCCTTGTTATCTTTTAGTTACATTTGTCATCATCCGTCATTTATCAGACAAAAATTATTAAATGCAGCCCTAAAAATTTAAGGTTGCAAAGGTAGTCACAAATATCTGAACAAGGAAACTTTCGAAAGAAGCCAGAAGATAGCAGAGGGAAGTTAAAATGTATGAATTTTAAATTTGAATCTTTTAATCTGGAGAAGGGCCATGCTTCTGAGTGAGGATATATATACGATCGCAGGTAAATTTCCGGAAAAGAAAAATTTAATCTATCTATACAAATGTGTAGGGTTGCAGACTCAATAGCCCTGAATATAGCTGAAGGTTGTATTGGACAATCAAATCCAGAATTCAGGAAATTTATGGGTTATGCAATTCGATCATTGGCTGAATTAGTTACATGTCTGCATAAAGCAAAAGGCAGAAATTATATTTCTGAATAAAAATTTAGATCTCTATATAACGATTCTTTTAATTCAATAAATATGATGGTAGCATTTAAAAAGAATATTAAATAAATGAATAAGACCCTAAAATTCACTTCTTTCTTCCTTCTTTCTTCCGTCAATGCTGTACTGACATTAGCTTTCACACTATTAACTATATCCTGTTCTCAGGAGAAAAATAAAGATCTGGAAAAGCAGGTTTTCCGTTACAATGAGCAATATAATATTGCAACTTTAGACCCGGCTTTTGCCAGAAATCCACCGATTATTTGGCCTACAAACCAGATTTTTAATGGTCTTGTACAGCAAGATGACAGTTTAAATATAATACCTGATATCGCTAAAAATTGGGCAATTAGTGATTCTTCCAGAAAATACACTTTTAACCTGCGAGATGATGTTTATTTCCATAAACACGCTCAATTTGGCAAAGACAGTACACGTACAGTAACGGCGCAGGACTTTGTGTATAGTTTTAATCGCTTAAAAGACCCAAAAGTCGCTTCGCCCGGGAGCTGGGTTTTAAGCAATGTAGCAGATTATCACGCCGAAAACGACAGTACTTTTGTTATTGATCTCAAACAGTCATTTCCTGCCTTTATAGGGCTTTTAAGTATGCGCTACTGCTCTGTGGTGCCTAAAGAGATCGTAGAGTTTTATGGTAATGAATTTAGATCGCATCCTATTGGCACGGGACCTTTTAAATTTAAGCGTTGGGAAGAAGGGGTGAAATTAGTTTTACGGAAAAACGAATTATATTTTGAAAAAGACAAAGAAGGGAATTCGCTGCCTTATCTTGAAGCGGTAGCAATAACTTTTTTGCCAGACAAACAAAGTGAGTTTTTACAGTTTGCTCAAGGCAATCTTGACCTTTTAAATAGTCTTGACCCTTCTTACAAAGATGAATTATTAACCTCTACAGGAAAGCTAAAGGAGAAATATAAAGATCGCGTAAATGTTATTACAGGCCCTTTTCTCAATACAGAATATTTGGGATTCTTTTTAGAAAGTCCCTCTAATGAAGTGCGCTCGCCTTTAATTAGAAAAGCAGTGAATTACGGGTTTGATCGCCAGAAGATGATCACTTACTTGCGTAATGGGATAGGAACTCCTGCTAATGAAGGTTTTATTCCCGAAGGTTTACCGGGCTTTGGCGATCAAAATGGTTATGAATATAATTCACAAAAAGCACTTGACTTAATTAACCAATACAAAAAAGAAAGCGGCAATAGTGAGCCGGTTATCATCATTGGCACAAACAGCCAGTATCTTGATATCTGCGAATATATTCAGCGGGAATTGGGAAAATTAGGACTTATGGTAGAAATTGATGTTATGCCTCCTTCTACCCTGCGACAGCTCAAATCAACAGGTAAACTGGATGCTTTTCGCGCAAGCTGGATTGCAGATTATCCCGATGCAGAGAATTACTTGTCTTTATATTACAGTAAGAATTTTACGCCAAGCGGGCCTAATTATACGCATTTTAAAAATACCTTATTTGACCAACTTTATGAAGCCAGTTTTGAAATAACTGATATCGCAGAGCGAAAAGAACTCTACCACAAAATGGATTCTATAATTATAGCCGAAGCTCCCGTCGTGCCGCTTTATTATGATCAGGTGGTTAAATTTGTACACAAAGATGTAAAAGGCTTAAGCCCTAATCCTCAGGATTTTTTAGTCTTAAAAAGGGTAAAGAAAACCGATTAATAAACTTATCGAGCTTTAGCTCTCTACTTACTTTCTACCTTAAAATTGTAACGTTTACTTGTAAATTCTTACTTATAGTAAAAGTAGAATAACAATCTTATGGGATTTGGAGGAGCAGTTTCAGCAATGCTTACCACGCTTAAAAATAATAAGCGAGAGCGAAAAACACGCTTTGACATCTCAACAAATAATTCAGGGAAAAATTTCAAACCTTTTGTAGATCATAAAAAATCAACTCCGGAAGGATTGAAAGCTATTAGGCTAAAACTACTGGCTGAACAAAAAGCTAAGAATAAAAAAATTGCAATTTGGTTTGGTTCAGCAATAATTCTAATACTTATCCTCCTATTTTTTCTGCTGTTCTAAAATAAATACCAGCTGCTTATCCCTTTCTAAACTTTTTTGTTTCTTCAAATACATGCTGTAAAATAGCGGCTTCCTGCTCGTCAAATTCTAAACCTCTGCGTTGCATAACTAAAGATGCTGTTTCAAAAGCTTTGTTTGTATTATAGGTTGTGAAGCCAGCGCTACCGCCCCAGCTAAAAGATGGTATGAAATTTCGCGGGAAACCGCTACCAAATATATTTGCACTTACACCTACAACTGTGCCCGTGTTAAACATTGTATTGATGCCGCATTTACTGTGATCTCCCATCATTAAACCACAAAACTGCAGGCCGGTTCTGGCAAATCCTTCAGTCTCATAATCCCAAAGTCTAACTTCGGCATAATTGTTCTTCAGGTTAGAATTATTAGTATCTGCACCTAAATTACACCATTCGCCCAATACAGAATTTCCTAAAAACCCTTCATGACCCTTATTAGAATTAGCGAATAATACCGCATTATTGATCTCTCCTCCTACTTTAGAATTAGGGCCAATGGTTGTGGGACCATAAATTTTAGCTCCCATTTTTACAACCGCTCCTTCACATAAAGCAAAACCGCCGCGAATAGCACAACCCTCCATAACCTCAGTATTTCTACCCAGATAAATAGGGCCGTTTGTAGCATTAAGAATGGCAATCTCAATTTTTGCACCTTCTTCCAGAAAAATACGATCTCTATTTATACAATGAACAGTTTCTGGAATAGGCTGAGATGTTCTGCCTGCAGTTAGCAGATCAAAATCATCTTCTAATGCTTTGGCATTTTTAGAAAAAATATCCCAGGTATGTTCTATGAAAATTAAATCATCAAAATCATACTCTATGATTTCATACTTCTCAAAATCTACTTCTTCCTGATTTTCCTGTGTATAAAATGCAATAACATCTTCGCCTAAAAAAATCGCCTGGTTTGCAGAGAGATTTTCAACCATTTCCTGCAGATTATCTGTAGGCACAAAGGCAGCATTTATCATAATATTCTCCTCAAGTTCTACCATTGGGTATTTTTGAGAGAGATATTCTTCAGTTAACGTAGAAGTAGTGATACCCAAGCGCTGCTCCCATTTCTCACGTATGGTTAAAATCCCAATACGTATATCTGCTACAGGCCGGGTGAACGTAAAAGGAAGTAAATGATTGCGTGACGGACCGTCAAAAAGTATATAATTCATGATGTTTTGCCTAATTAAGGCTGCAAAGGTAAGTAAATTGATCGGCTGGAATAAGCGTAAAAAAAAGCCCTTTGAAAAAAATCAAAGGGCTTTAATCTATTCAGATTAAAAAGAATCAGGATTAGTTATTACCTTCCATTTTCTTTTTCAATGCTGCAAGAGCATCATTAGCATCACCTAGAGTTGGTTTGCTCTCTGCAGCAGAAGCAGCAGCTTTTTTAGCAGCTTGCTTAACTATTTGAGCTTCCTCTTCTTTGTGTACTGCAGTATGAGAAGCTACCACTCTCTTAAAGTCCTTATTGAACTCAATGATTTGGAATTCTGCTTCTTCACCTTTAGTTAAGTTCTTACCATCTTCTTTCTCAAGGTGACGGTTAGGAACAAATGCTACGATATCTTCGTTAAAATCTATAGTTGCACCTTTATCTACGATATCAGAAATAGTTGCTGTATGTGTAGTACCTACTGCAAATTCATCTTCGTATTTATCCCAAGGGTTCTCTTCTATTTGTTTGTGACCTAAACTAAGTTTACGACCTTCAACATCTAGTTCAAGAACAACTACCTCAAGTTTATCACCTATGTTAGTGAATTCACTTGGGTGTTTGATTTTCTTAGTCCAAGAAAGATCTGAGATATAGATAAGACCATCAATACCTTCTTCTAGTTCTACGAATACACCAAAGTTTGTAAAGTTACGCACGATACCTGTGTGACGAGAACCTACTGGGTATTTAGAAGTAATATCTGTCCAGGGGTCTGGAGTTAATTGCTTAATACCTAGAGACATTTTACGATCTTCACGATCTAATGTAAGGATTACAGCTTCTACTTCATCTCCTACATTTACAAAGTCCTGAGCGCTACGTAAGTGAGTAGACCAAGACATTTCGCTTACGTGAATAAGACCTTCAACACCTTCTTCTACTTCTACAAAAGCACCGTAATCTGCGATTACAACAACTTTACCTTTAACTTTATCACCTATCTTAAGTTCTTCATTAAGAGCTTCCCATGGGTGCTTCTTAAGTTGTTTAAGACCAAGTTGAATACGTGTTTTATCCTCATCAAAGTCAAGGATAACAACGTTAAGTTTTTGATCAAGATCAACGATCTCATTAGGATGGTTAATACGAGACCAAGAAAGATCTGTAATGTGAACAAGACCATCTACGCCACCAAGGTCAACAAATACTCCGTAAGAAGTGATGTTTTTAACGGTACCTTCAAGTACCTGACCTTTTTCAAGCTGCCCAATGATTTCTTTTTTCTGCTCTTCGATATCTGCTTCGATAAGCGCTTTGTGAGACACAACAACGTTTTTGAATTCCTGGTTGATTTTCACAACTTTAAATTCCATTGTTTTGTTTACATAAGCATCGTAATCACGAATAGGCTTAACATCGATCTGAGAACCTGGTAAGAAAGCTTCTATACCAAATACATCTACGATCATACCACCTTTAGTACGTGCTTTTACAAAACCAGTAACGATGCTACCATCTTCATGAGCTTTATTTACACGATCCCAAGCCTTGATCACACGAGCCTTACGGTGAGAAAGAACTAATTGACCAGTTGCGTCTTCACGCACATCAATAAGTACTTCTACCTTATCACCTTCTTTTAGATCAGGATTGTAACGAAATTCGTTAAGTGATATAACACCTTCAGACTTTGCATTGATATCTATAATAGCATCACGATCTGTAATATTAATAACAGTTCCTTCTACTACTTCATCATCAAGAGTATCTACGAAATTTTCGGCAACAAGTTTCTCAAATTCATCAAGCTTATCATCATCGATAGGGTCAATACCTTCCTCGTAATTGTGCCAGTTAAATTCTTTAAGAAATTTCTCAGGGTTAGCTTGTGCAGGGTTCTGCTCAGCTCTTTTTTCTGCAGCTGTAGTTTCTGTTGCAGTTTCTTGAACTTCAGGATTTTCAGTTTCCTGAACTTCGGTATTTTTAGTTTCTTCAGCCATTGCTGATTAAAAGTTTGTATTTTACGTTTCTGCGGAAGCATTACAACCAGAACCGTAAAAGCGGTTTAAAAATTTGATTTTCAATTCCTTTCGGCTTCCTACCGTTGTTAAAAGGAGTGCAAAATTACATATTCTTTTTCAATAATCAATTTATTTATAGCAAAATATGATCCAAAGCGCACAAGGTGAAGTATTTCAACTAGAAACAAGCAGACATAAATTACATGCTGCTAAATATATTGCCGCTAATGCGAAAGCGGTTGTGTGTATAATTCATGGATTTGGGGAGCATTTTGACCGATTTTCATACGTTGCAGACCGATTTTTAGAAAACAATATTTCATGCTACGGGATCGATCTTCCCGGTCACGGCAAATCTGAAGGTAAACGAGGCGACTTGCGATCGCTTAATGATTATTTACTGGCTGTTGACAGCATTTATGGTTTTGCCATAGAAGAAAATGCGCAATTACCGGTCTTTCTGTATGGTCACAGCATGGGAGGTGCAATAGTAGCTCGTTATTTGTTAGTAACAAAAGTTGCTCCTAAAGCGGCTATTATAACATCGCCATGGTTAGAACTTGTACATAATCCCGGAGCGCTACAGGTGATTTTAGGCAGAATGTCTTTAGTAATAGGATATAACGGCACGCAAAAAAGCAAACTTAACCCTGAAGATCTTTCACGAGACCTAAGCGTAGGCAAAGCCTATCTTGCAGACCCTTTAGTACATGATAGCATAACGCCACGTACTTTTTTTGCTTTGCAGGATAATGCTAACTTTCTATTGAATACTGAATATAGTTTTCCCTGCCCTATTCTTTTAGCGCACGGCACCGCTGATAATATTACAAAAGTGACCGCTTCACAAAAACTCGCAAAGCAACATCCTGAAAATATAACTTTAAAGATCTGGCAGGATCTACGTCATGAGACGCATAATGAGATCAATAAAAATGAAGTCACACAATTTTATATAAACTGGATTTTAGAAATCAGCTGAAAATTGGCATAAAACTGCCGATTTTGAATGCTTTTTGGGCGATTTTAATTATCGTCTGGTTTCTTAAATATAAAATGAACGACCAGAATAAGAATGCTATAAATTAAACCCATAGTTGCAACACCAGGCCATTTATATAATTCCCAGGCGTAAGCTCCAGAAGTTGTTCCCAGAGCGCCGCCTATAAAATAACCTACCATATAAATGGTATTTACACGGTTACGAGCTTCGGGATTGCGAGAGAAAATAATATTTTGATTTACAATGTGCAGCGATTGCACACCCATATCTACAAGAAGAACACCTATAATTATTCCGAAGAGGGAAGCAGATGAAAACTCAAAAATCGTCCATGCAGTTATCATTATAAGTCCGCATATTGTGATCAAATTGTTCTTGTTTATTCTGTCACTCAGTTTACCCATTAACGCTGCCGCGGAAGCTCCTGCAATACCCAGCAAACCAAACATACCGGTTACACCGCTACCGTAATGAAAAGAATCTTCCATAAGGAATACTAAAGTGGTCCAGAAACCGCTAAAACCAGCAAATGCCAGTCCGCCGCGTAAAGCTGCCAGCCTTACTGAACTTTCGGTCCTAAAATAAAAACCAATTGACTTCATTAATTTAGCATAAGAACCTTCAAAATCCGGATAGAGTTCGGGTAATTTCGCTTTAAGCAAAACACCAAGTATTACCATAAATCCTGCAGCGAGGTAATACATAAATCTCCAGCCAAAATATTCACCCACAAAACCACTTATAAATCTGCTGCCCAAAATGCCTATTAGCAAACCACTAGTTACAATACCAATTGCTCTGCCGCGTCGTTCATCACTTGCCATTTGCGCTGCCATGGGTACAAATAGTTGTGGCACCACAGAAGCAAAACCTACCAGAAAACTAGAAACAGTCATTAAGAAAAGAGAGGGCGCTATAGCTGTTGCCAGTAAAGCAACGGTTACGGCCACAATATCTATTAAAATGATCTTTTTACGTGGAAACATATCGCCCAGGGGAATAATAAACAGCAACCCAAATGCAAAACCTAACTGACTAAACAACGGGATGTTGCTCACCTCAGACTCTGATACTTCAAAAGTTTTTGCGATTAGGTTTAATAGCGGCTGATTATAATAATTATTGGCCACCACAAGACCGGCCGCCGTTGCCATGAGATACAGCAGCGAATTAGAGAGTTTTTTATCTGGCATAGAATTTTACAATAACTGTCGTGATAAATAAAAGACCTTACTAGATTCTTCTATAAATGCGATCTTTTGCTAGTTGAAGTATTGTATGAAAAATGTCGTGCGCATTTATATGTGTATTATCCATAAGAATGGCGTCTTTTGCCTGTACTAAAGGTGAATCTTCGCGAGTTGTATCTATTTCATCTCGCTGCTTAACATTATCTAACACCGCTTCATATGAAACATCTTCCCCGCGCTCTTTAAGTTCATTAAATCTGCGTTCTGCACGCTCTTCTGCAGTAGCGGTCATAAAAATTTTAAGTTCGGCATCGGGAAAAACAACAGTACCTATATCACGCCCGTCCATAACAACACCTTTACCACGACCCATTTCCTGCTGCTGCGCCACTAGCATTTCTCTTACTACAGAAACCGTCGCTATCTGGCTCACAAATTGAGAAACCTCGAGTGTGCGTATTTCATTTTCTACATTCTCATTATTAAGATAAACATCTGCCTGCCCGGTAGCGCTGTTATATTCAAAATGAATATTTACCATAAAGAGATTACGCACAAGAGCTTCTTCATCAAAAAAACCAGCCGAAATAAATACTTTGCGCATAGCATAAAGCGTCACAGCGCGATACATTGCTCCTGTGTCTACGTAAACGTACTGCAGCTCTTTAGCGAGCATTTTTGCAACCGTACTTTTACCTGTTGACGAGTAACCGTCTATAGCAATTGTAATTTTTTTCAATGAAAATTAATTTAAAATGAAATAAAAAAATCGGGTATTTTCTATCGTAAATCGATGTTTAGGCCAAAAAATCCGGAGCTTGCAGCGCTGTTATAACGCGCATAGCTGTAACTAAGGCGCAATTTATTAAACTTGACAGAAAATCCTGCACTTAAACCAGCAAAACTGCGCTGGTCTACTATGCGTAATTCTTCGCCTCTGCGAAAGTTATATCCCACACGTAAATTGAAACCACTCTCTGGAAATAATTCTGCACCAATTATTAGATGTCTAAATGTGTTGTCTATAAAATTGATCTTCTCTGGAGTAGAATTGCCATCAAGATCTGTATTGTTGCGAGCTGAATTCTGAAAAGCTATATTCCATAACTGGAGATTTTCAAAAGTAAGATGCCATCTTACCGGAACATGCGGAACAAGTTGAGAGATCCCTGCATCTATCTCAAGCGGAAGCTTTTCATAAACGTCATCATATTTAGTAAATTGAGTACCCACATTACGTATTACCGCAGCTACGTTGAGATCAAGATCTTCATTCACATATATAACCCCCAGATCTGCTGCTGCGCCCAGAGAGCTATATTCTTCAAGTTTTGACGAAATCAATTTTACATTTGCCCCTACATAAATATCTGTGTACGGAATATTCATTGCATAACCCACAGAAAAAGCCACCTCTCCCCCACTAAAATCGCCTGTTTCATTGCCTTTTTCGTCATAACCGGTAAAGCTTCCATAATTCACATAAGTTACTCCAGCATGAATTACCTGCGTATGCCGGTCCCACAAATAGGCATAACTCGCTGTACCATAATTAACATCTGCAAGATAATTTACATAGTTCAGCGAAAGCTGATTATCCATTTCGGCATTTATAGTTGCGGGATTAAAAAGCGCAGAAGTAGGATCATAACTATAATCTGTAACTACTTTACCTCCCAGTGCAGCTTGCTTAGGTGAAGAAACAAGGTTTAAGAATTGATAGGTACCACGACCACCTAATTGGGCTCTCGCCACGGTTGTGCAAAAAATAGCAAGTACGATCACAACCGCTTTGTTCATAGATTTTAAGAGACTTGGGACTTTAGAAAAACGATTACAAGTATAATTTATTTTTTAGGCATAAAAAAACCCCGAAGTTAATCAGGGCTTTATTTTAAAGCTCTTTTGCGTTCTTCACCTTCTGTTTAGTAAGCGCCAGCTCTAGAACTTCACTCATATCATTTACATAATGAAAGGTGAGCCCTTTGAGATAATCTTCTTTTATCTCTTTAATATCTCGCTCATTCTCTTTGCACATTAAAATCTCTTTTATCTGCGCTCGTTTTGCAGCAAGAATCTTTTCTTTGATTCCGCCTACAGGGAGAACCTTACCACGAAGTGTGATCTCACCCGTCATCGCTATGTTCTTCTTAACCTTGCGCTGCGTAAACAGACTAACAAGCGAGGTTAACATAGTTATACCGGCACTTGGCCCATCTTTAGGTGTAGCACCTTCAGGAACGTGAATATGAACATTGTACTTATCAAATATGGTAGGATCGAGACCCAACTGTTCTGCATTGGCTTTTATATATTCCATTGCGATAGTTGCGCTTTCTTTCATCACTTTACCCAGGTTACCGGTGATCGAGAGATTACCTTTTCCTTTAGATAAAATAGATTCTATAAATAGAATATCGCCGCCTACCTGCGTCCATGCCAAGCCCGTAACAACACCTGCAACTTCGTTATTTTCGTACTTATTACGTTCTAATTTAGGTGAACCCAGTACTTCTTTAACCTCTTCATTACCTACTTTAACTGCATATTCTTCTTCCATAGCAATATTTTTAGCTGCGTAACGCACCATTTTTGCTATTTGCTTTTCAAGACCACGCACTCCTGATTCACGCGTATAACCTTCAACTATTTTCTCCAGTTGCGGTTTACCAATTTTAAGCTGATCAGCTTTTACACCGTGTTCTTCTAATTGTTTAGGCAATAAGTGACGTTTAGCTATTTCAACCTTTTCTTCAATAGTGTAGCCAGATACATTTATCACTTCCATACGGTCACGTAATGCCGGCTGAATGCTGTTTAAATTATTTGCAGTGGCAATAAACATAACCTTAGAAAGGTCGAAGCCCATCTCTAAGAAATTATCATGAAACTCACTGTTCTGTTCAGGATCTAAAACTTCTAGCAAAGCTGAAGAAGGATCTCCCTGATTGCTGTTGCTTAGTTTATCGATCTCATCAAGTACAAATACCGGATTACTGGTACCCGCTTTTTTAAGATTTTGAATGATACGTCCCGGCATAGCACCAATGTAGGTTTTTCTATGTCCACGAATTTCTGCTTCATCTCGCAAACCACCTAGACTCATGCGCACATATTCTCTTCCTAAAGCTTCAGCGATAGACTTTCCTAATGAGGTTTTACCTACACCAGGAGGTCCATATAGGCAAAGAATAGGTGATTTCATATCATTACGCAATTTAAGAACTGCGAGATATTCTATGATTCGTTTTTTTACATCATCAAGACCATAATGATCTCTGTCTAAAATACGTTTAGCACGTTTTAAGTCAAACTTATCTTTACTGAATTCGCTCCATGGCAGATCAAGAAACAGATCAAGATAATTACGCTGAATACTGTATTCTGCAACCTGCGGATTCATGCGCTGCATTTTTGCAAGCTCTTTTTTAAAGTGCTTTTCTACAGTTGTGCTCCATTTTTTAGATTTCGCCTTTTCGCGCATCTCATCAATCTCATCTTCTTGTGAAACTCCACCCAATTCTTCCTGAATGGTTTTCATTTGCTGATGCAGAAAATACTCACGCTGCTGTTGACTCATGTCGTTATGCACACGTGTTTGTATATCATTCTTAAGCTCAAGTTTCTGCATCTCAGTATTCATGTGACGCAGTGTCTGCAAAGCTCTTTCTTGTAAATCGTTGATCTCAAGAAGCTTTTGCTTTTCCTCAACACTTAGGTTCATATTAGAACTTACAAAGTTGATAAGAAAAGAATTGCTCTCAATATTTTTGATGGCAAAGCCAGCCTCACTTGGGATGTTAGGAGACTCCTTTATGATCTTTAAAGCTTGCTCCTTAATAGATTCTATAATAGCCTTAAATTCTTCGCTATCACTTGCTGGTCTGGCTTCTGGTACCTCACGCACTGTTGCTACCAGAAAAGGCTTATCTGTTATCACCTCTGCAACAGAGAAACGTTTCTTACCCTGAATAATCACCGTCACATTACCATCAGGCATTCTAAGAACACGTAGAATACGAGCTACCACGCCAATGTTGTTAATATCTTCGGCACCGGGATCTTCTACATTCTCATCCTTCTGAGAAACGACACCTATTATTTTGCTCCCTTTATTTGCCTGGTTGATCAACTCAATAGACATATCTCTCCCCGCCGTTATAGGTATAACAACACCCGGAAAGAGAACAGTATTTCTTAGAGGTAATATAGGTAAGGTCTCTGGCAATTCTTCTTTGTTTATTTCATCTTCATCTTCAGGAGTCATTAAAGGTATAAGCTCTGCATCTCCATCAAAGTCCTGCAATGACAAACTGTCAATATCTGTAAATTTTGCTCTAGCCATATTATTTTTAGGTCACTATGTCACCATCACTATAGGTAATGGAACATGTGCTTTTTTTTATTTATATATAAAACCGCTTAAAAAGTTAACTTTCAGTGTTAAGCGGCCGTTTTCGCACTACATTAATTCAATTCCTATGCCACCTTTAGACGTGTATTGGATAATAAAAATGAACTTCCCTAAAAAAAATTGTTTCAAACTGTAACAAAACAGATACAACCCTATCTTTATAATGAAGCTTTATAATAATTGACACTAACCCACGATCATATTGACGAGCTTTTGCTGCATTGTAAAGAAGGCAAGCAAAGAGCACAACTAGAAGTATACAATCGCTATTATAAAGCGATGTATAATACCGCTTTGCGTATAGTTAAAGATACAGCAGAGGCAGAAGATATTATGCAGGATTCTTTCTTAAGTGCTTTTACAAAGCTTGATGATTATAAAGGTGACGCAACTTTTGGCAGCTGGTTAAAACGCATTGTGGTAAACAACAGCATAAATAGTTACCAGAAAAAGAGCAGGTATGAAGAAGTACCGCTCGAGACGAAACTTTATAAAATAGAAAACGGTGAAGATGGATTGAGTGAATGTGATGCAAGCGATCTAAAAGTAGAACAGGTTCTAAAAAAAATGAATGAATTAAAAGAAAACTATCGCATCTCGCTTACGCTTCACTTGATAGAAGGTTATGATTATGAAGAGATGAGCCAGATACTTAATATTAGTTATGCTAACTGCAGAACTACGGTATCAAGAGCCAAGGAAAGTTTAAGAAAAAAATTAATGTGATGAAAAATGAGAATTTAGATAAATGGTTTGAAGACCAAAAAAATTGCTGGGATCTCGCAGAACCAGAAAATGGTCACAGACAGCGGTTCTTGCAGAAGCTTAGTGAAGATAAACCTGAGAAAAAGGGATTCACAGCTTCAGAGTGGTGGAAACCCCTACTTGTTGCAGCGACAGTTGCCTTGATAATTTTCATTTCGCTAGAGCGAAATAATGCACCGCGCAAACTTGAGCTAGCCGGTGTTTCTACAGAGATGCAGCAGACTCAGGATTTTTTCACACTTGCGATAGAAAAAGAATTATTTGAGATGGAAGAGCAACGTACTCCTGAAACTCAAAAATTGATAGAAGATGCTCTAGAACAAATTAATACACTAGAGAAAGATTATGAACAGCTTACAAAAGATTTAGCAAAAAGCGGCGAGGATAAACGCGTTATTCATGCCATGATTACCAATTTTCAAACAAGAATAGATTTACTCAACCACGTTATGGAAGAGATAGAATCAATTAAAAAACTTAATAAAACCAATTATGAGAATCAATTACTTTAGTTCTTTTTTCCTCTTTATTGCAACCACTGCTTTCGTTTTTGCCAGTAATGACCCTGGCGATCTTAAAGGCAGATATACAAAAGAGAAAAAGATAAAAAAAGAATACACTGTTAACGCAGATGCCATGCTTAAGATCAACAACAGTTATGGCAATGTTGATGTTACCTCATGGGGAGAGAACCGGGTTGTAATAGAGGTAACTGTACGTACAAATGGAAATAATGAGGAGAAAGTCGCAGAAAAACTTGACGACATTGATGTTGTTTTTGACGCAAGTTCCGGGCTTGTATCGGCTACTACTAAAATAGATAAAGAAAACCGCTCGTGGTGGAATAGCTGGAACAACAATAATAATGTAAACATGGAGATAAATTACCTTATTAAAGTTCCTGCCACAAACCGTATAGACCTTAATAACGACTATGGCGCCATATTTCTTAATAGAATAGAAGGTCAGGCAAAGATCTCTTGTGATTATGGGAAGTTAGAACTTGGTGAACTCCTCGCAGACAATAACTATCTAAGCTTTGATTATACAAACAATTCTACAATTGGTTATATGAAAAGCGGAAAGATAAACGCAGATTATTCCGGTTTTACCCTTGAAAAAGCCGATTATGTTGAGTTAAATGCCGATTATACAAAATCTACCATCAACAACGTAAAAAGCATTAATTACGTTTGTGATTATGGTAATCTCACAGTAGATAACACCTCTAAAGTAGTGGGTAGAGGCGACTATTTAAGTCTGCGCCTGGGTACCGTAAGCGGTGATATAAATCTCAATGCAGATTACGGTTCTATTAAAATAGATAATCTTACCTCTCAGGCAGGTGATGTTGTTATACAAACAGATTATGCAGGCATAAAAGTGGGCTACAGCAGCAATTATCATTTCACATTTACTATAGAGCTGGAGTACGCAGGTCTGGGCGGTGAAGATGATTTTGAGATCACAAAAAAGCGAATAGAATCTTCAGATAAATATTATGAAGGTTTTTATGGTGATGCTTCTTCTAAAAATAATATCAACATCAACTCAGAATATGGGGGCGTCAATTTTAATAAAGTAGATTAACTTAACTAACTATACAATGAAAAAACTATTTACACTTATCGCGATACTTACCCTTACTGCCTCTGCTAATGCACAGTGGTGGGGCTCTAAAAAAATAAAAGGAAATGGTAATGAACAAACCATAACACGCTCTGTAGGCAGTTATGATAAAGTGAATGTTGCCGGCTCTTTTGATGTATTTCTTATTGCAGGTGATGAAGGCGAAATAACGATTCAGGCGGAAGAAAATCTTATGGAATACATTATTACAGAAACTGAAGGCAATGCGCTTAAAATTAAGATCGAGAAAGGATATAATCTTGAACCCAGCAGAAGAATGGATATTGTGATCACTGTTCCTTTTGAAGATATTAGTGAGGTTAGCTTAGCAGGTTCTGGGGACGTATCTAATAAAGATCTTATTACTGCTAAATCTTTTGAATGTGCTCTTGCCGGCAGCGGTGATCTATTACTTGAGGTTGAGGCAGACAAGATTGAGGCCAGTGTGGCAGGATCAGGAGATCTCACCCTTCGCGGAAAAGCAGATAAGCTGGAAGCCAGAATAGCAGGAAGCGGAGATATTCACGGGGAAGGTATGAAAGCTAAAAATATTGATGCAAGTGTTGCTGGTTCTGGTGATATGGATCTGCGTTGTGACGGTGGTACTTTAACCGCAAGAGTAAGCGGTTCTGGTGACATTCAATATTCAGGGAAAGCTTCTAAAGAAGACTTTAAAGTTTCAGGCTCGGGAAGTATTTCTAACCATTAATTTGCGGGAAACAAAACATAGTACTTTCGCCTTTAGATCTAATTGATTTAAAGCAAAGTATTATAACTTAAAATATCGGTAAATAAGATCGAAAAAGCGGCTTTTAAGCGGCTTTTTCCGGTTTTACATTTCGCGTACGCGGAACAAAAAACAATAGGATCACCCCTGCTATAAAGAAAACAATAAAGAATAAAATAGCATTGCGTATGCTATTGGTCACCTGAGCAACATAACCATAACTAAACATCCCAATTACGATACCTATTTTTTCTGAAACATCGTAAAAACTGAAATATGAAGCGGTGTCTTTCTCACCTTCGGGAATGAGTTTTGAATATGTTGAACGCGAAAGTGACTGCACGCCTCCCATTACAAGACCTACGCAAGCGGCGGTCATATAAAATTGCATAGGTGTTGTAATTGTATATGCATAAATACAAATAGCGATCCAGTTGATATTGATAACAATAAGTGTCTGGATGTTACCAAAACGTGCCGAAGCTCGTGATGTTAATACAGCTCCCACGATCGCAATTAGTTGAATTAGTAAAATACTTATGATCAAACCCATCGTACTGTTAGTCGTGCCCCAGTCTAATTCTTCTATGCCAAAATAGGTGGCAACGAGCATAATGGTTTGCACCGCCATACTATAAACGAAAAAGGCGGTTAAATACCTTCTAAGCGCTTTGTTATGTTTCAATTTACCAAAAATCTTGCGCAATTCTTTAAATCCGTTAAAAATTACATTACGTGTAAACTTTTCACGCTTGTTTCCCTGCGGCAGATATTTATAGGTGTATTGACTAAAAACTATCCACCAAATACCTGTAAGGATGAATGACAATCTTGTGGGGAAACCTTCATTTTCAAACCCAAAAACCTCGTAATTCAGTATCAAAATCAGGCAAATAACCAGTAAAATCACACTACCTATATAACCTAAAGAATAACCTTTTGCGCTTATTTTATCCTGCTGCTCAGGAAAAGCGATATCTGGCAAATACGAATTGTAAAAAACCAAACTTGCCCAAAAACCAATCAAAGCGAGAAAGTAAAAAGTAAGGCTCATGCCTAAATGATCTATATCAAACCAAAACAAACCTATGCAGGAGCATGCACCTAAGTAGCAGAAGAATTTCATAAAAACCTTCTTATTGCCAATATAATCAGCAATACCACTTAAAAACGGACTCAATATGGAAACTGCAAGAAAAGCAAGAGCAGTGACATAACTTATTAGAGAATCGTTATTGAAACTGAAGCCCAGAAAATCAATTGTATCATCAATAATTTTCCCATCAGCATCTTTTGTGATCGTTATGGCTCCATAAAAAATAGGAAACACTGCAGAAACTATGACAAGGCTGTATACCGAATTTGCCCAATCGTAAAAAGCCCAGGCGTTTAATAATTTCTTATCTCCTTTTGGCAGTGCTTTCATAGCAGAAGTATTATTTCAAGCCTCTAAAATAGAAAAGCCGTTTATACAAACGGCTTTTTAATGATCTATTTTTTAAAATCTAGCTTTTGAAATTGGTAACTCCAAATTTCTGTGCTTCTGCTTTTGCTCTCGGCGCTATTTCGGTTAGTGCTTGTATACGCGAAGCTGATGACGGGTGTGTACTTAAGATTTCCATAGGTTCCTGCCCACCAGAATTTGCCTGCATACGTTTCCATAATTCTGGCGCTTCATAAGGGTCATAACCCGCTATGGCGGCAATTATAGTTCCTATCTCATCTGCCTGACTTTCGTGGCTTCTGCTAAATGGCAACATCAAACCTACATCTGTGGTTACTCCGTAATATTGATTAAATAACTGGCCAGCATTAGAATCGCCCAAGGCAACACCTCCTACTGCACCACCAATTTGTTGTAGCTGAGTGGCACTCATTCTTTGCGCACCATGATTTGCTAATGCATGCGCAAGTTCATGACCCATAACCATTGCAAGGCCGGCTTCATCTTGAGTAATAGGTAAAATACCGGTATAAACCACTATTTTCCCGCCTGGCATACAAAAAGCGTTAACAGCATCATCTTTCACAAGATTATATTCCCATTTATAATCTTTCAAATAACCGGGATATCCCAAAGCTGTCATATAACGCTCTGCAGCAGTGGCAATCTTAGAGCCCACATTTTTTACCATGTTTGCTTCGGCTGTATTTTTTACAACCTCATTTTCAGATAAGAACTCATTATATTGCTGAAAAGACATCGGAAACAATTCTTCATTGCTCACGAAATTGAGTGTCTTTTTTCCTGTAAATGGACTCGTTTGACACGAGCAAACCATTACTACCGTTAAAACCAGAATTAGTATTTTATTTGCCTTCATAGAACTTTAATTAATTAGGAGGTCAAGGTACAAATTCCCCTAAATGCAACATTTAACATTTACTAAACTTTAGGAAACGTTTTAAAAATTATCCTAAAATATCAATTTCAGTAAAGTTTTTAGGCACTTTTAAAATTTGATATTCCTTTTTAAAATCTAACGAATTTAGATTCTGTTTTACATTATCTATTTCAATTTCTTTGATCTTGAAAGGCAATCCTATTAGCTTTATTGCAATCGTATCATACGATGTGTCATAAGTACCTGTCTTATGTTGATGCAGAATCAATTCATTATCCTTACCTGTAAGTCTTAAGTTAAGCAAGCTAAATCTGCCTTTCTTGTAATCATAACCATCTCCTGAATCTTCATAAACGTGAGAAACTTCGGCTCCTTTTGCATAGTAAACTTCCAGCGTAAGCTCTTCTATAGTTTTCTCACCCACATATTGCTGAACAGGATAACGAGGAATAACAGCTCCTTCCTTCACATAAATAGGAAGCATATCTATATCTGCATCTACCCACATTTCTTTACCTCCTTCTATCGTCTTATGATCCCAGAAATTATACCATCTTCCCTTAGGAACGTACATTCTGCGACCTTTAGCATTAGGTTCTATGATAGGACATACTAATATTTTCTTTCCAAAAATAAATTCGTCTGTCCGATAATGTGTTTGTGGGTCATCCTGATCGTAGTATACAAGCGGTTTAAGCATAGGTATACCATCTGTTGAATAATCATAGAACATGGTGTACAAATACGGCAATAAGGTGTAACGTATCTCTATAAACTTGCGAGCTATATCTGTAACCTCATCATCAAAAGACCACGGTTCCTGATCACCGTGGTGACCAGAAGAGTGCACCCTGCAAAAAGGATGGAAAACGCCTAGTTGAATCCATCTGGCAAATAACTCACCTGTGGGTTGTTCTGCAAAACCACCAATGTCTGTACCCGTAAATGACATGCCAGAAACGCACATGCGCTGTACCTGAATATTTGCCAACCATAGATGCTCCCATGTAGCCACGTTATCGCCCGTCCAGGATGAGGTATAACGCTGCGCCCCACTATAAGCGGAACGTGTTATAACAAAAGGTCTTTTAGGATACACATATTTCTTCACTCCTTCATAGGTAGCGCGCGCCATTTGCGTTCCGTAAATATTATGTGCTTTACGATGGCTACAGTGATGACCATCATAATTGTGACGTACATCATCAGGAAAAGTCTTACCAGGAACCTCCATAACAGCTGGCTCGTTCATATCGTTCCATACGCCTTTTACGCCTATGTCACCAATCAATTCTTTAAAAAGACCAGCCCACCATTCTCGTACATCAGGATTTGTAAAATCAGGAAAACAGCATTGACCAGGCCATACTTTCCCCATCATATAAGGCCCATCTGCCCGTTTACAGAAATAATCATTTTCTAAAGCTTCCTGGTAAACAGGATAATCTTTGTCGATTTTAATACCCGGATCTATAATAACGATAGTTTTAAAACCATCATCTGCCAGCTCCTGCACCATCTTCTTAGGATCTGGAAAATTCTCTTTGCTCCAGGTAAAGCACCTAAAGCCTTCCATATAATCTATATCCAGGTAAATACCATCACATGGTATTCTAAGGTCTCTAAACTGTTTTGCTATACTTTTAACTTTAGCTTCAGGGTAATAACTCCATTTACATTGTTGAAAACCCAAAACCCAAAGCGGTGGCATTTCTGGTTTTCCTGTAAGATGCGTATAATTCTCAACAACCTCAGACATTTGTGGACCATAAATGAAATAGTAATTCATCTCGCCACCATCTGCCCAAAAGCTTGTAATATCTAACCTTTCCTGGCAAAAATCGAAATATGAGCGAAAGGTGTTATCAAAGAAAATACCGTATGCTTTTTTATGGTTTAAACCAATATAGAAAGGAACACTTTTATAAATGGGATCCTGCTCTTTACCAAACGCGTAAGAATCTGTTGCCCAGTTTTGCACACGTTTTCCTCTCAGGTTGAAATGCATAGGCTTATCACCCATACCATAAAAACCCTCGCCATGCTGAGCTTTTTTACTCATTTTTACCACATCACCGCCATATTCAAAGCTCTCTTCATAATGAAATCCGATTTCATCTTCGTTAATAAGATTTCCTTCTATATCGAATATTTTAGTCTGTAGGCTCGATTTTTCTAGCTTTATGACCAGTTTTGCGGTAGTTATCTCGTAATGTGTTTCGTCATCAGATATTTCGAGATGATTATACCCGGTATGATTTTCATGATCAATGGCATAAGAAAAGTCTTCTTCTAAAACGCCGCGAGTGCCATATCTAAATCGTACAACACTATCACGTAGAACAGTAAGCTGGAGTATCACGTCATTTTTTGTAGTGAAGTATAACGTATCTACTTCTTTTTGAAAATCTACTATAGTATCGGGAAATTGATTCCCTTTATTTACAAGTTCAGTATTTGTAATCATATGAGGGTATTCTTTTTAAGATATACAAATGAAAGGCATACATTTCAATATTTGAAATTATGCCAGTCTATTTCGCAATAACAATAAATTGTTACTTCTTTAGAGGTTTTTTAGAATGAACAGTTATTGATAATGGCGGCAGATCTAATATTAAAGATTGAGAGCGGCCATTCCATCCTTCTTCATCAACAGTTAATTGATGCGCTACATAATCACCACTGCCCTGATATTTTCTATCATTGCTATTAAATATCTGGTAAATAGCAGATTTAGCTTTAAAATTATCTGGCACTCCTATTCTATAATTTTCTCTTGGTACGGGAGTGAAATTGCAAATTATAACCAGCGTATCGTTAGGATCTTCACCTTTTCTTAAAAATGATAAAACCGAATTAGCACTGTCATTCCACTCAATCCATTCAAAACCTTCATTACTGAATTGTTTTTCGTAAAGAGCTGGTTGTGACTTATATAATTTATTGAGGTCTGTAACTGTTTGTTTAATGCCTTTGTGGAAATCATACTCCAATAAATGCCAATCAATACTTTGTTGAAAATTCCATTCTTCATATTGACCAATTTCCCCTCCCTGAAAGAGCAGCTTTGTACCGGGATGAACAAACATATATCCATATAACAAACGCAGATTGGCAAACCTTTGCCATTCATCACCTGGCATTCTGCTTAATATTGATTTTTTACCATATACTACCTCATCATGTGACAGCGGCAGCATAAAATTCTCAGTAAATGCATAGGTCATACTGAAGGTTATATCATTTTGATGATGCTGTCTGTAAACAGGTTCTTTAGCAAAATACTGCAAAGTGTCGTGCATCCAGCCCATCATCCACTTCATACCAAACCCTAAACCACCTAAATAAACAGGTTTAGAAACCATAGGGAAACTGGTAGATTCTTCCGCAATAGTTTGTACATCAGGGAAGTTTTTATAAACTTCCATATTGAACTCTTTCAAGAAGGAAACAGCTTCAAGATTTTCTCTTCCGCCATAGATATTAGGCTCCCATTCTCCATCTTCACGTGAATAATCCAGATACAACATTGAAGCAACCGCATCTACTCGCAAAGCATCTACATGATATTTATCTAACCAAAATAAAGCATTACTTATTAAAAAAGCACGTACCTCATTTCGCCCATAATTAAAGATCAAAGATTTCCAGTCTGGGTGATACCCTCTTTTTCTATCGGGATGCTCATATAAATGCGAGCCGTCAAAAAAGCCAAGCCCGTGTGCATCTTCCGGAAAATGAGATGGCACCCAATCTAAAATAACTCCTATTCCTGCCTTATGAAATTTATCTATAAGCAGCATAAATTCTTCTGGATAACCAAAGCGGGAAGTTGGTGCAAAATACCCCGTGAGTTGATAACCCCAGCTGGGATCATAAGGATATTCCATAATAGGCATGAACTCTACATGGGTAAAGCCTACTTCTTTTACATAATTAACCAGTTCATCTGATAATTCTGTATAACTTAAGCTGCGGTTTTCTTCTGCCTTTTTCTTCCATGAACTGGCATGTACTTCATAAACTGAAAACGGTTTATCTATCGCATTGTGTTTAGCACGTTTATTCATCCAGTTTTTATCCTTCCATTTATAACTAAGGTCATAAACTACAGATGCTGTCTTAGGAGGATGCTCTGCCCGCAAAGCAAACGGATCTGCTTTTTCACTTTTAAAATCGTTGTTATGAGATTGAATCTTGTACTTATAAAGTGTTCCCGCTTCTATTCCCGGAATAAAACCTTCCCAAATACCGCTACCGTCCCAACGCACATTTAGTTTATGTTCTCCTTCAAGCCAGAAATTAAAATCTCCCACTACAGAAACTGCCTTAGCGCTGGGAGCCCATACAGCAAAGTATGTTCCCTTTACTCCTTCTACGACCACAGGGTGTGATCCTAGTTTTTCATATAACCGGAAATGCTTACCTGATTTAAATAAGTCAATATCAAAATCTGTTAATAAACTGTATGTTTGTACGTTACTCATTTACTTTTTCGTTAAGTATGTTTGAAATTCCCTTAAGGGGGATTATTGCCCATCTGGGTCTTGCGTTAAGCTCATAGCCTAACTCATAGACAGCTTTCTCAAGTAAGCAATATTGTAATAAAAATTCTATTTCTTTAATATATCCTATGTTTAGATTTGCCTGTTGCACCTGAGATACATAGGTTTTTAAAAATACACCTATCAAGTGACTGTAAAGCACTTCTGCTGCATGAAACAAATCTTCTATATCATAATTAAATGACTCCTGATTATTGAAGATCGTGGCATAAATAGCATAATGAAAAGACCTAAACATACCGGCAATATCCTTGATAGGCGGTTGTTTTACTTTTCTGTCTCGAATTGTACTTTCTGGCTCACCTTCAAAATCAATAATGTAAAAATCACGATTGCTCACAAGCACCTGGCCTAAATGATAATCACCATGAATACGTAACCGCTCACTTTTCAATTTATCTTCATCAAAATCAAGCAGACGTTGTCTAATTATCTTTTTGTTACCAATAAACTCCTGAGCCAACTCAAGGCGCATATCTTCTAACTTATGTAGATTATTTTCAACAAGATTTACCCGATTCTCAAACATGTAAATTAGTCTGTTCTTAAGCCACACTGTGTAGTCATTGCCAAAAGGTTGTGGAGTAAAAGCAGTATTTACACGCTCCTCACCTAGCGCAATATGCATTTGCGCAGAGCGCACCGCAAGCTGGGCAGTATCTTCAAAAATCTCTTTAGGGCACCAGGAAAGAATAGATTCAGGTATATCTGATATTTCTAGTTGTTGAAATGGTCTCGCAACCTTAAGCGCTTTAATATCAATTTGTTGCTCTGAAAGTGTTGTAAAAGCAGCTTTTAAATTATTAGTAAAATATTCCCACGCATCGCCATCATTAGGCACTAATTCCTGCATCAGCCCGAGCGTAATGACATTCTTATCACTAAATCTTAGTGTAATACTACCACAGTATTTTGGTGTATTTTTAAAAGAGCCCTTCATCGTGAGATATTTATTGATCTCATAATCTGGATTCTCGTCTACATAAACCCTTCTGAATATCTTTAAAATATAACGTTCATTGTAAACTATAGAGGTATTACTTTGATCTGCTCCTAAAAACCGACTGCTTTTATATTCAGTCGCGTCCCACTGTCTGCCACGGCGGTATGCTACATCCTGATATTTGTATTTTTCACCTTCTAGTATCTTGTCAAAGATCTGTATTCTAAAATGCTCAAGATATAATGCATCAACAAGGTAGCCTTGCTCACCGTTAAGATCCAGATAAGTGATGACATTTTCTTTTGCATAATCCTTATCTGTAACAAAAGCAATGGGCAAAAAGTAATTCTGTACAAACGCTTCTTTAAAATTAACTTCCAATACAATCCCATAAAATCGTTCAGATCCTTTTTCTATAGGAAAGTAATCTATGATCTCTATATATTTTAATGCACTAGCCTTACCGCCATACCAACGCTGATTTAAGATGTAGGATTCCAGAACATCCTCACAAAACTCCTTCTTAAAACGTTCCTGTTCTAAGAGTTCATGCCAGCTGCAATCGTATTTAAAAATTAAGTTTTTATGTATGGTTTCTTCCGCTCCCATGGCTAATATTTTTAATCTATATGCTGGCGGGATATCCCGTCTGGTTTATAATTGTTGGTTCTACTTAAATATTTGAAAAATGTGGAATGGTATCGCAGGATGCAACTCTACAAAATTCCACTCTGCGTGCCAGGTATAGGTACTTTCGGTCACCAGATCCTTTACTGCAACCGCATGTCCTTCATTTATTCCCAGTTCATCTAGTGGCAACTGTACATAACCCTGTTGCACGTAATAAGGATCAAGGCTTATGATTATTAGTAATTGATTCGTTTTATCTTCATTCCATTTATAGAAGGCCATTATACCTTCATTCTGTATCTCGCAAAATTTTATATTATTAGTCTGCTGCAATGCAGGATGATGATGTCTTATAGAATTTATTTTTGAAATAAGCCTGCCCAATTTATTCTCATGTTCCCAATCCCAGTGATTAATCTGATACTTTTCAGAATGCATATATTCCTCTTTGCCGGGAACGGCATCTGAAACCATAAATTCATAAACAGGCCCATATAATCCAATATTCCCGCTTAAAGTTGCTGCCAGGGCATAGCGTATGAGATGTTGCGATTCATTAGCTCCCTGCATATGATATGCATTTATATCTGGGGTATTTGGCCAAAAATTAGGTCTAAAATATTCTTTCTGTTTGGTTTGTGTTAGTTCATTCATGTAGGTCGTAAGCTCCTGCTTACTTGTACGCCAGGTAAAATAAGTATACGATTGAGAATAACCCTGTTTAGCCAATTGTTGCATGATCTTAGGTCTTGAAAAAGCTTCGGCAAGGAATAACACATCAGGGTGTTTTTTCTTTATTTCGGCAATAAACCAATTCCAGAAATAAAAAGGCTTAGTATGCGGATTATCAACTCTGAAAATTTTCACACCAAAATCAATCCAGTGCAGGGCAACACTTAAAAGTTCTTCCCAAAGGCTTTTAAAATCGGGCGTATCCCAATTAAAATTGACTATATCCTGGTACTTTTTTGGCGGGTTCTCAGCATATTGCATTGTGCCGTCAGGTCGTTTTTTAAACCATTCCGGATGTTCTGTTAAATATGGATGATCTGGTGCACATTGAAAAGCTAAATCCATCGCAATTTCGATTCCACGCTCATTCGCATTTTTAATAAGATCTCTAAAGTCCTGCTCAGTACCTAATTCAGGGTGTATTGATTTATGACCTCCTAATTTTGAACCTATGGCCCAGGGCACACCACTATCGCCTTCCTGTGCATTTGTAGCATTATTTTTTCCCTTTCTATTTTTTTCTCCAATGGGGTGAATGGGCGGAAAATACAAGGTATCAAAACCCATGGCTGCCACTCGTGGCAACAGTCTCTCACAGTCTTTAAACGTCCCGTGTTTGCCCGGCTCCTGCGATGCAGATCTGGGGAAAAATTCATACCACGTACTAAAACCAGCTTTCTTTCTATCTACATACACTTCAAGTATGTCGCTTTCATTTGCTAAATGGCGAATGGGATAATGAAAAAACAGATCATGTAGTCTTTCTGTGGTAGCAATAGATATTGCTTCATCATAGTGACTCTCATCACTAAATACTGCCTTTGCACCTTGCAAAAATTCTACCTCATAATTCTGTACTTGCGGAATGAGAGCATCAAGATGTTTTAAACCATCAAGAAGTTCACTTTTTACATGCTGCCCGTCTTTTATCTTTACCTCTATACCGTGTTGCCAATTAAGAGCATCATCTATCCATCCTTTTATTTTGTAATCATAAAAACCTTGTTTTTCTACCTTAAAAGTGGCTGTATATTCATCATTATTGACAAAATCAAGACGAACGGTTTTCCACTCTTTTTCAGACTTAGGCTTATAGCAAACTTCAGCTTGCAAAACGTCATGACCATCACCTAAAACATCTGCAGTGACGGTGACTGACTCACCAATTACTCGTTTAATAAAAAAAGCCCCACCTTGTAGTTGCGGAGCTATATTTTCAATTATAATGCGTTGTTGTCTCAAGAGATAAATAAGTTGGTTAATGCTTTTTAAAAATAGGGATAATATCTAACATATCCACATTATTGTCCGTAATCCATTGATAGTTTATAATATTTTTTGGCTTTAAGTTAGACTTTTGTTAAAACAGTTAAGCTTCAGTTTAGTTGGCATTCTCTTTGACTAATTTTATACAAAAATACCTATGAAAGAACTCTTGGTTGCTTTTATTTGCATCACATTTATAGGTTGCAATGGCAACGCTCAGGAAAAGAAAAAACCTTTCCCTATACAAAAAACCGATTCTGAATGGAAAGCTGAACTCTCTGCGGCAGAATATAATATTTTAAGAGAAGAAGGCACAGAGCGCGCTTTCTCAAGTGATTTGTTACGTATTAAAGAGAAAGGCACCTATGTTTGTGCAGCCTGTGGAACTCCGGTTTTTGAAAGTCAATATAAATTTGACAGCGGTACTGGATGGCCTTCTTTTGACAGAGCCGTAGAGGGCAATGTAGAATATTCTACAGATCGCAAATTAGGTTACACACGCACAGAAGAACATTGCGCGCAATGTGGCGGTCATCTGGGTCACGTATTTAATGATGGCCCTAGAAATACTACTGGCAAAAGGCACTGTATAAATGGTGCAGCCCTAAATTTTATACCTTCTAAATAAAAATAACTAATGAAAAAATATCCTGTAGAAAAATCAGAAGCCGAGTGGAAAGAGCTTCTGGGTGAAGAGCAGTACCACGTACTAAGACAAAAAGGAACAGAACGCCCGCATACGGGTAAATACAACCTTCATTTTGCAGATGGCACATATCACTGCGCTGCTTGTGATGCAAAACTTTTTGAAAGCAATAGCAAGTTTGAAAGTAGTTGTGGCTGGCCTAGTTTTGATGAAGCGATAGATGGTGCGGTTGAGTATGTAAGAGATACAACTTTTGGCATGGTGCGTACAGAAATCTTATGCGCAAATTGCGGAAGTCATCTGGGTCATGTTTTTGATGACGGTCCTACACAAACAGGACAGCGCTATTGCATAAATTCCGCTAGCATTGACTTTGAGAATTAAGGCACTTGTTTTTTTTTTGGAACAGATGTTGATTACACTTATTAAATTTAACTAAATACAATTATGAAAAAAATTTTTATACTCTTTAGCGTATTAGCCGCAGGTCTAATTTCCTGTGAAGGTGATCAGGGACCACAAGGCCCTCCCGGTTATGATGGTGTAGATGCAGAGATGCCTGCAATATTTGAAGTCGAAAATGTAAATTACGATTATGAAGCAGATAACAACCTATGGTCTACACTTTTAACTTATAGCGATTTTACAGATTTTGAAGTGTTTGAGAATGATGTTGTTCTTGTTTATCGTTTAGATTCTACTGTTGAGCTTAATGATGGCAGCACTGCAGATGCATGGAGCTTGATGCCTCAAAATTTCTTTCTGGATAAAGGCACCATACAATATGTATACAATCATACGTTTTTAGATACAGAGTTATTTATAGATGGTGATCACGACCTTGCAGATCTTGACACGGGATTTACAGATAATCAGGTTATACGAGTTGCTATAATCCCTGCCTTAATGGCGAAAGATTTTAATGGTGATTATTCTAATTTCAGTGATGTGATGGGTGCGTTAAAACTATCTGAAGCAGAGGTTACAAAAGTTCAGATGTAGATTATATAAAATATTCTTGTAGAAGGCTTGCTCGCGGTCGCTTTAAGCGTCGTCTGCAAGCCTTTTCTTTTGTAATTAATTAGTAATTTTTAGCCTTATTTCCCCGATTTTCATATCATATTGACCGATTTTTAGAAAGCCTTCTCTCTTTTAGTTTAGGTTAATAATGCGTAAATTCGTGGCTTAATTTTGACCAAAAAATATGAGCAAGTTCGATATCATTGTTTTAGGAAGTGGCCCGGGAGGTTATGTAACCGCTATTCGCGCCTCACAGTTAGGTTTTAAGACCGCAATTGTAGAAAAAGAAAGTCTGGGTGGTGTTTGTCTTAACTGGGGATGTATTCCTACAAAAGCACTTTTAAAAAGCGCGCAGGTTTTTGAATACCTAAAACATGCTGAAGATTATGGCTTAAAGGTAGACGGTGCAGACAAAGATTTTAGTGCAGTTGTAAAACGAAGCAGAGATGTAGCAGACGGAATGAGCAAAGGTGTTCAATTCCTGATGAAAAAAAATAAAATTGAAGTTATCAACGGTTATGGGAAACTAAAACCCGGAAAGAAAATAGATGTTGATGGCACAGAATATAGTGCAGACCACATCATAATTGCAACGGGCGCAAAATCTCGCGAACTGCCTAATCTTAAACAAGACGGCAAGAAAGTTATAGGTTACCGTGAAGCAATGACTTTAAAAGAGCAGCCTAAAAAGATGATCGTTGTAGGTTCTGGAGCTATAGGTGTTGAGTTTGCAAACTTCTACAACTCTATGGGCACAGAAGTTACTATTGTAGAGTTTTTACCTACGTTGGTTCCGCTTGAAGATGAAGAAGTATCAAAGCAATTTGAGCGTTCTTTTAAAAAGGCAGGTATTAAAGTTATGACCAATTCTTCAGTAGAGTCTGTAGACACTTCTGGAGACGGTGTGGTAGCAACCGTAAAAACTCAAAAAGGAGAAGAAAAATTAGAAGCAGATGTAGTTCTTTCTGCCGTAGGTATTAAAACCAATATTGAGAATATAGGTCTTGAAGATGTGGGCATTATCACAGACAGAGATAAGATTGTAGTTAATGACTGGTATAATACAAATATGCCGGGTTATTATGCAATTGGCGATGTTACCCACGGCCCTGCTCTGGCTCACGTAGCCTCTGCAGAAGGTATAATCTGCGTAGAGAAAATAAAAGGTATGCATGTATCAAAACTTGATTATGGCAACATACCGGGATGTACATATGCTTCACCAGAAATTGCTTCTGTAGGTATGACAGAAAAACAAGCCAAAGAAGCGGGTTATGACATTAAAGTAGGTAAATTCCCGTTCTCGGCTTCAGGTAAAGCAAGTGCTTCCGGAAACAAAGAAGGTTTTGTAAAAGTTATTTTTGATGCTAAATATGGTGAATGGTTAGGATGCCATATGATTGGTGCCGGCGTGACCGATATGATCGCTGAAGCTGTTTTAGGCAGAAAACTTGAGACTACAGGTCATGAAGTTCTTAAGGCTGTTCACCCGCACCCTACTATGAGTGAGGCTGTGATGGAAGCTGTAGCGGCTGCTTACGATGAAGTGATTCACTTATAAGTCAATACATATATATAAAACAAAAAACTCCGAAGCTTACTTCGGAGTTTTTTTATGCTTCAATAGTATTTTTTATAGAAAACTTTGAATGGCGAGCTCATAACTTTTGAGTCCGAATCCTAAAATTATTCCTTTGGCTTTAGGCGAAATATAAGAATGATGTCTAAATTCTTCTCTGGCAAATGTGTTAGAAATATGCACTTCTATTACAGGTGTTTTAATTGCGGCAATGGCATCACCTATCCCTACAGAAGTATGCGTATAGGCAGCTGCGTTGAGCACAATGCCATCAAATTCATCATCAGCCTGCTGAATTTTTGTAATTAAATCTCCTTCATTATTTGACTGAAAATAAGAGAGCTCTGTCTCCTTAAACTGAAACTGCAGCTTAGAAAAATAATCTTCAAAAGACTGACTCCCATAGACATCAGGCTCACGTTTACCCAGAAGATTAAGATTGGGACCGTTTATTATAAGTATCTTTAATTCTTTACTCATCAATACAAATTTAAAGTTTTAAATGTACCCGTTTTAATCGCATAAAAAAAGAATCGGGGGCCGCTTAATAAAAAGTAGCCCTAAAGGCATTAAAATCGGTAAATAAGTGAGATATAAAAGGTATTAAATCTTGAGGCATAATCATCTGGCATCGTATTAAATTTGTTTGTGATACCAAAAGAATATCGACCTTCTATCAAAAGAGAATTTGAGATCTCGTATTGCAAACCAATACCTAAACCTACACCAAAACTATTAAGATCTTTACCGGTTTCATCTATAAAAAAGTTTGCCTCTGGTCCTGCTACCAGACTAAATCTAGAATCACCAAGCTTTTGATCTGCATCAAATTCTGACAGCGTTCTTGGCAATACTTCTTGTGCTGAAGTCGAACTGATTGAATATACGAAAATGCAAAAGGCAATATATAGTTTATACATAAATTATTATATAAAATAATTTAATTGAAGTTAGAGCTTTTCACTTCATATAAAGGACTTTATTAAAGTTATACCGTTTCACAAATTACAAAACAAAAAAAGCACCCTTATGGGTGCTTTTAATTTGATTTCAGTGAAAATTATTTAAAACATAAAACCTACTCCCACCTGAAAGGTAGAATTATGTGCGTCGCTGTCTTCAAAAGTTTCGGTAAAACCGTAGTTGTAACGACCCTGAATTAAAAATCCGTTAGCAAACTTATACTCAAGACCAGCTGCACCGCCAAATTCAAAATCCTGTGCAGAATCAAGATCAAAATCTCCCTCATCATCATTAGGCTGAGAATCTATTTCTTCATTTACTTTAAAGTTGAAAGATGGACCTGCCTGTAAACTCAAACCGTCTACTAAATATATTTTAGCAAGTACAGGTACCTGTACATAATCAAGTTGATACTCTACATTTTGATCATTATCAAGTGCATTATCCTGATCAAATCTTACAGCATCAAACCCCTGTCCCGAATACAAAACCTCTGGCTGAATAGAAAAACGTTCTGATAAAGGAACCTCTGCCAATAAACCTACATTAAAACTCGTTCTTGAGTCTGGACTGTCAAAGTCATCACCTGTAATCGTCGCAAAATTAACACCACCTTTTACACCAAATTGTACAAATTCCTGAGCGTTAGCCGCTCCGGTTCCTAATACTAATACTGTTGCTAATGCAATAAGCTTTTTCATAATTTTAATTTTTAAATTTATACAAATCTAATGGCTCAATTTATTTAGCGGTAATAAGAAAAACCTAAATGATTATTAAAAATCTCTTAATCTTACTTACTTTTATAGCGTGAATTGGGCACAAGCACTTACAGATTATAAGCATTATTTAAAACTGGAAAAAGGTCTAGCGAGCAATTCTATCGTGAATTATGCTCTGGATATCAATAAATTAATAGGCTGGTTAAAGAGTGTAAATTCTACATCAAATCCTCTCACTATTTCTCATGAGACCGTCCAGCAGTTTATTTATGACACGGCAAAAAAAGTTAATGCAAGATCGCAGGCCAGAATTATTTCTGGCTTAAAAGGTTTTTTTGATTATCTCGTTTTTGAAGATTACAGAACAGATAATCCTACAGATCTTATAGAATCACCTAAAATAGGTAGAAAACTGCCCGATACGCTTTCATTAAATGAGATCGATAAAATTATAAACACAATAGATCTTAGTTCGCCACAAGGGGAGCGCAATCGCGCAATGCTTGAGACTTTATATGGGTGTGGCCTACGCGTTTCTGAACTACTTGATCTCAAATTATCTGACCTTTATTTTAAAGAAGGGTATATTCTTGTAACTGGTAAGGGAGACAAACAGCGGTTTGTGCCTATTGCCCCTTTGACACAGAGGTATATTAATATTTACAAAGATCAGGTACGGGTTCATCAAGAAGCAAAACCTGAATTTCTTGATACGCTTTTTTTGAACCGGAGAGGAGCACGACTTACCAGAGCGATGGTTTTTACCATTATAAAAAATCTAGCGAAAGAAGCAGGAGTTAAGAAAAGTATCAGTCCACATACTTTTAGACATTCGTTTGCTTCCCATTTGTTAAAAAATGGCGCAGATCTTAGAGCTATACAGCAGATGTTAGGTCATGAAAGTATAACCACAACAGAAATCTATATGCATGCTGATCGCTCACAACTTGCAGATATTATGGAAAAATTTCATCCCAGAAAGGATATGTAATTCTTTAATATGCCTTTCTAGTTACTAGCTGTATAAGAAGCATCATTTATCTCGATCCAGTAACCATCAGGATCCTGCACATAGATCTGTCGCACGCCATCTGGTCGCAAACTTGTTTCTTTGCTATCTCCTAGCCAATTAATATAATCAACATTATTATCTTTTAAATATGCTATAAAGGCATCAATATCGCTCAAATTGAGTGAAAAATGGAGTGCTTTAGGCGTAGCTTCTATTTCACTTTTGTCTGATTTTATCAAGTGTAATTGATGGTGATTACCCAGATCAAACCAGCGTAATGTAGGATTGTCTGCCGGCGTAGGTATAGGGTGTAACTGCAAAATGCGCTGGTAGAAGTCTACACTTTTATCAAGATCTGAAACCGAAAGAGCTGTGTGATCAAATTGCAGGTTAAACGATTGCGCTGATAATAAACATCCGCAAAAAAGCATGAAGATTAAAGAATAGATTTTCATAATACGGTTTAAGATTGTTTGATTCTATGTGAAAATTTAGCTTGTCTTAATAGGCACCCATATTTCCTCTTCAGATTCGGGATGATCTGGGCCGTAATATTTTTCTCCCAATCGTTCAAAATGAGCCCGGGCATCAAGTTCATATTTAGAATTGGGTAACCAGGTACCATAGATATAGTTTGACGTGTTAACGAAAGTTTTCACCGGTCCCACATGGGTGAATACAGCATACGTACCACCAGCAAGAATGCGCTTAGACATCCCCGCAGGTAAGTCATTAAAATGCTTTACTTCTACTACCGCCCATCTTTCAAATTTAGTTTCCTCTGTAAATTCTTCAACTTTAAAATCTTCGGGATAGATCTGCATGGAGTAAAAACCTGGCTGTGCAATATCTTTAATCTCTTTATGCCTTGCCATAAAGTTCTGCCATAAAGCTGCCGTTTCATCAAACGATATAGATGTTGTTATACACATGCCAACTAATTTGCGCTCAGGAATCGTAACTATCTCAGGTTTCATACCTAAAAATAAATATTCCGATCCGTTTTTAGCTCTATTTTAACCGATTTCAGGAGAAAAAAGACCGATTTTTAAATCTTAAAAAGATAATCCCAGATTAATTACGGCTTCATCATCAAGATCATAACTGTAACCGCGCCAGTAGGTAGACTGTTTACCGTTATATTTCCAGACTACTTCTCCAGCAATCGTTACTTCCCAATAACCATAATCACCTTCACAGATCATCGTGTTACCATTGCTTAAGCGAGTAACGCCAGAAAGCTTTCCATAAAACATATCAGGATCTGTAAAGCTCCACACCACCTCCGGCTCATTATCTGCATTAGCCACTAGTTTATAATCTGCAGGCATTGCAAGTTCATAAGCGGTTGACTGTTCTACGTTTGTACCGTTATTATAAATTAGCATGTTACCTGCTCCTACTTCATCATTTTGTAAAAAGTTAGGATAGTGATTGTTAAAGAATCGTCTTGCGCCCTGAGCATTATTATATACTTCAGGATTACCAAAACGATAAATAAGATCGCCGCCTTTACCATAGGACCCGCCTGTACTTTGCATCGCTTCTAAAGTTGAAGTACTGTGATCTACAACCCAAACTTCACTTAATGCATTTACACTTACAAAGATCACGTCTTTTACAGAATCGTAATCAATACCGTTAGCATGAGTTACATCTCCGTCATCAGGCAGATTGTAATTAAAGTTGATCTTATTAGGATTATCTGCAACTACACCATAGGTAGAAAGATTTTCATCTGCTTCTTGTACTAAATGTTCCCAACTGCGCCACTGCCATACTATTTGCCTACTGTCTCTATTGATCTCAATTAACTTTTCAGGATAGATAGGAACCGTAGTTACAATACCTTTTGAATTTGCCTCTTCTACAGTGATTTTTTCCCAAACCATAAATAGAAGATTTCCGTTTGGTAAGAGTTCAACATCGTGATGGCATATTTCATTTTCAGTTGAATAGGTGTACTCCCATGCTATAGAATTGTCTGGGTTTATAAATCTAATCACTCCGCCATAACCACCTAAAGTAAAAGCAGGATCAGGAATTTTAAACATACCCAAGAGTTGACCATTATCAAGCAATTCCAGATCATTGCCCAGACTAAGGTCAAATTCCCATTCATGAAGAGGATTTCCTTTTTTTGTAATAAGTGAAGCTGTAGTGCCGCCATTTTCCATTATAAGCGTGAGATTATCGTGCACAAGCTCTGCATTGTATACTTCTACTTCTTCTGCGGTTTCTTCCTCAGATACTGGGTTGCTGCCGTCTGGTATTTCACCTTCTACATTAGTATCATCATTGTTACTGCAACTAAATAGTACAAGAAAACTTATAATGAGTAAAAAATCTTTCTTCATGAATAAATTGGGATTAATCTTATAAAATAACTCTAAGTAACTACTTTATTTCAAATTCTTTAGGATGCGTGGCACCTTTCAAATTTTCAACAAAATAATCCCAACGACGTCGCATCATATAATCACTGTCACTCCCATAACCGTGTCTTGCATGAGGAAATATTATCAGGTCAAAATCTTTGTTGGCTTTTATTAAGGCATCAACTACAAGATAGGTATTGTATGGCGGCACATTATCATCTACAGCGCCATGTGCCAGGAGTAACTTGCCCTTAAGATTTGCAGCAAAATTTTGATTGGCCTGGTCTTCATAATTTGATTTACCTGAAGAATCTTTAGTCAACAATCCTATATAACGCTCACCCCAGTCGTCCTCATAATTACGATTATCGTGATTACCAGATTCTGAAATGCCTACTTTATAAAATTCCGGGTAGCGAAACATCGCCGCAGCCGTTGCATAACCGCCGCCAGAATGACCCCAAATACCCACGCGATTCAAGTCGAAGTACTTGTATTTTTCTGCCAACTGTTTTATTCCTGAGATTTGATCATCAAGTGTATTGTCTGCCATATTGCCGTAGCAAACATCATGAAAAGATTTTGAGCGCCCGGGATTACATGTACCGTCTATAACAATAACCACAAAACCTAGTTCTGCCAAAGCCTGATGATCGCGACGCGCGGCAGAAAATGACCTGCTTCCTACCCCGCCACCTTGAGGACCGGGATAAATATAATTTACAACAGGATATTTTTTACTTGTATCCAGATTTGTAGGAGTAAACATTAAGCCATATAAATCCCAGCGGCCATCGCGAGATTTTACTTTTATGGGCTGCGGCGGTTTCCAGCCGGTTGCTTCTAGTTGTGAGATATCTGCCTGCTCTAATTTTAAAAGAAGTTTACCGCTGTCATTGCGCAAAACAGAAACGGGAGCAACATCAGGCTGTGAATAATTATCTACAAAATAATTGCCTTTCGGCGAAAGAGAAACAGCATGATTTCCACTTTCTGGAGTTAATAATTTAAGGCGTTTCCCATTAAAATCAACACGGTAAAAATGACTAAAATAAGGATCTTCGTCCTTTTCTCTTCCGTTAGCATTAAAGTAAAGTACTCTGTTTTTTTGATCTACTTTTTCAAGACTGGTAACGACAAAATCTCCCGTAGTGATCTGATTTTTTAATTTCCCGGTAGTTGCATCATATAAATATAAATGCCCCCAGTTGTCTCTTTCAGAATACCAGATTATCTCATTAGAATCTGGTAGATAATGCCAGTTTACTGTACCCTGACCAGACTCATATTGGGTATCAATTTTCTCTTCAAAAATTTCTTTTACAGCTCCGGTTTCAGCATCTGCAATGCGCATTTTTTCGACCTTATGATCACGCGAAGTAGACACAAATGCAAGTTTGGTTGCGTCCTCATTCCATTCATTATCATCAAAAGAACCTGAGCAGGCAATATCATCACACAAAGTACCTCTGCGAGGATCTGCCGGCATTTGTAATCGCACTACCTCTTTATTAGGCACATCAATGATCACCCGGTGTATACGAATGATATCTTCATCATCAGGAATAGGATATTTCCAAGTTTGCAACTTTGGCGCGCCCACTGTTGTTTGCACTAAATACATATCGCTTACATGCCGCTGATCCTGCTGAAAAGTCGCTATTTTTTTAGAATCTGGAGACCAGAGCAGAATGGGGCGATCGCTATGTTTCCATCCGGCATTGTCTGTCGCGTAACCAAAGTCTTTTATCCCATCTGAGGTCAACTGAGTTTCTTCACCGCTTTTTACATCTCGCACCCACAAATTGTAATCTTTTATAAATGCCGACTGTGTGCCGTCTGGCGAAATCACCTCTGGTGCAAATCTTCTTATCGTATTATCATCCTGTAAATTTAGTTTCGCAAAGAGAGCAGCTCTATCAGGGAAGGTTTCTCGTGAAGCAGACTTAGGATCAACAAGCACATATTGCTGGCCATTCTCTGTATCTACCTGATACCAGAATTTACCATCTTCAAGCCAGGCAGGTCTTACATTATCATGGTAAACCAGCTTGTTTGTGGCAGGTCTCAAAAACTGAACTGCTCGCTCATAATCTGCTGTAGTAACTGCTGGCTGATTTTCTTGCTGTGCAACCGATTTTAAGCCGAAAAAGGCGATAATTGCTACTGTTATTAGGGGTTTTATCATGTTTTAATTCTATATTTTAATATCACAACTTCTTAGCCTCTTCCCAGAAAACATCCATCTCTGCAAGGGTCATATCTTTTAATTCTTTGCTGTTTGCTTTAGCTTTCTCTTCCAGGTATTGAAAGCGCTTAATGAATTTTTTATTGGTGCGCTCAAGAGCACTTTCGGGATCTACTTTGAGAAAACGGGCGTAATTGATCATTGAGAAAAGCACATCGCCAAATTCGGCTTCTATTTTCTCCTGGTCATTAACTCGTACTTCGTGTTGTAGTTCGTCAAGTTCTTCTTTTACTTTCTCAAAAACCTGTTGTGGCTCTTCCCAGTCAAAACCCACCCCAGCTACCTTATCCTGTATACGGCTTGCTTTTACAAGTGCCGGCAAAGAGCGCGGCACTCCTTCTAAAACAGATTTTTTACCTTCTTTCAGTTTTAGGTTTTCCCAGTGGCGCTTAACATCTTCTTCATCTTTTACCTCTACATCACTGTAAATATGAGGATGCCTGCTTATCAATTTCTCACAGATGCCATTAGCGACATCGGCTATATCAAAATCATTTGTTTCGCTGCCTATTTTTGCATAGAATACAATATGTAAAAGAAGGTCACCCAATTCTTTTTTAACCTCTTCAAGGTCATTATCAAGAATGGCGTCACCTAACTCGTAAGTTTCTTCTATTGTAAGATGTCGCAGGGATTGTAGAGTTTGCTTTTTGTCCCAGGGGCACTGCTCTCGCAGTTCGCCCATAATCGTAAGTAAGCGATCTAGCGCTTTTAGCTGTTCAGGTCTGCTATTCATGCTCACGAATTTAGTGTATAAAAACCTGTTTTTTAGTATTAAAATCGGGTAAAATCAAAAGAAATTATACAAATTCATTACGCTCTATAAAAAGATCATTTGCTAAAAAAATCATCAGAAACAACTTTAATGACTTACTCAAATAGATATAAAAATTGAGAACCAATTAGCTGCCTTTTAATTAGCAATCGAATGATTACTAAATTAAATAGGCTATTTCAACACTTATTTTTACTAAAAAAAATCATTTACTATGAATAATCACAATGGATATTTGACTTTACGGTGAAGTGGTAAATTAATATTCGTTAATAGCAAAGTTTTGCAGCTGAACTTCCTTTAGTTTGGAATCAGAAAACAATTCTCGATCAATGGGAAGCCCCTGCACTTATTAAAATTATATCAATGCAATATAAATATGCTAACACCGATTTTCTAAAATAATTAGAAAAATAAAGGAATAACGACCGTAAGAATAAGTATTAATGCTCGACCAGCTCCAGCAAGCTCGCCTCCAACAGCGCTACTCCCTCCTTATTCAGATGGTGCAGGCTACGCTTTAAAGACTGATAAACCACTTTAGAGGGTTTGACCTATGCCTCTGCTCTAAACTTTTGGAAAATCCTGTAGATTTACTTCCGCCGGTTTCTTTTTGCTATCTTAGTTTACAAAACCAAGCTACGAACACATAGCCTAAAACTTTAGCAAAAATTTAAAAAAAATTGAAACGTACAATTGAACAAATCAGGGAACATTACGAAATTGAGAAGGAACTCGCTAGTAGACTAATGCATTCTTCAAAAGAAGAGCGAGAATTTTTATATTCATCCCTTTATAATGAACTATATAGACGCGTCCCTCTTCATCCCCAATTGACCGAAAAAAAAAGTAGTGAACTAACCGATACTTCTGTTTCTTCCCAGCTAGTGTTCTTAAAGCATTTCCTTCGAAAGAACATGACATTTTGTGAGATCGGATCAGGTGATTGTTCACTTTCTTTAGCATTAACGAAAATTATTAATAAAGTTTATGCGGTTGATGTTTCTGAAGAAATATCAAAGGTTAAAGAACTACCTGATAACTTTCATCTCATTCTATCTGATGGAGTAAATATTCTGGTACCTAAAAAAAGCGTTAACTTAGTTTATAGTAATCAATTAATGGAGCATTTACATCCTGAAGATGCGAAAAACCAACTAGTCAACATTTTTAACATTCTTACCGATGATGGGAAGTATATATGCGTAACTCCAAATCGAATTAATGGTCCACATGACATTTCAAAATATTTTGACAGAGTAGCAACTGGGTTCCACTTAAAGGAATATACATTTTCCGAATTAAGGAGTTTGTTTAAAAAAGTTGGATTTATGAAAGTGCAAGGATATTGGGGAGGCAGAGGGATATTCATAAGAACACCCGCCTTTTTAATTATCTTAGTTGAACGTTTATTTAATTATTTCCCATTTTCAATTAAAAAAAATAGATTTAATACAATCCTATCAATAAGAATAGTGGGAATAAAATAATTATATATTATAAAACTTTTGCTAACATTTTGGATAAGGAATGATAGATGATTGATGAATATAAACTTCGTAGTCCGCCCAGATTGTATAGAAGTTTGACAGGAAAGGCCACTCAATCCACCACTAATATACAATCTACCCGCTAGCGATCATTTAAAAAAAACTAACAATTTCTCAAATCATGAAAAAAATAGAATTTATTGAGCAGATAAAGGCCTCTTCAAAATTAGTGTATGAAACTATGTTGGGATTAAATGACATAACCACTTATGAGCAATGGACTGCCGAATTCAATCCCACTTCTACATATGAAGGTAGTTGGAACAAAGGAGAAACAATTTATTTCATCGGGACAGATGAAAACGGTAAACGTGGTGGAATGGTTTCTGAAATTGCGGAAAATATACCATTTGAATTCGTTTCAATAAAACACAACTGAATTCTTGATGGTGAAAGTGAAATAACATCTGGTGAACAAGTTGATAATTGGACAGGTGGTCTGGAAAACTATTCGTTTCAGGAAAGCAATGAGATTACAACTGTAAGAGTTGAAATGGAGACGGTAGAGGATTATATCGACTATTTTGTAGAGACATGGCCTAAAGCATTAAACAAGCTTAAAGAAATAATAGAAAACTAAAATCAATTTCTCAAGTGTATAGAAAATAAAAATTTGCTACCACTCTAATTATAAGCCACAGCTTCTACCATGTCCTTTTGAAAATCTTGGTAACTTCTATTGCTGGTTTTTTATCTTAATTGTAAATCTAAGGTAAAGGATGCATACAGTAACAATTGCAATAACGTTCCACAGAGCAATGAAAATACATTCTCAAAATTTAGTAAAAACAAATATTGGATACTGATTGTTATCTTATCTCTGGTTTTGATTTTTGTCGAGGAATTACAAATTGAATTAGAAAATCCAGAAATGTACAAATTTATACGAGCAAGCGGATACTTTCTACAATCGCTATGCTGGATAAAATCATTTTGGTCTACAATACAATCTAATCGAATAAAAAGGAGCAGTAATTTTAAAATTTCTTTACCAAAATCATGAAAATTTGATCAAATTAATAAACTGAAAGTTGATACTATTTGACTTAGTACATTTTGGAAAAATAACATTTCCTTAACCCGAATCAGACATTTTTATGTGTTCGAGATTCTACCCAAATTTAACATCCCTCAAAATGGAAAATTCCGCTCTAATCTGTAATTCTCCTGAGATCTACAGAAACTTTCATCCTGTTCTTACCAGAGCTATAGATTACACCTTTTAACGGGGGTACATCATAATAGTCTCTTCCCCAGCCAACTGTAATATGCTGTTCATGGGGTATCACATTATTTGTAGGATCAAAATCTACCCAGCCATATTTGGGCACAAATACAGAAAACCAGGCATGTGAAGCATCTGCGCCTATCATTTTTTCCTGTCCTTCAGGGGGGAGCGTTTCTATATATCCGCTTACATATCTTGCGGGAATTCCCACAGCACGAACGCAGGCAATTGCTATTTGTGCAAAATCCTGGCAAACACCTTTGCGTTCTTTCATTACTTCATGAATGGGCGTTGCAACATTTGTAAAACCAGAAACGAAGTCAAAATCAATAAAAATACGCTGCATCAGCTCATACGATGCTTCATAAATTGACCGCTCTGGGCGAAAAGATTCTTCGGCGTAAGCTTTAATTTCCGGTGAAATTTTAGACACCAGTGCAGATTCTAAAGTAAACTGGCGTGCTTCAAAAATATCTGGTGAGATTTCCTTTAATGCTGCCAAAGCTTCAATAAGTGTAATCTTTTTTTGATTAGCTAAATTACCCTTTTCTGAAAGCGATAGATTCTCTCTTAATATTTTACTTTTAGCTATAACTTTTAATTCACTATGCTGTTGCTGAATCGAGAATCGTGTAATAGTATTACCAAAAAAATCTATTTTCTCCGAAATTTCAGAGGGCTGTGGCGTGATTTCTAATGTATAATCTAACAACCTTTGTCCCGGAATATCTCTGGGTTTTAATGTCGCGATATTGTGACAGTAGGTTACAAAACCATCGTACTTATAACGCGTCGTATGCGATAAGGAATAAAGCATTTAAGATGAAAAGTTTTGGTAAACTAGTTGTTTAGGTTGATAGGAATGATTAAAATAAGTACTTGTGATCGCTAAAGATACATTATGCAGAAGATCACTTATAGCAGAAAGAGATCGCTCCAGCTCAAATCTCGTAGCTTCATCTTGATCAAGAGCAATAGCTTTTTCCCTTGTGAGTTCACCTATTTTTTTACAGGCTTCATCTATACAAATTTTACAATCTGTGTTGTGAACGCCAGGTAAACGATCAATATCTTTTTGCAGCCTTTTTAGACGATATGTAAGCGATCGTGCATATTCTTTATCAAGAATAATGAGCTCTATCACATTTTCCATGCTTAGATAAGATCTGTAACTATAACGGTAAATATTTAAGCTCTCATGACTGTTAAGCAAAGATTCTAATATTTCATATTCTACCTGCTGCCTGTGATTAATCACTATAAGCGCTCTGCATCTTTCTATATTCATCATAGACTGCTCTAGTTGCAAACCAATAAAATACAATAGCAAACCTTGTTGCACCATTATGCTTTCTTCAATAAGCCCCATGAAAGCAATCAATCTCGTAATAATACGATCAAGTAGTTTTGTTAATCGCGGTATCGTAAAGCTCTTCTCTTCTTTGAAAACCTTCCATAATTTTTGAATACTATCAAAAACGCGCCACATGTCTTTTGACCATAGATTGCGTATAGAATAGTACGCATTATTAAACATACCAATCGTATGCGCAAGACTCCCGGCTCTGTTTTCATCGAGAATAACAGACCTGATCTCGGCAAGCGGATTTTCCATCACTTTTTCCCGATTTTTGCCTACAAAACCCGGAAATGTGGACGTTATATGTGTAATACTCTGAAAAAGTATCTCTAAGCTTTCAGATTTTGATTTTCGCTCGTTGTATTGCACATTTGCCATCTGGTTGAGAACCATGCGTAGAAAACGAGCCGTGACAAGCGTACGACCCAGATAGCGTCCTGACCAAAATAAATTTTCCGCTGTATTACTTGGCAAATCGTCGATACCAGAAACCGGTAATGAAGAAGTCCTGTTCCAGGAATAATTCTGAATATTGGTCTGCTCTTTATCACTTATAATCCAGAAATCTTTACTTGTGCCTCCTCTTTGGTTAGATACACGTAAGTTTTCGCGCTCAGGCGCAACTCGTACAAGTCCGCCAGGCATAACGCTATAACCGTCATTTTTCGCTACGGCGAAACTGCGGCAAACTACTTTTCTGGGCTCTAGTTTACCAGCTGTAAAATCTGGGGTTGTAGAGAAATATATCTTTTCCTGAGCGACAAATTTATAAGGTCTGGCTTTAATTTCGCGTTTAAGCGTATCGAGTTCTTTTTGCGATAGAAATTCACAGAAATAAAGACTTTCTCTATTTGTACGATCAATACGTTTTACTACAAATAATGGCAGATTATTGAGTACATAATTGCGCTCTTTCTCCTGCCCGCACCACCACGATGCAACCTGAGGCAATATTAGATCTTCGTTTAAAAAATACTTTGAAATATTTTTCATGAAAGGAATGAGACCAGGATTTTCAAGAATCCCGCTGCCTATTGGGTTGACCACACTTACATTGCCTTTGCGTATAACTTCCAGAAGACCTGCAACACCCAGATAAGAATCTTCGCGCAGCTCAAGCGGATCTGTAAATATATCGTCTACCCTTCTTAAGATAACATCTACCTGCTTAAGACCTTTGAGTGATTTTAACCAGACCTTACCATTGCGCACGAGCAGATCGTTACCTTTTACAAGAGGATAACCCAAAAAAGTCGACATATAAGCATGCTCAAAATAGGTCTCGTTATGAGGCCCCGGAGTCAAAATAACTATACCGGGATTGTCTTTATTTTCTTGTGCAGAACTTACCAGAAGATCATTAAAATCATTAAAGAAATCTGATGGTTGTCTTACATTTATTTTTTTGAAAATATCTGGCAGCACTCTACTGGTGGTAAAGCGATTTTCAAGTGCATAGCCCATTCCCGACGGTGCTTCTGTACGATCATTTACAACCCACATTCTACCGTCGGGACCACGCGCCATATCAGCTGAATGTATGAGTAGATTTTTAGCGGTTTTATACTGAATTTGATCACAGGGTCTCAAAAAACCTCTGTGAGCAAAAACGATTTCATAAGGTATTATTCCGTTTTTTATGAGTTCACGTTTGCCGTAAATATCCTTTAAAACGAGATTGAGTATTTCTGCGCGTTGCTGAAGTCCCTTTTCTATATCAACCCATTCTTTCTGATGGATCAAAAAAGGCACGATATTGAGATTCCATGGACGATTTAAACCTTTAGGATCGTTATAAACGTTATAAGTAACGCCATTTTCAGACAATAACCAGTCGATGTCTGCCTGGCGTGCCGTGAGATCATCACTGCCTATTTCAGCTAGATTTTCCAGTAACATCTCCCAGTTAGGATTAACCTTCATTTGAGAGCTGAAAACCTCGTCATAATTACTAAAATCTGAAAAGTAATTATTGAATAATTTATCAGTAATGGCAGACATACCGTTATCTAGTATTTTTTACGTAAATCTAAAGTGTGAGGAAATTCAAAATTAACAGGAACCTCCTTATAATCAAATTTGCTGGAACGCCCTTGTGGTTCTACAGTTCTTCTGGGTTTACCCTCGGCCTCAACAGTCGTTACCGGGGCAATTTCTCCCTGAGAGTGACCAAATTCCCAAAAACGATTTATTCGGCGTGATTCTGCTTCGTAACTATTAACGGGATACGACTCATACGAGCGACCACCCGGGTGTGCAACAAAATAAGTGCAACCTCCTATTGAGCGTTGATTCCATTTATCTACAACATCAAAAACAAGTGGCGTATCTACTCCAATTGTAGGATGCAATGCAGACCAGGGATCCCATGCTTTGTAACGCACGCCTGCAACATATTCACCTTTTACTGTGGTAGGACTCAACGTAACTTTTACACCATTACAGGTGAGCACATAGCGTTCATCTATAAAGTTAGAAACCTTTACCTGAAGACGCTCTAGTGATGAATCAACATAACGGGCAGTACCACCACCAGCCATTTCTTCTCCCAGAACATTCCACGGTTCTATTGCCGTACGCAATTCTATATCAATGCCATTTATCTCGACCATACCGTGCAAAGGAAATCTAAATTCAAAGAAAGGATCAAACCAGTCTAATTTAAAAGGATAACCTGCTTCATTAAGCTGCTCTACTATATCTTTAATATCTTCTTTTACATAATGCTCCATCAGGAATTTATCATGTAGCTCTGTTCCCCAGCGCACCAAATTATGTTCATATGGCTTTTTCCAGAACCAGGCGACCAAAGTACGTACGAGCAACATTTGCATAAGGCTCATCTGGGCATGTGGCGGCATATCAAAAGCTCTTAACTCAAGAATACCCAACCTTCCCGAAGAAGAGTCTGGGGAATATAATTTATCTATACAAAACTCAGACCTGTGCGTATTGCCGGTAATATCTGTAAGCAAATGGCGAAATAATCTATCTGTAAGCCAAAAAGGCACTTCTCCATCTTTGGGAATCTGACTAAAGGCAATTTCCAACTCATAGAGATTTTCGGGGCGACCTTCATCAACACGCGGCGCCTGACTCGTAGGACCTATAAAAGCTCCGGAAAACAAATAAGACAAACCGGGATGATGCTGCCAGAAAGTTATGAGACTGCGTAAAAGATCTGGTCTGCGCAACAGCGGACTATCAGCTGGTGAAACTCCGCCCAGCGTTACATGATTACCACCGCCGGTGCCAGTATGTTTGCCGTCAAGCATAAACTTCTCTGTCCCTAAACGGGCTTGCTTTGCTTCCTCATAAAGAGCAAGCGTATTTTTAGTCAATTCTGTCCAGTTTTTTGCCGGATGAACGTTTACTTCTATAACACCTGGATCTGGGGTGATTTTAAGCGATTCTAACCGATTATCCTTTGGTGGATCGTAACCTTCTAAAATTACAGGAATCTTAAGTTCTTTAGCTGTAGCTTCAATAGAAGTTATCAGGTCTAAATATGCCTCTGCGCTATCTAGCGGTGGCAGGAAAAGAAACAGCTTATTATCTCTTATTTCTGAACAAAGTGCGGTACGTATAAACGGCGTTGATTTAGATTTATTTATACCTTCATCCATAAAATTCTCAACCCGCTCTTCTACGATCTTTTTATATTGTGGAAGCGGTTCTTTATCTGAGAACAGATCTGGTTCAAAAACTGGTCTTAGTTCATTCTCGGGATTTTGCAATAGTGAACCCAGAGGTAATCGTAGACCTATGGGCGATGTACCGGGCAATAAAAACAGATGTTTTCGTCTAAATTCCCATACGCTCGACAACCATTTCCCTTTAGATTTATTAAGCGGCAACAAATAACCCTGAGGTTCACTTGTGCCTTCTTTTAATATTTCTTCCAGCTTTTTTCTTGTTAAAGAGCTGTCTTTGTCTTTTGCCGGGTCCATATCTACGGGAAGTTTACCTTCTTCCCATAAAAAATAAAAAGCATCTTCATAAGTTGGTACAACATATTGATCTGAAATACCTAAGTAAGAAGACAGTATTTTGAGGAAATCATGATCTGCATTTGCAGGAATCCTATAACTTTCTGAAAATGCAGCAAGCAATTTATCATCCTTCCAGATAGGTTTACCATCCTTACGCCAGCATATCTCAATTTGCCATCTGGGTAATGGTTCACCGGGGTACCATTTACCTTGTGCATGTTGCAGAACACCGCCTTTACCAAATTTATTTAATAGTCTGCGTGACAGAGAAGTTGCCAGTTGACGTTTATGTTTACCATCTGCATCAGTATTCCACTCTTTAGATTCCATATCATCTATAGAAACAAAAGTGGGCTCCCCTCCCATTGTAAGCCGTACATCGCCTTTTTGTAATTCTTCTTCTACTTCAAAACCGAGGTTGTAGATCGCATTCCATTGATCTTCGGTATACGGCTTTGTAACTCGCGGAGATTCAAAAATACGTTTAACTGAATTCTCAAAGAAAAATTCGGTTTCGCATACATCTGTAAAACCTGAAACAGGTGCTGCACTTTCATAAGACGGAGTACAGGCTAAAGGAATATGACCTTCACCGGCCAGCAGGCCTGATGTAGCATCAAAACCGATCCATCCCGCACCGGGAATATAAACTTCTGCCCACGCATGCAAATCTGTAAAATCTTCTTCAGGACCTGATGGGCCATCTAGTGATTTCTCATCAGATTTTAACTGAACCAGATATCCTGAAACAAATCGCGCTCCAAAACCAAAGTGACGTAAAGTTTGTACAAGCAACCAGGCAAAATCACGGCATGAACCCAATTTTTTTTTTAAGGTTACTTCGCAAGGCTGCACGCCTGGTTCCAGACGCACGGTATAATTAAGATATTGATTAATTTTTTGATTAAGGTCTATTAAAAAATAGATCGTCTTTTTGGGTGTGACATCAACTGTTTTAATAAAATCTAAAAGCAGTGTTCCCCTTTCTTTTATTTCTAAATACGGTAAAAGTTCCTTTTTTACGGTTTCCTCATATTTAAACGGAAACTCTTCGGCATAATCTTCTACAAAAAAGTCAAAAGGATTTATCGTTTTTAAGTCGGCAATAATTTCAACATCAACAGAAAGTTCTGTTGTTTTTTCGGGAAAAACGATTCTGGCCAAATAATTACCAAAAGGATCTTGCTGCCAGTTAAAAAACTGATTTTCGGGCTTAATTTTTATAGAATAGTTTTCTATAGGAGTTCTGCTATGTGGTGCAGGTCGCAGTCTAAATATATGCGGAGATAGCTTTACAGGCCTGTCATATTTATAAATGGTCTTATGAGAGATAACTATTTTTAAAGCCATATTTGAGAATTAGAATACTAAAAATGAGAACTGTGCTACGCCGCAATTAAACGTCTATATTAGAACAAGTATATAAAATATATAAAGATTTCTGCTATATATATCTATCCAAATGTATGGAATTTTTGACTGCGCTAAATAGGATGGTTTTTGTTGCTGATTTTTCGTTTTACACCTATAAAATCAGGTATTATGTATAATATGGTAATAATTTCTGAAAACAAAAAAACCTCGCCAAAAAAGGGAGGTTTTTGATCATTTTAGCCGATTTTTACTGTAAACCGCTAATATAACTACCATAAAGGTCTTTAAAACGTATACCTTCTGAAAGTCTGTATTTGCTCAACTTCTTATATTCTACCAGTGCCCACAGAACAAATTCTTTTAGGAAATAAACATCTTCTTTTGGAAAATCTGGTTGATATTTTTTGACCAATTTGTCTAAAGGCTCAATAGAATCTATCAATTGTCTGTATTGACTTTCTGTAAGATCATCAAGTAACTGAAAATCACTTTGATCAAAGAACCAATTGATCACGTCGTCATAAGGACTTTTCTCGTTTTGACGTTCTAATTTCTTGATTTCTGGAAAATACTCTACAAAAAGAGATTTCACCGCTTCTCCTAAAAGACTTTGCACAACAGAAGCTGCTCCCTCCTGCTCTCCTTCATAAACTAACTCTACTTTCCCCGTTATTGCGGGTATCATACCTATAAAATCGCCAAGTCTAATTGTGGTTTTCTCTTCTCCTGCCATTATTGCACGACGCTCTGCTGTGCTTAACAAATTTTCAAAAGCCGTTATACTCATACGAGCACTAACGCCACTTTTAGCATCAATATATTCACTTCTACGCGCTTCAAAACTTATTTGCTCAAGAAGATCTTTAGCCAATGATGGTACATGTATACTTTCTTGTTGACGCGAATCTTTCCGTGCCTCCTGCTGTGTTATAGTTCTTGCAATCTCTATGCTCTCAGGATAATGGGTTAGAATTTGAGAACCTATTCTGTCTTTTAACGGTGTAACAATACTACCTCTGTTTGTGTAATCTTCTGGGTTAGCTGTAAAAACGAACTGCATGTCAAGTGGCAAACGCAGTTTAAAACCTCTTATCTGTATATCACCTTCTTGCAGAATATTAAATAATGCTACCTGAATACGGGCTTGTAAATCTGGTAACTCATTGATCACAAAAATACTTCTATTAGCTCGAGGTATCATCCCAAAATGGATAACTCTGTCATCTGCATAGCTCAGTTTTAAATTTGCAGCTTTTATGGGATCTACGTCTCCTATTAAATCTGCCACCGTCACATCTGGAGTTGCAAGTTTCTCAAAGAAGCGTTCATCCCGATGTACCCATTCTATATTAGTACTATCGCCTTCTTCTTTAATGCTCTCACGCGCATATCGACTCAATGGTCGCAATGGGTCATCGTTAATCTCAGACCCTGCAACTATGGGCATCCACTCATCAAGTAGATTGATCATTAAACGTGCAAGCCTTGTTTTTGCCTGACCTCTTAAACCCAACAAGTTAATATTATGTCTCGACAATATCGCTCGTTCTAACTCAGGAATAACAGAATACTCATAGCCATGAATTCCTTCAAATGAATTTGCTCCGTTCTTTATATTCTTAAGCAGATTATCTCGTAGTTCATCTTTTATGCTTCTACTTTGATATCCTGATTTATTGAGTTCACCTAATGTTGTGATTTCTGGTTTATTCATTGTGTAATTTTCGCCGTAAGGCATTAATAAGTTCAGTTTAACTCCTAAAAGGATTTAATTTCCATAAACTCGATGGAGTAATTAAATAGTTCCCGATTTACCTAGAAATTAATTTAAGTATTATTTAGATCTATCTTATTTTCTTTTTTCTATTGCTTTCATAATCTTCAAAGATCATTTCACCTAATCCCTGTAATCCTGTGTAAAATGCTTTGCCTTGATTGGCTTGTGCAAACTCACGTACAAACTTCATTAAGTAAGGATCTTGCGCGATCATAAAAGTAGTTATAGGGATACGTAGCTTTCTTGCCTGCCGCGCCATATCATAGCACTTGTTTACGATATATGGGTCAAGCCCTACGCTGTTTTTATAGTAATAACCGTCAGACTCTCTAATGCAGCTGGGTTTACCATCTGTTATCATAAAAATCTGCTTATTGGTATTTCTTTTTCGGCGTAAAATATCCATTGCCAATTGCATCCCGGCAACTGTATTTGTGTGATAAGGCCCAACCTGTAAATACGGAAGATCTTTAATTTTTATAGGCCATGCGTCATTTCCAAAAACGATTATATCAAGCGTGTCTTTAGGATATCTTGTTGTAATAAGTTCGGCCAGAGCCATTGCCACTTTTTTTGCCGGAGTTATACGGTCTTCACCATAGAGAATCATACTGTGACTTATATCTATCATAAGCACGGTGCTCATCTGGGCTTTGTATTGCGTCTCTTCTACCACAAGATCATTTTCCTGTAAATAGAAATTTCCCAGACCATGATTTATCTGGGCATTTCTCAAACTTTCTGTCATAGAAACGCGCTCTAATGCATCACCAAAGCGATATTCTCTATACTCACCCGTATGCTCATCCCCACGACCTACATGATTGGTACGGTGATTACCGTTACCACTTTTTCTAAGTTTACCAAAAATTTGATCAAGTGCTCGCTGCCGTATGAGTCTTTCTGTCTTAGCGGTTATAGAAATATTACCTTCTCCCTCACCGTCGCCGTTAGGATCTATTTCTTCTCTAATATATCCTTTAGCTTTAAGATCTTCTATAAAATCATCTATAGTATAATCTGGTGTGGTAAGTTCATACTCTTTATCAAGTTCTCTTAACCAGTCTATTGCTTCATCAAAATCTCCAGAGGTATGTGTGATAAGCTCTTGAAAAATATCAAAAAGCTTATCAAAGGGAGACTGACTTTCTTCCTCGTATTTTTTAAAAATAAATCCCTTGCGCATAATTCTTTTCATAGCTTTTTAAAAATACATGATTTAACCGTAGTGAAAAAATAAGTAGACGTTAAAGTAATGCAAATAAAAAAGTCCCCAAATTGGGGACTTTCATCTATAAATTAAGCAGAATTACTTACTTGGCATTAATACGGTATCTATAGCATGAATCACACCGTTAGAAGCATCAACATCTGTCATAACGACTTTGGCTTTATTACCAGATGCATCAGTAAGAACAACATTATCACCATCAAGAGTGGCAGTGATTTTCTCTCCTTCTACTGTATTTATCTCATAAGAACCATTGTTATCATTAATTGCTTTAACAACATCTGCAGCTTTAAACTCACCTGCAACAACGTGATACGTTAATATAGAAGTTAGCTTAGCTTTATTTTCTTCTTTAGTAAGATCGTCTAATGTTCCTTCTGGCAATTTATTAAAAGCATCATTTGTAGGTGCAAATACTGTGAAAGGACCATCACCTTGCAAAGTTTCTCCCAAACCTGCAGCCTGAACCGCACTAGTTAGTGTAGAGAAATTATCATTGCTCATAGCTACATCTGCAACAGTTTGACCCATTGCTGTGCTATCTGTAGCGGTCATAGAATTATCCATTTCTGTGTCTGAGCTTAAAGCTACCTGATCACCTTCTGCAGTTTCACCCTCATTAGTCTTAGCGTTATTATTACATGACATTGCAGTTAATGCAACTATTGCCATACCTAAAAAAATCTTTTTCATAATAGTTTATTTTTTTGTTTGTTCAAAGATAATGGTGTAATCGTTAAACAATATGAAAAGATATTGTAAGATTAAGTTAATTGTTAAGCTCTCAATTCTACCTAAATGATTTATTTTTTAAACTGATTTTCAGCTAATTATAAACGATTTTATATTCTTTTAGGCCGTTTTTTGAACTTAGCGATTTCTTATAACATAAATCGCTGAAAATCAGACAGATCTATTACAGAATCAACTACCCCTTTAGCGTTCAACTTTCTAGTAATTAATCCTGAATAAAATTACTTTGATAAAGAATGTGGATAATTGAGTTAGGAATCAACTCTAAAATCGCCCTTTTTGAGGTAAAAATCGGTTGTCATCAGGCAAATATTAGACGATATCTATGCGCTGTGAGTGAGCTATCGCTTCTTCACTATATTTAAAATAGCAGATAGCAACACCCATTGCTTCTATATTATAAAGCACATCTTCTACTTTCTTTTTACGATGATGACCAGTTTGTCTAATATAAACGGCTTTTATATTTACCGGGAATATTTTACAAATACGCTCATAAATAAAAGGATCATGTTGAGAATCGTCTCCCAGCAAAACATATTGTATGGTGGGGTAAAAAGAAACGATATCTTTTATTTTTTCAAACTTATGATCATGACTCCCTCTGCCGGTAAATAAAAAATCTGTAATTCCTGTTTTTATCTTTTTCAGCTTTATTACAGCTTTAGGCAATTCATGCATTTTTGTAAAATCTGTAATAAACCCATATAGATTCCACTCGCTGCTGGAAACAAAAAAGAACGAATTACAGGCTCCATCTATCTCTTGCCCTGCATTGCTCAACATCTTATAATGAGCCACCACATCATCAAAAATTTTGCGCTTGTTTATATTTCGCAACAGCATAACATAAAGTTTTTTAAAAACGCTGTTACTGTGTGAGATTAAAAAGGTATCGTCTATATCTGAAATTATGCCCAGCTTACTTTCAAAAGGTTTTAAAAGTTCGCCTTGTTCAATTATTCCAAAATCACCGTCTTTGTTCTCAATATTAACCGTATATGTATGCCAGCCGGCTTTTAATTCTCTTGTAAAAGGCAACGTGAATCTAAAGTAACCATCTTGCATCGTGCGAGTCTTCACATCAATATCAAGAAATTTTAAACGTATCTCAACATTTGCCAAAGGTTTTATGCGAAACATATGAATAATGGAGAAAGCATGTTTAATGCCTCTGCGGTCAAGACGGTATTTATCTGGCGCCCAAGATTTAAAAACGTGACCAAAGACTACTAGCTCGCGGTCATTAACGTAACCTCTGTATAATTTTAGATCTAATTTTATCAATTGATATTCTCTTAACGATTAGGTCCTTTTAAAATAGCTAATTTTAGAAAGAAATAATTAATAATGGAACCAAATAGTCAACTATTGTTTATTGTCAACCCGATTTCTGGTGATAGTAATAAAGACACATTAATAGAACTTGTTTGTAATGAAACCCAAAAGAGGGGTTTTGCAATTGAAGTTTACAAAACAACCGGAAACAATGATAATGAAAAAATTAAGGATCTAATCTCATCTTTACAACCAGAACGTGTACTTGTTGCTGGCGGTGATGGTACAATTGTACAGGTAGCAGATCTGCTTGAAGGTAAAGATATCTCATTAGCTATTTTCCCCGCAGGCTCTGCAAATGGTCTTGCGGCAAACCTGCTTTTGCCAGACAATCGAGAAGAACAGTTAGAAATAGCTTTGGGTAGTACCCTCAAAGAAATTGATATGATCAAAATAAATGGTCAAACTTCGTTACACATTGCAGATCTGGGCATAAACGCAGAGCTTATTAAAAATTATGAAAACTCTAAAATTAGAGGCAAATTGGGTTATTTACTGCAGGCTGTCCCTACTCTTTTTAAATGTGAATACCCGTTTAATTTTACTATAGAAGCTAATGGCGAGGAGTTCTCACAGAGTGGTATCCTGCTGGCAATAGCAAACGCTAAAAAATTTGGCACAGGTGCTAATGTGAATCCTGATGGTAAAATGGACGACGGACTTTTTGAAGTGCTAATTTTTAAAAAAATGGACATCGTTGAGATTCTAAAAACACTGTACAGTGATGATGCGCCTAACCCTGACTTTGTAGATATCATTAAAACCAAGCAAGCAACAATTAAATGTAGTATAGACACAGCGCTGCAAATTGATGGCGAATTTATAGGTGAGCTTACAGAAGTTGAAGCTAAAATTGGTGATCACAAACTAGCTCTGGCGGTATCTGGTAATAAATAGATTTATAATTAAAAGGGTTCAAGTCACATCAATCGTTATAGGGATTGCGCAGATTCTTTAACTTGTAAATTATTTACAAATCTTTGTTAAGCCTTTGGTAATTCTTTGGTAGCCCAAGGCGAAACAAGTAATTTTAATATTGAATTACTAACCTAAAATTATTTAAACAATGAAAAAATACACAATGCTCTTTATCATGGTGTTTACACTGGGACTCGTTTCCTGTAAAAATGATAAAAAAACTGATACAGATGAACCAACTGTAGACGAAACTGAAATGCAGAGTACAACTGCAGAAACTGAAGCTCCTAAAAAAATTACCATAGCGCTAGAACCTAAAAGCGGTAGTACAGCAGAAGGAAATGTTGTTTTCACCGAAGAAAACGGAAGCGTTAAAATGACAGCAGTTCTTAGTGGTCTTAAACCAGGAACGCACGCAATACATATTCATGAGAATGCAGACTGTTCTGCAGATGATGGTACCTCTGCAGGTGGTCACTGGAATCCTACTCATGAGAAACATGGTAAATGGGGTGATGCAGAAGGATATCACAGAGGTGATATAGGTAACTTTGAGGCCGATGACAGCGGTAACGGTACGATCACGATGACTACAGACGAGTGGTGTATAGATTGCGTCGATGATACTAAAAACATTGTAGGTAAAGGGATTATTGTACATGAAGGAGCAGATGATTTTACATCTCAACCTAGTGGAGATTCTGGATCTCGTGTAAGTTGTGGTGGAATTATAGAATAATATATTTTTCTTATATATTTTACTAAAGCAGCCAACTGGCTGCTTTTTTATTGAAATTTATTTATATTTAGTCACCTAATATAATTTATGCAACCCGACGATTTAATTCTGCGTCTTCAGCAGAAAGACGAGAAAGCTTTTGAACGCATTTACGAGTTATACTCAGAGAGTATTTTTGGTGTGATCTTTAACATTGTGCGCGATGAGGGGGCTTCAGAAGAAATATTACAAGACGTATTCATTAAGGTATGGGACAATAGCGAGAGTTATTCTCCTAAAAAAGGAAGGTTTTTTACCTGGCTGCTTAATATTGCGCGCAATGCGGCAATAGATAAAACCAGATCAAAAGCATTTAAGAATTCCAGAAAAAACCTGTCAGATGAATATTTCGTAGATATTCTAGAACAAAAAAGTAGTTTTTCAAGTAAAATTGATGCGATAGGAATTAGCAAGTATATCAACATGCTAGAGCCTATTTGCAAAAAAGTGATTGACCTTCTGTTTTTTAAAGGTTTTACCCAAAAAGAGGCTTCAGAAGAACTGAATATGCCCTTGGGAACCATTAAAACACGGAACAGGATTTGCATTAATAAGCTAAGAGAAATTCTTGTTGAATAATAGATTATGGAATTACAAGAATATATAGATTCAGGAATTTTAGAGCTCTATGTTTACGGTGCTCTAACCGAAGAGGAAAGCATTGCTGTTTCTACCTTTCTTTTGCAGCATCCTGAAGTTAAGGAAGAAGTTGAAGAAATAGAACGCGTGCTAAGAGATCTGGGCATTGCTACAGCTCCTTATAATCCAGAGGCTTTGCTGGCTTCTCTTAAAGATAAATTAGGAAATAATGGTGCTGCAAAAGTAGTAAGCATGCCTCCACCTGCGAGGGTTGATAAAACTTCGCGTATCATTATGTACTTGAGCCTCGCTGCATGTCTTGCACTACTAGTGGGTATCTTTAGTCTTTTACAGAAGAATAATAAACTAAGAGATGAGATCCAGATAACGCAGGCAGAAAATGCTATTATGGAAACTCAAATTGAAGATGCGCGCAACGATCTGGAAAAAACCCAGAACCTGCTTTCTATTATAAGAGATAAGAATATAACTAAGGTACCGCTTGCGGGACAGGAAGTTGCTCCAGATGCTTATGTAAGTGTTTATTGGGATAAAGAAAATAATAGAGCATACATAGATGCGCAGGGATTACCAGAACCGCCACAAGGAATGGTTTATCAGGTATGGTCATTAACGCTTGACCCTTTAACGCCCACAAGTATGGGGCTTCTTGAGAATTTTGAACAGGATGAGAATAAAGTATTCTCGCTTGAGAATCCTAATAATTCGCAGGCCTTTGGTGTAACTCTCGAGCCTGCCGGCGGAAGTGAAACACCTACAATGACACAACTCTATACTTTAGGAGTCATAGACGCATAAATCAAACACTATATATAAATGAAAAGCAGCCTATACGGCTGCTTTTTTTGTTTAAAGGATTAAGGGTACAAATCATTTAACACTTCAAACAATATTCTTATAGTTCATTTTAAATCTAAAACTGGTGGAGTATAAAAAAGATCGCCTGTTTCCCCCGAAACGCGGCGATCCTTCAACTAACAAAAAATCCAAAAAACTAATCAACTATGAGCTGATATCTCTTTTTCATAAAATTTTTACGCCTAAACGTAATGTAAGTTGGATTTCAATTCATGTAAAATCAAGCTACCAAACTTTGTTTACAGTCTATTTACGAAAAGATATATGTAGTGGTTTTCAGAAACATTCTATATTTTTGATATGCGCTGTTAAAGTTTGTTAAGAGAATATTTTACACGCGATATTACTTATTATTCAATAGTAAACATTTGAACTACAATATTCTATGAATCCATCATCATCTGGCTGGATCAATAAAAAACTGCATCTGCAAAGACAGGGCAAGAACCTTTTAGTAGGTGATGAGCATGTATTTTATGAGCGCTTAAGAAAAACCGGTTTTTTGTATGGCGTATCAGTCAATACACTTAAAAAACCGGAGAATACATCTTCACAGTGGACGGAGATGGAGAAAACAAAAGTCAATCTTTTTGATGCCCTAACATATATTCACAGAACGGTGATGGGCGGTACAGATGAGCTGCTCACAAATGCGATTGCTTTCTATAATAAATTAAGCCCGGAAGAATCATTTTTCGCGACAGCTTTCAGACGAAAAAGTCCGGCTGAAATTCTTGAAAAAATAATACAGGAACGTGTGCAGACCAATGAAGCTTTTATTCAAAAAAACTTCAGCAATCTTATCACAAACGCGCTCTTGTTTATAGATGTGATCGCTTTTAAGCACTTTCTCATTTCGCAAATCGATCCACAAGAATATTTGCCGAAGCTGGAAAGTATTATCATGAATACCGTTTGGCTGGCATTAACTACAAAAGAAGAAAAAGGCACCTATGACAAATTGCTTTTAAACCTTTTTGAAAAATCGCTGCGTTACACTAAAAATCCGGAAAAAAGCATAAAAAACCTCGATGAGCTGGCTTTCTCTAATTTTGACACGGTTCTTGAAAAAAATTATATTTATGATCTCGCTTGTTTAGCCGTTTGGGATGATGAGAAAGTTGACCCGCAAGAATATGCGTTTTTGTACAAATTGGGCGAAAATCTGCAACTTAATGCAACTGCAATCACAACCTCAACAAGGTATGTGCATATATTTATAGAAGAACACCGGGAGCATATTTCTTATTTGCATTACAGTAATCCTGTAAAACATTTTTATAACCAGACAATACGAACGGTGCGCGTTCTTATTTTACGGAACAAAAAAAGACTTATACTAGAACTTTCAGAAAGTAAAGAGCTGGTGCTTCTTCTGGGCCAATCTACCTTACGCGAACTATCAAAAAGCGAGAAAAAGAAAGTAAAAACCCAATTGCTTGATATTTGTAAAAGCATCCCGTCTTTAGCAATTTTTCTCTTGCCAGGCGGGGGAGTTCTGCTGCCGCTTTTAATCAAGCTCATCCCAGAATTACTCCCCAGTGCATTTAATGAGAACAGAATAGAAGCGACAGACTCTAAAGAAAAGTTCAGGGCATAAGACATTTCCTGTTAAGGTATTGTAAAACGCCGTCTTATTGCTTTAAGAATAACTAACATTACAGCATGAATGCTGTAGTCACGCGCTTTAGAATACTTTGGAATGATCTTACCGGTAAAATAGCCTTCTATCCTGCCCTTCTCGCCCTCTTTGGTCTGTGTTTCGGTTTTATAATGTTATATGCCGAAGGTCAGGGAATTTCTGTATTTCTTATAAAAAATGCTCCTGCCCTCGTCATCAATAATGCAGATACGGCGCGTACTTTGTTAAGCACTTTTGTAGGCGGCATTATTTCACTTATGGTGTTTAGTTTTTCTATGGTGATGATCTTATTAAATCAGGCATCTAATAACTATTCGCCAAGAATTTTGCCAGGTCTTATTTCTAATAAGCGCCACCAACTTGTATTGGGATTTTACATTGCCACGCTTACTTACACCATCCTAATTTTATTGAGCATAAAACCTACAGACGATAAATATCAACTACCTGGTTTTTCTGTATTGATAGGCATTATAATGGGTATGATCGTACTGGCATTGTTTATATATTTTATTCATGCTATTTCTGAAGCTATTCAAATAAACAATATTATTGAATCTATATATGCTAAAACTAAAGATCGCTTAAATAAGCTCATTGAAGAAACCGATGAATCTGGTTATGAAACACTTTTTACAGATACTTCATCCTGGCACACCTACGTGATAAATCGTACAGGATATTTACAAAATATATCTCTTGACGCCTTAGTTAACCTTTGCGAAAAGAATAATTGTAAGATTGATTTGTTGATCACTAAAGGCGCTTTTATTTTAGAAGGTTTGCCTATTGCAAAATGTGATAAAAAACTTGATGAAGAAGAACTAAAAAGTTTGCTAGCCTGTTTTGGGTTTTCGCGCAGCGAAATAGTAGAGAATAATTACATTCTGGGTTTTAAACAACTTACTGAAATTGCTATTAAAGCAATGAGTCCTGGTATAAATGATCCCGGAACTGCAATTACATGTCTGGATTATATGACAGAATTGTTCAATTTAAGGCTTAAAAAAGCCGATTTTAGCTTCATTCACAACGATATTAACAAGGCTATTATTCGGTTAAAACCGGTTAAGTTTAAAGAACTCATCTATTTTGTATATGCACCGTTGCGTACTTATTGTAAGCAAGATGTGATCATGCTCAACAAAATGCTTACATCATTATATTATATTCAGCGGTCTGGTGGTTATACAAAAGATTATCAAAAAGTAATCATACAACAGGTTAATCTCATTTTAAGCGATATTAGAGCAAATATCCCCAATGCTGAAGACCAGGCGCGACTAATAGCAATAGGAGATAAAATCTCTGCATTAAATGAAACAGATATAAAGATCAATTAGCATTTACTCAAGCCATAATTTAAAATCTTTTACCCGCTCCCGGCTCACAATAACTTCCTGCTCATTGTAAGAATGTAGCTTAAGTTGCAATCGAGAATTGGTGTAAGATATAATATCTCGTATTGCTTTAATATTAATGTAGAATTTACGGCTTACGCGAAAAAAAGTATCGGGTTCAAGCTCATTTTCAAGATTCTCAAGAGTGGTTTCAAGCAAGTAATCTCTGCCATCTTTTGTGTGGGCATACGTGCCTTTATTTTCGCTGTAAAAGCATTCTACATCTTCTACATTTATCATTTTTAAATGCTGACCTATTTTTACAGTAAACCGCTTTTTATATTCCCTCTCCATTGGTGTAGCACCAAGTAACCTACGTATATCTTCAAAGTTTAGCTCTACTTGTTGCTTTTGTGGTATGCGGTCTTTGTACTTGCTCACCGCTTTAACTAACTCATCTTCATCTATAGGTTTTAAGAGATAATCTATACTGTTTAACTTAAAAGCCTGTAACGCGTATTCATCAAAAGCGGTGGTAAAAATAATTGCACTTTTTACCTCAACCTGATCAAAGATCTCAAATGAAAGTCCGTCACTTAACTGTATATCTAGAAAAATAAGATCGGGATGCTTATTAGCTTTAAACCAGGTTACAGACTCTTCTACAGAGTGAAGCATTTCTGCTACATTTAAACCCAATTTCTCTACCATTCTGGTAAGTCTTCTTGCAGATGGTTTCTCGTCTTCTATTACCAATACATTCATTACATTCAAAATATTTTCAGGTTATTCTTTAGTAAATGTCTGTACTTCTTTCTCTTCTTTGTCAAGATATTCCTGAATCTTGCGCTCTTCCCACCTTTTGTAAAAGTGGTCAAATTTGTATCCTTTAAAAGCGTAAATGCCGCTTATGAGCACTCCTAGCCCCCAGCAGATTGGCATAGTAAGCGATGACCACCAGGGTATGTAACCACTTATGCTGCCGCCGTCTATTATACCGGTGTTGAATATTATGAAGACCACATTTATAACAATGTAAATTATAAGATGATAATACCAGGCTTTTATGTGAGAAACCCGCTTTCTTGCTCTTTCGTATTTTACTTCATTTGTTTCCATTTTTTTTAATATTTATTCCCAGCGCCCCAGTGAGTTCTTATTGTGTTCTTCTTTCTCCATAAACTCCTTTATCTTTCGTTCTTCCCAATCTCTGCTAATAAAGGGATTCCAGTCAAAGGCACGTACAGCATGAAAGATCAAACCAATTCCCCAGCCAAATGCAGCCCATAAAAACCAGGCGTATCTAAATTCATTAGTGTAGTAATTAATAAATGCAAGCAAGCCTATAACCACAATATAACTTAAGAGGCTGGTATAGAATTTCTTAATCTCCTTTACTTGCTCTTTAGCTTTTAAATATCTGTTCTCTTTGTCAAAATTGGTTTCCATCGCTGTAGTTTTTAAATGATCTTTTATACTATCAAATTTCTCTAATTAATGATCATTTTTAAAAAAGGTCTTACCGTATTGTTGTTTTTGTTTACTGAATTGTCATAAACCAGACTTTTCTCTATCCATCAGTTTCTTGATCTTACGCTCTTCCCAGTTCTGGCCTAAAAAAGGATTCCATGCATGAACGTCTGCCGCATGAAAAAGCACACCTATTCCCCACCCGAATATGGGAAATATCGCCCAGGGAAATGAACCCGAAAGTAGATTAAAACCTATAAAAAATGGTATTGCCACTAGGTACATGAACAGGTGTATATAGAAAGCCTTTAATTTTTCTACGTGCTCTTTTGCTCGTGCATATTTTTTATCAGAAAGAAAATCTGCAGAGCTTTTTACATATTCTACCCGGCGGGTAAGTACAGGGATTTCTACCATGAAATGATCATCTGTTTTGCTTATTTGTACTCCTTTTTTAGTTAATAGCTCGTAACGTTTGTGAATGTTATAAAGACCTACCCCACTGCTTTTTTTAATGACCTGTTTTTCCTGAAGGTTATTCTTAACCTGAAGAAAGTCATTTTCTTCAGTTATTTCTATGATGAGTTTGTCTGTAGGTGTTACCCGATTATGTTTTACTGCATTCTCCAGCAATAATTGTAAGGATAACGGAACCACTTTTGCTTCAGGATTGACCGATTTTTCGGGTATTTTCACGATTATGCTATCCTCGTAGCGCATTTTTATTAGCGTCATGTATGTTTTCGCGAAAGCTAATTCTTCATCTACCGTGACCAGTTCTTTATTTTTCTGCTCCAGCACGTAGCGATAAACTTTAGATAAGGCCGTTGTAAATTTCATAGCCTGTTCTGGGTTCTCTTCTATCAAACTGGTGAGAACATTAAGGCTGTTAAACAGAAAGTGAGGGTCTAATTGATTTTTAAGTGCATCAAACTGTGCCGAAGCTGTGCGCGCGATGATCTTCTGCTCTTTTACCTGTTTTTCTTTTTTGCATTTGTAATAGTAGAAAAAGTAAAAAATCGCTGTTACCACCATAGAAATCACAAACGACACAAAGTAATATTGCACTCGTTCACCTGCGATAAATATTGAAAACGTTTCCCCTTCTATAAAAATAGCTTCAAGAAGTCTGCATAGAAAAATGCCAAGAATTGAAACGCCAATACCTCCTGCAATTGCTCTGCTTAGGTGAGCTGTACTAAAAAGTCTGTCTTTGTATTTCTTCCAAAAATAAATGTATACCACATTATTAAACATGTACAGTATAACTGTATACATAATATTGAGGCCATATTCATACAGGAGATCTTCGTCCAGATTTATAGGCCGTCCCATAAAAAAGTAAATAATAAGGAACACCAAGAATATTGATGTTCCTACTATTATGGCCTTGCCTAATTCTCTTAACAAATAAGTCATAGTTATGCTTTACAAGCTTTTAATGCTTCTTGAGCTCGGTCTGCTCCCCAGTCAGGATAAAACGGATCTTCATTTTTAAAGGTACCAAAAAGTTCTAAAGCGCGCTCAATGTCTTTACAATATGGCGTTACATCCTGACCAAAATACTTGGCAGAACCCATGTCCCACTCTGCTTTACTAAAAACTACACGTGGATTATCTGGTGCTAATTGTTTGGCTTTACTATAAATTTCAGACACTTTTGCGGCATATTGCATACCATAGCGTTGCCCGTCAAAAGCGACATACGCCGTGTAAAGATGCGCCTGCAAAACCATAATTTCGGCATTGTCTTTAGAATTTGTGGTTGCCATATTAATAAATTCTTGTGCCTTATCGAGTTGAGCTTTTAAAACGTTCTCATCTTTTACAGTCCAGCTTTTATTAATATTTATTTGCGCCACATAATAATATGGCAGCCATTTGTCCTGCTCTGCATTGCCTATACGCTCAAACATATTTGCTGCTTCATCTAGTTTACCTTCACCGTAAAGTGTAAAGGCCTTCTTCATACCCTGCTCATATTGAGCTTGTGCGAAAACCGGAACAGTTAAAAAAGCCGCTAAAATTATTGTTATTATTTTCATGATGTAGTTTTTAAAATTGAAATTGAATTTGGTTATCGGTTTAAATTCTCAATACTTTTTGTTTTCTTCAATGTCACCTGCGCAGTTATTTAGTTCATTTGTCGCACTAAAAGGCGAATCAAAATCGGTGTAACAAGCCTTAAAATCGGTTGTTTTTAGGTGATTTTCGTTAATATTATGCCGATAATTAACTTCAACTGTTTGAGCAAATGAGGTGAGAGCTGTTGTAGCACTCACAATTAAAAAAAGAATAAATTGATTCATGACTTTCGATTTAAGATTGATTGATTCTACACTTCAAAAGTCTTTTGTTTCTGTAAGTAATTCAACGCTTTATAACCCAACTGTAAAATATGAGGGATGAATTGTATAAGCATCATCAATCGCAAAACAGTTTAATCTAATTAAATCATTCTTTAGATTCTCTTTAGAATCTTTAGATTTGCCCAATTTTCAGATTAAGAAAGCCTGCATCATCTATTTTTATGAATACATCTCTACTCAGAATACATAAGTTCATTATTTGCCTTAGCCTTGTTCTTTTAAGCACATCTGGCTTTTCACAGGATATTCTTAATAAATCTCTTAGCGATACACTCGATAATCAGGAAGACAAAACCTTTCTAGAACTGGTAAAGTATGATGCCGGAAGTTTCTTAGGCGGTATGGGTTACGGTCTTTCAAGACCTGCTCACTGGCAAGGCAACGACTGGTTAAAACTGGGCGGTACACTTACAGGAGCGCTTCTACTATATACTGTAGATGAAGAGACGAGCGAGTTTTTTCAGCGACAGCGTGAAGGCGTGCCCCAGGTAATACGTGAATATGGATGGTATTATGGTAGCCCTCAGAATAATTATATGATTTTAGGTGCCGCCTATATAACCTCTGCAGCTTTTAAAAGTGAGAAATGGCGCAGAACGAGCGTGTTACTTTTGTCTTCTGCAAGTACAGCCGGACTCATACAGCAGATAGCAAAAACTTTTACAGGAAGAGCAAGACCGGGTGAGGGACGTAAGCCTAATGATTTTAGACCTTTTAGTAAAGAAGGTGCCTATCACTCTTTCCCATCAGGACATACGGTACTGGCATTTACTAATGCCTATGTGCTTGCAAAACATTTTGACAACCCGTGGATCAAGGCTGGCTTTATAACATTAGGAGCTATACCACCCATAAGTCGTTTATGGGAGGGTGACCACTGGTTAAGTGATGTCTTTCTTAGTACTATTTTAAGTATTGCCACCGTAGAATCTATAGATCATTATCTGGACAGGAGATATAAAAACTTCCACGAGAAAAGACCTGACAAAAAGATCTCCTGGGATGTAAGATTAGGAGCTCGTGGTATAGGCATAACAGGTACTTTTTAGAATATGACAGGTATTAACTTGTTATCCATTTTTTAGCCGCCTCTCTGTCACCAAGATCAAAAAACTGTATTTGAGTATCTGTAAAAGGCTTCATTAATGATGTCATAGCTTCTTCCCACTTTTCTTCACCTACCATCGCAATTTTAGCAAGGTGGTCTTTATTTTTAAGGTCAAATTTGGCATCACGCCAAAGTGCGCTCAGGGTCCACCCCTTAAAATTGGTCATTTCAAAATACCAGTTTATGGTGCCAAATTCGTCGATTTTTTCCTTTAAAAAGGGGATTATTTTATCGTAATCCTCATTCTCAAGTTGATCTGAAGCCACAGTAAAAACTGTGTTTTCTTGTGCTGTTAGCGTTATCATATGCTTTATATTAAAAATTAGAATGTTATTTGAATTCAGTAGATTTTTGAAATAAATATTACTTTAAAATCTATTTAATCATTTTAATAAATGTTTTAGATAGAAACTTGATTAGTTAATATATCGTTTCTAAGACAATAATTCTCTAAGCTCTTGTGCATTCTCTACAGCATTAGAACCAATGTCATTATTAAAATAGATATATACTTCTTCAGCTTTACAAGCTTTAATTTTCTCACTCCATTCTTTCAGTTCTTCGGTAGAATATTTGTAGTCGTACCATTTCTTTCCTTTTCCGTGAAAACGTACATAACCTACTTTACCGGTTACAATCATTTCTTCTGCAAAACGCGGACTAGAAATGGAACAAAAACTCACATTATTCTCTTCTAAAATATGATACACCTCATTAGTAAACCACGACTCATGTCGAAATTCAATAACATTGGTATTGCTGTTTTTTAGCACTTTACAAAAATTATCAAGTCGCTCATCATCGCGGTGCAGGCTGGGCGGAAGTTGCCAGAGAATGCAACTAAGTTTACTTTTTAAAACTGAAGCAACATCTTCAAAGTTCTGTACACTTTCTTCTACCTCATGCAGTTTTTTCATTTGCGTTACATAACGACTTCCTTTTAGAGTAAAATTAAAATGAGAAGGTGTTCTTTCTTCCCAGCTGGCAACAGTGCTCTCTCTGGGCATTCGATAAAAAGTGCTATTAACCTCTACCGTATTAAAAACCGACGCATAATGTTCAAGCCACTTTTTCTGCGGAATATCTTCAGGATAAAACTTGCCTTTCCAGTGTCTGTAATTCCATCCGGAACAACCTATGAAAACTTTCATTTCTCATCTTTTTATTATCTAAAGTAATTTACGAATGCTGCTGCTTCTACTCAAACCATTCACCTTCTTTCAGGCACTTTTAGTAAATATTTAACTGCCCGGGGTGTATGCTTATTCTAAACTGATGAATGTCATTTTTTATGAACAGAACAGCCTATAAATTAGTACTACCAAATTTTAAATACCGCTGTCATGCAAGTCAAAAAAAATAAAACCGCAGATCTCAATACGTATAAAACGTTATTCTTTCAAATAGGGCTTATTACGGCACTACTGGTTACCTATTTCACGTTAGAAACGAAAACTTATAAATCTGAAATAGACAATAATGCCCTTAAGATCAATGTAGATTATGTTCTTGAAGACAATATCCCTATCACTCGCGTAGAGATCACTCCCCCACCTCCACCTAAGATTGAGTCTACTCAATTTTTAGAAGTCATAGAGAATGATACAGAAGTAGAAGAAAGTATTATAGAATCTACAGAGACCAGTCTCGATGAAGCCATTGTAGCAGAAAATACGGTTTTAGTTGATGAAGTCTCATTTGCAAAAGAGGAAGTAATTGAAGACGTTCCTTTTGTGCTGGTTGAAGAAGTACCTGTCTATCCCGGTTGTGAAAGACAAAATGACAAAACCGCTAGAAAGGATTGTATGTCTAAAAAGATAACGGAGTTTGTGACAAAAGAATTTGATAATTCATTAGGTCGGGAATTAGGATTGACCGGAGTTCAAAAAATTTACGTGCTATTTACAATAGATGAAAACGGAAACATAGTAGACGTGCACTCCAGAGCTCCTCATCCCGCTCTGGAGCAGGAGGCAAGCCGGGTAGTTAGTATATTACCTAATATGATTCCCGGCAAACAAAGAGGCAGACCCGTACGCGTGGCTTACAGCATGCCCATAATATTTGAGATAAGATCGATTTAAGTACAGTGCCATCAATTTTTTTCCATTCTCTGCGAGACTTATGTTTTGGCCTTCAAAAATAATGAGTTTTTAAACCGCTAAATCTGCTGTGTCCGGGTATTGCCTTTAAATATCTACAGTTATTATTAGGAGAATTGTGGCATAGCGAACATCTACTTAGCGGTTACGTTTCTTTATAAATCTTCACTTATAATTAAGATTCTAATATAACGGTTTCTCTTAATTTTAAGTCAGCAACAAGCTTATTGTACCCCCATTAAATTTGTTACTATGAAGCAACCAACTACTTTTGATCAAACAACACTTCCTAAATTTAAACCTGACACCAGAGAAAAACACCTTAGAAATCTGCAAAAACGTATAAACTCACGAATCAAAAATGATAAAGCGACAGGTGTGAACTGGATACGTATAAAGACCTGCATTTTCCCCATAATGTACGCTGCATTATATTTTTTAACATTGCAGGCGTATCCTTCTACATTTCTTTTTTACCTGGGTTATTTTACAATGGGTATCTTTTTAGTCTTTATATTTTTAACTGTTATACATGAGGTAAGTCATGATAATGTCTTTAAAAGTAAAAGTCTCAACCGCTTTTTTCTCTATTTTTTCGATTTGCTTGGGGCAAATAGCTTTATATGGAAAAAAAGACATGAGTTGATGCATCACAATTTTCCTAATATGCAGGGATGGGATACAGATATTGAGCAAAGCAGTCTTTTTAAGATCTATCCTACTGCACCGCACTCGCGGCTACATAATTATCAACATTATTTAATGTTCTTGCTGTATCCACTTTATTTATTCAACTGGTTAATAATAAGAGATTTTAAAGATTATTTTTCATCTAATAGCACTATAAAAAAATCTACGCACATACCGTTAAAAGAATATATAAAGCTTATTTTCTTCAAATCCTTTTATATACTTTACATGTTCATCGTTCCAATTTTCCTGTTTAATATCCCGTTTTTAAGCGTTTTTACAGGGTTTTTGGTATTAACATTCTCAGCTAGTGTCTTTGCCCTGGCAGTGCTTTTACCTCCCCATGCTAATATTGCTAATGAGTTTCCTATACCAGATTTAAATCAGCAGTTAAAAACCACATGGTTTGAGCATCAACTACGCACAACCACAGATATAAGCAATAATAACTGGTTCATTTCTTTTTTTATGGGCAACTTTAACTACCATGTGGCGCATCATCTTTTTCCTCATCTGAGCTATGCGCATATGAAAATAGCTACAGAAGAAATAGCTGTTTATGCAACAGAAAATGGCTTTAGTTATAGGCAATATCCTTTTTGGAAAGCACTACATAATCATTACTTGCTCGTCAAACAAAATGCCATGCATGCATCTATTTTTGAAGAAACCTTTTAAAGCAGGAGAATAACTAAAATCACAGCTAGAATGAATAAAGCCACAAGTACATAAACCATAGCTTTATTCTTACTAAACCACAGTTCGATACTGTAATTTTTAGCCTTATCATCAAATGATCCGTGAGCGCCATGATCACCGGGAATAGGATGCCACAAGTTATGGCTTCTGTCAGGATCTTCCGGTTCATCTGTTTGCTGTCCTTTTATTCCGCCTTTTGCTAAAACTCTGTCGCCATACCAGGGAGCAATCTTGTTCCCCACTATCGTATATACTGTTGGCCAGCCTACCATGATCTCCCTGCGATCATGTTCTGCTGCAAATAATATCGCATCTGCAGCAACTTCAGGCTGGTAGATTGTACCCATGGGACGTGGTTTGTTAGGTAATCTCGTTTTCACGAAACCAAACTGCGTTGTATTCATTGCAGGAAGCTCGACTATTGTTACCTGCACTTTACTCTTATCATGCAATAATTCTGCTCTTAAAGAATCATAAAATCCTTCTATAGCGTGTTTTGCACCGCTATAAGCCGCCTGTAATGGGATACCCCTATATGCCAGTGCAGATCCTACAAAAACTATTGAGCCTCTGTCTCTGGGCAACATTCTTTTTAAAGCAGCAAGTGCTCCATTCACCTGACCCAAATAAGTAACTTCTGTCACTCTTTTAAAATCTAAAGGAGTCATTTTTTTAACCGGACTAAAAACACTGTTCATAGCGTTATTCACCCACACAACTATAGGCCCTAATTGTTGCTCTATAATCCCGGCAGCTTCCTCTACCGCATCACCATCTGCAACATCTACCTGACAAAAATAAGCCCTGCGTCCCATCTCAAGCACTTCTTTTTTCGCTCCCAGCAAACCATCTTTACCTCTCGCGATAAGACCCACATCATACCCATTACTGGCAAACATGCGTACACAAGCCCTGCCTAATCCTGCAGAGGCTCCCGTAATTACTACCACACCTTTATAATCTTTAGTTTTAGTCGAACTGTTTGTTGTCATAATTCTTATATTTCAATTTTGTGAACCAGGTAATCTGTAAGTAACTTCCACTGAAATTGCTGAAATCCCACTCTGCCAGTTTCAGCAAGAAGGGTATTAATCATTTTCCTGTCACCGGCTTCTTCACCTTTATTATTTATCATTTCGTTAAGGCCTATTTGATAAGCGTACAGAGTTTTGTTTTTTATTTCTATTCTAAACGTACTACTGCTAATATCTTTAAAAAAATGTGCAGTTTTTTCTTTGTCCACATCAGTAGCAGTAGGATCTTGAGAAGGCTTGACCGTAAACTCAACAAGTGCTTCCAGTTGATTAAAATCGGTTATTTTAACCCAATTTTCGGGAAAAGGTCCCGGAAAATCGATCCTTACATAATCATCTACATTTGGTTTATGTGTGGTGTATTTCTTTTCTCCCTGGGGGCCGTATAACTGAAATGTTGCTGTAATTCCCGGCAGATGCGTCCAGAGATTTATCTTAAAAAGTTTAGCCATAGATCGTTTAAATTCTTCTTTAGCTATTTTTGTTGAAGGAAATTTATTGCTGCTACTAAATACTTTATGCTTTAGCGCATCGCCTGTAAGAATATCTTTCTCTTCTTTAATTTTCTGCAACCACCTCATTATCCCCATCACATTATCTTTATTAAGTTTCTATTTAACAGTCGTTTTTTCTTTGTGTTCATTTTCCATATTGATCATATCTATAACCAGCCCGGCCCAGGTAAAACCATGAGCACCATAACCTTCTCCCGTGTATGGGTTGTAGTATTCTCTAAACCCGCTTTTCTCGATGAGCTTTCTAAAACTGTCTATTAATTTTTGTGCCTCTTCTTCATACCCTCTCTCCATAAAAAATTTGTGGAGAAACCAGTTATTTACAATCCAGGTGGGGCCACGCCATATATACAGAGATTCTTCAGGATTAAAAGAAGCTTCATTTTGCGCAACAGATGGTATAGCAAAAGGTGCGTGAAATTCATCATCATTAAAAAAATGCCGCTTCATCACTTCACTTGATATTTCGGCGGGCACACCTTTAAGAATTACAGGATAAAAAATTGTAGGTGTTAACACCTCGATTTGCTTATTATCTTTGCCAAATACATCAAAGAAAGCAGCTTTTTCCTTATTGTACATCACCTTTAGGATTTGCTGTGTAACTTCATCTGATGCTTTTCTGTAAGCTTGTTCATCAGGATCATTAAGCATTTTACACAACGCACCCATCGCGCGTAGATTTTGGGCATAAATGGTATTAAAACCCACATCTTTAACTAGAAAGTATCCTTTTTTTGCGATTTTCTTCAAATTATAATTGTTCATAAAATTCCGAAAATCAACACTTACAAACTTTAAAAACAGCTTCCAGTCTGCTTTATCAGGTTTCATATTTAAAGCTACATCATAGGTGGGTTTCCAGTCCATACCAGATTCAAACGGTGAAATAATAGTAAGCAAACCATCGCCATCAAAATCCCTATTATCACGTAACCATTTATATTGTTTTTTAAGCTTAGGCATTATTTGTTTTAAAAAAGTCATATCTCCTGAAGCCTTCACTACACACTGCACTGCCTGAGCTGCGAGAGGAGGCTGAATTAAAGCGCTCATGTGACTTTTATATAAATTAGTAATGGAGGGGCGAGATTGAAAAAAATCTGTAAGCCGCCCCGGCTTTAATCTATCCCAATAGATCATGTGGCCTACAAAGCCATCCTCTTTCTGAAGAGAAAAAAGACTCAGTAAATGATCCTGAGCCATCTCATGCTCTCCTAAAGCAGAAAATATAAAGGCATGAAAACAAGTGTCCCAAAAAAATTGATAGGGATATCTGCTCGTAGAAGGTTTTGTATAATGAAAGCCGGGACCCTTTTTAGGATCTTTGTTTATCATATTCTCGTGCAGAATATGATGTGCTTCTTTAAACAATTCTTCGTCTGTCATGCTTTTTAACTTCTTACTGTATGATAGCTACTATCTTACATATTTATCCCAAAGACCATATTTCTCTTTAACAATCCCTCTGGGTAATGACAAGAAAATGATCAAGGCACCCAGTACCACACCCGTTATACTCAGGCTTAGATTACTGTCGTTAACCAGCCAGGGCCCTATGGCCAGTGTTAGCCCCAGAAGTATATTAAGAAAACGTCCCGCACGCACAATCTCACCCATAGATATAACTGAGACTACTACGGTTAAAGCACCACTTAGATGAAAAATATGAGCGGCATTGGTCTCTATACTTATATTAAAAATAGCGGGTGCAAATAGCGCTACTATTCCCAGGGCAGTACTAATACCCAGCGTCCACGGTACGCTCATACCCCATACAGATGATTTAAATACTTCTAGAGGCTTATTAGGCAATTGCATGATAGCTGTAGTTCTTTCGTCTTCATTTTTTTCAAAAGGTTCTCCACCTTTCCAGAAAACATGCCACATATTATCTCCTCTGCGCTTTGCCTGAACCATGTGCTGCCCCATGGCAATGACCTCATCAAATTCTAGCGGAATCATAGGCAACATAATGGCTGCGGCAAGCAAACAAAAAGTACACCACTCACCTACAATTACCGGTTGAGAAATTACCAGGAATATGTGAACCAGCCCTAAAGGAATCACGAGAATCCCGAAAAAAGTCACCATCCAGGGCATTGTTCTCCAGCGGGTGGGGCTTCCCATCCAGCCCATTAAAAATTCAAAAGTGTAGGCTAAAGCGCCTAATGCCCCGTCTGAAACCGGTAATGAATGTGACATATCAGAATTGAGTACTTTCATTGAGCTTTCACCAAAAAATGGATCCCAGACTTCATCTATAAACCCTAGCTGAAAAGCTCCCAAGTATCTTGATACCACCCAGCCCATAAAACCCAAAGCGATCATGATCCATCGTTGTGGCCAGCTTGAAGGATTGTACGTCCATCCCGGTGGTACACTACTGCCCATTTTCATGTATGAAATCATATTGGGCATACCTGGAATAAGAATAGTAAGTGCAATTATAAGTACACCTACGATGGTATCATTGAGGTAGATCATTGATGTGGGGGCCCAGAATACAAGAGGTGCAATATTTAGCCAGATACCAATAAAACATGCTAACCATATAGTCACCGGCCGGTTAGGTGTTAAAGATCGCCATCCTAATATCATAAGAAGTATCCCACATATAACATCACTATATTGCATGATAAGAACACGATAGACATCTGAAAGCCAAAGCTCTCTTCCGCCGGAAGGCTGCACGATATCTTTACTATAACTAAAGGTTAACGGTGAAATAGCAAGCCATAAACCCAATATAATTATTAGCCAATAAACCCAAAGTGTTTGTTTATGATGCATTTTTAGCATCATATCGCGGTTCATGCCACCATCTTCCTTACCATTATTGTCATTATTATTTTCACCAGATTGTTTAGACATTGGGCGGCTTACCCCTCGAGAAGCCATACCGCCACCTTTGTGGTTTTTATTCATAAGCTTATTTTTGGTTTGGTTGTACCTTAAAATTACTTACTGCGAAATTGAAAAACTTATAAAATTTTGATAATAATTTGCAATTTTTCAGTCTTTTAACCCGATTTCAGGCCAAAAAACACCGATTTTCAATACAACATATTCCCTAACTAAAAAACCCCGTAGGATAACTACGAGGTTTAACAACAGTTTTTATAGAATCAAGCTAAGGACAGCTGTCAATCTATCCGTTTATAACTTCTCCTCCATTCACATGAATTATTTGCCCAGTAATGTATGAACTGTCTTCACTCGCTAAAAAAACATAGGCAGGACCTACTTCGCTGGGTTGTCCCGGTCTTCCCATAGGTACTTTTTTACCAAAGTCTTCAATATCATCAAATGTAGATGGTATTAAAGGCGTCCATATAGGTCCAGGTGCAACACCATTCACCCTTATATTTTTTTCTGCAAGCATTTTTGATAATGATCTGGTAAAAGATACTATTGCACCTTTAGTACTTGAATAATCAAGTAAATGCTCGCTACCTCTATAAGCAGTGACTGAGGTAGTGTTTATGATACAATCCCCGTCATTTAAATGCTTAAGGCCCTCTTTAGCGATAGAGAAATAAGGGATGATGTTAGTATTAAAAGTTTCATTTATCTGGTCTATTGAGATCTCATCAATACTGTCTTTAGGAAATTGTACGGCCGCGTTATTTACTATAATATTTAGCTGATTATAGCTCTTTATACATTTATCAATTGCCTGCTTACAAAACTGGTGATCCTTAAGATCTCCCTGAATAACAAGACATTTCCTGCCCTCTTTTTCTACCAGCTTCTTTGTCTCTTCGGCATCTTCGCCCTCTTCTAAATAGATGATAGCTACATCTGCTCCTTCACGAGCAAAATGTACGGCGATGCTGCGGCCTATACCACTATCTCCCCCGGTGATAAGGGCGACTTTACCTTTTAATTTATTGCTGCCATTGTAGCTGTCTTTTATAATTTCGGGTTGCGGGGACATTTTATGCTCATCACCAGGTTGCGATTGATCCTGAGGCGGAATTTTTTGTTCTTTAGACATATTATTGTTGGTTAAATTAGATTTTTTATGACACTACTTAAATTATAGATAGTTGAGCTAACTGTGAAATAATTAACTTCACTTTAAAAGATGTTATCAAGCTTTCAGAGATTCCTGCAACCTTATCAACATTTGAGCTTCAGATCTGTTAAGCCCGGGAAAAGCGTGTACTATTACATTAGCGGTCGTCCAGATTAGTTTTTTAACCACCGGGGCAAACAATTCCGGGTTTTCATTCTTAAAGCTTAAATACTCATTAAAACACGCATCACACCTTAACCGTTTAAATAAGGCGTACTCAAAAGCATGAATAATCTCTGTAGGTTTACAGGAGCAAAATTTATCTTTCACCTCCTCTATGCAGACCCAATGAGAACATACCATACGCTTAAGACATTTTTGTTCACTGGCTGTTACAACACCATCTGAAGCTACAATGGCATAAAACAAACGCCCCATAACCTCATAAAATGCTACACCTACGTCTTCTGCCTTTTCCATAACCTGAGTAGTTTATAATTGATTATTATAAAATTAGCCATTACAATGGCATTAAACCAGTTAAAAATTAACGCAAAAGACATTCTCTATGATTTTTAAGATAACATTATGCTTTAAGACAATATAAAATCCCTCTTAATAAATGAGAATAAGAAAAAATCTCTATGTGCAGATTTTAAGTAAGATTTGATTACTTTTAGAATACTAAACTTCATTTTCATCTTTCTATATTATATCATGAACAAATTATTTACTGCATTACTTTGCTTTTTTTGTATTTCGCAATCGATTGCGCAGTTTTCCCAACAGAAGCGTGACAGTATTAATAAACTCAACAATGCAGATCACGCGCTAATGATGAAAAAATTAGGTATCGAAAGCCTCCGCCCCGGTCCTTCTGGAAATCCCAATGATGCTAACGCCGCAAATATTGATGAAGCTAAAGCGAAAACATATACTTCTTTGCCAGATCCACTTGTTTTTAACAACGGGGAACCTGTAAATACTTCTGCCGACTGGCAAAAACGAAGAGAAGAAATACTGAAAGATTTTAATGAGGAAGTATATGGCAATATTCCTGATGATGTTCCCAGTGTGAACTGGGAAGTTATCGCTCAAAAAGACACAGTTATAGGCGATTTTCCGGTAACGGTAAAAACACTCGCCGGTCATGTAGATAATAGCTCCTACCCCGCTATTGATGTTACAATAGATATGACAGTAACAACTCCGCGCAATGTTCAAAAAGCCATTCCTACCGTTATAGAATTTGGCTGGAACTGGCCTGCAGGTATGAAAATGCCTCCGGTACAGCATCCTACCTGGCAAGAACAGCTTCTGCAAAAAGACTGGGGATATGCCATATTGATACCTACAAGTTATCAGGCAGATAACGGTGCGGGGTTAAGAGAAGGTATTATTGGCCTGGTAAACAAAGGTCAACCCCGTAAACTTAATGATTGGGGAGCTTTGCGCGCATGGGCATGGGGCGCCAGCCGGGCTCTGGATTATTTTGCAACAGATAAAAGTGTAGATCAGGAACGGGTAGTTATTGAGGGTCTCTCCCGTTACGGAAAAGCTGCTCTCGTCGCTATGGTTTATGAACCACGCTTTGCTATTGGGTTTATAGGTTCTTCTGGTGCAGGAGGCGCAAAGTTATTTCGCAGAAACATAGGCGAGCAGGTAGAAAATCTTGCTTCATCTGGCGAGTATCACTGGTTTGCGCCTAATTTTATTAAATATGCCGGCCCGTTAACTAAAAATGATCTTCCTGTTGATGCGCACGAGCTTGTTGCTCTTTGTGCTCCCAGACCTGTTTTTATAAGCACAGGTTCTCCAAATGTAGAAGGTCATTGGGTTGATGCTAAAGGTATGTTCTTAGGGGGACTATATGCCGGTCCTGTTTACGAATTATTAGGCAAAAAGGGAATTGGTGTTGATGAATTCCCTCCACAGGAAACAACACTTATAGATGGCGATGTTGCTTTTAGAACTCATGAAGGCGGGCACACCGTTATACCTAATTGGCCTTACTTTATTCAATTTGCTGAAAAATATTTTTGAGGGAAATAATTTAAAAATGTAAATCTGATCAAATGGATACCTGCATTAAATCTAATATTTTATTCCCTTTCTAATTTGTTAGCAGTAAGTATTACTTTATCGAAATCAATTTGATTTAAACCATGATGTTCAAGCTCTTGAAAAAATGATTGTATGTCAGTTATTGTACCGTTGACTTTTTTAAAATTTTCAAAAGTAGTATCTAGAGGAGAGCCAGATAATAAAGAGAGATAAACTTTAAGATCTTTCTGGTTGAGAATTTTAAATCCCAAAAAAATGGTTTCGATGTCGAGATGTCTGAGAAATTCAGTATTGTCAAACTTATCTGTCTTTGCTTCAACTTTTCCTAAATATGATTCTACTATTATTATATCACCATTACGATAAATTAAGCCTCTATCGTCCTTATGAAATCCGCACTTATAAATTAAATCGCTACTGATAAAAGGCCTCCGGTATCCGTAATTCTCAAAATAATATTTGAAAAAAAACTTCTCGGTAGAATTCGATAAAACTTTAACTAAAGCTCCCTCATCTTCAATTTTTAAAATCCGAACAGGAAAATAGGAATACTTCCGCGGATTATAAAGTAAGATGTATTCTTCTTCTTGAAAGTTCATATTGCTGTACATAATTAACTTTTTACTACCCCATCTTCCCCGTAATATCTTTTCTTGGATCTTCATTGCCACTTCCCTGAGCTGCGCTATTCATAAAAGAAATATTTATAGAATCGTCTGTGAAAGTGCAGGTGATTTGATCGCCATGAACTGTTTCTATAAAACGCCAGGTCGCAATTAGATTTTCATTATCATCCCACGTATACGATGCGGCGATCTTAGAAGGAAAATCTATTCTTCCCGGCACCGGAAATAAAGATTGGGTCGTTTTTTTCTCATTATCGCCGATATTCCATTCATTTTGGCCACATTTTACGGTAATATCATTTTCTTCCTGTTCCAGATTTAGAGTGCATATTTGGTTGCTAAAACTAATCGTGATTGCTTTGGCTCCCAGATCGTTTTCTTTAAGCTGAAAGGTCTTTCCATTTATAGTTTCCTCTTTTGCTGAAGTAGCATTCATAACTGGGACAGAAAGTCTAAGCCCATCGAGGATTTCTGTCATTTTTTCCCGATTTTCAGCATTTTCAGGCAGGTTTTCGTCGCTCAAATTGGTATATAAATTCTCCCAGATCAGCGTCATTGATCGCTGTGTGTTAAAACTTTCTTCAGTGATGGCCACAACCGTATTATGTTCTGGGCTTACCAGGCTAAATTGACCAAAAGCTCCATCTGCTCTAAAACCGTCAGACTGGCTCATCCAGAATTGATAACCGTAACCCTGATTCCAGTCGGTCACCGGAGGATCATTTGGGTTAGATCCCTTAGAATCTATTCGTTTTGTGGTGGCATCATTAACCCATTCTTCGGTTAAAATCTGTTCATCACCCCATTTTCCTTTTTGTAAATACAGCTGGCCCAGTTTTGCAATATCTTCAGTCTTTACACGCAAGCCGTACCCGCCGGTATTTATACCCTGCGGATTTTCGAGCCAATCCATTCCTTCAATTTGCAAGGGTTCAAACAGTCGCGGTTGCAGGTAATCTATCAGCTTCTCGCCGGTCACTTTTTGCACGATCGCAGAAAGCATAAAAGTCGCTCCGGTATTGTACAAAAACACAGAACCGGGTTCATTAGCTATAGGTAAACTAAGAAATTTCTTCACCCAGTTACCGTCAGGATCATTGCGCAGTTGTCCTGTTGTATCTTCAGAATGGCCTACAGACATGGTAAGCAAATGTTTTACTTTCATACTTCTTAAATAATCACTTATTTCTTCCGGTTGATCATCAGGGAAAAACGAAATTACCTGATCTTCTACAGTGAGCAAACCATCCTTTACCGCCAGACCAACGGCTGTAGAAGTAAAACTTTTACTTAAAGAATATAATTGATGTTTTAGATCTGCCGCATAAGGATACCACCAGCCTTCTGCCACAACATAACCGTTACGTACGATCATAAGGCCATGAAACTGTATCTCGCTTTTTTCTATCTCATTGATGAGATTTATAATAGTTTCTGAAGAAATTCCCTGTGCTTCTGGCGTACTTCTGGGCAAGGACGACTGGTTCTCTGCAATTTCTGGCTCTTGTTCTTCTGTATTAGACTTGCAGAAAGTTAATGTGGGCATGATGCAAAAACCTATTGCGCCGCTGCTTAAATGCCTGATGAAAATTCTTCGGTTGGTCATGATCGTGGTTGTATGATTAATTTTATAGAAGGAATTATTTGTTTTTATAAAAATCCTGAAGCACGTAGTACGCCTTTTTCTTCTGCCCCGTGTTTGAAATTAGGCCTTTGCGATTCCAGAAATTTTGATATACCGGATGCTGCCGGCGTGGCGATTTAAAATCGGCTAAGATCCAGGGAGTCATACCTCGTAAACCTTCAACGTTTTTGAGCATTTTTAGCTGATTTTCATATACATTTTCCTGATATTCTTCGCTCCACATAGTGTCATCATCTGCATGAAAACCACCCAATGCAGCAGCACCAAATTCTGTAATTACCACAGGTTTATCAAATTCTATATCAAACTTATAATTAGGCAGATCATTAGGTTCTCCCCAATACCAGCCCCCGTATTCATTAAAACTGGCAAGATCAAGTTTTTCGCCCAGAGCGTCATTTACTACAACAGTATGCCCTTCACGCTCAACCTCAAGTGCAGCCGCTACCAGCCTTGTGTCATCGAGACTGCGCGCCTTATCTACAAGATTGCCCATAAATTGATTTCTGGCATCTGTAACAGGCGTCTCGTTACCCACAGACCAGATAATTATACTCGCTCTGTTCTTATCGCGCTCTATACCAACGGTTAGTTGATTTTCTGCATTCTTATAGGTTTCTGCATTTTCCCATGAGATCGTCCAGTAAACAGGAACTTCTGCCCATACCATGAGCCCCATTTCATCTGCAAGTCGCAACATGGTCTCGTTGTGGGTGTAATGTGCAAGTCGCACAAAATTACAGCCCAGTTCTTTTGCCCAGCTCAACATCATACGCATATCGCCCTCGCCGCGCAATCTCCCCGGTAACAGTGGATTCTCATCATGAATGGAAATACCTTTTAGAAAAACTGATTTACCATTTAAGAGAATATCTTTTCCCCGGGTTTCAATCTGGCGAAAACCAATTTTATCATGAATAACATTGCCATTATACGTGAGTGCTACATCGTATAAAAAAGGGTGCTCAGGAGACCAAAAATCGACGTTTTTAACCGGAAAATCGAACGCATTTTTCGATTCATTAACTGCGATGGTTTTCTTAATATTGAGTTGTGGAATTTCTAAGATCACGCTTCCGCTGGTGGCACCGTCAACTTCTACATATCCCGCTATGCGTTTGTTATCATGTTTTGCAAGCTGCACTTTATAATCTGAAACATACGACTGCGGAGTTTCAATTAAGGAAACATCGCGGGTAATGCCGCCATAATTCCACCAGTCTGTATTTACTGTGGGGATTTCATCCTGCTTTCTTGAATTATCGGCCATAACGACCACAAAATTGGCTCCATCGTTAAGAAAATCGGTCACCTCAAACTGAAAAGGAGTAAATCCGCCTTTGTGCACACCTAGTTTTTTTCCATTTAAATAAACATGCGCTTCATAATTAACCGCGCCAAAGTGCAGAAAATATCTGCTGCCGGTTTTTTTCGCTACAGCGAAATCTTTTTTATACCACAGCGTACCTTCATAAAGGCTCAAGTTCTCTTTCTGCGAGTTCCAGTCGCCGGGAACTTCCAGCGTAGGCGAAAATGTAAAATCATATTCTGCGCGCTGGTCTTTAGGAATATTAGTAAGATTATCATAAAAACCACCTTTGCCAGATTCACTTTCATCAAACGGTTTCTGGCGATAATCGAGATATCCCATTTTATAGGGATCAATGATATAATTCCAGTTTCCGTTAAGGCTGGTGGTGTTTCTACCCTCAATATTTTGAATGGTTTTCTGAGCAAAACTTAGATTGAAACAAAAGATAAGACTTAAGAATAGTAATGGTAGGCTGGTACTTTTAATCATGAGATGTTAATTCTGTATAAGAGTTAGTTAAGATACTTATAATCGAGTTATTTTTAAAAAAATAAAGCTCCTTTACAAATGTAAAGGAGCTTTATCGCTTGGTGGCTAGTTAAAAAATTAATATCCTGGGTTTTGATCTGCAGGAGTAATATTCTCATTTGAGCTGATCTCTCTGTTAGGAATAGGGAAAATCTCATTTTTACCCGCCTGAAAACCATATTTACCTAATACTTCAGGAGCCATACCCCAACGCACAAGATCTGGAAAACGCACTTGCTCGCCTGCTAATTCTACAGCGCGCTCGTGTACGATGGCAGCAAAAGTCTGTGTTTTATTTAAGCTAGTAGAAAGAGGTGTAAGACTTACACTAGGTCTTGCTCTCACTTCATTGATATAACCTATAGCTTCAGATTGTGAACGCACTTCATTAGCACATTCTGCCATCATAAGTAAAACATCTGCATAGCGTATTACTTTCATATTGATACCAGATGCCTGATCTTCATTAGTATCTTTATAATAGTTCTGATATTTTCTCCAGCCGGCTCTTCTGTCATTGCTTATGGCCTCAATTACACCGCCTGCGTACGTATCACCTACAGAATAGAAATTATCTGTATATCGAGAATCTCCCGCTTCATATTCATCTAACAGATCGTCTGATGGATAAACGTTAAACCAGTCGAACATACCGTATTCCTGCCCTCTAAAAGTTACCTCGTTGGGACCTGCACCACTTACATCTGAATTCCATTTTGCACTGTCACCTAGATCATCGTTGTATTCTACTTCAAAAATAGATTCGGGACCGTGCTCTGTTTCTTCCATAAAATTGTCAAAGTAATTATCCTCAAGTGAGTATTTACCATAGACTTTTTCAAAAGTGGTTAAAGCCAACTCATATTCTCCTCTAAATAAATAAACTTTACCTAAAAGTGCATTTGCAGCACCACTTGTAGCTCTACCATTTTCTTCTACACCTTTAGCTCGTAAAGTAGCGGCTGCATCTTGTAAATCTGATATTATTTGTTGATACACCTCTTCTTTAGGGCTTCTTGGGAAGCCATTTCCATCTTCTGGAATAGTGGTAATAAGCGGCACATCACCATAACGTGTCACAAGATAAAAGTAGTAAAGAGCTCTTAAGAACTTTGCCTCACCTACGTATTTGTCTTTTGTAGCCTGGTTCATAAATGATTCAGGTATCTCATTGATCGCTTCCTGATTGCCTATTACAAAATTGGCTTTATTGATCCCTCTATAGCAAGTATCCCAATAGTTACCAATTGCACCGTGACTAGAGTCAAAAGAAAACTCCAGATATTGTCTTTTATCTGCTTCCAGCTGTGGGTTACCTGAATTTTCATGTCCCATATTATCCATCATAAAGAATATATGTCTGGTATAAAGAGCGATCGTCTGTAGGTTGGCATAAACAGCATTTACAGATGCCTGTACCTGAGCTTCATTCTTAAAAAAGGTTTCAGGCGAAAGCTGATTAGGATTTGTTAACTCAAGATCGTTCTCACTACACGAGTTTATAGAAACTACGCACAGAAAAAACGCGAGTATTAATTTAATTTTTCTCATATCTATTTTTTTTAGAATGTAACTTGAAGTCCAAATAAAACTGATTTTGGCTGTGGGTAATTACCTCTGTCAATACCATACTCATAAGCAGAGTTGTTTATCACTGTAGATGATCCTACCTCTGGGTCAAGTCCTGAATAATCTGTAAGTGTAACTAAGTTTTGACCACTTAAATAAATTCTAAACTTTGTCAGATACTCGCTTATTACACCTTCAGGAAATGTGTAACCCAGTGTAACATTCCTAAGCCTAGTATATGAGCCATCTTCTATAAACCTGTCTGATGCAGATACATTTGCTCCCGCACCTAATGCTCTGGGAATACTGTTAGATGTGCCTGGCCCCGTCCATCTGTCTAGAACTGCTGTTCCTGAATTGAACAATCTGGTCATACCCTGTAGATCATAGATGTTAGTGTTGTAAACATCATTACCTGCCACACCTGTAATGAAAATGTTCAGGTCGAAATTTTTGTAGTTTGCACTACCGTTAAAACCGTAACTCACATCAGGATAAGGATTTCCTATTTTTGTTCTGTCGTCTGCCGTAATATCACCATCACCATTTAGATCTTTAAAGCGAATATCTCCCGGCTGTACAATCGTTTGACCAGGGTTAGCTGTAAATACAGCATCTACTTCTGCCTGATTTTGATAAATGCCATCTGTTTGAAGACCATAGAAATAGAACAATGGTTCACCTACTGTGATTCTCGATAAATTCTCATTCTCAAAACCACCACCGTTAATCTCAGTAACAGTACCTAAGGTTAATACTTCGTTTTTACTAGAACCTAAATTAAGATTAGCAGACCAGGTAAAATCACCTTCATAGTCGCTGTAGCCCAGGTTAAGTTCAAAACCTTTAGTTTCCACAGAACCTACGTTTTCAGTAATGTTAGGATCATTAAATCCTAAAGAGACTGAAAGCGGTCTGTTTATCAAAAGGTCATCACTTTTATTGATGTAATATTCTAATGACATGGTAAACTGGTCATTCATTAAACCAAGATCAAGACCAATATTTGTCATTGTAGTCTCCTCCCATTTTAAATTAGGATTAGGTAAACCATTAGCCGTAGTACCATCTGCTGCAGCACCGCCAAAAGGATAAATAAAATCTGTAAGTAGAGTTGCACTGTAGCGGTAATCACCTATTTTATCATTTCCGGTTAAACCGTAACTTCCTCGCAGTTTCAGGTTATTTATATCAGTATCCTGTAAGAAACTCTCTCTACCTATATTCCAACCTACAGAAACCGATGGGAACCAACCCCATCTGTTATTCTGCCCAAATCTTGAAGAAGCATCACGCCTTAATGAAGCAGAGAAAATATACTTCTGGTCATAGTTATAGTTCAATCGCCCTAAATAACCCAATCTGTTATATTCTGAAGAGCCTGAAGAAAGTCCCGCACCCGTTAACGATAATTGATTTACTTCATCACTAATTGGGTTCTGGCTGCTTGCGTTAATATTCTCATTTTTAATTTCCTGCTTTTCAGTAAGTAATAAAAATTCTACATTATGATATTCGGCAAAGGTTTTCTTATAGTTTAAACTGTTTGTAAATGTCAATGACTGAAATATCCCCGTGTTTTTAGTAATCTGGGCAAAGCCAAAGGTGTGCGTGCCACCATCGCTGTCATCGTTATAAGATGGTATGAAGTTAGAATTCTTATAATTGTTATAATCAAGCCCTACCTGACTTTTAAAAGTTAAATCGTCAATGATCTCATATTCTGCGTAAATACTTCCTATTACAGAAATAGCCTTGTTCTCTGCATTACCAAGTGTTTGTACACGCACAGGGTTTTCTGCATCCTGCCCGTCAAGAGCACTATTAGGACCCTGAAAACCACCTAGATTATCTGGGTTATAAATAGGTAAATAAGGTGCTGCTTTAATAGCATGTTCTATTAATGAACGACCACCACCGGCACGCTCAGGATTTTGTAAACTAAATGAAACCCCTAATGTCTCACCAAATTTTAATCTCCCCACGTTAAAAGTACTATTTGCACGAAAGGTAAAACGCTCAAATTCTGTCTCTATAATTGTTCCCTCCTGATTTAAATAACCGGCAGAAAATCTATAATTACTGTTCTCACCCCCACCAGATAAACCTAAATTGTAGTTACGCATTAAACCGGTTCTAAAGATTGCGTCCTGGTAATTTGTATTATTATCAAGAAAAGATGCGTATTGAGGATCTGTAGTACGCTGCGGGGGTGACCCTAATTCTGCAGCAAATTGTACATATTCATCTGTGTTTAAAACGTCATAACGCTCATTAGTAAATTGAACTCCCGTATAAGCATCAAGAGTGATACTTGTTAAACCTGAACGCGACCCTTGTTTGGTTGTAACCAAAATAACCCCGTTAGAACCCTGCGAACCGTAAACAGCTGTAGTTGAGGCATCTTTTAAAACTTGTATTGATTCTATATCGTTTGCGCTGAGATTTGAAATATCAGACGCGATAATACCATCAATAACATATAAAGGCCCATTACTGTTAGGTGAACCTAAACCTCGTATTGTCACTGCAGGACGTGTACCGGGTGAACCACTATTAGTTACGGTAACACCAGGAGCTCTACCCTGTAAGGCCTGCTCTGCTGTAGAAACCGGTAAACTTGCTATTTCATCAGAATCTATTGATGATATTGCACCGGTTACACTCGCTCTGCTTTGTGTACCATAGCCCACTACAATTACATCTTCTAGAGAAGTAGCGTCCTCTACAAGATTTACATCAATCGTTGTGCGGTTATTCACCGCGATTTCCTGGGATACAAACCCTACAAAACTAAAAACAAGAACTGCTGATCCTTCTACATTTTGCAATGTATAGTTACCATCAAAATCTGTGGTAGTCCCGTTGCTTGTACCTTTAACAAGTACATTTGCTCCAGGTAATGGCCCCGTGCCATCAGATACTGTTCCGGAAATCGTTTGCTGAGCAGAAATGAATCCAAAGCTTAGCAACAATCCCATGAACAGCATGCATTTAAAGTAGCTGTTTCTCATAATTCTTAATTGGTTGACTGTTAATACTGTCGTAAAAATAGTAAAATTGCGCAAACGATTGCGAAATATTTTAAGATATATTCGATATTCTCTTAAAAAAATGTCAATCAAATAGAATAAAAGCCTTATTTATGATTAAACGTCAAAAATACATTTAATTTATACCGATTATTTGGCTAAAATCGTCGTTTTTGACTGCTAAAAGGAGGTTTTTTCCATTCACCTTAATTTCACTCATATTCTTTACATCACCCGGTATAAATAGTCCGCTTTTTGCAGGAGTTATTCCTGTGAAGTTTCCGGCGCCATCACCTTTTAAAAACAGACCTACTCCGGAATCGTTTCGAGGAGTTTCAACTTCAGACCAGAATAAGTTTCCGGCGATCACTGCATCGAGATTTCCATCCTTATCATAATCATCAATAAGTATTTGATTGATGCAGGAAACCTGAGCAGCTGCAGGCAATTCATGAGCAACAAATTTTCCGTCTCTGTTTTCCAGATAGATACTGGCAAATGACTTTACCTGATAATGCAGCGAATTTTCAAGTTCACTTTCAGAATAAACGTCTGCAAGGGTTGCGTTTGAGAAAGATTCATAATCTGGGAATTTGATCTTTATGGCCGGAATTTGCTGTGAGGAACAGCCTCTTCCCCGCACGGGAAACTTTTTGCCATCATTGTAGTAGCTTAATACGATGTCCTTTTTATTATTGCCGTCAAAATCATTGAAGTAAATATCAAAGGTTTCATCTTCATTTGCTTTATATTTATAATTGAGCCCCAGATTACCAACAATAAAATCCTCGTCGCCGTCATTATCAAAGTCCGCTCCCTTAATACTCCACCACCAGCCGGCTGTATCTGTGGTTAAACCCATATCTTCAGAAATATTTGTAAAGCCACTTTCTGTATTCTTAAACACTTTTATAGGCATCCACTCTCCTACTACAATTATATCATCTCTGCCATCTTTGTCAATATCTGTAATTTCTGCACTTGTTGCCATGCCAAGCTGCGAGAACTCAGGAGCCATATCTTCTGTAACATCTTTAAAACTTGCTTTGCTGTTTGTACCTACATTTTTTAGTAAATAAGTTTTTGCAGGTGAAGGATAATTGCCGGGAACTAATCTTCCCAGCACCAGAAGATCTTGTTTACCGTCTTTATCAAAATCAATATTATAAACACGCGATCCACTTGTGATCATTTTGGGCAAAGCATCCTGATCTTTGCTTAAATTGCCAGAACCGTCATTAATATATAGACGATCCTGCAACATTGGGTTTTCACCTTTAAACTCATTGCCCCCGCTAACGACATACAGATCATTGTCACCGTCGCTGTCTGCATCAAAAATAAGTGCACCTATATCTTCATATCTCTTATCTGTTTCAAAAACAGATTGATCACTTAATTTAAAGCCACTGCCGTTTTGAAAATATAAACCGCCGGCACTTTGCGAAGCTCCCCCCACAAAATAATCATCCTTCCCATCATTGTTAAGATCTCCTACAGCCATACTCGGGCCAAAAGTAGATGTGCGGTGAGGTAATAAAACCTCGTCGAGAAAATCGTCATACTCATTTTCCACATGTTTATATCGCGGAAAGTCTACCGTGTCTTTAATGGTTGTGAATAATGTATTTTCAGGTTTTTGAATCGCATCCGGTGTGGTTGCATCATTATAATTAACTGTTAGCATTTGGTTAGGCTGCACGTTCTCCATCATTTGTACCTTACCATCAGGCCACTGTATTTTTATGGCTTTAATACTTTTCGCCTGAGCGACACCAAAATGCAACTCTGGCGCTACCGAAGATTGAAAACCTCTGGTAAGTGTAAGCTCCTGCATCTGTTCTATACTATCTGTTGTTACGAAAGCTCGTACTCCTAAACCAAATTTATTTTTCTCCTGACCTTTAAATCGTAGCGTTATAAAATTATTTGAGGCAGAACTCGAATTCTCAAAAACCGAAGCATGATCATCTATATTATTGAAAACGATTTCCAGATCGCCGTCATTATCAAGATCTGCATAGACAACACCATTTGAAAAACCTTTATATTCTATGCCCCATTCTTCATTAGCCTGTTCAAAACTTAAACCGCCGTTATTTTTGTACATGAAGTTGTCTATCTTCTCAGAAGGTATGCTCAAGCTTTTTTGAAGCAAACTATCTTCCAGGTGATTACGATCTGTTTTTAAGTGATTAAAAAAGTCGTTGTTATTAATCTCACGGCGCGTACCGTTTGTGATATAAAGATCTTTGTGCCCGTCATTGTCAAAGTCTGCAAAAAGCGGTCCCCAACTCCAGTCTGTAGAAGCAGCTCCCGTAATTCGGCTTAAATCAGTAAAAAACGGGTTTTCATCCTCAAAAATCCCTGTATTGGTCTGTAAGCAGTTTTGCATATACTGATAATGAAAACCGGCATCTACTGTGCTCCAGAATAACTCAGGGTTCATACTCGCCATATTTGCCTTCTTGCGACGGTTCTTTTTGGCATCCATATCTACCTGAAAAATATCAAGATTACCATCATTGTTATAATCTGCAATATCTACTCCCATCCCATAAAAAGCTGTATGATTTGTAGCTTTTTTTACCACTTCTCTAAAGGTGCCATCACCGTTGTTCATGTATAAATAATCTGGCGAACTAAAATCATTTGAAATATAAAGATCTGGCCAGCTGTCATTATTAAGATCGCCCACGGTTGCAGAAAGGGAGAGGCCAAAGCTGCGCACGCCGGCTTCATTTGTTACATCTGTAAATTTATCGCCATCATTTCTGTAAAGATGATCTGTCTCGTCATCTTTTACATTTTTCATTTGATAACTGTAATAAAAGTTAGGCGCATTAAAACGAGTAGGTGGATAATTTGCTACATAAAGATCAAGATCTCCATCTTTGTCATAATCAAAAAAAGTACCCTGCACGCTATTACCCAGATCTGCAATACCGTATTCTTTAGCTTTATCTGTAAAAGTACCGTCGCCGTTATTTATAAAAAGCTGATTTGTTTTTGGAAAAAATTTACCACCCACAGAACAGTAAATATCAAGAAAACCATCTGCATTTACATCTGCCATCGTAACGCCCGTATACCAGCGCTCATCGCCTTCTACACCGGCAGTTTCAGTTACATCCTCAAATTGAAGATTACCTTTATTTATATATAATTTATTAGAAACCTGATTTCCTGTAAAATAAAGATCAAGTAGTCCGTCATTATTTATATCGCCCGTAGCAACACCGCCTCCCATATAGATATAAGAAAAGCTGAAATAATTAAGCGTATCATTTTCGGTTAGCTTATTGTTAAAATCTATACCAGATTTGTTATAAGCCAAGGCTTTAAAAATGCGTGTATCTTTAGTTTCTTTCTTGTCTTCAGAATTAGAATCTGTATTACAAGAAATTAAAAAAGATACTATAACGATTGCGCTTAACAGGCATTTAATATTCATGAGAATGCAATTTTACGAGAGTTTTCTTAGATGGGGAGAAAGTAATATTAATTTCAATTAAAGTCAAATCTGTTTTTGTCACTTATTGATACGAAATATTTCTACCTCTAAACGGCTAATTTCTTTATATTTATATATTAAAAACCTCCCGTGAAGTATATAAAATCGCTCAAAACACACCGAATTTTAGCCGCTCTCATTTTCACGACAGTAGGATTAATTTATCTTTATTTTGACTCTCCTCTTTTATCTGAAAATTTAACCCGAGATCCTCTAAAGTTCTTTGATGTAGATTACGTGATAAACCTTACTCCCATGATCGTTTACAGCATACTTCTTATAAGTGGTCTTGTACTTTTATTTAATTTCACCGGAAGCAATTTTTTCCTGGCATTTTTTGGCCATACGGTGCTTGAAGATATTCTGTTTAATATAATTAGACTTACTAATTCTACACTTTCTAAAAATGCTATGCTTGTTTTAGGTTTTCTTGCAGTTCTAGCTTTATTTGTGGCGTATTCAAATTACTTTAAGCTGAATAAACTATCTGTGGGTGATGCTATTTACAGCTTTATTTTAGGCACTTTAATAATATGCCTGCCTGTATTTAACTGAATATTTTAAGCCAATCTTAAGCCGAAAATAGACTTAATTTTCAATTTTAATTAAATATTTGCCCATGCGCATTTTAGTAGTTGAAGATGAACCGGGTATCGCAGGCTTTTTAAAACAAGGGCTTGAGGAAGAATCGTTTGCCGTAGATGTCGCAACCGATGGTAATCAGGGTTTAGAAAACGCACTTTCAGGCGATTATGACCTTCTTCTATTAGACTGGATGGTTCCCGGAAATAGCGGAATAGAGATTTGCCGTCGGGTAAAAAGCAAGTTTCCAGATACTCCTATTATTATGCTTACCGCGAAAGATACCGTAGATGAAACTGTGTTTGGTTTACAGTCAGGGGCTAATGATTATATCAAAAAACCCTTCCACTTTCAGGAATTACTCGAGCGGATAAAGGTGCAATTAAGACCGATTTCTGCCTCAAATAGCCGATTTTCACTGGGCCCAATTATACTCGATACCAGCACGCATCAGGTCACAAAAAATGGCACTGAAATAAAACTGACGCTTAAGGAGTTTGAACTTTTAAAATATCTGCTTCAGAATAAAGAACGCGTTTGTACAAGAACCAATATTATTGAGAACGTGTGGGACATTCATTTTGATTACAATACCAGTGTGATAGATGTTTATATCAACGCGCTGCGAAAAAAACTCGAACTTTCAGATACTGAAAATTACATACAAACCATACGCGGCATAGGTTATGTTGCTAAAGAATTATGACTTTGAATTTTAAAAACAGGATCGCCCTTTACTTTATGGTCGCTACGGCCATTCTGGTTGCTTTGGTATTTCTTACCGTTTTCTTTTCGGTGAAAGGTACCGTGTACAGCAATCTTGATAAAGATCTGACTTTTGAAGCGAAAAAGCATTCACGCGAAATTGGCATTAGAAACGACAGTATCTATTTTCTCAACAAAGCCGAATTAATTGAGCGCGAACATACACAGGTGCAGGTTTATCCTGTTTTTATCCAGATAATTGATCTCAACGGGCAGATCATGGACAAGTCTCCTAATTTAAAAGGAGAAGTTTTGGTTCCCAGCCATACAGAAGGTATCAACGATCATTTTAATACGCAACTTTCAGACCGCTTGATCAGGCAGATGCAACTTCCTATTACCATAAATGAAAAAAAAGAAGGTTACATTATTGCTGCGATGTCTTTAGAAGCTTCAAGACTGGTGATTACCAATCTACAAAACACGCTGCTTCTCTCCTATCCCATTGTATTGATCGTGTTATTTTTTGTTACAAGTTACCTGGCCGGTAGAAGTATTCTTCCTATTCAAACGATTATAAATACCACCAATAAGATCACAAAAAACAATCTGAAAGAACGGGTCGAACTTCCGGCAAATAAGGACGAACTTTTTCAGCTTTCTTCTGCTATTAATCATTTTTTGCAGCGTATAGAAAGTGCTATTCAGCGCGAGCGACAGTTTACCTCAGATGCTTCGCATGAGTTACGCAATCCGCTTTCTTCGCTCAGGGGAACGCTTGAAGTTTTGGTAAGAAAACCACGCACACAGGCCGAATACGAAGAAAAAGTAAACTATAGTTTAACCGAAATCGACAGAATGAGCGCAATTGTAGAACAGCTTTTGCTGCTCGCCCGCTTTGATTCTGACACGCATCTGGAAAACAAAAAAGACATTGCGCTTTCTCAGCTTATCGATAATATTCTTCTGCGCTACAAAACAGTTCTTCAGTCAAAAAATATAAGTGTGAATTTTGATACTTCCGCAGCAGCGGAAACTTTAGTTCCCCAATATCACGCAAACCTGATCCTCGATAATGTTTTAAACAACGCCATCAAATATTCTAAAGAAAACAGCACGATTTCCATCAAAATAGAACAGGATGGAGAAAGCATAAAATGCACCCTCAAAGACGAAGGTATTGGCATTAAAAAGGAAGATATTCTTACTGTTTTTAATCCTTTTTTTAGATCAAATGCGTTAGATCACAAAGGCATACAAGGCAGCGGACTAGGACTTTCGATCGCAAAAAAAGCCGCAGATGCTATTGATGCTACATTGAGCATAGACAGCGATCTGGGCAAAGGCACAAGTGTTACGCTTATATTTTAAGCCAATCTTAAGGTTACATTTCGCATAGAGAACGAATCAGGCAATAACTTTACTAGGTTAAAGTTTACGTATGATGAAAAAGAAATTTTTATTCGTTTTATTTTTTGCCTCTGTGTGCATAGCTAGTGCGCAGGAATGGCAAACTGATTTTACCACTGCAAAACAAATAGCCGCTAAACAAGATAAACCAATCATCCTTGTGTTTCAGGGATCAGACTGGTGTGCCCCTTGTATAAAGTTGGATAAAGAAGTATGGAGCACGCCCGAATTTAAAAGCTACGCGAAAGATCATTTTGTAATGCTACAGGCAGATTTTCCACGTAAAAAGGCGAATGCTTTAGCTCCGGAACAACAGGAAAAAAACAATCAATTAGCCGAAAAATACAACCAGAACGGCTACTTCCCGTTCGTTGTAATTCTAGATGAAAACGGAAAAGTTTTGGGCGAAACCGGTTACCAGAAAATGCAGCCCAACGAATACATCAAACTGCTTAATTCGTTTAAAAGCTAGTGAGCAAGGTTCTCACCATATTATTGGCTCTTTTTATCACGGCCACGGTTTACCCACAACAAACTGTTAAGCGCACGCTTAAATTGATGGGAAGTCGCTTTGATATTACCGTTGTAGATGATGATACCGCTAAGGCAAATGCGGATATTGATCTGGCTATAGCCGAAATTTCCCGCATTGAAAAGCTTATTTCTTCCTGGGATCCGAATTCACAAACTTCAGAAATCAATAGAAATTCCGGCATTAAACCGGTAAAAGTAGACCGCGAACTTTTTGATCTAATCAAAAGGGCGATGGCAATTTCAGAACTTACAGATGGTGCTTTTGACATCAGTTATGCCTCGATGGATAAGATCTGGAAGTTTGACGGCTCAATGACAGAAATGCCATCAGAAGAAACTATAAAGGCTTCGGTAGAAAAAGTAGGATACAGAAATATTATCCTTAACGAAGCAGAATCTACCGTGTTTCTGCCGGTTGAAGGCATGAAAATAGGCTTTGGCGCTATTGGTAAAGGCTATTCTGCAGACAAGGCAAAAGACCTGTTGATGAAAAGAGGTGTTGTTGCTGGGATAATAAATGCTTCGGGAGACATGAATACCTGGGGAACGCAACCCAATGGGAATCCATGGAAAGTCGCTGTTACTAATCCGCTGAATAAAAATAAGGCTTTCGCTTTGCTTCCTATAAAAGAAGGTGCGGTGGTGACTTCGGGAAATTATGAGAAATACGTCATTTTTAACGGCACACGCTACACACACATAATCGATCCCAGAACGGGTTATCCTTCTACGGGCATCATCAGCGCGACGGTTTTTGCCCCAAAGGCAGAACTTGCAGATGCGCTGGCTACTTCCATTTTTGTGATGGGTAAAGAAGTGGGCCTTAACCGCATCAATCAGTTGCCGAAAATAGAATGCATTCTCATAGACGAGGCTGGAAATATTTACACTTCAGATAACATAGAAATAGAAAAACCATGATAAAAAGATTTTTTTTAGCAGCGATTATTGCAGGTTTTGCTAGCTCCTGCCAGGTGGTAAAAGAGTATGAAAAAGTAGCGCTCAACGATCCTGATATGATCTTGAATTCAAAACCAGTTGACCGTTTTGAAACTAATTTTCAGGCATATCGTGAGGCCGCAGCGGGAGCAAACGGCGGCAAAACCGGTGGCGGCTGTGGCTGTAATTAAATTCCCTCCAGAGGGTTTAATTCCCTCAAGGCTTGGGTCGATTAGGAAAAAGTTTCTTATTTCTACATCATGGCATTCCCCAAGATTTTCGATTATGGTTGCCGAAAACAGCCGGGCTTTCACGACTCACTTTTTCCCCTGCGGGAGAAAAGAGTTCAAACAAACGCTCAATCCCTAACCCATTTCATTTAGCATTTGCATGATAAAAAAGACTTTCATTATAGCATTTTTGCTTTTAGCATTTATAAAAGTTACCGCTCAGGAACAAGCTCAAGATTCGACTTCAACATATAAAAAACGTGTTCTGGAAAGTACAGAAGTAGATTTACTAACCAGTTATTATAGTCAGGACGGCGATAATGCAGCGGTTAGCGGAGGTATTGGGACAGAAAAATTAACCGATTTCACCCCTACAATTGTAGTGGCAATTCCGCTAAATGATGATGATGTACTCACCATAGATGCTGGGGTTTCAGCTTATACTTCAGCTTCTTCAAGTAATATTGATCCTTTTGATGGGTACAGTGAGGCTGATGCTTTTCAGGCTTCTTCGGGAGCTTCTTCCAGCGATCTCTGGGCAAATGTTAATGGCACTTACAGTCACAGTTCTGATGACAGAAATACGATCTGGAGTGCTAAGGCTTCCATTTCTTCAGAATATGATTACTCTTCATTTGGTTTCGGCGGAAGCTATACCAGACTTTTTAATGAAAAAAACACAGAATTAAGCGTAAGCGCAAATGTATATCTGGATACCTGGAAGCTACTTTACCCTATTGAATTGCGCCCTTTTGTTGATGGTGGTAACGGAATAAACAACCCTTTATTTAGCCAATATAATATTACCGGAAATGCAAATTATGCTCCTTCTTTTACCGAAATTAATGGAAAGTCCAGAAATTCATATTCGGTAGGTTTTAATTTTTCACAGATCTTATCTAAAAGAATGCAAGGATCACTTGCTGTAGATCTTGTGCAGCAAGATGGTTTGCTTTCTACTCCCTTTCAGCGGATTTATTTTAGTGATGTAGCGGATTCTTTTATCGAAAGTTTTCAGCTTGCAGATGATATTGAGCGCATGCCGGACACTCGTTTTAAAGTAGCGCTGGGCGGTAGATTAAATTTTTATCTCAACGAGACTTTTGTAGTGCGCAGTTACTACCGCTATTATTTTGACGATTGGGGCATAAGTTCGCACACGGCAAGTCTTGAAATTCCTATAAAGATCACAGATAAGTTTACGGTTTATCCATCTTACCGCTATTACAGCCAGACAGCGGCAGATTATTTCGCGCCATATGAGCAGCATTTATCTACAGATGAATTCTATACTTCAGATTATGATTTGTCTGATTTTACGGCAAATCAGTACGGTTTTGGGGTCACTTACACCGATATTTTTACCAAATTCCACATCTTAAATTACGGTCTAAAAAGTATCGATCTCAAGTTTAATCATTACGAAAGAAACTCACCTTTTAACGCAAATATCATTGCCGGCGGATTCAAATTTATTATGGATTAATTCAATCAAAAGCTTTGATTTTCATAGTTTTTTATACTCGATTTGCCCCTTTTTAGCCGATTTTCAGGCAGATTAAGCCGGTTTTCTTAAGGCAATCTTAAGGCAATCCTTATCTGGTCTTTAGGTTGCAGGTCTATATTTGAATTGTATTAATTAAACGATTCAAATGTTATCACGCATCATTAATTTTAGCCTGCACAACAAGTTAATCGTTCTCCTTTTTACGGTTTTTATCATAGGTTTTGGGGTGTATTCTATTACACAGATTCCCATTGGTGCGGTTCCTGATATTACTAATAATCAGGTACAGGTAATTACAACTTCAGAAAATCTTTCTACAGAAGATATGGAGCAGTTTATTACGTATCCTGTAGAACTGGAAATGGCAAATCTCCCGGGAGTAAAAGAAATTCGATCGGTTTCAAAATTTGGTTTATCTGTTGTAACAATCGTTTTTGAAGAGAACCTGGGCACATATCTTCCGCGCCAGCTCATCGCAGAAAAGATTAAATCTGCATCAGAGAAAATTCCGCAAGGTTTTGGATCCCCACAGATGGGGCCCATTTCTACCGGTCTGGGCGAGATCTATCAATACACATTAGATACAAAACCCGGCTTTAAAGATAAATAGAGCGCTACAGATCTGCGTACGATTCAGGACTGGATTGTGCGCAGACAGCTTTCAGGAATTCCTGGTGCGGTAGAGATCAACTCCTGGGGCGGTTATCTTAAACAATACGAAGTCGCAATTAATACGCGCCAACTAAACGCGATGAATATTACCGCGACAGATGTTTATAAAGCAATTGCAAATAACAACAGCGTAGCCGGTGGTGGTTACATAGAAAAAGTAAATCAGGCATATTTTATAAGAGGTCAGGGACTTGTCACCTCACTTGATGATATTAAGAACATCATTGTAAAAAACGAAGATGGTGTACCTGTTTACGTGAAAGATGTAGCCAAAGTAGGTTTTGGTCACGCTACCAGATATGGGGCGATAACAGCAAATGGCGAGGGCGAAAAAGTACTGGGTCAGGTAATGATGCTCAAAGATGCTAATTCTAACAAGGTAATAAAAGCTGTAAAAGAGCGGGTAAATGAGATTTCTAAAACACTGCCCGAAGGAGTTTATATCAATCCGTTCCTTGACCGTAGTCTGTTGATCGCAAAAACCACCTATACCATTGCAGAAAACCTGATTTTAGGTTTCCTTATTGTGATTTTTGTAGTGGTTTTACTGCTGGGAAATTTCAGATCGGGACTTGTGGTAGCGTCAGTGATACCGTTGTGTTTGCTTTTTGCACTTTCGCTCATGTACCTTTTTGGTGTTGATGCCAACCTGTTGAGTCTGGGAGCGATAGATTTTGGGATCATTATAGACGGCGCTGTGATTATAGTAGAATTTATTGCTTCCCGCCTGATCTTACAACACGACTCTCTGCAAAATTTAAGTAAGACTGAAACCCGCAAACTTAAAAACAAGATCACTTTTGAAGGGGCATCAACAATGATGAATTCGGCTGTTTTTGGGCAGCTTATTATACTCATCGTTTTTATTCCTATTCTTTCATTAAGCGGTGTAGAAGGCAAAATGTTTAGGCCAATGGCGCTGGTTTTCAGCTTTGCTTTAATAGGAGCGATGATTTTCTGTCTCACGTATGTTCCGGTTATCTCCAGTTTGGTTTTAAAATCCAGATCAGCTTCAAAACGTACTATTTCAGATAAGATTATGGCGCGATTAAACCGGGTATATGATCCTGTTATTCGCTGGGCGCTGAAAAGTAAAAAAATAGTTATTGGCGTGGCAGCTCTACTTTTAGGCATTACCGCTTACATTTTCACCATTATGGGCGGCGAATTTATTCCCACGCTTGATGAAGGTGATTTTGTAATTCAGCCAATATTAAAAACCGGTACTTCGTTGAGTAAAACCATCGAAACTACTACCAAAATCGAACAAATCCTGCTCGATAATTTCCCGGAAGTTGAGCAAGTTGTTACGCGCATAGGCGCTGCAGAAGTGCCTACAGATCCCATGTCTATGGAAGAATGTGATGTCATTATCACGTTAAAACCAAAAGATGAATGGGTTTCTGCAGATACAAAAGACGGTCTTGCCGAAAAATTTAATGAGGCGCTCGCCGTCATTCCAGGAATGGAAGTAGAATACACCCAGCCTATCGAGATGCGGTTTAATGAACTTATTACGGGCGTTCGGGCAGACATCGCAATTAAAGTATTTGGTGAAGATCTTGATATCCTGAATAAAAAAGGAAACGAGATCAAAGACCTTATACAAGATGTGTCGGGTGCTGCAGATATTTCGGTTGAAAAAATTGCCGGTTTACCACAAATGAATGTGAAGTATAAGCGGGAAAAAATCGCCCGTTATGGCCTAAATATCGCCGATTTAAATCAAATAATCGCGATGGGTTTTTCTGGTCAAACTGCAGGAAGTGTGTTTGAAGGTGAAAAACGTTTTGACCTCGTACTTCGTCTTGAGCAAACCAGCAGACAGGATATATCTAATCTGGAAAATCTGTATGTAGATACGCCCCACGCAGGGAAAATTCCGTTAAGTGAACTGGCTGATATTTCATATACAAAAGCTGCCGCGAAAATTTCCCGTGATGATACAAAAAGGCGCATCGTCGTAGGTGTGAATGTGCGTGACCGTGACCTTGAAAGCGTGGTTGAAGATATTAGGAAACTTGTAGAAGAAAACATTGATCTTCCGGTAGGATATACTGTAGAATATGGCGGACAATTCGAAAACCTGCAAAGCGCGACAGCAAGATTGAAAATAGCGGTTCCTATTTCTCTGGTATTAATTTTTGTCCTGCTTTATTTCGCTTTTAATTCTGTAAAAGAAGCTTTGATCATTTATTCTGCAATTCCGCTTGCAGCAGTGGGAGGCGTCTTGTTTTTATGGGTTAGAGGTTTGCCATTTAGTATTTCTGCCGGCGTTGGTTTTATCGCTTTATTTGGAATCGCGGTTTTAAACGGAATCGTATTGATCGAGCATTTTAAAGAACTGAAGAAAGAAGGAATAAAAAACATAAATGATATGATTACGGCGGGCGCAAAAGATCGGCTACGTGCAGTTTTATTAACCGCATCTGCGGCAGCTCTGGGATTTCTACCTATGGCAATCTCTACCAGCGCCGGAGCTGAAGTACAACGCCCGCTTGCTACGGTTGTTATTGGCGGACTTATAACTTCTACTCTGCTCACGCTTGTTGTTCTTCCTGTTCTGTACGCTTTACTGGAAGAAAAGGTTAAAAAAACTAAGAACGGTTCGTCAGGAAATAATATGGCAAAAGGCATCGCCGGTTTATTGCTGCTTTTAGGCTTGGGAGGCTTTAGCGCAAACGCACAGGACAGTCCACTTAATTTTGATCAAGTTCGTAATATGGCTCTTGAGAATAACGCAGGTTTACGTGCTTCTTCTTTAAATGCTTCGGAAGCGAATACTTTAATTAACAGCGCTTTTGATTTTGATAAAACCGAACTGTATTACAGTTATGATGAAAATAATCTTGCACCAAATGGTAAACCGCTGGAAGTTTTTGGTGTGCACCAAACCTTTGCATTTCCTACGGTTTACTTCGCTCAGAAAAAAGTAAATAAAGCCACGTATGCAATGGCCAGCAGTCGTTATGATATACAGAAAAGAACAATAGAACGGCAGGTAGCAAGCAGTTATTACAGTCTGCAATATCAACAGGAAAAGGAGAAAATCTACCAGTATTTAGACAGTCTTTATGAAAATTTCGCGTATGCGGCAAAAAGAAGGTTTGAACTGGGCGAAACCAATTATCTGGAAAAAATTACCGCCGAAGCGAAACAAAAACAGATTTACCTTCAGCATAAACAAGCACTTGAAGATATTAAAGCGGCTACCGAGCAACTGCAGAAAGTAACGCAATCAGACAGCGTTTTTCAGGTAAATAAAGGGCCTTTACAAAAACTGGAAGTTGAGGATTTTGGACTGCAAAACAATCCGTCTCTGGCGTATTACGCAAATCAGGAAAATCTATATCTGGCACAAAGCAAATTTGCCAAACAGCAGTTACTTCCTGATCTTATGCTTACTTATTTTCAGGGAAGTAATCCTACTTTAAATAAAAATTTGCAGGGTTATCAATTGGGTGTGCGTATTCCACTTCTTTTTGGCGGAAGCGTAGCAAAAATAAAAGCTGCAAAAATCGCTTCCCAAGCCGCTACTGCCGAAGCGCAGAACTATAAAATTCAGTTGAATGCTGAATATATTCAGTTAAAAACCGAACTGAACAAATATGAGGAAGTCGTTAATTACTATGAAAAAGAAGGCAGGCAACTTTCGTCAGAACTTTTAAAAACGGCCACGCTTAGTTATCAAAATGGTGAAATAGATTTTTTTCAATATATACAAAGTCTGGAGAACGCATATGAAATTGAACTCTCCTATCTCGAAAACCTCAACGCCTACAATCAGACTGTAATACGCATCAATTATTTAATTCTGTAAACGATCATGAGAACCTATACTTATACTTTTTTATTGCTATTTGCCCTTACATTTTTAAGTTGTGGGAATTCTTCTGAGAAAGATGAAACTACAACTGAACCTACAACATCACAGTCTTCTAAAAAAGGAGATATTACAGTTACTAAACCGCAATTTGACCAAAGTTATATGCAGCTGGGCAAAATGAGCGAACATACTTTTCCCGATATCGTGGAGGCAACAGGAATGATAGATGTACCGCCTCAAAACAGAGCTGTGATAAGTGCATTTTCCGGAGGCTATATTAAAAACACCCCTCTCTTGATAGGTGACAAAGTAAAAAAAGGACAACCGCTTGTCACACTTGAAAATCCTGATTTTATACAGATGCAGCAAGATTATCTGGAAAATAAAGAGCAACTGACCTACCTAAAATCTGAATATGACCGCCAGCAAACCATGCTTGATGAGAATATTACTTCGCAAAAGAAATTCTTAAGTTCAGAGAGTGATTATAAACGCGCGCTGGCAATGACTAATGGTCTGCGGAGAAAATTACAGTTATTAAATATTAATGTCAACCGGGTTGAAGCGGGCGATATTACCTCTGTTGTGACCGTTTTTTCACCTATTTCGGGGACTATTTCTGAGGTTATGGTGAGTACAGGAGCTTATGTTTCGCCGGCAGATGAGATTATGCAGATTATAGATACAGATCATATTCACTTAGAGTTAAGTGTCTTTGAAAAAGACATTATGCCAGTGAAAGAAGAGCAGCCTTTAGAATTTCAAATTCCGGAATCTTCACCGCAGTCTTATAAAGGCGAAGTACATCTGGTAGGAAAATCGATTAATGAAAAAACACGAACAATCAAGGTTCACGGTCACCCGGTAAAGGATGAATCTACACCTGAATTTTCGGTAGGTATGTTTGTAGAAGCGCAAATCATCACGGGGGAAGTTGAGCAAATGGCTCTTCCCAATGAAGCTGTTGTTTCAGTAGATGATACTTCGTATGTGTTAGTCCTGAATTCACAAGATGTAAACGGATATCACTTTGACCAGAAAGAAGTAAAAACAGGTGCCAGTTACAACGGTTTAACAGTTATTGAGAACTTCGCAGATTTTGATAAGGATTCTCAGTTTTTGATTAAAGGAGCTTTTACCTTAATTACTGAATAAAAGCTCAGGGAGATTATCTATAACTAAAAATAATTTGATTTTTTCTGTATTTCTCCATTTGAAGCTTTGGGCCACCTCCTGCATACGGGTTTAATTCCTTTAATCTTAAATATATCTCACTGCAATCATATTAACAATCCTCAATTTTTACGAAAATTTTTAATTATCAAGGAATTAACAGTTAATAATAATTTAAAACTGTGGCAAATATAGATGCACAAGAGTAATTTAACCGCATCAAGTAAATCCGGCTTTATTTCTCCTCTTTCAGTCTTGTACTGAGAACATAAAGTTGATTACAGTTAATTGCTAAAAAGAAGTGTTCTGAAATAATTGCCAAAAATGAAAAACGAAAAAATCCTAAGCTTAAATGATGGTAACATCTCCCAAATAGAAAAACAAATAAAGCGTAAAGGAGAACCTGTATCAATAAAAGAAGAACTTCCTGCAATACTTTTTATCACGTCATTTCCCCCCAGAGAATGTGGTATTGCCACATATTCTCAGGATTTAATTGGTGTTCTTGAAGAAAAATTTGGTGCTTCCTTTCAATTTTTGATTTGTCCGCTGGAAAATGACAGCGAACGTAATATTTACGATGATGAAAGAATTGAATATACCCTTAATACAGAACAAGACAATTCTTATATAAAAGCAGCCAATCGTATAAATTCTAATCCTTTAATAGAATTGGTTTTCGTTCAGCATGAATTCGGGTTTTTTCATGGAAAGGAACAACAGTTCCTGAATTTTTTGAGAAGTATTAAAAAACCTATTACTTTTTCATTTCATACTGTATTGCCCACGCCTTCACAAGAATTATATGTTCATGTGAAAGAAATTGCAGCAATAGCTCAGCGCATTATGGTGATGACGCATAACTCAGTTGAATTGCTTGATAAATACTATGAGATCTCGCCTGAAAAACTCGAGGTTGTTCCCCATGGGACACATTTAGTTAAATATGAGAACAGAGATGAGCTTAAGCTAAAATACGGTCTTGAAGGTAAAAAAGTGCTTTCCACATTTGGCCTGTTAGGCCCCGGCAAAAGTATTGAAACAACCCTCGATGCATTGCCCCAAATAGTTGAACGTAACAAAGATGTTATATTCTTAATTATAGGCAAAACACACCCCGGCCTTAAAATTAAAGAAGGTGAAACGTATCGTGAGTTTCTGGAGGAAAAAATTAAAACTCTGGGTATTGGTAAACATGTGCGTTTTCTAAATAGATTTATGCAACTAGATGAACTGCTAGAATATCTGCAACTTTCAGACATTTATTTATTTACTTCTAAAGACCCTAATCAGGCAGTAAGCGGTACCTTTTCATACGCTTTAAGCTGCGGGTGCCCAATAATCTCTACTCCTATTCCTCATGTACTGGAAGTTTTAAAAAATGATACCGGGATAGTGATCGATTTTGAAAATTCTTCTCAATTAAGCGATGCCGTTAACAAATTGCTAAGCGACAACCACCTGAGAGGAAACATGAGCCTCAATGCCATGCATCAATCGGCTTCAACTGCCTGGGAGAATGTAGCGATCTTGCATATGCGTGTTTTTGAAAAACTTATTCCTAACATGCCTAACCTCAGTTATGGCAAGCCCGATATAAATCTTAGTCATCTTAAAAAAATGACAACGGCGTTAGGAATAATTCAATTTTCAAAAATTAATCAGCCTGATATTGATTCAGGATATACACTCGATGATAATGCCAGAGCTTTAATTGCCGCTTGCAAACATTATGAATTGTCTCGAGATAAAAGTGTTCTACCCTATATTAAAATTTATTTGGATTTTGTTCATTTCTGCTATCAGGGCAAGGCCAACTTTTTAAATTATGTAAATGAGAAAAAGGAGTTTACAGATCAAAATAATGAAGTAAATCTCGAGGATAGTATAGGAAGAGCAATATGGGCACTGGGATATTTTATCTCAAAAAGTGAACTTTATCCAAAGGAGTTTATTGAATCTGTTCAACAATCTGAATCTATCATAAACCAGACACTCGATTATCTACCCGAAATTTATTCTACGCGCGCAATGGCATTTGCTATAAAAGGATTGTACTTCTATAATTTAAAAAATAATGAAGAGCGTGTAATTTCTTTAATCAGTGAATTTGCCAAGCGGATGCAGCAAATGTACAGGCATGAATCAAGAAAGGATTGGCAGTGGTATGAAAGTTATCTCACTTATGGTAATGCTGTACTGCCAGATGCAATGCTTTGTGCATATTTATCAACCTTAGATGAGGAGTTTAAACAGACTGCTCAAAGTACTTTTAAATTCTTATTGTCTAAAATTTATTGTGGTAACAGTATAAGTGTAATATCAAATAAAAATTGGTGTCAGCGGGATGAAGAAGTGAAAATAATTGCTCCCGGCGGCGAGCAACCCATTGACGTGGCTTATACTATTCTTGCCCTTCAGCGTTTTAATCAGGTTTTTCCTAATAAAGGTTTTGATCTAAAAATGGAAGAAGGCTTTAACTGGTTTGTAGGCGATAATCACCTTAACGAAATTATATATAATACCTGTACAGGTGGTTGTTATGATGGCTTAGAAGAAAAAAATATCAACTTAAATCAAGGGGCAGAATCTACCATTAGCTATTTATTATCAAGAATGGCGTTTGGCTATACAAAATCGATAGACAGATCAAATTCTCAGCTTATCAAGACAAAGAAGTTTGCCTAACTTTAGATTATGAAAATTGCCATTTTATCCCCAATTGCATGGAGAACACCTCCCACAGAGTATGGTCCCTGGGAGCAAATGGCATCAATTATTACAGAAGGACTGGTAGATTTAGGTCATGAGGTGACACTTTTTGCAACCGGGGATTCAATAACCTCAGCGCGATTAGATTCTGTTTGTCCTAAAGGGTATGCTGAAGATCCAAGCTTGGATGCTAAAGTCTGGGAAGCTTTACATATAAGCAACCTTATAGAAAAGGCAGATCAATTTGACGTGATACATAATCATTTTGATTTTCTTCCGCTTAGCTATTCGAGGCTGATTGAAACGCCTATGGTCACGACGATTCATGGTTTTTCATCTTCAAAAATTCTTCCGGTATATGAAAAGTACAATAATACCAATACCTATATTTCAATATCAGATGCAGACCGCAGCGAGCGATTGAAATATGAACGTACTATTTATCATGGTATAGATCCCGGGCAATTTACTTTTCGAAAAGAAAAAGAAGAATATCTGTTATATTTTGGGAGAATTCATCCTGATAAAGGTACGCACACTGCAATAGAAATTGCTAAAAAAGCCAATTTACCTCTCAAAATTGCCGGTTTAATTCAAGATGAAAATTATTATAAAAATGAAGTCTTTCCGCATATTGATAACGAGCGTATTACTTATTTAGGAAATGTAAATGCTACATCTCGCGACCCTCTTTTAGGCAAAGCAAAATGTTTACTACATCCTATTTATTTTGATGAACCTTTTGGCCTCAGCGTGGCCGAAGCAATGATGTGCGGCACACCGGTAATTGCATTTAACAGGGGAAGTATGCCAGAATTGATAGAAAATGGAAAAAATGGTTATCTGGTTAAAACTGCTGATGAAGCAACGCAGGCAATTTCAAATCTTCATAAAATAGATTCAGAAAACTGCAGACGCCGCGCTCTGAATCTATTTCACAAAGACAGAATGGTAGACTCCTATGTAGAAGTTTACCATAAAGTACTTACCCAAAGCAGTATTTCTGCTATTTGATTTTCTAACTTTTAAGTACAGTCATCAATTCCTCCATATTTACTACTGCATACGATGATGAATAATCTGAAACTGCATAAGGTAATATAAGACTGTCATTATGAATCAATGCCCCACATGAATAAACCACATTAGGCACATAACCTTCCCTTTCATCCTCCAGAGGTGCAAGCAAAGGTTCATCTAGTCTGCCTATTTCCTTTGTAGGATCTTCAAGATCAAAAAGTGAAGCTCCTATGCAATATCTGCGCATAGGGCCTACACCATGTGTCAAAACCAGCCAGCCTTCATCTGTATATAATGGTGGCCCACAGTTTCCTATTTGCGTGAATTCCCAAGGAAATTTAGGTTTTTGTATCAGTACAGGATCATTCCATAATGTGTTACGATCTGAGTACATGAGGTAATTATTTACACCATCTATTCGCGCAAGCATAGCATATTTACCCTTTATTTTTCGCGGAAACAAAGCGAAATTCTTATTCTGCGCCCCACTGCCGTGAATAGGCATAATCCTAAAGGTTTGAAAATCTTCTGTTGTGAGTAACTTAGGTATTATCGTATGCCCGTTGTAAGCGGTATAAGTAGCATAAATTTTCTCTGTGCCATCGTCATCTGTAAATCTTACAAAACGGGCATCTTCCATGCCTTTACTTTCTGATGGTGAACTAGGGAAAAGCACACGTTCTGAAATATCGCTGTCTATCTTAAACTTTACATCGTAATATGAATTTACAAGCCATTTTATCTCCTCAAGCCCAAGTCTGCGTGTGGTGCTAATATCACTGTTGAGTTGTTCATCTACATATCTTTTTAACTCTTCATATTCAAACTGATCAGGAAGCCTGTCCATTATTGAAGAAGAATATTTATGTGGAATTTCCATCTCGGTTAATTTCTCAAAAAACCGCGCTTTGTTATATGTGTGTTTTTGACCAATGTTTGCCTGAGTGACATGATTACGCACTTTCATCACACGCATATCATTGTTCTCATCGAGAATTGCCCTGCGAAAGACAATAGAAGAAAGATGGCCCTCACCTGTGGCTCGCAAAGAAAGAATAATGCGCTTCTCGCCTTTCTTTAAAAAAGATTGATCAAAATCTTCAATTATTGACGGATTAAATAAGGCGGCAGACTCAATAGAATATTCCATTGTGCTGTATGAACCAATAAGCATCTTTCTGGTCTTAGAAAGATTTTCATAATCAATATCCATGCTTTGTATCAAACCGCTGTGGTTATTACAATGGCGCAGAAAAATTTTAGAAATATTGCGATGCCTTCCGGCGAAATCTCTAAACGTATGATCAAGCTCTTTATTTACCTGCTCCTCGCTCATATTCATAATACGACCTACAAGCTCTTTTGTACGTACTTCTCCGTTGTCAAAAAAACGAGCTAAAACTCTGCTGGAATCTGGTAGGAATTTGCAATCTTTTCTAGTAACAGTTACTCTCATGTAAAGATTTAAAGTGAATACTCTCAAGCACTGAAAAATTTCTTAATGAAATCGTTTCTTGTGCTTAACATTGAACTCTATAAAAGTTCAAAGCTTTCATGATAAATTTATGAAATAAACATGTAGAAGATAAGAAGCAGGCAGGGTGATTTTAGCAAAAAACCAACTTTAACAAAAGATATAGAATCTTGAGATAAAATGATAATTAAGTATTAAATTCTCGTTAATCAAGAATAGCGATCTATAATAAAGGTATTTCGGGTAGAGTGTAATTTTTAAGAACATCTTTTAATTCCCAAGTTGGTATTTCTAAAGAATAAATACCGGTATATGCAGGACACATGATACAATCGTCAAAGTAAAACTCTATTGAACTGTCATTGATCACAAAATTATTTTTGTACACACTAAAATCGTGATCTGAGATTTGCCAGCAATCATAATACATATCTCCAGACATTATATTGCGCTTGATAACTTCGTTAATTTTAAAAAGAACTTCACGCTCACTATCGCGCTGAAAGAAATAATCATAATCCAGAAATTCGCCGCTATCAAGGTTATAATTTAAGCCCGTAAAAGAACTGGTAGCGGGCACTGCCCCAGAATAATAATTCTCTTTGTAAATCACAATGCTTAACAGATCATCTTTAGCATTGTGCACTTTATAGTTTATTAATCGCTTATCTCGTACGCGTTCCATTCTTAAAGTATCACATAGTAATTCTGTATCTTCAAGAATCTGATTGGTTACTTTCTCAATATTTAAGTAATTATCTTCCATAAATATATTAAAAGCGACAAAAGACTTATTGATATTTTCATTTAAATAGGGAAACGTATAATCTAATTCATAAAACTCATTCTCTTTGTGCAGATGTTTACTGATCACCAGTTCTTCCTGCCGATTTTTAGCCTTATTTAGCCGAAAAACCTGCTTATTTAGCCGATTTTCAAGCTCATTTTCGTTTAAAATAATAACATTATCCTGAGGTTTTTTAGCGAAAGAGTCTGTTACGGTTTTTTGATGCTCTGGTGCAATAGTTTCATTTGTGATTGCTTTTTTACAGGAAATCAAACTAAACAGAACAAGAAAAATTAGTATTAGACGCATAATCGAAGTTTAGAATTTTAATGAAATAAAAAAGGTGAAGATCACCACAACCTCCACCTTTTACCCAACTAAAAAATGTAATTGCCTATTATAATTAACAGGCTAGTCATCAAACTCACAATCAATAATTTTAAAACTACAGCAGGTTTTTGTACAGTTATAATTGAGGCATTATGTGCGCTGCAAGCAGTCACCACCAGAAAAACCATAAACATTTGCGCTGCATGATGCCCATGTAATAAAACTGCCATAACAGCAATACTTCCCAAACAAGTAGAAGCAATAATAGCCAGGGCAGAATACCCTATAAAGTTTTCAGAAAAATCCTCGCTAATTTTGTTGTAAAGTGTCATAACTTTTTTCGTTTTAAAATTATACATCAAAACTACCTGTGTTTTAAAACAGAGACAATGACATTTGTCATCGTTAAATAAGTGGTTGATTATTGTATTTTTGAGCATGCGTGTATTTGATGAGAACAGCAATATTTTCAAATTACTTTCAGAAGCAATTTCTGAAGGAGTTGTAGTTGTAGATGAAACCCAGAATATTGTGGCGATAAATAAGTCTGCCAGTGAAATGTTTGGTTATGAAGACAACGAATTAACGGGCAGTCATCTGGATATTTTAATTCCTAAAAATCTGCATCACGTACACCAGAGTTATGTTGCCGGTTTTATGACACATACAGACCGAAGACAAATGGGTCACGGTCGCGATTTGTATGGGAGAAAAAAAGACGGAAACTTATTTCCTGTAGAGGCAGGTTTAAATCCTTTTGTAGTTTCTGGTAAGCGCTATGTTATGGCGCTTGTCATAGATATTACAATACGTAAAGCTCAGGAAAAGGAGATTAGAGAGCTCAACTCACAGCTGGAACAAAAGATAGAGGCCCGAACAAAAAAACTAAAAGTCACTGTAAAAGAGCTGCAGGAAGAAGTGCTCTTGCGCAAAGAAGCTGAGTCTCGCATGAAAGAGTCGCTTCAAAAAGAGAAGGATCTTGGTGAACTGAAAACCAAATTCCTTTCTTTAGTTTCGCATGAATTTAAAACTCCGTTAACCGGTATGCTTTCATCTGCTTCGTTGGCAAGTAAATATACCCTTACAGAGCAGCAGGAAAAACGCGAGAAACACCTCAATATCATTAAAAGCAAGATTAAATACCTTGATAATATTCTCAATGATTTCCTGTCAATAGAACGTCTTGAGACCGGTAAAGTGACTTATAAATATGAAACCTTCCCATTAAGTAAGGTCATTAACGAGGTTGTTTATGATGCTAACATGCTTTTAAAATCAGGGCAGAAAATCAAATTTCCACAAAAGATAGAAGATTATACGTTGAGCTTTGATGAGAAAGTACTCGAGTTGGCCCTTTCTAATTTGATAAGCAATGCCATAAAATATTCACCAGAGAACACGATTATAACACTTAAAGTGGAAAAAGAGGGTGATTTTCTGGTAATTTCGGTTCAGGATCAAGGTATGGGCATCCCGGAAGAGGAACAGAAATTTATATTTAAAAGATACTTTAGAGCACAAAATGTACTTACACATCAAGGCACCGGCATAGGTCTTAATATTGTACAAAGCCACCTGAACAATCTAGGTGGCACAATATCATTTATCAGTACAGATACCGGTACAACCTTTACCATGAAAATACCACTACAACCACAAAAGTCATGACAAATATATTATTGATTGAAGATGATCAAATTGTAAGAGAAAATACTGAAGAACTGCTTGAGTTAAATGGTTTTGAAGTATTAACCGCTCCTAACGGGAGACTGGGAATTATGAAAGCATTATCTACGCATCCAGATCTAATTATATGTGATATCATGATGCCAGAAGTAGATGGTTATGGGGTTCTTGATGCTTTATCACAAAAAGAAGAGACAAAACACATCCCGTTCATATTTCTTTCTGCAAAGACAGAACACAAAGAAGTACGCAAAGGTATGGATCTTGGGGCAGATGATTATCTTACTAAGCCATACGAAGAAGAAGACCTTATAAGCGCTGTTAGAAGCAGATTAGCAAAAGCAATACTTACTTATGAAAGTACATCTGCAGATGATAGTCCACAAAACATCAATGAGCTAAAAAATTATTTTGATGATGAAGGCGAAATTATTGAGGTGAGTAAAGGTGAAATTTTATTTAATGAAGGTGAATCTTCAAACAAAATATTCTTACTGCTTAAAGGTGTCATTAAAACTCACCGGCTTGAAGAAAGCGGCAAAGAATTAACAACAGCACTTTATAAGGCAGATGACTTTTTAGGGTTTACATCACTAAGCCAGAATGAACCTTATTCTGATACGGCAACGGCTATTGAAGAGGCAGAACTTGCTGCAATTTCTAAATCTGATCTTAAAGATATTTTAAGCAGTAGCCAGAATCTTTCTTTAGAACTCATGAATCTTATCACCTCAAATCTTGCCGAGGTTAAAAGTCAACTTCTTCAAATGGCTTATAGCTCTATGCGACGTAAAACGGCTTCAACTATTCTTCAGTTTGCAGATATACTGCAGAAAAACGAAGATAATACGATAACAATTGGTCGTTATGATCTGGCTAATGTGGCCGGCATTGCTAAAGAAAGTTTAATAAGAACACTGTCAGAATTTAAAAAGCTTGACCTTATTGAGATCACTGGTCGCAATATTAGGATCATCGATCTTAAAGGTCTAAAAGAGGTTTTATAAGACTAAAGTGATTTTTATCATTTTACAGGATTTTTCATCGATATACATTTGACCTATTGAATGAAAAACCCGATGAAGAAGATACTTATACCCACAGATTTTTCGGCAAACGCGTTAAACGCGATACAATATGCCCTGCAATTCTTTAAAGAAGAACACTGCACCTTTTATGTACTTCATGTCTCACAATCAATAGCAGATCCTGCTACTACAAGCATGGGATTTGCATCTATTAACGCTGCTATGATGCAGGAGGCTATTGCAACAGACCATAAAAAATTGTGTAAGCTTATAAAAACCCTGCGACAAGAAAATAACAATATAGATCATCATTTTGTGTTCCTGCAGGAATATACTTTTTTTACAGAAGCTGTAAAAAATCAGGTTACAGATAAAGATATAGACTATATCGTTATGGGCACAAAAGGAGCTTCTGGATTTAAGGAAGCTGTAATAGGCAGTAATACTGCAGACGTTATTACGAAAGTAAAATGCCCAGTACTTATTGTTCCTGAAAAAGCAAAATACCAGGCTCCTGGTGAAGTTGCTTTCCCCACAGATTATAATCTTATTTATACACCTGAATTACTGCGCAGACTCACAGAAATCCTGGCGTTGCATAAAGCAGAACTACGCATCCTTAACATTCAAAAAAATAATGAAGATCTGGCGCCTTTTCAAAAAGCAAATCAGGAAACTCTTGATCTTCTTCTAAAAGATCATCAACATAGTTTTCATACAATCACACACTCAAATATTGAGGCTGCCATGCAATCTTTTATAGAATACAAAAAGATAGATCTGGTAGTTATGGTTGCAAAAAATCTCAACTTTTTACAACGCTTACTTTTTGAACCGCTTGTAGAAAAGATTAGCTACCATACGCAAATACCATTTCTAGTATTACACGAGCGATAGTAATCTACAGATTTACAAGAACTATAATCTTTTTACTTAAAATCTTCCTTCAGGTTATGAAAATCGGTGATTTTTATGCAAAAACCTCCCTTTTTAATGACATATATCATGGTGTCTAGCGTTATTAAAAATTATCTTTATTGCTGTAAAACAAACACTTACAGTCATGAGAAAGATAGTCATACCTACAGATTTTTCTACCCACGCTTTAAATGCACTGCATTATGCGACAGAGTTATTTAAGTACGAGCGATGTGAATATTTTATACTTCACGCCTACGCAGATGATGTCTATCATCAAAATGCATTGTATGAGCGTGCACTCTTTGACGAGGTAAAAACCAATATTGAAAATGAGGTTAACAAACAGTTTAAACTCATAGAAGCAGATTTAAAAGATTTTTCTCCCAATCCCAGGCACTCCTATAAAGCAATAGCTAAGTTCGGTTTACTTATAGACGAGGTAAATGATCTCGTAAAAGAAGAAAATATAGATGTGGTTATAATGGCCACTAAGGGTAAGACTAACGATCGCAAACTAACCTATGGCAGTAATGCGCTACAGGTTTTAAAATATGTAGAAGCACCTGTTCTCACAATCCCAGCTGGTTTTAATTACGAAGCTCCCAGAGATATTTTGTTTGCTACAGATTTTATGATGCCCTTTAAACGCAGAGAACTCAAACTGCTGTGTATGCTAAGCAAAAGCTACAGAGGCACAATTAACATGCTTTACCTCTCACCACATGAAGAATTAAGCATAAGACAACAAACTAACAAAGAGTTTCTTGAAGATTGCCTTGAGAACAATAAAATGGTTTATCACCAGCAAACGGGTGATGATCTTCTGGAGAGCATCAATGAGTTTATTCCTACAAACGAAATCGATCTGCTGGTAATGGTAAATTCCAGACATTCTTATATGGAAAGTATTTTATACAGTTCTAAGATTGATAAGATAGAACTCAATATCAAGATCCCGTTTCTGGTACTGCAGAATTTTTCGCGATAAGCATTTCTATTAAAATTCTAAAACTGATAAATGTCATAGTATTCTATAAATCAATCATTTAATTTTAAAATGTCATTAAAACTTAACAAGATGAAAAAGAAAATATTAATACCAACAGATTTCTCTAAAAATGCATGGCACGCCCTAACATATACATTAGAGCTCTTTAAAGAAGAAGATTGTGACTTCTATATTCTTAACTCTTACCAGCCAGATTCATATTTGCTAGACAGCATGATGGTTCCTGAGCCGGGAGAGAAATATTATGAGCAATGTAAAAAACACAGCGAAGAAGGTCTTGAGCGTTTATTTCTTAAACTTAAAGAGCGCGACGATAATGAAAATCACACGTATCACACGATCTCTTCAATTGGCTTGCTTATAGACAGTATTCTTGAAGAAGTAGAACGCAAAGACATTGGGCTGGTTGCTATGGGCACAAAAGGAGCTTCTGGAACTTTTGGTACTCTGTTTGGCAGCAATACTATTTACACGATGGAAACTGTACGCAATTGCCCTGTGCTTGCGATTCCTGAAGATGCGCTATTTAAAGAATTTAAAGAGGTCGTGTTTCCCACAGACTATAGAACTCAGGTAAAAAAGACAGAGCTTCAAAATCTCATTGATATTGCTAAAGGTGTAAGTGCGGCTGTAAGGTTTGTTCATATTGCAGCAAATGATAATCTTGATAAAAGTCAGGTTAACAACAAGAATTTGCTAGATGAATATTTCACTGCTGTAGAGCATACATTTCATACGCTGCATAGCGGTGATACCGCCACGGCATTGTCAAATTTTGTAGAAAGTCGAGGCAGTGATATGATCGCCTTTATAAACAGAAAACATACATTCTTTGGCAGTATTTTCTCTAGACCTCTTGTAAAAGAATTGGGCTTCTATTCTAAAATTCCTATTCTGGCGATGCACGATAGAGGGTAATTTTCGCTCTGGCGAAAAAAGTTAAAAAGTAAATCAGCTCAATTTTACTGAGTTATAAAATCAATGTATCATGAAAACGGCATACACAAATCACCTGCACAACAAGGCGGAATTTGAAAACGTAATCAAGTGGAAAGCAGATATCGCTCAAATTGATGCAGAAATCAGATTTACAAAGCAATTATTGAGCTCATACATGTTTGAGCCCCGCACAGAAATTCTTTTTAAAAAGTCTTTAAAGTTTCAAAGAAAACTTAGAGAAATCACTACAGATCTTGAAGAAATAAAAGGCAATATTAAAAAGTATGAACAAGCATCAAATCCCTTTTTCTTAAGCGAAAAAACCTATGTATACAATGCACCAACCGGCCAATTTTCTACCTTAAAAAGCCGATTTTTAAACATTTACTCCGCTTTTTATAAGCTTAAAGAAGAGGTTTTGACCTACATGAGAGGTGTTCTCAATCAAAATTATAAAACAGTCTGATTGCCAAAGTAAATTGCACAGATACTAATCCTTTTAAAAAGTAAGTCATGAAAACTAAACACACACTTTCAATATGGCAATCGCCAGATATTATACAAGAGCAAACCGTAAACTGGTTATCTGAACTTGAATTTATTAAAGATGAATATCATGTTTTTGAAGAATGGCTACGTGAATTTTCATTTCAGATAATGATAGATAATGACCTTATCAAAGCTCAAAAGATAAAAGAACAACTCAAACTTAATCATGAGCGTCTCACATTACTTCATAATCATATAACCGCTCATCATTATGAAATTGCCGTTCTTGAAGATGGCATTGACCAGCCAGAATTAGAAAAAATCATTCAGAAAAATCACCAGCAGTTACAAAAAGATATGCAAGAATTTAATGCTGCATACAGAAGCTTAAAAGTTGAGGTTTTTGATGTGATCAAGAACACATTAAAACATCTCAAAATAAAGAGCATTAATGCTTAGAACGTTTATTATGAATCGTAACGGTTAAGCCTGCTTTTTAAATTATGTACTTCTTTTTGTAGATCAATAACCCGATTTAAGAGATGATCTATCGCCTGTATCCCTTCAGGATTTATGCCCATATCCTGATGCAGGCGTATCAGCTTTTCTACTTTAGGTAGTTCTTCCTGAGCCAGGTAAGGCTCAGATTCTATTACCTCAATGTGAACCAGTTCATATTCTACCAGACTATCAAGAAGCGAGGTTGCTATCCCGTGGCTGTTACAAAACGTTGAGACTTTTATGTTATATGAAGTTGTCATAGCTTACAGGTTTGTTTTTCTGAGTTCTTCAAATAGGTGCTTCTGCTCTGCAGTGAGATGTTGCGGCATCTTTATTTTATAAGTGATAAACAGATCGCCAAAAGATTCATCTCTCTTGTATACAGGAAATCCTTTTCCCTTTAGCTTTACCTGAGTATCTTGCTGTGTATGTGGCTTTATTGTAAGCTTTACTTTACTATCAAAAGTTTCTGTAGTAAGTGATCCCCCCAGAACGGCAGTGGTAAGTGGTACTTCTACTTCTTTATAGAGATTTGCTCCCTCGCGTTTAAAGTGGGTAGTGTTGCGTATAGCAAACGTAATATAAAGGTCACCATTAGGCCCCCCATTTGCACCGGGACCACCATGGCCGCTAATTTTAATAGTTTGCCCATCTTCTATTCCCGCAGGAATTGTGATTCGAATATTTTTACCATTTACAGTTAGGGTTTGTTTATGCGTTTTAAATGCATCTTTAATATCTATCTCTAAAGACGCATTAAAATCCTGCCCTCTAAATTTAACTGATCTACCCGAAGACCTGAAACCTCCTGCCCCTCCCCGATTACCACCAAACATGGATTCAAAAAAATCTGAAAAATCACTGTCTGCATAACCTTCATTAAATCCGCCGCCGGTAGAATAACCACCGCTGGAACCTCTTGATTGGCGTGCTCTCTCAAATTCGTCAGCATGCTGCCAGTCTTTTCCGTATTGATCGTATTTTTTTCTTTTTTCAGGGTCGCTTAAAACTTCGTTAGCCTCATTGATCTGTTTGAACCTTTTTTCCGCTTCAGCGTCATTTGGGTTAAGGTCTGGGTGATGTTTTCGCGCAAGCTTCCGGTAGGCCTTCTTAATGTCTGCCTGCGTTGCTTTATTATCTAATCCCAATATTTTGTAATAATCTACATATTCCATAATTAAGCTATCTGCCACTTTTTTCACCTTAAAAATATTAATTTCTTAAAGAGAAATGTCAAGATTAACGTTCTATTATAAGGAATTATATTCGGCTTAAAGCATAATACATAGTTCGTTATACTTCTGTTAAACACACTTTAAACCAATTATTACTCAAAACCTATTTGTTAACTTCTTACGACGAATTTTAAATAAGATTTACTAATGGATGAAATTATTACGCATTCTAAAGAAGGTGCACGAAGCCAGGAAAAAGAGGTCGTAGTTATTACAGGAAGTAGCGGTTTAATTGGTTTTTCATTAATTAAAAAATTAGCTCAAAATTACAGAGTAGTAGGGCTAGACAGGCTGGGCCCTCCATATCCTCCGCTCGAGGCGGAATGTATAAATTTTGATATTACAGATGAACGAGCCATAGATGCAGCGATGGAACGTATACGTTACGGCTATGGCAGTAAAATTGCCTGTGTTATTCACTTAGCAGCTTTTTATAGTTTTAATACTAAAGACAGTCAGGCTTATGACGAGATAAATGTTGAAGGTACCAGAAAATTCTTAAATCAATTGCAGGACTTTGAAGTAGAGCAATTTATTTATAGTAGTTCTGATCTAATTTATAAACCTACAGTGCCCGGAAATAAAATTGATGAAGACAGCCCAATAGAGGCAAACTGGGGATATCCTGAATCAAAAATAAATACTGAAGAATTAATAAGACAGAATAATCACAACATCAAAACGGTTTTCCTGCGTCTTGCAGGACTCTATAATGAAGAAGGGCACTCAATACCTATCGCACACCAGATACAGCGTATTTATGAACGTGATTTTATAAGTCATTTTTATTCGGGAGATATAAATCATGGTGATGTATTTGTTCATCTTGATGATGTACTTGATGCTTTTGAAAAAACCGTAAACAGACGTCGAGAATTACCTAATGAACTGGCTTTAAATATTGGTGAGCCAGAAACTCCTACCTACCAACAACTACAAAATAAAATAGGCCAATTAATACATGGTAAAAACTGGGCTACTTATGAGATGCCCCCTGCTGTAGCTAAAGCCGGTGCATGGGCAAGGGATTTTGTAAGTGATTCTTTTGTAAAACCGTGGATGATAGACAGGGCAGGTGAACATTATGAACTCGATATTAGCAGAGCAGAAAAATACCTAGACTGGAAACCTAAACATCGCTTATTAGATACTTTACCTGATATTATACAAAATTTGAAAAGGGATCCTGAAAAATGGTATAAGAACAACAAATTGAATGAAAAATGAGTGGCATAGATAAACATATACCGCCCGGGTGGAATTACAATCCTGCTTCATGGTCTCAGCGCATTCCCATAGTGATACTCGCATTTATAGGTTTTTTGATCGCGAGTTATTTATCGCTGTATCAGTTTAAAATTATAGATGATGTATGGGAACCATTTTTTGGCAATGACAGCATCAAAATCCTGAATTCTAAGATTTCTAAAATTCTTCCTATTCCCGATGCAGCGTTAGGAGCACTAGGATATGTTGTAGATGCCGTCACGGGAATTATTGGGGGCACAAACCGCTGGAAGAGAATGCCGTGGATAGTGATTGTCTTTGGCCTTGCAGTAGGGCCATTGGGCTTTGTTAGTGTAATGTTAGTAGTTTTTCAACCAGTATTATTTTCTGCATGGTGCACTTTATGCCTGGCATCTGCTGTTGTATCAATTGCAATGATAGGTCCCGCCATGGATGAAATGCTGGCTAGTCTTCAATTTATGAAGCGGGTTAAACATTCTGAAGCTTCAACCTGGAAAGTGTTCTGGGGAGTGAAATCTGAAATTGAAAAAGTAAATTAATATGTGGGCACAAATTATAAATACATTCATAGGATTATGGTTAATGGTGGCTCCCAAAATCTTAGGATATGAATCAGTTTCTGGAGATAACGGGTATATAATAGGTCCTCTGGTTATAACCTTTTCCGTTGTATCCTACTGGGAGGCAACACGTGATGTGCGAAAAAGCAATTACACTCTAGGGTTATGGCTTTTACTATCACCTTGGGTTCTTAATTACGATCAAAATTCTGCCATAATAAGTGATATGGCGGCCGGGATTCTCCTACTGATTTTTGCTTCGGTTCAAGGCAACATAAAAGGCAGGTATGCCGGTGGTTGGTCTTCATTATTTAAAAAGTCTACTCAAGAATAAAATTGCCCCTCGTTAGAAGATGCTTAGAGAACCTGAATTAATTATAATGTTAATTTCATATCCTGAATAATCATCTATGAGAATGTCGTCAACATGAAGTTTAGCTAATTCACTACTCATTTTGATTTTTTTCACTTTTATAAATTCAGCAAATTCATCAAGTTTTTGAACCTGCTCCTGCCCTTTTATTATTTGTGTAACATAATCAATAAGAAGACTTCTCTTTTCTTCCCTTACTAAAACAAGATCTAAATAACCATCACCAGCTTTTGCACGCGGCGCCAGTTGTAAGTTGGGACCTGCATATTTAATGTTCATAAGCTCTACCATTAAAAATTGATCTTCAATCTTTATGTTCTCACCTTCAATAATAACTTTATGTGCTTTAAAATCTGCTAAAAGATCAACCAGTACTTGCCTTGTGCGCTGTAATTTATCTTCAGGAGATTCATCTTCTACCCGGTTATGCTTCATCTGATACATCAATTCAGGAAAAATACCCACTCCAAAACCTTCTATAAAAAAATTCTCCTCAGGGATTCCGCTTATAATCGCACTGTCAAAAGGAGCCGCTTCTGCCTTTAATTTTTTTTCTAGACCAAAATTCTCAGAAGATATTTCTAACGTACGTGCTATATTATTAGCAGTACCCATGGGGAATAGATAGATGGGTACTGCTTTCCCTTTTGATTTCAAAACTATATCTGCTACTTTGCGCACAGTACCGTCACCTCCGGCTACACATATTATATCTGTTTTGTGCTTTATAAAATCTTTCCAGTTAGCTTCATCTGTAGAGTAATATTTTACAGTGTAACCCTGCTTTTTTATTAAAGCTATAAGATCTTCTTTGCAGTGATCGCCATTACCCGCTGTTGCATTATGAATGAGTTGAGCAGTTTTCATTTCGTACCTTTTTAGAATAATAAATTTAAGATGAAGCAATCACATTATTTTCTAATTAACAGATGGTTATGATTTTTAAAACTACAATTCCCATTTTCACTTAAAAATCCTAATATTTTGATAATTAGCTTTTATCTCATTACTTGAAGAAGATATTTTTCTTAATTTAAATACCAATAGATTAAAATAGCTACCAACCAAAACAAAAAAACTATGAAAATATTAGTCACAAATGACGATGGTATTTACAGTCCCGGATTAATGTGTCTCGCAAAAGCCGCAGCGCACTACGGTGAAGTGATCGTTATGGCGCCAGATGTAGAGCAGTCGTCTATGGGGCAGGCAATAACATCAGGAAAACCCATTACCTATAAAAAATCGCCTATACATTTTGAGGGTATAGAAGCGTATAGAGTAAGTGGAACACCGGCAGATTGTGTCGCATTAGGCATGCATCTTCATGAAAATATTGATCTGGTACTTTCTGGCATTAACATAGGTGCTAATTTGGGTAATTCGGCTTGGCATTCAGGCACCCTTTCTGCTGCGAGACAAGCCGTTCTTTTTGGCGTGAGAGGTATTGCTCTTAGTGTATCTGTAGGCGACGGGGAGCCAGAATTTGAAAGCTTAAAACCCTTTGTAAAAGCCGCCCTGGCAGAAACCGTTCATGAAAAGGATCAAAAGCTGTTAAATATTAATTTTCCCAGAAATCCTGAAGGTGAAATTATCTGGACCTGTCAATCTGTTAGACATTATGACGGTAAAGTAATCGCAAATAAAGACCCCATGGGCAGACAGCATTACTGGTTTACAGTTATACCTATAGAAAATGTAGAGAAAGGTTCAGACCGCTGGGCTGTAAGGCAGGGTAAAACCAGTATAACACCCATGATCTTAGATTTAACAGATAAAGCATACCTTGAACAGCGAATAGCTGATAAACAGAATAATTAAAGTAGGTAAGACAAATGTTTTTAATTCGCTTAAAGCGAAAAATCAGCCTTTTTCACCTGAATATCGACAGTTAAGGGTGTAAAATCAGCAAAGGTACCAGACTGCTATAATTGATTTTTGAAACAGAAGAGCCAGATATAAACCGCTCAAGAAAAGTCTCAGGTTCTAAAACCATAACAGTAAGGTCTACATTTAAAATTTGTACAAAGCTATTGATCGCATCTGCGGTAGGTACATTTGTGATGCTATAAAAAGAGTGAATAAAGTCCTGAAAATATTTTTTCATTGCTTGTTTTTCTTCAAACTCACTTATGCTAATTTCTTCAATCTCTTTAACGCGCAAAATCTTAATAGAAGCTTTATGTCTGTATAAAATATCGGTGAGGAGTTCTGTATTTTCGGCATTAAAAGCATCATCATAATCAAGTGCGTATAAAACCGAATGAATATTCTTATAACTAAAGAATTGAGGAACGATTAATACCGGGCAGTTAATATTGCGTATAACCTGTATAGTATTACTTCCTAGCAACACCTCTAGCGCTCCTGTTGCACCATTACTTCCCATTATAATAAGATCAATCTTATGAGCTGTTACCGCCTGTGCTATTGCATCTGTAAAATGATCATAATCTATTAATGCTTTAAAAAAGAAATCTGAATCTGTGTTTTCCTCTTTGAGTTTAGATACCGTTTTATACAATTTTTTACGGGCAGATTTTAAAACAGACTGATGTACTGTAGCATTTGCTGGTGCTGCCATAAGATCATCTGTTGAATAATTACCCGCTTTCTCAACATGCAAAATGTAAAATGTGCAAAGTTCATTTTTAAAGAATTTTAAAGCATAGTCTATAGCATTTTGAGCATGCACGGAAAAGTCTGTTGGCAGAAGAATATTTTTCATGATTAAGCTTTTAGAAGGATAAAATTAGAAGACTTCACGTTCTTTTTCAATGACATAAATCATCTTAAAAAACCGGTTTAATCTCTACCTTTTTAGTGAATTAGTAAACCTTTTTATTATGAAAAAGCTCGAACAACTCTTACTGGATATTACAAGACTTACTTATCAAATAGAAACTAAATATCCTGAACTTTACGCGTTTTTAAACGAAGATCCCATCACGTTGCCTGCGCTTAATCATCCTCATATTGATATCAACACTATGGCAGAATATCTTGAAAGTTTAAAAAGTATTTTAAAGCACCATTTAGAAACACATAAAACCAATAACTAAATCTCAAATTTCATACTTAATCTAATTTGAGAAAACGCTTCAATTAAACATAAAATCGCTATTTAATGCTTAAAAATGGTTATGATGAGAGTAATTATACCAATAAGCAGAATAAGAAAAAGTACACCGGTTCTAAACTGATCCTGAGAGATTTTATCTAACAGTTTTTTACCAATGTAAGTACCCACAATGCCTACTATTACTAAAATAGGAATAAGATAAAGATCGTGGTTATGAATATAACCGTTGTAATAGTAAACAAAGCTCCTTGTAAAATCAATCCCCAGATCGATCACTGCAGAAGTGGCTATAAATTTAGCTTTGTCCATTTTAAAGGCAGACATTGTTATGCCTCGTATAGCACCTCCCGTCCCCAGAATTCCAGCAAAAAAACCTGATAAAGCTCCGCCAACGATGGCATTTCTTTTACTTTCTGCAAGAACTAATTTTTTGTAGATAAGAAATATCAAGCTAAGTAATACGAGAAATATCCCCAAGGCAATTGTAAGCCAAAAGCCTTCAAAATATCTACTGAGAATACCGCCGATAAAAACAAATATAACAGCAGGAATACCTAAGTAAAGAACCAGCTTTTTGTCTATTCCTTTTTTGAAAAAAGCAATCTTCGTTACGTTACTTGACAGGTGAAAAAGTGCTGTAATACCCAGAACAGATTGAAAATCTAAAAAGTAATTGGCCACAGGTACAAAAAATACAGAAGAACCAAAACCGCCAACGGTTCCTAAAATTTCTGCAATAATTGATAAGATTATAAATACCGGTAGATAGCGACTTAGCATGTGAGCTTTATTTCAATCAAAACTAGTCGAAACTAATATTTGAAGAAATGACAATTATCACTAGAAAACCGCTAAAAATCACTCAAAACCTTCTAAAAATGAGTGAAAATCGGTTTAAATCGATAGAAATTCGCTTAAACATATTTTTTTTGATTTAGAATAAATTAAATGTAATCTGCTCCCATAATAGGGTTAGGAAATGCTCCTATGCGTTTCGAAATTACTCCTATAAGCTGAAAAGCTTCAGGAGCTTCTTCCTTGATTTTAGTAAGGCGTATTGATTTTTTTATGATCTTATCTTTAGGATTAGCAGGAGTTGTATTAAATGTAAAATTTAGACTTTCATAATTAGCAGCATTAATCTCACATTCAAAGTTGCCGTTCATGGTAAGATTTGCACTTAGCTTATTAGCGCTGCCCTTAGTTATTGTAGTAGTGATATCTTTGTCATTCTGCTTAAATTTCACATCAGTCGTTTCAACATTTACAGGAATATTATTATCAAAATCATAGAAGTAAAATTCGCAACTAATACTTAGCAAAAAGGTATTTAAGATCATGGGTTTCATTACAAAAGCCTTTATCACAGCTGGTTTGGCCGGAGTTGTAACAGCTTGTTTTCTATTGAGAATGGGAGCAAGTTTTATAAATTTGTTTTGTTTAGTACCTATAAGTGTTCTCATGTTTTGCTGCCCATTTTGTTTTGTTTTTAACTTAGAAGCAACGTCAAATAACGCGATTCTGTCAACATTTAGCGATTTGTTTACAGATTTTAATTGCAGACTTTTACCTTCCTGAACCTGTGCCGTATTAATGATAAAAGGTCCTAGATTTTGAATGACTTTTTGCTTTAATAAAATTCTGTTTTGATTAGAATTTGTCTTTAGTTTAATATCTACATTTCGTATAAAAATAAGCTTACTCGTTACGGTGGGTATTTCAATTTCCTGCTTATTTAAAATATTAATATCCCAATATGGTGAGGTTAGGATTGAATCTTCAAACCAGGCACGAGTAACATCTACAAAGAGCAAATCAAAATTGATAGATTCTATCTCCAGTTTAGATAATTCTGAAGTACCCATAATTTCCTCATACTTTTCAAGATCTGCACTTTGTAAAAGTCTAATTAGTTCTTGCTCGTTTATTGCTATTTTTTTCCACTCCAGGTCACTGCCTTTGAAGAGGTTATTTGGCATACAAGAAGTTAGATAAAAGCTGGATCCACTACCGGCATGATCGCGTTTTAAGCTCTCCATTTGCCCTTTTACAGCGATAAATTTTCGCATGAATCTTTTAAATTCATCCTGAATTATATCGAGAATTTTATTTTCTGTTTCTTCCTTTTTCCCTGTAGTTAACCAGGTATTTTTTACCTCGTTCAAATTGTCTTCTTTTAATTTGATCTCAAGATCTACAACACTCCTGTTACCATCATTCAAAGACGATTTGAGTTGTTTTATTTCTTCAGTAAGTTTATTCCTAAGATCATAAAAGGGCTTATAAGTGTTCCTTAAGTCAATACTAATTGCATCAAGTGCCATATGGAACAATGGGTGATCATATAACACATCAATGGTTAATGTTTCAGGATCCAGCAACCTCAGGCTGTCTAAAATATTTTTGTAAGGTTTAAAAAGATAATCATCGTGGTCTGAGACGGCCCAGAAATTATCTTCTCGGGGTATTGTATTGGCAATCTGAGAAAATTCATACAATTCGTCATAGTACTTCTGTACTTCCTCAGAAGCCATATTACTATCTAAAAAGAGAAAATCATCGTAATTAAATCCCGTAGAGAAAGGAGAAAAAATGAGATTATAGGCATCTTTCTCCTTCATCTCTCGAGAAAAGAAATCTTCTTTAATCTTCTCAAATATTGTGGTTAATTGTGACACCTTATATATTTTTTATACCCATTCTGGTACATCTGGTTTAGGATCTGGAGACTTAGGAAGAATATGGCATTTAAATCCTATAAGTTGCATACCCTCTACCTTAATGTCTTGAGAAGCTGTATCTATATTTACACTTCTTTCTTTGCTATTAGCTTCATAGTTACCTCCTGCATGAAAAGGGCCCCATGATACAAAACCACCACCGCTTGTAGATTTCATCTTACTTGCTATATCAGCATGTCTTTCGCCAAAATGCAGCGTTAGATCTTTAACAAAAATGGCTGTTGTAGTATAAGCCGGAATCATACCGTTAGGAGGAGATTGCCCATCTGAGACCATATTGTCTTTAAACTCTCCATTATTTTGATCAAATCTCCAGTACTTGCTTGTTAAGAAGTTCATATTAAAAAACGGTCTATTAATAGGAACCTGGCAAATTTTAAAACCTAGTTTAAAGCTACTTGCATCTATTTTTGTGGTTGATGTTTCAGTTTTATGTTTAGCTTTTGCCCCCACGGTCACAAAGCCCAGCGAAAAACCGCCGCCTCCGCCGCCCTGCTTAGAATCAAATTTATAATTTGATGAATAATCACTATTGCTAAAGTTAAACTGCGTCCAGCCATTATCAGTTTCTGCAAAGCCACCAGGGAGAAACGATGTATAGAAAAAATCTGATCCTGAAGCGGGACCAGTTAATCTGGCTTTCTCCATATCATCTATATATTGCTGTTTTAAGGTGAGCATACTTCTCCCTTCTACCTGTGCTATATAAGCAGCTATTTGATCATACTCTTCTTTAAAACCATTAGTTATCCAGTCATTTTTAGCAGCCATAACCTTACTTCTTAGAATAGATGCATTTAAAGCCCAGAAATGTACTGCTGCAGGATCTTTTGCGGCCAGAGCATTTACTCTGTGTGAGTTGTACTCTAAAGCGACATTAAGATAGTTTTGAAGCTTTTCATTATATTTTTTTACAAGCTGAGTTTCTTCGAGAACTTCTTCTTCCTCTTCTGTGACGATATTTACTTTTGTTTTTTTCTCCTGAAGCAGTCCACGCAAACGTTCAATTTTTGCTTTGGTTTTTTCATCCGGTTCAAAATTTGCTACCTGACTAAATTTAAGAATGTGTTGATACGCCAGTGACAGCGTATTCTCAGGATTCCATACATTCATTGTTACACTCCCTTTCACGCCACTTGTATCTGGTACCATATCACATAATCTGGCTACATTTTCTGCCTGCATATATTTTCTGGTGACATCCTGAGCCAGCAACGCATCTATTTCCTCTGGTGTTTTTTCTCGAGGAGCAGGTGCAGGCTGTCCATCTGCTGTGACAAGTTCTTCTTTAGGCTCTCTATAAATACCGGTAAATCCTGTAGACAAGTATTCAAGTTCTTCTTTAGGAAATGGCATCCCCACAGATAACCAAGCGAGATAGTTATCTGTAGATTTAGGTGCTACATCATCCCCATTTGTGAGTACATCGTATAATTTACCCAGTACTGAGTTCATTAATTCTTCTGGTAAAACTTCTTGTGCCATGACTATTATTTTTTATATTCTTAATTCATCTGAGTTTTTATTGTTGCTATCATAAATTCTCGTGTAGTCTTATCAAAAATGCCCGTTATGCTCATTGATAGATCTGTAGTCTGAAAATCTTTTAATGCTTGTTCTGTTTTAGATCCAAAAACACCGTCTGAAGTACCACAATTAAAACCTAGCTGTTTAAGGGAATCTTGTAAAAGAATAACCTCAGAACCTGAATTACCTTTTTTAAGATTTTTTGAAGTGAACTGCGGTGTTTCTACAGGTCTTAATCTTCTATAACCTAAAACTGTGTCTATCGTTTTAGCAGTTATAGAAACTTGATTTCCCTGATTCCCCCCTAGACAATAAACTCGTTTTCCATCAGCAGAAAAGCCGTTAAAAAAGCCTACATGACCTTTCCAGGATTCTCGACTTTCACGCCAGAAAACCACAATGTCGCCCGGTTCTGGATTTTCTATTGGTATACCTACATTTAACCATGATCTTGCGGCAAGAGAATTAGACCGCTCAAGACCAGTAGTTTTTGCCACCCAGTTTGCAAACAAACTGCACCATGCAGATTCGTCTGAAGTGTAGTTGTTAAAACCGCATTCTTTTGCATACTTTAATATTTGCGGATTAGATTTAGAGCCGGAAACTTCTTTTACGCCTATTTGTCCAGACGCGACTTCTACTACAGTTGCCATAATTTTAGTTTTTAATTATGATAAATGTATATTAAAATAAGTCGGAACTATTACATACTTACCCTGTAAATCAAGGGTTTATAACCCCTAAATAAAATAGGTGTATTCCCTATATCGTTTGCGTATTGGTTTATTTCAGCCCAGAAATAAGTAGTTATTTTATGAAAAATGATCTTTAATCGCCTGCTCAGCCGCATGAAAACCGCACATACCATGAACACCACCTCCCGGAGGTGTTGACGATGAGCATAGATAGATTTTAGAATTTGAAGTTTTATAAGGCGAAATTTTAATCAATGGGCGTGTAAAAAGTTGAGTTATATCCTGTCTTCCGCCATTAATATCACCTCCTATAATATTGGGATTAAATACATGAAGTTGTTCTGTATTCATAGTAGAGCGCTTTAGAATACAATCTTTAAAACCGGGAGCCGCTCGTTCAATTTGATTTTCTATTAATTCTGAATAATCCTTAGTACTACCATGAGGAACATGACAATAAGCCCAGGCAGTATGTTTACCCACAGGAGCACGCGTGTCATCAAATAGACTATGCTGAGCGATTAGCACATAGGGTTTATCTGTCATTTGACCGTTGTGTATTTGATGTTCAGAATCTTCCATTTCCTGAGTTGAAAAGCCTAAATGTACCGTTCCAGACCTTCTGCATTTTTCGTTAAGAAAAGGAATAGGTTCTTTTAAAGCCCAGTCGATTTTGAACACTCCAGCGCCATATTTATAGGTTTTAAGGCGCTTTTTATAAAGCCAGCTCAATTCTAATCCTTTTATTTTTAAGAGCTGTTTGGGGGTCAAATCAAATAAATAAGTCTTTGATTTAGGTAATTCCTGAATATCTGATATTGTATGAGAAAGTTCTAACTGCCCTCCTAATGATCTGTAATATGCTACAAGAGCTTTAGTAAAATTTCCCGCACCACCTTGTGGGAAAGGCCAACCACATTTATGAGCGAGGGCTGTGAGTACGAGACCAAAAGAAGACGAAGCCAAGCTCTTTAACGGTAAGGTAGAATGTGCTGCAGAACCATAAAAAAAAGCTTTGGTTTGATCGTTTTTAAAATAGTGATTTGCAATCATAGCAGCAGATGGAAGTGCTTTAAAACCAAATTTTAAGAATTCTAACGGACTTTGAGGCCAGCCTAATGGTCCTAAAAGATCCTCCTCAATTTCATCCCATTTTTCAACTAAAGGTTGGAATAAATTTAAGTAAGATTCTTTGTCTTTCCCTAACTCTGTTGCTGTTTGTTCTATATCCTGATAGCACGCTAAAGCACTTCCATCTTCAAAAGGCTGGGAAAAAGGTATCTCCGGAAAAATCCATTTTAAACCGAAATTTTCAAGAGGCAGTGTGCTTAGAAAAGGAGATGCATATCCCAAAGGTAATATTGATGAACCCACATCATGTTTAAAACCGGGCAGGGTAAGTTCTTCAGTCTTTGTAGAACCGCCGGGAGCATTTGCATGTTCATAAATGATAGTTTTTAAACCTTGCTGCTGCAACCGTATAGCTGCTGAAAGCCCATTAGAACCACTACCAATAATTACCGCATCATATTCTTCTAACTTCATGGCAATTGGTTTAAATCTAAATTGCTTAGATATTCCTTAAAGGTTGTTTTTCCATGAGCAGTTCCTAGCATGTCATTTGTGGTTATATGTGTAAAATATGAGAGATTCTCACCCAGATTTTTGGTAAAAAGCTTAGGAGGTTTACTACCTGCCTTAGCCAGCCATTTAGGAACATGAATTACAAATCCTCCTGTTTTCTTAGCGATCATAACTGCCATATCCTTACGAGTATGTTTTTCAGGACCACCAACTTCAATAACTTCAGGGCCGCTTTTTAAATAGGAAACTACCAAGGTGGCTAAATCACCATGATGTATGCTATTAGTAAGAGCTTTACCGTCACCTACAACGGGGATGAATTTTCGCTTCCCCATAATTACCAAGTCGTTAAGACCAGTAAAAAACCCTACCGGCCTTATAATCGTATAATTAATTCCGGAGTTAATAAGATCATCTTCAAAGAGCTTATGTGTAAGAGGAATTTGGAACTGGGGAAATTCATCTGCTCCTTTTATAGAAACATAAATAAACCGCTTAACCTTATTTTTTATCGCATCCTGCAGAATCGCCTTATTTGCTAAGTAATTTCCCTGATAGTATGTGTCTTTTGATTTTGTGAACATACTTACACTTTCGCCTAAAGCGGAAATTACAGTGGTTATTCCCCTGGTAATCCCATCAATTTTATGGGAGTCTCTAGCTGCGTTTGCTTGCCAAATATCACTTGAAAAATAATCTATTTTTTGTGCTTCCTCAGGTGTGCGAACTAAGCAGCGAACTTTTACAGATTTTTGAGCTAGATCTTTGAGTATTTCAAAACCCAATGCTCCAGAAGCACCAGCAACTAATATAGAGTCATTTGTAATTTCCACCGCCTTGTTTTTCAATGAAAGTACACAGAAATGCATAATAGGGTTATGCGATTAACAAATAATTAGGCCAACTGAGCACGTAAACTTCTAATTTATAGCCTTAAAATCACAATTAACTAAGTGATTTTAAACATACAAGTAAAAAAATTATATTCAGTTAATAAATAAGCCAGCCCTCACCTCAACCCTCTCATAGCGGACTTTAAGCACCTTTTTGACATACATTATTTTTTAACCTAATGATTAAATAATCCAATATTTTTGATACCTATAAATACGAATTTTACATTTTAACTATTACATTTTAGATAATTTAATATATTTAATACATATTTAACAACCAACCACCATTTATAAAACTAACCGTCATTTATGAATTCTTCAATTAATCGCACTGCGCTATTTACCGGTAGTTGCTTTGCCCTTATTACAACCGCTTTTTCATTTTCAATTAGAGCAGGAATACTTCCCCAATTAGCAGACGAGTTTAGCCTCTCTGCAGAACAACTAGGTTTTATCAATTCTATGTGGTTCTTAGGCTTTCCCATTAGTATGATAATAGGAGGTCTAGTGTATCACACTTTTGGTCCTAAAAATATTATGAGCGTTGCTTTTATAGCGCATACTATTGGCATTATAATGACTATATATTCTGGTGGATATATTGGTTTACTTATTTCTACCCTTTTCATAGGTTTTGGCAATGGTTGTACCGAAGCTGCTTGTAACCCTATGATTGCCGATATGTTTTCAGGACTTAAAATGAATAAGATGCTCAATCGTTTTCATATGTGGTTTCCTGGAGGAATTTTTATAGGAGCAATCGTTTCTAAATTCATGACAGATTGGGGTATGTCATGGCAAACACAGATGTGGCTAATAATGTTGCCCACTATCACGTATGCCATACTATTTTTTGGAAAAAAATTCCCACTCCCTTCTGTAGAGAAAGCAACCTCCCTTAAAGAGAATTTTAAAGCTATGGTTAGTCCTATATATATTTTTCTATTTCTTTGTATGGCACTCACCGCTATCTCAGAATTTGGTCCTAATCAATGGGTAAGCATAGTTCTTAGTTACAGTGGAGCAGAACCAATGTTAATTCTTGCTTTGACCTCAGGATTAATGGCTGTAGGTAGGTTTTTTGCCGGCCCGGTAGTAAGTTTATTGGGACAAACAGGAGTTCTACTCATTTCCGCTGTGCTCGCAACCATTGGCATCTACATGTTTAGTGTTGTTACGGGACCTATGGCTTATATAGCAGCAATTATATTTGCACTAGGTGTATGTTATTTCTGGCCAGTAATGGTGGGTTCTGTGGCTCAAAAAGTTCCTCTTAGCAGTGCATTAGGGATGTCTGTAATAGGTGGCGTAGGTATGTTCTCAACATCCATTTTTCAACCTATCATTGGCAGTTGGATAGATAATTCTCGTGAAGAAAATATTACTCAAGGTCTTTCTGGTAACGCTCTTGAACTGGCAGCAGGACAAGATACTTTACAAAATATCGTAGTTTTTCCTGCAATTCTAATTGTCTTATTTACTATCCTCTTTTTTTGGCAGAAGAATTCTAAAAAAACGGATGATTTAATAATTGAATAACACTTTAAGATTTATTCCCTCTCCTATAATAAAATTACCTTTTTAGTAAATTATTTCAGCTTTACATGTTGTGAGTGATTTATGTAAAATATTTTAATCTATTATACTCCATGAAGTTACAAATTTTAAAATTTGCAGCTTTCCTGGTAATGTTTAGCATTATCACGATAAGTTGTAATGAAAGTCGCCAAGGTAAACCAAATGTCCTAGTTTTTACAAAAACTGCAGGTTATCATCATAACTCAATAAAAGATGGTATCGAAGCATTGCAAAAACTGGCAACTGAAAATGATTTTAACATAGATACTACATCGATTGCGAATTTCTTTAGACAGGACAGTCTAAAAAAATATGCAACAGTTATATTTTTAAATACCACAGGCGATTTATTAAACTATAGAGAGCAGGCAGAATTTCAAAAATATATTGAGGCCGGTGGAGGATATCTGGGTATACATGCTGCGGTGGATGCGGAATATAACTGGCCCTGGTACGGTAAATTAGTAGGTGCCTATTTTAAAAATCATCCTAAAATACAGGAAGCTTCGCTAAATCTTAAGACCGATACTAATTTTAAAGTAATTGAGTCACTGCCTAATCCCTGGAATAGAACTGATGAATGGTACAATTTTAAGGAAATACCCCATGATGTTCATGTTTTAGCAAGTATAGATGAGCAAAGTTATGAGGGAGGAAACAATGGAGAGAACCATCCCATGGTATGGTATCATGAATTTGATGGTGGAAGATCCTTTTATATGGCACTAGGACATACCCCGGAGTCTTATAAAGATCCAGATTTTTTAAACCTGCTGAAGTCAGGGATAAACTATACAATAGGAAAGAATAACAAGCTTGATTATTCAAAAGCGGAAACGTTAAGTGTCCCGGATGCCGATCGTTTTGCTAAAAAAGTCATAGGAACCGGCTTTGATGAGCCTACAGAAATAAGCATCTTACCTCATCAAAACATATTAATAGCAGAACGAAAAGGAGCAATAAAATATTATAATAACACAGATAGCAGTGTTACAAAAGTAGCTGATCTAAATGTTTATAAAAAAGCTATACATACTGAGAATGTTAATGTAGAATTTGGTGTTTTAGGCCTACAAGCCGATCCATTTTTCGAAAAAAATAATTGGGTATATGTCTATTATTCTCCTATGGATAAATCTGTTGACAGATTGTCAAGATTTAAATTTGAATCAGGTAACTTCCACGTCGATTCTGAAGAGATAATATTAGAAGTTGCTACAGATCGTGAAATTTGCTGTCATACAGGAGGATCTATTGCCTTTGACAGTAAAGACAACTTATATCTATCTACAGGAGATAATTCTACTCCATTTGACGAAATTGATGCCGCTACCGGTAAGGCCTCTGCCATCAACTCACATGGTTTTGCCCCTTTGGATGATAGAGAAGGAAAATACAATTATGATGTACGTCGTTCAAGTGGTAATACGAATGATTTAAGAGGTAAAATATTAAGAATTCATGTAAATGAGGATGGTTCATATGACATCCCTCCCGGAAACCTTTTTACTAAGAATGAAGCCAAAGCGCGACCAGAAATTTATGTTATGGGCAACCGTAATCCCTATAGAATTTCAATTGATAAAAAGACAGATTTTCTATACTGGGGAGAAGTTGGTCCAGATGCTAATAATGATAGTCTTGCCACAAGAGGAGCCAGAGGTTATGATGAAGTGAATCAAGCCAGGGTGGCTGGTAATTTTGGGTGGCCATACTTTATTGGCAAGAACTTACCATATCATGAGTACAACTATGAAACTGGTGAGTCAGGTCCCGCCTTCAACGTCAATAAAGTTCTTAATAATTCTAGAAATAATACTGGGTTAAAAGAACTACCCCCTGCTCAACCTGCTTTCATTGCTTATCCATATGCTTTATCTGAAGATTATCCAATTTTAGGAAAAGGCGGTCGTACAGCTATGGCTGGCCCCGTTTATCATACAGATGACTTTCCAGAAGATACAAGATATCCTGAGTATTACAATAACAAATTATTTATATATGATTGGGTAAGAGACTGGATAATGGCTGTATCTATGAATGAAAAAGGCGACCTTGAAACTATTGAACCTTTTATGAAAAATACATCCTTTAAAGCTATAAGCGATATGGAAGTAGGTCCTGATGGTCAATTTTATATAGTTGAATATGGTAAAGGATGGTATTCAAAAAATGAAGGAGCAGACTTATCTGTAATAACCTATAATAAAGGCAATCGTCCTCCAGTAGTAGATATATCATTAAATAAGGATGCGGGCAATCTTCCACTTGTGATACATGCTTCTGCAAGTAACGCCTATGATCCTGACGGCGATAAATTAACTTATCTATGGGACATGGGTAATGGAAAAATAATAGAATCTAATGAAGAACAAATAAGTTATACATATGACAAAGCTGGCGTTTATGATATTTCTCTTACGGTAAAAGATAATAAGGGCAGTGAGACTAAAAGTTCATATAAGCCAGTTTACGCCGGAAATAATCGGCCCAATATTGAGATTAAAGTTGATGGTAATTCATCATTTTATTTTCCTAATAAGGAAATAGCTTATGCTGTTATTGCAGAGGATACTGAAGACGGTATTATTAATAACACTGAAGAAAACTCTAATCTCTATATAAAAGCGGAGTATTTAGCAAGTTTAGATAAAGCTGGATCGCACACAGCAAACACAGCGAATAATTCACAACCTGGTAGAAAATTAATGCAGTCTTTAGATTGCATAGCATGTCATAAGGTTAATGAAAAATCTATAGGACCTTCATTTGCACAGGTAGCTATGAGGTATAAAAATGATTCTAATGCCTTAAATTTCTTACCCACAAAAATTTTACAAGGAGGTAGCGGTAACTGGGGTGAAGTCGCCATGGCGGGACATCCGGATTTACCTGAAGAGGATGCCAAAAAAATTGTCAGCTATATCTTATCGTTAAGTAAAGACAAACAAAAAACCAAGTCATTGCCTGTTCACGGTTCATTTCTCCCTTCTAAGAAATTTCAACTTAATACTCAGGGTGATGTTATTCTAACCGCTTTTTATACAGATAAGGGAACTTCTGAAGTACCACCTCTTGAAGCAACAGAACAAAAAACACTTAAAAATCCTGTTTTAAAACTGGAACAATCAACCATTTCAGACGGTGTCTCTGATGGTAAAATAAGGGGTAAACAAATGAAATTTATTAATACATCAAGTTGGATAAAATTTTCACAACTTGATCTATATGGGATAAACGCTGTGCTAGTAGATTATGGCCTTGCCGAAGTAACAAATTCAGGCTGGGACATTGAATTACACATCGACAATCCTCAAGGTCCATTGTTAGGTAAACAGAAAATTGGTATAGGAACAAAGCCTCGTTTACCTTCAGAAGCAACTTTAAAAATCACTGACATCAAAGATAATTCCTTACATGATGTTTACTTTCTTTTTAAGAAAATAGATAATAATGAAAAAGGAGGTTTTGCTTTAAGTGATTTAACCTTTAAAGCTGGATAGTTATAATCTTAATGTAAAAAAAGATTATCTAAGTATAAATTTCTTCCCCTTCAGAAAATTGCTCTAAAGCAATACTTATTGAGACTGCTCAGTAGTAGAATCAATATGTCTCACATTTAGAGTGACAGCAAATACTGAACACTTGCTAAGCGGTGTAAATAAATAGCTTAGGAATTCTAATAAATAATCAACCTTTTAAAACCTATTAAATGAAAAGAATGAAAATTTTATTTAGTGCTATTTCCAATAGCAACTATGATTGTCGTGTCTTTATACGTCATTTAAAAAATACGGTTGTTTTCCTATTCCTTATTATAGCCTATACTGGTTATAGTAAAGATTCCACTGGGGCGAATAAAAATGTACAGACAACTGTAACGGGAACTATTACAGACGCTAACGGCATGCCTCTACCTGGGGTTAATATTTTAGAAAAAGGCACTACTAATGGTGCATTAACAGATTTTGACGGAAAATACACCATTATGCCCAGCTCGTCTGATGCAGTATTAGTATTTTCTTTTGTCGGAATGACTACGGCAGAAAGACCAGTAGGAACTAACAGTGTTATCGATGTGCAAATGGCTGAAGACTCTCAGGCTTTAGACGAAGTTGTGGTTGTAGGTTATGGCACTCAAAAAAAATCAACTCTTACAGGTTCCGTTAGTACATTAGATGGAGACGATGTCGCTCAAACTCCTGTTTCGAATGTTTCTCAATCGATTGCGGGAAGAATGGCAGGTGTAAGTATGCGCCCCAATGGTGGTCAACCAGGAATGGATAGTCCTATTATACAAATACGAGGCATAAGTACAACCGGAAACAGTGCTCCTTTAGTCGTTGTTGATGGCATAATAAGATCAAATATTAGTCAAATTGATCCCAATACAATAGAGTCAATGTCTGTTCTTAAAGATGCGGCAGCGGTTGCCCCTTATGGTTTGGGTGGTGCTAATGGTGTTATTCTTATTACTACAAAGAAAGGAAAAACAGGTGCTCCGGCATTGAGTTTAAGTACATATTATGGGATACAAACACCTACTTATGACTATTACCCTGAACTGCTAAATGCTCAAAATTATATGAGCTTAAGAAATGAAGCTTTTTTAAATGATAATATGGGTGTAGTACCTGAGGGTAGTCAACTCCCATTTGATCCAGATGTTATAGCCAATTATGACAGTCTACATGCTGAAGATCCTGACAGATACCCCCAAAGTAATCCTTCAGAATATGTGAATGAAAGTGCACCCATTCAAAACTATAATATGCAGTTAAGTGGTGGTACAGAAAACACTAAATATTATGCAGGTCTTGGCTATTTTAATCAAGGAGGTTACTTTGATCCTATGAGCTATGATCGTTATAATTTTAATATGAACTTACAATCTCAGGTCACATCAACCACAAAAGTTTTACTATCAGTTCTTGGGTCTATTGAAAAAACCAAAACGGTAGATCCTGAAGAAACTGCAAGTGGCTTATTTAGAAGCGGATTTAAATTTATACCCATTCGCAATATCGTATATAGCAACGGCTTATGGGGTGAATTTGCCGGTAGATCCCCTGTTGCAATATTAAATTCAGGAGGCTATGTCAAAAACAGTAACAACACTTTATTAACCACTGCATCTATAGAACAAGAACTACCATTTTTAGAAGGCTTAAATGTAAAGGGAACTTTTAGTTATGATCCCAATCAACGTACCATAAAAAGCTGGCATAGACCGTTTTATTTTTACTCTCAGGATCTTAATACAGAACCCTATACATATAACAGAGAAATTTCTGCTAATGAGGGTGGTGCAGCCAGCTACACTTGGTTAAGTCAACAATATTCAAAAAATCAAACCTTTACTTATCAGGGTATTGTCAATTATGCTCACACTTTTGGAAAGCATGATGTTTCAGCCTTATTTGTGGCAGAAGCGCGTAACAATAAGTATGAAAGATTTAGCGCACGCAGAAATAACTTTGCTGTAAATATTGATGAACTGGGTATGGGTAGTTCAGACAGAAACGACTATGATAATGATGGCTCCTCCTCTACTGGAAGCCAGGTAGGTTATGTATATAGACTTACATATGCCTATAATAATAGATACCTTTTTGAAGCTACAGGCCGCTATGATGGTCATTACTATTTTGCCCCGGGGGAACGATATGGTTACTTTCCCGCTTTTTCTGCAGGATGGAGATTATCAGAAGAAAACTTTATGCAAAATCTTGAATATGTAAATAATCTTAAGATTAGAGCATCGTGGGGGAAATCAGGAAATCTTGCAGGAACAGCTTTTCAATATTTAAACGGTTACAATTTGTATGGTAATGCCTACGCATTTGGTACTGGTAGAATGGTGCAAGGTTCTTACGTACCGCTGGAAGCAAATCCTAATATTACTTGGGAAATAGCGACTAAATTCGACGTAGGCTTCGATGCCACTTTATGGAATAGTCTTCTTACTCTTGAAGCTGATTACTTTTCTGAGAGACGTACAGGTATGTTACTTCCACCTGCGGTTAGCGTTCCTGCAGAGTATGGTCTAGATCTTTCTGAAGAGAATGCCGGGATCATGAAAAGTCATGGATTTGAATTTGTTATAGGCAGTAACTACACTTTTAAAAATGGACTTTTACTAGGTCTTAACGGTAACTTTAGCTATGCTACTAATGAAATGGTTGAAGTATTTGAAACTGCGGCTACTCGCAATAACCCTAATCGTAGTAGAACCGGGCGAGCATACAATACACCATTTGGTTACCATTCTCTTGGTTTATTCTCTACCTCAGACGATATAAATAGTGATGGTATTATAAATAGCGCAGATGGATATGATATAGAGCAATTTGGAGAGCTCCACCCCGGAGATATTAGATATGCAGATTTAAGTGGTCCTGAAGGCGTTCCGGATGGAAAAATTGATGCTAACGATGAAACTGTCATTGGTAATCCTGCTTATCCTATGATTACATATGGTCTTACAGCAAACGCAAAGTGGAAAGGTTTTGATGTTAGTCTCTTCTTCCAGGGATCGGCCAAGGTTAGCTTTGATTTAAATCAATCTTTCCAAACGCTGCCATTTGCAAACAACAGTAGCAATACTACTTCAGAATACTACAATAATAGATGGACGCCGAATACTCAAGGGGCAAAATATCCGCGAGCAACGCAAAGCCCTTATGCTAATAATACACAGACCTCCGATTTTTGGATGGTAGATAGCAAATTTGTAAGACTTAAAACAGCCCAAATAGGGTATACGCTGCCTAATAGTCTAACTGATGTTTTACATATACAGAACTTAAGGTTATATGTTACAGGACAGAATTTATTTACAATTAGTAAACTAGATTTTATCGATCCTGAAGCTGGGTATATGGATCAAAACAATGAAGAAATAGACAGAGAGACTGCATATCCTAACTCAAAGATTGTAACCTTCGGTTTAGATCTAAACTTTTAATACTTAAAATATATCAAGATGAAATATAAAAACATAATTTTAAAGATAAGCCATCTACTTATTTTTGGATTACTCGTATCTATTTTCATATCCTGCGACGAGGAATTTTTAGATAATACTGATAAAACAAATTTAAATGATGACACGCAATGGGAATCTGAAAGCACTGCGGATTTATTTTTAAACGACATATACAGTAGTGTACCCAATAAAGGTAATGAACCAGAAAATCTGGATAATTTTACAGATGATAATGATGCAGGTTTTTATTATACGTCATATAATTGGAAAAGTGGTATTGTAACTCCATCTGCCAGTGGATTCGAAGTTTGGGGCGGGACATCTGGACCTACAGATCATGCTAACTGGACAAGCACTTATAATAAAGTAAGAAAATGCAATCTATTTATTCAAAAAGTTAATGAGAATTCAACCAATTTTTCAGAGACATACATTCAAAAAAGAATAGATGAAGCCCGTTTTCTAAGAGCTTATTTTTATAGTGAACTATGGCTGCATGTAGGAGGACTACCTATAATTACTGAACCTCTTGATCGCAATACTATGGATAGTACTGAGATTTATAACGCACGGTCTACTTTTGCCGAAACTTTAAATTTTATGACAGATGAGCTGGAATCTATAGTGCAAAATCAAGCTCTTGAAGTTAAGTATAGCTTTGGTGACAGTGATGCCGGGCGTGCCACATTAGGAGCTGCATTGGCTCTGAAAGGATGGTTAGAACTATATGCTGCCAGCCCGCTCTTTAATAGTTCTCCTGCCCTACCAGATCCCAGCCACTTAATTAGTTTTGAAAGTAAAGATGCTTCAAGATGGGCAAAGGCTGCCGCTACTAATAAAAAGTTTATAGATGAGTATGGCGGTACTTATGCTTTATTTCAAGATCTGCCTAATTTATGGCGTGCTTCAAATGAATATAATTCAGAAGTGATTTGGGATAGGCAAGTTGTAGCAAATACAATGGGATCTAACTATGAGCAATACGGCGGACCGGTCTGGGTTAATGGCGTATATTATACATGGGGAAATTATGATCCCACACAGGAAATGGTTGACGCTTTTGCCATGGCTAATGGTAAAGTAATATCAGACCCTACCTCAGGATATGATCCTCAAAATCCTTATGAAGGCCGGGAAAAAAGATTTTATGATTTTATAGTTTACGACGGTGCTCCTTATAAGCTAGATTGGATGGAAACCACAGATACAATTTATACGAGAATTGATGAAGTAAATCCATCTCTAAACGAAATAGATTTTGGTAGCGATGATGTAGGTAATACCGGATATTATTCTAAAAAGAAATTAAATCCGGATGCTCCCCGTGGAGGTGGTGCAAGTGGTCAAAATTATATTTTTTATCGCTATGCGATGGTATTGCTTAACTATGCTGAAGCACAAAATGAAGCATCTGGCCCAGATGCTTCTGTTTACGAAGCAATAAATGCTATAAGAAATAGATCTGAGTTGCCAGATCTTGCAGAGGGACTTGATCAGGACGCAATGAGAGAGGCTATTCACAGAGAACGCCGCGTAGAACTAGGATACGAAAACAACAGGTTTTTTGATATTATAAGATGGAAGATTGCAGAAGATGTTATGAATGTTGACAAGCATGGTATGAAAATAACAAATACGTCTCCTTCTGATAATAGCGGAGAATGGGTTTATGAAGTAATTCCACTTAACCACCCACATGTTTTTACACCTAAAATGTATATGAATCCAATACCGCAATCTATAATTGACCAGAATCCAAAAATTGAACAGAATCCAGGTTATTAATCCTGTAAAAAGTTGAGCATGCAATAAACTTCCAACTGTTTAAGTTGGAAGTTTATTTATTTTGTTCTTTCGATAATTCGGCTGAAAATCATCATTATTTAGTGATTTTTAGATCAAAACGTACGATTTTTTAGTTCTGATTAGTATTGTTATTAATCAACTTTTTAAGAATTACTATTTGTCCCAAGTGGTAGTGATTATGTTCTATAAGACCTTGTAAATTTCTATAGTAAGTGCCGTATTTCTTATCAGTAAAATCTTGCCATAGCGTGCTTTCAGGTAATTGTTCAATTAGGTTGGCAAGGACTTGTGCATCTTCAAAAGCTTTGATTAATAAATTTTCCCAATCTTTCTGAGATGAAACAACAAGATGATCAAAACTATATTTATCGTGAGATTTCAATGGTTTTGCCTGTAATACTTCCGTAACTGCAATCACAAAATAATTAATGTGATAAACTAAAGAGACTATTGTATTCAATGATGAGACCTTGGTGGTAGCCTGTTCCCACGAAATTTCTTGTAAATGATTCTTTAAAGATGAGGCCGTCCAATTACCACCAAAATACACCTCTCTAAAATTCTTGGCAATTTGATGAGATAGTATCATATGTAAGCTGATTATCTTATTTATTCCTATTACAAAATAAATAAAAATTAAAAAAGCCATTCGCTTAAAACACAATTTACCAAATTAGACCAAAGAAAAATACTTATAAATAGGTTATACCTTAAATTGGTTAATTATATTAGCATTTTGACTAAAAATGATTGAATTTATTCAATTAACGTACCTAAATTTCGGGTCTGAAATTTATGGTCATACGTTGTATAAATCTTTAAAAATTTTACGCTGCTTGAAATAAGAACGTTCAATTTTAAATTAAGACTAATTACGACAACTTAAAGTTAAAAATTCTTCTGTATACTTATAAGTCATAATACGTTAATTGCAGGAATTGAATGAAAATCGATCTATGAAACAAAAACGGCCTGCCTTAAAAGACATAGCTTCTAAATTAAATGTCTCAATTACCACCGTATCGTTTGTACTCAACGGAAAAGGTAAAGAGAAAAAAATATCAGATGAAGTCATAAAGAAAATTCAGGATTATACAGAATCGATCAACTTCAAACCAAACTTAGTCGCTCAAAGTCTTAGAACCGGAAAAACAAAGATTATTGTTTTTATGGTAGAAGACATAAGTAATTATTTTTTTGCCAAACTAGCTCGCATTATTGAGGACATAGCCTACAATAAAGATTACAAAGTTCTTTTTTGCAGTAATGAAAACGATGATAAGCGATCCCGAGAACTCATAAATCTGTTTTATGAAAGGCAAGTAGACGGTTTTATAATTATCCCTTCTGCCGGAATTCGTAATGATATTGACGATTTAATAAAGAAAAATGTCCCGGTAGTTTTGTTTGACCGTTATTTTCCAGATCTTAAAACAAATTATGTTGTTATTAATAATAAAGATGCTGCAAACAAAGCGACCAGACACTTAATTGATAATGGGTTCAAAAAAATCGCTTTTATCACTACAGACGTCAAACAAACTCAAATGCTTGATCGTTTAAAGGGATACGAAGAGTGCGTTAGTCAGGCGCAATTATCTAGTAATGTATTAGAAATACCATTCAAAGACGTTAATTCTGATAAAGGCAAGGGACTTATACATTCATTTATTACAGATCATGCTGAATACGATTCTGTATTTTTCTCAACTAACTACCTCACACAGAGTGGCTTAGAAGTCATTAAAGACTACAATCCTAATCTGCTCAATGAACTAGGTATTATTACATTTGATGATAACGATTTGTTCAGAATATATACACCAACAATTTCTGCAGTATCCCAGCCTTTACAAGAAATTGGTGAAAAATTAATGAAAATCATGTTAAACATGCTTAAAGAAAAGGATGGTAGTGATTCGCCTCAGGAAGTTGTATTAAATGCCGAATTGATACAAAGAGACTCTTCTAAAAATAGATAATTTATCAATCTCCTCGCTTTTTCAAAATTAATTAGAAAGGATCTTTAAATTAAAGAATATTTCTTAATAAATAATTTCCTTAAACTAAATCGTTTTAGTAGATTTATCAAAGTATTAACCAAGACGAGCTTAAAATTTTAATTAAGGAATAACTTTAAAAACCATTGCTTTTTGTTTAATAGAAACAAAACTAACGCAAACGATTTAGTTTTGGTTCTATGGTTTTTTAACTGTACTTTAATATTACAAGCTTTCGTTATTAAATATTGACAAGTGACCCTACTAAAGCACTCACAATTACGACTATTCGGCCCTGTTTTTCTATTATTCCTATTACAGTCGTTTTATAGTTTTAGTCAGAAGCAAACTTATCCTGATACAGAAAAAACCGCTTTTCAGACTAGTAGTAAATGGATTCCTGAAATTGATACGCGTGCAGATATCGCTATAGTTTACGGTGTGAATGGTAATCCATCTGATCACAGCAAGATGGAAACCTTTGAAGAACGTGCCAAATCCTGGAAAGATCATGGCTATAATACCCATTTTATGACGGGTATCGCATGGGGTTCTTATCAGGACTATTTTTTAGACAAATGGGATGGTATAAATCACTTAGGTGAAGGACAAGTACAGCAAAACGGAGACACAATATGGCACGGTCGCAACGTGCCGTATATTGTACCCAGTGATTCATTTATCGCCTATATTAAAGAAAGCGTTATCGAGCGCGTTATTAACGCCGGCATAACTTCAATTTACTTTGAAGAACCAGAATTTTGGGCAAGAGCTGGCTACAGTAGCGCATTTAAAAAAGAATGGCAAAAATATTATGGTTTCCCATGGAGACCACAAGATGCATCTCCAGAAAATACCTGGCTTGCAAATAAGCTTAAATATGAATTGTATTATAATACTTTAAAAGAAACTTCAGCTTACGCGAAAGCTTACGGCAAAAAGAAAGGCCTTGACGTAAAAGTTTATATTCCTACCCATTCTTTAGTTAATTATTCGTCATGGAGTATTGTAAGTCCTGAAGCAAGTCTCGCTTCTTTACCGGGAATCGACGGCTACATTGCGCAAGTTTGGACGGGTACTTCACGAGAACCTACTTATTTTAATGGTTTAAAAAAAGAGCGAACTTTTGAAAATGCATTTTTAGAATACGGCTCTATGGTTTCTATGACCGCTCCCACCGGTCGTAAAATGTTTTTTCTTACAGATCCTATTGAAGATCGTAAAAAAACATGGGAAGATTACAAGCAAAATTATCAGGCTACTTTCGCAGCAGAATTACTATATCCTATGATGGCTAACTATGAAGTCATGCCGTGGCCGGAACGTATTTATACAGCGCCATATCAGGTTGCAAATAGTGATAAAAAAGTGTTGATCCCAAAAGATTATTCTACCCAGATGCAGATAATGATCAATGCGCTTAATAAAATGCCTGTGTCTGATAATCACGTAAGCGGAAATCAGGGAATAGGAGTTTTAATGGGTAACTCTTTAATGTTTCAGCGCTTTCCTACTCATGATAATTATGATGATCCGCAGTTTTCTAATTTTTACGGGCAGACACTTCCACTGGTAAAAAGAGGAATTCCGGTGGAAACGGTTCATATGGAAAACCTTCAATATTCTGAAACATTAAAGAACATTAAAGTTCTGGTAATGAGTTATTCAAATATGAAACCTAACAATTCTGAAGTTCATAAATACATTTCAGATTGGGTTAAAAAAGGAGGTGTTTTGGTTTATGTGGGCAAAGACGATGATCCCTATCAAAATGTGATGGAATGGTGGAATACCGGTAAAAACCACTATAAAACGCCCTCTGAACATCTTTTTCAGCTTTTGGATATTAATAATTCCTCAGCAGAAAAAAACTTTAAAGTAAGAAAAGGAATGGTTCACATTATTGATCAAAATCCTAAGGAATTTGTACTGAATAAAAATGGAGATAAACCGTATCTCGACGTAATTAAAGAAGCTTATGAGCAAGATACTAAAGCCGGAAAAATAGAATTTAAAAACAATTTTTTCCTGCAAAGAGGACCTTATCAAATTATTTCGGTGATGGATGAAAGCGTATCAACTAAAGTTTACAAAAGTACGGGGCTATTCATTGATTTATTTGATCCTAAGCTTCCTATTCTAGAAGAGAAAATTACGGAGCCTGGAGATCAGTCTTTTTTATATGATTTGTCATCGCTGAAAAACAGCTCAAAATCCCAGGTTTTAGCCTCTGCAGCGCGTATTTCTAATGAATTAAGCGATATAAAAAGCTATTCGTTTATTGCAAAAAGTCCGGTAAATACTGTCAATAGCATGCGCATTTTGCTTCCGCACAAACCAGCAAATATTAAAATTATAAATGCCGAAAGTAAAGAAGCACAATCTTTTGAAAAAAGCTGGGAGGCAGGTAGTAAAACACTTTGGTTACAATTTGATAACAGCAGTGACGGAATAAAAGTAATTATTGAATTTTAAAAGCCCTCTTATAAACTGCATAGTTTTCTAATAATCAACTTATAATATAATTTCTATGGGCCCTTTTATCATCATTTATTTATTCTATATCGTCGTATTCCTTATAATCCTTTTTTTTATATATAAATGGGTGACAAGATTTCTATCTCTAAAACAAGAACAAAATGAGATTCTAAGAGAACTTGTTTCTAAAATGAATAAGGATTAATTCAAAAAATTATGAGACTACTAATAGTTATTATTTGCACCTTTTTTACCTCTACAGGTTATAGTCAGGACTTACTTAATGTGGCAGTGGTAGGCTTAAGTCATGATCATGCTCACGTGATTATGAATGAATACAAACAACACAAAGTGAATATAGTGGGTATCGCAGAAAGTGATCAAAACCTGATTGACCGGTACACAAAGTCGTATAACATTCCAGATTCTTTGTTTTATTCTTCGGTAGAAGAAATGCTTGCTAAAGTAAAGCCAGATGCGGTTTTAGCTTACAATCCTATTTCAGAACATATTGATGTTGCCCGCATTTGTTTACCAATGCAACTACCTCTTATGGTTGAAAAACCTCTTGCCATAAACTCAGATCAGGCTCAGGAAATGGCTGCGCTTTCGCGAAAGCATAATACGCCGCTGTTAACCAATTATGAAACAACCTGGTATGGAAGCAATCAAACGCTGAAAGATAAAGTGACCCAGAGCGATTTTGGGATCATTAAAAAAATGATCGCTCGTGATGGTCATGAAGGTCCTAAAGAAATAGGCTGCAGTAAAGAGTTTTTGTCATGGCTTACAGATCCTGAAAAAAATGGCGGTGGTGCTGTAATTGATTTTGGCTGTTATGGTGCAAATTTAATGACCTGGCTGCAAAACGGTGAGAAGCCCATTGCCGTTACTGCGGTTACCCGAAATTTTAAACCAGATGTTTATCCTAAAGTTGACGACGATGCAACCATTATTCTAGAATACGAGCACGCGACCGGAGTAATTCAGGCTTCGTGGGATTGGTCATACAGTTTAAAAGATCTTCAGGTTTATGGTACTTCATCTTCTTACGAAGCTGTTGATGGTAACACATTAAAATATAGCCCAAAACATACAAAAATCGCCCAAATTGACCTAAAAACCGACTATTATCAAGACCATTTAACCTATTTAAAAGCAGTTCTAGACGGTAAAATCAATACGACAGATGATCTTTCTTCTTTAGAAAATAATCTCATTGTTGTAGAAATACTTGACGCTGCTAAAAAGTCTGCTAAGACTGGAAAAAAGGTAATGCTTTAGTAAAAGTGAAAAATTGTAAGAATAAACTATTTATGAAATTTAAGTTAATCATTGTAATCTCTCTTTTTTTCAGCTTTGATTTCACAGAAGCACAAACTAAAACAAATGATCTTGCAGATTATGTAAATACACTTCAAGGTACCAATTCAAAATTTGAACTCACACGGGGCAACACCTATCCTACCACTGCCCTGCCCTTTGGTATGAATACCTGGACACCGCAAACGGGAAATAATGGCGACGGATGGAAATATCAATATTTTAAAGAAACAATTCGTGGCTTTCAACAGGCACATCAGTGCAGTTCCTGGTCTAATGATTATGCGGTGTTCTCACTTATGCCGGTAACAGGAAAACTTACACTTGATGAGAATGATCGCGCAGCTGGCTTTACGCATGATAACGAGATTGCAAAACCATATTACTACAAAGTAGCTTTAGACAATAATATTACAACAGAAATGTCACCTACAGAACGTGGTGTTCACATGCGCTTTACATTTCCTAAAAAAGAAGATTCTTTTATAGTTCTAGACGGCTACACCGGCAAAAGTGAAATACAAATTGATGCTAAGAACCGCCGAATTACAGGTTATGTGACAAACGGAAGAGGTATGCAGCGTTTTGAGAATTTCAAAAATTACTTTGTGATTCAATTTGATAAGCCTTTTAAAACCTCAGGAATTTGGGAGAATAAATCAGGTGAAAAATGGGATAATATAACCCATAAAGAAGGAGATGGCATAGGCGCCTATATTCAGTTTAAAAGTGGTGAGAGAGTTCAGACAAAAATTGCTTCCTCCTATATTGGTCCAGAGCAGGCGCAGCAAAATCTCGACACCGAACTTGGTAAATTTAAAAATCTTGAAGATACTAAAGCTTCCGCGAAAGCGATTTGGAACAAACACCTCAATAAAATTGTTGTAGAAGGGGGAACAGAAGAACAGATGAGAACTTTTTATTCCTGTTTTTTTAGAGCCAGCTTATTTTCAAGAAAATTTTATGAACTCAAAGAAAACGGTGACCCGTATTATTATAGCCCATACGATGGTAAAATACATGATGGTTATATGTACACAGATACCGGCTTCTGGGATACTTTCCGGGCACAGTTTCCTTTAAACGCTTTGTTGTATCCAGAAATGCACGGTCGCTATGTTTCGGCATTACTAGATGCCTATGATCAATGTGGGTGGTTGCCGTCCTGGTCTTTCCCCAGTGAAGGTGGTAGTATGATAGGTAATCACGCAATATCCCTGCTTGCAGACGCCTGGGCAAAGGGCATTCACACCTTTGATCCAGAAAAAGCTTTACAAGCATATTACCATGAAGCCACTGTAAAGGGTCCTTGGGGACCAGCAAATGGTCGCGATGGTTTTAAAGAATATTATACACTGGGTTATGTCCCTTATCCTGAATATAGAGAAGCTACCGCAAAAACATTAGAATATGCATATGATGACTTTTGCGGCTATAATTTGGCCAAAATGACCGATAATAGCTTCTATCAGGGCGTTTTTAAGAGACAGATGTACAATTACAAAAATGTTTACGATCCTAAAACAGGTTTCATGCGTGGACGTAAAACAGATGGCAGTTGGCAGCCTGATTTTGATCCTTACGAATGGGGTGGCCCATTTACAGAAGGTAACGCGTGGCATTATGAATGGTCTGTTTTTCAGGATCCACAAGGACTTATTAATTTAATGGGCGGAGAAGATAACTTCAATAAAAAATTAGATTCTGTCTTTACCGTACCTAATACCGTACATGTGGGCACTTATGGCGGTAAAATTCATGAAATGACAGAAATGGAAATGGCAAATATGGGTCAGTATGCTCATGGTAATCAGCCTATACAGCACATGCCTTATCTATACAATTACTCAGGTGAGCCCTGGAAAGCTCAGAGTCATGTACGTGAAATTATGGAAAAATTGTACAGTTCAACAGAGAACGGGTATCCTGGTGATGAAGATCAGGGACAAACCTCTTCATGGTATGTGCTAAGTGCGATGGGATTTTATAGTGTATGCCCGGGAACAGACCAGTATGTGCTGGGGAGTCCTGTTTTTCAAAAAACTACAATCTCTTTAGAAAACGGAAACCAATTTGTAATCGACGCGCAAAACAATTCTAAAAATAATGTATATATCAATGAAGCAAAACTTAATAATTCTAACTTCACTAAAAACTTTTTAACATACAAAGAAATAAGCAACGGTGGAACATTCACTCTAGATATGACTGACAAGCCAAATAAAAACCGAGGAAAAAAAGAATCAGATCAACCTTTTTCACTTACAGAATAATAAAAACCATAGACATGAAAGAAAACAAAAATTCTCAATCTAGTCCAAGACGCGACTTTATCAAAAAAACGTCAATAGCTTCTTTAGGTATTTCAATTGTTCCGCGCCATGTATTAGGTGGTGTAAACTTTACAGCTCCCAGTGATAAATTATATGTTGCCGGTATTGGTGTAGGTGGTAAAGGAGAAAGTGATATTAAAAACTTTGCAGATTCAGGCAAAGCAGAAATTGCTTTTTTGTGCGATGTTGATGATCGTAGAGCTGCGACTTCCAGAGCTCGTTTTCCTAAAGCAAAATATTATAAAGACTGGCGAGAAATGTTAGATAAAGAAGGAAAGCATTTTGACGCTGCTTCCGTTTCTACTCCAGATCACAACCACGCTTCTGCTTCTATTGCAGCCATGAAAATGGGAAAACATGTATATGTTCAAAAACCATTGACGCACGATATCTATGAAGCCAGAAAGTTAACTGAAGCTGCAGAAAAATATAAGGTAGTCACCCAAATGGGTAATCAGGGTGCATCTAATAATGGTACTCGTTTAATGAGCGAATGGTTTGATGCCGGCTTAATAGGAGAAATCAAAGAAGTTTATTGCTGGACAGATCGCCCGGTCTGGCCTCAAGGTATTCCATGGCCCCAAACTTCGTCACCGGTACCAACTGAATTAGACTGGGACCTTTGGTTGGGCACAGCACCATATAAAGACTATGTAGATGGTCTTGTGCCTTTTAACTGGCGTGGCTGGTGGGATTATGGTACTGGTGCGCTGGGCGATATGGGATGTCACCTTGTAGAAGTTCCGGTACGGGTACTAAATCTTAAATACCCTAAAGATGTACAATGTAGTGTGGGTAGTGTATATGTAGATGAATTTAAACGTGGGTATTTCCCAGACAGCTGTCCTCCTTCAAGTCATGTTACTATGACATTTCCTAAAACAGATAAGACCAGTGGCGATATTAAACTACACTGGATGGATGGTGGCATTCAACCTACTCGTCCTGAAGAATTAGGACCTAATGAAGTTTTTGGTGATGGCGGTAACGGTGTTCTTTTTATAGGTACAAAAGGTAAGATGATGTGCGGTACATATTCAGAAAATCCACAACTTTTGCCTACATCTAAAACTGATCAAACCACAGTAGATCAAAAATATGAGCGTGTGGAAGGTGGTGCAAATGGTCATTACAAACAATGGGTAGAAGCAGCAATCGCCGGATATGGTAAAAAAGAAGTGAGTTCACCATTTAGTGTAGCCGGCCCATTAACTGAAACCTTACTTATTGCAAATCTCGCTATCCGTGGCTTTGATATGCAGAAGAAGCGTGAGGATGGTGGCATTGATTACCCTGGTCGTTATATAGAGATGCTTTGGGATTCAGACAACATGCGAGTAACTAATTTTGAAGAAGCAAATCAGTTTGTTAAGCGTAACTATCGTGAAGGCTGGACTCTTTAGTTAAAGCGCACTATTTGTTAAATAAAATCCTCAATTTATTTTGGGGATTTATTTATGTCTCATTCATAATCAAGTAAACAAAAATGCTATTTGATAATTTAAAGTCTTTACTATTTTTATGGAGCATCAGCCTAATTTCTTTGGCAGGCTGTTCTAGCGATAAATCTGTTCCTTTACAATCTGAGCCTGTAGATTTAGTTAATCCGTATATGGGAAATATAAGTCATATGCTTGTGCCCACATTTCCTACTATACATTTACCTAATAGTTTTTTACGGGTATATCCTGAAAGAGGTGATTATACCGGGGATCTGTTAAATGGTTTACCGTTAATAACGACAAGTCACAGAGGCAGTTCTGCATTTAATTTTAGCCCCTTTCAGGGCAAGGAAAGTAAACTCCGGCCAATTATACAATATAGTTATGACCACGAGAAAATAACACCATATTCTTACCACGTTTTCTTAGATAATCAACAGATAGAAGTTGATTATGGCGTTTCCCATCAATCAGCTAAATACACCATCACTTTTGAAAAAAATGATAGTCCTCTTATAGTTTTGAATTCTAGAAATGGCGAACTTCATTGGGATGGTACTGCTATTTCGGGTTATCAGAACCTTGATAATTCAACTCGGGTTTTCATATACCTAAATCCGCAGGAAGTTCCAGATAATATTTTTACGTTAGAAAATGGAACCCTTAAGGATGGTCAAGATTCACAGGGTAACGCTGCAACTTTAGTAATAAAATATAATAAAGGGAGTAGATCTCTTGATTTTGATTACGGTATTTCTTTTATAGATGCAGACCAAGCCAAAGCAAATATGGAACGGGAGTTATCAAACATTGATCTAAAATCGTTACAAAAGCAAGGCAGGGATATCTGGAATAAAGCATTAGGAAAAATTGAAATAGAAGGAGGTTCACTTGACGAAAAAACTGTTTTCTACACCTCTTTATACCGTTGTTATGAAAGACCGGTATCAATTTCTGAAAACGGTCGCTATTATAGTGCGTTTGATGGTAGCGTACATAATGATAACGGCAGAGATTTTTATACTGATGACTGGATTTGGGATTCATACAGAGCTCATCATCCCTTGAGAGTACTGATTGACCCTAAAAAAGAGGAGGATATTTTAAACTCTTTCCTTCTTATGGCAGAACAGATGAACAATTTCTGGATGCCAACTTTTCCGGAAATAACCGGTGACAGTCGCCGTATGAATTCAAATCATGCAGTCGCATCTTTTATTGATGCTTATCGCAAAGGGTTAAGAGGGTTTGATCTAGAAAATGCGTACAAAGCTGCTAAAAATGGTATTATGAAGAAAACATTAGCTCCATGGTCTGGCAAACCCGCAGGTGAATTAGACAAGTTCTATCGGGAACACGGTTACATTCCTGCTCTGCGTGAAGGAGAACCAGAAACTATTCCTGAAGTAAACTCATTTGAAAAGCGTCAACCTGTTGCAGTTACTCTGGGCACATCCTATGATGAATGGTGCTTATCTCAGGTAGCAAAAGAGTTAGGGAAAGATGAGGAAAAGGATTTCTTTCTAAAGAAATCGTTTAACTATCGTAATTTATTTAATTCTGAAACTGGTTTTTTTCATCCCAAGGATAGTGAAGGTAACTTTATTGAGCCGTTTGATTATCGCTTTTCCGGTGGTATTGGTGCCCGAGATGCTTATGACGAAAATAATGGATGGACTTATCGCTGGGATGTACAACATAATATAGCAGATCTCGTAGAACTTATGGGAGGAAGAGAAAATTTTACGGCTAATCTTGACCTTTTGTTCTCAACGCCCATGGGAAGGGGTAAACGTGAATTTTATACCCAACTTCCTGATCAGACAGGTAATGTAGGTCAATTTACGATGGCAAATGAACCTTCTCTACATATTCCTTATTTGTACAATTATGCCGGGCAACCCTGGAAAACACAAAAAAGAATACGTAAGCTCGTTAAAGAATGGTTTAGAAATGATTTAATGGGAGTTCCTGGTGATGAAGATGGCGGTGGCATGTCTGCTTTCGTAGTCTTTTCGCAAATGGGATTTTACCCTGTAACCCCGGGAATTCCTGCATACAATATAGGGAGCCCGGTATTTAAAAATATCACTATACATCTTGACAATGGCAAGTATTTTAAAATAAGTGCTGAGAATTATTCTGAGGAAAATAAGTATATACAGTCAGCTAAACTTAACGGGGAAAATTGGAATAAACCTTGGTTTTCTCATGATTCAATCAAAAATGGAGGAAGCCTCGTACTGACAATGGGCAATCGGGCTAATAAAAACTGGGGAAGCAGCAAAAATGCAGTTCCGCCTTCAGCAGAATGAAAATTATTTTAAGCAAACTAAATCGTTTTATGTAAGCTATGCTTATATTTAAAAATTCAATTTAAATTCATGTTAAAAATTTCTCTTTTTATTACTTTATTTTCTCTGGTAACGGGGTTTGCCCAAAATAATAATCCGGTTTTTAAAGGCTGGTATGCAGATCCTGAAGGTATAATCTTTAATGACTCGTACTGGATCTACCCCACCTACTCTGCCCCTTACGATCAACAAGTATTTCTGGATGCTTTTTCCTCTCCCAATTTAACAGACTGGACAAAGCATGATCACATACTAGATACTACCGCTGTTAAGTGGGCAAAGCGTGCTATGTGGGCACCTTCAATTATAGAGAAAGACAATAAGTACTATTTATTTTTTGGTGCAAACGACATTCAAAGTGATAAGGAGCTGGGAGGCATTGGTGTAGCTGTAAGCGATTCTCCTAAAGGCCCTTTTAAAGATTATCTGGGTAAACCCTTAATTGGCAAGTTTTATAACGGTGCGCAACCTATAGACCAGTTTGTTTTTAAAGATGTTGATGGCAAGTTCTATCTATATTATGGCGGTTGGGGACATTGTAATGTAGCACAGCTTAATGATGACTTTACAGGTTTTATACCTTTTAAAGATGGCAGCACTTTTAAAGAAATTACTCCTAAAAGTTATGTAGAAGGTCCGTTCATGTTTGTAAAAGATAAAAAATACTATTTTATGTGGTCTGAAGGTGGCTGGACTGGTCCTGATTATAGTGTGGCGTATGCAATAGCAGATTCCCCATTTGGCCCCTTTAAGAGAGTAGATAAAATTTTAGAACAAGATCCTGAAATAGCTACCGGTGCAGGGCATCATAGCGTTATTCACCGCACTAATTCTGATGATTATTATATAGTATATCATCGCAGACCTCTTGATGAAAGTGATCGAAATTCTCGTGAAACATGCATTGATAAAATGTACTTTGACGAAAATGGCTTCATCAAACCCATAAAAATAACAAAGGAAGGCGTAAAGTCTAATCCCTTAAAATAATAAAGTTACATTCCTTAGAAATTTACAACCGAAATACCTTTTTATGAAAAAACTACTGTTTGGCTTTTGTATCTGCCTCGTTTTACAAAGTGCGCAGGCACAAACTGAGATTTTACAAACTGTAAAAAATCCCGTTGACTATGTTGATCCCTTAATAGGTTCAGACAGTGATCCCAGCCTTTCTACAGGTAACACCTACCCGGCTATCGCCCTACCGTGGGGCATGAACTTCTGGACACCCCAAACTGGTGAGATGGGTAATGGCTGGGCATATACATATAATGCACGCAAAATACGTGGCTTTAAACAAACACATCAACCCTCTCCCTGGATGAATGATTATGGCCAGTTCTCTATTATGCCAGTGACGGGAAAATTACGTTTTAAAGAAGAGGAACGTCAAAGTTGGTTTTCGCACAAAGCAGAGATCGTAAAGCCTAATTATTATAGTGTCTATCTGGCTGATCATAATGTGACCACAGAACTTACACCTACAGAAAGAGCAGCTCGATTTAGATTTACATTTCCTGAGACAGACAGTTCTTACGTCGTTATTGACGCCTTTGATCGTGGGTCTTCTGTACAAATTATTCCGCAGGAGCGAAAAGTAATAGGCTACACTACAAGAAATAGTGGCGGTGTACCTGAAAACTTCAAAAACTACTTTGTTATCGTTTTTGATAAAGATTTTGAGATCACAAAAACATATAAGGATTCTGTGCTTACAGATGCGTTGTCAAGTACTGCAAATCATGCCGGTGCTGTAATAGGTTTTAAAACCAAAGAAGGAGAGCAGGTAAACGCAAAAGTTGCATCTTCTTTCATAAGCTACGAGCAGGCAGAATTAAATTTAAAAGAAATAGGTAATGATGATTTTGAAGCTGTACGCGAAAAAGGACGTGAGATCTGGAATGATAATTTAGAGCGTATTGAGGTAGAAGGTGGTACACCTGCACAATTCAAGACTTTTTATAGTGCGCTTTACCGCTCATTACTGTTTCCACGAAAGTTTTATGAGTTTGACGCTTCAGGTAAAATTGTGCATTACAGTCCTTACAATGGCGAAGTTCGACCCGGATATATGTTTACAGACACCGGTTTCTGGGACACATTTAGAGCATTATTTCCTTTCTTAAATCTTATGTATCCAGAGCTTAATGCTCATATGCAGGAAGGTCTTTCTAATGCTTATGACGAGAGCGGCTGGTTACCTGAGTGGGCCAGCCCAGGTCTGCGTAATGTTATGGTAGGTAATAACTCTGCGTCTGTTGTTGCAGATGGTTACTTAAAAAGTGGTGAAGTCTACAAGTATGATATTGAAAATCTATATGAAGCTTTAATTCATGGTGCTAATAACGCAGGCCCAATGACAGCTGTAGGTCGTGCGGGTGCAGATTATTATAAGAAACTAGGTTACGTACCTTATGATGTGGATATTAATGAAAACGCGGCGCGTACATTAGAGTATGCTTATGATGATTTTGCAATTTATCAATTGGCAAAAGCGCTGGATAAACCCAAAAAAGACATCAAATTGTATAAAAATAGGGCGATGAATTATAAAAATCTTTTTGACCCGGAGACAAAATTAATGCGTGGTAAAAACGAAAATGGTGAATTTATGGCTCCTTTCAATCCTTTTAAATGGGGTGATGCTTTTACAGAAGGGAACAGCTGGCACTACAGCTGGTCAGTTTTTCATGATATGCAGGGGCTTATTGACTTAATGGGTGGTAAAGATGAGTTTGTATCTCAACTCGATAAAGTATTTTCTCTTCCTCCTGTTTTTGATAATAGCTATTATGGTGGTACTATTCACGAGATTAGAGAAATGCAGATTGCAGATATGGGGCAGTATGCACATGGTAATCAACCTATACAGCATATGATCTATCTTTATGATTATGCGGGCCAACCCTGGAAAACTCAATACTGGGTGCGTGAGACTATGAACAGAATGTATCTGCCTACTCCAGACGGCTACTGTGGCGACGAGGATAATGGGCAAACTTCTGCGTGGTATGTATTTTCTGCGATGGGCTTTTATCCTGTTGCACCAGCTACAGATCAATATGTTCTGGGAGCACCATTATTTAAAAAAATGACCCTACATCTTGAGAATGGAAAGAAAGTAACCATTAATGCTCCTGAAAATAGTGATGCAAACAGGTATATTGAAGACATGAAAGTAGATGGCAATGAATATTCAAAAAACTGGCTTAGTCACAAAGCTTTAATGAAAGGTATGACCATAGACTATAAAATGAGTGACACACCTAATAAAAAACGTGGTACAGAAGATTCAGATTTTCCTTATTCTCTGTCAACCGAAAAATAATTTTAAGCTTCTTTAATTTTTTTGAATGATAAATAATTATAGCAGAATTAAACCGAATATGGGAAATAAATTCTCCGTTTTTACCCTATTTTTTGCCGTTTTTGGTATAGTTTCAGCAGGTTTTTCTCAAGAATCTGATCTGGCAAAATATGTTGATCCTATGATAGGAACAGCAAAAATGGGTCATACATACCCCGGTGCTACAGTTCCTTTCGGCAGTGTGCAATTAAGTCCTGATACTGATACTATTCCGTATGGTGTAAATGGTCACTATAATCCCGATGTTTATAAATATTGCGCGGGTTATCAATATGCAGATTCTACGATTGTAGGTTTTAGCCATACACATTTTAGCGGGACCGGTCATTCAGATTTGGGAGATCTTCTTGTGATGCCTACTGTGGGTAAACTTCAGCTTAATCCCGGTACTGCAACAGATCCTGATAGCGGTTACCGTTCACGTTTTTCGCATTCTGAAGAAGATGCAGAAGCCGGTTATTACAGCGTAAATCTAAAAGATTATAATATTAAAGCGGAATTGACCGCTACTACACGCGTGGGAATGCATCAATATACGTTCCCAAAAAGTGAAGAAGCGCATATAATTTTAGACCTTAAAGCTGGTATTTATAATTACGATGAAAAAAATGTCTGGACTATTGTAAGAGTAGAAAATGATACTCTAATTACCGGATATCGCCAGACAAGTGGATGGGCGCGTACGCGAAAGGTTTATTTCGCCATGAGCTTTAGCAAGCCTTTTAAAAGCTATGGACAGGAAAAGCAGAAAGCACAGGTTTATCGAGGTTTCTGGGGACGATTTGATCAAACTAAAAATTTCCCAGAAATGGCCGGTGAAGATCTTCGTCTCTATTTTGACTTTGACACCAAAGAGAACGAAGCTATAAAAGTAAAAATGGCTTTATCTCCTGTAAGTACAGAGGGTGCTGTTAATAATATGAAAGCAGAGATTCCGGGTTGGGATTTTGAAAAAGTTAAAGCCGAAGCTCGTGCACAGTGGAACAAAGAACTTCATAAAGTAACGGTAGAAACACTGGAAGAAAGTGATAAAACTAACTTTTATACTGCTATGTACCACGCCTTTTTAGGCCCCACCGTCTATATGGATGTTGATGGTAAATACATGGGTCTCGATCGCAATGTTCACCAGGCAGATGGTTTTACTAATTACACGAGTTTTTCTCTTTGGGATACATATCGCGCTTTGCACCCACTATTTAATATTTTGCAGCCAGACCGCAATCAGGACATGATTCAATCTATGCTTGCACATCAGAAACAAAGTGTGCATCACATGTTGCCAGTGTGGTCGCATTATGGTAATGAAAACTGGTGTATGATAGGTTATCATAGTGTTTCAGTTATTGCTGATGCGATTGTAAAAGGTAATGCAGATTTTGATGAGAATGAAGCACTTGATGCTTGTGTACAAACCGCACGAACTCGATATTTTGATGGTATAGGCGATTATATTGATGACGGCTATGTTCCCGAAGATAAAAGCGGGGCATCAGTTTCAAAAACTTTAGAATACGCCTATGACGACTGGGCAATCGCACAAGCAGCCAAAAAATTAGGACGTAGTGATGTTTATGACGTATTCATAAAACGTTCGGCTAATTATAAAAATGTCTATGACGCTAAAACCGGATTTATGAGACCAAAACTAGCAGACGGGACTTTTAAACAGGATTTTGACGCTTTAAATACACATGGGCAAGGTTTCATTGAAGGAAATAGCTGGAATTATAGTTTATATGTGCCCCAAGATCCTAAAGGTCTAATAGATTTAATGGGCGGCAAAGAGCGTTTTACGACACATCTTGATTCATTGTTCACAATGGAATTGCCCGATAAATATTTTGAAAATACTGAAGATATTTCACGTGAAGGCATCATTGGCAATTATGTTCACGGTAATGAGCCTTCTCACCATGTAGCTTATCTGTATGACTGGACAGACAAACCCTACAAAGCTCAGGATAAAATTAGAATGATCCTGAAAGAAAAATATAAGACTGGTGATGATGGTTTGAGTGGTAACGATGATTTTGGTCAAATGAGCGCCTGGTATTTATTCAGTAGTCTTGGTTTTTATCCTGTAGCACCGGGATCTGTAGATTATGCACTGGGAAGCCCTGCAGTTAAAGAAGCGACCTTACATCTGGAAGGTAGTAAAACTTTTATGGTAGTGGCAAAAAATCAATCTGATAAAAATGTGTATGTAAAAAAGGTAGAATTGAATGGCAAAATACTTCAAAAGCCTTTTATTTCGCATGCAGACGTGATGAATGGTGGCAAGCTCACTTTTTATATGAGCAGCAAGCCAAATAAAAATCTATATAAATAAAAACACGAAACTCTATTTAACAGAAGTAGAGGCGTATTGATTGGTTTTATTATCAAGATAATCAAGTGCTAAGGCGTAGGCGCCCAACCATATTGCCTCACTCGTACCCAAATGAGTTACGCCTATAGCAATACGTTTTTCCCTATTATAAAGTGCCTTTTTTGAACTAAAAGGCACTTTTACGTAGTTTTCATCATCTTTTACGAAGGCACTAAAAGATTCAGGATTGTCTAAGTCAAAAATTTCAGGAATTATACGGCTGTATTTATTCCCTTCAATATCATAAATCACACTTTTTAGGTGTTCTACAGCTTTAGGTATAATAAACTCTGCAGCTCCCGAAATACCACCTCCTATAACAATAGGACCGTCAATAAGCGTAATAGCATTTGCAAGAGCTTCCCCCAGAACGACTGCCATGTGTTCAAATGCACAAATAGCTGCCTTGCTATCGCCTTCTTTTATTCCTTTTGCAATTTCATAGATGTCTTTAGGAGTTGTAGCAGTATAATCTCGAGATTCTTCTGCATAAACTCTTAAGATCGCTCGTATGCTTATACTTTCTTCGGCAATAACATCATTCTTTAAAAAATTTCGCGTAAGCCATAATTCACCAGCTGCAGAATTATCACCCTGGCATATTTGATTATTAACCACTAGACCGGCACCAAATCCCGTGCCCAAGGTTATACCTAAAAGATTTTTATATACCCTTTCGACCCCGTGTTCTTTTAAAGCTTTATTAATGCGTGGTAAAAATCCGGCAACAGCCTCGCCATAGGCAAATAGATCGCCATCATTATTAATAAGTGTAGGTATTTCAAAAATTTCTTCTAACATAGGTCCTAACGCTATTCCATCTTTAAATGACGGAAAATTAGGTAAGTCTCCTATTATACCATTACTGTAATCTGCGGGACCGGGAAAGGCAAAACTTATGGCTACCGGAATTTCAGGTTGTAGAGATTCTTTAACTTTTTGAAAACCTTCTATTATTGTCTTTAAACATTTTTCTAAATTTTCAGAATAAGATGGTAATATTATAGGTGAGATAATTTCTTTACCCAATTGCAACGCAGAAAAAACTAAGTTAGTCCCTCCTGCATCCAGAGTCATTACAATTCTATTATCTTCGTAGACATTCTTCATAAGTGTAATACTATCTCGCTAGATTGTTTGATTTGGTGTTAGCTAAAAAAAACTGCAAACTTAGTAACCACCTATCTTTTGAGCGTTTTTTTTATCTCTTATTTACATTAGATTTATTTATACTTCTACAACAAAAAACTATTGCGCAATAGTAATTATTGCTGCAAACCCACCATTTTTGACCATAGTTATTTTATATTCCTGATTGGCTTCAATGGTTTCCACCGTTTTCTTATAGTCCATTGCTTGTGTACCTGCATTCACGCCGTCTTTAAAAGAAGTCATAGTAAAGGATTCATTTTCATCTAAAAAATCCATCTTAATGGTAAATTCTCTTTGGCCCTTGCTGTTTGCCATACCACCTATAAACCATTTATTCCCTTTGCGTTTTGCGACTAAAACATATTCTCCTATTTTCGCTTTAAGCACTCTTGTTTCCTCCCACGTTGTAGGAACACTTGTTATAAAATCTGTGCATTCTCTTTCGCGATAATAGTTGGTAGGATTGTCTGCAAGCATCTGTAGACCACTTTCAAAAACCACAAACAATGCCATCTGGAAAGCTCGTGTGCCTACTCCTGCAGAATTGGGACGCTCGCTGTAATAGTGTTCTGGCTGCATATTTATCATAGCGCCCGGAGTAAAATCCATAGGTCCTACTGCATTTCGCATAAATGGCAGGTAGATGCTGTTATCTGGGACGGCTCTACCCATTTGTTCAAGACCTAAAACACCTTCATAAGACAACACATTAGGATAGACAGATGAAAGTCCTGAAGGTTTAAATGCTCCATGAAAATCAACAAAAAGTTGATTTTTTGCAGCTTCCTTAGCAACACGCTCATAGAAATTAACCATCCATTGATCACTACGATCCATAAAATCAATTTTTACACCTGCAATACCCCATTCACTGAAAGTTTTAAAAAGATCGAAGTTATGTTCTACCGTGAGCCATGTAAGCCAAAGAACAATTTTTACATTTTTTGCTTTAGCATAATTAATAAGTTCAAAAAGATCTATATCAGGATTTGGGGTATATGGATCTGTAGTAGATTGTGCCCAACCTTCATCCATTATGATGTAAGGAATATTAAATTCTGAAGCGAAATCTATAAAGTATTTATAAGTCTCTTCATTAAAACCTGCGACAAAGTCTACATGATACGGAGAAGCACCGTTCCACCACTCCCAACTTACCTGACCGGGCTTAATCCATGATGTGTTTTTTAGAGCATTAGGAGAAGCTAATTTTTGAGTAAGTGTATTTTTTAAAATTTCACTATCATCCTGTGTTATTAGAAAGTAGCGCCAGGGAAATTCACGTGATCCTTCGGTTTTGGCAATATAATTTGCCCTTTCAATAATTTTCATACTGCGATCTCCTTCATCTTCAAACTCAACAGGATTAAAAGGAAATACACCGGTTAATTGATTAGGCTGTTCTACATTTAAGAACATTCCCGGATAATCTTTTAAATCAGATTCAGCTATAAGGATTTTATAGTTTTCATTTTCCAATAAAACAGGCAGCGTTGAGTTATCAAGCCCATTTGTAAAATCTGTTGTGGGGACGTGAGAATATGGATTTTCATAAGAAGTTTTAAAGGAATCCGTCTGCTGAAGGTGCGCTATATATTTTTCGGGTAAATTAATAACAATATCTTCTTTTTCAACCTCTATTTCGTTTTTTAAATGGGTAATAAAGCGATAGGCCACTCCCTCGTTATACACCCTGAACTCTACATCATAACCACCTTTAAAATTAATTTTCAATAAGTTATACTGATTATTTATGCTGCTGTATTTTAAAGGCACAACCGGTGAAAAATCCTCATTTACCGCAGTAATTTTATAATTCTTAAGTTTTGGATTTTCCCCTAAAACCTGCTCTTTAAGATGCAATCCCAAGGTATTTTTATTAAAAATCGCCTGATTATTTAAAGTTACAGAATACTCAATTCTGCCATCCAGACTTACGGTTACATTTAGTTGACCATTAGGAGATGACACATTTAAGTCCTGGCCAAAAGAAGAGGTGAACATGCATAAAAAACATGCTAAACTGGTAAATAATTGTTTCATGAGTATTTTTGTTAATCTCTACTAGATTTAAAGACTAGTTTTTTCTTTTACAAAATTTAGTAATAACGGAAATGCAGGATGTGTCATATTATGACCATAGCCCTGCATCTCATACTGTGTAATATCTTTTTGACCAGATACCTTCATCATTCTGTAGAAATAAGCATTCTCTTCATAGCGCCCCAGCATTTCCAGCTCACGGTCTCCTGTAATTAATAAAGTAGGTGGCGCATCACTTCTTACATAATATAAAGGGGCCCATTCATCTACTACAGGTTGCTCTCCGGGTATGCCACGTTCTGCCCTAATAGTAAAGTGAGTAATCGTATGACCACTAAAAGGAACGAGGCCTGCTACAGAATTTGCATCAATATTGTATTGCCTCAAACGATCTTTATCCATTACGGTCATTAATGCTAAATAACCGCCTGCGCTGTGACCAGAAATAAATATTTCTGATGAATCACCATTATATTTATCTATGTTATTAAAAACCCATGCGACAGCAGCTGTGGCGTCATCAATACATGTTGCCGCTTTCACCTTAGGAGAAAGCCTATACCCTACCCCAACTATGCAATAGCCTTTATCTTTTAAATCTTGAGGAATTTCCTTTTTACCACCTGTAAGACCGCCACCGTGAAACCAAACAATAACCGGTACATTTTCTTTATTTTCAGGGTAATAGATATCAAGAAGACATTGTTTTTTTTGATAATCAGTTTGATTATTAGTGCTTTCAGAATAGTACAATATGTCTTTAACCTCTTTATAATTTTTCTGGCTAAAAGCAACAGTTGTCCCTAAAAGAAAAAACAGAAGAAGTATTGATTTTTTCATAATCATCTTTAGTTGGTTTTGATCTTAAGTTGACCACCGTCGTTTAATTGCTCCTGATTTATAAAATATCCGTCTAACTTTTTACCGTTAAATATTATATTTTTTAGGTTTCTGGAGTGATCATCCTGATTTATATGGAGGCTTTTTTTATCTGATAATTTCCAATTAACATCTTTAAAAATGGGTATTGAAACAAGATATTTATTATCTGCGGGTGACAAAGGATATAGTCCCGAAGCGGCAAAAACATACCATGCAGACATTTCACCGGCATCGTCCATTCCAGATAGTGCCAGACCGTCTTTTCCCACTCCGTAATAATGAGATAGAATTGTATCTATAATTTTTTGTGATTTTTCGGGCTTATCTATAAAATAGTAAGCGAAGGGCGCTTCATGATCTGGCTGATTGCCCTGGCAGTATTGCCCTATAAAACCAGATACATTGCGAGCAATATGATTGGGATTCCACGGAAGTGTAAAAAGAGAGTCCAGTTTTTCTTCAAATTGTTTTTTGCTCTCATACAAGTCTACTAATCCCGGCATATCATGAGGTACATAAAAAGATACTTGCCATGCATTTGCCTCACGATACATATACTCATAATAAGGATACTGAGGATCAAAAGGCATTATCCAGTCCCCATTGTCAAGTCTGCCGCGCATAAAATGTGTTTTAGGATCAAAAACATTTTTATAGTTTTTTGAACGCTGCATTAAATCTTTAGCATGCTTCTCATCTCCCATTTGTGTAGCGAGTAATGATAAACTATAATCATCATGAGCAAATTCTAATGTTTTAGAAACTCCTGCTTTGGCTTTCGTTTCAGTATTGGGATTTTTAACATCAGGATCAGAAATGAAGCCTTTGGCTATATATTCTGAAATAAATGGTCGCGTGCCGCCTTCTTTATACGCATTATTTAACAGCAGGTCGTATGCTTTTTTTACATCAAAATTTTTGATTCCCTTGCCATAAGCGCCCGCAATGAATGAAGCAGCGTGGTCACCGTGAAAAAATGTAGGCATAAAGCCGGAAATTTCACCACGATCAATAAGCGATTGGATAATATCTCCTGTTACATCTGGAGAAAGTAAACTAAGTAAAACTAATTTATTGCGATAAGTATCCCAGAGTGACGGGATTGTGTAAAACCTAAAACCTTTATTTTGCTTGTTACCAGCATCATCTGTGAAATCGCCGTTATAATCGCTACGCAAAGCCGGCCACTGTAATGACCGATATAAAGAAGAGTAGAAAAGTTCGTTTTGCTTTTGGGTCCCACCACTTACCTCAATTTTTGAAAGTACTTTTTCCCAAGTATTAATGCCTTGGTTATGAATAGTCTCAAAATCTTTAATGCCAACTTCTTTTTCTAAATTTTCTGCTGCGTTTACAGTGCTCACAAATGAAAGTCCTATTTTGAGAATAACCGGTTTATCTTTCGCTTTAAGCGTTATCAAGGCATAGCCTTCTTTTTTATCTGTATTTACACGATTAATATCCTGTATATCCTCAGAGACGGTAGCAAAAAAATAAATTCTCTCTCTACCCATTTGTTGAAAACCTTCCAGTTGACGCTCGCTCGTCTGGTTGATCTCCCAATGTGATACCCCGTTATTTGCCCTGCCCAGATCAAAAAGGATGCGGTGATCGTTCTTATTACCAAATGTATATTCATGAATTCCCGCCCTTAAGGTAGATGTTACGCGTACCTTAACATTATAATCACTAAGCTCTACCTCATAATATGCCGGTGAAGCGTTTTCTGATGTTTTACTGAATGCTGATTTATATGGAAAATTGGCCTTGCCGGAAACTGGTAACACCGGAATGTTGCATAGATTCCAATGCCCTTTATTCGTATGGGTAAAACCTATAATCTCATTATCTTCATACTCATAACCAGCGCCGCTACCGTACTGTGTAATAGGGCTAAGCTGAACCATGGCATTAGGTAAGGTTGAACCAGGATAAGTTAATCCTGCCCAAACTCGCCAATTTTCAGGAGGTGTATAACCTATGAAATCGGGATCTGTAAGTGGTGCTGTTCCTAAAAACGGATTTACAAAGCGGGTAAGATTTGTTTCATATTTAGTTTTACCATCCTTCTCCTGAGCTATACCAGTATATAATGGCACTATTGTAAGTATAAGTAGCCAAAATAGACAGGTTTTGTTAAATCGATTTAGCATTTTGGTTATATCAGTTTATTATGAGTTCATTTTGGTTGAAAAACCTCCCTTTACAGGCCAATTATCGGCGGAAAATGGCAAATATCGGCCTGTAAATAATAGTTTTTATTGTTTAGGATAAAACTTCAGGATGCTCTTGATAGGTCTTCCATAGTAATTCACCAAATAGCGTATTAGCCCATGCAAACCAAGATCTTGAAAAATCTTTAGGATCATTTTTATTAAAAGATTCATGCATAAATCCTGTGCCGCCGTGTGTATCTTTAAGCATATTGATACACTCTTTTATTTCATCTTTATCTGTACTTGTGAGTCCACGCATAGTTATAGCCATAGGCCAGATCATATCCATCCCAACGTGTGGACCACCTATACCTTCGGCAGCAGTTCCCTTAAAGAAAAATGGATTATCAAGTGACCATACAAATTTTCTGGTATTTTGATAAATAGGATCATTAACATCAATGGCATCCAGATAAGGTAATGACAATAAACTAGGTACGTTTGCATCATCCATTAGGAGATGGTTGCCATATCCATCAATTTCAAATGCATAAATTTTACCATATTTTTTATGGTCTACAATGGCATACTCCTGTATAGCTTGCTTTACCTCATCACGTAAGGCTCTCAATTCTTTCGCGGTAGCGGTATCTTTAGCAAGAGTTTCCATCATTTCTGCTGCCTGATCAAGACTTACAACGGCAAAGAAGTTTGAAGGAATTAAAAAAGAGAAAACGGTTGAATCGTCGCTAGGGCGAAAGGCGCTGCAGATAAGACCTACCGGCTTTACAGGATATCCATAGCCTTTTAATGTGCGGGTATCTGTACCATGTGGCGTTTCTCTTTGAAAGGAATAAGGTCCCTTACCCTCCTTTTGTTGCTGATCTTTAAATACTTTTAATATACTTTTGATTGCATTCTGCCAGTTTTGATCAAAAGGAGATTCATCACCTGTTGTTTTCCAGTAATTATAGGCTAATCTAATAGGGTAACATAAAGAGTCTATTTCATATTTACGCTCATGAACGCCAGCTTTCATATCTGTTAAGTCTGATGTCCATTCCCCTTTTTTATTAGGATCATCATAGAAAGCATTAGCATAGGGATCCTTGAGTATATAACTCGTCTGTCTATTAATAACACCTGCTATAAGGTGCTTTAAATCCTTATCCTTATCAGCAAATTGCATATATGGCCATACCTGAGCAGAACTATCTCTTAACCACATAGCATCAATATCTCCTGTTATAACGTAAGTATCTGGTCTTCCACTCTTCGTTGTATAAGTTACAGTGGTATCTAATGTATTAGGAAAACAATTATTGAAAAGCCAATCTAGCTCTTCATCCTTTACATTTTTTTGAAACTCTTTAATTGCATTTTCAACGGCATGACTTTCAAAATTGCGTTGTCCCTTTGCTACACGAACAATAGGAAATGTTTTAAAATTATTATAGGGTTCTGCTGCAAGATGAAATGGATCTATCATTGTTAAGCCGCCTATCATTGCTGTATTTTGTATAAATTTTCTTCTTTGCATTTCTGTTCTATCTTTAAAATTATAATTGACTAAAAAGTGGGCTATATCGTTATGCTCTTCGCAGATTCCTGATTATACTTCTTACTTATCCAGCTTCCGTAAATAGCAACTAATAAAAAGCATAAAGCAGGAAGAATAAATGAGAAGTTTATCTCACTTACGCCTAAAATTTTAATATCGTTAACTGCGACACCTCCCATATCTATAATCATTCCCTGAAACTTAGGTAACAAAGCGCCTCCTACGATAGCCATCACCAGACCTGCAGCACCTATTTTAGATTCATCTTCTTTAAGACCTGTAAGAGCAATTCCATAAATTGTAGGAAACATTATAGATAAAAATAAAGATACGGCTACAAGGCAATACATCCCCACTGCTCCCTCAATGGCAATTACACCTAAAGTGGATATACCCCCTAAGGCTGCAAAATAGAAAAGTAATTTACCCGAATTGATAAATTTTAATAGATAAGTACCTATCGCCCGACCCACAGTAAAAAGAATAAATGCAACTAATTGATAACTGGCAGCTACATCGCTGGCAATCCCCATTGATTCTGCATATTGATAAATATACGTCCAGCACATAATTTGTGCACCCATATAAAGAACTAATGAAAGTACGCCCAAATAGTACTTCTTGTTACTCATAAGTTTACTAAAAGTATTTTTAAGGCTGGGAATACCGCCCTCTTCTTTTGCCTGTGGCATTTTATTAACCGCAATTAGGACAAATATTATAAGAACAACAATCCCTAAAATTACGTATGGATCGCGTATAACCATCAAATCAGAGGTTCTTATTAAAACTTTTTTTGCTTCTTCTAAAGTACCATAATTGTCAATATCGTCTGATCTTAGAAGGTCAAGAACAAAAAATTTAGCCACCATCAATCCGGCGATTAACCCTACCGGATTAAAAGCCTGTGCCAAATTTAAACGTTGGGTAGCTGTACTTTCTGAGCCCATTGCTAATATATATGGGTTTGCCGTTGTCTCTAAAAATGCCAAACCAAAAGTAAGTACATAAAGACCTAAACAAAAAAACCAAAATTGCTCTGTTGTAGCGGCTGGATAAAAAAGCAGTGCTCCTAAAGCATACAAGCCAAGACCAATTAATACGCCTGTTTTATAAGAAAATTTTCTAACAAACAAAGCGGCAGGAAGTGCCATACAAAAATAACCTCCATAAAAAGCCATCTGCACCCATGCTGCCTGCGAATTTGTAAGCTCCAGCACTTTTTTAAATGCCTGAACCATAGGATCTGTCACGGCATTTGCAAAACCCCACAGCGCAAAAAGAGACGTTACTAAAATAAATGGTAATAAAACCTTTTTGGAAACTACAGGAGTAATCTTAGGCTCTGTCATAATAAATTAAATAGTTAAGGTATTAGAAATATATCGATGTAATCGTATAGATAAAATTAACATCTCCTTTAAGAGACAATTTACTAAATCGTTTTAGTAAAAATAGCTTTTTTTTAAGAAAAATTGTGAATTGCTACACTTAGAAGAAGAAAAAAACCGATTTAATAATAAAATCATTTTTATAACAAAAAAGAGAACCCTTCTAGGTTCTCTTTTTTCAAGCTTAATGGTATAAATATTGCTTTAGCAACAACCGAAGATTATTATTATTCGGGAATGGATAATAACGCCCATTCACTCATTTGGAAAAGTCCTCCTCCATTATTACTGATCACATCCAGTCTATAATAAAAATAGCTGTTATCGTTATCAAAATAAAATTCGCGAGTAAGATTACGTGAATCAAACTGCTCCCCATTTCGAGAATCTAATGTTTCCCAGTTCTCACCATCATTTGAACCCAAAATTTCCCAATCAAGAGGATCTCTATCCGGCGCATCATTACCAGAGGTTAGGCGATAAAAATTAATAGTTTGTTGTTCCTCAAACTTTAAATCCATATAAAACGGTTGTCTATAATCTGAAAGATATTTAGAATTTAAATCTCCATCAATCAGTTTTAAAGAACCCTCACTTGCTTCTGGCCCTCCGCTATTTTCTCTATTAGCAGTTATTGCTGCCATGCTTGTAACATCTACCGGTGCCCCTGCAATTACTTTTAAACGAGCTTCTGCTGTTAGCTTATCTGCATCATTTGAAGTAATTCTAATGATTGTTTCCCCGGAACCTGTAGCAGTTACTGAAGCAGATTTATCTTCATTTATCTTGATATCTGCAATTGCAGGATCATCTACCGTCCAAGTATAATCCCTTTGTGGTGCTATATTAGGTTCAAATTTTGCCACAATAGTATCTGTTTCCCCAGAAATAAGCAGCACATCTGTACTTTCAAATGTTACTCCGCTCTCAATAAGTGTTGGAAATTCTCTTCTGCCATCTTCTGAACAAGCACATAAAAAGAATACAGTGATTGCAACAAGGAGACTTTTAAATTTTGTTATCATAATTAATATTTTTAATAGCCTGGATTCTGTACCAGATTAGGGTTTGCATCAAGTTGTCTTCTTGGAATAGGATACAATGTTAGGTGTTTATCACCATCTGGTGATTTATCCCACCAGGAACCGGTAGTAAATTTGCCAAATCTAATAAGATCTGTTCTGCGTACACCTTCAAAGATAAATTCGCGTCCTCGTTCTGCCAGAAGCTCATTCATGGTAAGTGTAGCCGTGGTATACATTTCTGTAGGCCAGTCTTCAGCAGAAAAATCTCTTTTACGGCTGGCGTTGATTAAATCAACAGCTTCCTGAGTGGCGGTACCACCATTCATACGCATAAGCGCTTCGGCTTTGTTAAAATAAATTCCGGTTAATCTATAAATAACAAAATCATTTTCTAAATAATTAACATCGTCCTGAGTACCTGATCTATATTTAAAGAAACGAGCTCCACTATTTTCTTCACCATCTGTCATACTTCCTTCTCCGGTCTGACCTTCTGTATTTCTTCTAATGTTGTTAACATAAATAAAAGGCTTACCATTATATTCTTCAGATCCCAGAATAGGCGTATCTGTACCATACTTGTACTGTGGACCAAATAAAAACCAATCCTGTTTTCTCAAATCATTTTCCTCATAAGCATCAAAAGCAGTAGGTATTACAACAAAAGCGTTATTTCCTGAAAAATTAACATCAAGAGCAGCTGTCATATTGTTAAAGCCCATATAGAAAGAACCCCAGTTGTAGCCAAAATCATTTTTTCTACTAAAAGGAAACTGAAAAATATTTTCAGATGAATTTTCATTAGTATTGCTAAAAGGTCCTAAAATATCCGGATCAAGTTCCATAACTCCGGTAAGTGAACCACCATCTCCATCAATAATCTTATCTGAGTATTTAATACAATCTGCCCAGCGCGGTGTACCGCTCCATACTTCTGCATTAAGATAAAGTTCTGAAAGCATAGCATACCCTACCGCTTTAGAAACACGTCCTAATAATTGAGGAGAAAGCGGTTGTAACTTTTCTACATTATCAAGCAATTCGCTCTCTATAAATGCAAAAACTTCTGCTCTGCTTTGTGTTTCCGGATTTGTAGGAATACCTACTTGAGTTACAATTGGCACATTACCCCACATATCCATAATTTTCATATAATGATAAGCGCGAAGCACCTTTGATTCTGCTATAATAGACTGTAATCTTTCTGGAGTTACCCCAATAGCATCAGCATCTACATTCTCAATACTTTCTATAGCAGAGTTTACAAAACCAAGTCCCGTCCACATAAGTTGCCAGGCATTATTTAATCTACCTTCTTCAGGAGTCCAAGTATGATAATGTTGACGAATATGATCTGCATTATCGTAACCATGACGTCCCTTTTGAGGCCAAGCTGTTTGATCTGCAGAAAGCTCATTATGATAATAATAACCATCCTGTCCTGACCAAGCAAGCCAAGCCTGCATATGCGTAAAGGGGCGCAGTGTAGCTTGAACCAACTCTAGTTCATTATTGTAAAAATTTCCCTGAGACAATTCTGAATAGGTTGTCTCATCTAAATCTGTACATCCAAAGATTAAAAAGGCCATTAAACACCCTCCCAGTCTTTTTATATAATTACTTTTTTTCATGTTTTTTTCTTAAAAGTTTACGTTAATGCCAGCTGTTACTGTCACAGTACGCGGATAAAAATTTCTGTCATCTACACCGGGATTAAGACCAGTATCCTGTACTTCAGGATCTCTCCCTGTATACTCAGTAAAGGTCGCGAGGTTTCTTGCGCTACCATAAACTCTAAGCGCTGAAAACAGACTGCCTTCGGCCAAATTAAAATTATAGCCCAAGGTCAAGTTATCTAATTTGACAAAATCTCCTTTTTCCAGATAATAATCAGAATATTGTGGAGCTTCATCTATTTGACTGTATTTGCCCAAAGCAGAAGTAAGAATATTTCCTGTACCGGCTAAGGCTGGATTGCCATAAAAAATATCTACGGTATTAAGGATATCATATTTGAATTTACCCCTGAAGAAAACTGTAAGATCAAAATTCTTATATTTAAATGTACTTGTTAAAGAAGCATAATATTTAGGAAGACCATTCCCTATATATGCTTTATCATCTTCTAACATGTCATTTGTGCCTCCAATAGTTCCGTCAGCTTTATGAAAAAGCCATTTGCCATCAACAGTAAACCCTGCAAAGCGCTTACCGTAAAAGTTTCCTATAGGAGATCCTTCTTCATTTCTTATGGCATCTCCTAAATTTCCAGGATTACCAATATTTCCTCCTCTTAAATCTGTTACTTTAAAAACCTGATTAGAAAGCTCTGTAAGTTCATTTTCCTGATAACTTCCGGTAGCATCTATTGTCCATGTAAAATCACCCTCGCTTAAAACTCTTGCAGTAATGGCCAATTCTATTCCTTTATTTGTAATAGAGCCCACATTAGTATATATAGATGGCTGAACGAAAGAGGGTTGTGGCACACCGTATGACAATAATAAATCTTCAGTTTTTCTACGGTACAAATCTAAAGCTCCAGTAAATCTATTAGATAGGAATCCGAAATCAACACCAATGTTTATTTCTCTTTTAGTTTCCCATTTTAAATCTGGATTTGGGTTTTTTACAGGACCATATGTCTGGTAATAAGTAGGATCTGTAGAGCCGTCAGCGAATATAGGATATTTACCTCCTGTACCTAAAGTGACAATTGATTGATAATTAGGAATTCCTTGATTACCTGTAACTCCATAACCTACACGTAACTTGAGGTTATTAACAACATCTGAGTTTGCCAAAAATTCTTCATCAGATATTAACCAACCCCCGGATATTGCAGGAAAACTTGCCCATTTATTATTTGCTCCAAATTTTGATGATCCTTCATGACGTATAGAACCTTGAATAAAATAACGATCCATATATGAATAATTAACACGAGTGAAATAAGCAATAAGCGTATTATCTTCTTTAAAACTATATAAGTTTGGTCGCGGAAGATCTGTATCCGTTATAGCATTACCAGAACCAAAGTTCCAGTCGTTAAAGCCATCTGTGGTAAAACCACTGTTATCCATTGAATAATTCTCAAGAGTTGTATATTGATAACTATAACCCCCTAAAAGTTCAAAAGTTGAATTTTCAAATTCTTTTGTGAAGTTAATGGTAGGCTCAATCGTCTTGGTATATTCAAGTCTGTTACCTTTATAGGCGTAACCAGTACCCTTATAAGCACTTCCCGAGTTATATTGTGCATAATCCTCTGTTGATCTATAAAAACGATCGTTCCATCTATCTTGTTGATAAGATCCAAAAACAGAAGCAGTTAAACCCTCTATAATTTCATAAGACAGTTTCATATCCCCTGAGAAAGTCTGTTGCTTGCGCTGATAAAATCTATTAGCAAATTCAGAAAATGGATTATATCCATTTTGAGGTTGGTAATAGCCGTAAAGTCCTTGATTTTGCAGTGTTTCTGGTGTGTCTGAAAATGGAGCATATATAGGAGCAGTGGGATTCCAATCTGCGACTACTCCAAATTGATTTCCAGCTATTCCTTGATTTTGTAGATTGGTAGTTGTATTCCCTCCTAATAAATTTGCATCGTTAAAATTTGTTGCTATGCTCGATTGTATCTGAAATTTATCATCAAACGCAGACTGATTAAAAGTTGCTCTCACCCCAAATTCTTCTCTTTCATTCTCAAGAGCAATACCCTCTAGATTTCTATAGTAAAAAGAAGCTCTGTAAGTACTGTTTTTTCCACCACCAGAGGCGACGAAATTATGATACTGACTTAAATTAGATTCATTGATTAGTTCATCAAAAATATCTGTAGAGGCTCCTAAATCATTAGATTCTGGTATTAAACCATCTGCAATAGCCTGTCTAAATTCTCCTGCATCTAGAAAATCAGGTTTACTATTGGCAAAATCTTTTGAGAAATAACTAGAGTAATTAAAGGTAGTAACTCCTTTTTTTCCCTTTTTTGTAGTAATTAAAATCACCCCGTTTGTTCCTCGTGTTCCATAGATAGCTGCCGCAGAACCATCTTTTAGCACATCAAAGGATGCGATATCATTTTGCTGAAGAAGATCCAGATTACCACCAGGAATACCATCAATCACAATTAAAGGTTCACCAGAGCCAGTAATTGAGGTAACACCCCTCAATTGAATTGAAGTGCCCGAGTTAGGATCATTTCCTCCCGATCTGGTTATTTGCAGACCTGCAACTTTTCCTTGAATTAAATCCAGCGGAGAGGTAACAACACCCTGATTAAAATCTTCAGTATCAACTTTAGTAACTGCTGTAGTAACTGCCTTACGCTGTTGACTACCATAGCCTATTAATACCACCTCCTGCAAACTCTCTGCATCTGCCTGCATTTCTATGTCAATCACCTGTTGGCCATTAACCGGCATTTCAACCGCTTTCATACCCACATAAGTAAAAACTAAAACAGCCGAGCCGGAGGAGACTTCAATTGAAAAATTCCCATCAAAATCTGACGCTACTCCATTATCTGTGTTTTTTTCTTTTACTGTAACCCCAGGCAATGGCATGCCATCTCCATCTGTAATTGTACCTGTAATTGTAATTGATTGTTGCACCGCACTGAAACCTTCCTGCAGGCTCATAACAGCAAGGAGTAAGCATAAGACCTTCCATTTTTTGAGATTAAAAAAAATCAATCTCTTAAAAATGAAATTGTCAAATGAGTAATCTGCTTTTTTCTGGTAGAGATTTTTCATTCCATTTTGTAATTTAAGTTAGTTAATATTTATTGTGCGAGCTAAATTACTAAATCGTTTTAGCAAAATCAACAATTCCATAATTTAAGATCAAAATTTATTTAATATTTATCCTCAATACTTATAAAAATCTAAAGGGTGAGCTTATTTCTTAGGGAATTGAGGATATAATTGAATGGATTATAATAAAATTGTAATTCGCTCTATTAAGAAGTACATAAAGCTATTATTAAATGAATATATTAGGAATTTCTCATTTATTCTATACCTTAAAGAAACAAATTCTATATTTAACTGCTATAATATTAATTAATATGCAATTCACTTCTGAAAAAATGAAAAATGAATAATCTTAGAAATTTCGGCTTCTTCCTCCTTTTATCTCTTTTTACACTTTATGCCCAAAACCGAGAGTTTAAAGTGGAAAAACGTTTTATAAATCTTCCGGTGCAGAATCAACTTGACACTCAAAACCTACAAGTTTTAGTAGGAGATACAATCTATCGTGAATTTGATATTCAATTAGCCGAATCTGATCCCGATTTTTGGGTACCTCTGGACATGAAAGACTACCAAGGCAAAAGTGTCACAATTAAAGCTGAGAAACCTTCCAAAAAAGGTTTAGGTCTTATATATCAGTCTGAGCAAATTGCAGGATACGATTCTTTATATACTGAAAGATTGCGCCCTCAGATCCATTTTACTTCGCAACGCGGTTGGATAAATGACCCTAATGGTCTCGTCTACAATAATGGTGAGTATCACTTATATTATCAACATAATCCTTTTGGCTGGAGCTGGGGTAATATGCATTGGGGCAACGCAGTGAGTAAAGATCTTGTACATTGGAAAGAATTACCTACAGCTCTATACCCTCCAACTTATCAGGACATGGCTTTTTCTGGTTCTGCAGTGATTGACACACAAAACACTTCAGGTTTCTCAAGTAATGATACCCCACCATTAGTAGTGGCTTTTACAAGTACTGGCAGAGGTGAATGTATTGTTTACAGTCTCGATAATGGCCGTACTTTTAAAGAATATGCAAAAAACCCCGTATTAAAACATCAAGGAAGAGATCCTAAAATATTTTGGTATGCTCCTGATAAACATTGGGTGATGGTTGTATACAATGAATTGCCTACAACTGATAAAGAAGGTAAAGAATCGCATATAAAATCATTTCAAATTCACACATCTACTGATTTGAAGAATTGGGAATATCAATCAGAGATTTTAGATTTTTATGAATGCCCGGAACTTTTTGAACTTCCAATAGATGATAATCCAAAAAACAGCAAGTGGGTTATGTATGGAGCTGATGGGCAGTATTTTATTGGAGATTTTAATGGAAAGATTTTTACTCCACAAACTCCTAAATATCAGTATAAAACAGGAAATGCTTATGCTTCTCAAACATATAACAATACACCAGATGGAAAACGTATACAAATGTCTTGGGGAAACGGAATTGAGTCTAAAGGAATGCCATTTAATCAACTAATGCTTTTCCCAACAGAATTGAAACTTCGTACCACAGATGAGGGCGTTCGCATGTTCCCCAAACCCATAGATGCGATAAATGCTCTACATAAGGATAAACATATGTGGGAAAATGTAATTCTCTCTAATAATAAACCACTTTCAACTAATGTTGCTCTTGATGTTATGCATCTTATTGCAGAATTCAATGTTGATAGTAATGCCAATTTTGGAATGGACATAAATGGTTTTAACATAGATTACAATGCTAAAGAACAAAAATTGAATGATGTTGAAGTGAAACCAATTAATGGCAAGTTAAAACTGGAAATTATAGTAGATCGTACAAGTATAGAAATTTTCGCAAATGATGGTAGAGCCTATATTGTAAAACCACATATAGCAAAAACAAATAATTTGCACGTCAACGCTTATTCTAATGCTAAGGAGGAAGGCACAAGATTGAACAAATTTGCCATTTATGAAATGAAATCGATTTGGGAGTAAAAAGGTTTTAGCTGTTAAAACGTAAATAAATTCTTTAATCGAAATATTTCTTTTCTCTAACTATCAACCTGAGCATAAAGAAATATTGGGACTTTTACGGTCGATTTTAACCCATAATTCACCGATTTTTATAGTCCAAAAATCACCTGAAAATTACTTAAAAATGGGTAAAACAGGCATAAAATCAGTTTAGTATTTAATCAAGAACATCAAGTCAAGATCTTCAGTTTCACACATATTATTGCAGAGTATTAACCTTCTCTTAATGTATTAATTAGGTATGATTAAGAATATAAATTCTTTATCATACTTGAACTAAATAAATAATGACCTCCTCCCGTTAAATCAGACTATTTGAAACTAGAGAAATCTGGGCGAATAAATGTTTAATTTTAAATACATTATTTGCTTATGAAACTATCAAAATATTCGGAATTCCTGATTGTATTTGCGATCAAACAGGTTGAGACGGGCACCAGGCTGCAGGAGGTATGCCGCAAGATGGGCATCAGTGAGGCCACATTCTACAATTGGAAGAAGAAATAATATGGGAGTCTTGATTTCTCTGAACTGAGAAGGCTTAAAAACCTAGGGGAGGAGAATTCGGAGTTAAAGAAACTGGTTGCCGATCTCAGCATGGAAAAATAAATCCTTCAGGATGTTCTGAAAAAAAATCTGAGGCCTTCCCGAAAACGTGGGATGGTCGATGAGATCAGAATGGAGTACCATATTTCCATCCAGCGTTGCTGCAAACTTATCGTATTGCACAAGAGGGTGTTCTATTATCGGGTCAAGGAAAGGGATGATACCTTGCTGCGGATGCGGATGAATGAAATTACCGAGGTACGGGTACGTTATGGTTTTTAGCGCTTGCACATTCTGCAGCGACGTGAAGGTTTATGGGTAACCATAAGCGTATGTATCGGGTGTATTGTGAAGAGGGTTTGAATCTAAGGTCAAAAAGGCCAAGGCGCAACCGCTGCGCTGCCCATAGACAACCCATTGAAGGGAATGCCTCCAGTTTAAACGAATGTTGGAGCATGGATTTTGTAGCGGTTCAGCTGTATGATGGGAGCCGTTTCAGAGCCTTAACTATAGTTGATAATTATCACCGCAGGTGCCTAGCTATATATGCAGGAAAATCCCTTAAGGGAAGTGATGTTGTTGGTGTAATGAATAATCTTAAAATTATGTTTGGAAGTATCTCCGGTGCGCCTAAAAGTGGATAACGGCAGTGAGTTCATCAGCAACGTATTGAACAAATGGGCCTATGACAACAAGGTTGAACTGGATTTTTCAAGACCGGGAACCTTCAGATAACCCTATTATCGAAAGCTTCAACGGGTCATTCAGGGATGAATGTCTGAATACAAATTGGTTCCTCTCCTTGGAGGATGCACAGGAAAAGTTCGATATTTGGAGAGAAGACTATAACGGGTTCAGACCGCACAGCTCATTAGAGGGACATGTCCCCCCAATGAGTACATAGAAATCAATGAAAATAGTCCCGATTCTCTAGTTATGACCAACACCTAATTATGGGAGGAGGTAACGCGGATTTTCTATTCCGTTTTTATTAGTCTCAGGTAAGAGTATAAAACCCTTCAATTATTGCAGAACATTCGTACTTCTAAAAACTATAATTTGGCTAAAGGGTAATAGTCCAAGAAAAGGTTCCTATATAGTAAGTAGATTAACTTGTCATCTAGTTTGGGTTACCAAATACAGGTATAAAGTTTTGCATAAAGATGTTCAAAAAAATACCGAAAGATCTGATCTACATAGACGCATGTAGAATATGCTTCAAAAATAAATGTCAGTTACATAGTAAAACAATTAAAGAGTCGGACATCGCGCAAGTTACAGCAAGAATTTTTTCAACTAAAGGAGCGTCACTGCGGAAAATATTTTAGACAAGTACTTATGGTGTTTAGAGTACGAGAAATATAACTTATACACTGGTTTGTCTATTTGGAGCATCATCGACGAGAAGGTTCGGACAAGTCCAATTTTATATTGATAATGAAGGGGACTTTTAGTCCCTCATAAATGAAACCGCTGACTTTCAGTGCAAAGTGATATAGTTTACACCCACGATACAGATCTAGCGACAAAACATAAAAGATTCTTTCAATTTTTAAGAATTAAAGACCTCACTAATCCAATCAAAGCATAAAATCAAGCAGCATATATAATACTTTAACGTCTATTCTTCTTCATCTTTAGAAGGAGCTTCTGTAGAAACTTCAGCTTCCTCCAGATAGAGCATATCTTTTGCCTGAAGCAAGTTATACCACTGTATTATCTTTTTAATATCGCTGGCATATACACGATCTTCATCAAAATTAGGAAGCACTTCAAAAAAGTAAGCTTCTAACTCATCTTTAGATTTTTTGTGATCTATAGCAGGACCGCCGTCTTCTTTTTCTGAGATCTTAGCAAATACATCTTTTAATGGCACTTCACCATCTAAAGTATAGATAGCAATTTCTGAAAGTATACTCACATTGTGACGCATACCTACAGGTATTTTCTTTCCGTCTAAAAGAGATTCGGCTATAAAACCTGTGCGGGTTTGTGTTTTAAGACTGTAAAGGCCTGGTTTTCCTGAAATGGACAATATTTTGTCTAAACTCATATTTTATTTTTATGCTTTGGTAACGAAAAAGACATCATCTGTCTCTGTCGTGAATTATTTTTTAAAGGCGATACTTTTCTTGCAAAAAGCAAGGGCGCAAATATCATGCTCTTTTTTTATTTTCAAAATAAATTATCTTCCCTTTTTTACCGGAAAGCGCATGCGATAATCACTATTTACTTTGCCTTTGCTAATATTTGCCAGTTTTCCTTTTATCAAACGTTTCTTTAAGCTTGACAGTTTATCTGTAAACAGAATACCCTCGATGTGGTCGTATTCATGTTGAACTACTCTGGCTATAAGACCAGTGTACGTATCTGTATGCTCTACAAAGTTCTCGTCCTGATACTTTATAGTGACTTGCTCCTGTCTAAAAACATCCTCATTAATACCGGGAATACTTAAACAGCCTTCGCCAAAAGCCCACTCATCACCATCTTCATTAACAATATTTGCATTGATGAAAACCTTTTTAAAGCTTGCCAGTTCTTCACGTTCTTCTTCGGTAAGTTCTTCATCATCTGCAAACGGAGACGTATCTACCAGAAAAATTCTAATTGCTTTTCCTATCTGTGGCGCTGCAAGACCTACACCACTGGCACCATACATAGTCTCAAACATATTCTCAATAAGTTCTGCAAGGCCTGGATAATCCTTATCTATTACTTCGGCATTTTTTCGCAATACGGGATCACCGTAAGCCACTATAGGTAATATCATTTTAAAAAAATTAAATCTTTAAATTAAGAGTGATCTATTTATAAAGATAAGTCTGTAAAATTATTGTTGCACTAATCTCATCTACCAGCGCTTTATCTTTTCTTTTTTTCTTTTTCAATCCGCTATCGAGCATGGTTTGCACGGCCATTTTTGAAGTGAACCGCTCATCTACTCGCTCTATGGGTATGCTGGTTACTTTTTCAAGCTTTTCGCGAAAGCTTATAATATCTGCCTCTACTCCAGATGCTTCATTGTTCATGCGTTTAGGCTCACCTATTAGTATACGCTCAACCTGCTCTGCCGCCAGATATTCCTGTAAGAATTTAAGCAGCTCATGCGTAGGCACTGTTGTTAATCCTGAAGCGATGAGTTGAAGCTCATCTGTCACAGCAATACCGGTGCGCTTTGTACCATAATCTAATGCAAGAATGCGAGCCATAGCAAATATTTTTGCAAAAATAAGCCTTTAAAACTAATCTCGTCAATCTTGGTTTTTTTATATGGTGTAAACTATCTTTAGCCCTCATTTTTTAAGACAATATGAAACAAGTACAAAATTTAATAGAAGACGCTTGGGAAGATCGTTCCCTTTTAAATGATAAAGTAACTCAGGATGCTATACGTGAGGTCATAGAATTAATAGATGGCGGTACACTGCGAGTAGCAGAACCTGATGGTGATGACTGGAAGATAAATGAATGGGTTAAAAAAGCGGTTGTGCTTTACTTCCCAATTCAAAAAATGGAAAAAATAGAAGTTGGTATTTTTGAATATCACGATAAGATGCCTTTAAAGAAAGGATATCAGGATAAAGGCATACGTGTTGTCCCCAATGCTGTGGCACGCCATGGTGCATACATTTCTAAAGGTGTGATCATGATGCCTAGTTATGTGAACATAGGCGCTTATGTAGATGAAGGTACGATGGTAGATACCTGGGCTACAGTGGGTAGCTGCGCACAAATAGGTAAAAACGTTCACCTTAGCGGCGGTGTAGGTATAGGCGGAGTTCTTGAACCTCTGCAAGCAGCACCGGTAATCATAGAAGATAATGCTTTTATAGGTTCTCGTTGCATAGTTGTAGAAGGAGTACGCGTGGGTAAAGAAGCTGTTTTAGGTGCAAATGTTGTACTTACAGGTTCTACTAAAATTATTGATGTTACCGGCAGCGAACCTAAAGAAATGAAAGGATACGTGCCACCTCGTTCTGTTGTAATTCCTGGTAGTTATACTAAGAAATTTGCTGCAGGTGAGTACAATGTACCGTGCGCATTAATTATAGGTAAACGTAAGGAGAGTACAGATAAGAAAACCTCTCTTAATGCGGCTTTAAGGGAATACGACGTAGCGGTTTAATAAATAGTCGCTATTGCGAAATTTCACATAGATGAAAATACTGGTAATACAGCAAAAAATGATAGGCGACGTTCTTACGTCGTCTATTCTTTTTGAGGCACTTCGTTCTAAATATCCAGAGGCATCATTGCATTACCTTATTCATAAGCATACGGTGCCAGTTGTTCAGAATAACCCGTTTATTGATAAGTTTATTTTTGATTTACAGGATTCTCAAGGCAATACCATTTCTTTCATCAAATTTGCTGCTCGTCTGCGCAGCGAGAACTACGATATAGTAATTGATGCGTATTCTAAAATAAGCAGCGCTTTTCTGTCCTTTTACAGCGGTGCCAAGGTGAGGGTCGGGATTAAAAAATCATACACTTCCTATTTATACAATCATTCAGTCAAAAATAGTAATAAGGCAGAAACCGCAGCCGGCCTGGCCATTGAGAACCGGATGAGACTTCTCGCTCCTTTATCTAAGGATTTTCCAAAAGAAATTAAACCAAAAATCTACCTAAAAGAGGCAGAAATCGCTTCTGCGAAAGCAAAATTGGAAAATTCTGATATCGATATTAGTAAACCGATCTTTATGATAGGTGTATTGGGCAGCAGTGGGCTAAAAACATATCCGCTTCCTTATTTAGCTAAATTACTGCAAACCATTGTAGAGGAAACCAATGCTCAATTATTACTGAATTACATACCTGATCAAAAACCAAAAGTTGAGGAGCTCTTAAATAATTGTGACAACAGAACGGTCAGTCATATTTTTCCAGAGGTCTACGGTGAGAATTTACGCGAATTCATTGCATTAACCAGTTTTTGTGATGCCCTAATAGGTAATGAAGGCGGTGCGGTTAATATGGCTAAAGCCTTAAATAAGCCCACATTTTCTATTTACTCGCCTTGGATTAATCCTGAAGCCTGGGCTTCTTACCCGGGCAAAAAGCAGGTCGCTGTGCATTTAAAAAATTATAAACCACAGCTGTATAAGAGTAAGGGTTTTAAGGCAATGAAAAAAGAATCTATAAAATTATATGAAGAACTTAATCCTGAATTTATAAAAAAAGAGTTGCTCAATTTTCTTGACAACCTTAATTAATTTCTTTCTTCTCAATGCCGTAGTACGTGTAAGCATAACCTTTCTTTCTGGTATTCTTACGTATCGCTGCATTCTTTTGCAACGTCTCCGGAGTTTTGTATCCACGAGGATGATCAAGATGCACGCATAAGGCGCTGTAGCGTATTTGCTTAGATTTAATCCCAAAATTTATCAGGCGTTCTCCCAGTTCCCGATCCTGACCACCATATTGCATGCGTTCATCAAAACCATTAACAGCTAGAATATCTTTTTTCCAGCCGCTGGCATTATGCCCGTTCCAGCTAGCAGTTGTGGGAGTAAGTAGATTAAGAATGTCTGATTTTAACCCTCTAGCGGTCAATTTATTGTTCTTAAAAGACGATTTTAAACCTCTTTCCTGTAACCACGCTATATCAAAACATTTTTGATCGTCTATATCCTGCTTTGTAATTTCATCAGAAATAGACATGGGTAGCTTAAAATAACCTCCAGATAAAAAATAACCCTTTTCTCTAAACTTAAAGTGAAACTCTAAAAAATCATTTTTAGGAATACAGTCCCCATCACTCATCAATATGTAGTCTGAGTTACATGCCAGTATAGCTTTATTGAGAATACGCGATTTTTGAAAACCGTCATCTTCCTGCCATACATGTATAACAGGTACAGGAAACCATTCCTGAAATTCTTTAATTGTATTGATGGTTTCTTCACCAGAACCATCATCTGCAATTACGATCTCAAAATCTTTATTGGTCTGCTGCGCATAACCCCAAAGCGTCTTTTTAAGCCACTCTACAGCGTTATACGTACTTATAATTACAGAAATGCCAGGTTTATCTTTCATACTTAATCGCGCAAAGTTAAGGCATTAATCTTAAAAAGTTTTTTAGATTTGGCAACTGCGTAATCCTATGAAGAAACTCACTGTTATCATCACTGTTTTTAATGAGTCTCACAATATTGAGGGAGTTTTAGAATCTGCTAATTTTGCAGATGAAATCATTGTAGTAGACTCTTTTAGCACAGATGACACGCTGCTCAAGGCGAAAAAATATACAGATCTAATTCTTCAAAGAAAGTATGAATATCCCGCTTCTCAAAAGAATTGGGCAATACCGCAGGCTGGCAATGAATGGATTTTGCTTCTTGATGCAGATGAGAGAGTAACCCCAGAATTAAAATCTGAAATTCAGAAAATCCTGGAAAATCCACCATCTGGTATTGCAGGTTTCTGGATTTACAGAAACAATCATTTTATGGGGCAACAGGTGCGCTATAGTGGCTGGCAGCATGATAAAGTGATACGTCTTTTTAAAAGAGACGAATGCGTTTACGAAGATAAAATGGTACACGAAGAACTTACTTCAAACGGTGAAATAGGTTTCTTAAAAAACAAGTTGTATCACAATACTTATGTAAACCTCGACAATTACATTCAAAAGCTAAATAGATATGCGTACTGGCAAGCTTTAGATTATGATAAGCATACTAACCGGTTAAGTTCCTTTCATTTTATTATAAAACCCGTCTGGAGATTCTTTAAACACTATATTTTACAACAGGGATTTAGAGATGGTGTTGTAGGCTTAACAATTAGTGTTTTACAAAGCTATGCTCTTTTTATGCGCTACGTTAAACTTTGGCTTTACAGACGCGGACAGAAATAATATCTATTTCTTCCAGAACTTTATTTTCTTTTTTAAACGCTTCTTTCGCTGAAAAGCTTCCTGAAATTCTACCGTACTTTGCCACATTTCGTCTACCGTCTTATTAGGATCAAGACCTGCAAGTCTGGCGTACTCTTTTGCCATAATTTCTACCATTTCCCGCTTTGGCGTAAGCCTTCTAAAATTGTTGATACGCGTTGCATGATCAAGTGGTTTAAAATCCATACGATTAAGATCTACCAGGTAAAATCTGTATTTATCTTCTTCAGTTTTTATCAAAGTATTCCCGGGAGAGTGGTCTAAAAAATGAATTCCTTTCTCATGCATTTCAAACGTAAATGCGGTAAAAGCTTTTAAAATATCTGCATTACCCACATATTTAGAATTGGCAATAAGTTCTCTATATGTTAAGTCGTATTCCAGAAACTCACATATATAATAACTTTTACCATACAGTAATGATTCTTGCTCAGCATAAGCCACGGGTTTGGGTGTGTCAATGTCTTGCTCCAGCAATCTGGTGGCGTATTCAAAAGAGCGCTGCGCTTTAGATTTTCTAAAAAAACGATATGCTATTTTATTTACCGTATTAGGAATTTTAAAAGACTTGATCGCTACTTTTACACCGTCAAGATCTACAATACGTATCTGGTTACGCCCACCGTCTGCAAGCATCTCGCCTTCTGCTTCAAAATTTTTGAGAAGCTGCTCTATCTTAAAAAGGTTATTTTTGTGCGCCGGGCTGCAAACGATTTTCATAGTCTTAATTATGCAGCAAAAGTAAATCTATTTCTATTGTTAAAAAACCTAAGCTCTATATGCCGCAGAATAAGACTATATTTTTAGAGTCGCACAATATTAAAAATCCATATTTTGGGTTTGGGCAATTTAATTATCACCTTATAAAAGGGCTATATCAGCAACAAGAAGACGAACTCGATATTACGCTTCACGCGAAAGATATCGACGTTTTAAAAAAGCAATTTGGTACTACTTTTAATTATAAAAAATACCACGCCTACCGCAGGTATCCTTTGTTTCGCATAAGCGAAAAATACAACCTCTGGCACTCTTTAAATCAGAACATTAAAATAGAACCTAAAGGCAATATTCCGTATTTAATGACGGTGCACGACATTCATTTTATTGAAGAAAACAGTGCAGATCCCAACCATGAAAGAAGTAAACGCTTTCGCGAAAAGCTACGTCGTTCCAGCGCTTTGGTTTACATATCAAACTTCGCAAAAGAAGATACGCACAACCATTTTAATGTGCCTAATATTCCGGAATATGTCATTTATAACGGAAATACGATACTGGATACAGAAATTCCTGCCGATTTTAATCCGAAAATAATACCCACACGACCATTTTTGTTCAGCATTGGCGAATTTACAGCGCGGAAAAACTTTAATTCTTTGGTCAAAATGTTGCCCTTTTTACCCGATTTTGACCTTGTTTTGGCAGGTAATAGTGACAAATCTTACACAGAAGAAATAAAAGCTACTATAACAAAACTGAAATTAGAAGGTCGGGTGCACATAACTGGGAAAATAAGTGAGTCTGCTAAAAAGTACTATTTAAAGAACTGTGCTGCATTTGTGTTCCCGTCATTGCGTGAAGGTTTTGGTATACCGCCAATAGAAGCCATGCGATATGGTAAACCTGTATTTCTTTCAAATAACACATCGCTGCCAGAAGTAGGAGGAGAAAATGCATTTTACTGGGATCATTATGACCCGGAATATATGGCAAAAACCTTCCTAAATGGCATGAAAATCGCACAAAACGACCCTGATTTCGCTACTAAAGTTACAGCACATGCTACCAGTTTTAATTGGGAAACAACCGCAAAACAATACATAGATGTATATAAAAGCCTGCTTTAAAACAGAATTATAGGGCAGCTTTCAGGGTTTTAAAGTAATTTTGCATCGTTAAAAATTTAAGATCTCAAAGCATGAATTTGAGGTAACAATACATATATGGTAGACGAAATAAAAGAAGCAATTGGCATTTTAAAAAAAGGCGGTCTCATTCTATATCCTACAGATACGGTATGGGGAATAGGATGCGATGCTACAAATCCCGGAGCTATAGATAAGGTTTACAAATTGAAGCAAAGAGCAGAAAGCCAGACAATGATCTGTCTTGTGCATGATTTTAAGATGCTTAATCAATATGTAGAAAACGTGCCTGAAGTTGCTTATGACATTTTAAAATACGCAGCTCAGCCTACTACAATTGTGTACGATGATCCCATTCGCGTGGCAGAGAATCTTATCGCCCCAGACAATACGCTTGCCATACGCGTTACCAAAGATGATTTTTGCAAGATGCTTGTAAGAAAATTTGGTCGCCCCATTGTTTCTACATCAGCAAATATTAGTGGTGAGCAAACACCGCAGTCATTTAAAGAAATAAGTCCCGCTATTTTGGAAGGCGTAGACTATGTAGTAAATTTGCACCACAATAGAAAATCGGCTAAACCTTCTACCATTATTAAGTTAAAAAATGATGGTCAGGTTAAAGTCCTACGAAAGTAAAGGTGCATGACAACCCCCAACTATAAGGGAGCCATTACCCATAAAATTTTTGACGTTATCTCAAACGCTTCTCAGGAACTAGGTGTAGACACTTATGTTATTGGGGGCTATGTGCGTGATTTTATTTTAGAACGTGGTAGTGCAAAAGATATTGATATTGTTGCTGTAGGCAGCGGTATAGAATTAGCTAAAAAAGTAGCTTCACTCCTGCCCCATAAACCAAAAGTGCAAGTCTTTAAAACATATGGCACCGCCATGTTGCGTGACAATGATCTTGAGATCGAGTTTGTAGGCGCGAGAAAAGAATCATACCATAAAGAAAGTCGTAATCCTGTGGTAGAAAATGGTTCTCTTCAAGACGATCAAAACAGGAGAGACTTTACAATAAATGCACTTGCCATAGGTCTTTCGCCAGCAATACATGGTAAATTGCTAGATCCTTTTAATGGTTTAGTAGATCTTGAAAGAGGAATAATTCGTACTCCGCTAGATCCAGACATCACATACAGTGACGACCCTTTGCGCATGATGCGCGCCATAAGGTTTGCTTCACAGCTTGATTTTATGATAGAGCGAGCTTCGCTTGAAGCTATTTCTAAAAATAACAAGCGCATAAGTATCATTACCAATGAACGCATTGTAGAAGAGTTGCACAAGATCATGCTGAGCAAAAAACCTTCTAAAGGCTTTTTACTTCTTGAAAAAACAGGTCTGCTTCCTTTCGTTTTGCCAGAGCTTACTGCTCTTAAAGGTATAGAAGAAAAAGAAGGACAAAAACATAAAGACAATTTCTACCATACACTTGAAGTTGTAGATAATATTGCAGAAAATACTGATGATCTTTGGTTACGATGGGCTGCATTGCTGCATGATATAGGTAAAGCGCCCACAAAAAGATTTGACAAAAAAATAGGCTGGACCTTTCACGGTCATGAATTTGTAGGTTCTAAAATGGTATTTAAACTTTTTAAACGTTTAAAGATGCCATTAAATGAAAAGATGAAATTCGTGCAAAAAATGGTGCTTATGAGTTCGCGCCCTATAGTAATTGCAGAAGAATTTGTGACAGATAGTGCCGTACGCAGATTAATTTTTGATGCAGGCGAAAATCTGGAAGATCTCATGACGCTTTGTGAAGCAGATATTACAACCAAAAATCCTAAGAGATACAAGCGTTATCACAATAACTTTAAACAGGTACGCCAAAAGGTAAAAGAAGTTGAAGAGCGCGATCATGTGCGCAACTTTCAGCCGCCGGTATCTGGTGAAGAGATCATGAAAACCTTTAATCTTAAACCTTCACGGGAAATAGGAATAATTAAAGACGCTATAAAAGAAGCGATTCTTGAAGGCGAGATTGCAAACAACCACACCGAAGCACAAGAATTTATGCTAAAGAAAGGCGAAGAGATTGGTCTTAAAGTGGCAGATAATTAAAAATCAAGAGAATTGTATAGAAAATCTGTTTTAATCTCCCTGATTCTGGTTTACATGGTTGTGGTAGCCGGCGCAGTTGTGAGAATGACCGGGAGCGGGATGGGATGTCCTGACTGGCCTAAATGCTTTGGTTACATTATACCACCTACACAGGAAAGTGAATTAAGATGGCAACCCAACCGCTCGTATGAAGAAGGTCAGGTAATTATTGTAGATGAAAGCCTGCGCGTAGCCAATCACGATTTCACTACAGGTGCATTATTTTCAAATAAAAATTGGTCTACTTACGACAAGCACGATTATGCTATTTTCAATCCGTTGCATACGTGGGTAGAATATATTAATCGCTTAGTAGGAGCCATAGCAGGATTTGCAGTTCTTATTATGGCCATTTTGAGCATAAAATTCCGGAAAAAGAAAAAGCGTATTCCGCTACTTTCCTGGCTCACTGTTTTTCTTATGGGTTTTCAGGGCTGGATAGGTGCTACTGTTGTTTATTCTGTACTGTCTCCGGTTAGAATAACGATTCATATGGTGATCGCTTTGGTCATTATAGCAGTATTGATGTATCTTCTTTTTCTTGCCAAATCAAAAACGGTAAAGTTCACTTTTGATAAAAACTTCAGAAACGGGATGTGGCTTGCTTTGGCTTTAAGCCTGATACAAATCGCTATGGGAACTCAGGTACGCCAGTTTGTAGATGAGCAGGTAGACCTTGTAGGTTATGCCGCCAAATATCTGTGGCTAAGTGATCCTGATTTTGCTTTTTACTTTCACCGGTCTTTTTCTATTGTGGTACTTGCTATTAATGTGTGGCTGTTTTTTAGAAACAAAAAATTAGCTTTAGGTCATAATTTAATGAACTGGGTCATGATTATAATAGGCATTGAGATTGTCACGGGTATACTAATGTATTACTTCGATTTTCCATATTTAACTCAGCCTGTTCACCTTATTTTAGCATCTGTACTTTTCGGAATTCAATTTTATATTCTCCTCACTTCAGTGAAAGAAAACGAAAGTATAAAATTGACAACTGCATCGTAAATTGTATCTTTGTGGGCTAAAATTTTGATGCTATGATTTACCGGTTCCGTGTGATTCTCGACACCGAAGAGGATATATTTAGAGACATAGAAATACAGCAAGATGCACCTCTTGAAGACTTTCATAATGCCATAACCCAGTCTTTTGGTTTTGATGGTACAGAGATGGCTTCTTTCTTTACAAGTGATGACGAGTGGAGACAGGATGAAGAGATCGCCCTTTTTGATATGGGAGAATCTGAAAATCCTGTGCGTGTTATGAGCGAGACAAACGTAGATGAAGTGGTTTCTACAGAAAACACAAGACTTATCTATGTATACGATTTTTTAAGCATGTGGACGTTTTTTGTTGAGCTTGCAGATGTGGCAGAACCTGTAGAAGGTACTTTATATCCTAATCTAATGTATGTGCACGGGCAAATACCAGACCAGGCGCCACCCACAGATTTTTCTGGCGATGAAGATGCAGATACAGATGAGGATGATTTTGAAGATTATGATGATGACTACGACGTAGAAGATTATGAAGGTCTTGATTTTGATGAAAATTGGAATTAATAAAAGCCCGATTTTCTCCTCATAATAGCTGATTTTATTACTGTTTTACCCATTTTTTACCCCTAAAAATCGGTTTTTTTAGGCTCAAATCTACCCAAAATTCAAGATTACAGATGATCAATTTATATGCTGCCCAGATAGAATCGCTTTCTATACATCGCATTGGTAATAAAAGCCGTACAGAAGGTGTATTTCTGTCTAAAGAACAGTACAATCTCAATGATGAGATAACGCCACTTATAAAAGAGTTTTTCTTTAAAAGCTTTCGCGAAAAAGAAGAAAATTACTATCACTTTAGTCATGAGGCAGATCTTGAGTTCAACTCATTGTACAACATGGCAGCAAATATGTTTGCAAGCCCTGCACAGGCACATGAGATATCTGTAGAGATCGCAAAACATCTATATGACCAGAGCAGTCACCCGCACATAAAACCAGGTGAGTTGTATGTTGCCCACATTACTGGCGTTATGCTTGACAATGTGAAAACTGATGTTTTGGGTATATTTAAATCTGAATTAAAGCAAGACTTTTTACAATTTCGCGAAGGCGAAGAAAACCTCAACATGCTTCTTGAGCAAGGGGTGAGCCTGAGTAAATTAGATAAAGGAGCGCTTATTTTTAATAGCAAAGCAGAAGAGGGTTACAAAGTATTATCTGTAGATTCTAATCGCTATGATACTAAATACTGGCTTGAGAATTTTATGGGCGTAGAAATGCTGGCTGATGATAATTTTTATACAAAAAAGTATTTAAAATTCTGTCAGGACTTTGCTAAAGACGTTGTATTACCGGCAGAAGACAAGAAAGAGGAAGTAATGTTCATGAACAGAGCTGTAAATCACTTTGCTAAGAACGACAACTTTGAAGAGTCTGCTTTTGTTAATGACGTTTTAGAAAATCCCGCTTTAATACCAGAATTTCAAAACTACAAAACAGACCGAGCGCCTAAATACAAAATAGAAGATCTTACTTCTTTTCCCATTGCAAATACCGCCGTTACTGCTGCTCGCAAAAAGATGAGAAATGTTATCGATCTGGATACGCACATCCAGATAAAGATGGATTTCATCAATCCTGAAAGTGCAGAAAAGTTTGTAGAAAAAGGCTGGGATGAAGAAAAACAGATGTATTACTATCTGGTTTATTTCAACAAAGAGCAAAAAAGCTAGTAAGAGGCTTGCATAAGCCGCTGCATATTTACATCTTCATAATTACGTTTCACAAAATCAAGGGCAGTTTTCACGATCTGCCCCATAGATTTTGCGCGCTTAAATTTCATATCCATCGTATAATCGTAAAGTTCGTTACGCAGGCGTTTCAGATTTTCTTCAGAAGAAACCGTATCGGTTGTCATGCATTTTAAAAGTCGACGTAATCTGGTTTTTGAAGTAATAATACGCTTAGCAAGTACAGCCCGCTCTTCTTTACGGTACTGCTCAATAGAGTTGTTTCCTAAAAGATTAGAAACAAGTTCTACCATTTTAAAGTTTTCTTTGAACAAATGGGGTTTATATACTTTAAAATTACCTTCATAGCACTGCTGATCAAAATCTATCGCTCGCAGTTTATATTTAATGTGGTCAAAATCGTGCGTGGGTATTACCACATAATTGTATGAACGCATATCCCCTAATAATAAGATCATACAGCGCTCGTTGAATTTAACAAACTCTTTCGCGATCTGTGATTTACCCACATGATCACAGTCTGCCAGATAATTATTTATAAACTCATCACCCGGTATACCTGTAATATGCTCTTCAATAAGTGTGTCTTTATACACCAAAAAGTTGATACGATTAGGAGAAAGAATATGCTCAAGTTCAAGACCATAGATACGACTGGCATCTGCTCTTTTCACATAAAAATAGGTGTAATTGTCATTAAAAATATTCTTGATCTTAACTCTAAAAGGTTTAGAATTACCAAACGTGCAATAGTCTATTGCCGCTACATCAAGAAAAGGCAAAATATTCTCATTACCATCAGAATGCAAAATAGCGTATACTCTTTTTAAACTGGTGTAGATGCTTTCACGCTCGTGATCTGGGTAGTAAACGCTTATCCATAACGTGTCATTATCGTTCTTATCATACACACTAATACCTCCCGAAAATCTCAACAAATCGTCGTAAAACACAGGTATTTTAGTATCTCTGCTATATTTAACCAGATATTCTTTTAATGTATTGCCAATGGGATAAGTTGGCTTTTTACGTGACATTAATCTTTCTTGCATACGAGTGGCATTTGTGTAAAGATAAGAAAGCCTGTAACAAATAGTACACTCATGCGTCTTGTAAGAGAACACCAATCAAAACATCTATATATTGGATACGATTCTAACTATTAACGGCCTCTCAAAAAGGTATGGGCCTGTGCAAGCTGTTAATGACCTCACTTTTACAATAAGCAAAGGCAATGTCTACGGAATTTTAGGACCTAACGGAAGTGGTAAATCTACCACACTGGGCATGGTTCTAAATGTGGTAAATCCCACTTCTGGGAATTTTCATTGGTTTGATGGTTCAGATTCTACTCATCAGGCACTCAAAAAAGTAGGAGCTATAATAGAGCGACCTAACTTTTACCCATACATGACGGCCCAACAGAATCTAAATCTGGTTTGTCAAATAAAGGGCGTATCTCCCACAAAAATTGATGAAAAGCTTGAAATAGTAGGTTTGCTGGAGCGAAAAAACAGCAAGTTCAAAACGTTCTCTCTGGGTATGAAACAGCGCCTGGCTATAGCCTCTGCCCTGCTTAACGATCCTGAAATATTAATTCTTGATGAACCTACTAACGGATTAGACCCCCAGGGTATTCATCAAATACGTGAGATCATAAAAAAGATTGCAGCAGATGGCACTACAATTCTGCTTGCTTCTCACTTACTTGACGAAGTCGAAAAAGTTTGTTCACATGTGGTGATCATACGCAAGGGAGTTAAACTTTATGCAGGACCTGTAGATGAACTCAATGCAAGTCATGGCTTTTTTGAAGTGAAATCTCATCAGGAAACAGAGCTACTGCGATTTTTTGATAATAATCCCGATTTTTTAAGTGTAAAGACCGAAAATGGATTAATCACGGCATTTTTAGCCACTCCGCTTAGCGCAGAAGATCTAAACAAACAGCTCTTTAACCAAGGTATTGTTCTTTCTCACCTCGTTAAGAGAAAAGAGAGTCTTGAAGAACAATTTTTACAACTTACCAGCAACTTAAATTAAGCCCCATGTTTAGATTACTGAATATAGAATTACATAAACTCAAATACAGCAGGTCTTCTAAAATTCTTGCTGCGACATATTTTATAATCCTTTCATTTATTGCACTAATTGCTTCAATAGAATTCAATTTTGGCGATGTGCATATCCGCATAGCAGATCAGGGTATTTTTAATTTTCCGTTTATCTGGCATTTCAATACATATATAGCCGCAATACTTAAATTCTTTCTTGCGATCGTTATCGTCTCGATGATGTCTAATGAATATACAAATCGCACACTCAAACAAAACCTGATCGATGGATTAAGCAAACAGGAATTTGTATTGTCAAAATTCTATACTGTTCTGGCATTTGCACTTATCTCTACCTTCTTTGTTTTTGTTCTAAGTGTTATTCTGGGATACTCATTTTCAGATTATACAGAATTTGGTATCGTAACCCGCGAGATGGATTTTCTTTTCGCTTATTTTCTTAAACTGGTTGGTTTCTTCTCTTTTTGTTTATTCCTGGGGGTTTTAGTCAAAAGATCTGCGTTTGCGTTGGGTTTTCTCTTTGTCTGGTGGATCGTGGAAAATATAATTTATGCATTTCTAAATTTTAAGGTTTTCCCGGAAAGCGACACAGCAGATAAGATCATGCAATTCTTTCCGCTTGAATCTATGAGCAACCTGATTAACAGACCGTTTGAGCGACTTGATTTTATAAAAACAGCTGCAAACCAGCTCAAAGCAGATATTGCGATAGACTATGCAGTGCATTGGTACGAGATATTGATTGTAAGCGGGTGGGTATTCCTTTTTATTTATGGTACCTACGCCTTGTTAAAAAAGCGCGATTTATAGTATTTTAGTAGCTTAATTGCTGCTATGAAATTATTTTGGTGCTTTGTCTTTTGCGTATTTACTACATATTTTGCTTCAGGCCAGGGCGCTGCAAATAATTGGTATTTTGGCCAGAAGGCGGGACTCAATTTTACAACTTCACCTCCTACTGCCGTGCAGAACGGCAATTTATCTACAGTAGAAGGTTGTGCAACTATTTCTGATGAAAGGGGTCAATTGCTTTTTTATACAGATGGCAAGACAGTTTACAATCAAAACCATGAAGTGATGGAAAACGGGAGCGGTTTGTTTGGGAACGCTTCCAGTACGCAGTCTGCCATTATAATTCCTAAACCCGGAGATCCTAATATTTTTTACGTATTCACGATGGATTCCCTTTTTGATACAGAAAACTATCATGGCTTAAACTATTCTATAGTTGATTTTACTACAAATCCGTTAGGTGCTGTTACTCAAAAAAATATTCATCTGCTTAATTACGCCACAGAAAAACTTAGTGCTGTTATTCAAGGTTGCGACAGTGATTCTGTATGGGTAGTTACACTTTCTAACAGTTCTGGCCAAAACAATAATCAAAACATAAATACTTTTTTCACGTATGCAGTAACACCTGACGGCGTAAACACTACACCTGTAAAATCGACTCTGGGAGTTTCTATTGATGATAACAGAGGGAATCTAAAGTTTTCACCAAACGGTCAAATGCTTGCTGCTGCTAATGGAACTGCTCCCTTATATTTAATGGATTTTGACTCAGAGACAGGAAAGGTTGCAAACCCTATGTCAATAGCAGTTCATGGCCCTAATTATGCGGTTTATGGCGTAGAGTTTTCTCCTAATAATAGATTCTTATATATCGACAGTTTTAATAACTTAGACTCTAATGGCCCTCCCTCAGCAAACAGATCATCGCTAGTACAATACGATCTTGAAAGTACTTATATAGGAGACAGTCAAATAGAACTTCATTTTGAGAATTATTATCGCGGTAGCCTACAATTGGGTCCTGATGGTAAAATTTACAGAGCATTAAGCAGAGGTTATTATGACGGTCTGCCATACCTGGGAGTTATAGAAAATCCCAATGAACCGGGGTTTGCGTCAAATTATGTTGATAAAGCTATTTTTTTAGGTCAGGGGTTAAGTTTTCAGGGATTACCTCCGTTTAATCAATCCCTTTTTAATACTATAGATATCATACAAAACAATCTGAGTACTTCTCAATTAAATTTGTGCGAAAGGGAAACTTACACTCTAAAATACGATTTGATTCCGGGTGCTACATACCGCTGGTTTTTAGATGGGAATGAAATAGCGGGAGAAACCACTAATGAATTAGACATTGCAGAAGATCCTAATGCGCCGTTCCCACAAATAGCCGACTATAAATTACTCGTAGATCTTAATGATGGAAGTACCTGTGAGAAAAAAGGAATTGCAGCTGTAACTTATTACGCCCTTCCCAAATCTGGTGCCCAGAAACCAAAATTATTACAATGCGAAGATTCTGAGACCGCAGATGGTTATAGTTTGTTTAATCTTGACGAAATCACAGACGTCTTAACAGACAATAATCCTACAATTAATGTTTCATTTTATCACACACAAGGTGATGCCGAAACCATGACAGATTCTATCAACCCGTATGGTTATGAAAACAGCTTACCCCTTGAAACACTTTATACAAGACTAACAAACAGAGCAGATTGTTCTATCATTCTTCCTTTTGATATAGAAGTAAGTAGTATACAGGCAGGCAATGCAACACTTTATGCCTGCGACGAAAATCAGGATGGATTTGCCAATTTTTCGCTTGTAGAAGCTAAAAATCAGCTTTTACCAAATAATAATTCGGCAGAATTTACCTTTTATAAAACTAAAGATGGTGCATTATTAGAAAATCCTGATGAGTTGCTTACAGATGACTATATAAATGAAATACCAGATAATCAGATCGTATATGCACGGATAGAAAATGACAACTCATGCTATGCCATTAATGAAGTCAACCTGCTTATTGCCCCAGAACCTGATTTTGAACTAATGGCCGAAACGCTGTATTGCACAAACAACTATCCGGAAAAAATACAGATTATTCCAGATTTTCAACCAGATCCCAGTCAAAATTATAGTTATGAGTGGATGCCCGAAGGACAAACTACTCCATATTTAGAAACTAATCTTGTTGGCAATCATACTCTTACTATAACCAATATAAATACAGGCTGTTCAAGTTCTAAATCTGTAAATATTATAGGTCGCGATCTACCATCCATATCTTCTGTAGATGTGGTAGATGTTTCAGATAATAATACAGCTACTATTACCGCAACCGGCGATGGTACTTTACAATATGCGTTAGATGAGCTTGGTCCCTATCAGGAAAGCAATATTTTTACTAATCTTCAACCCGGTTTTTATACGGTTTATGTAAGATCTCTTGAAACATGTGGAAATTCTACGCTTGACTTTAGCGTAATAGGCTATGCCAGGTTTTTTACTCCTAATGCAGATGGTTACCACGATTATTGGCAGGTACAAGGTATTAGCAACCTCATACAGCCAAAAACCAGCATCTTAATTTTTGACAGATTTGGCAAATTAATAAAACAACTCGACCCACTTTCGCAAGGCTGGGATGGCACATACAGAGGTAAAGTAATGCCCGCTGATGATTATTGGTTTCATGTGATTCTACAGGATGGTAGAGAATTTAAATCCCATTTTACTTTAAAAAGGTAAGAAACCTTATAATTCCGCCTGAGCTAACCTTTGTAAAATATCCTAATAAGAGTGATTTTATTATGATATATTTAAAGCTGATGAAATTATTACAATTTTTACTTATACTAAGTCTTTTTTCTTTCAAGTCATATGCACAAAAAGAAGCTGCTAACTGGTATTTTGGTGTTAGAGCTGGTTTACATTTTGAAGGAAATGGCAACCCTACTCCCATACAAGGCCATCTGGCAACTGTAGAAGGCTCCGCTTCAATTTCTGACAGAAACGGCAACTCTCTTTTTTATACTGATGGAATGACCGTATACGATCGCAGAGGAGAAATTATGCTAAATGGTACGGGTTTAAAAGGAAATGTCTCAAGCACCCAATCTGCTATTATTGTGCCTCGTCCTGCCAATCCCGGAAGGTATTTTATTTTTACTATTGATAAACCAGATTATAGTGATGTGAAAGATGACCCCATAGAAGGTGTTAATTTTTCTGAGGTTGACATGTCGTTAAATAATGGCTATGGTGCTATAATTCCAGACAAAAAAAATATACATTTAATTACTTACAACACTAACGATCCTGTAGAAAGCGAGTATAAAAGTTCGGAAAAGATCACTGCCGTAGTTAGTGGAGACTGTGAATCTTACTGGGTTCTTACTCAATTTACAAATAAGTTTTATGCATTTAATGTAAGTTCTTCAGGAGTGAATACTTCACCCGTAATTTCGACTTTATCGCGTAATTTCCCGCCTATTATTGATGGAAATGATGTAAATATAACAGCAAAAGGATACCTTAAATTTTCGCCAAACGGTGAAAAAATTGCTGCAGCCTATTCAGGCACTTCATTGGGAAGCCCACGTACCGGTAGTAAAAATACAGGACAGGTATATCTTTACGACTTTGACGACATTTCCGGAAAGGCTTCAAATGATGAACTTATTCTCAACAATAAATATCCTTACGGTGTTGAGTTTTCCCCCAAGAGCACAAAGCTATACATTACTTCAAACACCTATAGTGCTGACGATATTGTACAAAGTGGAGAATTGTATCAATTTGATTTAAACAGCTCTAACATACTGTCTTCAAGAACAACAATTAACAGTTCAAATAATGTTACGGGAGCCTTACAACTTGCTTTAAATGGTAAAATTTATCGGGCAGGCTACCCTGCTTTAACCGGAGCGGAAAATCATACTTCCCTATCTGTTATTAATAACCCTGAAGAATTAGGTAGTGCTTGTAATTATTCATCAAATTCAGTTAATATATCTCCATCATTCGTACGATTAGGGCTCCCTCCTTTTATACAATCATTATTTAATACCACTTTTGATTATGAGGATGCGTGTTTTGATGAAGCTACAACATTTATAATAAAAGACACAGATTATGATAGCGTAGAATGGGATTTTGGCGATGGTGTTACCTCTGTAGAGGAAAATCCTTCACACGTTTTTGAACAACCGGGAACATATACGGTAGTGCTTACTAAATTTAATAATGGTATTCCTTCAGAACCTATTTGCAAAGAAATAGAGATAGTCAAAATTCCAGATCTTACTGAAGATTTTGTCCTTAGACAATGTGATATTGACAAGGCAGCAGATGGTCTCACTACTTTCAATCTTTTGTTGGCAAGAGATTATTTAACTGCAGGTCAAAATTCATTACAGGTTTATTTTTACGAGCAGTTACAGAATGCACTCGATGATGAGAATAATGAAGAATCTCTGGATAATATTTATACAAACAAAGAACCAGACCAGATCTTATACGCAAAGGTCGTAGGTGGTGGCACGAGTTGTTACGACATCACAGAAATAAAATTAAAAACGACAGAAAGTATATCTATAAATCCTTCGCCTGTAAAGGAATGCGATTTTGGTGATGGTAAGGGAAACTTCAACTTTGTGAATATAGAAGCTAAAATTAAACAAGAGCTTAATCTTGATGCGGCGATCAATTTGACCTTTCACACAAATGAAGATGATGCCGCCTTTGGTGAAAACCCTTTACCGGCAGATTATACTTCTGAGCCCAGAACTGTATATATTCGTGCAGAAGATGAAAATATATGCTATGGTTTCGGTAAGATTGATTTAGAATTAAAATCATTCCCAAACTTTGTGAATGCTGTTGAAAAAAATGTGTGTGCAGCCGATTTTCCTATTGAAATAGGCGATATTATTTCTATTAACTCTGCATCAAATTATGAGTTAAACTGGAATACAGGAGAGAATACACCCACAATTGTAATAGACAGTATTGGTATGTATACCTTAACTATAAGTGATCCCGAATTAGATTGCGCTGCGATAATAGATTTTAATATTCAATCAACAACGGCACCCATAATTTCTGATATAAATCAAGATTTTGATGGTAAAAGCACCACACTTACTGTTCATGTAAACAATACAGTATCGCAAACATTATATGCGCTTGACTATATAAATGGGTCATATCAGGAATCTCCTGTATTTACAAATGTCCCATATGGTGAACACATAGTATATGCAAAAGATACAAATGGCTGTGACGTGAGTGAATATAACTTGACTGTTTTTGGTATTCCTCAATACTTCACACCCAATAATGACGGTTATCACGACTTATGGCTTCCATACACTTATGACGATCCTGAATATGAAATTGACAGAATATTTATCTATGACAGGTTTGGTAAACTTTTAATTCAGCTGGATCCTGAAGGTGAAGGCTGGGACGGCACTTATCGTGGTAAGCTGATGCCTACAGATGATTATTGGTTTCAAGTTTCGCTTAAAGATGGAAGAGATTTTAAAGGTCACTTTACATTAAAGCGGTAAACCGAATATTTGTCTTAATAAGGCGTTAATTATCTGGCGGGCTTTCTTCAACGTTTCCTATACACTTTAAAATAGCGTAATTTTGCTTTAAAACACGGCGACTTGAAATTCAATATTGTATCAGATTTTTTACCCACCGGGGATCAACCCGAAGCTATTAAACAGTTAGTTGAAGGCTTAAATGCAAAAGAAAGATATCAAACTCTTTTAGGTGTAACAGGAAGTGGTAAAACCTTTACTGTTGCTAATGTTGTTGAGCGCGTACAAAAACCCACGCTTGTCTTAGCACACAACAAGACTCTCGCCGCCCAGCTTTATAGTGAGTTCAAGGCATTTTTTCCTGAAAATGCTGTTGAGTATTTTGTGTCGTATTACGATTATTATCAACCGGAAGCTTACATTCCTACATCGGGAACTTATATCGAGAAAGATCTTTCTATAAATGAAGAGATAGAAAAATTGCGTCTTAGTGCAACATCCGCTCTGCTTTCCGGTAGACGTGATGTACTTGTGGTTGCTTCAGTTTCCTGTTTGTATGGTATTGGTAATCCTGTTGAATTTCAGAAGAATGTGGTTTCCATTAAAACCGATGAAATCATTAGCCGTACGCAGCTGCTAAAACGACTTGTACAGAGTTTGTACAGCCGTACTGAAGCAGATTTTAACCGTGGTAATTTTAGAATAAAAGGAGACACCGTAGATGTGTTTCCCGGTTATGCAGACAATGCATATCGTATTCATTTCTTTGGTGATGAAATTGAAGAAATAGAATCTTTTGATCCGCTAACTAACGAGGTTCTTGCGAAAACTGAAAGGCTTAATATTTACCCGGCAAACATGTTTGTTACGAGTCCGCATCGCTTGCAGGGAGCTATTGACCAGATAAGTATTGATCTGGGCAAACAAGTAGAATATTTTAAGGAAATAGGAAAACACTTAGAGGCAAAACGCCTGGAAGAACGTACTAATTTTGACCTTGAGATGATTAGAGAACTCGGTTATTGTTCAGGTATTGAAAACTATTCGCGTTATCTGGACGGCAGAGAACCCGGTACACGCCCCTTCTGTCTTTTAGATTATTTTCCTGATGACTTTTTAATGGTGGTTGATGAAAGTCACGTTACAGTCTCGCAGGTAAGTGCGATGTATGGTGGCGATAGGAGCAGGAAAGAAAATCTGGTAGAGTACGGTTTTAGACTTCCTGCAGCTATGGATAACAGACCCCTTAAATTTGAAGAATTTGAAGCACTGCAAAATCAGGTTATCTATGTAAGTGCAACCCCTGCAGATTATGAATTGCAGAAGTCTGAAGGAACGTATGTTGAGCAAATTATAAGACCTACAGGACTTCTTGATCCTATTGTAGAAGTGCGGCCAAGTTTAAACCAGATAGATGATCTTATTGAAGAAATAAATAAACGAGTAGAAAAAGATGAGCGTACGCTGGTGACAACGCTTACCAAGAGAATGGCGGAAGAGCTTACCAAATACCTAACCCGTATAGACATTCGTACACGATACATACACTCAGATGTTGATACGCTTGAGCGTGTAGAGATCATGCAGGAACTACGCGAAGGTATTTTTGATGTACTCGTAGGTGTTAACTTATTGCGTGAAGGGCTGGATCTTCCTGAAGTTTCGCTCGTAGCGATTCTAGATGCAGACAAAGAAGGTTTCTTAAGAAGTAATCGCTCCCTGACGCAAACCATTGGTAGAGCTGCGCGTAATATAAATGGTAAGGCAATCATGTATGCAGACAAGATCACGCGAAGTATGCAGGAGACAATAGATGCCTCAGAATATCGCAGACAGAAACAGATCGATTACAATACAAAACATAATCTTACCCCAATGGCGATTAAAAAATCGCTTAATAATGCTTTAGCGAAAAAAGAAAAATATAAGGTTGAAGCTGCAGAACTTTCAGGTTTAGCTGCAGAGCCAGACACTGCTTATATGAGCAAAGGTCAACTGGAAAAAATGATACGAGATACCAGAAAATCTATGGAGACAGCTGCAAAAGAACTCGATTTTATGGAAGCTGCCAGATTGAGAGATCAAATAAAAAGCTTGCAGGAAAAGGCTAAAGAACTCGCTTAAAATCGGCTTTTAAGGCATAAAATCGGTTAAAACATTGAGATTTTTAGATATTAAAAGCTTAACGCTAAAAAGAAATTAAGCAAATCTATATCTAGTAGAATGTGTCAAAACTCTTGATCTTAAAAGATCGCATAAAAAAAGACCTGCAATGCAGGTCTTTTTTCTTCAGTAATTACATCAAGCTTAGGCAATTTCTATTAATCTTTTTGCCTGTACCTTTGCTTCTTCTTTCTTAGGGATAGAGATGTTAAGTACACCATTTAAATAATTTGCACTTATTTTTTCACTCTCTACACTTTCAGGAAGGCTAAATGCGCGTTTAAAAGTGCTGTAGCTAAATTCTCTACGTGTGAATCTGCCTTTATCATCAGCAGTTTCATTTTCATGTCTTTCTTCGGCAGAGATAGTCAAGACATCATTATCTAATTCAATATTAAAATCTTCTTTCTCTTTGCCGGGAGCTGCTACTGCAACCTCAAAGCTGTCATCTCTTTCTACAATGTTTACAGCAGGAATACTAACGCCTATGTTATTGACATTACTTGTCCCTCCTAACCAATCTGTTTTAAACATATCATCAAAAATTGATGGCAACCAGTTTTCGTTTGTTCTCTTAATTAAGCTCATATCTGTAAGTTTTAAATTTGACTTTTAATTTTACAATTGTCTATTAGCAATTTAAATACCAGCTAAAATAAACAGACTATTTGTCTGTTTTAGCGCAATTACAGATGTCATTTTGTCAAAAATAGAAAGACCGACCATTGCTGACCGGTCTTTCCAAAATTCAAGAACAATTGACTAACTAATTAAGTTTTTCTAATTTGACAGGCATAAAATAATTTATGTTCTTTTTAGTAGGACTAGTTAATTTTTGATAATTAAGGCGTGACTTGATGTAAGTCTCAACTTGTGGATCATCAGTTTTTACTTCTAATACAACGATTTCATTTTCTTTGTTTACTGTAAATGTCACCATTGTTTCGACGTCATTTTTGAAATCAAATTTATGCTTGTCGAGCATTTTTCCCACCTCAGTATTAATTGTTACTGGTTTAACAGGTTTGTCATCTGTTGTTGGTTCTGTTGTTGTTGCGAAGATCGCGCTGCTTCCTGTTAATGCTAAGGCTAACAGCAGTGTTTGCATTGTTTTCATAATTGTTTGATTAAAGATTGATGTTACTAATAAGACTGATTAGCAAAGCTTTAGTTACAGTCTAATTTAAATTTTAACGTTTTTTAACGTTTCAGTTCGTTTATGATATAATTCCTGATTAGAGAATTTGTTCCTGAATTTTCTCAATTTAAAATTCAATTTTATACCACAAATATTTATTTCAAAACTATTCAATTAAGTAGTAATCCAGTTTAAAAGAACACTACCAAATCGATATATAAATGTAAGGAGGAAAACGCGATTTTATCCCGGAAAAACCCTAATTAACATCCATTTTATCCCCTAAATAATCCGATTTTCATAGGTATTTACTCGATTTTTCATCCTTGTTTACGAAATATCTAAAAATGTCTTTCGAATATTGAATTACTCGCAACTTTACCAGAACGTAAATCCCGCTCCCGCGGTGTATCTATTGTTTCTTTTGGCCCCAGCCAGTTTTTTATCCTATTGTAATTAAGATAATAGCTTACTCTTAGCGACAGACTATTCAACATAGGCTGATCAAATAAATATTGAAAATTAGTATTGAATTTTTGACCAGATTCTGGCAAGTAACTCTCTATTGCATTTCTGTAAAGTATAGAAACCTGACTACCGGGAGCAAACCACCATGAAAATCTTAAGTCTATATTCCAGCTGTTGTAGGTCGTGTTGTGATTGTTACCATAATCATTAACTACAAGGCTTCCGTTATCTTGTAAGTCGTAAAATTTACTGTACTCTACATCTGTATAGTAATGTCTAAAAGCCAGATTTAAAGCCATTGTATTATTAAAGATGTATTTTGACTCTAATGAATTTGTAATTGTATTTCTGTAACGCTGACCGAATATGATCGCATCATCTTGAAAATTCACAAAACCCTGTTCCTTATCAGAAAAATTGTTATTGATAGAATACGTTATTCTAAATTGATCTGAAGCTCTGTAGGTCGTGAGAAAGTTGACATTTAATTGGCCCCTGCCCTGCTCATTGTATTTATACCAGTCAAACACAAATTCAATCGCGACCTTTTTACGATAATCTGTATTGAGCCATATCCACGGATTGTAATAGGATGGTATTTCTACAAAGCGCCCATCTACACGCGGCTCATAAATATCATTGGTTTTAAATGGTGTGGTTTCAAAACCACCGCCAAAACTAAAAAAATCTTTCGTTGTAAAACTAGAATTGAAATTAAAAAGGAAATTGCTGTACAAACCGGGATCAAGACGCCTGTCATAATTAAGATTAAAATTGAGATATAGATTGTTTAAAAATCCCTTTGGCTGCAAATAGCGGTATCCATAATAGCCGTAATAATTAATGCGATTTGTACGGGTAGAATAACCCAGATCATTAATATCATAATCTTTAGTTCTTAGATTGACTTCTGTCGAAATGCGATGTTTTCCATTTATTTTTGAAATTCCGGCTTGAGCTTCCACACCAAATTTCGTCACATCTGAAACAACCCAACTTCCTTCTGTACTTGCCCAATATCTAAGCGTATTTTTCTTATTTGTAATATTTGCGTAGAGACCAGTTGCATTAGCATCTGTAAAATCGCCCTCACGCATAACATTTGTATTCACCATAGAAACTGATGAATTGTCACCAAAACGCTGATCAAGTACCAGAACGTTATAATTAGTAAATGGCTCTACAACCGCTTTTCGCACTTCGTTAGTCTCAATATTATTTATTTTAACCAATGTACGCTCAGTTATTGCATTAAAGAAACCCACACCTAAACCTTTGTCTGTGCGGCCAGATATCTTAAGCGCATTAATAAGATCTACAGACGAGGGGTACAACAAAAACTCCTCGTTAGGCGCCAGATCAATTCTGCCGGAAGGCGCACCTCCCACTCTTCGCGAATAGAACATATCTCCTATGCTAAAGAGCTCTGTTCCTTCTGTAAAAAATGGTCTGCGCTCGTTATATTGTACTTCAAAAGCCGAAAGATTTAATACGGCATCATCAAATTTGGTTTGGCCAAAATCTGGTATGAGTATCATATCTAGCGTAAACGCATCGTTTATACCATATTTTAGATCCATACCGCCATTTACATTCAACTCTGTATCACCATCATAATCTGTAACATATGTAGAAACATACGGCTGAAAAGATAATCGTGTAGGCGTTTTTATATTTTCTATTCCATAAACCTCGCCATCATAAATTGAGAAAGAACCTTTCTGATTATCTACAGGACTCCAGCTATAGCGTGTACGCGTACGTCTTAATTCGCGCTCCATATTCAGTCCCCATTCCTGCACGTCTTTTTTAGGAAAACGCAACTCAGAATAAGGTATAAACATTTCAGCGACCCAGCGGTCTTCTTTAATATCTACTGCACTGTACCAGACACCATTCCACGAAGAATCCTCATTATCATTGGTCATTTTTGCATCATACTGCACTCCTGCAGCAGTAACAATAAACTGTAAACTTTGTTGCCTGTCATTATAACCATTGAGTAAGATGAAGAAAAAGTCATCATTACCAATGTCATCTCTTTCGGTAAGTTCTGTTAAAATATCTTCAATATGAGGATCATACATCGTAGCACCAAAATAAATTCCCAGATCGTCATAAACTATTTTCACTTCGGTCTTTAAACTATCAGGAATAGGAATCCCGTTATTTGGTACTCTTTCGACGAAATTTGTAGCTAAAGAGGCGTTTTTCCACGCTTCATCATCAAGATTTCCATCAATTTTTGGACTTACCGAAGTTCGTGTGATTGTGATTTTTTTACGCGAAATACTGTCTGTTTCCTGCGCCGGTAAAATTCCTGTTATGAAAAAGATGAAAATTAAAAGTGGTGTAAATCTCATTGGTTAGCTTTTAAAAAAGACAAACCAAAAATTGAAATGTTACATTTATCTCGATTCTTTTTCAGAAAATTTACTAGAAGATTCTACATGCTTTAATAAAAAAACAGCAGTGCATAAAAAAACCTCCGGATTTCTCCAGAGGTTTTCTAAAATTTTATGTTAATGGGTTTATGCTAGAACTGCATGCACTTTATCTGCTGCTTCCTGAAATTCTATTGCACTTTGCACATCCAGACCGCTATTATCTATTAATTCTTTAGCGATATCTGCATTTGTACCCTGTAGTCTTACAATAATAGGCACTTCTATATTACCCATGTTCTTATAAGCATCTACAATACCCTGAGCTACACGATCACATCTTACAATACCACCAAAGATATTTACAAGAATCGCTTTTACATTAGGATCTTTAAGTATCAACTTAAAAGCAGTTTCAACACGTTCTGCGTCTGCAGTACCACCTACATCAAGAAAGTTAGCCGGTTCACCACCCGCTTGCTTAATAAGATCCATCGTTGCCATGGCAAGACCTGCGCCATTTACCATACAACCTACATTACCATCAAGATCTACATAATTAAGACCAGCAGCTTTTGCTTCTACTTCTACCGCATTCTCCTCACGTACATCACGCATTGCAGCATAATCCTTATGACGAAAAAGTGCATTATCATCAAGAGAAACCTTAGCATCTACTGCCATTATTTTGTCATCACTTGTTTTAAGAACAGGGTTGATCTCAAAAAGTGATGAATCAGACTTGCTATATGCCTCATAAAGAGACATTACAAATTTTGTCATTTCTTTAAATGCGCCACCGCTTAATCCTAAATTAAAGGCAATGCGACGTGCTTGAAAAGGCATTAAACCTACTGCAGGATCAACCTCTTCATGATATATTAAATGTGGTGTTTTCTCTGCTACTTCTTCAATATCCATACCACCTTCGGTAGAATACATGATCATATTCTTACCAGTACCGCGGTTAAGCAATACAGACATGTAAAATTCATCAGGCTCGCTGTCACCAGGATAATACACATCTTCTGCAATTAAAACCTGATGTACTTTTTTACCTTCTGCAGAGGTTTGAGGTGTAACAAGGTTCATCCCTATTATTTCACCTGCTATCTTAGAAACTTCCTGAAGGTTTTTTGCAAGTTTTACACCGCCACCTTTTCCACGACCACCTGCATGAACCTGTGCTTTAATCACATGCCAGCCGGTACCGGTTTCTTCAGTTAATTTTTTTGCAGCATCTACCGCCTCTTCTGGCGTAGTTGCTACTATTCCGCGCTGTATGCGCACCCCAAAACTGTTTAATATTTCCTTTCCTTGATATTCGTGTAAATTCATAATCAGGCGTTTCTAAAATTTTGAAAATTGCTGAACAAAAGTAACTATTTCAGGGTAACCTTACTAATGTTTATTGATGTTTTGGTGAGATATTGACCTTGAAAAAGGAGGTATTTGAAACTGTAGACCGATTTTTAAAAATCTTCAAGTTTAAAATCTGTAAAATCAAGCGGATCAAAATTCTTAAAATGACCATTCATTTTTATCAATTCTTTAGTGCGATTGATCTCTCTTATTACCGGTATTGTAACCGAAAGATGATCTATAAGAAAAGCAAAACGATCAGATTCAGATTCAAATTGAAGCAGTTTATGTTCCTGCTCAAGTGCCAAACCTATTTTATGTGCAAATGAATAACTAGTGATCAATAGCGGATCAAAAGTAGGCAGAGTAACATCAAGAGCCTTATACAATTCCTGCACGAGAGTTAAAAACCGTCTGCGTTGCAACATTGTGCCGTCTTCTGTATTATTTAGCATTTTAATCGTACCGCCTGCGTATAATTTATCGCCCAGATTATTATAAAAAGACTGTATTTGAAAAACTCGTAAACCCTCACATACAATATCGCTTGCACCAGATTCATATCGCTTGACGATACGGTCAAGTTTGACTTCGGTGCCAAACAGCATTTTTTTATTTATGTAAGCGGGAATTCCAAAAGTTATAGATTCATTTTCACAATCTGCAATAAGCTGCTGGTAGCGATCTTCAAAAATATGCAGCGCCAGCTTTTCCTCAGGAAAAACAACTAATTCTAAGGGGAACATGGCAAGCGTTTCGGTCATGATATTAAATTTTAAAAAATTAAACCTCAAGACAGGCCCATTTCATATTAATGGGAAATACTTCTTTGCAATAAGGCAGGTCTCAAAGATTACTCTCTAAAGGATTAAAATTATAAAAAAGTTACGCCAAAACTTATATTTCTGCAATAATGAGGTTCTATTTGGCAATTTTTAACTCTATTGGGTTTTTAAATAGTATTTCTATGCTAGATTTGTGCGTTTAAAGCAAAAAGCAAGTTATGAATACAAATGACCTTTTAAAAATTGCCCACGACTACGGCAGCCCTGTGTATGTTTATGATGCTGAAAAAATAGAAAATCAGTATAAACGTCTTACCAGTGCTTTTAAAAAGGTCAAGAACTTACGCATAAATTATGCAGTAAAAGCTTTAACTAATATAGCTGTTCTACAGCTATTGCACGATCTGGGCGCAGGTCTGGACACAGTTTCTATACAAGAAGTAAAATTGGGTCTTGCTGCCGGTGTAGAACCACATCGCATCATTTTTACTCCTAACGGTGTATCTCTTAGAGAGATAGAAGAAGTTTCTAAATTAGGTGTGCAGATCAATATAGATAACCTTTCTATTTTAGAACAGTTTGGCACAAAGCATCCTTCAGTTCCTGTTTGTGTGCGCATAAATCCACATGTAATGGCTGGCGGAAATACCAACATTTCTGTAGGCCACATCGATAGTAAATTCGGAATTTCAATACATCAGATTCCGCATCTTTTACGCATTGTGAAAAACACGGGAATGCACGTTAACGGGATTCACATGCACACAGGTAGCGACATCTTAGACATTGATGTTTTCTTGTATGCCGCAGAAATATTATTTGATACCGCTAAACATTTTGAAGATCTTGATTTTATAGATTTTGGCAGCGGATTTAAAGTGCCTTATAAAACCGGCGATATTGAGACAAATATCGAAGAACTAGGTGAAAAACTGGGAAGCCGCTTCAACGCTTTCGCGAAAGAGTACGGCAAACCACTCACCCTTACTTTTGAACCAGGGAAATTTCTTGTAAGTGAAGCAGGTAAATTTTTAGTACAGGTAAACGTGGTAAAACAAACAACGTCAACCGTTTTTGCACAGGTTGATAGTGGTTTTAATCATTTAATACGCCCTATGCTTTACGGTTCTCAACATCATATTGATAATTTGAGCAACCCAAAGGGACGTGAGCGCTTCTATTCGGTTGTGGGTTATATCTGTGAGACAGATACTTTTGCAAACAACAGACGCATACCAGAAATAGCCGAAGGTGATATTCTTGCCTTTAGCAATGCCGGTGCTTACTGCTTTACAATGGCAAGTAATTACAACTCGCGTTATCGCCCTGCAGAAGTTCTCTTTATTAATGGAGAAGCCCGCTTAATACGAGAACGAGAAACTTTTGATGATCTGTTAAGACATCAAATTCCTTTAAAAGAAAAAGCTTCAGTAGAATAATACGTATCTCAAAATAGCGGAAAATTGTTTGCTTTTCGCGAAAAGCTATAAAGTATAAAACCCGCAAGGGAAATTAAAAGCCTTCAATTTGAAGGCTTTTTTAATGTATCTGGTAGAAAATAAGAACATTTTGTGAGGGATCATAAAATGAAAATTCAGTTGTTCCCCACGGTTTTTCTTCCAGGGCGGTGTGATTGTGAAAAACGCCTTTTAATCTATATTCTTCAAAAAGGTCATCTATCGCCTGTACCTGTATTCTTATTCTGGGTTTATTGTTAAAGGCAGTCCAGTATTCAGGAGCATGCCACTGCAAGTGAATTGCTACATTATTTCGTCGTAAGACAGCATAAAGCGGTTTTCTTTCTTCATTCACAAAAACAAGTGTAAAACCCAATTTCTGAACATAAAATTCAAGCGACTCCAGCACATCTTTAACAGCAAGCACTGGTATTATTTGTTCCAGATATCCATTCTTATTCACCGCCATGATGCGAAAATAGCAAAATCTTCGTTAATCATTATTCTATAAATAACTACTAATTCAATAGCCCTGACTGTTTGAATTCTCACCAAAATCAGGGTTATTTTTATATAATTTTGATAGATTTAAAAATGTTGTTTATTGAAGTATATTAGCTAGTTGCCCAGAAAAACTTTATTTTCGTTATCTGCAAAATCCCCATTTAAATTGAAGGTTTACAAATTTATCTTTTTAATTTTTCTGTGTTGTTTTAACCCCTTGACTGTTTTAGGTCAGGAAGTGGCTGTCTTACAATATTCGGGTGGCGGTGATTGGTATGCAAATCCTACTTCTTTGCCTAATCTGGCAAAATTTTGCAACAAGAATATTCATACCGCTCTGGGCGAAAAAAATATTTCTATCGAAGCTACAGATGTAGGTATAATGCAATATCCGCTGGTTCACATGACGGGTCATGGCAATGTTTTCTTTTCTGAACAGGCAGTAACCAATTTGAGAAACTACCTCGAGAGTGGTGGTTTTTTATATATTGATGATAATTACGGAATGGATCAATATATAAGACCTGAGATAAAAAAACTTTTCCCTAACGAAGAACTGATAGAACTCCCGGCAGATCATCCTATATTTTCAGCTGTGTTCTCTTTTCCTGAAGGCCTGCCTAAAATACACGAGCATGATGGCAAACGCCCTCAGGCTTTTGGTATTTTTAAAGATGGCAGATTGGTGCTGCTTTATACCTACGAATGCGACCTTGGTGACGGCTGGGAAAATCCTGAAGTACATAATGACCCTGAAGATGTTAGGCTTAAAGCTTTACAAATGGGAGCAAACATAGTCAAGTATGCCTTCACAAACTAAGCAATTGCAACATCACGAAATTAAAAATGCCGAATTATCTTCTTCGGTAGTTCTTGTTTGTGATGGTGTTGAAAGTCCGGCAAATGCCGGCGGACTCATTAGATTGGCAGAAGCTTTTGGTGTAGAAAGTGTTTATTTCTGTAATGCAAATATCAATTTTGAAGGAAATAGATTTAAACGTACAGCACGTTCTGCAGATAAAAATATACGCTATACAAACCACGAGAGCGCAGAAGAGCTGGTAAAAGAACTGATCACTGCAGGTTTTACAACAATAGGATTAGAAATTACCACAAACAGCCTACCTCTGGAAGATTTAAATATACAGCCTCTTAAGAAAATAGCACTAATAATAGGCAGTGAAAGTATGGGCATCTCATCTTCACTTTTAAAAATTCTTGATCATATTACCCACATCCCTATGTATGGTAATAACAGCAGCATGAATGTAGGTCACGCCTGCGCAATTGCTTTATATAAACTAACACAACCACAGCATGCACCCCAAATCTAAAATCATCGCTTACGGAATTTTACGTGCTTTAGGCATAGTTGCAGGAATTGTACTTCTACTCTATCTCATATATAAAATTCAGGCGGTTATAGCATTTATAGCCATTGCAGCAGTTATATCCCTGGTAGGACGACCTATAGTGAATTTTCTAAAAGAACGGCTCAGGTTTAGCGATGCAGCCGCAGCTGTCACTACAATTCTTATTGTGATCGCTATTATTGCCGGTATTCTATCTCTTTTTATACCCATTCTTATTGATCAAAGTGCGCATATAAGTCAAATTAATTTTGAAGAAGTTAAACATAACGTTAACCGTTTAAATGTTGAGCTTAGCCAGTCTTTAGGGGTTGATCAGGTAACTTTAATAGAAGGATTAAGGCAATCTGATTTTATAAAGAATTTTGACATATCAGTAATTCCTCTTTTCATAAACGGAATTCTGGGAAATATGAGTTCGTTGATAGTTGGCTTACTTTCAGTAATATTTATTTCTTTCTTTTTTCTTAAGGACAGCAGGCTTTTACTTGATAGCTTTCTGGTTTTTGCAAATACGGGTGAAGAATCAAAATTCAGGCATGTTTTTCATAAGACCAAGCATTTACTTTCGCGTTATTTTATTGGCATCTTTTTACAGTTGCTAATTCTATTTGTTATTTATTCAATTCTGCTAATAAGCTTCCAGATTCCCAATGCTTTCGCTATAGCGCTATTTTGCGCGATGCTCAATGTTGTGCCCTACATTGGGCCGGTTGTTGGAGGCGTTTTAATGCTGCTTTTAGTCATTTCTGGGTACTTTACAGCCGATTTTGAGAGCGTGATTTTACCTAAACTTATCTACATTTTTATAGGCTATTGTATCGCTCAGTTAATAGATAACTTTATTAATCAGCCGTTAATTTTTGGCAATAGCGTCAAATCACATCCATTAGAGATATTTCTGGTTATTATTATTTCCGGGCTAATATTTGGTATTTTAGGGATGGTGGTTGCTGTACCCGGTTACACTGCAATAAAAGTGATTGCAAAAGAATTTTTGTCTGAATATAAGATCGTGCAAAAACTTACTAAAAATCTTTAGCGATTGAACGAAGCTATATTTTCTAAAGAAGTTCAGGATTATCTAAAGGACAATGAAGATGCCGAAATTACCGGAATTGCTCTGTCTGGCAGTCCTTTTGAGAATGTAACTGCAGCAGAACTCGCTCAGCAATTAGAAGGTAGAAAAAAAGCAAAAACCAAATTACCAATTTGGTATAGTACTTCTGCTATTTACTACCCGCCTAAATTAAATATTGAGCAAACATCGTCACAGGCAACTGCTCAATACAAAGCATCACTTGCTAAGGGAGCGTCTCTTATAGATATTACAGGCGGATTAGGAATTGATAGTTATTTCTTTTCGAAAGTAAATAATGAAGTAATTCATTGCGAACTCAATGATGAGATATCGCAGATTGCAACCCACAACTTTCAAGTTTTAGCAGCAAATAATATAAAAACCGTGAGTGGTGACGGGTTAGACTTTCTGGCAAAAAACACCACACATTTTGATACAATCTATGTAGATCCTTCAAGACGTAATGAAAGCAAAGGCAAAGTCTTTATGCTGAAGGATTGTTTGCCAAATATTCCTGAAAAAATCGGCCTTTTACTATCAAAAACTAACCAATTAATAGTAAAAACCAGCCCATTATTAGATATCTCTGCCGGCCTGCGCGAATTAACGGCTGTAGCAGAAATTCATATTGTAGCTGTTAATAACGAAGTAAAAGAATTGCTTTGGATTTTGAAACAGGGTGTAAAAAGTTTAGATTTAGTACTAAAAACCGTAAATATCCTTTCAACTGGTAATGAAGTGACTGCCGCAAATTATCACGAAGCTCTTGACAGTTCTGCGTCTTTCGCTTTAGCTAAAAAATATCTGTATGAACCTAATGCTGCTCTCCTAAAATCGGGACTTTTTAACTGGATTGGCAATTCTTTTAATTTAGAAAAGCTGCATACAAATACTCACCTCTATACATCAGATGAATTAATTGATTTCCCGGGAAGACGCTTTGAAGTTCAGGAAACACTATCTTTTAATAAGAAAAATGTAGCCGGTAAATTTGGCGGTAAAAAAGCTAATATCACGACACGTAACTTTAAAACTTCCGTTGAAAACATTCGTAAAAAGTTTAAAATAAAAGATGGTGGTGATGACTATTTATTCTTTTGTACAGATCTAAATAATTCTGCTGTCGTTATTGCCTGCAGAAAAATATAATTATTTAGCAGGTAAAAGATCAAGGTCTGTTTTAAATGCGTCATCAAAAAGTTTAAATGTAGCATTCGCAGTTTCTACTGCTTTATCTATTTCTTCTTCAGTAAAAACGACTTCATTGACTGCAGCAGTAAAAGATTTCCATCTATTGAGAATATCTTTGGTTTTACCATTAAAGAAATGATGCTCAAGTTGAGAATCAAGATTTTCACATTTGTCAAGATGCCGGGCAATTAGCATACCGCCCATCATAGAACCTTCACTTACATATATCATCCCAATAAGTTGAGACAACGAGTTGATTTCAAAATCAGCTGTTAACAATTCAGGATTTGTAGCAATTCCCAATTGTTTTAAATCAGTTCTAAGCGCTGTGCTTTTTGCTTCGTCAGCAAATTGCATCAATGAAGTTGGCAACAAATACTTGTTTTTCTGTGCTTTAGTCTCAATCGCGTTATACGCCACAAAGTTTGCCAGCAGTAAATTAGCATATTGAGATCTGGTAATCGTATGGTCAAGAATGTATTTTGCAAGATTATCTGCCTCTACTTCTCTGTGAAGTTTTTCAGTTCTCTTCTTTAGGTTTTCTAGTATCATATCCTGCTTTTAATCGTGCTATATCCTGCTGTATTTTACGCATACCGTCTTTATGAGACAAGTTTTCTTTAGAAAAATTCTCTAAGAATCGCTCTATATCGCTTACCAGCTTTTTACTATTCATTATTCGCTGTCGTACAGGATTAAGAAGCGGCTTGTTATTTACAATTGCATTAAAATAGGGCGACAATTTGTTGCTCAAAATAGGCATGTTCTTTTTGAGAATATAACCCGATGCCCCACTTAAAATGGTATTTGCAGCCAGTTCTTCATCATTTATGGTCCCCGTTAAGAAAACAAACATAACATCTGGATTAACAGATTGTGCTAGTTCTAAAACATCCAGACCATTAAATCCCGGCAAATTGTAATCACAGAGAACCATATCCAGGTTACCTCTGGTAAGTATTTGTTCTATCTCTGTTATATTATTAGAAACCTGAATTGAAGAACTAGACAAAACTTTGCCTATCTGCCTTTTTATCAATTCAACGTCTGTCTTATTATCTTCTACTAATAATAAATTTATGTGCTCTTCAATCATACTAACTAATATTAAATTTTAACCAAAAGTTGACAATTGCAGGCAATTGACGTCTAAATTCAGGATAATTCTTCGGCTTCTCTACAAAGCTGTTAACACCCAGCTTGTATGCTTTTTGAATCTCATCTGGAATATCTGAGGAGCTCAGTATAACCACGGGTACATTATCATAAATTTTCACTGACCTAATGAAGCGTAAAACCTCAAGTCCATTTTTTTTAGGTAATTTTATATCAAGCAGTATTAGAGATGGCGGGTTATGCTTACAATCTTCTGACTCTAAGATCTCAATAGCGTTCTCCCCGTCACCTATATGTTGCAAATCGCAACCTTTAATTTCTTTATCAAATATACGTTTCATTAAAAGAAGATCACTGCTATTATCTTCTATAGAAACTACATATTTACCTGTCATGCTAATGGCTTTTATAAACCCAATGTAAAATAAAAAGTGGTTCCTCCACCTATTTCGCTTTTTACCCAAATTTCACCGCCATGTTTTTCAACTACGCGCTTGGCAATAGATAAACCTATACCTGAGCCTTCATACTCATTCCCCACGAGCCTGTTAAAAACACCAAAGATATTTTCTGCATGCTTCTCATCAAACCCGATCCCATTATCCTTCACAAAGAAAACTGGTTTATCTTCTTTTAAATATCCTATTTCAACCATAGGCTTCTCTTTCTGTGCAGAATATTTTAGTGCGTTGCCTATTAAATTACTTACAAGCTGAAATATTAATGACCTGTCGCCATGTACTACCGGAAATTCTTCACTTACTTTAATCTCTGTAGCGGGATAAATATCTTTAGTATTGAGAAGAGAAATTACTTCGCTTACTATCTGAGACAACGACAATTCGCCCGAATTAACCTGCTTTTGACTAAGTCCCGAAAATGCAAGAATATCATCTATCAACTCATTCATTTTATCTGTAGAGTTGATAATAGTCTCTATAGCAGATTTACCGTATTCATCAAGACTATCATAGTAATCCTCTTTAATGATCTGCGCAAAACCATCTATACCACGCAATGGGGCACGTAGATCATGTGATATGCTGTAACTAAAAGATTCCAGCTCATCATATGCTTTTTTAAGCTTTTCGTTAAGCGATTTTACCTCTTCATATTTATGAATAATCACTTCAGAAATACTTTGTTTTAAAGCTTGTACAGCTGCTATCTCATAATCTTCCCAGGGTGCAGAACGTGCATCCTGCTCTTCAGACCACTTTTCAAAAGATTTTCTTGGCGAAAGCCTCTCATCGCTGTTTATTTTTACTGCTTTTTCTGGATTACCGGCCCAGGTAACTGTTTGTTTTATTTCTGGTTTAAACCAAATTAAAGCATCTCTTTTAAATTTTGAAATAAAAACACATAGAACTCCTGATGCTACTTCTTTAAAAGAATAGAAATCATCATTTAAAGAAGAAAGAAACTCTGTCGCAAACAGATCTGATGATTGCGTTTCTGCGATCCAATCCAGCAAAGAGGTTATATGTTCTTCCTCGAGCGCATTGCCCAGTCTTGTGATTTTCCCGTCTATGACGATTGCCGCACCTTCTGCATCACAAATATCAAGCAAGGTGAGCGCATTAGCCGCAAGACCTTCGTGTATATTCCAGTCCTGGCTTATCTGCTCAATTAATTTACTGCGCACCTGAGTAGAATTATTGACTTTCTTTAAAACAGTATTTGAAGTTCTCAAAACCAGTTGGGTAGAAAAAACTTGTGTCAAGAATTTACAGGACAATCTGTGATAGAAATTTATAAATCGCGGACTGTAATGGTGACATGCTATAAGACCCCACAACGTATTATTTGCTACAATGGCTGCCGTTAGCGTGGCGCCTACACCCATATTTTGTAAATATTCTATATGAATGGGAGATACAGCTCTTAATTCGCTACGCGATAAATCAAGGGGTGCTTTTGTGGTATCTACAATATTTGAAGTAATAGGAACTCCTGCAGAATCAACATCTGCAATAATACGTACTCCTTGTTTTAAAAATAATTTTCGCGCTTGCTGCGGAATATCTGTAGAAGGATAATGTAAGCCTAACCAACTTTCAAGTCTTTCTTCTTTAGCTTCAGAAACTACTGTGCCATTCCAGTTTGCGTCAAACTGATAGATCATGACACGATCATAACCCAGAAAGTCTTTTATTAGCATGGCAGCCTCATCGCACATATCCTGCTCATTCTTAACAGATCCCAGATTTGAAACAATATCTGTTAGCTGTTGCTGGTATTCTAGCGAATCGAAACTTGACCCTAAGGGTTCTAATTCTAGAATAACAGCTTCACCGTTGTCATGAGCGATCAAAATCCATGATTCCTGCCCGATTTTCACCTCAAAAGGCTTGATTTTATTGCCTAAAAGGTTACTTTTTAGTTTATTAATTGCTTCAGCATCAAGATATTCATCCAGAGTTGTGCCTAGTAATTTAGATGCAGATCTATCAAAAACCAACTCGCTGTTTGTGCTGCATTGCTCGATGATCATTGATACCTTATTGCATGCCAGCAGAACACCATGATCCTGAGTTTTACCCAGAATATGAATAGGTTCTTTATCGCAGTTTGTAAGATCTACGTTTTTAGGATATAAAGATGAAGGGGTTGACATAAATGTTTATACTTTGATTTTAAAATAGAAAGTACTTCCCACGCCGTACTGAGATTCTACCCAGATCTTACCGTCATGTAATTTTACAATCTTATCACAATGAGCAAGCCCTACGCCTGTACCTTCATATTTTTCTTCGGTAGGTACTCTACCAAAAATTTTAAAAATAGAATCCAGATCTTCTTCTTTTATGCCTATGCCATTATCTGTGATGGCAAAAGTCCAGTATGAACCTTCCTGAAAAGCAGATATACGTATCTCTGGTTTTACACCTTTACGGTTATATTTAATGGCATTACCAATAAGGTTTTGAAAAAGTAATCGCAGTTCTGTTTGATACACCTTAAGATTAGGCATTTTACCTACATGAATCTGAGCATCGCATTCTTTGATTCTTCGGCTGAGATCATATTTCACGATCTCGACCAGTTCTGCAATATTTACTTTGGTCTTTTTAAGGTCCTGCCCTATTCTGCTGTGTTCTAATAAGGCTTTGATCTGGTCTGCCATGCGGCCCGAAGCTTCGTGGATGTAGCCCAAATATTCTTTTCCTTTTTCGTTAAGCTCATCGCTGAACTTCTTGCTGATAAAGTCACTGCTAAATCGAATAGTAGAAAGCGGTTCCTGCAAATCATGAGAGCAAATAGAAACAAATTGCTCAAGATCTTTGTTAATACGTTCTAGATCGTCTTTCTGCTGCTGTAACGCGGTCTGAGCGACTTTAAGTTCAGAAATATCAACAAGTGCAGATCGTACTATGGTTGGGTTACCTTGCTCGTCTAGAGAAACATCAGAGTTTAGCATGATGGGTATTTCTCGCCCGTCTTTTGCGATCATGATCATCTCTTCATTCTTAATACTAGAGAAATCACGGATAGAATTCTGTATTTCTACAGCTTTTAACTTACTTTCTCTGGTGTAAAAATCAAAAACCGAGCGACCTATAAGGTCTTTTTTATCTGCGAAACCTAAAGTTTCTACTAATAATTTATTGCACTCTAAAATTGTTCCTGTACTTGAATTAATGCTAACGTGCATCACAGGATCGTCTTCATAGAATGCCTTGAATTTTTCTTCACTCTTACGCAATTCTTCCTGCGATTTGTGAACTTTTGTAATATCTATAAACGTGATTACAACACCATCTACTTTACCTTCAGATGAGACAAATGGTGAAATACGCTGTATAAAGTACCTGCCAGATTTACTGCGTATATTTTTCTCAAATACCTGAGAAGTACGCATCACTTTTTTCGAATTATCGAGAAGATTTGCCTTTTTACCAATCCCAAAATTTGCGATGAAATTATCAATAGATCTTCCTATATCCTGTTTCATCAACTTAAAGTGCTCTTTTACAGCCGGGGTAAACTTCCTAATTCTTAGATCTTTATCAAGAAAAACAGTACCAATGCGCGTACTATCAAGAAGATTATCCATATCTGCGTTTAGCTGCGCAAGATCTTCCATCTTTTGTATATACTCGGCATTTACTGTGTGCAATTCTTCATTTACACTTTGCAGTTCTTCATTTGTACTTTGTAACTCCTCATTAGAAGCCAGCAATTCTTCATTTGCTGCCTGTAATTCTTCATTACTTGTTTCTGCTTCTTCAAGAGCTCTTTTAAGATCCATTTGAGTTTCTCCCAACTCTTCTTCAAGATCTTTTATGCGCTCCTGTGATGTTTTATTTGTTGTAGCTTTTTGAAAAATTGTCTTACCATCCTCTTTTATTTCTTTCTCTATGAGAGTAATGATAAAGTTATATTTTGACTCATTAACTGTTTGCTGTAAAGGCTTTACAAGCAGATCAACAGTTTTTGAAACTTTTTCTTTATTTACTAAAGCATCTTTATAAAAAACAACGTTTTTAGAACGTACAGCTCTTCTAACCGCAGTAGTAATTGCGCCTTTAAGTTCTTCAGGGACCATTTGCAACAAATTGGTCGAGAAACCACTTTCAGGAAAAGCTGCATACTTTCTAAATGCGCCCATTGCTTCCATCACATTTAGCTCGTCATCTACAAATATACTGGTCGCGCCAAAATGCTCTATTACAGCATCACTTATATCTATCTTCAAATTCTCTGAGACAGAATTGGGAACAGGTGTAAGGTCTTTAGATGCTTTTTTATATGATTTTAGTTCAAGTCTGTTTGCCGTAGATTTCAATATTTCGCTTCTCAATCTTTTTGAAACTTGTTTATTTTCAAAAATTTTCCACTTTCTGTCAATCCCATTAAAATATTTTTCATGTACACCTAACGATTCACTGCTACCTAAAAATAAAATTCCTTTTAGGCTTAAGGCATAATGCAATACCTGAATTACTTTGTTTTGAACAGAGTTTTGAAGATAGATTAACAGGTTTCTGCAAACCACCATATCCATATTTTTAAATGGCGGATCCTGCACTATATTGTGATTTGAAAAAATCACAGATTTTCTAATTGAGTCTTTTACTTTATAGTTATTGAGCTCATCCTTTTCAAAGTATTTTTCAAGCAATTCTACCGAAATATCTCCTGCTACGCCTTCTTCATAAGACCCGTTTCCTGCAATATCAAGATGGTCCTGAGATATATCTGTGGCAAAGATCTTTAATTTTATATCTTTTTGCTGGGCCTCAATTTCTTCTTTAAAACTTATGGCTAAAGAATAAGCTTCTTCACCCGTACTACAACCTACTTCCCAAATTTTAAGTATATCACCTTCCTCCTTTGATCTCACAAGATCTGGAATCACCTTATTTTCTAAGGTTTCCCAAGCTTTATAATCTCGATAAAATTTAGTGACACCTATTAGAAACTCGTTGTACAGTACTTGTATTTCATCAGTTTCAATCTTAATGTAAGTCAAGTACTCTTCAAGTGAGTTTGTCTTAACAACACGCATACGTTTTGCAATGCGTCTTAATAACGTGGGTCTTTTATACAAGCCAAAATCAAGAGCGGTATTTTGTTTAAGTACCTGAAGGATCTCATTGAGAATATGCTCTTCATAGTTTACCAGCTCTGTATCAAATTCTATATTATTAGCTGTTTTAAAGAAAGTAACCAGCTCGTCACTCATCTGCTCTACGGGCACAATAAAATCTGCACAGCCCGTATTGATGGCGCTTTTTGGCATACCATCAAATTTAGCCTGCTCTGGAGTCTGTACCATTACAACGCCACCTTTTTCCTTAATGGCTTTAATACCTCGAGAACCATCACTTCCCGTCCCACTTAAGATTATGCCCGCGCAGTTTTGACCGCTATATTCTGCTAAAGATTCAAAAAACAAATTAATAGGAAGGTTTAACTGCATCCCTTTAGGTTTATCTAAAAGACGCAGGTGTTGGTTTTCTATTATTAGATTTTTTGTAGGCGGAATGAGATAAATACAATTCATTTTAATTTCTGAATCGTCTAATATCTCTATTATGGGTATTTTAGTATTCTTACTCAACAGTTCTGCCATAAGACTTTTATGGTCTGGCGAAAGATGTTGAACTACAATATAAGTATATGGTGAGTGGTGCGGAACGTTATCAAAAAAATCCTTTAGTGCCTGAAGCCCACCAGCACTGGCTCCTATGCCTATTATAATATGGTTTTCTGTATTGTGTGAGTGATTTTTGGCCACGAACTGACTAAGTATTGGTTTTCTTTTTGAGGGCGCCTTATTATTTATAATAATAATAAAGTCTAATTTTATCGAAAAGTACTACAATTGCCAAAATATTAATAACAATTACCTATAATTTAGGATTTCTTTATGTATTGCCAAAAGGAGATTTTGCTCATTTTAGACCGATTTTCTCACAAAAAAAGCCGGTTTTTATACCGGCTTTTTACATATATAATTATTAATCTATTTAGAAAGCGTAGTCCCTTTCTTTATGTTGAACGGTTATCCATTGAGCAGTTGTAAATTCTTCTTTTACAAATTCACCGTTAAATCTACCTACACCAGAATTCTTTTCGCCACCAAAAACAGCATTTGCATCATCATTTACCGGTTGGTCATTAATATGCATCATTCCTGTTTCAACATGTTGAGCAACATAGAGCGCACGTTCTGTATTTGCAGAATGTACAGCGCCGCTTAAACCAAGATCTGTATCGTTAGCAAATTTTATAGCTTCTTCATCTCCGTTAAATTTTATCAATAAAGCTACCGGACCAAAAATCTCATGTTGAGCGATGTCCATATCATTGGTCACATTTGTGAAAACTACAGGATGTATAATATTTCCTTCAACTTTTCGCTCTGTTTCTAATTTGGCTCCATTTTCAATTGCTTTATCAATCATCTCGACAATACCTTTTGTCTGGCTTTCATCAATAACTGGTCCTACTGAAATTCCTTCTTTAGAAGGGTCGCCTACTTTAAGTGATTTTACTTTGGCTATAAATTTCTCTGTAAATTCATCATAAACCTTATCATCAATAAGAATTCTGTTTATACCCATACAGATCTGTCCCTGATGCATAAATTTACCAAAAACAGCAGCTTCTACTGCCAAGTCAACATCTGCGTCATCAAGCACGATAAAAGCATTATTACCACCTAATTCTAAACTCAGCTTTTTAAACTGGCCGCCTGCTTTCTGGGCGATACCACGACCCACAGGCGTTGATCCCGTAAATGAAACTAATTTTGAAGTGGGATGCTCTACAATGTAATCCCCAATTTCTGAGCCTTTACCAAGAATTACATTAAATAATCCTTTTGGCAATCCTGCTTCTTCAAATATTTTAGCTAACAGAGTTGCTCCTGTCGCTGGTGTAAAACCTGCAGGCTTAAGTACAACCCCGTTACCTGTGGCTAATGCAGGAGCCACAGATCGCATAGAAAGATTGAGTGCAAAATTCCATGGACTGATAACAGTTATAACTCCTAGCGGTTTTCTGTACATCCGGCTTTCTTTACCGGGAACTATAGATGGAAATATTTTACCATTTATCTCATAGGGATAGCCAGATGAAAATCTCAAGGATTCCATAGCGATCATCCACTCAGTCTCTGCCTTTACGTCTGTACCTCCAGATTCTTTAATAATCCATTCTTTGATCTCATCTTTACGCTCCAGCATGATTGCCACCGCTTTATCAAAAACATTACGCTTTTGAGATGGCGTTGTTTGTGCCCATTCTTTTTGAGCTTTCGCGGAAGCTTCATAAGCCTCATCAACATCATCCTTATTAGCGGCAGCTATTGTAAAAATTGTTTCTTGTGTGTAGGGATTTTTGTTATCAATTGTAGATTTGCTTTTTCCTTTTCTCCATGTACCTGCAATATAATTGAGGTTTAAATCTTTATACTTTGTCATAGCAATTTTATTTATATTCAATGACTTACATATTTTAATAATAAATTAAAATTATAGTAAATCACATATTCATTTATAATTTCAATTAAAATTACAAAGAGAAATTTCAATTACCATGATAAATATCTATTTTAGGAATACTTTAATTCTATGGTCTACAAGAAGCCAAATTTTTTAAGATTTAGGTATAAAAAAACCCTCAAACGTAAGCTGCCTGAGGGTTAAAAGTTTTTTGAATATTTTTTTAAACCTTATAAACTATTGCGTTAATATTCATCCCTGCCCCTACTGATGCAAAAACGATTGTATCACCTTCATTAATTGAATGACCTTCTAATTTTCCTTTTAAAATAAGATCGAGCAACGTAGGAACAGTTGCCACAGATGAATTGCCTAACCATGAAATGATCATGGGCATAATACCTTCAGGTACTTCATCGATATCATATAATTTATAAAGGCGTTCTATTATCGCATCGTCCATCTTGCCATTAGCCTGATGAATTAAAACCTTATCTACTTCACGTATGTCTATTCCGCTTTTGTCAAGACAGGCTTTTATAGAAGCCGGAACATTTTCAAGTGCATATTGATATAATCTGCGACCGTTCATTTTTAAAAATAGATCTTTCTCCAGTTCAGGATCCTGCTTATAAGACCCGGCCATGGTTAACATTTTAGAATAAATGTAAGTATCAGATCTCGTTTTATGACTAATGATACCTTTAGGTTTATCTGTTTCAAAAGCTTCTAAAATAGTAGCTCCTGCCCCATCTGCGTATATAAGACTATCTCGATCGTGAGGATCAATAATTCTGGATAGGGTCTCAGAACCAATTATTAAAATTCTTTTGGCATCACCAGATTTTATATAATAATCTGCTTGTATGGCCGCTTGCACCCAGCCAGGGCAACCAAAGGGAAGATCGTAGGCTACAGTATCGGGATTTTCTATTTTTAATTTATACTTTACACGTGCAGCCAGCGTGGGAACCATATCTGTGCGATTGCTGCCATGTTTTATATCGCCAAAGTTGTGTGCTACTATAATATAATCAAGAGTTTCTTTATCAATCCCGGCATCTGTGATTGCTTCTTGTGCGGCATGATAAGCCATATCTGAAGCAACCATATTATCATCTACATAGCGGCGCTCTGCAATAGTAGTTATCTCAAGAAATTTATCAATAACTTCCTGATTCTCTTTTGGGATACGATTACCACAAGATTGATAAAATTCATGCTTTAGAAAATCTTCATTCTTAACCTTTCGTTTAGGAAGGTATATTCCTGTTCCTGTTATAACACTGCATAACTTCTTACTCATTCAATGGGGGTCTTAATTATTGCCTTTTTCAGGCCATTTTAGCTTATTTTTCTGGATGGCGGGGTAAAATACAACCTTAATTTTTATATTATATTATTTCGAAAAGATGTATACAAAACTCAAGACTTAAATTTCATACCTAAATTATTGAAAATCAATAGTTTACAATCATATTATTATATTACTTGGAGTACTTAAAAAATCAAAAATAATTTATCTTTCCTATCACAACTGGAATTTCTTTAACTACGAGAATTTGTATAGACATCTGTCCACTCCTTGCCTATACTTTTTAAAGTTGAAGTTACTAAACTATCCATTTTTTGTGGTTGAATAATTTTCTCTTTATATCTCTCTAGCCATATCATTCTCATTTGGCCTAACTCTGCCAAGCGCTTTTCGTCTTTAAATTTCTCATTTTTATGAATCTCAAGATAATCATCAATAGCTGCTAAAAGCGCGTCTATTTTCTTCACTTGTTGAGAAGAAATGTCTAACCTGTTTTTTACCACCCGCAACACCTCATATAAACTTGCTAACTGCACCACTGCGCTTAATTTATTAGAATTGCTTAAAAACCTTTGAATAACAGGATATGAAAAATGATTTACATTATGCTTTAGAATTAGTGTACGCAAATCGCTTGTACTTTCTAAAGCGAGTTTTCCATCCTGCAGTAAATATGTATACAGACTTTCTACATCTTCTCCCATAGTAGAAATATAAGTAGCCAGATTCTTTTTGTGATTTACAGCATTAAGTACAGCAATAAGATAAGTAATATTCATAGTGAGCATGATAAAGCCAGAGAAAGACACAACACCACTCAACACCCGGCTTAGGTTATTACCCGGTATATAATCACCTATTCCTGCTGTAGAGATGACATAGCATGTATAATAGAATCGCTCTATTGCAGAAGCCGGCACTTTTGTCACACTATTTACTACCATATCTGGTTCACTCAAAAAAATGAGGTAACTACCGGCGAGAAGCAGCACTAGCCAGATAAACGAGTTCACGAGCAGATGTAATAATCCCGAATATTTATATAAAAACCGACTTTTAGGGCCTAAAATCAGATAAGTTAGTCCATTATTTATGCTTCGCGAAAGAAAACCATATCCCTCACTTGAGAGTGTGGTATGAAAGAAGTCTATAAAGGTCAAAACAACCAGACCTATGCCCACAATTAAATATATCTCCATCTCGTTTTTGGTTTAGCCATATGTAATGGCAACTTCAGTAAATAAAATTTAAAAAATATACTTCTACAGCAATTTTTCTTCATGCTATTTTATTAAGGTATTCCCCTGTTAACAAATAAATAACAAGAATAACTGTTTAAAAAACGCCTTAAAACAGGCAAAAAATGGCTCTACAGATGAAAAAACGCTATTTTTTTCGTACAAAAAATTTATTATCATTAGTTAAAAAAGTTAATTTCAAATAATAAATAATTTTCGTCATATAATTTTAGAATACTTTAATTAACTAATAATCAAAAAACTAAAATTATGTTTTATCACGACGGAAAATTACAGTATGAGGTAAAAGTAGACAAACCTAATCCTCAATTTGCAAAAATGTTGCAACAAGCCATAGGCGGTATAGAAGGAGAAATAAAAGTATGTCTGCAATACTTTTTTCAAGCCTGGGGTGCCAGAGGACCCGAAAAGTATCGCGATATGCTTTTAGAAACCGCAACAGAAGAATTGGCGCATGTAGAATTATTATCTACAGCGGTAGCTCTCAATCTGGAAGGAGCATCAAATAACTTAAAAGACGAAATGGCAAAAGATCCTTTTCTCGATCAAATTATGGGCGGTGCAAATCCGCGCCATATTCTCTCTAGTGGTATGGCTGCTATGGCTGTAGATAGTAATGGTGTACCTTTTAATGGGTCATGGGTAATTGGCACAGGTAATCTGGCTGCAGATATGTATGCTAATGTAACTGCAGAGTCTGCAGGACGTGTACTGGCCACTCGTTTATGGAAATCTACAGATGATAAAGGAATGAAAGATATGCTTTCTTTTCTCATAGCACGTGACACGATGCATCAAAATCAATGGTTAGCAGTTCTTGAAGAGATAGGCGGGCTAAAAGGAAATCACCCTATACCTAACAGCTTCCCACAAGAGGAAGAAAACCAAAACTTTAACTACAACTTTATTTCTACTCATATCAATGGGGATTCTAAAGCTAAAGGAAGATGGAGTGAAGGAACTTCTATAGATGGAAAAGGAGAATTTACATTTGAAAAAGCGGTCCCTCAGGGCAAAAAACCCAATTTAGGAATGCCAGATCCTGCTGCTTTCGCCCAGAAAGAGCAAATGGAAAGTGGTGAGTCTTTTATAAAATCGACTTTAGATAAACTGAAGTAGTATAAAATCATTCTACTAATAAAAGCCTGGATTTTTTCAGGCTTTTTATATTCTAGTACAATTCTAAAAACTTAAATATATGTGAATTACGATTTCATTATAATTATTAGGATTGGGTTATTACTAAATTTCATAAAAACTAATTAACAACTCAAACTTATTTTTATGAAAGCACTTGTATGGCATGGACGCAATGATGTGCGTATAGACAATGTTCCCGATCCTACAATTAAGGATCCTAATGATATAATTCTTAAAATAACTTCAACCACAATATGTGGTTCAGATTTACACCTTGTAGACGGGATGGTTCCCACTACCGAGAAAGGAGACATTCTGGGTCATGAATTCATGGGAGAAGTTGTAGAATTAGGAAGCAATGTGAAAAAATTTAGAAAAGGAGACCGCGTGGTAGTACCTTTTACTATAGCTTGTGGTCACTGTAATTATTGTAATGACACGTTATTTTCATTATGCGATAATTCTAATCCCAATCCAGATTTGGCTAAAGCCAACTTAGGTCACACGATTTCAGGTATTTTTGGATACTCTCATATGTTAGGAGGTTTTGACGGTGGTCAGGCTGAATATGTGCGTGTTCCTTATGCAGATGTAGGCCCTATTAAAGTACCAGACAACCTTACAGATGAACAATCTTTATTTTTATCTGACATTTTTCCTACAGGTTATATGGCAGCAGAAAATGCAGATATAAAACCGGGAGATACGGTAGCTATATGGGGCTGTGGTCCCGTGGGTCAGTTTGCTATACAAAGCGCCTGGATGCTGGGTGCTGGCAGAGTAATTGCTATTGACAATGTTCCTGAACGGCTTAATATGGCAGAAACTCATGGTAAAGCAGAAACAATTAGAACTACTGCCCGTGATGATGTTTATGAGAAATTAATGGAAATGACTAACGGTAAAGGACCAGATTCTTGTATTGATGCCGTGGGTGCAGAGGCACATGGTGACACCTTTATTGGCAAGGCTATAGACAAAACAAAAGAAGTTTTACAAATGCCTATGTCCCGTCCTTATGTTTTGCAACAGATAATGATGAGTTGTAAAAAGGCAGGTACTGTTTCTATTCCCGGTGTTTATATTGGGATGGTTAATGAAGTTCCCTTTGGAGCAGCAATGAATAAGGCTCTAACATTTAAAATGGGTCAAACTCACGTGCAGCGGTATTTAAAGCCTTTAATGGAAAAAATAGAAGGCGGCCTTATTGATCCTTCATTTGTTATTACCCATAGAATGAAACTAGAAGACGCCCCTAAAGCGTATGATATATTTAAAAATAAGGAAGACAATTGTATTAAGGTAATTTTGAAACCCTAATAAAACGGAATTTTAGAACTTTAAAAACGGCTGTTACAAGCCGTTTTTTTTATGCTATAATATATGCATTGGGTTACTTTATTATTTTTTAGAGTTTTTATTATCATTAATAATTGTTTTTAAACTAATAAAACATTGTTTTAAGAAATATTTAAATAATTTCTATTAGGATAAAGCTGCTGTCTCTCCTAAATTTGAATAAGAAAGAAAGAAACTTCTGACTATCAATATAGTTAGTAATTGTTTTTATTCGTGATCCCTTAATATTCTACCCCCGTAGACACGAGTAATAAATATCTCTTTCTTCTAAAGCAACTAACAACCTAAATCTTTATACGATGCTGATAATCGCTTCAAAATTTGCATTGGCTCCTTCTTTTTCAATCTCTTCAGAGTTTACTATTCTCAAAATTGTCCGGCGGGCTTTCGGTTTACTGCAATCGTACCTATTGTACAATAATATTTTATCTCACCATTTCTATTAAAAGCATAATAAGTAATAATCACCTCCACACATAAATAGTTATTTCATTTAAAACCTTAAATCCAGTACATGAAAGGAAAAGTATTAATTACAGGGGGAGCAGGCTTTATTGGCTCACATCTGGCAGATGAACTTATAGATAATGGATACACTGTGCGAGCATTAGATAACTTGTCGCCACAGGTACATGGCGGGCAAGCCAAAAGACCTGATTATTTAAATTCTCAGGTCGAGCTGCAGATAGGAGATGTACGTGATGAGAATGCTGTCTCACAGGCCCTTGAAGGGATAGATACTGTTTTTCACCTGGCAGCTATGGTAGGCGTAGGTCAAAGTATGTATCAAATTAAAGATTATACAGAGGTAAATAATCTGGGTACAGCTGTTCTTTTAGAACAACTCATTAAAAATCCTGTAAAAAAGCTGGTTGTAGCTTCAAGTATGAGCATTTATGGTGAAGGGTTGTATGCAGATAAAGAAGGTAAACCCTATAGCAGTTGCCAAAGAAACATAGAGGATCTCAAAAACGACAACTGGGAGATGCAAAATGAGAGTTCTATTCTTTCTCCCGTACCTACACCAGAAAATAAAAAACCCAATTTATCATCTGTATACGCGCTTTCTAAATATGACCAGGAAAGATTATGCTTGATGACGGGTAAAGCTTATAATATCCCTACTACAGCCCTCAGATTCTTTAATATATATGGCACAAGACAGGCTTTATCAAACCCATATACTGGGGTGCTTGCCATTTTTGCTTCAAGGCTTCTTAATGAGCGTGCTCCCATGATATTTGAAGACGGTTTACAAAAAAGAGATTTTATTCATGTTAAAGATGTTGCTCGAGCATGTAGATATGCCATGGAAAAATCAACAGCTAATAATGAGGTTTTTAATATTGGCAGCGGCAGGCAATACACCGTTATAGAACTCGCAGAGAGACTTGCTGCAGTTATGAAGAAGCATATACAGCCAGAAGTTACCGGCAAATACAGAATAGGAGATATAAGACATTGTTTTGCAGATATTTCTAAAGCCCGTGAACTTTTAGATTTTGAACCAAAAATTGATCTGGAAGATGGTCTTGCTGAACTTGCAGATTGGTTAAAAGATCAAATTGCCATAGATAATGTAAATAAAGCAAGTGTTGAGCTTGCCTCAAGAGGACTAACCGTTTAATGTATTTAAAGATGATCAATGCTGAAATAAAAAAAACACCTGTAATTGGTATACTAGAGTGGTTTAGACCGGGAGAGTATGAAGAAGTAAAAAATGCAATTGCAGACCTTAAAAATATTGGAATAAAGAATTTACGTACCGGTATTTCCTGGGCAGATTGGTATGTAGAAGGTACGCAAGAGTGGTACGACTGGATGTTTGAGCAGTTGCATCAAAACGAAATTGAGATTCTGCCATGCTTTCTTTACACACCTCCTTCTATTGGTGTGGTGGCAAAAACTTCATCACCACCCAAATATCTTAAAGCCTATGCAGATTTTATTGATGTTATGATAACCCGCTATGGGAAGTATTTTGAATGGGTAGAATTATGGAACGAACCCAATAATCAAATTGAATATGATTTCACTTTAGATTATTCATGGAACAAGTTCTCTACCATGATAGATATGGCTGCCTTTTGGGCAAAAGAAAGAGGAAAGAAAACCCTCCTGGGCGGCATGAGCCCCATAGACCCAAACTGGTTACAAATGATGGCCGAAAAAGGTACACTAGAAAATATTGATGCAATAGGCATTCATGGGTTTCCTCACGTCTTTGACCAGCAGTGGGAAGGATGGAAGGAAAATATTAACCATGTAAAAAAAGTACTCGAGCGTTTTGACCTTAAAAAAGAACTGTGGATTTCAGAAGTTGGCTTTTCTACCTGGCAGTGTGATGAATATAAACAATTTGAAGAATTTAAAAATGTAATACAAACCAGTGCAGACAGAATTTATTGGTACAGTTTAAAAGATCTCGCACCTAAAAATGCTACCGTAGGAGGTTTTCATCTCGACGAGCGGGAATATCATTTTGGCCTTAAAAAGATTGATGATTCACCTAAGCTACTATATAAGCTATTAGCTAAAAAAGGGGTTAAAGCAATTTTTGATCATGACTATCTACATAAAGAATATTTACTCAACACAGATGAGAATTATATTCTTATAACCGGTGGAGCTGGCTTTGTAGGGACAAATCTTGCTAGCAGACTACTGCAGGAAGGTAAACGCGTCATGATATATGACAATCTTTGTAGAGATGGTGTAGAAGAGAATCTACAATGGTTAAAAAAAGAATATCCTTCATCTCTTTTAATACAAATAGCAGATGTTAAAGAGACGCGGCTACTAGAACAAAGCGTTCAACATGCAGAGGCAATATTTCATTTTTCGGCCCAAGTTGCTGTAACTACTTCACTTATTAATCCGCTTCATGATTTTCAGGTTAATCTGGAAGGCACTTTTAATATACTTGAGGCTATAAGAAAATCATCTCATAAACCACCCTTATTCTTTACATCTACAAATAAAGTATATGGCAATCTTACAGATGTAAGAATGATTGAAAAAAAGACCCGTTATATACCAGAGGATAAGGAAATACAGCTTCGGGGCGTAAATGAAAAAAGAGCTCTTGATTTTCATAGTCCGTATGGCTGTTCAAAAGGAGGAGCAGATCAATATATACTAGATTATTCCCGTTCCTTCGGAATCAAAACAGTTGTATTTAGGATGAGTTGTATTTACGGTCCTCATCAATTTGGAACAGAAGATCAGGGCTGGGTGGCTCATTTTTTAATCAACGCCTTAGAAAATAAACCTATCACCATCTATGGTAATGGCAAGCAGGTGCGAGATATACTCTATGTAGATGATCTGGTGGAAGCTTTTCTGCTTGCCCATAAGCACATTGACCTTGTTAAAGGTGAAGTCTTCAATATAGGTGGCGGCGCACAAAACACAGTGAGTTTACTCGAACTACTTGAAATTATAAAAGATCAAACTGGTGAAAATATAAATACCTCTTTTGAAGAGTGGCGCACAGGAGATCAACAATATTATGTTTCTAACACTACTAAATTTCATGAATTTACAGGTTGGGAGCCAAAGTACTCTGTTGATAAAGGTATTGACTCAATAATAAATTGGCTTACAGCAAATAGAATAACCTCAAAACGTACATCAACTAAAAATGAAATTACCGTATGAGAATGAGCAGAACTTTACAAAGCACGCCACCGGTACACAAATCACAACTTTATAAAGCTGCCGTCATTAAAAATCCAGGTGAATTAGAAGTTATAGAAGTATCGAGAAAAAAGCCAGAAAATGATGAGGTGCTTATAAAAATAGAAGGTTGTGGTGTTTGTGCATCTAATATTCCGGTTTGGCAAGGCAGAGAATGGTTTTCTTATCCTGTAGAAGCAGGCAATCCCGGTCATGAAGGCTGGGGTATAATAGAAGAAGTGGGTGATGATGTGACAAATCTCACCCCGGGACAAAGAGTTACGGGACTATCTTATAACGCTTACGCGGAATTTGACACAGCTAAAGCCGAAAATCTAGTGGTTATGCCAGATTTATTTGACGATAAACCATTTCCCGGTGAACCTTTGGGATGTGCCATGAATATATTCGCGCGCAGTGATATAAAAGCAGGACAAACCGTTGCTGTTGTAGGCTGTGGCTTTTTAGGCCTGTTGCTCATACAATTACTTAAATCTGATGGAGCTAGAGTAATAGCTATTTCACAAAGAGATTTTTCGCTTCAGGCTGCAGCACAATCTGGTGCAGATCACTTGATACCCATGCATGATCATAAAAAAATAATTGAAGAGGTCAGGGATATCACACATGGTAAGTTTTGCGATCGGGTAATTGAAGCTACCGGTAAAGAATGGCCTCTCAACCTGAGTATAGAACTTACAGCAGAGAAAGGTAAATTAATAGTTGCGGGTTTTCATCAGGGAGGTATGCGCAGTTTAAATGTACAGCTGCTTAACTGGAGAGGGATAGATATGATAAATGCTCATGAGCGCGATCCTCAACAATATCTAAACGGAATAAGAAAGGCCTTTCTCGCCATAGAGACAAGTAAAATGGACCCCTTCCCCCTATTTACACACACATTTGCTTTAGCAGACCTAGACCAGGCATTACAAAATCTTGAGCATCGGCCAGATGGTTTTATAAAAGCTCTAATCCTCAACTGAAAAAATATTTAGCTATGCAATTAGAAACCTTAAATAAATCTTCAGTTCAGCATTTAAAACTTGGCTTTATAGGCGTAGGCTGGATAGGCCGTAACAGAATGGAGGTATTATTGAACAATGCGCAAGCAGATGCAGAAATTATCGCTGAAACCGATGCTAAAAACGCCCTAGAAGCTCAAAAATCCGCCCCAAAAGCAAGAAAAGCAGTTTCTATAGAAGAGGTTTGTAAAGCTGAAATTGACGGTGTGGTTATAGCTACTCCCAGTGCAATGCATGCAGCACAGTGTATTCAATCTTTTAATGCCGGCAAATCTGTATTCTGCCAGAAGCCTCTGGGCCGCAGCGCTGCAGAGGTTAAAGAAGTTGTTACTGCTGCTAAAAATGCAGATAAACTACTTGCTGTTGATCTTTCTTATCGCTATACAAAGGCTTTTAAAGCAGTTTATGATCTTATTCAATCTGGTGAACTGGGTACTATTTTTTCAGTCAACCTCATATTTCATAATGCGTACGGGCCAGACAAGCCGTGGTTTTATGATATACACAAATCAGGAGGCGGCTGCGTAATAGATCTGGGCATACACCTGATTGATCTGGCAATGTGGGCGCTAGATTTTCCTGAAGTTGAAGTAAGCACTACTCACCTTTACTCGCGAGGTCAGAAAATAAGTAACATAGGTGAGCAAGTTGAAGATTTTGCAGATGTAAAACTGATTGCCGATAACCATACTTCTATAAATCTGCGATGCTCCTGGCATGTCTCTGCAGGCAAAGATGCTATTATCAAGGCTGAATTTTTTGGCACAAACGGAACCGCAAGCTTTAAAAATATTAACGGTTCCTTCTATGATTTCATTGCTGAAAAATATACAGGTACCTCAACACAAACATTAGTCAATCAACCTGATGACTGGAGTGGCAGAGCGGGCTTAGTCTGGGCTCAGGACCTTCTTGATGGTAAAGGTCACAATGCGAGAACGGCGCAGGAATTCATAAAAATCGCAGAAATTATTGATGAGATTTATGGCAGGTAAACGATTAAAAATATTGATGACAACAGACACACTGGGGGGTGTATGGTCATATGTTTGCCAGTTATGTAAAGCCTTGGCCCTTTATGATGTAGAGATACACCTTGCAGCTCTGGGAAGATGGCCTACTCGTGATCAGGAGAGAACAATTAGTAAAATTCCCAACACCATTTTGTACAAAAGCGATTTCAAATTAGAATGGATGCAGGATCCCTGGCGCGATGTTGAGAAATCAGAAAAATGGTTAACAGCTATCTATCAAACGGTTCAGCCTCATATTATTCATCTAAACAATTTTACAAAATTTAAGACCAGAAATACTTGCCCTGTAATTACAGTTTATCACTCCTGTGTAGAAAGCTGGTTTAGAGCTGTAAAAGGAGAAAATCCGCCACAGGAATTTAAAATTTACCTAAAGCATAAGAAAATCGCCTTAAAACAGGCAAATATCGCCATTTTCCCTTCTAATTCCTTTCGTAAAGAAATCGTAGAGCAGATAGAGCTTAATGTAGAAACACAAACTATTTACAACGGCTGCGATTTACATTCCTCTTCTCGATTAGAAAAAGAAGATATGATCTTATGTTCTGGCCGAATATGGGACGAAGGTAAAAATCTTCACTTGTTATGCCATATCGCACCTCGTCTGCCGTGGCCTGTTTATGTTGCAGGTGAGAATGTACATCCCAATACCGGTAAACCGGTCGAGATAAAAAATGTGTTCTTCCTGGGAAACTTGTCTAAAACAAGTTTAGAAACATGGATGAAAAAAGCTTCAATTTATGTGAGTACTTCTCTGTATGAGCCTTTTGGTTTAGGTGTTTTAGAAGCTGCTAAATGTGAATGCGCTTTAGTACTCAGCCACATAGATACCATGGAGGAGATTTGGCAAGATAATGCTGTTTTCTTTGATCCGCTTGATGCAGAAGACTTATTGCAAATTGTCCTGCTTCTAATCAACAATACCAATTTTAGGCATGATTTAGCCGAAAAAGCATATAAAAAGGCAGGTTTTTATTCCGCTAAAATAATGGCAGAAAACTACTACAACCTTTACCGGGAAATGCTTAACCCAGTATTATTAACAAAACAACCATCAACTGTTAGCATATGAAGTTCGTCCTCTTTTATCACTCTTTGTATTCAGACTGGAATCATGGTAATGCTCATTTCTTACGCGGCATTGTAAAAGAATTAATAAAACGTAATCATGAGGTAGACGTCTATGAGCCTGAGAACGGATGGAGTCTTACAAATCTGATTAAAGATCATGGTGTAGACAAACTTGACGAATTTAGACAGTATTACCCAACGCTGCACCCGCAATTTTATAATCCGGAAGAGCAACTTAATTATAAAGCCATGCTGGGCGATGCAGACGTGGTAATCGTTCATGAGTGGAACAGCAAAGAACTTATTGCAGAAATAGGCGCTGAAAAAGATAAGTATGATTATAAACTTCTTTTTCATGATACACATCACAGAGCAGTGTCTAACATAAAAAGTATGTCACAGTATAATTTTGATAATTATGATGCGGCTCTTGTTTTTGGCAATGTTTTAAAAGAAATCTATGAGCGTAAGCAATGGTTTCCCCAAGTATTTACTTGGCACGAAGCAGCAGATACAGAATTATTTAAACCAGAACGCAATCAAGATAAAGAAGGTGATCTTGTATGGATAGGCAATTGGGGAGACGATGAACGCACAGAAGAATTAAATGAGTTTTTAATAGAACCTGTAAAAGAATTAGGCATAAAAGCGAAAGTCTTTGGAGTACGTTATCCGCAAAAAGCATTAAAAGCCCTCGATGATGCAGGCATAGAATATGGCGGCTGGCTCCCTAATTATAAAGTACCAGAAGTTTTTGCCAGATATAAAGTTACCGTACATGTGCCCAGAAGACCTTATGTGAAAATGTTACCGGGTATACCCACTATAAGACCTTTTGAAGCGATGGCTTGCGGTATACCTCTAATATCCTCACCGTGGCAAGATAAAGAACATCTTTTTTCGCCTGGAGCTGATTTTTTAATGGTCAAGTCAGGAAATGATATGGGATATAGAATTGCAGAGGTGCTTAAAAGTGCACAACTCGCGCAAAGCCTTTCTAATAATGGGTATCAAACAATTTTAAATAAACATACATGTGCTCACAGAGTAGATGAGCTTGAGGCCATTTTAAATCAAATTGAATCGCCATTAGTTAATAAAATGAGAATTAATCATGGAAAATAGTAATCTTAAAATAGCCTTTTTTGGTTCAAGCATAGTTTCTGCATATTGGAATGGTGCTGCAACATATTATCGTGGTATTGTAAAAGCATTGCACAAAATGGGGCACCGGGTGACTTTTTATGAACCTGATATATATGAAAGACAAAAGCATCGTGATATTGACGATCCACATTGGTGTAAGGTCATCATTTACGAGGATGATAAGGTTACCCTTCGCGGCCTGTTAAGAAAGGCTCAGGAAGAAGCAGACGTTATAATAAAGACCAGTGGTGTAGGAGTTTTTGATGAATTTTTAGAAGAAGAAATCGCACATATGAAACGCGATGATAATCTTATTATATTTTGGGATGTAGATGCACCAGCAACTCTTGATAGATTAGAAACTCATGCTAACGATCCTTTTCATAAACTTATACCACTTTATGATCTTATCCTGACCTATGGTGGCGGTAGACCAGTAATCGATGCTTATTTTAAAAATGGTGCGCAAAAATGTATTCCAATATATAATGCTTTAGATATAGACACACATTTTCCTGTTTCACCACAAGCACACTATAAAGGAGCTCTCTCTTTTTTAGGCAATAGATTACCAGACAGAGAAAAAAGAGTAGAAACCTTCTTTATACGACCTGCAGCAAATCTTCCGGATTACAAATTTATTCTAGGCGGGAGTGGCTGGGCAGATAAAGAATTACCAGATAATATCTCCTATGTAGGTCATGTATACACTAAAGATCATAACGCCTTTAACTGCTCCCCGCTTGCTATTCTTAACATAAGCAGGGATAGCATGGCTAAGTATGGATTTTCTCCCGCTACCAGAGTTTTTGAAGCGGCAGGCGCGGGCGCATGTATAATTACAGATTACTGGAAAGGGATAGAAACCTTTTTCACACCTGAAAAAGAGATACTCATTGCAAAAGACGGTAAAGACATAGAAGAAATAATAGAAAATCTTACTCCAGAAAAGGCAAAAGAAATTGGGCAGGCTGCATTTAAGAAAGTTATAGGCATTCATACCTACGCTCACCGAGCCCAATTGCTGGAAGAAGTAATTCAACTCAATCTCCAACCATCAAAACCTAAAATATGAAAATTGTGATAATAGGTCTTTCTATTACCTCTTCGTGGGGTAATGGTCACCCAACAACTTACAGATCTCTTTTAAAGCAACTTGCAGCACGTGGTCATAAAATAACTTTTTTTGAAAAAGATATGTCCTACTATGCTCAAAACAGAGATATGCCTCAACCTGCCTTTTGTGATCTTTTTTTATATAACTCTAATGAGGAGCTAAAAACAAACTATAAGCATATAGTTTCATCTGCAGATGTAGTAATTGTGGGTTCTTACGTGCAACAAGGTGTTGAAATTGGATCTTGGGTTAATCACGTTGCACAGGGTGTAACAGCTTTCTATGATATTGACACCCCTGTGACTCTGGCAAAACTTAAGAAGCAGGATTATGAATACCTGCATCCTGAACTAATACCTCAGTATGATCTTTACTTATCATTTTCTGGAGGCCCCATATTAACACAACTGGAAGAAAAATTTAAATCTCCCATGGCCAGAGCTTTATACTGTTCTGTAGATACAGATCTTTATTATCCTGAGAACAGAGAACCCAATTATCAAATGGGATATTTAGGTACTTACAGTCCAGATCGACAACCTGCTGTAGAAAAATTATTAAATAAAACGGCTTCTATTTATAAAGAAGGAAAATTTGTAGTTGCGGGACCTCAATATCCTAATGATATTAAGTGGTCTACTAACGTAGAACGTATACAACATCTTCCTCCCATTGAGCACCGCAAATTTTACAACTCACAAAAATATGCTCTCAATATTACCCGTGCAGATATGGTTAAAGCTGGTTACTCGCCTAGTGTAAGACTTTTTGAAGCAGCTGCATGTGCAGTTCCCGTTATTTCAGATAAATGGGATGGAATTCAAACTTTTTTTGACCCGGATTCAGAAATTCTTCTCGCAGATTCTACACAGGAAGTTCTTGATTACTTTAACTCAATTTCAGAACAAGACCGCAAACAAATTGGTAAAAATGCGAGGCAACACATCCTTAATCAGCACAGTTCTACGGTAAGGGCTTACGAACTCGAAAAATATTTACATCAGGTCATGCAACTTTCAGAAAAATCATAAAACGTGGATACACAAGAAAGAATACAGGCTTTATCTCCGTGGTTTCACAATATTCACTTACCTGAGGGTCATCAAACCGCTCCTGATCATTTTTTAGGAGATTTCCCTTCATTTAAATGGAATAAAATAAAAGATCATATTCCTGAAGACCTAAATGGATGGAAGGTTCTTGACATAGGCTGTAATGCCGGTTTTTACAGTATAGAACTTGCAAAACGCGGCGCTCATGTTACTGCCATAGACCTTGACGAGCATTATTTAAAACAGGCGAAATGGGTAGCCTCTATGTTTGATCTTGAGGATCGTATAACTTTTAAGCAACAGCAAATTTATGATCTCGCTCACTCATCAGATGAATTTGATCTTATCTGGTTTATGGGTGTGTTCTACCATCTGCGTTATCCTCTCCTGGCGTTAGACATTATTTCGCAAAGAGCGAAGAATTTAATGGTTTTCCAGACCTTGTCCCTTCCTGGTTCAGAAGAGATGGTTGTTCCCGACGATGTTCCCTTTCATAAAAGAGAAATTATGACATCAGGAGCATGGCCTTCTATGGCATTTATACCGAATAAATTAGCTGGCGACCCTACTAACTGGTGGGCACCTAATCACCAGGGAATTCTCTCACTACTAAAAAATTGTGGCTTTAAATATCTTTCTATGCCCGAGGACGAAACATATCTAGTGAGCCGTAACACCACAGGCAGAACAGCTCTTGAAATATGGAACCGTTCTGAATACCTTGCTGCTACAGGGCAGGAATGGCAATTAGAAATTAATACTAAAACAAAGAAATTTTAAAAAATAGCCTTTAAAAACAAAATTTAAAGAGGAGAACTTTAGCAAATGCTTATTATATGTTTAACAGAAATATCTGAAATGTATGCATAACTTAGAGTTATAACAACAAATAAAAAAATTACGACATGAAAACCTTACAAGATTTATTTGAACATCAGTTAAAAGACTTATACAGTGCAGAAACTCAACTTATAGAGGCACTCCCTAAAATGGCAAAAACTGCAAAAGACAAGAAACTAAAGAAAGCCTTTGAAGACCATCTGGAAGAAACTAAAACTCACAAAAAAAGACTTGAAGAAGTGTGTGATGAAATAGGCATAAAGCCTACCGGAGAGGAATGCAAAGCTATGAAAGGCTTGATTAAAGAAGCTGAAGATTTTATTAAAGAAGATGCTGATGACGATGTGAAGGATGCCGGTCTTATTGCTGAAGCTCAACGGGTAGAACATTATGAGATTTCAGGATACGGTACCGTAATTCGTTATGCAAAAGAACTTGGTCATGATAAAGTAGTTAAGATTCTTGTGAAAACTCTTGACGAAGAATATAAAGCCGACGAAGATCTAAATGAAATGGCAGAAAACAGGCTAAATGAAGAAGCTATATAAGAAGTAATGATTAGTCTGAATGAAGAATCCTGTAGCAATTTGTTACAGGATTCTTTTTTTATATAATGCTAAGGCTTGTTCTGCTGCTCGATATCCTTGACTTATCCCGCCCGTCCAGTTTTGGTGACCATTTAATTCTGAATGCCCAATTGCAATGCGCCCATAACCCGCTGCTACAATTTCACGAGGCGAGGGTTTTCCATCTTTACCATAATAAAAACCTGGTGGTTGAGCTAGTCTAGCATGTCCCCATCGGTTTAAAGTTATTCCCGCAATATCCTTTTCTGCGTTAAATCCTGATTCACCAAATTGCTCTGTCATTTGCTCAATAAGCTGTTTCTCATATTCTTCAAATGTGGTTCCAAAGATTTTGTATCGCGCATTTACAGTCTGCTCTTTCAATGGTAAACCGGGTGAATAACAACCCATGTAAAAAGTAAGTATTACAGGTTTGTCAGGATGAAGTGGAGGATTGTAATCGCCTATGACCATCGTCTTTCTAATATTGCAGGAAAATCCAAAACCGTCATTAAACCATTGCGCAGCTGTAATTCCTTTTTCATACATAAATCGCCAGTTAGTCAATGCAACATTGGCGATCATGGCGGGAGCGTAATTAAACTCGCTATATGCATCTTTTATAGCTGCAGGTAAATCTCGTAGAACATGCTTGTTGATCCACCCTCCGGAAGCCATAACAACAGATCTTGCTTTTACGGTATAAGGTTTTCCCTCTTTTTCATAAGTTATCTGTACATAATCAGCTCCTTCTATATCTCCCATATGCTCAACGCGAACAACAGTAGCGCCTAATCGCATGCGTACTTTGTTCTCTTCTTTATCCAGCGCCTCAAAATTAACCTGTTTATTAATTACATCATTAAAGCTGTTACTTCCACCTATAGAATCAGGAATTAGGTCTTTAATAAAATACCGTGCAAAAGCACTATTCCCTCCTGGAAACGAAAGTGGCGAAGCCGCATCTTTACCTCTTGATCTTCCGGTAGCAGGCATACCTACCTGTGCAGCGGCAAAAGCCGAAACCGCATTAGGGCTTGCGCCATTTATTAAGCCAATAATTGGCTCTGCTTGTTTTGTTGCTTCAGAAGATAATTTCAATTCTTTTTCAAGATAGTCTTTGTAAGACATTCCATCCAGTTTGCGCAAATACTCTTCACTCCTCTCTGTATTATTATAATATCTCCATTTAAGTAAATCTGCTTTTGTTTCTTCACTGTAAGGTGAATTCTCCAGATCCTGCCGCCACATATTGTTGACCCACTGCGGCTTTTCTGTTTTATTTTCATTGAAATAATAACCCACATCAACAGCAGATTCTGCAATACCGGTCATGTGCGCATAATTATCAAGTCCAAATTTTAATGGCTTTAGAACTTCATCCCACTTTTGAAATGCAAACTCTCTGGGAATATTCAATTCGTCAAAAAGTTTGTCTGTCATTGACCCTGATCCTTTTCGTGGCACGCCAAAATCATTAGATCCCTGCGGCCCTATTAAATGAATTCCATTTACTACAAATTCATTCCGTTTGGCTTCCCCACCAAAAATGGGATGATTCTCAAGAATGAGACATTTTTGTTCTGCGGTAGCGTTCTTCTTAAAATAGTGAGCCGCGCCCAGACCACTCATACCGCCGCCTACTATTAGCATATCATATATTTCCCCTGTTTCATTAATCGCAACATCTGCATCATATAAGCCGTCTCGCACTTTGTGAGCAGCTTCCATTACTTTCCTCGTGTTTCCAGATGACTGCGCATAATCGCCCACAGCACCATAGCCATTCCAGGAATCTTTAGCTATTGGTTTTAAAGCTGGGTCTTCTGCACACCCAATACTTGTTAGAGCAGTTGCACCACCCAACATTACGCCAGCGGTACCTAGAAATGAGGTGTTAATAAAATCACGGCGGCTAAAAAAGGGGCATTGATCTATAGATTTATCAGAAGAATCTTTGGGTTTCATATTAAAAATGGTCAGGATTAGGACCAAATCTAGTAATTCTAAACTATTTTAAACCAGCACCTGATAAATGGCTTTTTACCACAACTAAAATTTTAAGAATATGTCGATTTTTCCATTAAAAAAGCCGATTTCTTTATAAAATCGGCCGTTTTTTAAACAGTCTGACAAGGGGAAAATGCCAGCTTTTACTTAGAACTTAATTTTTATCGACTAGTTTATAATTGTCCTCGCTATATCGATCACCTGTATTGGGATATTTTTTGAGTAGATCTTCAATCTCCTGTTGTTTTTCTTTAGAAATAGAAACATCTACAGCAGCAGCATTCTCCTCAAGGTATTTTCTCTTTTTGGTTCCGGGAATCGGGATAATATTCTCCCCTTGATGCAGCACCCACGCAATTGCCAATTGCGCAGGTGTGCAACCAATATCTTCAGCGATACCTGCAAATCCTGCGGCTAATTTGCTGTTATTCTCGGCATATTCCTGTTGGTATCGCGGTAAGGATTTTCTAAAATCACCCTCTTTTAATTCAGAAACATCAAGTTTGTTTGTAACTAAACCACGTGCTAGCGGACTAAAAGGAATAAATGAGATTTTAAGCTCTTTGCACAACGGCAGTATTTCATCTTCTACTCCGCGAGTCAATAAAGAATACTCACTTTGCAAAGCAGTAATTTGGTGCTCATTATGTGCCCTAATGATCGAATTTTTAGAAGCTTCAGATAAACCTATATACTTAACTTTCCCCTCTTTTACGAGATCTGCCATTGCGCCTACTGTATCTTCGACAGGTACATCTGGATCAATGCGATGTGCGTAATACAGATCTATATAATCAGTTTTTAAGCGTTTCAGGCTGGCTTCTACCGCTTTCTTTACATAGGCAGGTGAGCCATCAAATTTTGTATAATTACCATGATCTTCAAGTTGAAACCCGAATTTAGTCGCCAGAAATATCTTATCCCGATTCGGTTTTAATACTTCAGAAATAAGTTCTTCATTTTTACCTTTTCCATAAATATCTGCAGTGTCCCAAAAGGTCACTCCTAATTCCATTGCTTTATGTAAAGTAGCGATCGATTCTTTGTCATTGGGTTCTCCATATGCATGGCTCATACCCATACATCCCAATCCCATTGCAGATACTTCTTCGCTGGTATTTCCTATTTTTTTGTACTTCATCATCTTTCTTTTTAAGGTTTATATAAAGCTAATCAATGTTTACAGGTTCATAACCGCTGCTTCTTATAATATTGCCATAAAACGGTCAAAACGAAATATTAAAGTTCTGCATGAGAGTGATCTGCTTCATAACTTTATGATATTAAGAATCCAAAAATTATACTATGAATTCAAACGAAAATAAAAAACACTATCAATTACCGCATGACTTTGGTATGGGCGGCGTTTCACTAGGAAACGAGTTTGAACCCGTAACAGATGAAGAAGCTCATGCAACTTTAAAAACCGCCTGGGATGAAGGCGTACGTTATTATGACGTGGCGCCCTGGTATGGTCTCGGACTTTCAGAAAGACGCTACGGCTATTTTCTACATAATAAACCACGTAAAGAATATGTGATTTCTTCTAAAGTAGGTAAGCTTTTAAAAGCTTCAAAAAATGTGGTGACAGAGAAAGGGCCTTTCCCATTTTCACCATCACCTAACTCGGTAACTTTTGATTATTCGGCTTCCGGAATTCGTCGTTCTATTGAAGATAGTTTGCAACGATTAGGAATAGATAGTCTTGACATTGCATACGTTCATGATCTGTCTTCAGATAACCCGCTTTTTAAAGAAGGTGAATGGCTAGAACATTTTGAAGTAGCTAAAAAAGGAGCTTTTCCTGAGCTTACTAAAATGCGGGAAGAAGGCATTATTAAAGGTTGGGGATTAGGTGTAAATACGCCTGAACCTATAATGAAAGCACTAGATGTTGCAGATCCTGATATCTTCCTGTTTGCTGCCCAATATTCTTTAATGGATCATGAGAATGCGATTGAAGAAATATTTCCTGCAATTCGCAAGCATGGGGCTTCTCTGGTAATGGGATCTAACCTCAACGCGGGTTATCTTTCCGGCAGCGACCGTTATAATTACGGACCTAAAATTCCGGATTTTGCACAAGAAAAACGGGAAAAATTAAGAAAAATCGCCGCTGCTCATAATGTAGATCTAAGAACAGCCGCTTTACAATTTGCCTCATTTCCTGATGTGGCGACAGCCATCGTTCCCGGTATGCATACTCCGCAACAAGTGAAAGAAAATCTGGCTTCTATGAAAACTAAAATTCCTGCTGATTTCTGGCAGGAATTGAAAGCTGAAAGGCTGATTCATCAAGATGCACCAACTGAAAAACAAGTGCTTACAGAAGCTTAATTTATAGAGAGGGTCTTTCCTCAAAATTAAAAATAAAGGCTGTTTAAAGTAGATATTCGTCAACCTGAACTGTCATACTGAGCTTGTCGAAGTGTGTTTTCAGGTTTCCATCAAATATAGTGAGATTCCGAAATAAATTCGGAATGACGTTTCTCTTTTAAACCAGCCTTTTTAATTTTCAATTATCAGATTCTAACATCAAATTATCTACCATGAAAAAATTACTACTTCTTGCCGCATTTATTTTATTTGCCTTTTCGGCGAAAGCTCAAACTGAAGTGAAGAACGACAGTATTATGATCACCATCTTTCTGAAACATCAACAGGATAAAAGCCTGGATTCTATTCAGAAAAATTTAGAGAAAACTAAATTCTGGGAGAATTTCCCGCCTAAAAGTGCAAAGGTAGTTTCGTGGTATGTGATGATGGGCATTGGTCAGGTTGTAACAGTAAGGATTCCGGCAGCAGACCTGCGCAAACTAAACCTTTCCATAGAGCATGGTGCCTGGAGTGCTTTTGATACGGAATTCTATCCTACATATGATTTTAAACCTATTTACGAGGAAAACTATGGAAAAGATAAATAATCATATGTTATAGATTAAATTTTTTTTAATGGATATTGTAATCTTCCAAATAAGTTTCCAGGTACATATGTCACAAATAAAAATCTCAAAATCGACGATGTTTCTGAGCTAATATTTTCCAAATAAAATCTTTAGCTCCTTCTTACTATCTAGGATAAAATGACATCCTCCATATTCACCAAAAGAAAGTCCATTTTCTTCATCAATAACTAAAATTTTTTAGAACCTAAAATAATGTTAGATTTCGTTAGAGTATCAAATTTGGAAAGGAAAAAATTATATAAATCTTCTATATCATTAGGAGTTGCTTGAAATCCTATTGTGCATTTTGATTTTAGATTTCTGATTCAACAGAGAAATTGTAGAAAATTTTATTCGAAACCTTGTTCAAACTCATCCCAAAAGTAGATCCTATCACTTCAACCTCTCTAGTCTCGTCCGGAATAATAACTTGTCCACATGCTTTGTCGGATGAAATCCAAATTCAACTGAGTATTAAAATTTGTTTCACAAAAAATACTTTTTTTATATCATTTTTTTTTAATTCAACTTTTGCATTTGGGAGCATTTTAATAATAAAGGGAATTTCTCTTAATTATCCATTGTATATTAATACCATAAATTACTAAATATATGTTACTAATCATTTGTCCTAATATTAACAATCGAACAGCTAGAGGCAAGGCAAATCCAACTTTCTATGAAATCATAAAAAAACCGGGTAAAATACCCGGTTTTTCGCGTTTTAAAGTTAAAAATCTACTGCTTAGATAAGGTTTCAAATTCCTCATCTGTTAGTTCGATCTCTGTAGCTTTAATATTACTTGCCAAATGATCCAGTGATTTTGTTCCCGGAATTAGCAGAATATTATCAGACCGTTTTAATAACCAAGCCAAAGCAATTTGAGCAATAGTTGCGTCATGCTTTTCGGCTATCGATTTGATCTTTTCCTTCATTTTATCAGGTCCTGAAGCTAAAGGAAACCAAGGAATAAAGGCTAATCCGTTTGCAGCAGTATAATCTAATACATCTTCCCCTTGGCGATCGCCAAGGTTATACTGATTCTGCACTGAAACGATTGGCAAAATTTCCTGAACTTTTTTGATTTGATCAACTGTAACTTCAGACAGACCTACGTATTTTATTTTGCCCGCAGCTACCGCATGAATGACCGGTTGCAGTGTTTCCTCAACATCTACATTAGGATCTATACGGTGTAATTGCCACAGATCAATCTGACCAATTTTTAAACGCTTTAAACTTCCGTCAATGCGTTCTCTTATGTGATCAGGATGACCATTGGGTTCCCACTGGTTTGGCCCAGGTCGTTCAAGTCCGGCCTTTGTTGCTATAACCAGATCTTGCTTGTAGGGATATAAAGCATCCTGTATCAATTCTTCATTAGTAAAAGGTCCATAAGAGTCTGCTGTATCGATAAAATTCACCCCACTTTCTACTGCTTTTTGGAGGATTTTTATCGCATTTTCGCGGTTTTCTACATCGCCCCAAACTCCTTCTCCGGTAAGTTGCATTCCTCCATAACCCAATCGGTTTACTTCAAGATCGCCTCCTATTTTATACTTTAAATTTACTTTTTCCTGTATCATAATCTTTCTTTTTAATTAAACTCAAATTTTGAAACGAGTCATGCTAAAGTATTATCAGCTTCTCGTCCCATTACTTTAATATCTTCATTGTAAGTATAAAAGTTACCCTGAAATAAATTCAGCGCAAGTACTATACTTAAGCGGTTTGTACTTTCATTTTTGTCAATTTTTCAGGTGTTATTGGCAAGTCCCGTACTCGTTTTCCGGTAGCGTTAAATACGGCATTTGCGATCGCAGCACCCACACTTGTTATTCCCAGTTCACCTATACCTTTTACTCCTAACGGATTTGCGATCTTATCTTCTTCCGGAATAAAGATTACTTCAATATCTGCTAGATCAAGGTTCACTGGCACATGATAATCTGCAAGTGTTCTGGTAATAAAATTGCCATAATTAGGCTCTACAATACTATGTTCTGTAAGTGCCATTCCCAATCCCCAGGTTATTCCGCCAATTACCTGCGAATAAGCTGTTTTGGGATTTAATATTTTTCCGGCGGAAGCCGTATTAATATATTTTTTCAAGCGAACCATTCCTGTATCTTCATCAACCCAAACTTCGGCAAAGTTGGCGCCAAATGAATAAACTGAATGATCCTCAAATTCTGAAGATGGTTCTGCAACACCGGCTGCGGTTAATGAATTTACGTTCTTGGCCTTCATCAATTCTGCTGTAGAAGCATCTTCACCCAAAGATGTATTTTCACGAAGCTTGTCTTTCGCAGCCGTACAAGCCGCGTAAGTTGCATTTGTATAACAAGCCGCGCCCCATGAACCACCTGAACCAGGAGTCACCGGATATTTAGAATCACCAAGATTAACCGTCACCTGCTCAACCGGAATATCAAGATATTCAGCGGCTGTTTGCGCTACAATCGTATAACTTCCTGTACCTATATCTGTACCATCAAGTTCTACTGTGGCATGAATTGTATCACCATCACGATCAAGTATAACTTTTGCATTTGTTTTGCTGTAAGGTGATTTACGGGATGAAGCGGCCATACCATAACCTACCAGCCAATTACCGTTGCGATTACTTCTGGGTTCCTGCTTCCATTTATCTTTCCAGCCAAAGCGCTCTGCTCCTATTTTTAAACATTCTATAAGTAATCTTGAAGAATACGGTTTGTCTGTACTTAGATCTTTTTGGGTATCATTTTTTATACGAAACTCAACCGGATCCATTTTTAGGGCATACGCCAACTCGTCCATAGCCGATTCTAAAGCAAAACTTCCAGGAGCTTCTCCAGGTGCCCGCATCCACCGTGGTGAGGGTAAATTAAGCGTCATTAATCTGTGTGTTACCAAAGAATTAGGCGGGCCATATAAAGTTCTTGAAATTGATCCTGATTGCTCCTGAAATTCTTCATAAGTAGAAGTTTGTGCGACAGTTTGATGAGAAAGCGCAAGCAATTTACCATCCTTATCTGCACCCAGTCTCATATACTGTCTGTTGTGCTGACGATAACCCACATGTGTGAACATTCCTTGTCTGGTAACGGTAAGTTGAACCGGGCGACCCACCATTTTTGAAGCGAGTATCCCCAAAGTTGCATGCTCACGAGCTTGTAATTTTGAACCAAAACCACCACCAATATAAGGTGTAATCACTCTAACATTATCCTTTGGTATCATAAAGGTTTCTGCAATTGTGGTTACTGCATTATCTACCATTTGTGTAGATAAATATGCCTTTACCTCTCCATTTTCCCAAGAAGCTATTATCGCATGCAGTTCCATAGGATGGTGATGCTCAATAGGTGTGTTATATTCTGCTTCTATAGTAACCGCAGAGTCTGCCAGGCCTTGCTCAACATCTCCCCAACTCGTATCTGTTTTTGCCCCTGAATTTATATTTTCCGGTTTATACGCATCCTTTTCGTGCTTGTCAAAAATAGATTTGGGTTCATCTTCTTCATAACTAAATTTTACCAGTCTGGCAGCATACTGAGCCTGCTCAAAAGTTTCTGCAACTACAGCCCCTATAAACTCACCAAAATAGTGAATCTTAGGCGTCTGCAACACAGGTGACAGACCATCAGTACTTGGCACCGGCATCTCTTCACTAAAAGTCTTTAGTTTATCAGCATTTTGGTACGTAATAATTTTAAGCACACCGGGTTGTTTTTCGGCCTCACTGGTACCTACTCCGGTAATTCGCCCCGCTGAGATCGTACTGCTCAGCCCCTGGGCATAGACCATATTATCAACATGGAACTCGGTGCAATACTTAGCCATTCCCGTCACCTTTAATCGACCGTCTACTCTATTTATGGCTTCGCCAATTCCTGTATTATTTGTATTCATGATTTTTTCTTTTTTTTAGTGGAATTATGCTCTGGCATTTGCCTGTTCTAAAGCTCTTATTATCGCGCGTTTGCCCAGCGGAATCTTATATTCATTCTGATCAAGCGGTTTTGCATCTTCAAAGGCTAATTCTGCTGCCTGTTCAAAGGTTTCGGTTGTGGCGGCTTTTCCCTGAAGAAATTTTTCCACATTGGCCAACTTCCACGGTTTATGTGCTACGCGACCCATTGCAAGCGCTGCACGCGAAATTGTATTTCCTTCTACCTGCAATCCTGCAGCGACAGACACTATAGCAAAAGCATAGCTTGATCGCTCCCTGATCTTTAAATAGTAATACTTATCTGAAAAATAAGGTTCCGGCAGATCTATAGAAGTTATAAGTTCGCCAGGTTCCAGATTTGTGTCTTTTTCCGGGTGGTCTCCGGGTAAACGGTGAAAATCTACAAAAGGAATTTTTCGGCTTGAGCCATCAGGTTTTTGAACATTTACGGTAGCTTCAAGTGCAGTTAATGCCACACACATATCTGAAGGATGTGTAGCTACGCAGCTTTCACTCCACCCAAAAATAGCATGCAATCTGTTCACACCTTTTAAAGCGCCGCAACCAGAACCGGGATCACGTTTATTACAAGGCATTGCGGTGTCATAGAAATAAGAGCAGCGGGTGCGTTGTAATAAATTCCCGCCATTTGTGGCCATGTTTCTTATCTGCTCTGTTGCAGCAGAAAGCATCGCCATAGATAGCAGCGGATAATTCTTTCGCACTGTAGCGTGATTTGCTGTATCTGTATTGCTAACCGCAGCGCCAAGGGACAATCCACCGGAAGCTGTGGGTTCAATTTTGTTATTGGGTAGATCTGCCACATAAACCAAGGCGTCCGGTCTTTCTACATCTTCTTTCATCAAGTCGATAAGATTAGTACCGCCGCCCAGATATTTTGTATTGGGAGTGCCGCTGTAAGACTTAAGTGCTTCAGTCTCACTTGCCGCGTTTGTATATTTAAATGGTCTCATGAAGTTAGTTTTTTGCCGCTTTTAGATCGATTTTTGATCTATTTAGGCGGATTTTTTAGTTTTTCGCAGAAATGCGAAATTTGTGAAGAATCTTACGATTCTGAAGTTCTGCTTCTTTCCAGTTCTTCGTTAGATGCAAACGTCCACTTAGGCCATTCATCGCTACCGCCGTTTACTTCCCGCACAGCCTGAACTATATTATTATAAGCACCGCAGCGGCAAATGTTACCAGACATGCGTTCTCTTATTTCTTCTTCAGAAAGTTTGAGGTTTTCTTTGGTTTGCCTAACGTCTTCGGTCACATAACTTACTTCGCCACGTTCTGCTTCATCAAGTAAAGCGACTGCTGAGCAAATTTGACCGGGTGTACAATAACCGCATTGAAAACCATCATGTTTTAAGAAAGCTTCCTGCATGGGGTGCAGTTTATTCCCTTCTGCAAGCCCTTCTACGGTTTTGATTTCTTTGTCTTTGCAAGTGGCAGCAAGAGTAAGACAGGAAAGTTTGCGTTTACCATCAATTATTACCGTGCACGCACCGCACTGACCATGATCGCAACCTTTTTTAGTACCCATAAGTTCTAGTCTTTCGCGCAAAGCATCAAGAAGCGACATTCTGGAATCTATTGTAAGGGGTTTTGAAGTATTATTTACCTGAAGATTTACCTTAACAGCATTTAGTAAAAAATCCGGATCAATATCCGGAATACCTTTGGGAGCATTTTCAAAAACATCTGAAGTGAAATATGGCATCGCAGCAAGACTTAAGCTAGCGGCTGACATTTGCCCCAGAAAGTTACGCCTGGAATTACCAAAAATGCCCAGCTCATCAAGAAGACGCTCTTCGTCTTCGCTCATTCTCTCTGAAGCCGTTTTTTTATTATTGTCAAAATCATTCATGTTGACTATTGGTTTTAATTATAGTTGGGATCTATTGCTTTGAGCTTTAAATTACCCATTAAAACCTTTATCCTGAATGTAATTTTCTATTTTAGAATTTAATTAACAGCGGCATTAAGAGAAATTATAGGAATTGAAGATTATTCCTACTATTGGTATTGAAAACTATTTATTACTATAAAAAATCGCTATAACAAAGTAATTAATTTCTATATTACTTAGCTATAGTTTTTATCACACTACCACAATTAAGCATAGCTTCACCAAAGTAAGGATTGCGTACCTCTCGCTCTTTACTCAGCCAGCTCGCTCCCTCACTATTATTTGCCATAGGGCATTTTTGTACAAATAAAGTGTCGTTATATGAATTTAGATTTTCTGCAAGGGCTATCATATTTTCTGAAAGCTTGTAGAAGTTATCTCGCTGGATTTTAAGATCTGTACTTTTATCTATCAATGAAAGTGCTTTTGTGCTTGCATTAATATGTGATTGCAACATTTTTGATGCCGAAGCAGTATCGATTTCTTCTAACGAATTTTGCAATGTTTTTGCTTTCGCGGAAGCGAGATCAGCTTTTGAAGCAACTAAAGCATCCTTAAGTTGTAAATAAGAATCAAGTGCACCGCCTAATTTCTGCTGAAAGTCTGCCGGTAAATTCATTTTCATCCCGGGCATAGCCTCTTCTCCCGCGTTCATCATAGATTTTTTGCCCTGCAATTGTGCGGCTGCATCAACTGTAAAAGTTCCATTTGTAACAATTTCATCACCGCTACTTAAACCACTTAAAATAGTATAATTATCACCTGAAGTGTTTCCTAATTGTACTTCACGCATTTCAAAAACCGGTTCTGTATCATCAGTTTTTATATAAACCAAAGATCTTTTTCCTGTCCACATCACAGCGCTTGCGGGAACTGTAATCGCTTCTTCTGCAGATGCAACTCCGCTTATCTTTCCTTGTACAAACATTCCCGGTTTTAGAATGTTCTCTTTATTGTTCAATTCAGCTCGCACTTGTACAGTTCGTTTGCCGGTATTGAGTGACGGATCTATAAATGAAACCTTAGCATCAAAAGTTTTTGCGGGATAAGCATTTGCCGATATTTTGATCTCCTGGCCGTTTTTTAGCTGAGAAAGCTGATTTTCATAAGCATCAAAAACCGCCCAAACCGAGCTTAAATTGGCTATTCTGAAAAGTGGCTGCCCCTGCTCTACATAATCGCCTTCATTCACTAATTTCTCTGAAACTGTTCCGGAAACTGTGGCGTAAACCGGGAAGTTTTCGGTCACTTTACCCGAGTTTTCAATCTGATTTATCTGATTTTCAGAAAGTTTCCAGAGTTTTAATTTGTTGCGTACCGCTTTGTACAATTCGGGTTGTGATTCTTTTAATGAAGCTGTGGTTATTAATTCCTGCTGCGCCGCTACCAATTGCGGCGAATAGATGGTTGCAAGTCTTTGTCCCTGACGTACTTCTTCACCGGTGAAATTTACATTGAGATTTTCTATCCTTCCGGCGAAATAACTGGATTGTACGGCATTCTCTTCTTCATTCTGCTGAATTTTACCAGAAAGTGTAAGACTGTTATTACTGCTTCCGCTGCCCACAACCGTTGTCTGAATATTTGCAAGTGCCAGCGCATTCTTAGACATTTTAAACTCGTTTAGAGCCAGACCATCTGCAGCAGAACCGGCAGGAATAAGTTCCATCCCGCAAATGGGGCAATCTCCAGGTTCGGGAAGCATAATCTGCGGGTGCATAGAGCAGGTCCACATTTGGGCAGTAGCTTCTTCAATGTGATCGTGACTTTCTGTGCTTTCGCCTTGAGCGGAATCGGAACCACCAAAAAGGAAATAACCACCGATAAGGCCCACAACCACGGCCAGAACTACGTAAAATGTACTTTTATTCATTGTCTTCTTATATCAATTTAAATCTGTAGCGCGTAACCGCAGCGCATTTGCAATCACAGAAACCGAGCTAAAGCTCATCGCAACCGCTGCGATCATGGGCGAAAGCAAAATACCAAAAACTGGATATAAAACGCCTGCCGCAATAGGAATCCCAACGGAATTATAGATCAAAGCGAAAAATAAATTCTGTTTGATATTTTTCATCACTTTATCACTCAAATTCTTTGCTTTTACGATGCCATGCAAATCTCCTTTTACCAAGGTGATCGCAGCACTTTCTATCGCTACATCTGTGCCGGTTCCCATTGCAATCCCCACATCACTTTTTGCCAAAGCAGGTGCGTCATTAATACCATCGCCCGCCATTGCCACTTTTTTACCTTTATTTTGCAGGCGCTCAACTTCAGCAAGTTTGTCTTGTGGCAGCATCTCTGCTTTATAGTCTGCCAACTCCAGTTCTGTAGCCACCGCTTTTGCGGTGTCGTTATTGTCACCGGTTAGCATAATAACTGCAATGCCTTTTTCTTTTAATTCGTAAATAGCCTTTTTGCTGCTTTCTTTGATCTTATCGCCTATTACAACATAACCCACCGCTTTATTTTCTACTGCTAAAATCGGTACGGTTTTGCCCGATTTTTGAGCTTCTGCAACCGCTTTTTGAAGTTCTTCCGGGATTTTGGCATTTGCTTCGGTCATCATTTTATGATTTCCTAAAGCGACTTTTTTACCTTCTATTATTCCCGTCCCACCTTTTCCGGAAACAGCTTTAAAATCAGCTGCTTCCAGTAATGTAATTCCTTTTTCTTTGGCATAATTAACGGTAGCCGCAGCCAGCGAATGTTCACTTTTGCTATTCAGCGAAAAAATATATTTTAAAACCTCATCTTCATTAAAATCAGCTGAAGAGCCTACTCGTTCTACCGAAGGTTTTCCTTCTGTGATCGTACCGGTTTTATCAATAATAAGGGTGTCAATCTTATTCATTTTCTCTAAAGCTTCGGCATTTTTGATCAAAACTCCGTTTTGAGCACCTTTACCCACACCAACCATTACAGACATAGGTGTGGCTAATCCCAGCGCACACGGGCAAGCGATGATCAACACCGCAATCGCGTTTACAAGGGCAAAAACATATTTAGGATCGGGGCCAAAAACCACCCAAGCGATAAAGGTTAATAACGAAATCAAGACGACAACAGGAACAAAATAACCTGAAATACGATCAGCTAATTTTTGAATAGGAGCCTGACTGCGGCTGGCTTTATTTACCATTTCCACAATCTGCGAAAGCAAAGTTTCTGAACCTACTTTTTCAGCTTTCATAACAAAAGACTGATTACCGTTAATGGTTCCGGAACGGACTTCATCACCTTCTGCTTTGTCAACAGGAATAGGTTCGCCCGTTATCATTGCCTCATCAACAGAGGTTTCACCTTCTGTAATTACACCATCTACCGGAATTTTTTCACCCGGTTTTACGCGCAAAAGATCTCCTTTTACGATCTTATCGATAGCTATTTCTTCTTCTTTACCATCTACAATTCGAACTGCTTTTGACGGTGCAAGTTTGAGCAATTCTTTTACCGCGGAATTTGTTTTTGTATGCGCTCGTGCTTCAAGAACCTGACCTAATAGAACCAAAGTGAGAATTACGGTCGCAGCTTCAAAATAGACGTGCACCGTTCCTGCTTCGGTTTTAAATTGAGGCGGAAAAAAATCGGGCATAAGTAGGCCAAAAACGCTGAAAAGCCATGCAATACCAGAACCTATTCCTATTAAGGTAAACATGTTTAGATTCCATGTTTTGACTGAACGATATGCTCTCTCAAAGAACATCCAGGCAGCGTAAAAAACTACGGGTAGTGAAAGAGCAAATTGTACCCAGTTCCAGTATTGTAAATCCAGTATATTATAAATAGGATTATTAGCCAGCATATCTGACATGGCGATCAAAAACACCGGAACAGTAAAAGCTACCGCTATCCAGAACTTTCTAAGTAATTTTTTATAGCCTTTTTCTTCAGCCGAAATATCGGGTTCCATAGGGACGAGATCCATCCCACAGATGGGGCAAGAACCAGGCTCATCTTCTACAATCTCCGGATGCATGGGGCAGGTGTATTGCGTAGCAGAGTAAGAAGCAGCACTCACTTCTTCTACCAGATCCATCCCGCAGACTGGGCAATCTCCCGCTTTATCATAAGTTTTATCTCCCTCACAGTGCATGGGGCAGTAAAATTTTCCCGTCCCCCCAACGTGGGCTCTTTCTTTATCTGAATTACCACTCTCACTCCTCCCCTTTGGGTGGGGATTTTCTCCTGGAGCAGATATTTTATAATGCCCGCCATCTGCTTCAAATTTTTGCTGAAAAGTTTCCAGCTTAATATGAGAGCTCATTTCAACTTCTGCTTCTCCTTTTTCCAGATCAACAACTGCGTTTGTCACTCCGGGAGTTTCCTTCAACATGTGTTCCACATGACTTTTACAACCATTGCAGGTCATTCCGGCAACGGCGTACGTATGTTTCATTTTATGATCTTCTTCTGGTAACGAAATACTATATCGCCCGCCATCATCCTGTAACGCCTTTTTGAAGGTTTCTATAGGAATATGAGATTCCATTTCAATGACCGCTTCTTCCTTTTCCAGATCAACCTGCGCTTTAGAAACTCCTTCAACATGAGCAAGCGTATTTTCTACATGGCTACGACAGCCGTTGCAGGTCATTCCGGATATTTTATATGTGTGTTTCATTTTCCCACCAGTGGGTTTAATTCTCTGAGGCATGCCTCGATTATATTATACTTTCTATAGACTGTCGATCACTTTTTTTAGTTTTTCAGTGATCTCTTTTGCTATCTTTTCTAGTTCAGGATTAGCGATTGCCTGCATTGATGCCATGGGGTTTACAGCTGCGACTTCTATTTTATTATCTTCAATTTCCTGAACGATGACATTACACGGCAACATGGTGCCTACCTTATCTTCTGCCTGTAACGCTTTATACGCATAAGGCGGATTACATGCTCCCAGAATGCGGTACTTCTTAAAATCAACGTCTAACTTTTTCTTCAACGTCTCATTAACATTGATCTCTGTTAGCACTCCAAAATCTTCTTTCTTCAGCTCTTCTGTAACTTTATCTATAGCAGCCTCAAAACTGCTGTTTATGGTTGTATTAAAATAGTAGTCCATTGTGAATAGTTTTTAAAGATTGAACATTTCGCTTTAAGCGATAAAAAATTTGGTTATCAAACCACCAGCTAACCAGATGTAGCAAATAAAAGCTGCATATTTTAAAATATTTTCAAGCAACATACTTTTAGGTGCCATCTCTTTCATATGCATAATATCTTTTCGTTTAAAAAAGCCCAAATAGATCAAATAACCCGAAATAAGTAGAAATGCGATGTTTAAAAAGAACGTGTAATTGAACTTAAAATAAGTCGTATCTGTCATGTTTACCTGACTGGAATCTGGTAAAATACTCAGTAAATCAAAGGAATAATGCAGAATTAATGACGCACCCACTAATGCAGTAAAAAGAAGGAAGAGAATAAAAAGTGACATTTTCCAGCCGTAATATTTGGCATTAATTCTAAGAATTGGAAAAACAACCAGATCACTAAAAATAAATGCCATAACCCCTGCAAAACTCACACCTTTACCAAAAAGTAGCGCAGCCAGCGGAATATTACCCATAGAGCCTATAAAAGTGATAAAAGCCGCAATGGGACCAACGATTATATGTTCAAGAATTTCAAAGAAAGTGAAATCTGTATTTCCTTGTCCGCTATTAATAAATAAGGTCTGAAAAAAGGAATCAGGTACAAAAGCGGCTACGATCCCGGCGATCGTAAAACCTACGGTAACATCTTTCCAGACCATCTTCCATTCCATCCCGTATTGTTTAGAAACTTTAGCCCAGCTTTCTTCGGTCTTAATTTTCTTTTTCCAGGATTTGGTTTCATCATCATCAGAATCTTCATCTTTATCTTCGAGATTCTTGCGGGCGTTTTCTATTAATTTTTTCGGATTTATAAGTCTTATTAACAACCAGCAAATAAGGATTAGTAGTATTCCACCAACATATTCCCCTACTACAAATTGCCATCCCAAGAATATAGCGATAATAATTCCCAACTCAATTACCAGATTAGTAGAAGCTAACAGAAATGCAATTGAAGAAACAAAACTCGCTCCTTTTTTAAATAAGGATTTAGTTGAAGCCAAGGCTACAAAACTGCAAGAACTGCTTATAAAACCAAAGAAAGTTCCCAGCAGTACGCCTTTTGACTCTCCCTGACCCATGGTTCTTTGCATACGCTTTTCAGTCACAAAAATCTGTATCATACTACTGATCACATAACCTAGAATAAAAGCCCATAGCGCCATCCAGAAAAAACCTACTGTCGTATAAGCAGCTTCACCCCATCGTTGTAAAAAGTCGGTCATATTGTAATTTAATCCTTCAATTCGCGGTTTACTTGATCTCACTTTTCACAGATCCACAGGTGAGCATTTTATCACCGTAAAAGGGATTTTTAATTTCTTGATCTGTTGATAACCAATAAGCGCCTTCATTAAAGGCCATAGGACAATAATCTTTATAAACTACTCCTGTAGAAATTGTTCCATTTAATAGACTTTCCAAAGGTTCTGTAAGTTTTGAAAATGCCCTTCTTTGCGCCTCAATATCACTTGAACCGGCTATTTTATCGGCATATTCAACTGCCTCTCTATTTTCGTTTAAAGATTCAGAAAGTTTATTAGCAGCTTCTTGCGCTGCGTCTGTATCACTCTTGACCAAAGCGTCTTTTACGTCTATGTAGTTTTGAAAAATGGCCTCAATTTTCTGGTCATTAAAAGCGAGTTCTTCAGAATTCTGTACTTTATCATCTATTGATGTATCCTCAGCATGCATCTCGTGCTGCATGGGGATTGATTTTTTCTCTTTAGAGTTATTAGAATTACATGAAATAATCAATGCAGTAAAAAATAACGCAAAAGTCAAACTCAAAAATCTATGTTTCATAAGTGAAATATTAAAACGACCCCTTCCTTAATAGCAGAAAGGGATCGATAGGTTTTAGGCTAAAAATGCCTCACATTCTTTTTCACATGCTCTGCATGCTTTTGCACAGTCCTGACAATGCTGGTGCTCGTGCTTCTCACACTCGTCTGCACAGGCAGTACAAATTTGCTGGCAATATTTTACGAGTGCATCAACGTCTTCATAAGATGTCAACAATACTTTTGCCGTGGTATCGCATACTTCTGCGCACACACGGTCTGTACGTATACAATCTACCATCATATCCAGATTGTCTTCATCAAGGCAGGCATCTGCACAATGATTACATGCAACTACACAAGCTGTTAAAGCGTCAATAAATGTTCGATTTTCCATAATTTTTTGGGTTTTTAGTTAAAGATTGTTTTATGAGTTGAAGGCAAACGCCTCAACATTTTTACAGAAACAATTTATAATTTCTTACATCCTTTAACTGCTAAAATTCTGGTAAAGGCTTATATAATTTGGTCTAAAGAATTCCTAAAATTCTGTTTTAAAGCCTTATAGTTTGTTAAACTCATCCCGGTCTCGCTTTTAAACTGGTTACTCAAATGGCCTGAATTACTGTAATCCAGCAGCTGACTTATCTCTGTAAAATTGTATTCTTTGGTCTGGATGAGCTCCTTTACTTTTTCTATTTTTAATTTGATGAAATACTTCTCGATCGTGATTTTCTCGTTATACGAAAAAAGCTTACTAAGCTTTGTATAATCCTGATTCACCCGTGACGCCAGATAATCTGATAATGTTCCTGAAAAGGTGAGCGGTAAATTTTTGAGCAACTTAATAAGCTCTATTTTAATATCCTCCACCAGAATTGTATCTGCATCTTCTATTAATTCAAAACCGTTATTTTCAACTATCCTCTTTACAATTTTCGTATCCTCTTCTGCATTAAGCTCAACTTCTGCCCTGCCCAGTTCTATCTGTTTAACCGCGATATCCTGCTGCTCTAATTCTAATCTTAAGATCTTGATGCAGCGGTCGCACACCATATTTTTTATATGAAATTCTTTGGTCATAGTTAGTTGGTTAGGTAATTAATATTGGCTGTTTCCCGGTAATATTTGGTTATCGCATCTACTAATTTAAGCTGAAATTTCAACTGTAACTCCTGAATATCAATCACATCGTTAAAATCAATAGTTCCGGTTTCATAGTTTTTAAGGAGAATTTCCTCTGCGTCTTTTGCTTGTTTTAAATTCTTTGTTTGCGTGTTGTAAGAGATTCTGGCCGAGTTTCTATTACTAATGGCAGTCTGCAAGCGGGTTTTAAGCAGATTAAAACGATCCTGCTTTTGCGAATTGATTTCTTGCAAGCGCAATTCATTTTGAGCAGAAACTGAATTATACTTTTTACTGAAAATTGGTATAGAGACGGAAACCATGGGCATAATGATATCTTTTCCGTTATCATTAAAACTCATTTCAGGGCGCTCTTCTACCGGAATATAATCAAGACCAACGCCTATTTGTGGAGAAGCTTCACGCAGATTTACTTTTTCAGACTGGGTAACTGATTCATAAAGTCGGTCGAATTTTAGCAGTTCAGGGTGGATTTTTAGCTCATTTTGACCGATTTTTTCCTCGTCCGGCAAAAGCAAACTATCTGCAATAGGGATTGCTTCCAAATTTTCCCGATTAAGCAAATTGCTAAAAGTTACTCGTGCCGACTCTTCATCCTGCTGCAAAACTTCAATTTGTTCCTGCAATTCATTTTGCCGCATTTGCAACTTTAATACATCAACCGCCGAAGCTTTATCTACCTGAACTGAAGTCAAAGCCAGTTCTTCGTAGGTGTCAAGCAATTTTATATTCTGCTGTAAAACCTCCTGTTTTTCCCGTAAAGCATATAAATTGTAATAGGTCTGCGCAACATTCAGCGCCAGCTTTCTTTTCGCAATAGCGATCTCAACATACTCGGCATCTGCCATGGCACCGACATAATTTTCTCTGGCGGTGATCGTACCAAACCACGGAATCATCTGTTTCACTGAAAAACGCGCTTTTTGCGCCCCGGTACGCGTTTCTGGTTCGCTTACAAAATAGCCCGCGCTTATTTCTGTATTGGGAAGTGAATTGACTTCGTTGACCCTTTCTTCAGCCAGATTATAACGCAACTCGTTCGCCTGAATATCTGGATTATTTTGCTGCGCTTCCAGAATGTAAGAATCCAATTGTTGCGCTTTTGCAGCGAAAAAAGACAGCAGAAAACAAAACACTAATGCAGATCTTGAAACCGATGATTTACTTATTTTCTTCATAAAATTTCATTTTTAGCAGCCAGATTATTATTTCGCTTAAGCGAAAACTCCTTCTTCCAACTGAATAAAACCGGAACCACAAAAAGTGTGATAAGCGCGATCAGCATTCCGCCAAAACCGGGAATCGCCATCGGGATCATAATATCACTACCTCTTCCCGTTGACGTTAAAACCGGAAGTAAAGCCAGAATCGTGGTCGCTGTTGTCATTAAACAAGGACGTATTCTTTTTTCGCCGGCTTCAACAACCGCATCACGTAATTCGGGTAAAGTTTCCGGTGAATTTCTATCAAAAGACTGGGTGAGATAAGTCGCCATTACCACACCGTCATCTGTGGCAATTCCAAAAAGCGCAATAAAACCAACCCAGACCGCGACACTTAAATTAATCGTGTGCATCTGGAACATATCGCGCAGGTTTTCACCAAAGAAATTAAAATTCAAAAACCAGCTCTCTCCATACAACCAGATCATGATAAAACCGCCGGCAAAAGCAACAGCTATTCCTGTAAAAACCATAAGCGAAGTGGAAACAGACTTGAACTGAAAATAAAGAATCAGAAAAATTATAATCAACGATAGCGGAACCACGACAGAAAGTGTCTTCTCTGCCCGCAACTGATTTTCATAAGTTCCCGTAAAACGATAAGTAATTCCTTTGGGTACCACCAGATCTCCCGCATCTATTTTTTGCTGAATCAAAGCCTGCGCATCCTCAACCACATTTACTTCGGCAAAACCGTCTTGTTTATCAAACAACACATAATTCACCAGAAAAGTATCTTCACTTTTAATCACCTGCGGTCCCTGCTCATAACGTATGTCAACCAACTCAGCCAGCGGCACCGGCGCACCATTCTCTACCGGAACATAAATACCTTCTATATCTGCCGGATTTTCGCGCAATTCACGCGGATATCGCACTCGCACGCCATAACGTTCGCGGCCTTCTACCGTTTGGGTAATCATCTTACCGCCTACCGCAACTTCAAGAACCTGCTGCACATCTTCTATAGTAATTCCGTATCGAGCGAGTCTGTCTCTTTTAATATCAATAAGCAAATAGGGTTTACCTACAATTCTATCAGCAAAAACTGCTTGAGACTTTACGCCTTTAGATTGCTTTAAAATATCCTCCAGTTTGATACCAAAATCCTCTATTTGCTTCAAATTTTGGCCCTGAATTTTAATTCCCATAGGCGCACGCATTCCGGTTTGAAGCATCACCAATCTTGTTTCAATAGGTTGTAGTTTAGGTGCCGAAGTTATTCCCGGAAGTTTTGTAACTCGTACGATCTCATTCCAAATATCATCAGGCGACTGAATTTGATGGCGCCAGTTTCGGTAGAATTCGCCATCTTCATCAGGAATTAATTGATCTGCATTTGCTGAAGAGATCACTTTGACTTTTGATGCTGCGCTCGTATCTTTTCGTACTGATTTGATTTCCCTTTCACTTCCGTCAATGGCAAGAATTAAGCTGTCGTGCGTCACAAAATATCCATCATCATTCACCCGAAATCTTTGCCTTTCTCCCCGATTATTGAGCATATATTCCGATTTATACTGAATAATATTCTCATACATAGAAAGTGGCGCGGGATCGAGTGCAGACTCGGTACGGCCAGATTTTCCCACAACGGTTTTAATTTCCGGAATGCTGGCAACCGCCATATCAAGTTGCTGTAAAATACGCTTGTTTTCAGTCACGCCGGCATGCGGAAGTGAAGTCGGCATTAAGAGAAACGAACCTTCGTTAAGCGATGGCATAAATTCTTTACCGGTGTTGTTCATAATGAGAATTCCGCAGATAACAATTGCTGTAGGCAGCGAAAGAAAGAGAATCTTATTGCGCAATGCCCATCTTAGAATACGCGTATAAAAATGTCTGAATAAGGAGAAAACGCCCAGCAGACCGAAACAGATAACGCCAACAATAATTACATTCCAAAAAATGGATTTTTCAACACCCAGTGGCCGCCAGTATTCCGCCAATAACAGTACAATGGCAGCAGCTGAAATAATGATATTAATAAGATTTACACGCTTTCGCGAAAGCTTATCCTGAACGCCGAACAAGGCTGTAATACCAAATGCGATAAGAACCAAACCTAGCCAATAGCCATAAAAAACGGCAATAATACCGGCTATAATCAGCACTGCGTTTATAGCATAAGTTGCTTTTTTCTTGAAGTTTCTTTTTCTAAAAATAAAAGCTGCAAATGGCGGAATTAAAAACAGCGCCACAATTATGGAAGCTGTAAGCGCCATAGTTTTTGTAAATGCCAGAGGACGGAAAAGTTTTCCCTCTGCTCCCACCATCGTAAACACCGGAATAAAACTGATAATCGTAGTTAAAACAGCGGTTACGATCGCGCCGGAAACTTCAGCAGTGGCATTGTAAACAACGGTATTTATGGGCAAATTCTCATTATCTTCATCGAGATGCCTGATTATATTTTCACAAAGGATGACGCCCACATCGACCATCGTCCCAATCGCAATCGCAATACCAGAAAGAGCCACAATATTTGCATCAACATTAAAGAATTTCATGGCAATAAAAACCATAAGAACCGCCACAGGCAACAACCCGGAAATTAGAATTGATGCCCGCAGGTTAAACACCATAATGATAATTACGAGAACCGTAACCAGAATTTCAAGCGTTAACGCCTCGTCTAGTGTGCCTAATGTTTCTTGTATAAGTTCGCTTCTGTCGTAAAATGGAACTACCGTAATATGCGATGTGCGACCATCTTTCAAAGTTTTTGACGGCAAGCCGCTACTTATATTGGCGATCTTTTCTTTTACATTATTGATAACCTCCATCGGGTTTGCGCCATAGCGGGCAACCACAACTCCGCCCACAACTTCGGCACCTTCTTTATCCAGTATTCCACGTCTTGTGGCCGGGCCCAGAGATACCTTTGCAATATCTGCGATACGTATGGAAGCAAAGTCTTTTGAAGTGACAACCGCATTTTCTATATCTGCAATATTCTTAACGTAGCCCAAACCACGCACCAGATATTCCGCCTGATTTATTTCAAGGGTTTGCGCACCAATATCCCGATTACTTTCCTTTACTGCGGTTACAACCTGACCCAGATCGATGTTATATTGCCGCATCAATTCCGGATTTACATCAATGTGATATTCTTTTACATAACCGCCAATAGATGCCACTTCTGAAACTCCGCTGGCTGAAGACAAGGCATATTTCACATAATAATCCTGAATGCTTCGCAGTTCCTGTAAATCCCAGCCGCCGGTTACATTACCGTCATCATCCCGACCTTCTAGCGTGTACCAATAAACCTGACCCAAACCGGTTGCATCCGGTCCTAGCGAAGGATTAATTCCGTCTGGTAATAATCCATTAGGTAGGGAATTGAGTTTTTCAAGAATTCGGCTTCGGCTCCAGTAAAATTCTATGTCTTCATTAAAAATGATATAGATACTTGAAAAACCGAACATTGACGAACTTCTAATCGTCTTTACTCCGGGAATTCCCAGCAGCGAAGTAGTTAACGGATAAGTGATCTGGTCTTCAATATCCTGTGGCGAACGACCGTCCCATTTCGTGAAAACGATCTGTTGATTCTCACCAATATCTGGAATCGCATCGACTGCCACGGGATCTGTTGGCAAAAAGCCGGTATCCCAGTTAAAAGGCGCGTTAACAATTCCCCAGCCTACGAATAGAACCAGAAGAAGTACAGAAACTAATTTGTTATTTATAAGAAATTTGATGCTCTTATTCAGCATGAGCTAAGATTTAAACGATGTGAAATAGTTATCAAAAAAGACAACGAGAATGCCCGGGCACAAGAATGCCGGGTTCTATTAAACATGTTTAAAAAATCAAATAAGGAAAGTCTGGTCTAGCAGCTGTATGTCTTTTATGAGGACGGGCGGCGAGTAATCTTTAAAAGGAATTATCTGCTCATCAAGCCCTTCAAAAAGGTTCACATACGTGTAAACGAAAGCAGCTACAAAAGTCTGGTGCTCCAGTGAAAGTGAATCAAAAGAAGATTTTAAATCATCATGGCCTTTTACCACAACCGTTTTATCGCTACAGCAGGATTTTGTGGTTATCGTGTTCTCGCAGTTGTTTGGGGTTTGCTGTAAATCCATCCCGCAAGAAACGGCTTCTTTCATGATTTTAAAGTCAACCAATTTGTCGCCACAATAATGCATGTTCATACTAAAAGACATAGTAGAGAACAACACAAGAAGTGCCATTGTAAGCGATATTATTTTATGGAAAGACTTTTTCACTTCATGCAAAATTAATACAAATGATCGATATTTCACACTTTAGTGAATTTAACCCAGCAAATTTCTGGTCCGTTTAAGTCGATTTTACCTCAATTTAGGCGGATTTTTAATATAATTAAGCGGGTTTTTCTGCATTTAGATCTGCATCCAGATATAGCTTTTTGATGTGTTTTTTCACATAATAAAACCTCACAAAGCCGGTGATTAATAAAATGGGCGCAATAACTGTAAGGGCAAGACCAATACTTTTTATTTGTTGAAACATATCCAGTTTTATGATCGCAAGCCCCGAACTTAAAAACACGATAAATGTGCGAAAATAAGCCAGAAACGTACGCTCATTAGCCAATCGTGTTCTGTCAATCGCCAGCTTGTCACGCAACGTAAGAGGTTCGTCCATAAACAAAATTTTGTTTGTTTAAAGGTAACCAAATTCTTCCATCTTAAAATCTATATGTAAATCCTAAAAGGTGATTCCCTTCATAATTGCTGTATAGTTATTCTGAATTGTTTACGCTTTCGCGGAAGCTGAAAAAATCACACAAGCAAACAAAAGATATTTGTTTAAAAATCTGAAAATAAGATTTTGCGCCAGAAGTAATTCTAAAACCTAATAATAGATTAACCATTTGCCAGCATCCTCTTTATTCCTGAAATTTCTTAGCATAAAGTGCAGAGAATCTGGTATTGTATCGTTATCATGTGCAATTAAAATATTCTTATGACCTCGCATTAACGCCTCTGCTCTGTGAAGATCTTCAGGCTTTTGCAGATCATAATAATATTTTTTGTAAAGTGTATCCTGCTCAAATTCGGTTTCCCGTTTTGCTCTGTAATTTCCGTTAGCAATAGTGATTATTTTTTTGTCAAGATAAAAAGACGCCGAAGGTAATCTGTTATCGTAAACGATGATATTTGCTGTGTTGTCTTTATCTAACGTCTCAACTCTCGCCATAAGATCTTTAACCGAATTGATCATATCTGCATTTGCACTGCTAAAAAGTGTATAGACAAATAGAAGTCCCACAGTGAAACACAGGGTTAAACCCATTAATTTCTGATTTACAAAAACCTCCTTTTTTCTATATAAAAACAGGCTAAAACCTATCAAAAACAGAATTAGAATAACCGCTAATGGAATATTTACATTTAATTTTTCATAGAAGATGAGAATCAATAATGCAATTACCAATAGAGCATAGAAACCCAGATAGATCTTGTTATAAATTGTAGCTCGCTTTTGCGAAATACCAACAGCTAAATACCCACCAAGCAAAGCTAAAAATGGATAAACAGGCAGGATATACAGTATAAGCTTAGATGAAAACAGTGAAAATACGAGAAGTAAAACCCCAACAGTTATTGCCAGAATAAAGACATGCTTATCAATATTTTTAATGTGTTTTCGGTTTTTAAAAAAGTAGGTAATAATAAAACCAAACCACGGCAAACCTACCAAAGGGGCAAAAAGCAAATAATACCAAAATGGCTTATCTCTGTGAAAGCTCTGCGCATTGAAGCTTCTGTTTACAATTTGTTCAATAATAAAATAATCCCATAAATTGGGATGATCTACAACTACCGCAATAAACCAGGAAGCAGAGATCGCCAGCATTAAAAACACTCCTAAAACGGAATGAATAGTAACACGCAAGCGTTCTTTATTAATAAACTTCCATACAGCTATAAAGGTTAAAACAGGTAGCAAAACAACGGGGCCTTTAGTTAAAAACGCTAAACCAAGTGCCGCATAAAAGCCATATAGATAAATAAGTCCTCTTTCATTTTTTCGCTTAAGCCATAAAAATATAGCCGTAACAATAAAAGTAGTGAGATAAGCATCTGTCGTTAGATTGCGCGTCGCAATAAGAACTACCGGAAAGGAGAGATAAATTACTGCAGACCAGAGGGCAATTTTTTCTTCTTTAAAAAGTAGTAGTGCAATTTTAAAAACCAGTAATAACTGAATGATCAGAGCCACACTTAGAAAAAACCGAGCCCCAAATTCATTAACACCAAAAATTTGATATCCTAAAGCGGTTAGATAATAAGTAACCGGCGGTTTGTGATAATGCGAAATACCCAGCAGCTGTGGGTGCAGATAATCACCAGAAATTACCATCTCCCGCCCTATTTCTGCATAGCGAGCCTCACTACTTTCTGTAAGACCCCAACTGCCTTGACCAATGTTTAATATGACAAATAAAAACAGTAAGCCTAGATAAAATTTAAACTTCAAAATCGCGATTTAGTTTGCGAAACTAGAAATAAAATCTAAATGAAATTTAAAGTAAATTTTAAATCTCCCCGTTTTAATCATTCTCAATATCTTCAGTTTTCATATTTCACCAGATTTATGAAATATAGCCAAGCTAAAGTCAAAAACCGGTTGTCTCTATTGATTAAAGCTTACGCGAAAAAGATGTTTGCCGTTTTCAAAATCGTAGGTGATTTTGTAATTATATTCATCGCAAATCTTCTTTACAATTGCTAAACCAAGTCCTGTACTTGATTTTAAATTGCTGTTCTCTCGATAAAATCTGGTAAAAAGTTTCTCGGTATTTTTCAACTTATTCTCTCCCGAATTTTGCACTATAAAGCCCGATTTTTTGATCTCCACACCGATTTTTCCTTCAGCAGAACAATATTTTATAGCGTTAGAGATTAAGTTATTGCAAAGAATTTGCAGGAGTTCGCGATCTGCCTGCAAACTAATATCGGTTTCTTCTGTAAAAATGATGGGTATAGATGTGAGTCCTTTAAAATTCTCAAGGGTTTCTCGCACCATTTCATTAAAATCAATTGTCACAGTACGCTTAAACTGTTGATTCTCGAGTTTTGTGAGCAGCACCATTTTTTTATTGAGCTGGGCGAGCCGTTGAATATCTTTTTGCAACGAAGAAAACTGGGCAAATTGATTATCTGTTATACGAATATCGTTGAGTAAATTTTCGATTTTAGCCTGCATTATAGCCAGCGGAGTTTGCAGTTCATGCGAAACGTCTTCTGTAAACTGCTTCAGATTATTGTAATCTGCAGCTACTTTATCTGTCAATGCTGTGATCTCATCTTTAAGATCGCTAAACTCAAGAATCTCGCTTTCTTCTAGTTGCAGCGGTTCTTCAGATTTAATAGAGAAGGTTTTCATCTGCTCCAGATTATTAAAAAAAGGCTTCCATAAAATCTTGTTCCATGCCTGACTAAAATAAAACTGAATGCAAAAAATGAGCAAAATGATAACAAAAAACGACAAAAAGATAACGAGAATTATATCTTCACTTTCTACCACCATGCTGCGCACAATGATCTGATAGTTGCCGCCACTAACGTGCATATACGATGTTAATTCACGAAAGAGTTCTATCTCATCCTGAGAAGGATCGTAGATCAAGGTGTCTTTTAGAGTTTCTGTTCTTAACTCCTGTACTTTGTGAATTTCAAAAACCGGTGGAAGCTCTATCAATGCCTCGTTCTTCTCCAGATAATGTTCAAGGCGATAGCGACGCGAGTACAACTCCTCTTCTACCTCATATTGCATAATGTGCCGTATGTAAAAATACAGGATCACTATACTAATCACCATCAATAAAGAACTGATGAGTATAAAAGCCTTTGAGGTCTTTCTAAGTAAAGTTGTTTTTTTCTGTTTCTTCAATCTAATCTGCTATAAACTTGTAGCCGCTGCCGTAGGCTGTTTTAATATATTTCGCACCAGCGGAAGTTAGCTTTTTCCTCAAATTATTTATGTGCACATAGATAAAATCAAAACTATCAAGAAGATCGCTGCTGTCTCCCCAAAGGTGTTCTGCGATGATCTCTTTAGAAAGTACGCGCCCCTGGTTTGTAATAAAAAATAAAAGCAGATCGTACTCTTTTCTAGTAAGATTCATCGCTTTATTATCAATATATGCAGTGCGGGATTTTGTGTCAATTTTAATTTCGTTAAACGAAATAGTCTCATCGCCACCAAATTTTCCTCTACGAAGAACCGCTTTTATCCGAGAATTAAGTTCTGCAAGATGAAAGGGTTTGGTAATATAATCATCTGCACCAAGATCAAGACCTTCCAGCTTATCATCAAGTGAGTTATTTGCCGAAATAATGATAACTCCTGCCTCACTTTTGGCTTTTTTCAATTTCTTCAGCAGATCAATACCGCTTCCGGTTACAAGATTCACATCAAGTATCACCAGATCATAATCGTATAGATCAAGCTTATAGGCGGCATCATCATAATCTGAAGCTATCTCGCAAACATTGCCATCCCGCTGTAAATATGTGCCGATAGATTGTTGAAGTTCGCGCTCGTCTTCGGCTATTAAAATTTTCATATTATTAATTGTAGTATGCTTAACAGCTGTAAATCTCGCTCTTTCTTTAATTAGCTTTTACAAATGAGTTTTAAGAGTAAAAGAACGTCTTTCCCAAAAAAGTATTACCTGTTACCTCGCCTCTTTACGTAAAACCTGCAACGGCGGACTTTTAATTACACTGGCACTATTGCTTAAACCTATTATCACCACGAGTAAAGTAATAGCTGGGAATAAGACCAGAAAAGGAAACAGGGATGGCACAAAAACAGTATCAAAAACCAGATAAGCTAGTAACTGGCTACTGATCAAAGAGAGAATTATTCCTGTAAGTGCTCCTAAAATTCCCAGATAGACATATTCTAAAGCCAATATTTTTAAGATCTGGTTGCTTCTGGCTCCCAATGTTCTTAAAAGTACGCTCTCTTTAATTCGTTGATATTTACTCGTACGTACGGCGCCTATTAAAACGATAATTCCGGTGAGGATGCTAAAGAAAGCCATGAAATTTATCACCCACGAGATCTTGTCAAGAATGTTCTCAATAACCGTTAATATTTGGCGTAAATCAAGAATTGAAATATTAGGAAATCGCTTTACTATTTTCTGCTGAAGTGCGGCAGAAGCACTTTCATCTGGCGCATTAGTTGTAATTACACCAAATTGCGGCGCATCTTCCAGAACACCTTTAGGAAAAACTATAGAAAAGTTCATTTGCATCCTGCTCCAGTCAACCGTTCTAATACTGCCTACAACTGTGTTTAATAAAACACCCTGAACATTAAAATTAACCAAATCGCCCACTTCTACTTTTGCATCATTAGCAAAATTATCACTTACCGAAATAGGTACAGGATCTGCCGTATTCACCTGAGTCACAAAATCACCCGCAGCAAGCTCTTCTGAAGCAATGAGAGAATCTCTGTAAGTCACTCTAAATTCATGATTAAGAATCCACCCATTTACTTGTGAAGCGGTGTCTTTGCGAATCTCATTTACACTTTTACCATTTAAGCTTTCAACACGCATGGTAACAATTGGCACTTTACTCAACACACGTAAATTATTTTCTTCTATGGTTTTAGCCACATTTTCTGTTTGCTCACTCTGTATATCAAGCAAAATTATATTTGGGCTATCTCTGTTTGATTCTAAAGATGCCTGCGAAAGCAAAAGGTCTTTTGTAAAATATAGTGTACTTATCAGGAATGTCCCAATACCAATTGCCAGGATCAATATCAAAGTTTGATTTTGAGGTCTGAATAAATTCAACAGACTCTGCCTGCCAGTAAAACTCCATGAACGCGGAAAGTATTTTTTTATCAGTTTGATGAATAAGCCGGCAACTGCTGCGAGAATTGAAAAAGTAATTACAATACCAGCAACAAATGCAAACGAATACCGCCAGTCTTTTAAAATCCAGAATGAGAATATGAAAATGAAAAGTAAAATTGCGCCCCACACCAGAAGAGTTGCCCATTTTGGTTTATTAGAATTATCATCATTTACGCGTAAAGCCTGCAAAGGCGAGACGTATAAAGTAGCCATTAAAGGCGATAAAGCGAACAAAACAGACATAAAAACGCCCAGTGAAAGTCCCATTAATATAGATTGCAGCGAAATTGTAATTTCGACATCAACCGGCAGAAAACCTTCCAGAATTATTGGGAAAAATTGCTGTAAGAACAAACCTATTGCTGTTCCTACCGCGCCACCCAACAGACCCATCACTCCTATCTGAATAAGAAAAATAAGAAACGTTTGTCTACGGCTTGCTCCCAGACATTTAAGCACAGCCACTGCGCGCAACTTTCCTTTAATATAGATACTTATCGCACTTGCGATACCTACACAACCCAGCAATAAAGCTACAAAAGCAACCAGATTTAAAAATTTACCAAAGTTGTCATACCTGCGCCCCATTCTCTCGCTGGTAGAAACATGCGTATCAAGATCTGCTTCCTGTGCATCAAGGCGAGGATCAAGATCCTGATCTAATTTTTCAAAATCTGTACCGGGTGGAGCCAGAAAATAAAATTTATAATCTATGCGGCTTCCGGTTTGTACAAGTCCACTTTCTGCAATGTATTTATAAGGAATAAGAACCGGCGGGGCTACAGAACTAAAAATAGCCATGCTTCCGGGAACAGATTTTAAAGCCCCGGCAACGGGAAGCGTTACATTACCCACCTTTATACTATCGCCCACTTTTAAACCTAACTGAAGCATTACGGTTGCATCTACAAGCGCTTCATTTTGATTTTGATAATTAGCAGCTGCAGATATAGGTTCGGTTTCCAGATCGCCGTATAACGGAAAGCCACCTTCAATACCGCGTACCTGAACCAGTTTTGTGGCATCACTATGCGAAAAAGCCGCCATTGAGGCGAAAGATATTTCTTTCGCATTAGCGCCACCCAAAGAATCTATAATTTTGCTTACAACCTCATTAGGAGGATTACCGGAATCAATAATAAAATCGGCGCCCATTAGCGATTTAGACTGCAGAGCAATATTATCTTTTAAAGTGTCGCCAAAGGAAGTAATAGAAACTACCGCCGCAATTCCCAAAACTATAGAAGCCATAAAAAGCAACAACTTACTGCCGCTTGCTCTTCCGTCGCGCCAAGCCATTTTCAACAGCCATTGCAGGCCGGGATGAGATCTTTTTGTATTCATGCTCAAAGTACAGCGCTGTTTTCACTTAATATTTTTCCGCCTTTAAGGCGTAAGATTTTATTTGTTTTTTCTGCAAGCTCAAGATCATGCGTTATAATTACCAACGTCGTCCCGGCGTCTTTATTAAGATCAAAAAGAAGTTTGATTATGGTTTCACCGGTTTCTGAATCCAGATTTCCCGTAGGCTCATCTGCAAAAAGGATCTTAGGTTGAGTAGAAAATGCGCGTGCCAGCGCCACTCGTTGTTGCTCGCCACCAGAAAGCTGTGAGGGATAATGATCAAAACGACTGCCCAGACCCACTTTCTCCAGAAGTTCTTTACTGGTTTTTTCAGCATTCTTAGCGCCTTGTAATTCTAACGGAACCGCCACATTCTCAATTGCTGTAAGTGTAGGCAGTAATTGAAAATCCTGAAAAACAAATCCCACATTTTCATTTCGCAAAAGCGCGCGTTCATCTTCGCTCAGCGAATCTAATGAAGTGCCGCACAACTCAATACTACCAGAATCCAGATGATCTAAACCGGCACAAAGACCTAATAAAGTAGTTTTACCACTGCCCGAAGGGCCCACGATAGAAAAGGTCTCACCCTCTTCTACAAAAAATGAAATATCGTCAAGTACCCGCAAATTCTTAGACCCGCTGGAATAGCTTTTTATTAGGTTGTGAACGTTTAATATTTTTGCCATCTTACAACTATTAATTCTTTTTCAAAAACAGTCAATTTAAAGAATTGATTTTGATTTTAAGACACCAGCTATGAGAACCTTTTATATATACTTCACTTTTTTAATTTTAAGCATTTTTATTTCATGTGGTGACAAACCTAAAGATGCGAATAATGATGAGGAGCTACAGAATACTGAAAGCACCACCGAACCGGAGAAAACCAATAATTCTAATACTATCCTTGTTTTTGGCGATAGCCTTACAGCGGGCTACGGACTTGATCCTAACGATGCTTTTTCTGCTGTTTTGCAGGCAAAACTGGATTCGCTGGGCTATGACTACAATGTGGTAAACGCCGGGTTAAGTGGCGAGACCACTGCCAGTGGTAAAAACAGAATTAGCTGGGTTCTGAAACAAAACGTAGATATTTTTATATTAGAATTAGGAGCGAATGACGGCTTACGCGGGATTCCGCTAGACGAAACCCGCACAAACCTGCAGGCAATCATTGATACGGTGCGAAATAAAGATCCTGAAACAAAAATTGTCCTGGCAGGAATGCAAATTCCACCAAATATGGGTCAGGAATATACCACCGATTTTAAGCAGATTTTTCCCGATTTAGCAGCTAAAAATGACGTTTTTTTAATTCCGTTTTTACTTGAAAATGTCGCCGGAATTCCATCTTTAAACCAGGCAGATGGTATTCACCCAACTGTTGAGGGACATAAAATTGTGGCAGAAAACGTGTGGGAAGTGATAAACCCGCTTTTAGAAAAGTAGGTTAAAAAGGGGTGAAATCGGTTAAAACCGGGTGAAAAACGCAGTTATTTTTCTACATTTCAAGCTAGGTACTTAAGGCTCTTTCATATATTATTTTGTTAACTTTGCCGCCTTTGCGACTCTAATAAAATGCTGGACAAACTTTTTCAAAAATCTTCTCTAAAGATATTATTTCGGGCTGCTTTTTTATTGAGTCTAACTGGCGTTTTTGTACTTGTATTTGACTTTGGTTTTAGTCATTCTAACGGAGTGCAAAAACTAATCAACGGTTTTTACTTCCTTGTTCTCGCATTAGGAATCGCTACCACAGCCGTGCGTTACATTCTCCTGCGCAAACAGATACGTTTTAAGGTTATCGCGTTTGATGCTGTAAGTGTGCTGCTTACGCTGTACGTTGTACTCATTCATTTCTTTTCGCATGAAGCGCACCAGCAACTCTCATTCTTCTATGATGATAATTGGGTAAAGTATGTCATCTTACTAACCTTTATAAGAGAGTTTGCAGAGCAAAACCTCAATTACAAACGTACGCTGCTTAACCCTGCACAGCTATTCATTAGCAGCTTTCTGGCAATAATTATTCTGGGAGCTATTTTATTAATGCTTCCTAAAGCAACTTATGAAGGTATTTCCTTTCTTGATGCGTTATTCACCTCTACCAGCGCGGTATGTGTTACAGGACTTATAGTAGTCGACACGGCTACTTATTTTACCACCTTTGGCCAGACCATTATTATCATTTTAATTCAATTAGGTGGTTTGGGAATATTGACTTTTGCCAGTTATTTTAGCTATTTCTTTAAAGGAGGTTCTACTTATGAAAATCAGCTGGTTTTAAGTGACATGACCAATTCTAAAAAAATTGGAGATGTTTTTAAAACATTGAAGATCATTATTGTAATCACTTTCGCGATAGAACTTTTAGGAGCTATTTTTATTTATTTCAACCTCAATCCTAAAGATTTTCCCACTTTCGTGGAAAGAAGTTATTTTGCGGTTTTTCACTCAATATCAGCTTTTTGTAACGCTGGTTTTTCTACTTTATCAAACAATCTATATGAATCTGATTTTCAGTTTAACTATGGTTTACAGATCATAATTATATTTCTATTCGTTTTAGGAGGCTTAGGATTTCCCATTATTGTGAACGTCTTAACTTACCTGAAATATTATTTAATAAATAAATTTTCAAAAGCGCTGCACGAGACGCGCGCTTATAGACCCTGGGTTCTGCACTTAAATAGTCGTATTACACTTATAACCACTTTTTCGCTTACAGCGGTAGGAACAATATTTTTCTATTGTAATGAGTATAACAATACGCTTGCCGCCCACCATGGAATAGGGAAATTTATAACAGCACTCTTTGGCGCAGCTACGCCACGTACAGCCGGTTTTAATACAATAGATATGGGCGCGCTGCATTTCTCTACCATAATGATGATCTTTCTACTTATGTGGATTGGCGCCTCTCCTGCTTCTACCGGTGGTGGTATTAAGACCAGTACTTTTGCAATTGCAACGATGAATTTTATAAGTCTGGCCAAAGGAAAATCGAAGATCGAACTCTTTAGACGCGAGATCGCAGATATTTCTATACGCCGTGCTTTTGCCATTATTTCTTTATCCTTAATGGTTATTGGTACGGGAATTATTTTCATTTCTGCATTTGACAAAGACAAAACCTTAATTAGCATTGCTTTTGAGTGTTTTTCGGCTTATAGCACCGTGGGGCTAAGCGTTGGTATTACCAATTCGTTGAGTTCTTCCAGTAAATTCATAATCATCATGATCATGTTTATTGGTCGGGTTAATATGCTCACTATTTTAATTGCCATTTTCAAAAAAGTAAAACATAAAAACTACCGTTATCCTACCGAAGAGATAACTATTAACTAAAGGCTATGAAATTTATCGTTATAGGATTAGGGAATTTTGGGGCTTCTATCGCTGCCAAACTCACACTGCGTGGAAACGAAGTAATTGGTATCGATACTGATATCAATAAAGTGGAAGCTTTTAAAGAAAACATCTCTCACACGATTCAACTTGATGCGACAGATGAATCTACGGTTTCCGGATTACCATTAAAAGATACTGATGTAGTAATTGTTGCTATAGGTGAAGATCAGGGAACTAATGTTATGGTTACGGCTCTTTTCAAAAACCTGAAAGTAAAGCGACTTATAAGTCGGTCAATAAATCCGTTGCACGAGAAAGTACTTATGGCGATTGGCGTAGATGATATCGCTCGCCCAGAACAGGAAACTGCGGAAAGATGGGCAAAAAAGCTATGTATGAGCGGTGTGGTAGATTCTTTTGAACTTACCGAAGATTTTAGCATTATAGAAACCGGTGTCCCAAAGAGATATATAAACAGAACGCTGGGCGAGATTCCGCTTCGCGAAAAATTTAATCTTCTGGTACTAACTATTCTTCGCAATGTAGAGCGTGAGAGTGCGATAGGTCACACACAAGTCATTAAACAAGCACAGGGCGTAGCTTCTGCAAGTTCAGTCTTAATGGAAGGTGATATTATCGTCTTGTACGGCTCTAACAAAAATTTACAGGACTTTTTGAAGTCGAGTTAACATCTTTTGAACGTATTGATATCCTGTATAAAAGAAAATAGTTAAAAGTATAAAACAAAAAAAGCCTCGCAATGCGAGGCTTTTAATTTGAAGAAGTGATCGCGACAGGATTCGAACCTGTGACCGTCTGCTTAGAAGGCAGATGCTCTATCCAACTGAGCTACGCGACCCTTTTTGCGGGTGCAAATATAACGCTTTTTAAAAAACGCCGAAGAATTATATTTACTTTTTTTACTTCGTCTTCATTTTATTTCGCGAAAGCTTAAATAATATTATTCTAACTTCTCTCTAAGTTCTTAAAATAGGCCTTTGCCCGCTTCATAACTCGTGGTGCCATCCAGATTGTAGCTATCATAGTGGGTATCGCCATAAGTGCGAAAAATGTATCGATCAAATTGATCATAAGACTTAAAGATGTGGTCGCTCCTATTAATATACTGGCGATATAAAAATAGTTGTAAATGTGTTTATTGTTTGCTCCAAAAAGAAATGACAAGCACTTCGTACCATAGTAAGAATAAGAAAACAAAGAAGAAATACTGAAAACGGCGATACATATTAATAATACATACGGACCAATACCGGGAATGGAATCTGCAAAAGCAGTAGCGGTAAGAGTAACACCGTTTGAATCACTCGTCTTCCAGACGCCTGTCACTAAAATTGTAAGAGCAGTTAAAGTGCAAACAATAATTGTGTCAATAAATGGACCCAGCATAGCAACAAGACCTTCTCGTATAGGTTCTGCAGTTTTAGCGGCGCCATGTGCCATAGGCGCTGTACCTACACCAGCTTCATTAGAAAATGCCCCTCTGCGTATTCCTAAGATTATGAGTCCGCCCACGACCCCACCAAGCATGGGGCTACCCGTATAATTTTTCGCTGCAAAAGCATCGGTAAAAATAAGACCAAAATAATGTGGTACTTCTGAAGCATTCACAAAAAGAACGACCATCACAGCCAGAAAATAAAGAACCACCATTGATGGAACTAGTTTGGAAGCTGTTTGAGATATTCGGTTTAATCCTCCTAATATCACAACAGATGTTATTGCGGCCAGAATCAACCCTATAATTAGATCTGTTGTAAAACCCGTTTCTACTCCGTTAGGTGCAAGCAGAATATCATTAATGGCCTGTGTGAGTTGATTTACGTTAAAAACAGGTAAAGCTCCCACCAAACCTGCAATGCTAAAGAAAACGGCGAGAGGCTTCCAGGCTTTGCCCAGACCTTCGGTTATAAAAAACATGGGACCGCCCTGTATCTCACCTGCACTGTCTTTACCGCGATACATGATAGCTAGCGAACAAGTAAAAAATTTAGTAGCCATACCAACTAAAGCGCTTATCCACATCCAGAAAACTGCTCCGGGGCCACCAACAGCAATTGCCACGGCGACTCCGGCAATATTGCCCATACCCACTGTTGCAGATAAAGCGGTAGTCAAAGCCTGAAAATGACTAATCTCACCGGGATCATTAGGATCATCATATTTACCGCGTAGAACATTTAACGCGTGTCCCAGATATCTAAAAGGCAGAAACCGGGAATAGATGAGTAAAAACGTTCCGCCGCCTATCAAAAGTACTAGAAGTGGCAAACCCCATACAAAAGAGGCGATTTCGGCAATAAATGAGTCGATTTTTTGCATTCCTAAAAATAGAAAAAACCGGAGAGGTATTACACCATCTCCGGTTTCTGCGTTATAATTTATTAAATATTATTGAGCCAGATATGCTAAAACATTCTGCTCTATGCGCTTTTCGATATTATCAACATCGGCTTTCACAAAAGTTTCTCCCGTAATATTTTCATAGAGTTCTATGTAGCGATCTGATACACTTTTTATATAGTCATCTGTCATTTGGGGTACCTTTTGACCTTCTTTGCCCTGAAAACCTTCAGTGATAAGCCATTGTCTTACAAACTCCTTAGAGAGTTGCTTTTGTGCCTCTCCTCTATCCTGACGTTCCTGATAACCTTCTTCATAAAAATAACGAGAAGAATCTGGAGTGTGAATTTCATCAATCAGCACAATTTTGCCTTCTTTGGTTTTACCAAACTCATATTTGGTATCAACCAAAATCAGCCCTCTTTTTGCCGATATTTCGCTTCCGCGGGCGAATAATTTGCGCGTATAATCTTCTAGAATTGTGTAATCTTCTTCAGAAACGATACCTCTTTCAATTATCGCTTCACGCGAAATATCTTCATCGTGATCACCCATTTCTGCTTTAGTAGCGGGCGTGATTATAGGTTCAGGAAATTTATCATTCTCCTTCATCCCTTCTGGCATTGCAACACCGCAAAGTTCTCTTTTACCGGCTTTATACTCACGCGCTGCATGACCAGACATATAGCCGCGTATTACCATTTCTACTTTAAAGGGCTCACATTTTACGCCCACAGCAACATTAGGATCTGGAGTAGCCAGCAACCAGTTGGGAACAAGATCTTCTGTATCCCGCATCATTTTAGTCGCGATCTGATTTAAAATTTGACCTTTGTAAGGGATTCCCTTTGGCATCACCACATCAAAAGCGCTCAATCTGTCTGTCGCAATCATAACCAAAATATCATTCTCAAGGCTATAGACTTCGCGTACTTTCCCTTTATAAATATCCTGTTGACCAGGAAAATTATAATTGGTGTCTGTAATCGTATTCATGAATTTTAATTTCGGTTTTCAATATCCTTATAAGCTGCAATAACTTCTTTTACCAGCGGGTGACGAATCACATCTTTATCATCAAGATAGACCATACCTACACCTTTAACGTCTTTTAGTATCAAAAGGACTTCTTTTAAACCGCTTATTATGCGACGTGGTAAATCTATTTGCCCGGGATCACCTGTGATTAAAAATTTAGCATTGCGACCCATTCTGGTTAAGAACATCTTCATCTGGGCGTGTGTGGTATTTTGTGCCTCATCAAGAATTACAAAGGCATTATCAAGAGTACGACCACGCATAAAAGCCATTGGTGCAATTTGTATTACACCTTTTTCTATAAAACTCTCCAGCTTTTCATGAGGAATCATATCGCGCAGAGCATCATAAAGCGGCTGCATGTAAGGATCTAGTTTCTCTTTTAAGTCTCCAGGTAAAAAACCAAGATTCTCACCTGCTTCTACAGCTGGTCTTGTGAGTATAATACGCTTTACCTCTTTCTCTTTTAAAGCTTTTACAGCCAGAGCAACTCCCGTATAGGTTTTACCAGTTCCCGCAGGTCCTATGGCAAATACCATATCATTCTTACGAGCGAGATCTACTAGTTTACGTTGGTTAGCAGTTTGTGCTTTTATAAGCTTACCGCTCACACCGTGCACAAGAACTTCACCGCTTTCTGGTGAAGTCTCATAATCCTTTCTACTTTCACTTGTAAGTATGCGCTCTATCACATTCTCGTCCAGCTTATTGTATTTTGCAAAATGATCAAGCAGCATCGTGAGCCGTTTATCAAATTCCTCAAGCAGATCTTCATCACCGTAGGCTTTTATACTATTACCACGTGCAACGATCTTGAGTTTTGGAAAATACTTCTTTAAAAGTTCAATATTTACATTGCGTTGTCCAAAGAATTCCCTTGGAGTAATTTCTGAAAGTTCGAGAATAAGTTCGTTCAAAAGCAGGAAGATTTTATAAGGAAACTAGTTAATTATCTTTAGTTTTGTGCCTAACAAATGTAGACAAAATTAACTACTAACCCCTTTAAAAATATCAACAAAAACCCATATGCCTATTATTACTTTAACCACTGATTTTGGACTGAAAGATCACTTTGCAGGCGCGGTTAAAGGGGCTATTTATAGTGAACTGGATAATGTGCGCATTGTTGATATCTCTCACAGCGTATCTCCTTTTCATATAATTGAGGCGGCTTACATAATTCAAAATGCATACAAGAATTTTCCTGACGGGACTATTCACATAATAGGTATTGATTCTGAACAAAATCCCGAAAATCAACATATCGCTGTAAAACTTGACGGCCATTATTTTATATGTGCAAACAACGGTATTGTCTCATTGATCACGCGTACGATCTTGCCAGAAGAAATGGTAGAGATCAATATACATAACCGCATTACTACCAACTTCACAGTACTAGATGTTTTTGTACAAGTTGCTTCTCATATCGCTCGAGGCGGAACGCTAGGCGTTATAGGTAAACCCATAAAAGAAATACGGGACATTACCGGTATCATGCCCGTTATCAACAACGATCAAAAGCAAATTATAGGCAATGTGATCTACGTTGATAACTATGGAAATGTTGTGACAAACATCACTAAAAAACTTTTTGAAGACATAGGCAAAGGGCGTGATTTTAAGATCACCGCGCGTACGGCAAGCTTTACTAAAATATATAATCGCTATAGTGATTCTATCAATTTTAATGTCGAGAAAAGCAAAAGAGAAGAAGACGGTAAAAAACTTGCTGTTTTTAACAGTTCAGGATATATAGAACTTGCGATCTATAAAAGCAACCCCAGCACACATGGTAGCGCCGCAACACTTTTTGGGCTCGATTACAGAGATACCATAACAATCAATTTTGAATAAATAACCATAAAAATCGGGTTAAAACCTATAAAAAATGCTCGTACGGATCGTAAAAATGGAATTTGAAAAAGAACATATTGAAGATTTTCAGGCTCTTTTTTCTGCTGTGCAAAATAAAATAGTCAACTTTGAAGGCTGCCAAAGTGTAGAATTATATCATGATATTTATACAGAAAATCGCTTCTTTACCTATAGCCACTGGGACAATACCGCAGCATTAGAAAAATACAGAAGCAGCAGCTTTTTTAAAGAAACCTGGGCGAGAACAAAAGTGCTCTTTAGCAATAAACCCGAAGCCTGGAGCGTTCAACAAAGCAAATTATTATCATAACTTTATCAGGTGCTGGCACTCATTAAAAAAGAAATATATTCATTTTTTGCTTCTGCGATTGGTTATCTGGTAATTAGCCTTTTTTTGGCGATTTCTGGCCTGTTTTTGTGGGTTTTTCCGGAGAATTATAATATACTCGATTACGGCTACGCAGATCTTACACCGTTCTTTCAACTCGTCCCGTGGATTTTTCTCTTTCTTATCCCCGCCATTACTATGCGCAGTTTTAGCGACGAGATAAGATTAGGAACTTTAGAGCTTTTACTTACTAAACCTATTTCTATAACAGGAATTGTAACCGGTAAATACTCTGGAGCAATTATCCTGATAGTTCTGGCTTTAATACCTACTCTTGTTTACGTTTATGGCATCTCACAACTGGCCTATCCTGTAGGTAATTTTGATGGCGGCGTTGTAACCGGCTCATATCTGGGTTTATTATTTCTGGCAGCCGCTTATACAGCGATAGGTGTATTTGCCTCTTCATTATCAGAAAATCAAATTGTCGCTTTTATCACAGCCATTTTTATAAGTTTTGTATTTTATTTTGGCTTTGAAGCTTTGGCTGATCTTAACATTTTAGGCGAAACGGGAAATTCAATATTTACAACTTTAAGCCTAAAACAGCATTTTGACAGCATTAGCAGAGGCGTTATAGACACACGAGACCTAATCTATTTCGCCAGCATTACCATTTTCTTTCTTTATCTCACCCACTTAAGATTGAAAGTAAAACGATGAATAATCCTATATTGAAAAAACCAAATATCATAAGAAATGTAATTGTAGTTATTATACTGCTGTTTGTGGTGAATTATGTGAGCGGACTTTTTAATTTGAGATTCGATCTTACTCAGGATAGTCGCTACACGCTTTCTGAAACTTCAGAAAAAATCGCCTCCAGCGCTCAAAAATCGGTGATTATTGATGTTTTTTTAGCCGGTGATATTCCTGCCGATTTTAGAAAATTACAAGGAGAGACTCGCCAATTACTAGAAGAATATGCAGCTATTAATCCCAATATTAAATTTGCCTTTGTAAACCCCGTGCCCGAAGAAAAATCTGTAGAAGCAGTTGCGCAGGATTTTAATCAACGTGGTATGCGGCCCGAGCAGGTACAGGTAAGAAATAACGGAAAGGTTAGCCAGCAAATTGTTTTTCCCTGGGCTTTGGTTTCTTCACAAGGCAAAACAATTAAAGTACCGCTCCTAAAAAAAGCTTTGGGCGCCAGTCCTGATGAACTCATTAGCCGTTCTACCCAAAATCTGGAATATGCTTTTTCTGATGCGCTCTACAAATTATTAAATCCTAAAAGCAAACGTATCGCAGTATTAAAAGGCAATGATGAACTGCCAGACAGGTATATAGCAGACTTCTTTAGCACCTTGAGAGAAAGTTACTTCATTGCGCCATTCCCTCTAGATTCTATTGCACAAAAACCAGAACAAACTATAGAAGCCTTGCAGAGTTTTGATCTCGTAGTAGTAGCTAAACCTGTAAAACCCTTTACAGATGTAGAAAAATATGCTCTGGATCAATTTACAATGAGCGGCGGCAAAAGTTTGTGGTTGCTTGATATGGTCGCGATGGAAACTGACAGTCTTTACAGCAATAACGGTACTGCGGTCGCTGTACCCAGAGATCTTAATCTTAATGATATGTTCTTTAAATACGGCTTGCGCATAAATCCCGTGCTTATAGAAGATCTATATACCGCTCCCATTGTGCTCGCTTCTGGTGCCGGCAGCAACTCGCAATACTCACAACTGCCCTGGTTTTATTACCCGCTGGTGACGAGTAAAGAGAATCACCCAATAAATTCTAATATTGATAATCCCGTACGATTTGAATATGCAAACCAGATCGACACATTGGGCAACAATATTAAAAAAACGGTGCTGTTGCAGAGTTCAGAACTTTCAAAGATCAATGGTGTTCCTCTTCCCATTTCACTAGATCAGGTAAATCTTGAACCAAAACCCGAAGATTATACGGCAGGCTCTCAAAATCTGGCTGTTTTGCTAGAAGGCAATTTTCAATCGGCTTTTACAAACAGGATATTACCGCTTAAAACTAACAATTATCGCTTTCGCGAAAGCGCAGCAGAACCCACAAAAATGGTTGTTATTGCAGATGGTGGTCTTATAAAAAATGAACTCGATAAACAAGGCAGACCTCTTGAACTGGGTTTTGATAAATACACGTTTAAGCAATATGGAAATAAGGAATTTTTGCTCAACACCGTCAATTATCTGCTCGATGACAGCGGTCTTATTAACATACGTAGCAAAGATATCGCGCTACCTGCTTTAGACTCTCAAAAAACCATGGAAGAACGTAGTACATGGCAAGCCTTGATGTTAGGGCTTCCTCTGGCGATTTTAGCCCTGTTTGGTACGATTTTCTATTATCTAAGGCGACGCAGGTATGCCTAATTTATGTTAATAAGTTTGTTTCGGCAAAAAGCCCTATTACGATATATTTGTAGGACTGCTAGAAGCAGTTGAAATTTAGAAAATCAACAAAAAATCCAATACTATAGTTTTTGCTTCCGCGAAAACGTTTAAATAGTGAATTCTTATGAAGTTTATTGTATCGAGTTCCTACCTGTTAAAGCAATTGCAAGTGTTAGGTGGTGTTATTAACAATAGCAACACACTTCCCATTTTAGACAACTTTTTATTTGAACTGGATGGCAACTCGCTAAAGGTTTCCGCTTCAGATCTTGAGACCACGATGATCTCAACTCTTGAAGTAGAATCTCAAGATTCTGGTAGCATCGCAGTGCCTGCAAAATTATTGCTTGACACGTTAAAGACATTTCCTGAGCAGCCATTAACTTTTGTAGCAGAAGACAACAACACTATAGAAATAAGCTCTAACCATGGTAAATATGCGCTTGCTTATGCTTCTGGTGAAGAGTTTCCTAAAGCTGTAGAATTAGATGATCCTAGCGCTGTTACTATACCGTCTGATGTTCTTGCAACAGCTATTAGCAATACCATATTTGCTACCGGTAATGACGATTTAAGACCAGTAATGAGCGGTGTATTCTTTCAGTTTGCTTCAGACGGTTTAACCTTTGTCGCTACAGATGCTCATAAACTTGTAAAATATACACGTGAAGATGTTACCGCTTCACAAACCGCTGAGTTCATCATGCCTAAAAAACCTTTAAATCTTTTAAAGAGTATTTTAGCGACCAGCGACAGTGAGATCTTAGTTGAGTATAACGATTCTAATGCAAAATTTGCTTTTGAGAACGTTGAGCTACTTTGCAGATTGATCGATGGTAAATATCCTAATTACGAAGCTGTTATACCAAAAGAGAATCCTAACAAACTTATTATAGACAGAAATCAATTTTTGAATTCTGTGCGTCGTGTTTCTATTTTCTCAAATAAAACCACGCATCAAATACGTTTAAAAATCGCCGGAGCAGAATTGAATATCTCTGCTGAAGATATTGATTATAGCAACAAGGCCGAAGAGCGTTTGACTTGTGATTATCAAGGTGATGATATGCAAATAGGTTTTAACTCTCGTTTTTTAATAGAGATGCTTAACAACTTAAATGCAAATGATGTTTCTCTTGAAATGTCTTTACCTAATCGTGCAGGTATTTTAACGCCTACAGATGGTCTTGATGAAGGTGAACAAGTTACAATGCTTGTAATGCCTGTAATGTTGAATAATTAGAACAGTATATTCTTTTATTTATTAAAAAACCCAACTTAAAGTTGGGTTTTTTCGTTTAACCAAGCTTGCTAATTATTGTCTCGTGTAACTTTAACCAGCAATATTTTAAACCCTTGGTAAATCCCCATCTCCCTTAAGTGGCAGATTAGAACTTCCCATCAAGTATGAGTCTATATAGTGTGCCGCCTGACGTCCTTCTGATATTGCCCATACAATAAGTGATTGACCGCGACGCATATCGCCAGCCACAAACACACCAGGCACATTAGTCATATAATTGCTCGCAGAACCTTTTACGTTTGTGCGATTATCCATTTCCAGACCTAATTGCTCTACAATAGTGGGCTCGCTACCTGTAAAACCAAGCGCTAACAGAACCATATCACACTCCCATGTTTTTTCAGTTCCTGGTACTTCAGATAAATTAGGTCTCTCACCTGGTTTATGCGTCCACTCTACCTCGACAGTAACTAAACCGGTAAGATTACCTTCTGCATCACCTAAAAATTCTTTAGTTGAAATACTAAAATGGCGCTCTGCTCCTTCTTTATGAGAACTACTTGTTCTTAAACGCATAGGCCAATAAGGCCATGGCTGATTTTCTGGGCGATTAGGACCGCCTTTACTTAAGATCTCAAAGTTCACAACAGATTCTGCACCGTGACGTATAGAAGTACCTATACAATCACTTCCTGTGTCTCCCCCACCTATCACAATAACTTTTTTACCAGTCGCCAGAATATCTTCTCCTTTGTATTGTAAACCATCTACACGACGGTTATTTTGAGGAAGAAAGTCCATTGCCTGATGAATACCCTTCAGCTCAGCTCCCTTAATAGGAAGATTACGTCTTACGGTTGCGCCTCCACAAAGAATTACAGCATCATTTTCAGCTTTCAAATCAGCTGCGGGTATATCCTTACCTACATGAGCATTCACAACAAATTTGATACCTTCTTCTTCAAGAACTGCTAATCTGCGATCAATAACTCGTTTTTCCATCTTAAAATCAGGAATTCCGTATCGCAATAATCCGCCTACTTTTTCATCACGCTCATAAACCGTCACTGTATGACCAGCCCTATTAAGCTGCTGTGCGGCAGCAAGACCTGAGGGTCCTGAACCTATCACTGCAACTTTCTTATTAGTGCGATGCAACGGCGGTTCTGCCTTTATCCAGCCATTTTTGAAGGCCTGTTCTCCAATATTCTTTTCAATATTTTCAATGGTAACAGGGTCTTCATTGATACCTAGAACACAAGCTTCTTCACAAGGTGCAGGACATAATCTCCCGGTAAACTCAGGAAAGTTATTTGTGCCATGCAAAATGCGCGATGCTTCTTCCCATTTGCCTTTATAAACGGCATCATTAAAGTCTGGTATTAAATTACCCAAAGGGCAACCGCTATGGCAAAATGGAATCCCGCAATCCATACAGCGAGCACCTTGCTTCTTAATTTCTGTTTCTTCAAGGGGAATGGTAAATTCCTCGTATTTTTTTATACGTTCCTCAACTGGTTTGTATGGTTCGGTTTTTCTTTCATATTCTAAAAATCCCGTTGTCTTTCCCATAAATATATCTTACTCAGTTAAATCAGTTAATTTCTCTTCTTCTTCTAATCGTATCAATGCCAGTCTGTATTCTTCAGGTAATACCTTGATGAATTTAGGTAAATAAGAATCCCAGTCTTCCAGCATTTTTTGCGCCAATCGGCTTTGTGTATAATTGTAATGGTTAGTGATTAATTCATGTAACTCATTCTTATCTGCTTCTTCAATTACAGGATCAAGATTTAAGGCTTCGCCATTACATTTCTTAATGAATTGATCGTGCTCATCATAAACATAAGCAATACCGCCACTCATACCTGCGCCAAAGTTTCTTCCGGTTTTACCCAGAATAACAGCAACACCGCCAGTCATGTACTCACAGCCGTGATCACCAATACCTTCTACAACAGCTTTAGCACCGCTATTTCTCACACAGAAACGCTCACCGGCAACACCATTAAAATAAGCCTCCCCTGTAGTGGCGCCATATAATGCTACATTACCTATTATAATATTCTCTTCTGCGTTGAATGTTGACTCTTCTGGTATTTTTATAATTAGTCTGGCTCCGGAAAGACCTTTACCCACATAATCATTTGCGTTACCATCAATTTTAAGTGTAAGACCTTTCGTTGCAAAGGCACCAAAGCTTTGACCTGCAGAACCTTTAAAGTTTACCTTTAGCGTACTATCAGGTAAACCCTGCTCCCCATAAATCTTACTAATCTCATTACTTAATATCGCTCCTACAGCTCTATCTGTATTGTGAATATTAAGATCAAGAACTGTTTTTTCTTTACGGAACAAAGCAGTATGTGCTCGCTCGATAATTTCAAAATCTATCGACTTTTCAAGTTCGTGTTGTTGCACCTCGTTATTATAAACACTCACGCCTTCTGGTGCTTCTATTTTGTGTAAAATAGGTGACAGATCTACACCTGCTGCTTTAAAATGCTCTATAGCTTTATTGCGATCAAGTTTGTGTACCTGACCTACCATTTCATCAATAGTTCTAAAACCAAGTTTTGCCATTATCTCACGCAATTCTTCTGCGATGAAATACATGAAGTTAACAACGTGCTCCGGTTGACCTTTAAATTTCTTTCTTAACTCCGGATTCTGAGTGGCTATACCTACTGGGCATGTATTTAAATGACATACACGCATCATGATACAACCTGAAGCAACAAGAGGTGCAGTTGCGAAACCAAATTCTTCTGCCCCTAAAAGACAAGCCACAGCTACATCCCGACCAGTTTTAAGTTGACCATCGCACTCCAGCCTTATTCTGCTGCGCAGGTTATTTAAAACTAAAGTCTGCTGAGCTTCAGCGATACCAAGTTCCCAGGGTAATCCCGCGTGGCGCAATGATGTTAATGGCGATGCACCTGTACCACCATCGTAACCTGATATAAGAACAACATCTGCTTTCGCTTTAGCAACCCCAGCAGCAACTGTCCCAACTCCAACTTCTGAAACCAGTTTCACATTAATTCGTGCAGAACGGTTAGCAGATTTAAGATCATAAATTAGCTGTGCAAGATCTTCTATAGAATAAATATCGTGATGTGGTGGTGGCGAAATAAGACCTACATACGGAGTACTATTTCTGGTTTTTGCAATGAATTTATTGACCTTTTCACCAGGTAACTGGCCTCCCTCACCGGGTTTTGCACCCTGTGCCATCTTGATCTGTATTTCTGCAGCACTGGTGAGGTAATTACTGGTAACACCAAATCTACCTGAAGCCACCTGCTTTATAGCACTATTACGCCAGTCACCATTTGCACTTTTATAGAAACGTTCTGCATCTTCTCCTCCTTCACCACTATTGCTTTTACCGCCTATACGGTTCATAGCAACTGCAAGATTCTCATGGGCTTCTTTACTTATAGAGCCATAAGACATTGCTCCTGTTTTAAATCTTTTTACAATCTCTGTCCATGGCTCTACTTCATCAATAGGGATAGGATCATAATTTGAAAACTCAAACAGACCTCGTATCGTCATTAGTTGACGCGACTGCTCATTAACAAGGTCTGCATATTCTTTATACGTTTTAGGATTATTCTGCCTAACAGCTTCCTGAAGTTTTGCGATCGTAAGCGGATTAAACATATGTTTTTCTCCATTACGTCTCCAGCGATATTCACCACCAATTTCCATTTCAAGATTTCCGGAAATATCCTGACTTTTAAACGTACGGTAATGTCGCTTTGCTACTTCCTGCTCTAGCTCATACAAGCCAATTCCCTCTATACGACTAGGTGTATTGGGGAAGTACTTATTAATAAGTTTAGAATTAAGACCTAAAGCTTCAAACAGGTTAGAACCGCGGTATGAATTTAAGGTCGAGATACCTATCTTATTCATGACCTTGACCACTCCTTTACCCACAGCTTTGTTATAATTCTCAATAGCTTCTGTAAATGAAATATTAGGAAGATTACCTTCTTCTATTTCTTCACGAATGATCTCGTTAACCATATATGGATTAATGGCACTTGCACCATAACCAAAAAGCAGCGCAAAATGATGCACTTCACGAGGTTCTGCAGATTCTATGATAAAACTCATCTTAGAACGTTTGCCAAGTTTAAACAAACCGCTGTTTAAATATGAACAAGCAAGCAAAGCAGGGATTGGCGCAAATTTCTCATCTACTCCTCTGTCTGAAAGAATTAGAATTTTTGTGCCTTTATCTATAGCTTCTGAAGCTAATCTCAACATTTTATCTAGAGCCTGCTCCATCCCGTTTAAGCCACGTTTTGCCTCATACAGAATAGGTATGCTGGTCACTTTGAAATCTATATTGTCAAAATTCTTTATTTTATCAAGATCTTCTTTAGAAATCACCGGATTCTGAATGCGGATCTTTCTACAATAATCTGGAGTGATCTTCATTAAGTTTGTATCTGCACCAAGTGTCAAACTAAGATCTGTTATAAGCTCCTCACGGATGCCATCTAACGGTGGATTTGTAACCTGTGCAAATAACTGCTTAAAGTAATTGTAAAGCAGCTGAGGACGCTCAGAAAGTACAGCAAGCGGAGTATCTGTACCCATAGAACCCAAAGGCTCTTTTCCTTTACCTGCCATAGGCAGAATGATCGTATTTACGTCTTCTTTTGAATAACCAAAGACATTCTTACGTAAATCTATATGCGTACTGTCGTGAACAACATCGCCATCGCGATAAGGTATATCTCTTAAATGCACACGTTTTTCAGAAAGCCATTGACCGTATGGATTCTTAGATACAATATTTTCTTTTATTTCTTCATCATTGATGATTCTGCCTTCGTTCATATCTACCAGAAACATCTTTCCTGGTTCTAATCTCCCGTGGAAAGCAATATTTCCCGGCTCAAGATCAAGAACACCAGTTTCTGAAGACATGATAACATTACCCGTTTTTGTAACTGAATACCGTGAGGGACGCAATCCATTTCGGTCTAAAACCGCACCTATATAATCTCCATCTGTAAAAGGTATAGAAGCAGGACCATCCCAAGGCTCCATAATACAGCTGTTAAATTCATAGAACGCCTTTTTACCATCGCTCATATCCTTATGCTTTTCCCATGCTTCCGGAACAAGCATCATCATAATTTCAGGCAGGGATCTGCCAGACATCAGTAACAATTCTACAACCATATCCATAGATGCAGAATCTGATTTCCCCTTGATTATTATAGGGAACAAAGCTTTCATATCTTCCTCAAAAAGATCGCTTTGCAGCAATTCTTCTCTACTGTTCATTCTGGATATATTACCTCTCAACGTGTTTATCTCACCATTGTGACACATATATCTAAAAGGCTGGGCAAGATCCCAGGTTGGGAAGGTATTTGTTGAGAAGCGCTGATGCACAAGTGCAAGTCTTGTTTTTACTCGCGTATCAAGAAGATCTGTATAATACAGCTTAATATCTTCCGGCATTAAAATACCTTTAAATATCAAAGTTTTAGTTGATAAACTGGGCAGGTAAAAATATGTTCTTTCAGAAAGTTTGCTTTCTAGAACAATATGCTCTGTTACCTTGCGCGCAGTAAAAAGTTTTATCTGAAATTGCCTTTCATCCATTTCTGCATCGGGCTTACCAATAAAGATTTGTTCTATATGTGGTTCAACCTCTGCTGCGATATCTCCCAGAAAACTAGAATTTACCGGCACTTTTCTCCACCCGATCAATTTAAGACCGCGGGCTTCTATTTGCTTCTCAAAAACTTCTTTACAATATTCTCTCTGATTTTCCTTTTTGGGAAGAAAAACATTCCCCATTGCGTACTGCCTTTCTTCAGGCAGATCAAACTCACATTGAGCTACAAAAAACTCATGAGGGATATCTATTAATATACCCGCACCATCACCTGTCTTACCATCACTACTTACTGCCCCGCGATGTTCTAATTTTTCAAGAATCTCAAGAGCCTTGTGAATGATGTCATTTGACTTCTTTCCCTTTAAGCTGCAAATGAATCCTGCCCCGCAATTTTCGTGTTCAAACTCTGGTGAATATAACCCCTGTTTCGCTTTCATAATTTGGCCACTTTAATTTAATGGAAACATAAAACTATTCAATAAAATAATATAAGGATAATTTTAGGTTAAATGATTTTCATTATTCCATTTTTAGCAAAAAAGAAACCTTCCACTAAAAATAAATCAATAGAACTTAGAAGTTGTTGCATTTTTTCAATCGGTTTTTGGGACTTTTTGCCCGTATTCGGGATTTTTTAAATTTTACTTATTCTTAACATCTAGTTAATATTTGACGTTTTCGGTACGTTTTTACCCCTTTTTAAGAGAATTTTTAGTTAAAACAGGACATTTTTTATAACATATTTGTCAATTAATCTATTTATATATCGATTTCGAATAGATACCCTTAAATTTTTAGGGGGTTTATATGAATAAATAATAAAAATATAGCTTATACCCCCATTTCGTTTAGGGGGTGGTGAAATAAATCTTAGATTAGCTATTCACCAATTAACCGATTATTGACATGAAAAAAATCATTTTTACAATGGCAATGTTCAGCGCATTGTTCTCATTTGCTCAGGAGGAGGAAACGCCGGCAAAATCTTTTAGCATTTCGGGTTCTGTAGATGCCTATTATCGAGCAAATATTAATTCATTTAACAGAGATTATTCAGATAAGGGATATTATGCTCCGGCACCTGGCTCATCATTTGCAAATGACCCTGGCTTTGCTTTAGGTATGGCTAATGTTGTTTTAAATTATGAAGGTGAAAAAGTAGGAGCTGTTGCAGATCTTGTTTTTGGCCCTCGTGGTAATGATGCCGTTTTTAACTCTATAGGCAGCGCAAACATTGTAAACCAACTTTATGTATACTGGAATGTTAGCGATAAAGTAACACTTACCTTTGGTAACTGGAACACGTTTTTAGGTTACGAAGTAATCTCACCTGTAGACAACTTCAACTATTCTACTTCTTACATGTTTTCTTATGGGCCTTTCTCACACACTGGTATAAAAGCTGATTTTGCTTTAGACGATTCATGGAGTGCGATGCTTGCTGTTATGAACCCAACAGACTGGACAGATTACAATCCGTTTGGGACATACACTTTAGGTGCTCAGTTAGGATATTCTGTTGATGCGGGTAGCGCTTATTTAAATTTCATCTATGGCGATCAGGATGGTAAGCTTGATTCTATGGGTGACAGTGTAGATACATACTCTGGCGGAAGTACTTTTCAGGTAGATCTTACAGCAGGTTTTGATCTTACAGATACGTTTTACCTGGGTCTTAACACAACTTACAACACAACAGCCTCTGGCGAATATTATTCAGCTACTGGTATCATAGATGATAACAGCGACGATTATGGTTTCTACGGTGTAGCTCTTTATGCTCAACTTGCATTTAGCGACACTTTCGCTTTAGGCGTGAGACCAGAATATTTTAGCGAATTTAACGGTGGTGCAGGCGCAATAGGTGCTTATGATATGGAAGGTGATGCAAATGTTTTTGCCTTTACACTTTCTGGAAATGTAACTGTGGGTGATTTAAAACTTATTCCAGAATTACGTTTAGATTCTGCAAGCGAAGACGCATTTCTTGATAACGACTTCAAACCTCAGGGTTCTTTAGGATCATTTATCCTTGCAGCTGTTTATTCATTCTAAAACTTAATAATCCAATTATAAAATGAAAAAAGTAGAAGCAATTATTAGGAAATCCAAATTTAATGCGGTTAAAGAAGCTCTTCATGATAAGGGAATAAACTTCTTTTCGTATTGGGATGTTACCGGTCTCGGAAACGAGAAAATAGGTAGCGTTTATCGTGGGGTATCCTATAGCACGAGTGATATACAACGCAGATATCTTTCAATAGTAGTCAATGACGAATTTGAACAAGCTGCAATTGATGCTATTCTTACAGCCGGGCGTACTGGCGAGGTAGGTGATGGTAAAATTTTCGTTTCAGACGTGAAAGAAGCCTATCGCATACGCACCGGTAAGAAGGGTGGTGAAACAATCAACTAAAACTAAACTAACTAATTAAAATAATACTACAAATAATTAATATGGAAACAAACGCTGTATTAGACTTAATGTGGATACTAATTGCGGGAATCTTTGTATTCTTTATGCAAGCTGGATTTACATTAGTTGAAGCTGGATTTACCAGATCGAAAAACACTATAAATATAATTATGAAAAACATAATGGACCTTGTTATCGGTTCATTAGGTTTCTGGGTTATAGGATACACTATAATGTACGGAGATGATATAGGCAGCTTTATAGGTACTCCTTCACTTTTCTATAGTGACCCAACAGATATGCACAATTTATTCTTTCAAACCGTTTTCTGTGCAACAGCCGCTACGATCGTTTCTGGTGCTGTGGCTGAAAGAACTAAGTTCTCTACATATCTTATTTTCTCATTACTTATGACGGTTTTCATCTATCCTATCTCGGGTCACTGGGTATGGCAGGGTGATGGCTGGTTAACTTCTTTAGGCTTTATTGATTTTGCCGGCTCTACAGTTGTTCACTCTGTAGGTGGATGGGCTGGTCTTGTAGCCGCTTTTCTTGTGGGTCCTCGTATAGGAAAATACACTGGCGGAAAAGCCAATGCGATTCCTGGTCACAATATGATGTATGGTGCATTAGGCGTATTTATCCTTTGGTTAGGATGGTTTGGTTTTAACCCCGGTTCAGAATTAGCCATCTCAGGAGATAGCGCTAATCACGTTGCCATGATCGTTATTACCACTAACCTTGCTGCTGCTGCAGGCGCATTAGTTGCCTTGTTTACGACATGGATAAGATATGGTAAACCAGATCTTTCTATGACTCTTAATGGTACTCTTGCAGGATTAGTTGGTATTACTGCCGGTTGTGCTGCTGTAAGCCCTGCTTCTGCTGCAATCATTGGTGCTATATGTGGCCTTGTTGTAGTTTTATCAATAGAATTTATAGACAAAAAATTAAAAGTAGATGATCCTGTAGGTGCTGTATCTGTACATGGTGTATGTGGTGCTCTAGGTACATTACTGGTAGGGATATTTGCTATAGATGGTGGACTTATAAACGGTGGTGGTTTTGCACAATTAGGTGTGCAGGCAACCGGAGTTGTTGCAATAGGCGCATGGTCTGCTGCTACTTCTTTCATTATATTATTTATTCTTAAGAAAACCATTGGTCTTAGAGTAACCGAAAAAGAAGAGATAGAAGGTCTTGACGGTCATGAGCATGGTATGAGTGCTTATCCTGACTTTACAGTGAGCGATCGCTAACAGAAACTTTTCTTAATAAATGAAAAAACCCACGCCTCAAAAGCGTGGGTTTCTTATTATAAACTAAATTCTAACCTTTCTATTTTATAAATCTAATATTTAAAGGATAATGAGGTTCTTCTCCATTAGACGCTTTGATCGCATTTATCACAGGAAAAACTACAGCTGCAATACCTATTATGATAAAACCTATTATTCCTAAACCAAAAAGTAAGATCAGCGGTATACAAATTATACTGTATACAAACATACTTAGCTGAAAATTAAGAATCGCTTTGCCATGAACGTCCATTGCATAAACCTTGTCTCTTTGTGTTAACCACAGCAAAAGAGGAACTATAAAGCCACCTATAACTGTAATAAGATCGAGCAACTGGCTTATATGAGCTACTGCTAATAAAGATCTGTCTTCTCGTAATACCATTTTTTGATTGATTATGATTGATAATTACCTATTTGACACCGATTTTTAAGATTTGTTACAATCACTCGAGTAAATCATTAATTATCAGCTGGATGTTCTATACTTAATACAGAAAAAGGAAGCTTTTTTTACTTTGGCATACTCATTGATTTAAACATAACGTACCCATCAAGAAAATCTAAATGAGTACAAATTTAAAATCCAAAATCATGAAAAATCTTATTTACTTATTTCTTGCCTTAGTTACTGGCATAGCCCCCATGGAAGCTTCAGAAATGGATGGATTAACAAACAGACCTTACCGCTATGACGGTACAAAATATATTTTTATAGAACGTGGTATCGAGTTTTCTGTATATCCAGATGGTGAATTTGATTTTCTTTTGCCTCAGGTGGTAAGCGGGGTAAACGTAAATGTAAATACCGGTCCCGTAAATATTAGTTTTAACTCAGGTTATGATTATGACCCATATGTGCAGTATGATGAATATGGGGCTGTTATTCAAATAGAAGATGTGCCTATTTATTATGATAACTGGGGGCGCATTATACAAGCAGGAGATGTTTACATCAACTATAACAGTAATCGTATAGTAAGCGTGGGCGGACTAAATATTTATTATAATGGCGGAATTTTTTCACATGTTTCAGGATATATAAATCCCTATAACAGATATTACACCTACAGACCTTATCACGATTATTTCTACAGACCATATTTTGACAGATGTCTTGTATATACAACTCCATACAGAAGATTTTACAGACCTGTGAGATATAGTTATGTATATCATAGAAATCATTATCAATTAGGCTATAAAAATGGTTATGCAAATGCTTATCGTCAATTCAATAAACCAGACGGAAGAGTAGCACATAACGATATAAGACGAGGTGATTATGATACAGCGAGAAGTAACGCTCGCAGACAACAATCTAATACGTTGGCACGTTCAAATAACAATGAGGGTGGTATAAGCAGAAGAGAAAACGCTGCTACTACAGCTAGAACTACAAGGTCACAACCTAATAGTGCTACAAGCAGAAGACAATATGAAACTACGCGCAATAATGCTCAAAGAACTGTAAATCAAGATGCAGCAGCGGCTTCAAGAAGATCTGCAACTGTAACCAGAAGTAGTACATCAAGAGCAAACACTAGCACAAATCGCTCTACTGTAAGCAGAAGCAGTGATAGAACAAACAGAGCAGCGACCGCTACGCAACAACGCACTCAAACACAAAGAGCCACGCGCACAAGCTCACCTAATACAAATAGAGCAAGTGCAACAAGAACACAAAGAACTGTTGCTCCTGCGACTAACAGAAGTAGCCAAAGAACTGTAACCCCCAGCGCGAGAAAAAGCAGTAGCCCTGCAAGAAGCAGCAGAGCAACTCAAAGCAACAACAGAACTCAGCGATCTGGAAATAGCAATGGTTCCAGAGGTTCTAGAGGTAACAATATTTAAGATGATTTTTTTGGTTGGTTAGTTGGGAAATCCCGTCACGATTTAATTCGAGCGGGATTTTCTTATTTTCAGAACCTGATCAATTGTACTGTTGATCTCTTCAGAAATATTGATTTTATAAACAATCAGAATATAAAGAAGTCCTATTAATACAGATTTTGCCGCTATTGCAAAAAGTGGACTAAAAGGCATTTCCCAGAAATAAAAAATCGCCAAGAAAAGGGCCAAAATCAGCCCTACAACAGCCGATTTTTTTGTGAAAGGCTGCATTTTAAATTTAGATTTTACAACTACAATTTTAGCCAGACAATATCCTACCGAAGCTATAAAAGTAGCAATTGCGGCACCGTTAATTCCCAGTAATGGGATAAAGATTGTGTTGAGCACAATTGCGATAACCACAAGTACAACTCCCAATATTAGAACCAGCCTGTAATAATCGCTATTGTATAAAATCGCATTATTATTGCCCATCAAATTGTCTAGCAATTTTGCCATCGAGATCAAAATAACGACTTCTAAACCTGTGCTGTAGGCGGGATCAATAAGCAAGTACAACTGTTTTATATTGCAAATAATGAGAATAAATATGAGTCCGGCGATAATAAAAAGCGTTAACGAACTCTTTTTATAAAGTTTCCTCAATTCATCAAACTTGCGCAGATTAAGATATTCTGCCGTGAGCGGGTATGTGATCTGGTGCATCGCACGTGCGGGAACAGCAATCACCGCAGCAATATATATCGCTACCGAATAATACGCCACATTCTCAATAGGCACCATCTTCCCTATCATAAACATATCGATCTCAAGAATCATCACCGCAATAGAACCTGCAACAATTATAAGTGCACTATATTTAATGATTGGTATTACTTTTTTGGGCAAACCAAATACAAAAACAGGTTTACGAAGTTTAAAAGCGTAGACCATCATAATAAGCATCCGCAACAGGTAAATTCCGCCTAAAGCGAAAATAAACTGCGCAGTGTCCAATAGTTTAAAAGAGAACAAAATAAGTAAAACCATGACACCTAACCGGTGAAATACTTCATTCATAAAATTCCCCAAAACACTTTTTAGCTGAACCTTAGACCACGCATAAAAAATCTCAAAATACGCCATTGCAAAAGCAATAATAAAGATCAAAAATGCATACGGTCGTACAATATCATTCTCTGAAGCCAGAAAATCAAGAAGGTGATCATAGAGAAATACACTCAATAACCCGCCGGGAATAATAACCGCGAGCGGCATAAACATCATAAGCGTGAGAAACTCGTCCTGCTCTCTGCCCTTATAACCTGAGTAAAATTTAACCAAAGTATTGTGAACGCCAAAAGCCATAATAGGCATTGCGATAGTCGCCGCGCTCAACATAAAACCCACAAGACCATAGTATTCTTTACTAAAAAAATTTACGTAAAGAACAAGCGTATTGATCGCACCTATACCAAAACCCAGATATGTTGTAAGAAGATTTTTAAAACTCTGTTGCGCAACAACTCCCATATTTTTAAACATTAGAAGCGGTTACTTTAGAGATAAGCTGAGCTAGTTTTTCAGTTAGGTTTTTTCTTGAATATTGATCAATACCAGTGGATTTTACTGCAAGATCGCTGGCTAAAAATCGGTTATATTCATGCAAAAAATGGCTTTTTAGCATCGATTTTTGGCTATAATCAAAACACTTTCCGCTTTGGGTAGTTGCTATAATACTGAAAAAATTGGCATTTTGAGGACCAATACCTACAATAGGTCTGCGCGCAGCCAGATATTCAAAAACCTTACCCGGGATAATCGCTTTTACATCTTTAGCATTGCTTTCAATTAAAAGTAAGATCTGGCTTTTGCGCTGCAGCTGTATGGCCTCATCATGTGTGACGTAGCCTAACAATTCAACATTTTCTTCCAGGCCATGAGCTTTAATACTTTCCAAGACACTGGTGCTTACTTTGCCTGCAAATTTTAATTTCAGGTTAGCGCCGAAACCATCAATTTCAGCTTTCATTTCTTGCAAAACCTCCCATAAAAATTGAGGATTGCGTTCTGCTAACAAAGAACCTATATGCGCTAAGCTAAATGAATCATCAACCTCAACCTGAAAATCAAGGTCAATATCAAAACCATTTGTAATACAACTAATTGGCGTTTGGGTTAATGTTTCAAATTCGTTTTGAGTTCCCGGGCTGGTAACCAGAATATGATCGGCGCCATCGAGAACCTCTTGCTCCATTTTCTTATGCTTTTTGCTTGAACTTTCAATCAACCTCAACTTGTTATGATAGTGAATGGTCGTCCAGGGATCACGGAAATCTGCGATCCATTTTGTATTTAATTTAGCTTTAAGCGAAAGACCAATTAAATGCAAGCTATGTGGCGGCCCCGTGGTTATGATTGCATCTACAGGATTCTCTTTTAAGTAATTTTCTAAAAACCGAACCGATGGTCGTACCCAAAATTTACGCGCATCTGGCACAAAGAGATTACCGCGTATAAAAAGTAGAATTTTCTGAATAAAAGACTGTTTTTTTTCATCAGAAATTATCCCTGAGCTAATTGTATCTGTATCTTTTTTTGAGAACAAACCAGCAAGGCCATAGGGTTCTTTAATGGGTCTTTTAATTATGGTAATTCCCTCAGGTATTTCCTGCTCCAGACTTTTGTCTATAATAGGATAATGCGGATTTTGAGGAACGTAAACTACCGGCTCAATATTAAAATCACGCAGATATTTTACAAATTTTAACCAGCGCTGTACACCCGGCCCACCCGCAGGCGGCCAGTAATAGCAAATGATCAAAACTTTTTTCATAGGTGATATTACCCGTTTGTTGTTGCCTCTTCATCCTGTTTTGAACGATATGCAAAGAAAAGTCCGCCAAGAATAACGAGTACCAGAATAATATTGCTGGCCAGGCTTATTTTGCTTCCGGTCTTTACGATCTGCGGCTCAAACTTAAATGTGATCGCATGCTCTCCTTGCGGGACTACCATGGCGCGTAGCAAATAATCTGCTCTAAAGTAAGTAGCAGGTTTTCCATCTATATATGCATTCCAGCCATCAGGATAATAAACCTCGCTAAAAACAGCCAGTTTTTGGCTATTTGCAACCGATTTATACTCTAAATGATTAGGTTGATGACTTATCAATTTAATGCTTGAAGTACTATCTGCCGGGAAAATAGTAGATGGCAGATCACCTTTAAATTCCTGATGAACGATCGCCGTTTGCTTTGTATTTAGACTATCAAGACTTAATAACTCTGTATCTGCATTAGGAACCACTTTTACGTTTTGTACAAACCACGCATTGCCATTTGCGTAAGGATTGCGCTGTACAAATTCGCCATCTTTATTTTGCTTGATCACATATTTTACATTGAGCAAATTAAGCGGTTCTATCTTTCCCTGATAGATATAAAAATCTGCTACATCCTGTAAACGTGCAGGTTTTGCACCATGATAACCGCCTATAGAATTATGAAAATAACTGGTACGCGCGCCATTAAGGCCAATGCTTTCTTCAAAAACACGGTATCGGGTTGTGTCTTTTAAAATTTCCTGATCTGCAGGTGTTGCCTGAAAAGGTTGCTCTACCATACGCGCAGCTACAAAATTATCTGTATTCACGTATCTGCGGTCAACCTGTACCAGATCAAAAACAATTAGAACAGCAAGAACTAAAATAACCTGAGTTTCTGAAATTTTCTTTTTCGTAAAAAACCACAAACTACCGGCAGCGATTACAACAAGCACAAGCGTTTTAATTGTGTCTTTTACATAAAGCGCTTCACGGTCTTCTTTTACCGCATTTATGAAATCAAGCCCAAAATTTTGCACAAAATATGCATCATTAGACCCGGTAAATTGAAACAAAGCACCTTTAAAAAGAAGCAAGATTAAAGCTAAACCGCCAGTGATAATTGTAGTCCATTTTAACGCATTAAATTTTTCTGTCGCAGGTTGATCAGACTGAAGCATTTTAACCAACCCGGCTATTCCCAAAGCAGGAATACAAAGTTCTGCAATCACCTGTATAGAAGTAACAGCTCTAAATTTATTGTAAAGGGGAAAGTAATCTATCCACAAATCTGTAAACCATTCCAGATTACTGCCATAGCTTAATAATAATGATAAAACTGTACCCGCGACAAGCCACCATTTTAAACGTCCTTTTACAAGAAAAAGAGCCAGAACGAATAAAAATATAACTACAGCCCCAATATAAGCCGGCCCTGAAACTCCGGGTTGATTACCCCAATAATATAACGGAAACTGTCCGAAAATTTGCTCTATCTGCGCCGGTGGCACCTGTTGCTGTCTTAAGAATTGGGCAAAAGCACTGTCTTTATTATATGGTTCAGAATTAGAACCGCCAAAAAGCCCGGCAACAAAAAGGTCTAAGGTTTCAGTTATTCCATAACTGTATTGGTTTATATATGCTTTCTCCAGGCCTGCTTCGCGTACTTTAGGAGTTCCGTCAGGATTGATCGTGAGTTCACTTTTACCACGCGTACTAAAGCTGCCGTATTCATTAGTTGCCATAAGGCTAGCTGCGTTTGTACCTACAGCGAGTATTACTGCAACAACGAGTATACCTATACTTTTGAAATATGGCACGAGTTCCTTTCGCTTAAAAGCGAAAATGAAATAAACAATACCCAATACCAGAACCAGCAGCATTAAGTAATAGGTCATCTGTACGTGGTTTGCCACTATCTCGAGAGCCATAGCAACTGCCGTAATTATGAAACCCAGAATGTATTTACGCCTAAATGTGAGAATAATTCCACTTAAAACAAGCGGCATATAAGCAATCGCATGTGCTTTAGCGTTATGCCCCACTCCCAGTATCACAATGAGATATGTAGAAAAGCCAAAAGCCAAAGCTCCCAGGCCCGCATAGCGCCAGTCTAACTTTAGTGATATTAGTAATATGTAAAAGCCAATAAAGTATAAAAAGAGATAATCTGCCGGGCGTGGCAGAAAACGTATGGTTAAATCGAGCTTTTTGATCCAGTTGTGGGGATATTTTGCACCTAATTGATATGTTGGCATTCCGCCAAAAGCAGCATCTGTCCAGTAAGGTTCTTCACCGGTTCTGTCTCTATAATCCTGTTGCTCTTTAGACATACCGCGATATTGCGCGATATCACTTTGATACATCTCTTTACCTTGAAGAACCGGGCTAAAGTATGCCAGGGAAATAATAATAAAAGCTACCACCGCCATTAAATGCGGCAATAATTTTTTAAACGAAAAAGTCATACTTAGTATCTAAAACTGAAGGCGAAAATTAGTCAATTTCTTCGTAATCGATATATTCACCTACCTTTTTATTTGACTGCTCGTGCCTGTTAGGGACCTTGTGAATTGTAGTTTGTCCTTCAGGTTCGGTTTGGGTTCTCGTATTAGTTGAAAAATCCTGAGCCATTTTTTGAAAACGCTCTCCCGCCTTTTTTGCCAGAAACCTCATAACATAAGGCGCAGCAAATCTAAAGATAATGCGTATTCCAAATATGACGAGAAGGATTATTAATATGGTTCTTAAAAATTCCATGATTAGGGTATTTATAGCACAAAATTAACCAATATGCCTGCTTACAGCATTAAAAAAGCAATAAATTAAAGCACTGCGCCGTTGGCAGCTTAACAACTAACTTCAGTTAGGCTATGTTTTTTTTTTACAGTATGTTTGTCGCATTGCCTTATACTGAATATAATTCTTATACGTGTTAACTATACAATATATGTACCGTAACCACATTTTGCCCCTATTTATTGTTCTGTTTGCTGGCTTTTATACCGCTAATGCACAATATACAGAGACGATTAACTCAAACAGACCAGGACAATCACAAGGAGCTTTTTCAGTAGGCACAGGTGTCATTCAGGCAGAAGCCGGTCTTTTTTTAGGTAATGAGTCTCATGATCTTTTATATACAGAAACTAAAAACTGGGGGACAGATTTTGCCCTGCGTTATGGTTTTTTAATCGAGCAGTTAGAAATTAATGTAGATGGTACTTATCTTTCTGCAGACATTCATCCTACTGCGGGAAATGTAGATGATTATCACCGCAGCGGTTTCCCCAGATTAAATGCTGGTGTAAAATATCTTATTTACGACCCCTACAAGAATGCCAAAGAAGAAATAAATCTGTATAGCTATCGCGCTAACCACGGTTTTAAATGGAAAACATTAATCCCCGCGGTTTCGGTTTATGCGGGCGCCTCATATATTTATAAAGACAATCCTTTTGTACCTGCTTCACAAGAAGGTTTTAGTCCGCGAGTGGCGGCTATAACACAAAACAACTGGGGACCTTTTGTATGGGTAAACAATTTTATAGGTGACCAGATTGGGACAGATTATCCTACATATGGCTGGATAACTACAATGACACATTCATTTAATCCCAGAATAGCAGCTTTTGTAGAATTTCAAATACTTAAGAGCGATTTATATTCAGATGATATCTTTAGATTTGGTGGCGCATATTTACTTACAAAAAATTTGCAGGTAGATTTAAATGCATTGGTAAATTTTAAAGATACGCCATCGAGATTTCAGGCAGGCTTTGGTCTCTCTTATCGCATAGATATGCATAACCATGATGAGATCTTACCAGATGAAAATGGCATTAAATAATTTTAAAAATTTCGGGGCAAACCCGGTAAAATAAACCCTGAGTAAGGGAGTAAAAGCAAGTGTTATAGGTTTATGATTACGATTAAAGAATTGAAAACGAAGCAGGAACTTACAGATTTTGTAAAGTTTCCTTTTTCACTATATAAGAATGAAAAGAACTGGGTGCCGTCTTTAATCAATGACGAACTAGAAAGCATGGATGCAGATAAGAATCCTGTTTTTAAGAATGCCAGCGCCTGGTATTTTATGGCATATCGTAAGGGGAAGCCTGTAGGGCGTATCGCCGCAATCGTTAATCAACTTGAGATAAAAGACCAGAACAAGCCTAAAATGCGTTTTGGCTGGTTTGATGTAATAGACGATGTAGAAGTTACAAAAGCGCTTATCGCGAAAGTTGAAGAAATAGGTCGCAACCACCAACTGGAATGGATAGAAGGTCCTGTAGGTTTTTCTAATATGGAAAAAGCAGGGATTTTAATTGAAGGTTTTGATTACCTCAACACCATGATCACGTGGTATAATTTCCCGTATTACAAAGATCACTTTGAAGAATTAGGTTTTGATAAAGCTGCAGAATGGGTAGAATTTAAGATCAAGATACCCAAAGAATCGCCTGAGAAAGTAGCAAAATTTGCCCGTATCGTTGTAGAAAGATACAAGCTTAATGTAATTCACTTTACTAAGAGCAAAGAGATCATGCCCTATGTAGATGATATGTTTGGGCTGCTTAATAAAACCTATAATACACTGAGTACATTTGTGCCTATACAGCAGTACCAGATAGATCATTATAAAGAAAAGTACATCAAGTACATTAACCCGCACTATATTAAATGTATTGCAGATAGTGATGGCAAATTGATCGCTTTTGCCATAACAATGCCATCTTTTAGTAAAGCGCTTAAAAAGGCAAACGGTAAACTGTTCCCTTTTGGGATTTTCCACTTGCTGCGCGCACGTAAAAAGAACAACACAGCAGCTTTTTATCTAATTGGTATAGATCCTGAATATCAGGGTAAAGGTGTAACGGCTGTTATCTTTCACCAGATGCAGGAACTGTTTAATAAGAACGGAATTACTGACGTAGAAACAAACCCAGAATTAGAAGAAAACAAAGCTATACAACAGCTGTGGAAGAACTACGAGCACTCCCTGCACAAACGCCGCAGAACTTACAAAAGAGATCTTTAGTTAAACAAAAAAACCTCGCAGGATCTCCTGTGAGGTTTAATATATCGAAATAAAAATGGCTCTGGAGCGAGTAAAATCGGTTATTTTAGCTCAAAAACCACGTTTATTTTAGCAGAAATCGTGATCTCACCGGGAGCGATAGTTTCCTGAGAAGCGTCTGCCCTTTCACTCATCGCCATCATTTTGTATTGAGGCTGTGGTAGAGGCATCGCACTGCCACTTTCTGCAATACTAATCGCATTACCTATAGACTGACCCAAAACAGCGGTGTACTCTTCAGCTTTCATTTTTGCATTGGTTATTGCCAGTTTTCTGGCTTTAGAACGGTACTCTTCAATGTTTGAAGAAGAAAATTCTACTCCGTCAATATTGTTGATACCAGATTCTATAAGACCTTCCATGATCTTTTCATAATTTTTCAGGTCTTCAATTTTAATAGAAATTGACTGATTTGCCTGATAATTATAAGTTTTGGTTTGGTAATCGTAATTCTTATTCAGATTTACATATTCGGTTTTTACATTATTTTGAGCGATATCCATCTTCCTGATGAACTTTAGAACGGCATCAACAGATTTATCGTTTTCATCCTTAACTTTTGCCGCCTCTTTACCTGTAGTTTCTACACGCACTCTTACAGTTACCTCGTCTGGCACGACCGTAACTTTACCTTCTCCCTGTACGCTTACAACGGGTTGCATCTGCTGCTGCGCAAAAGCATGCATGCCCAGAACCATAATAACTGCAATAAAAACCTTTTTCATAATGTGAATTTTAATATTAGACAATGTGTAAGACAATTCTTATGCCAAATAAATTTTGAAACTGTGGAGCTGGGTGTCTGCTAATGGTAATGATTTCGCTTTAAGCGAAATAAATCTCTACTATTTTTATTGCAGCTCTTAGATTCGGAGTTACTTCGAAAAAAATGAGTAGATTAAATTTTTCCGGTTTTACTCAAAATGAATAAAACGATAATGGGTATTGCCAATAAACCTACCATGAGCAGATTTGTCTGAAAAAGAACCGGTGCCATTGCAAGCGTGATGACATAACCGCCCACAGCCCCGCCAAAATGTGCATCATGACCTATATTGTCATTGCGTGAACGCATACCGTAAATGGAATATAATAAGTAACCTATACCAAAAATATATGCAGGTATAGGCACGGGAATGAAGAACATATAAAGACTCATACCCGGCTCAAGTAAAATAGCAGAATACAAGATCCCGGAAACTGCACCACTCGCTCCTACGGCGGTATAATGATACTCATCCTTATGAAAGTAGTAAGACAATAAATTACCCAAAATCAAACTACCCAGATAGATTATCACAAAACTCAAACTGCCTAAATAACCCACTACGATAGATGAGAAAAAATAGAGCGTAAGCATGTTAAATAGCAAATGCGAAGTGCTTACATGTAAAAATCCTGAACTAATAACACGTATCTGCTCCCCTCTTCTTACTGCGCCAGTATTAAACTTGTATTTCTCAAAAAAGGAATAGTCGTTAAATCCTTTCATTGAGAACAATACGTTTGCTGCGATAATGATGATGGTGACCAGGTCTAAATTGCCCATAAAAGCTAAAGTTTGGCCTCAAATATACCTATATTTACCCAAAATACTCAGTTGATGCAGTGGCTTATATTCTGGCTTGTTTATCCCATTCTCTGGTTAATTTCTAAACTTCCTTTCTGGCTTTTTTATAAAGTATCAGATGTGGTGTGTTTTATTGTTTACCGCATAGTTGGTTATAGAAAAAAAACGGTGCGATACAATCTCGACCTTGCTTTCCCAGAGCTTTCTAAAGCTGAAAAACATCGTATAGAAAAGCGGTTTTACAGCCACATGTGCGATATGTTTCTGGAGATGATCAAATCTATTTCTATCTCTAAAGAAGAACTTAAGCGCAGATTTGTTTTTACAAATCTCGAGATCATGAATAAATTTGAAGAAGAGAACCGCAGTCTTTTTTTAATCATGGGTCATTATGCTAGTTATGAATGGCTGTCGTCTTTGCAATTTCAGTTTCATTACACGGGTTATGGTATTTACAAAAAAATAAAGAACCCGTATTTTGATAAGTTGGTGCGGGATATACGAGGTCGTTTTAATTCTAAGCTTTTAACGAATAAAGAATCTGTTATACAGATTACAAAACACATTCATGAAAATGTACTTTCTACATATGCCTTTATAGCAGACCAGTCTCCTAAGGCTGTCAACATACACCATGTTACGCCGTTTTTTGGGCATAAAGTCCCGTTTTTTACCGGTGTAGAGCGACTTTCTAAAAAGCTGGATGTTCCGGTTCTACACTTAGATGTGCGCAAAAAAAAGCGCGGATTTTATGAAGCTACTTTTAAAGTACTTACAGATGATCCTCGCTCAATCCCGGATTACGGAATTACAGATGCTTTTGTAAAAAACCTGGAAGAACAAATAAAAAGTGCGCCCGAGTATTACCTCTGGACGCACAAGCGTTTTAAACATATTTGTGATTAGTATCGCCCTAAGCCATTAAACCTTAAGTTAAAAGTGGTTTTTTTCGCTTTAAGCGGAAGCCAATACATTAATTTCTTTAATCATATTATCTGCCACAGTATCTGCTTCTTCCTGCGTAGGTGCTTCTGTATAAATACGTATTATAGGTTCTGTATTTGATTTTCTAAGATGAATCCAATGGTGTTCAAAATCAATTTTTACACCATCTACAGTACTCACTTCTTCGTTGCTATATTTTTTAGCCACAGTTTCCAGAATTTGATCAACATCAAGTTCAGGTGTAAGTTCGATCTTCTTCTTGCTCATAAAATAAGAAGGGTAAGATGTTCTAAGTTGCGTAACTGAAATCTTTTGTTTTGCCAGGTGCGTTAGAAAAAGAGCGACTCCCACAAGGCTGTCACGACCGTAGTGCGACTCAGGGTAAATAATACCGCCATTGCCCTCACCACCTATCACTACGTTCTTTTCTTTCATCTTTGCCACAACGTTGACTTCGCCCACAGCGCTTGCAAAATATTTACCGCCATGCTTTAAAGTAACATCACGTAAAGCTCTTGATGAAGAAAGATTAGAAACGGTATTACCCGGTGTCTCACTTAAGACGTAATCTGCACAGGCAACAAGAGTGTATTCTTCTCCAAACATTTCACCCTTATCTGTAATAAAAGCCAGACGGTCTACATCAGGATCTACCACGATGCCCAGATCTGCTTTTTCTTTTACAACCAATTTACAAATATCACCCAGATGCTCTTTTAACGGCTCAGGATTATGCGGGAAATCGCCTGTGGGTTCACAATATAATTTAACCGTATGCACACCAAGTCTGTCAAGCAACATAGGTATTACCACTCCCCCACTACTATTTACGCCATCTACCACGATCTTAAAATTGGCTGCCTTAATTGCTTCTACATCTACAAGTTCCAGATCAAGCACTTCATCAATATGAATATCAAAATAAGCATCGTTCTTGTGAATCTCGCCCAGATAGTCAACTTCTGCAAATACAAAATCTTCACTTGCTGCTATTTCAAGAATTTTCTTTCCTTCTTCAGCATTTAAGAATTCGCCATCTTTATTAAGCAGTTTTAGGGCATTCCACTGTTTTGGGTTATGAGAAGCGGTAAGAATTATACCACCATCGGCATGTTCCATTGGTACAGCGATCTCAACAGTAGGCGTAGTAGAAAGGTCTAGATCTATAACATCTATACCCAGACCTATAAGTGTATTCATGACCAGTTGTTGTATCATACTTCCAGAAATGCGAGCATCTCGTCCTACCACAACGCGGTAATTCTCTTTGTCACGTTGCTGCTTGATAAACACACCGTATGCTGCTGCAAATTTCACCGCATCTAAAGGAGTAAGATTATCTGCCGTCCTGCCGCCTATCGTACCGCGTATTCCTGAAATTGATTTTATTAAAGTCATGGTTAAGATGTTTTTATTATACTAGTATTTGGAGTGCCGCAAATATACTACATCAAAATACTTTCCTTACTTTAGAATTTGTAAATTGGTTACGTGAATTATCTGGCCCACATCTATCTTTCTGGTGACAACGATTTTATTACTATAGGCAACTTTATGGCAGATGGCATAAAAGGGTCAAAATATCTTCACTACCCTATGGATATTCAAAAAGGGATCATCCTGCACCGTGCTATAGACAGTTTTACAGATGCTCATCCTGTTGTGCGCAAAAGCACAAAACGCCTGCACAAGAACTACAGTCATTATAGCGGCGTCATTGTAGATATATTATACGATCATTTTCTGGCTAAAAACTGGCAGCGCTATCACCCGCAACCGCTGGCAGATTATGTAGACGATTTTTACGCCATGCTACATGATAATTTTGAAATACTCACACCTCGTATTCAGCAAATGATACCTTACATGATCGAGCAGAACTGGCTCTTAAGCTATGCCGAAATTGATGGTATCGCCACGGTCTTACACAACATGAACATACGTACAAAAAACCGTAGCGGTATGGACAAAGCGGTTAACGATCTGGTTGCCAATTACGCCGATTTTGAGCACGAATTTACCGATTTCTTCGCAGAACTAACCGATTTTTGTAAAAACAGACTTGAGGAAATAAACCTCGAGATTCCCTAAAAAATTGTCTTTTATACGGTAGTAAAAAAATGCGGTATAAGCGATAATCCTAACTGATATTTACTAATTTTGAATAAAGGTATAATAATGAATATTCAGGCTGAAAAAATAGAACTAGCTAAAATGCTGTTGAGCACTAACAATCCTGAAATCATTCAGTCTATAAAGCGGATCTTCCAAAAAGAAGAAACAAAAGATTTTTGGGACGAACTTTCCCCAGATCAGCAAGCTGAAATAAAACTTGCGTCATTGGAACTTGAAAATGGCGAAACGACAGATTACGATACTTTTATTGCCAAACATAGATGAGCAGAAGAGTTGTTGTCTCAAAAAATGCAGAAAAAAAACTAAATAATCTATTCGATTACCTTACAGAGAATTGGTCTTTAACAGTGAAATCGAATTTTGTGAATAAGCTTGACAAAAATATTAAACTCATTCAGAAACATCCTGAAAGCTTTCCAGAGTCTGTAAAGTAAAAGGGTTTACATAAATGCGTCATAACCAAACAGACGACTTTATATTATCGTTTTGATGAAAAGCAGATTAAGATAGTGACAGTTTTTGATACTCGGCAGCACCCAAAAAAGTTGAAAAAAGACTTATAAAAGTGAAGTTTAACAGGCTTAATTTATTTACGTCACTTTGCTTAAAATCATGCAGATTTTCCTCCGCCAGTTTCTTTTGCTATCTTAGTTGTAAATCAACGCTACAGACACTTATCCTAGCCTAAACATTTATATGAATAAACTCTACTCCTACAAAACCCTCTACTTTTTATTTTTTCTATTCACTCTGGCATCCTGCAAGCAGGAGTCTAAACCTAAAGCCCCGCAGCATGGTCTTATTACAGAACATGCCATGGTAGTTTCTGCACGTGAAGAAGCCTCACAAATAGGAACCGATATCTTAAAAAAAGGAGGAAATGCTTTTGACGCGATGGTCGCTACAGAAATGGCACTTGCTGTCACTTATCCTTTTGCCGGCAATCTGGGCGGTGGTGGTTTTATGGTTTACCGGCTGGCAAATGGTGACACCGGAGCGCTTGATTACAGAGAGAAAGCGCCCATGGCCGCGACAGAAACAATGTATCTTGACGAGGCTGGCAATCCTGTTGATAGCCTGAGTCGTGAAGGTGCGCTCGCAGTGGGAATACCCGGAACGATCGCAGGGATTTTTGCCGCTCATGAGAAACTTGGTTCTATGCCTATTGACAGCATTTTACAACCGGTAATTGCGCTTGCGCGAAAAGGTTATGTGGTGACTGAAAATCAAAAAAACAGATTCAAAGAGTATAAAGAACTCTTTGACAAAGTAAACGGAAAGGATATTTTGTACTCTGGTGACTTTCGTGCAAACGACACCATTAAAAATCCCGTGCTGGCAAACACGCTGGAGCAGATCGCAAAAAATGGAAAAACCGACTTCTACGGTGGAGAAATCGGTCAAAAGCTGGTCGATTTTGTTACCGCTCATGGCGGAATTATGACACTTGAGGATCTAAAATCATATGAAGCCGTATGGCGACAACCAATCATCTTTACCTATAAAAACTTACGCATAATTAGCATGTCGCCACCATCAAGCGGTGGGATTTGCCTGGCTGAAATTATGAAAATGATAGAGCCTTATGATCTGACTGCCTTGGGTCATAACTCACAAAAAACAATACAGCTAATTACAGAAGCAGAACGTCGCGCTTATGCAGATCGCAGTTTCTTTTTAGGCGATCCTGATTTTGTAGATATCCCTGTAGACAGTTTAACTAGTGATGAATATGCAAAACGCAGAATGGCTAATTTTAGTTTTGACAGAGCAACGCCCTCAGATTCTGTAGCGCACGGTATGATTAGTGGTTATGAAAGTATGGAAACTACGCATTATTCTATTGTAGATCAATTTGGCAATTCGCTGGCTGTGACCACAACATTAAATGGTGCTTATGGTTCAAAATTATATGCAGACGAGTTGGGTTTCTTTTTGAATAATGAGATGGATGATTTTAGTGTAAAACCGGGCGAACCTAATATGTTTGGTCTTATAGGAGCCGAAGCTAATAGTATAGCTCCACAGAAACGCATGCTGAGTTCTATGACGCCAACACTGGTAGAAAAAGACGGTAAATTATGGATGAGTGTAGGCACACCGGGCGGTTCTACGATCATTACATCTGTATTACAAACAATTCTCAATGTATCTGAATTTGATATGACCATGCAGGAAGCGGTAAACGCTTCTCGTTTTCACCACCAGTGGTTACCAGACGTTGTGACCTTTGAGCCAGAAGCGTTTAGCAAAGAAATGCTTGACAGCCTTAAGCAAAAAGGATATCATACCAGACAAGAAAACTCGGTTATTCTGGGTAAAGTAGATGGCGTATTGGTCTTACCTGACGGAAGGCTTGAAGGTGGCGCAGACAGGCGTGGTGATGATACTGCTGTAGGTTTTTAAAACAATAAAACAAAGTATGATAATTTACCAAATGGTATAAAGAGATTTTTCCTTTTATAAGTAATCCGTCGTGTTACCAGTATTATTTTTAGTTTTAAAATGGATATGTGGAGTTCATAAACGGGCTTTCAAAAGTTTTCCAATCAGTTGCCGGTAATGATTTCCCGTCTGTATTCATTGGTGTAAATCTAACCTTGTATTTGCCTTTGTAATCATAGGTAAATGCCCCAGCACACATTCCGTGGCCTACATTAAGCTTACCGTTCAATTCTTGAATATAGAATACTTTTTTACCATTAGTATTTAAATAAATAACTTCTGTCTTGTACCAAATTTCAAAATTTGATTTGTTTTTTACATTAAAGATGGCATTGGCAGATGCTCCACAACCATAGAGAATAACTTCGGTCTTATCAAATTCAATATTCAGAGTAGAATTTAGAGTTTTGAGTGCTTTTTTGTCTGTAGTTTTCCAATAGACTTTTTCACTTTCTTTTGTTTCTCTATTGTACCGCCTCATTTCTCTTTCTTCGTTTTCGGTTTGGTCTGCGTATTTAAGAAAGTATTGTGTGTCTGGCTTTAATTCTGACGATGGGCAAAAAATAGCTTGGGTTAATTGCATCTGTCCTTTCAGGATTTCCTGAAGATTTAATTCAATCAATTCTCCGCTTTTACTCTCGAGATAAATTTTTCTCTCGTTGAAGCTGTTGATTGTCTTTTCGCTAAGAGCGTAACCTTGAATAATAAACATTGAATTCAAGCTAATTTCTTTTTGCTCTGGAAAGAATTCCATCCCGCTCATCGCACATTCAGCGAAACCTGATTTAATTCCGAAAAAAACGAATAAAAGAAGTATGATTTTTTTCATAATTGTTGTTTGTTCAACGTCTTCAAATATCGTTCCGACTATATTATGGCTAAAAAGAGATCACTTTAAGCAGGGAATAATTTTTTCTAACTTCTTTTGCGCAGAATAAGAATCTCATCATCAGAAAATGCCATCCATGCAAAATCATAAACCCAGTGGTAAATCTTTCCTTTTGAGTTTGTATAGAAATGTGTAAGATAATTAAAGTGAAATTTTTTCTTCTCAAGCTCAATACGTTTTATCTTTTTCTGGGCGCTGTTCTTTCCCATAAGTTCTAGTAAGATAGATCTGTTTCTATGCAAAATGACATCTATATCGCGTGTGGTCTCATCTGTAACGCGACGCAAATTAGTATGGTAAAAATTTTTACACCGCAGAGAGCAAAAGATTTTATCGCTACGCCCGTGAATCTCATTTTTACATATTTTACACTTATTTATGCTTCTAGAACTCATTTAAACAGCCATTTACATTTATTCGATTCTAACGGTTAAGATACGATTATTGCACTAAACCACTTGAGCCTTTCTTATGAATAGTTGAAATTGCAGTGATAAAAATTAGTTGCCCAAGGAATTACTTCAAAGAAGTTTCAACAAAATGTGGAATTGGGTTAAGATGGTTAATCAATTTTTCTAACCTTAATCAGGCGGATTCATGCAGACGGAAACACAGGAATATAAGCTTTCGCGAAAGCGGGAAATATATCAACAATTAGATACGTATAAGCGCTGGATGCAGGAAAAGCGGCTGGCATATAACACAATTAAGGTTTATACAGATGTGACTCAGCGGTTTCTGGAGTTTCTGGAAGCTCGTAATGTGCAGGTCATCTCGCCTTTGTGGATACAGCGGTTCAATTTTTTCTATATTATCAATAACAACTATTCTGTATCGTACCAAAATCAATGTATAAGCGGTATAAAAAAGTTTCTTGAATACAAAGGTGCTCCCATGCTGATTGAGGAGTTGCAGCGACCACCAAAACCCAGGCGATTGCCTATAGTGCTGAGTCCTGAGGAGGTGAAAATACTTATTGACCGGATACCTAATAATAAACATAAGGCGCTAATGGCCTTAATTTATTCTGGCGGTTTGCGCATAGGTGAGGCGTTGAGTTTGCAGCTAACAGATATTGACAGCGGGCGTAATCTTATCTTTATTAGGAGTGCTAAGGGGAATAAGGATCGATACACTTTATTATCTGCTAAATTGCTTGAATTGCTGCGCACTTATTACAAGGGTGCGCGGCCACAAAAGTTCTTATTTGAGGGCAGACCTGGCGAACCCTATTCGGCAGCTAGTGCTCGAAAGATCTTAAAAAAGGGTTTATATAAGGCCGGAATATCAAAATCTGGAATTACGCTTCATACGCTTAGGCACAGTTTTGCGACGCATTTACTGGAAAATGGAACAGACTTAAGGTATATTCAGGAATTGCTGGGTCACCAAAGTCCTAAAACAACTATGATCTACACACACGTTACGCGAACCAGCTTAGAACGCATTGTTAATCCTTTTGATGCTTTATGATAGAAGATTTATTAAAACAAAGAAGCACCAAAGGTGCACATATCGTCCTTGTTTAGATAAATAAAAGTATATTTAGTACGCATATAAACAAGTTGGCAATAATACAAAAACAGAAATCTGAATGAAAAATTGGAGTAAAGAAGCAGCTTTAAATTCTCTGAATTTAGCAATTGAGGAAATAGACAATTTGATGACTCTGAAAAGTAATTCAACTGAACATATTAGATGGCTTTCTAATACATTAAGACTTTTAAAAGAGGTGTTCGGACAAAATTCTACATACTACCAAACTTTACATCACTTGAGCTGGCGAGAAACAGGTCAAATGCTGATCCAAAGTTGGGACGTTGAGGGAGCAATTGAGAGAAGACATCATCAAGCATATTTAGGTCAACTTGAAACTGCTAAAGGGTTATTATTAGCTTCAAAAGACCATTTAGAAGCAAGTGAAATAAGTGAAGTCTATAACGGAGATAATACGGCAGAAGAAGCAAGTGACTTAATTCAAATTATAAATTTGGGAGAAAAGAAACTACGAAAACTTATTAGAGAAACACCTACTAAAGAGAAGCAAGTCCAAGATAAATATGAAGATTTGTTAATAGCAAATGATATAAATTATGCAAGAGAATTTCCTCATATTGAATATTCATCAAAACAATATGTTCCAGATTTTAGTATTGAGAAATTGGACCTAGCGATTGAAATTAAACTGTGTAAGAAAGATGAAAAATTATTAATAGCACAAATAAATGACGACATTTTAGCATATAAAACTAAATTTAGAAATTTAATATTCTTGATATATGACATCGGACAAATTAGAGACGTTGATAAATTTAAAGATTCAATTGAACTTCACGAAGATGTTATTGTGCAAATAATTAAAGAATAAAGTACTATTGCCAACACCGTATAAAATTAATTGCTAGTGCTGGTTTACTTACGAAAATCCTCGCGGATTTTCTATTCGGTTAATATTTACTAAGTTTATAGCTACAACCACGCAACTAATCTTATACAAACACGTTGCCAGTAATACGAAAAAACGAAACCTATGAAACCAATAACATTTGAATTTTTAGAGAAACCATCAGAAACTGAATTTAATTATTCCGTTATCGAATATGACAATGAATTAAATTTAAGTGTAGATAAAACTACAAGGTTACCTGCTATTGATTCTCTAAATATGGAAACGGAAACATTTACAAAAACTGGCGGAGAAGCATCAGACTCTGATTCTGATTTTCAAATGGATACTGCTACTCGAACATATACTCAATTGGAGTCTACCGATAGTGACGCAGATATTCATAGTTTAATACAACTTATGGGAACATCAACTCTTACAGAATCTTCCGAAGCTGTGGATTCTGATGAAGATATTAAATGATTCTAATTATAACTCATAAACAGGACTACACAGTCGATTTTGTTGTTAATAAATTAAACAAGAAAGGAATTCTATACAAAAGACTCAATTGTGAAGATTTAATAAATACAAACTACAGTTTCGATTTCAACAATGCTTTTAATTTTTCATTTGACGGAGTAAAAGACTTCCACTCTGTTTGGTTTAGACGTACTAAATTTCCAGAAATAAATGATTTAAAACAAGAAGAGAAACATTACATCCTCACTGAGTATGACTCACTTTTAAAAAATATTTTTGCTATAATAGATGCAAAGTGGTTAAGTGAACCAAAATATGTTTATAATGCAGAAAATAAAGCTCTTCAATTAAAAGTCGCTAAAAAGATAGGTTTTAATATCCCTCAAACTATTATAACAAATAACAAACAAAAAATAAAAGAGTTTTATCTAAATAACAATCAGGATATTATTATAAAACCTTTGGCTCATACAAGAATTAGTTACAATAATGACGTTGCTTTTATTTTTACAAATCCAGTTAGTAAAGAGTTAATTGATTCTATTGACGATTATGATATTAATCCTTGTATATTTCAAGAAAATATACAAAAAGATTATGAAATTCGTGTAACAGTAATTGATAAAAAAGTCTTCGCTTCATCTGTTTTTTCACAATCAAATGAAAACACTAAAAATGATTGGAGAAAAGAAAAACTTGATTTCAACACAGTTCAAATTCCAAAAGAAATCTCTGATAAATGTGTAAGAATTCTACAAGAATTGAACATCAAATTTGGTGCAATAGATTTAATAAAAACACCAAATGACGAATATGTGTTTTTAGAAATAAATCCAAATGGACAGTGGGCTTGGATTGAAATGCAAACAGGACAAGAAATGTCCGATGAAATAATTAAATTTTTAAAAAATGACTAAAATTAAATCATTCTTTCAGTCATTTGGACTTTTTACAAAACTGGAATTTCAAAAACCGTATAATTACATTACATCAGATTACACTAACTCCGAAGAAAAAAAATTAGAGTTACACAAGGTATATTTAAAGGAAATTGAGAATGAAGAAAATGACAGACTAAATGTAATTGAAAATAAAACTTCACTTTTAATTTCTCAAACTGGTCTAATATTTTCTTTATTAAGTTTATTCATTCCTTTCATAATAGATAAAGTTTTAGACTTTGACCTTTATCTAAAAATACTTTTTATCATTGTATTAGCTTTTGCATACTTATTTTACATTCTTACAATAAATAATGCTTTAAAAAACTTTAACGTTAAAAGTTTCAATTACGTAAAAAATTCTCCTAATTCTGTTTTAAGTCAACAGGAACTGAGTGTCAAAAAGTTTTTAAAAATGGAAATTAAAGACTCATTGACAGCAATCAATAATAATATTTCCATTAACAATGTAAAGGCTTCAAATTTAATTTCCGCTTATAACTCATTCAGATTTGGTAATATATTTACATCTGTGTTAGTTTTGTTTTTATGTGCTTCATTATTATTTATAAACCCAAAACCAGAAGAAATAAGAATTGAAAATCCAATTGAAATAAAACAGTTTAAAGAATATATCGAAACTTTAAAAGAACAAAATCTAATATTAAAAGAGGAGTTAAAAACCAAACAAAAAGATACAACTGAAATAAGTACTACTGGCAACAATGTGTATAAGCAATAGCGGGTTTAATGCTAAATTGAAACGAAATGAATATTAATAAAGGTAAGTGTTTAACTGAAAAGTTAGTGGTTTTTAATCCTCTACTGCTCATACACTAGACCGTTATACGTAAATGCTCCGCAAATTAAAACGCAAGCAGAGCGGACAAAACTTGACGGACTTTGATAAGTCTCCTGAATATTTGAAAATCTAGCGGATTTTTAAGCAGCGGACGCGATTTTTGGTACTTGCAAGCGGATTTTTCGATTCCAGAAAATCGGTTAAATCTGGGCAGAAATCGGCCGTTTTTGATGTAAAATCTCTATTTTCTCCAATCACTCGTGTCGCATCTCCGTATAACACTGGCTATAAGCAATTGCTGCGGAATTTTCTATCGAAAATTCTTATCTTTCTCCAAAGGTTTGTGACTAAGCGAAAATCCTAGCGGATTTTTACGCAAATGCGCATAGCCGAGAACCGTTACACGCAAGAGCTTCACAAAATTGAGGTTCGTTACCAACTCCTAAAATCTGGTATTTTACCAGGAAAAATGCTCAAAAATATCTCAAAATCGCACATAATCAGACTGGAAACTGAATGGAAAACTGAATGAAAAATTGCGGATAAAAACTTGGCTTGTGGAGCAAAAAAACGGCCAAATATTGTGGAAAAATAACAACGCAAATCTGAACCGTCAAAAATCAGTATCGCGTAAATCAAACCGGAAACTGAACGGAAGATTGTGGAAAAACTTAAAATGTATCGTGATAAAACAAGGTTATATTTTTTAAAAATCTACAGAAATTGACCTAAAATCTGAATTACAGACAAAAATCTAAGAAACTCATTATGAAAACTAACCTTATCTAACAACGCAAAATAGCCGGAGTTGGGCAAGTGCTCCAGCGTGTAACAATGAACTAAGCTAAAATCCAAGCTTTCTTCTACTTATTTTACCATGTAGTTAGCATCATAGCATAATCCGGATTTAGCTATTGCAAACGCTTGTTTTATCAGCTTGTTACAAACTGCAATCAAAGCCAATTTCTTACTCTTTCCCTTAGACACGATACGATCAAAAAGAGCTTTGCACTGCGCATTGTGAATGTAGGCGGTAAAACTGCACATAAATAGATGGTTACGCACAAGACCGTCGCCTGTTTTACTTATTCGCGACCTTCCCCGTATACTACTTCCAGAGCTACGTTCATTTGGTGCTAATCCCAGATAGGATGATACTTGTTTATAACTTAAAAAATCTTTGAAGTTAGCCGTACTAAGCATCAATAATACTGCTGTCTTTTTACCTATTCCTGGAATAGTCTGGAGTCTTGCGTATAAGGATGGCTCATTCGCTTTTATCAAAGCCTCAACCTCCTGTTCCAACAGCTGACGCTCTTTTTTAAGAGCTCGTAATTGACGCTTTATGGAAGTAATCATCTTGCCTTTAGTCTGCCCACGACTCTCAAATGCGTGCAACTTGTTCTTCAAGGCCGTAGATTGCTTCAAATACATTTGTATTAATGATAGCAATTCTCTGCCGCTCTCTATATACTCAGGGTCTGGTTCCCAATGCTCTAACTCCTGTTCACAGCTGTACCTGTAGATCATCAAAGCATCACTCTTATCGGTCTTTACGCGCTTGAGCTTCATCTGTATATACCTTTTGATAACCAAAGGATTTACAACACTTACACAAATACCCCTGCCATACAAAAACATAGCAAGCTGGTGATGATAACAGCCTGTCGCTTCCATAACACAATGAGAACTCTCCGGAATAGCCTTTAAAAAAACTTTAAAACCTTTCGTATCATTGGAATAACTACTGTGCCCAGTTTGGCTGCAATAAACATCAAAGCAGTCCTTTGAAATATCTATCCCAAAAAATAATGTACTTTTAATCATAGAATAATTAATTTAGAAAAGAACAAGCTACTTGATTTACAACATCCTAAAAACAAGCTCTAAAGGCCTAATGAACTAAAGGTAATTAAGTAGTAAAAGAGCAGGGATTTACATTGTTGACGGAATCTGAAGTTCCTACGGCTATACTAACCTTACTCTGCTCTTTTGTTCTTTTGAATTGATATTGAAATTTAATAGAAACAAACTTAGGATGGCTATAAGCAATTGCTGCGGAATTTTCTATCGAAAATTCTTACCTTTCTGCAAAGGTTTGTGACTAAGCCAAAATCCTAGCGGATTTTTACGCAAAAGCACATAGCCTAAACCGTTGTACACAAGCTGATGAAAACCAAGTTACATATATTCAAAATTGTTGCTAAACATTTAAGCTTCACAAAAGCTGCCGAGCAATTGTATATTTCACAACCTGCTATATCCAAGGCAATTAAAAATTTAGAGCAAGAATATAAAACAACTTTATTTATTCGAAAAAGAAACTCGATAGAAATGACCAAGGAAGGAAAGTCATTTCTTATATACGTTAATAAAATTTTAGCTATCTATTCTGAAATGGACGAACAGTTTCTACATAAGAAAGAAACCTTCCCAAAACTAATAAACTTCGGAGTAAGCACAACCTTGTCTAACTACATTATACCTAAAATAATTGCGAAGTTTAGAGTACAATTTCCTGAAACAAAATTTAACATAATCAGTAATAATTCTGAAAATATTGAAAATTTAATTTTGAATCAGGAAATTGATTTCGGAATTACTGAAGGAAGTATTTCGAATCCAAAATTACAATTTGAAAAATTTATTAAAGATGAAATTGTCCTCGTAACCAATGTTAATAATAATTCTTTTAAAAAAGGAAGTATCGATATCGAAAAGTTGCAAAGAATTCCAATGATTGAACGTGAAAAAGGTTCTGGAACTAAAGTAATTATTAATAAATTTTTATTGGAAAATAATATCAAAAAGCTTAATGTAGCAGTAACTTTAAACAGTACTGAAGCTATTAAAAATTATTTATACAATTCTGATGATTATGCACTTCTTTCAATTAGTGCTATCACTGAAGATTTGTTAAATAATAAACTCAAAATTATAGATATTAAAGATTTAAGTATTGAAAGGTGGTTTTATTTTGTAAAAAGAACAGGTTATCTTTCAAATACCGTGGAATATTTCGAAAAATATATTCGGCTTAACTATAACTTTTAGTTATCTCAAACAACTAATTAATTTGCTTAAAGGTTATTAATTCAATCTACTTTTGTATCAAATAATACTAAATGATATGAAAGAGATTTTTTCAAAAATAGTTTACATCCTTATAATTATTGTTGCCCTTTTAGGCATTATAAACAGTCCAACCGCATTGTTACTTGGTTTTGTATATACACTTATTTTCAATAATCCGTTTAAAGCATACAGTCATAAAGCAATTCATTATTTTCTAAAAATTTCGGTTGTAGGGCTGGGCTTTGGGATGTTTATCAAAGAAACTTTGGAAACAAGTAAAGAGGGATTAAGTTTAACTATATATTCAATATTTTTAACCGTATCGTTAGGTTTGTTGTTAACAAGACTTTTGAAGTTAGATTTAAAACTAGGTCATCTAATTACATCTGGAACAGCAATTTGTGGTGGAAGCGCAATTGCTGCAATTTCCCCAGTAATTAAAGCTAAAAGTAAAACTATAAGTATTGCTTTAGGTATCGTATTTCTATTAAACTCTATCGCGTTGTTTGTGTTTCCTGCAGTCGGCCATTTTCTAAATTTAACACAAGAACAATTTGGCTTATGGTGTGCTATTGCTATACACGATACAAGTTCGGTAGTCGGAGCTGCGCTAGGTTATGGAGACGAAGCCTTGAGAATAGCAACAACAGTAAAACTATCTAGAACTTTGTGGATTATCCCTTTATCAATTTTTTCAATGTTTCTATTCAAAACAAAAGGAGAAAAAATAAAAATTCCTTACTTTATTGTTTTATTTATTATTGCGATTATTATTAATAGTTACCATATTTTACCTGAACCAGCTACTAATTTTATTGTATTAATGGCTAAACGATTATTAATAATAACATTGTTTCTTGTAGGTTCTACCATTTCTATAAAAGATTTGAAATCTACAGGAATGAAACCCATTGTGTTCGCACTAACTTTGTGGATTTTTATTTCAATTTTTTCATTAATATATATATTGAACTAAAGCCAGTGTACAACAACGCATATTCGCAATTGTGGCCATTTCAAATAAAATAGTATTTTTAGAATCTAATAAAGTAAAATCTAAGCGGACAAATTCGATTACCCAATACCACAACTGACGAATATACGAGACCGTTGTAAAACATTAAAGAAAAAAATGACTGATACTATTTTAATAGAAAAACTGGAGTTCTTTAGAAATAGATTCGAATCAGAGGATAATGAAATAAAAAATCAGATACATTATCAATCAGTAATTAATGTAACGACTCAACTTCTCAAAATAGCCAACAAAATACAAACCGAACCTTATAGATTAGCTGGGGTTAATTTTTTTGATCATATAGAAAAAATTGACTTTCCATTAGGCAAATCTGAATCTTTGGAATTATATAAAAATTATATTTTATATACCGGAAGATATTTAATCCGTAAAAAGGATTTTCGAACTGGTGCTGATATTGGTAAATATTTAATTGGTGGAATTCTACTAGATTCTATAGCATACTATTTTACCAGATCAATGTTTAGCTTTTATTTTCCAATATTCACATTGATTTTTGGGCTTTTAGGTTTAAAATCTCGAAGATCTAAGAAAAACAAAATGCAGTATTTTTCAATTGGGTATTAAAAAAACGTTTTACAACAATGAACTAAGCTAAAATCCAAGCTTTCTTCTACTTATTTTACCATGTAGTTAGCATCATAGCATAATCCGGATTTAGCTATTGCAAACGCTTGTTTTATCAGCTTGTTACAAACTGCAATCAAAGCCAATTTCTTACTCTTTCCCTTAGACACGATACGATCAAAAAGAGCTTTGCACTGCGCATTGTGAATGTAGGCGGTAAAACTGCACATAAATAGATGGTTACGCACAAGACCGTCGCCTGTTTTACTTATTCGCGACCTTCCCCGTATACTACTTCCAGAGCTACGTTCATTTGGTGCTAATCCCAGATAGGATGATACTTGTTTATAACTTAAAAAATCTTTGAAGTTAGCCGTACTAAGCATCAATAATACTGCTGTCTTTTTACCTATTCCTGGAATAGTCTGGAGTCTTGCGTATAAGGATGGCTCATTCGCTTTTATCAAAGCCTCAACCTCCTGTTCCAACAGCTGACGCTCTTTTTTAAGAGCTCGTAATTGACGCTTTATGGAAGTAATCATCTTGCCTTTAGTCTGCCCACGACTCTCAAATGCGTGCAACTTGTTCTTCAAGGCCGTAGATTGCTTCAAATACATTTGTATTAATGATAGCAATTCTCTGCCGCTCTCTATATACTCAGGGTCTGGTTCCCAATGCTCTAACTCCTGTTCACAGCTGTACCTGTAGATCATCAAAGCATCACTCTTATCGGTCTTTACGCGCTTGAGCTTCATCTGTATATACCTTTTGATAACCAAAGGATTTACAACACTTACACAAATACCCCTGCCATACAAAAACATAGCAAGCTGGTGATGATAACAGCCTGTCGCTTCCATAACACAATGAGAACTCTCCGGAATAGCCTTTAAAAAAACTTTAAAACCTTTCGTATCATTGGAATAACTACTGTGCCCAGTTTGGCTGCAATAAACATCAAAGCAGTCCTTTGAAATATCTATCCCAAAAAATAATGTACTTTTAATCATAGAATAATTAATTTAGAAAAGAACAAGCTACTTGATTTACAACATCCTAAAAACAAGCTCTAAAGGCCTAATGAACTAAAGGTAATTAAGTAGTAAAAGAGCAGGGATTTACATTGTTGACGGAATCTGAAGTTCCTACGGCTATACTAACCTTACTCTGCTCTTTTGTTCTTTTGAATTGATATTGAAATTTAATAGAAACAAACTTAGGATGGCTATAAGCCATAGCTTCTTCCCTGCCCTTTTGGAAAATCCTACGGATTTTCTCTCGCCGGTTTCTTTTTGCTATCTTAGTTTACAAAACCACGCTACGGACACATAGCCTAAACCGTTGCCAGCAATTATAACCCAACCAATGATATTAGGAAAGAGCATTAGAATATATTTGAAAGAAGGAAGTGTAACTGGAATTAAATTTGCCGAACTCGTTAATCATACGATTCAATCTCTTTCGTGTCCCAGAACAAAGATTTCAGATTTAAACAAACATTTTTCTATTGCCATTAATACACAGGGCGTGTATTTTTTAATTGGCTATGAGCAAGACACATTAAAGCCTATGGTTTATATTGGTGAAGCAGAGAATGTATGGGACAGATTAAAAAATCACGACTTGAAAAAAGACTTTTGGAACGAGGTTGTACTTTTCACCAGTAAAGATGAAAATCTAACTAAATCGCATATTAAATATCTAGAAAGCCGGTTAGTTGAAATTGCAAAATCGACAGAAAGATATAGACTGAAAAACGGGAATAGTCCAAATCTCAATAGACTTCCTCTGCCCGACCGAGATGCAATGGAAGAATTCTTAATCAATATTAAATTACTAACAGGAACTCTTGGTCATAAATTCTTAGAAAATCCTATCTCAATTAAAAATATTCCAGAATCGGCAGAAACAATTGACAACACTGATGAGAAATCTATGTCAGCTAAAAAAGATGAATTAGAACTCAGTTTAAACGTTGGCGAAATAAATGCAAAAGCTATACAAACAAATGAAGGTTTGGTTGTACTAGAAAATTCAGAGGTCTCTGATAATCCAACAAAAAATTACGGATATGGAGCTCTAAGAGAGTCTCTAATAGAAGAAGGGATAATTGCAAGGAACACAAATGGTAAATTCTATTTCTCAAAAAAGCATCTATTTTCCAGCCCATCAGCAGCAGCAGCAGTAATTCTAGGATATTCTGTAAATGGGAGAAATGTTTGGAAAAATGATATTGGTAAATCGATCAAAGAAATTGAAAAAAGCGAAATTGAATAACAGCTGGCAACAATGCATAACAGAAATGGCGGCGAAGAGACGATTTCAAAAATCGCTGTTTATTAGCAAAAATCGGGTCAAAACTTGAAAAAATCGGTAATTTAACTCCACCACTTCGGTTATGCGAGACCGTTAGGGCTAATTAAAAAAAAATGAAAATATTTATCGACCATTTTCCAGATCAAGACTATTTTGTTTCAAATCTTGCTCGTCAAATCAAAAAATTAAATAGAGAAGTAACTGTAACTACTTTTCTTGATATCCGTGAAAGTGGAGCTAATCCAGAAGATAAAATGGAGATAGAAACAATGAGAAAATCTGACATTTTTATTCCAATTATCACATCTCAATATCTTTTGAATAGTCCAGAAGAAATGGAGCAAGAATATTACATATTATCTGATGATGAAAACAAGACAATATTTCCAATAATTTATAATGATGCAAATTGGTCTTCTAAAAACTGGATTGTAAAGAGTAAGACGTTTCCTTCCAATAATAAAACCTTTGTAGAACTCAATAAAAATGAACAAGCTAAAGTTATAAATGATTTAGTTCGAACTATCGAAAATATATTATCAAAGGAAGCAAAGCAGGAACTTCAAATACCAACAAAAATAAAGAAAGTTAAAAATCAAATCTTTATTTCCCATTGTCATAGTGATGCAGATTTTGCAGAATTACTAAAATTGCATCTTGAGAAAAATAATATTGACTGTTGGATGGATAATGAAAGATTAAAAATTGGTCAGGATTGGAGAGAAGAAATAGATACAGGTATTTCAAATTCTAAAGCTGTAATAGCTATAATGAGTCCAGAAGCAAGAAAATCTGAATATGTAACATACGAATGGGCTTTCGCTTGGGGTAAAGGAATTAAAATTTTTCCGATAATGCTTAATCAAACATCTCTTCATCCTAGGTTAGAATCTTTACAATATATGGATTTCACTAACAGAGTAACTAGACCATATCAGGAATTAGTGACAAGGATTAACGAAATAAACAACTAGCCCTAACAATGAACTAAGCTAAAATCCAAGCTTTCTTCTACTTATTTTACCATGTAGTTAGCATCATAGCATAATCCGGATTTAGCTATTGCAAACGCTTGTTTTATCAGCTTGTTACAAACTGCAATCAAAGCCAATTTCTTACTCTTTCCCTTAGACACGATACGATCAAAAAGAGCTTTGCACTGCGCATTGTGAATGTAGGCGGTAAAACTGCACATAAATAGATGGTTACGCACAAGACCGTCGCCTGTTTTACTTATTCGCGACCTTCCCCGTATACTACTTCCAGAGCTACGTTCATTTGGTGCTAATCCCAGATAGGATGATACTTGTTTATAACTTAAAAAATCTTTGAAGTTAGCCGTACTAAGCATCAATAATACTGCTGTCTTTTTACCTATTCCTGGAATAGTCTGGAGTCTTGCGTATAAGGATGGCTCATTCGCTTTTATCAAAGCCTCAACCTCCTGTTCCAACAGCTGACGCTCTTTTTTAAGAGCTCGTAATTGACGCTTTATGGAAGTAATCATCTTGCCTTTAGTCTGCCCACGACTCTCAAATGCGTGCAACTTGTTCTTCAAGGCCGTAGATTGCTTCAAATACATTTGTATTAATGATAGCAATTCTCTGCCGCTCTCTATATACTCAGGGTCTGGTTCCCAATGCTCTAACTCCTGTTCACAGCTGTACCTGTAGATCATCAAAGCATCACTCTTATCGGTCTTTACGCGCTTGAGCTTCATCTGTATATACCTTTTGATAACCAAAGGATTTACAACACTTACACAAATACCCCTGCCATACAAAAACATAGCAAGCTGGTGATGATAACAGCCTGTCGCTTCCATAACACAATGAGAACTCTCCGGAATAGCCTTTAAAAAAACTTTAAAACCTTTCGTATCATTGGAATAACTACTGTGCCCAGTTTGGCTGCAATAAACATCAAAGCAGTCCTTTGAAATATCTATCCCAAAAAATAATGTACTTTTAATCATAGAATAATTAATTTAGAAAAGAACAAGCTACTTGATTTACAACATCCTAAAAACAAGCTCTAAAGGCCTAATGAACTAAAGGTAATTAAGTAGTAAAAGAGCAGGGATTTACATTGTTGACGGAATCTGAAGTTCCTACGGCTATACTAACCTTACTCTGCTCTTTTGTTCTTTTGAATTGATATTGAAATTTAATAGAAACAAACTTAGGATGGCTATAAGTAATTGCTTGCTCTCGCCTACTTTTGAAAATTCTTTCATATTTTCAATTTGTTGCGTACTTGCAAAGTTTTGTGCTTACCCACGCAACTACTCATAGCCGTAACCGTTATACGTAAATGCTCCGCAAATTAAACCGCAAGCAGAGCGGACAAAACTTGACGGACTTTGACAAAGCTCCTGAATATTTGAAAATCCAAGCGGATTTTTAAGCAGCGGACGCGATTTTTGGTACTTGCAGGCGGGTTTTTCGATTCCAGGAAATCGGTGAAATCTGGGCAAAAATCGATGGTTTTTAGTGTAAAATCTCTTTTTTCTCCAAGCACTCGTGTCGCATCTCCGTATAACACTGGCTATAAGCAATTGCTTCGGAATTTTCTATCGAAAATTCCTATCTTTCTGCAAAGGTTTGTGACTAAGCGAAAATCCTAGCGGATTTTTACGCAAATGCGTATAGCCGAGAACCGTTATACGTAAATGCTCCGCAAATTAAAACGCAAGCAGAGCGGACAAAACTTGGCGGACTTTTAAAAAGCTCCTGAATGTTTGAAAATCTAAGCGGATTTTAAAGCAGCGGACGCAATTTTTGGTACTTGCAGGTGGGTTTTTCGACTCCAGAAAATCGGTGAAATCTGGGCAAAAATCGATGGTTTTTGGTGTAAAATCTCTTTTTTCTCCAATCACTCGTGTCGCATCTCCGTATAACACTGGCTATAAGCAATTGCTTCGGAATTTTCTATCGAAAATTCCTATCTTTCTGCAAAGGTTTGTGACTAAGCGAAAATCCTAGCGGATTTTTACGCAAATGCGCATAGCCGAGAACCGTTAAACACAAGAACTTCATAAAGATTTAAGTTCGTTATCAACCTCTAAAATCAGGCATTTTACCACAAAAATCGCACGATAATATCTCAAAATTGGACTAAAATTGACTGGAAACTTTATGGAAAATAGCAGATAAATACCTGGCTTGTGGAGCATAAAGGCGGCCAAATAATGTGGAAAATCAATATTGCCAATCTGAACCTCAAAAATCTGTAGATAGTAAATCAGACCGGAAACTGAACGGAAGATTATTGAAAAAACTAGAGAACTATTCTGTACAAAAGCGAACTGGAAACTCAAAAAATCCGCTAAAAATGCCCCAAAATCGGAATGGTAGAAGAAACCATAAAAGGTATTTAAAAAAGTAGCGGACTTATCTACACAGAATGCACAATGCTGGAGTTGGGCAAGTGTTCCAGTGTTTAACAATGAACTAAGCTAAAATCCAAGCTTTCTTCTACTTATTTTACCATGTAGTTAGCATCATAGCATAATCCGGATTTAGCTATTGCAAACGCTTGTTTTATCAGCTTGTTACAAACTGCAATCAAAGCCAATTTCTTACTCTTTCCCTTAGACACGATACGATCAAAAAGAGCTTTGCACTGCGCATTGTGAATGTAGGCGGTAAAACTGCACATAAATAGATGGTTACGCACAAGACCGTCGCCTGTTTTACTTATTCGCGACCTTCCCCGTATACTACTTCCAGAGCTACGTTCATTTGGTGCTAATCCCAGATAGGATGATACTTGTTTATAACTTAAAAAATCTTTGAAGTTAGCCGTACTAAGCATCAATAATACTGCTGTCTTTTTACCTATTCCTGGAATAGTCTGGAGTCTTGCGTATAAGGATGGCTCATTCGCTTTTATCAAAGCCTCAACCTCCTGTTCCAACAGCTGACGCTCTTTTTTAAGAGCTCGTAATTGACGCTTTATGGAAGTAATCATCTTGCCTTTAGTCTGCCCACGACTCTCAAATGCGTGCAACTTGTTCTTCAAGGCCGTAGATTGCTTCAAATACATTTGTATTAATGATAGCAATTCTCTGCCGCTCTCTATATACTCAGGGTCTGGTTCCCAATGCTCTAACTCCTGTTCACAGCTGTACCTGTAGATCATCAAAGCATCACTCTTATCGGTCTTTACGCGCTTGAGCTTCATCTGTATATACCTTTTGATAACCAAAGGATTTACAACACTTACACAAATACCCCTGCCATACAAAAACATAGCAAGCTGGTGATGATAACAGCCTGTCGCTTCCATAACACAATGAGAACTCTCCGGAATAGCCTTTAAAAAAACTTTAAAACCTTTCGTATCATTGGAATAACTACTGTGCCCAGTTTGGCTGCAATAAACATCAAAGCAGTCCTTTGAAATATCTATCCCAAAAAATAATGTACTTTTAATCATAGAATAATTAATTTAGAAAAGAACAAGCTACTTGATTTACAACATCCTAAAAACAAGCTCTAAAGGCCTAATGAACTAAAGGTAATTAAGTAGTAAAAGAGCAGGGATTTACATTGTTGACGGAATCTGAAGTTCCTACGGCTATACTAACCTTACTCTGCTCTTTTGTTCTTTTGAATTGATATTGAAATTTAATAGAAACAAACTTAGGATGGCTATAAGCCATAGCTTCTTCCTTTCCCTTTTGGAAAATCCTACGGATTTTCTCCCGTCAGTTTCTTTTTGCTACCTTAGTTAACAAAACCACGCTACGGCGCATAGCCTAAACCGTTATACGTAAATGCTCCGCAAATTAAAACGCAATCAGAGCGGACAAAACTTGACGGACTTTGACAAGGCTTCTGAATATTTGAAAATCTAAGCGGATTTTTAAGCAGCGGACGCGATTTTTGGTACTTGCAGGTGGGTTTTTCGACTCCAGAAAATCGGTGAAATCTGGGCAAAAATCGGTGGTTTTTGGTGTAAAATGCCTTTTTTCTCCAATCACTCGTGTCGCATCTCCGTATAACACTGGCTATAAGCAATTGCTGCGGAATTTTCTATCGAAAATTCCTATCTTTCTGCAAAGGTTTGTGACTAAGCGAAAATCCTAGCGGATTTTTACGCAAATGCGCATAGCCGAGAACCGTTGGCAATAATTATGAAAAAACCGCAAAATCCGAATGAAAAACTCGAAACTGTAATTAAAAATTCAGAATTACCTGAATTGGCGAAAGATTATGCCGAATTAGCAATCGACGGAATTATGGACGATGGAGTACTTAAAGACATTCCGCTTGTAGGAACCGTTATTGGAGTAATGAAATTTGGGAACTCTGTAAACAAGCATTTATTTGCAAAAAAATTATACAAGTTTCTATTTCAGCTTCATACTATTCCGTTAGAAAAAAGAATTAAAAAGATTGACGAAATAAATTCTTCAAAAAAATATCAAAGTAGTGTTGGCGAAATGACATTTGAACTTTTAGAGAAAATTGAAAGTGATGGAAAACCTGAAATAATTGGAAAACTATTCAAAGCAGTTGTTGAAGAAAAAATAGATTATCAAACTTATTTGAGACTTGCTCATATTGTCAAAAGATTATTTTACTATGATTTGGTCTGGCTTAAAGATAATTCAAATGGATTGAGAGTAAACGGAAATATAAATGATGATTTACAAACTACAGGACTTATCAAGCAGGATATGGTAAATATCTATGAAAAAGTCAAGGAAATTAATAAGGATAGAAAACCAGATGTAAATGACAGAAGTTTGACTTATTTAGGTGATATTTTAATAAGCATCGGAATGAAATAACTATTGCCAACATTGTATAACAGAAATGGTGGCTAAGAGACGATTGCAAAAATCGCTGTTTATTAGCAAAAATCGGGTCAAAACTTGAAAAAATTGGTAATTTAACTGCACCACTTCGGTTATACGAGACCGTTATACGTAAATGCTCCGCAAATTAAAACGCAAGCAGAGCGGACAAAACTTGGCGGACTTTTAAAAAGCTCCTGAATGTTTGAAAATCTAAGCGGATTTTAAAGCAGCGGACGCAATTTTTGGTACTTGCAGGTGGGTTTTTCGACTCCAGAAAATCGGTGAAATCTGGGCAAAAATCGATGGTTTTTGGTGTAAAATCTCTTTTTTCTCCAATCACTCGTGTCGCATCTCCGTATAACACTGGCTATAAGCAATTGCTTCGGAATTTTCTATCGAAAATTCCTATCTTTCTGCAAAGGTTTGTGACTAAGCGAAAATCCTAGCGGATTTTTACGCAAATGCGCATAGCCGAGAACCGTTAGGGCAAATTAAAAAAATGATAGAAAAGCCACAAATATTGACTCTTAATTTGACCGACAAGTCAAATGATACTCTTGCAGACAAAGGTTACAATATATATCGAGGAAGTCTAGGTAAATTAGTTGACACGAAGAATGAAAAATACAAGTTTAAGTATCACTTATTGAACTATGATTTCCCTGCAAATTCTCACGAATATGACATTGTTATAATTGATTTCTCAAATGAGGAAGTAATTGATTACAATAAATCAGATAATGAAAGAAGTGAAAATAAAACTGAAAACAATACGTATTTATTATGTAAATACCCACAAACAATTTTTGACCCAAGAGGTCTTTCCTCTCACGCTTTTGTTAAAGAAATTAGGGAAATTTTAAAAAAGGACTGTTTAATTATAGTCTTCCAAAATGAATCAGTTGATATTGAGTATAAAATAGTTGAAGAAAACGGAGATAGACCAATTTCTAAAGGAACTCAAGAGGCAAACTTTTATGAGTTAGTTCCTAATTTTTATTTCGAACAAAATAAAATTGGTAAAGAAACCAAAGTAAATCCTAACAATGGAGAACTAACTTCCTTTTTAGAAAAATTCAACAAAGACTTCACGTACGAAAACACATTTTATCACCCTAGAATATGGGATAATGATGAGAAAATTCCCGACCCAAGGTTTTATCCCTTAATTCTAAACTTAAATAACGAAATAGTCTCTTATGTATACTTTACTGAGAAATTAGGAGTTTTCATTTTTCCTGTTCTAGAGGATAATTCTAATTTTTTATTAGGCTTTTTAGAAACAATAGCACCAAGTTTACAACCTAAACTTTTCCCCTATTCTAGTAAAAATAAATGGACAGAATCCACAGATTATGCCCTACCTAATCAGTTAAGGCTAATCGAAGAAAGGAAAAAGATTGAATCGGACTTCAAAAAATCATTGGAAGTAAAAGACAAAGAAATAAATGCGAACAATGATAAATATTCATTCTTACACAAAATTTTAACAGAAACAGGAGATGAATTGGTTACAGCAGTAATTCAATTTTTAGAATGGTTGGGTTTCGAAAATATTATAGATATGGACACCCAAACTGATGGGCTAAAGGAGGAAGATATACAAATCGAAAATAACAAAGGTCTATTGGTTATTGAAGTAAAAGGTATTGGAGGAACTTCTAAAGATTCTGAATGTAGTCAAATATCAAAGATTAAATATCGCAGAGCGAAAGAACGAGGTAAATTTGATGTTTTCGGACTTTACATTGTTAATCATCAAAGACATATCCCTGCAAAGCAAAGGGAAAATCCACCATTCACAAAAGAACAAATTGAGGATTCAATAAATGATGAAAGAGGGTTATTGACAACTTGGTCGTTGTTTAACCTATATTTCGATATTCAAAACGATATACTAACAAAGGAGGAGGCAAGAGAAATAATTTATAATTATGGTTTACTTTCATTTATACCTCAGGACATAATCCTAATTGATACAATAAAAGAAACCTTTCTAAAAGGAGAAGTATTCATTTTAAATGTAGATAATATTAATATAAAAACCGGAGATACTCTTTACATTGAGAAAAACTCAAAGTTCTATAAACTAACAATTCTTGAAATCAAACTTGACGACAAAATTGTGACTGAAATTAACAAAGGAGAAGTTGGAATAAAGGGAAATATAAAAGTAAGTAAGAACTCTAAAGTTTGGATTAAAAACTTGCCCTAACAACGTATATAAAAAATAGCGGTTTAGGTGCTTAAACGAAAGATAAATAATAAAATAAAGGTCGGCTATAATCCGAAAATTTCGTGCTTGAAAGCCCGCTACTTTTCATATACAAGACCGTTGTAAGTAATGCCGAAAAACCCAGAAACCGAATGAAAAAGACAATATTTGAAATTACCAAAATGGACTGTCCTTCAGAGGAAAATCTAATCCGAATGAAATTAGATGGAATTTCAAGCATTGCGAATTTGGACTTTGATATTCCGAATCGAAAATTGACCGTTTTTCACAGCGGAGAAATTGACCAAATCGAAAAGTCAGTTATCGAACTAAATTTAGGTGGAAAGAAAATCTCGACTAAACAAACCGACCAAACGGAATTTAAAGAAAACAAAAACCAAAAAAAGCTACTTTGGTCTGTACTCGTTATAAATTTTGCGTTTTTTATAATCGAAATGACAACAGGAATTATCTCAAAATCTATGGGACTTGTTGCCGATAGTTTAGATATGCTTGCGGACAGTTTTGTTTACGGAATTAGTTTGTTTGCGGTTGGCGGAACAGTAATAAAGAAAAAACGGATTGCCAAACTTGCTGGATATTTTCAAATAATACTTGCGATTATTGGATTTGTAGAAGTTTTAAGAAGATTTTTCGGAGACGAGAAACTTCCCGATTTTTCGACAATGATTATCGTTTCGATTTTCGCACTTATCGCAAACGGAATTTGTCTTTATATTTTGCAAAAGTCAAAAAGTAAAGAAGAAGCACATATGAAAGCGAGTATGATTTTCACCTCGAATGACGTGATTATAAATTTAGGAGTAATTATTGCAGGAATTTTAGTGCATTATTTGAGTTCTAATAAACCTGATTTGATTATTGGAACAATCGTTTTTATATTGGTAATTCAAGGAGCGTTTAGGATTTTGAAATTAAGTAAGTGAATGAAAAAAGCACTACTTACAACACCGTATATAGCTCATAGCTGGGCAGTTGCTTAATCGAAGTTTAGGCATATTTGCGAAGTCCGCCAAATTTTTTAATTTGACTTATTGAGAAAAAAAGGTAATAAGAAAATTAAAAAATCCGGCTAGTGCTTAACCGAAAAAATATTGATAATTTGCACGCTACGAGCCATATACAAGACCGTTACACGCAAGAGCTTCACATGTGCTTTCCTGAAATAGGTTGACTAAAAATTAAACCTTTTAGCACTAGACCTAATGAAAGACGAAAAACCACCCTGCCGAAAAAATTCTTACAAAAAAGTAGGTTATGAACTCAAGCTGTTGATCATCGACCAGATCCAGAACGGACAGATTTCCGTAAACCACGCTTCTGAAAAATACCAGATCTCCAGGTCCTCTATTGACTATTGGTTAAGAAAATATAGTACTTTAGAACAAAAGAAACGAGGCATGAGCAAGAAAGACGAGATCAAAAAACTTAAGGAACGTATCGAAGAACTCGAGTTCGTAAAGGACTTCCAACAGGATGTTATCGCCGATATGGAACTCATCACAGGAGTCGATATGGCAAAAAAGTCATTACCCAAAACATTGGCAGAAGAGATCGAAAAAAAGAAACAAGACCGTTTAAAAGAAAATGGTTGATACAATGTTTTGGGATCAGTAAACAAGCCTTCTACAAGCGCTTGAGATCGCATAAAACCAAAGTAACCAATGACCAGATCATAATCCAAATGATCAGGGAGTATAGAAACGAAGTCGGGCTAAGAACCGGAGGGATCAAACTCCACGATAACCTTAAACCCAAAATGGAACAACGGGGAATAAAAATGGGAAGGGACAAGTTCTATAGGCTCTTAAGAACCTATAACCTATTGGTACCAAGGACCAAACAATTTTTTATAACCACCAATTCCAAACATCAATTCTATAAACACAAAAACCTGGTAAAGGACAAAGTCCCTACCCGATCTGAACAGCTCTGGGTAAGTGATATCACCTATATCAAAACAGAAAAAGGGCACAGTTACCTGGCTCTGGTCACAGATGCCTATTCTAAACAGATAATGGGCTATAAACTTGCTAACCATATGAAAACATCACTTTGTATAGACGCTCTGGCTATGGCTATTAAAAACCGCAAATACCCCAATGAAAAGCTCATCCACCATTCCGATCGGGGATTTCAGTACTGTAATCCAGCATATACCGAATTTGCCAGACAAAACGGGATTACCATGTCCATGACACAGCAATATGACCCCTACGAAAATGCTGTGGCGGAACGCATCAACAGAACCTTAAAATATGAATACGGACTTAAAAAAACTATAAAAAACTGTACCTTAGCTAAGAAGATGATCAAAAGGGCCGTGCATATTTACAACAACAAGAGAACACATCTAAGCTTGAAACTCAACACACCAGCCTTTATTCATATAAACCAGAATGTACCCTATCGTTCCTACAAAAAGAATAAAGAAAATCTAGAATTTTTGACCTTTTAAATAACCAAAAATGAACCCGAAAAAGGTCAACCTATTTCAGTATAATACATCACTCTAACGCTAATATTGTCAATTTTAATTCTGAGCTGTAAGCAATCAGAAAAAAAATCAGTGGATTTAACTGAACGCGAACGATACGTTTTACTTAATGAATATGTCAGCAAGGATATATCTAATGAAAAAGAATCTGTAGTCAGTCTTTACCAAACTGAGGAGCTAGATAGCTGGCTTTTAGAACCAGAATCTTATATCATTCAACCAAATGAAAATGTAGACCTCGATTCAGAAACACAAGAAGAAATAAGTATGATACCACCCAAACCTTGGCCTGGAATCTACGATAATAAATGGAAAACTGCAATACTTGACAATTTCAAAATATTGGATGAGGACACAATAGAGGATATATTTAAAATCAATAAATTTTATAATACTGATATTAATACTATTCATTATTTATCCCCTATTCTCTACAATCCTGAGAACAATCTCGCTTTGATTGTAGATAAACCAATCTCTATTAAGGTTTGGGAATGTGAACCACGAGCCAACTATTTTATTTATTTAAAAAAAGGAAATGCTTGGGAGAGTTTAAAAGAATATGGCATTGATAACGTCGCTCTTATTATGGATCGGTATAAAAGGAAATCACCAGCCTGTAACACTGGCTATAAGCCATAGCTTCTTCCCTGCCCTTTTGGAAAATCCTACGGATTTTCTCTCGCCAGTTTCTTTTTGCTATCTTAGTTTACAAAACCACACTACCGCGTATAGCCTAAACCGTTGGCAATAATTAGAAAATGAAACTAAATAAAGAACAATTATTAAAAATAAATGAGATAAATAATTTCATAATTGATTATTGTGAATACTTCGCTGACTATGAAGAAGAATTAATTTTTTCAGAAGAAAGAATAAAAGAAATTATTGATGAAGAGGAAGATATCGAAACAATCGATTTTAATTTCCCTGGCGAAGAAGAATACACTTCTCTTGAACCAGAAGAACTAATAGCTTTTGAAAGTGAAATAAAGTCTATTAACATCATAAATAATGGATTAATAAAGACTAATTTAAGAAGTTATTATGTGGTTGCGCTAACTGACTCAGAAGATGACTATTTATTAAGAACATATCACGAAATTGGAATGAGTTCATTAGATGGTGTCAAGGTCAATCTTGCAGAACAATCTATTATTATCGGCCTAGCAGCTACCAAATTAGAAGAATATGACGATAATGAATATTGGGGAACAGCAAATCAATATTTAGCTATTGAAGTGATTTATGACAGTCTCGCCAAACAACTAAATGAAGTTGATGAATTAGAATTAATTAACTCATTCATATTTGAAGTAGCCGATTCTAGTGGATTCGCATTGAGCTTTTCTGAAATAAGGAATCCTATGGACGATTATTATGGTTATGAGGAAGAGGAAGAAGAAAATTTATCGAATGGACTCAGAGAATTAGAGCCTTACAATGAAGGGATGAACCTTTTTGTATCTGCAGTTCAAATCAAAGACCCAGAACTAAAATTTTTAAATTTCTATAAAGTTTTAGAGCATTTTTCACCAATTGCAGTAAACATTGAAGCTAATGAATTAATGAGGAAGAAATTTGATGCGCCTAAAAGTTCTTTTGAGGATGGTGATTATATCAGGTCTATATTTGAATTAGCAAATTCTATGCGAGATAGGTTCAACGATGAAGATTTAATTAAGGCATCTTTTAATACTTGTTTTGATATAGTTAGTTTATTTGATAAGCTTCCAGAATCAATAAAGAAAAAAATAAAAAAGCACATTGGTGCAACTGAATTAACTTATTCAACTGACAAGCAAAAAATCCCGACGTCTTGTAACATTGCAAGCAAAATAATTTATAAAACTCGGAACAAAGTCGTTCACGCTAAATCTAATTTCACATTAACTGGAAAAGAAATAAACTCTTCCGAATTTAATGAATTGAACAATTTTATGAAAGAAGCTAGTTCCCAAGCGATTCGTTGGTATTCAAGACAACCGAATCATTTGAAACTTGAAATAATAAAATAACTATTGCCAACAACGTATATAGCTCATAACCAATTAGTTACTTAATCGAAGTTAATGCATATTTGCAAGTCCGCCAAATTTTTTAATTTGGCTTATTGAAAAGAAAAGGTAATAAGAAAATTAAAAAATTCGGCTCGTGCTTAACCGAAAAGTAATCGCTAATTTTCACCCTACGAGCCATATACAAGACCGTTATCTTGCATAATTTAGCAGCGCGATTCAATTAAAATTTATTCGTAAATTGTGGCTATAAAAAAATTTTATGTTGACTAGAACGCAGTTGAAAGAGCAGATTGAAAAATTTCCCGAAGAATTCTCTATCGACGAACTTGTGGAAAGGCTGATACTCATGGAAAAAATTGAGCGTGGCGAAAAACAATCTCTAAATGGAGAAACAATAACGGAAACCGAGTTGGACAACCAAATCGAAAAATGGTTCGAATAAACTGGACATTTCAAGCCAGAACTGATTTAAAGGACATTGCGGACTTTATTTCTAAAGACTCAAAAAGATATGCTAAACTTCAGGTTACCCGAATAGTACTACGGACAAAAATTCTGAAATCTCAGATTTATGCTGGTAAAATAGTTCCTGAAATAGAAAGACCAAATATCCGGGAACTTATCGAAGGAAATTACAGGATTATATATAAAGTGATAAACGAACACCAAACGGATATTCTTACTGTTCATCATTCTGCAAGAGACTTGAGTAAGAGAACTATAACTTAAATACGCAAGATAACAATGGCTATGAGCCATAGCTTTTTCTTTTCCTTTGAGTAACCAGACGGTACAGCGAACCCTTCAAATTAAAAATTTTAAACGAACTTAGTACTGGAAAGTATACCAAGAGCCAACTAGGTAAGCTCTATGGGATCAATCCCACCACCATCAATGAATGGATCAGAAAGTATGAACGTAAAGACTTAATGAATACTAGGGTTATGGTAGAAACAAAGGACGAAATCACACGCATCAAAGCACTCCAAAAAGAAATTGAGCAACTTAAAAAACTGCTTCTTAAAAAGGATATGGATCAACTCGTTGATGATGCCTATCTAGAAGTAGCTGCCCAAAAACTAGGCTATAAAAGCGTCTTGGAGCTTAAAAAAAAACTAAATATCAAGCCTTTATCATAGCTAAGCAAAAAGCCAAGGGATTTGCCTCATTAGCTACTATATGTGACTGTTTTGGGCTAAAGCGGGATGCCTATTACAAGTATACCCGCAGGGCTGAGCAAAGACAACAGGTCATACATATCGTAAAGAAAAAACGCAAGACCTTGCCCAGAGAAGGCGTTCGTAAGCTTATCAAGTCTTTAACCCATGACTTTGAAAAACAACAATTGAAAGTCGGAAGAGATACCTTGTTCAACGTCCTAAGAGAACATAAAATGCTGACCCTTAGAAAGAAATATAGCGCCAGAACAACTAACTCCCACCATCGCTTTTATAAGTACAACAACATTATAAAAGACGTGGAAGTCAACAGACCTAATCAAGTATGGGTGTCAGACATCACCTATATTAGAACCGTTAAGGGATTTTGTTATCTAGCCCTTATAACAGATATGTATTCAAGGAAAATTGTAGGTTATGACCTGAGTGACAGCCTGGAGCTCAAAGGATGTGTAAGAGCCCTGAATAAAGCCTTATATCAAGCTAAGGACAACAAAGGACTAATACATCATTCGGACAGGGGCATACAGTATTGTAGTAATGTCTACACACAAATCCTCAAAAGAAACAAAATACAATCAGTATGACACAAGAAAACCACTGCTATGAAAATGCAATGGCAGAACGCGTAAACGGCATTCTGAAAGATGAATTCTATCTGGACCAGATCTTTACAAATACAGCCCACGCACAAAGAGCTGCAAAAAATGCAATCAAATTATACAATGAGATAAGATTACATTTATCTTTAGACTATAAAACACCAAATATGGTATATAAATCAGTAGCGTAATCAAGTTTAACCTGTAGCCATATTTCAGGACAAGACAAACTCTTAGATGCAGTCTTTTCAGATTCCATAATAAATAATATTAAAGAGATTACTAAGGAGTCATACACATCAAGTGTTACAACTTACACTGTTAAGAAAGCAGCGCAGAATGAAAGGATGAGGGATATGCCTGTAAGTAAGAGAAATAAGAGGGAAAAGCAGAATCCTGTTTTACAAGAATTTAATTAATCATAATTATTTGATAATCATAAATTTACGAAATTATTTTAAATGAATATCATCAAATCCAAATAATTGAGATTCATCAATTTTACTCAATAACGGTGCTTTAAGCGAAAAAACAGCCAAGACGATCAGTACTGAGACAGGCGTTTAAAATCCACTTTTATAGTCGGCTTTCAATTATCTTTGCTATATTTTATTTGCAACTACTTTGAAAGATCTATTACTCATAACTCCACCTTTTACGCAATTAAATACGCCATACCCTGCCACGGCTTATTTAAAAGGATTTTTGAATACCAAAAACATTTCGTCATTTCAAATGGATCTGGGAATTGAGGTCATTCTTGAGCTTTTTTCTAAAAAAACATTTACTCAATTATTTAATATCGCTTTCGCGAAAGGCTCCATTCATTCTCAAAACTGTCAACGCATTTATGCTTTAAGAAATGATTATCTACAACCGCTAGATGAGATAATCGCCTTTTTACAGGGTAAAAACCCAACTTTTGCCAGACAAATCTGCACAGATAATTTTCTGCCCCAAGCTTCCCGTTTTGACCAATTAGACGATATGGAATGGGCTTTTGGAAATATGGGCATGCAAGATAAAGCTAAACATCTGGCTACACTTTATCTGGAAGATCTTTCAGATTTTATTATTGAATGTATCGACGATAATTTTGGTTTTAGTCGCTATGCAGAACGACTGGGACAAAGTGCAAATTCATTTGATGAACTTTACCTTCAGCTACAACAAGAAAGCACTTTCATAGATAAACTTACTTTAGAAATTCTGGAGCAGCGTTTACAAGAAGTTAAACCCAAATTGGTTTGTTTTTCAGTCCCATTTCCCGGTAATTTATATAGCGCCTTTCGCTGTGCTCAACACATAAAAATCCGCTATCCTGACGTTAAAATCGCGATGGGCGGCGGTTTTCCGAATACAGAATTACGCTCGCTAACAGATAAGCGCGTATTTGAATTTTTCGACTTCATCACGCTTGATGATGGCGAACTTCCCATAGAATTGCTTCACAAAGCGGTTTGTAAAAGTGAAGCTGAAATGCCAACTTTTAAACGCACTTATTTGCTAGAGAATTCCGCTGTTGTTTATAAGAATAACGCATTACAACCCGATTATAAACAGCAGGATCTGGGTACACCAGATTATTCAGATTTGTTGCTGAAAGATTATATTTCGGTTATAGAAATTGCAAATCCCATGCACAGTTTATGGAGCGACGGCCGCTGGAACAAACTTACCATGGCGCATGGTTGCTATTGGGGAAAGTGTACTTTTTGTGATATTTCGCTTGATTATATTAAAATCTATGAACCAATAGCCGCCCGTTTGTTAGTTGATCGCATGGAGCAACTCATTGATCAAACTGGCGAAAATGGGTTTCATTTTGTAGATGAAGCTTCGCCGCCGGCCTTGATGAAAGCGCTCGCTATAGAAATTTTAAAGCGAAAACTCAGCGTAACCTGGTGGACGAACATCAGGTTTGAAAAGAACTTTACCGCAGATCTCTGTTTGTTGCTTAAAGCTTCCGGCTGTATCGCAGTTTCCGGCGGACTCGAAGTTGCTTCAGATCGTTTATTGAAATTGATTGACAAAGGTGTAACCGTAGAACAAGTCGCACAGGTAACACGCAATTTTACCGAAGCTAACATTATGGTCCATTCCTATTTAATGTACGGCTATCCCACGCAAACTGTGCAGGAAACTGTTGACAGTCTGGAGATGGTACGGCAGCTTTTTGAGTTGGGAATTATACAATCTGGCTTTTGGCATCAGTTCGCGCTTACAGCACACAGTCCGGTAGGTTTAAATCCTTCAGAATATGGAATTAAACCAGACTATAAGAATATTTCGTTTGCAAATAATGACATTCAGTTTATAGATAAAACCGGTATAGACCATTCAAAATTTAGCTTTGGGCTTAAAAAGTCACTTTTCAATTATATGCACGGTATCGGTTTTGAAATTCAACTACAGGATTGGTTTGAATTTAAAATTCCAAAGTCAACTATTAAATACAATTTTATAGAAAGCTGCCTGCAGACTATTCCTAATTTTAATATTAAGCCAAATGCACAAATCCTTTGGTTAGGTAATATTCCTGTTGCTTCGTCACAAACAAAATCAAAACGGGGACAAACCTGGGAGCAATTAAATCTCAGTTTTCATAATAAAACTGAAAGCTTCCAAATCGTTTTAGATAAAGAAAAAGGAGAATGGTTTTTAGATATTTTAGGCAAAATAACCCCTCAAAATGAGCAAAAAACGACCTTTTCTGCACTAAAAACAGATTTTGAAAAGAGATTTGAAGATTTTGAGTTGTTTTGGTTTTCAAAACCATTACAGGTATTAAAAAACAATGGGCTACTTGTTTTGTAAGTTTAAAACCTCAAAAAAATCACTCAATTAAAGCCGAAAATCGGTTGAATTTAACCAAAAATCGATTTAACTTATAACATCAAAAAATTAACTATGAAAACTTTAGACCAGATCACAATAGAAGATCGCCTGCAAAAACTTGAAGGCTGGACGTACAGTGACAATGCGATTCACACTTCACTCGAGTTTGAAAATTTTAAAGAAGCTTTTGCAACTATGACGCGTATTGCCTTTGAAGCAGAAGTACAGAACCATCACCCAGACTGGAGCAACTCGTACAACGAACTAAAAATTTCGCTTTCAAGCCATGATGCCGGCGGCGTTACAGATCGAGATTTTAAACTGGCGCATACAATTGAAAGCATTATTGGCGGTTAAAAAGCTGATTTTTAGCCTTAAATAGCGATATTTTTTATTAAAAGCGGCTTTTTTCTGAAAGTAAAAAAGAACCGTTTTAGATATATCCTTTTTTATAAATTTACGCCCGAAATAATATTACTATGGGAAGAGCATTCGAATTTAGAAAAGCACGTAAAATGAAGCGCTGGAGCGCTATGGCAAAAGCCTTTACCCGCATAGGTAAAGACATTGTGATGGCTGTAAAAGAAGGTGGTCCAGATCCTGATACCAACTCAAGACTACGCGCTGTAATACAAAATGCGAAGAGTGTAAACATGCCAAAAGACAACATTGAGCGCGCTATAAAACGTGCCAGTGATAAAAGTCTGGGTGAATATAAAGAAGTACTTTTTGAAGGATATGCGCCTCACGGTATTGCAATACTCATTGAGACAGCGACAGATAATAATAACCGTACTGTAGCAAACATACGTTCCTATTTTAACAAATGTAATGGGAACCTGGGTACTTCAGGATCTGTTGAGTTTATGTTTGACCATACTTGTAATTTTAAAATTGCTGCAGAAGGTCTGGATGTTGAAGAGCTCGAACTTGAATTTATAGATTACGGTGCAGAAGAGGTTTTTCAGGATGAGGATGAAATATTTATCTATGCTCCTTTTGAAAGTTTTGGCGCTATACAATCTGCTTTAGAAGAAAAAGGAACAGAAATACTTTCTTCTGGTTTTGAACGCATTCCGCAGGTAACTAAAGCACTTAGCCCGGAAGAAGCTGAAGATGTTGAGAAGCTGCTTGAAAAAATAGAAGAAGACGAAGACGTACAAAACGTATATCATTCTATGGATGAATCTTCATCATCGTCTAACGAGGATTAGTTAAGACACTTTATAAAATAAAAAAGCCCGATCTAAATTAGATCGGGCTTTTTTATTCTACTACTGATGAAATTACTTCGCGATATTTACCGCTCTGGTTTCTCGTATTACAGTTACTTTTACCTGACCGGGATAAGTCATATCAGTTTGTATTTTCTGCGAAATTTCAAACGAAAGTGAAGCTGCTTTCTCGTCGCTTACTTTCTCACTTTCTACAATTACTCTCAATTCACGTCCCGCCTGAATAGCGTAAGCTTTATTTACACCGCCAAAACCAAAGGCAATATCTTCAAGATCTTTTAATCGTTGTATATAAGAATCTAACACCTGACGTCTTGCTCCCGGTCTTGCACCGCTTATAGCATCACAAACCTGAACTATAGGTGCAAGTAAGCTTTTCATCTCGATCTCATCATGGTGAGCTCCTATTGCATTACAAACCTCAGGTTTCTCACCATGTTTCTCTGCCCACTCCATACCTAATAAAGCATGAGGAAGTTCACTTTCAGTTTCAGGCACTTTACCTATATCATGTAACAATCCGGCGCGTTTTGCAAGTTTAGGATTCACACCTAACTCTGCAGCCATAACCGAACAAAGTTTAGCTACCTCTCTACTGTGTTGTAGCAGGTTTTGACCATAAGAAGAACGATATTTCATTCTACCTACTGCTTTTATCAATTCAGGATGCAGACCATGAATACCCAGATCAATAACCGTACGCTTACCTACTTCTACTATCTCCTGCTCTATCTGCTTAGTCGTCTTGTTTACCACCTCTTCTATACGAGCCGGGTGAATACGACCATCTGTAACTAATTTATGAAGTGAAAGTCTTGCAACCTCTCTTCGCACACTGTCAAAGCAGGATAGAATAATAGCTTCTGGTGTGTCATCTACTATAATCTCTACTCCTGTTGCTGCTTCAATAGCTCTAATGTTTCGTCCTTCACGACCAATGATGCGGCCTTTTACATCATCGCTTTCCAGGTTAAATACAGAAACGCAATTATCTATAGCTTCTTCTGTACCTATGCGTTGTATGGTGTTTAGGATTATCTTTTTAGCGTCTTGTTCTGCTGTAAGCTTAGCTTCTTCCATAGAAGTTTGTATGAAAGCCATAGCATCACTTTTTGCCTGATCTCTCAACGATTCTATAAGTTGCTCTTTTGCCTCCTCTGCGGGCAGACCAGAAATTACTTCTAACTGCTGTACTGTGCTAATGTGAAGTTTATCAATGTCAGATTGCTTTTTCTCAATGTATTCAAGACGGTCGTTATAATCTTTAACCTTCTCTTCTATTTCCTGATTAAGCTTTTTGTTTTTGCTTAGTTCGTTACTTACCTGAGATTCTTTGTCACGCGTTCTTTTTTCTGCTTCAGATATTTTTTTATCTCTGCCATGAATTACTTTTTCATGTTCAGATTTTAACTCGATAAACTTTTCTTTTGCCTGAAGAATTTTGTCTTTTTTAATTGATTCTCCTTCTGTTTTTGCTTCTTTAATTATTTGATCTGCTTCTGTTCTTGCATTTTTCACAAGTTGTGAAGCGTTGTTTCGCTCAAGTAGTTTAGCGATTAAAAAGCCTATTGCCAGCGCAATGACTCCTACTATAAATAAAAGTACGGTATGTTCCATTTGGTGTTTGTATATATAAAAAAAGCCTACATTGGAAGCGAATTTTGTATAAACTCCTTAAATACAAGTTTAGGGCTAACAGGCTGATCAAGAATCCGTAGGTCCCTAAAAGGGAACGGCGCGCTTTTACAACCTCAACTCACCCTCCTTAAAGAATTCGTGTTGAGTTTATCAAAAAAATAACCAATGTAGGCAGTAATAATTCTATTTTAAAGAACGTCAGGACAAGTGGTTTTTTACTAATCTCTCAAGGCTTTCCAGTTGTCTGGCGGCCTCAACGTGATCTTTCTCACCGTCAATATCCTTTTGTATGGTCTTAGAAGCAAACTGTAAGGCACACATTGCCAGTACATCCTGCTTATCCCGAACAGCATAATTCTGCTCAAATTTCTTTATCATCTCCTCAATATCCTTAGCTGCTTTACGCAATCCTTCTTCCTGTTGAGGATTAATTGTTAACGGGTATACCCGGTCTGCTATAGATATCTTTATTTTTAGCTTATCAGACATACACTTACCTTAATCTGCCAGCTGTGCTATACACGCATCAATCTCGCGAATCATGGCATTTATTTTGAGCTTTGTTTCCCTCTTATGATCTTTACTGCCTAGCATAGCATTTGCTGCTTTAAGCGTGCTGTACTTTGCCTCCCAGTTTTCCAGGGTCTTTAGCAACAACTCATTTTGGCTTTTCAGATTTTCTTTTTCTTCCTGTAATGCCTCATGTTTCTGCTTTAGAATCTCATGCCTGTGAAGCAATTTACTAATAGTATTCTGCAAGGAATCAACACGTTCTAAAAGTTCACTCATATGCGGTACTATCAATGCTTGGTAAGACAAAGTTAACATTCGAGTACTAATAACCCAATACATTTAGAGTTAATTTTCAACATATACTGTAAATCTATAAGCGAGATATTATTTTTTAATGTTAAAGCAAAGGTGTAGAGCATATTGTATTTTAAGATGTCATTTGTTTCCAAAATTTTTATCTTGCAGTGCTATGAAAAATACCCTGTACCTCTTTGTATTATTACTTTCAACTATGCTTTCGGCGCAATCTTCACAGCCGGAAACAGAATTTATAAACCCTTTAAAAATTCCTTTAGTTCTTGCCGGTAATTTTGGTGAACTGCGCAGTAACCACTTTCACAGTGGTCTCGATATTAAAACGCAACAACGCACAGGTCTCGAGGTGCTGGCAAGTGCTTCAGGTACAGTGAGCCGTATAAAAATACAACGCTATGGTTATGGCAAAGCATTATACATAGACCATCCTAACGGTTATACCACAGTGTATGCGCATCTTAAAAGATTCTCACCAGAAATTGAAGCATACGTTAAAAAAAGACAGTATGATAAAGAATCATATGCAATAGAAATCTTCCCTAAAGCTGGCGAATTAACCGTAACACAGGGTGAAGTTGTGGCTTACAGCGGAAATACCGGCGGTAGTGGCGGCCCGCATCTTCACTTTGAGATACGCGATAAAAACGCAAGACCCATGAACCCCATGCAATTTGGTATCAACATTGAAGATACCAGAGCGCCTGTTTTAAATGATCTTTTTGTTTATCCGTTGTCTGACAGTAGTGAAGTAAATAACTCTCAGCTTCCGCAAAAACTGAGGTTTACTAAGCAGAATAATAACTCTTTTTTAAGCGAAAAAATAACCGCTTATGGCAAGATAGGTTTTGGTATTGGTGCGATAGATCAACAAAACGGAGCTAACAACCACAATGGGATTTATAAAGTTGAAACCTCTTTTAACGGCGAACAAAACGTTGAGATCATGATGGATAAGTTTTCTTTCGCAGAAACGAGATACATCAACCGCATGATAGATTATGAATATTTTGAAACCAAAAGGGACCGCGTTCAAAAATTGTTTGTAGAACGCAATAACCCATTGAGTATTTATAAAGAAGCTAGCGATAAAGGAGTGCTCAACCTGACCGAAGAAGGTTATGATTATGTTTATAATGTAAATATTTATGATTTTAAAGGCAATCGCACTTCTGTACTCGTGCCTATTACTGTAAAAAAGGACACTATTTTACAACCTAAAGAAATTGTAAAAACAGATTATTTCGCGCAAGCAGATCAAAACTTAAACATTAACCTAAATAAATACAGCGTCTACATTCCCAAAGGCGCTTTCTATGACGATTATTATCTTGATGTTTATGAGAAAGACAACAAGCTTCACTTGCATGAAGACATCATCCCGCTACAGAAAAGCGTAACCATAACCGCAGATATAAGCGAATACAAACCTGAAGATCGCGACAAACTGTATATAGGTTCTGTGGGTTATAATGATAAACTGTACTACACCGGTTCCCGCCTTAATGGCGATAAGTTAAGCGCCAGCACGCGCAATCTGGGCGATTATGCGATAGGAATAGATAATACCGGACCTAGAATTAAATCTGAAGGTCTTGAGGACGGAAAGTGGATGAGCAAATACAACACGCTTAAATTTAAAATTACAGATGACAAGTCTGGGATCAAAAGCTTCCGCGCTACTGTGAACGGAAAATTCATACTTATGGAGTATGATTATAAGACAGATGAACTTGTGCATGATTTTAGCGATGGCGTAGTAACAGATTCTGAAAACGACTTTAAGCTTATCGTTACAGATAATGTGGGAAATAGTTCTACATTTACGGCTAAGTTTTACCGAAAATAGCCTTCTTTTGAGAGATTTTAGCGCTTTTAGGGCGATTTTTTTACTGCTTATCTGCAGTGCTTCATGGGCGCAGAATGCCACCGTTAAAGGTATCGTATTTGATGAAAATCAAAATCCGCTGGGTGGTGTAAATATCACTTTCAATTCTTCAGGCACCCAAAGTGACGATACCGGTTTTTACGAGATCGCAATCCCGGCAGACACAGAAACGACAATTACATTTACATACGTAGGTTTTAAACCGGTTTCGGCTAGTTTTTCGCTTAAAGCGAAAGAAGAAATAGAATTTAACCCCGTGCTCAATACTAAAGTAGAGCAAATAAACGCGGTTGTGATTTCGGCAGATAATCAATCCCGAATAGAAGGAATTGTTACTCTTTCTCCTGAAGTAATACGCAGAATTCCCGGTGCAAATCCCGGAGTTGAAAATTTACTGCAAACGCTACCCGGGGTAAATTCTAATAATGAACTAAGTACACAATACGCAGTACGCGGTGGTAATTATGATGAGAATCTGGTTTATGTAAATGAGATAGAGGTTTATCGTCCCTTTCTTGTTAGATCTGGTCAACAGGAAGGGTTGAGTTTTGTAAATACAGATCTGGTGCGTGATGTCAATTTTAGCGCGGGAGGTTTTCAGGCAAAATATGGCGATAAATTGTCTTCTGTGCTCGATATTTCATACAGAAGACCTACAGATTTTGGCGCTTCTGTAGATCTAAGTTTAATGGGTGCGAGCGTCTCTGCAGAAGGTTTGAGCAAAAACGGTCGCCTTTCTGCAATTGTAGGTGCCAGGTATCGCGATAATAGTTTGCTGGTAGATGCAAAGCAAACACAAACTAACTTTAAGCCTCGCTTTACAGACGTACAGACTTATTTAAGTTACTTAGTAAACGATAAGCTAGAAATAGGCTTTTTAGGAAATATTGCCATTAACAAATACGATTATGAGCCGCTCACCAGACAAACAAACTTTGGTACGCTGGCAGATCCTAAAGCGCTTCTGGTGTTCTATGAAGGACAGGAACAAGACAAATACGAAACGTACTTTGGCGCTTTAAAAGCAACGTACGCGGCTTCAGAAAGTTTGACCTTAAAACTAATAACTTCTGCTTACCAAACTCAGGAGCAGGAATATTATGATATATTGGCTCAGTATAGATTAGGCACGCCCAATACTTCTATAGGTGACGAAGATCTGGGTGAGGTAGAATTTACTGAAGGTGTGGGCGCGCAGCTTACACATGCACGTAACGATCTTGATGCTTTTATCATAAATATTGAGCATAAAGGCCAATATAAAATTGATGACTCACAGCTGGACTGGGGCATAAAATATACACGTGAAGATATACGCGACCGTTTACAGGAATATGAAATTATAGATTCTGCCGGATTCTCAATACGCCCTCCCCTGCCTGATTTTGCAAATGATCAACCATACACAGCATATAGTTCGCCTATTGTTCCTTTTACCGCTTCAAGAGCGAAAAATGACGTGCAGATAAATAGAATTTCAGGTTATACACAATACAGCAAACGCATAGATCTGGGTGATAATGAAGGATGGTTTAATCTGGGCGTACGTGCGCACAACTGGACGGTGAGCGGGCAAGATATTTCTTCAGTAACGCAGACAGTTTTTAGCCCAAGAGGGCAATTTAGCTTAAAGCCAAACTGGAAGCAGGATATGGTATTTCGTCTTGCGGGAGGAGTTTATTATCAACCCCCTTTTTACAGAGAATTAAGAGACTCTCTGGGTACGGTTAGGCCCGAAGTAAAAGCTCAACGATCTATACATATGGTAGCAGGTCACGACTGGAGTTTTAAATTAGCAGATCGCCCGTTTAAACTGGTTTCTGAAGTTTACTACAAGAAGCTCACAGATGTAAACCCATATAGACTTGAGAACGTTAGAATACGCTACAGAGCCAGAAATAATGCTGAAGCTTATGCTTATGGAATTGACATACGCCTCAACGGAGAATTTGTTCCCGGCACAGAAAGTTGGGTGAGTCTGGGTTATCTTAAAACCGAAGAAAACATTGAAGATCGTGGTTATATCGCAAGACCAACAGACCAACGTTTAAAAGTAGGCGCTTTGTTTCAGGATTATGTGCCTAATATTCCCAGTTTAAAAATGTACCTGAATATGGTTTATCAATCAGGTTTGCCCGGCGGGTCACCACGATATGCAGATCCTTATGATTACCAAAGTACATTGCCGTTCTACTTTAGAGCAGATGCTGGTTTCTCATACGTCTTTACAGATGCACAAAAAACCTATCCTGAAGGACATTGGTTAAATCCCTTTAAAGATTTGTCTATAGGTTTTGAGATTTTTAATGTATTTGATCGCCAGAACAGCATTACAAATACTTATGTGCGCGATGCATCAACAAGACAGCAATATGCCATCCCTAATTTCTTATCTCCTCGCGTTTTTAACGTAAGAATGAGTGCCCGATTTTAGCCATTTTTAACCGAAAAAACCCCTAAAACACCCGATTTTTATCGCCTAATCTTCTATAAATTCTTTCAGGGTTTTTACTACGTAATCTACTTCTTTCTTAGTATTGTAATGTGAGAATGAAAATCGTACAGACGGTTTTACTTTGTCTTCTTCATTTAAAAAAGCCTCTAGCACGTGACTGCCCTGGTCGCTTCCACTCTGGCAGGCGCTTCCTTTAGAACACGCTATACCTTTTAAATCAAGTTGAAACAAAAGCATTAATGATTTCTCTGGTGGAATAGGCAAACATGCATTTACCAGTGTGTAGGTACTTTTAGAATTATCTGCACAATTACCGTTATATTTTACATCTGGTATTGCAGCTGAAAGTTCGTTGACGAAATATGCTTTAATACTTTCAATCTGCCTGCGTTCTTCATCAAGATTTTTATACGCATACTTTAAGGCTTCCTCAAGGCCAACGATATTATGAACAGATTCTGTACCGGCACGTGCGCCACGCTCTTGCCCACCACCAAAGATCATAGGTTTTAATCCGCTGTTTTTTTCGATATAAGCGAAACCAACTCCCTTTGGCCCATGAAATTTATGTGCACTTGCAGCCATAAAATTCACCGGTATTTCTTTTAATTTAAGATCATAATGCCCTACCGACTGAACCATGTCACTATGAAAATAAGCGCCATATTGTTTGCATAACTTCCCTACGCCTTCCACATCGAGAATATTCCCTACTTCATTATTCACGTGCATAAGACTAACCAGAGTTTTATCATCAGTAGAAGCTAAAAGCTGGCCAAGGTGCAAAGTATCAACGCTGCCGCACTCTTTTATTTTGACATAAGAAACCTTCAGGTCTTTATATTCTTTCTCCAGTTGCTCTACGATATGCAATACAGCATGATGCTCAGTTGGGCTTGTAATTAAATGCTTTACTCCCAGATCACGCACAGCGCTGTTAAGAACCAGATTATCTGCTTCTGTACCTCCAGAGGTAAAAATGATCTCTGCAGCGGTTACTCCCATAAAAGTTGCAACAGTTTTACGTGCGTTCTCAATAAGACTTTTTGCTTTGCGCCCTACAGCATGAGAAGATGAGGGGTTGCCCGGCACTTCTCGCATCACATTTATCATTCGTTCTAGAACCTCTGGGCGTATTGCAGTTGTGGCTGCATTATCAAAATAGATAGGAGTCATTAAATTTTAACTTTAGGAGCCCAAAATTACAGAGAATAAAATTATTTCATACCCCAATCGTTTGTAAAGTACAATTCAGCTATTTTTGTTCTAAATTTTACCGATTTATGCAACGTTTTTGGGGATTTTTAATATTGGCATTATCAGTTATTTCTTGTGATGATGGTGATCTTATCGTAACAAATTTTGATTTTTCAGATGTTAGCGTGGCTATGTGCAGCACCGTAGACAATACTACCACTTCATCTGTCAATTATGTATTTTATAAGATCAACAACGAGACTAATGAGAGTTTGTCTTTTGAACTCTCTACAGATGAGCCTATTTTAACTTCACGAAGTCTTGATACGCCATACAGTTTTAACCTTGGTTCTTCTTCTAATGCAATTAGCTATAGAATGTATGATGCAGATATTGCCAGTGATTATTTCTGTAACGCTATCCCGCCTGCAGCGCCTAAAGTCAACGAAGAATACATAAGCCAGGAAGGCATTGTCACAATAAGTACAACAGGAACAGAAGATGATAACGATGGCATCGCAGCAGAATTTGAGCTGTTACTTGATGGTAAAGAAGATTATGATGGTGACGGTTTACCAAATACCTATGATAATGATGATGATGGTGATAATGTACCCACAAATGCTGAAGGCTTAAAATTTAATACTGACGGAAGTATAAATATTGCAGAATCACGTGACACAGATAAAGACGGTATTCTGGATTATCTGGATGAAGATGACGATGGTGATGGCGTTCTTACCAGAAATGAAGATCCTGATAAAGATCTTAATCCTGCAAATGACCGTACAGACCAAAATGCGGCCGCAGATTATCTAAACCCTTTAATAGCGGTAGACTACAATATCAATAAATACAGGGTGCATACTTACCAGTTTAAGAATATTCTGGTTTATATAAACCTAAGCAATATAGTTTTTCAGAATCAAAGTGGAGATGAAACCATACGCCAGCAAAGTCTCGACTTTGGTGAATATAAACCGGGACCAAAAACCGATACTATAACACCGGTTTTCAACCAATAATCAGGAATTCTGAAGAATATAAATTTCAGTTGCTCCCTGCCCATATTTACTATAATCTGCATCATAGAATTTCACATTAGAATATCTGGAAAACAGATATTCTAATTCAGCACGTAAGACGCCCTCTCCTATGCCATGTATAAAAACAACTTTCTGAATACGCTTTTTAATGGCAAATTCTAATTGTCGTCTTGCAGTATCAACCTGAAGTGTTAGCATGTCGTGGTTAGACATTCCTCTTGTTTTAGAAGTAAGATGATGAATATGCAGGTCAACCTCCATAGGCGGCAGATTGCGTTCTTTAGGTTTTACACGCTGTGATTTTTTCTTAACGACGGTCTTCTCTTTAATTGCATTTTCAATTTCATCGGTTTCAGGATGCGGTATTTCAAAATCATCTGCAGCAATAAGTTCAGCTTCATCTGCTTCAATCTCAAAGCCATCCTCAGTTTCTACCCAAATACGATCCTGATCAATTCGGCATATTTTCCCGCTTAGATCATCATTTATAAAAAGTACTTTTTGACCTTTCTTAAAGCTTTTCATCGATTATTATTAATGCTATACCAGTTAGACATCAAAATTATCAGTAAATAACCAACATAAAAAATAAATCCTTATTTTTGCCTTAAATAGTTAATTATGAAAAAGTTTTACCCCAAATTTTTCTTTTTATTACTTCCTATTGCAGCAAGTGCTCAATTATACGTGCAACCCAATCCTGCTTCTACACCAGATGATGAGGTTTATGTATATGTAAAAGATGAAATTTTATTTGTTGAGCAGGAAGTAAATCTGCAATATGACGAAAACGCCCTTAAAGAAGGAAATATCTATCTACGCGACGAAGGACAATTAATACAAGGTAATTCTAATAGTGCTAATGAAGGTGAGGGAGTCATTTCTGTTTTTCAGGAAGGGATAGCCAATAAATGGGATTATCAGTTCTGGACATCACCTGTTAGTGATCCCGCAAATGCTGCGAATGGAAATGCTGGTTTTAATACCGATCTAGGCACTTCTGGTGGTGGTATTTACTATCCCATTGACGGCACTGAAGGTATAAATAGTAACCTTGCCCGTTATGCGACCGGATATGATGGTTCGTATGATGGAACTGATATGCTAATTGCAAATTACTGGATCTACAAATACATTGCTGAAGATTCTTATTCAGGATGGCAACAAGTACTTAGTAGCGGGGATATAAATCCTGGTGAAGGTTTTACCATGAAAGGATTAAATGCAACAGCAGCTTCTCAGCCTTATGATTTTAGAGGCAGACCCAATAATGGTAATATTAGTGTAGAAGTCAAGACAGACCAAACCACATTAGTGGGTAACCCATATCCTTCTGCAATGAACCTGAGCTTTTATTTGCTTTCTAATTCTGGGGATACTAATGTTGCGAATTGTGGGGATGGTACATACACTCCTACTCCTGTAGGAAACACAATTACGGGGATTGCTTATTTCTGGGAATCTGATCCCGGTGTAAAATCACATTATTTAACAGATTATCAAGGTGGTTACGGGGCTTTTAGTCCGTTGGCATCATGTGCTTCTCCAGGAGATTATACGCCCGCAAGTTTTAGTATGTATGATAGGTATGGTGAACCTACTGGTGGTTCAGGTTCAGGAGACGGAACAATAAAAAGACATTTTGCACCCGTAGGACAAGGTTTTATGGTGGTAGGTACTGCTGATGATTTTGTTACTGCAAAAAATGAATTTCGTGTCTATGTGAAAGAGAAAGATGGCAATTCACAATTCAAGTCTAAAGACGTTGTTGATAAGGATAATACAAAATCTTTAAAACTTAAACCAGGCTCAATTAGTTATAACAAGAGTGGTGAATTAATCATGCCTATTTTTAAAATTAAAATTGAGATTAACAATCAATATACACGTCATTTAACAACGGCTCTATTTGACGACGCTACAGATGGTTATGACAGAGCAGGCGATGCTATGAATATTTCAGAACTTGATACTGATGTTAATTATCTAATAGCAAAAGATGATAATCCTTATATGATTAATGTGCTGCCGTATAATGTTGATAAGACACTTCCGCTTAAAATAAATGGTGGCAGTTCTAAAAACCATTTCAACGTAAAGGTAGACGATATCAATTTTGATATAGATGGTATTTGGCTACACGACCTTAAGACGGGTGAGTATTTTGACATTCTTTATAGTGCACATGCATTTGATTTACCTAAAGGAACTTTTAATGATCGCTTTGAAATTACTTTCAAAAACGGTTCATCCGAAAATCTTGGTGTAGCAGAAGACATTAAAAATTCGTTTGATATTTTTCAAAATAACAAACAGGCAGAATTACAAATATTAAATCCGTTAGGTAATTCTCTTAAAGAAATATCTGTTTATGATATGGCTGGACGCCAAATGACTTCTAAAATAAACGAAGGTACTGCTGCACAAGTGACTGTTTCTTCTGCAAAGTGGAGTGATGGTATTTATATCGTGCGCGTTGTAACAGCAGACAATATTGAGGTTTCTAAAAAGATTTCTGTTTATAACAAAAACTAGCAGGTACCACTATGGAAAAATACATGCTCCCTTGCCTGGTTAAAAAATACCTGGGTTTTGAGTGTGTAGGCTGTGGGTTACAAAGATCTCTTCTTCTATTATTTGAAGGAAGATTTGCAGACTCCTTTCATATGTATCCTGCGATATATCCTCTTGTATTGCTTATAGGTTATACCGCATTGAGCATTTTTATTAAGTTGAGATTTTCCCCTATTATTACCCCTGCCCTGGCAATAATTAGTGTACTTACAATGGTTGTAAGTTATTGTTTAAAGTTCATCTCTTAAATAATGGAAAAACCTAAAAATTATCTCATTGAAGCTATTCTTGTAACCATATTTTGTTGCTTACCTCCGGGTATCGCTGCCATCATTTATGCTGCAAAAGTAAATTCGGCTTATGAAAACGGAAATATAGAAGAGGCTCGTGAAGCGTCTCAAAATGCAGCTAAATGGGTGAAATACTCCTTAATTGCAGGTATTATTTTTATCATACTTTACTTTATGATCTTTGTAATTGCCGGCGTAGGCGGAGCATTTATGGGTGGTTATTAAAAAGATTACATATAAATATTTGGCTATAGCATTAGGTTCATTAAGTATCCTACTACTATACTTTAAATTTAACCCGTTACACTATTCATTTTTCCCAAAATGCCCATTCTACGCAATAACTCATCTTTATTGCCCGGGTTGTGGAAGTCAAAGAGCGTTGTATAGTTTACTACATTTTAATTTTAATGAAATGATAAACTACAATCTCCTTTTGCCCATTGGTCTCTTGCTGGTAGTATATAATTCAATATTGAAGATCATTAATAGAAAAAAAGTCCGAGTGCAAAATATTCTGTATTTTTCGGCTTCTCCACCCATTATTTTAGCTTTTATACTGGTTTTTTGGATACTGCGTAATATTGATAGTGCACCATTTTATTATCTTGCTCCTTCAATAAACCACTAAACTAATTAATCTCAATTATGGAAAAACAAAAACTACCCAATTCTACGCTTATCCTGGTGTTTGGAATTTTAGGTATCGTTGGTACCTGTTGCTATGGTATTCCCGGACTTTTATTTGCAATTATAGGTCTTGTTCTGGCACAGCGATCTTTAAAACTTTATAAACAAGATCCAGATCTATATGAGGATGTTTCTCAGGTTAAAACCGGTAAAATACTATCGATTATTGCATTAGTACTAAGCGTTCTTGTCGTTCTATTAATCATCGCTGTAATAGCGTATTTTGGTTGGGATACTTTACAAGATCAGGAGCTTTTGCGTCAAAAGGTTGAAAGTATGCAGCAACGTACATAATATTAAGATTATATATAATTAAAAAGGCGACCTGTTAAGTCGCCTTTTCTGTTTTTAAAGCCTTTTATATCTTATTTTTCAAACTGTTTTAAGGTGTTTATAATAATACTCACACAATCAAGCAGCTGCTCTCTTGTTATAACAAGAGGCGGTGCAAAACGTATTATATTACCATGAGTAGGTTTAGCTAATAGTCCGTTGTTTTTTAAGGCTACACAAATATCCCATGCTGTAGAACTGTCTTCGGAATCATTGATAAGAATAGCGTTTAGTAATCCACGACCACGCACGAGGTTAACTATAGAACTCTCATTGATATACTCATTTAATTTCTCCCGGAATAACTCACCCAGGATTCTTGCATTAACGATCAGGTTTTCATCTTTAACAACTTCAAGAGCAGCAATTGCAACAGCGCCCGCAATAGGGTTACCACCAAATGTAGAACCATGTTGACCAGGCTTTATAACATCCATAACTGCATTATCTGCAAGAACTGCAGATACAGGATATGCACCACCAGACAACGCTTTACCCAGAATTAAAATATCTGGTCTGCTATATGTTTCCTGTCTTTCGCAAGTATGCTCGCAGCTACAATTGCCGCAAACAGCAAGTAAAGATCCTGTGCGTGCTATACCTGTTTGTATCTCATCTGCTATAAAAAGAACATCATGAGAATTACATAAATTTTTCGCTCTAGCGATATAATCATCTGCGGGTGTGTAAACTCCAGCTTCACCTTGAATTGGTTCAACTAAAAATCCGGCTACATTGTCATTTTCTTTCAATGCCTTTTCTAAAGCCTCAATATCGTTGTAAGGTATTTTTATAAAGCCGGGAGTATAAGGACCAAAATTTTTACGAGCATCTGCATCATTAGAAAAAGAAATAATGGTGGTCGTGCGCCCGTGGAAGTTATTCTCACATACAATAATCTGTGCATCTTGCTCTGCGACACCTTTTTTCTCGTAAGCCCACTTTCGCGTAAGCTTAATTGCAGTCTCAACAGCTTCTGCTCCCGTGTTCATGGGAAGTAATTTATCAAACCCAAAATATGAAGTTGCATATTCTTCATACTTCCCTAAAATATCATTGTAAAATGCTCTTGATGTAAGTGTCAATGTTTCTGCCTGCTGCTTAAGAGCATTCACAATTTTGGGATGACAGTGCCCCTGATTTACGGCAGAGTATGCTGATAGAAAATCATAATACTGTTTTCCTTCTACGTCCCACACATGCACCCCTTCTCCTCTATTGAGTACTACTGGTAAAGGATGATAGTTATGTGCACCGTGTTTTTCTTCAAGTTCAATAGCCTCTTTTGAGGTTATTTGTTCTACAGTTGTCATGTGATAATGAATTAAGTGTAAATTTTAAGATTCCTTCTTGTGTATCCCGGTAGAAGCCCGAAATTTTAAAAGGAGAGAAATCACCCTTATAATACCTGCAAATTACTAAATATTACATATACATTTTAAAGTCAGCCTAATCTATAATCTTTCTAATTATTCTATTTTTGCGGCGTGGGAAGAAAAAACATAAGAAAGGTATTTCACCAGATTGAGGTTATAGATGCCGGTGCAAAAGGAAAAGCAATAGCTAAAGCTACAGACGGTCGTGTCATTTTTGTAAATAACGCCGTACCTGGCGATATTGTTGATGTACAGACAACAAAAAAGCGGAAAGCTTATTTTGAAGGCACTGCTATTCATATACATAAATATTCACCAAAGCGTACAGAACCTGTATGTAAGCACTTTGGAACCTGTGGAGGTTGCAAATGGCAGAATATGGCCTATGAATACCAGCTTGATTACAAGCAGAATGAGGTTGTAAATAACCTAAAGCGCGTAGGTAAGGTAGATTTACCAGAAGTGACTCCTATTTCTGGCAGCGCACGCCAATATTTCTATAGGAATAAAATGGAATTTTCTTTTAGCAACAATAAATGGCTTACACCTCGACAAATACAAAGCGATGAGGTGATTGATGATCGCAATGCGCTTGGATTTCATATTCCGGGAATGTGGGACAAGATTCTGGATATTGAAGAATGTCACTTACAAAAAGATCCCAGTAACGCTATTCGTAATTGTGTACGCGATTTTGCTAAAGCAAATAATCTTGCCTTTTTTAATACACGGGAGCAGGAAGGTTTATTACGCACCTTGATGATACGCACCAGCTCTATAGGCGAACTTATGGTGCTTATTCAATTTTATGATGATAATTTAGAAGAACGTGAGCTATTGCTCAACTATGTAAAAATGACATTCCCAGAGATCACTTCGCTACTATATGTGATCAATCAGAAAGGAAACGATACGCTGTATGATCAGGATATAAATTGCTTTTCTGGCAGAGATCACATCTTTGAAGAAATGGAAGGTCTTAAGTTTAAGATCAATGCCAAATCTTTTTACCAAACCAATTCTGAACAAGCTTACGAACTTTATAAAATCACCCGAGATTTTGCTGGTCTTACCGGCAATGAGATCGTCTATGATTTATATACAGGAACCGGCACAATAGCTCAATTTGTGGCTCAAAAAGCTAAAAAAGTGGTAGGTGTAGAAGCTGTTCCTGATGCTATAACAGCAGCTAAAGAAAACGCTAAACTTAACGGTATTGCAAACACATCATTTTTTGTAGGTGATATGAAAAATGTATTTAACGACGCATTCATAAAACAAAACGGGCAACCAGATGTTATTATAACAGATCCTCCACGCGATGGTATGCACAAAGATGTGGTAGATCAATTGATCAAAATAAAGGCAGATCGTATAGTTTATGTAAGTTGCAACAGTGCAACACAAGCACGGGATCTTGCTTTGCTGGATGAGTTATATAAAGTTACCCGAGTACAGCCGGTAGACATGTTTCCACAAACGCATCATGTAGAAAACGTGGTGTTACTAGAGAAGAGATAAATAGGCATTTTAGGCGATTATGATAAGAAAATCAGTAGTGTTTCTCTGCTTTATAGCACTTATTTTAAGTGCCTGTGAGCGCGATGATATTTGCGCGGTAAGCACACCCACAACTCCGCAATTAGTTATTCAGTTTTATAATGTTGATAATCGCACCGAAGCAAAAATCATAAATCTACAAGCCGTAGAAGTTAATAAGACAGATGTTCTCACATTTACTAACGACACATTAATAAAGTTACCGTTGCGTACAAATGTTGAGCAAACACAATATTATATTACTAAAAACCCCGGCGTTACAGAAGGCGATGAACCTGAAAATACAGATATAATCACCTTTGATTATTTAACAAACGAGGTCTACATAAGTCGAGCATGCGGTTTTCGCGTTACTTATGACGATCTTGCTGCTACTACTACAAATGGCGAAGATGGAAGGTGGATAGAAGATATTGAAATTAATTCTGAAATAGTTGTTGATGAAAACACCACGCACGTTAATATATATCATTAGTATTATCTGCTGCGCTTCGTTTTCTGCATTAGCTCAAGATGAAGATCAAGGTATAGATACAGCAGCTGTAACATCTGCTACAGATACATTAAGCACGGTTAATAATACAGACCGGTACGGGTTGCGCATTGGCATAGACCTTAGTAAACCCTTGCGTTCTTTTCTGGATGATAAATACAAGGGATTAGAAATTGCAGGTGATTTCCGAATTAAAAAAAATTATTACATCGCTGCAGAAATTGGTAATGAAAACAAAGAATCTGACGAGACAAACTTTAATGTTACCACTAAAGGGAGCTATATAAAAGCAGGTTTTAACTACAATGCCTACAACAACTGGTACGGTATGTCTAATCTAATTTATGTAGGATTACGTGCTGGTTTCTCCAGCTTTTCTCAAGAGTTGAATAATTATACCATTTATACCACAAATACCTATTACGAACCCGATTTTAGGACCGAAAAGAGAGATTTTTCCGGGTTAAATGCGATCTGGCTAGAATTACAATTAGGCGTACAGGCTGAGATTTTAAACAATTTGTATTTAGGAATAAACCTTCAGTTAAAAAGAATGGTGACTGAAAAAGAACCAGAAGGTTTTGGCAACATCTATATTCCCGGTTTTTATAAGGTAACAACAGATAGTCCTTTTGGCGTAGGCTACGGTTATACGCTTTCTTATTTTATCCCTATATTCAAAAAATAATAAAACAATTCTTTTCTGTAAACCGAAGCATTTTAACTATGCATAAAGAGATAAGCAGCATACATAATCCTACGGTTAAAAAACTGGTTCAATTACAGGAAAAATCGCGTGAAAGACGTAAAAATCAGCTTTTTGTTATTGAGGGTTTACGTGAGATAAGTCTTGCTCTTCAGGAAAATTATACAGTACTTCAAATCTTCTACTGCCCAGAAATTATAGAGGTTAAAGAACAGCGTGATCTTTTTGCCTTATTACAAGAATCGACCGAAATCATATCAATATCGGGTGAAGTATATCAAAAAGTAGCTTATCGCGCTTCCACAGAAGGTGTTATAGCATTAACTCAAACTAAAGAACATAACTTAACAGATCTTCTACTTCCTGAAAATCCGTTGATCTTAGTAGCCGAAGCACCTGAAAAACCCGGAAATATTGGCGCATTATTGCGCACGGCAGATGCAGCAGGAGTTGATGCTTTAATCATTGCAAATCCGTTAACAGATCTGTACAATCCTAATATAATTCGCTCCAGCGTTGGGGGTGTTTTTACAACGCAAACAGCACTGGCATCATCAGAAGATGTGATCAATTTTCTCAAGTCGAAAAACATAAATATTTACAGCGCAATTCTACAGGATGCTAAACCTTACCAGGAAATAGATTTCACTTCTCCTATCGCTATTGTAGTGGGCACAGAAGCTAACGGACTAAGTAAACCCTGGCGCGAACATGCTAATCAAAACATTATAATACCCATGCAGGGCAAAATAGATTCTATGAATGTATCTGTTGCTGCAGGAATACTCATTTTTGAAGCCCGAAGACAACGGGGTTTTAAATTATAAAAACACGTATGACTCCTCAAATCCTATTTTATATTATAATCGTAATTATTGTAATTAGTTTTGCAATCGATCAATATTTTGACTGGCTTAACGCGAAACATTTTGACGACCCTATTCCTGGCGAACTTCAGGATGTGTACGACGAAGAATCTTACCGCAAGTCTCAGGACTACAAAAAAGTAAATGCTAAGTTCTCAACCTTAACTTCTTCTTTTTCTTTAGTCTTGACACTTTGTTTTTTCTTTTTTCAAGGCTTTGCCTACGTAGACGCAATCGCAACTAGTGTAAGTGAAAACCCGATTATAAGAGGGTTGATTTTTTTTGGCATCATAATGTTAGGTAGCGATATTCTAACTACACCATTCTCATACTACAAGACTTTTGTAATAGAAGAGCGGTTTGGCTTTAATAAATCTACTCCTGCACTTTTCTTTGCAGATAAACTTAAAGGCTGGCTAATGACAATAATTGTAGGCGGCGGTTTACTGGCTTTAATAATTTGGTTTTACCAGTTAACAGGTCAAAGCTTTTGGATATATGCCTGGGCAGTATTTGCAGTATTTGCAGTGGTAATGAATATGTTTTACTCAAAAATAATTGTTCCGCTTTTTAATAAACAGACTCCTTTGGGCGAGAATTCACTCAGAACAAAAATTGAGCATTATTCTAATTCGGTAGGATTTACGCTAGATAATATCTTTTTGATTGATGGCTCTAAGCGTAGTACAAAAGCAAATGCGTATTTCTCTGGTTTTGGCAGCCAGAAACGTATCACGCTTTACGACACATTAGTCAATGATCTTGAAGAAGAAGAGATCGTGGCTGTACTTGCACATGAAGTAGGTCATTATAAAAAGAATCATATTATTATAAATCTGGTAGTTTCAGTTTTACTTACAGGATTTGCGTTGTGGTTATTGTCAATATTTGTGAGTGAACCTATTTTTTCTCAGGCATTGGGCCTAGATCGCCCGGCATTTCATATAGGTCTAATTGCTTTTGGTATTCTTTATACTCCTATTTCTGCCATCACAGGATTTTTAATGAGTTTGCTTTCGCGAAAGTTTGAATATCAGGCCGATGATTTTGCTAAAGATACGTATGCTGCGCAACCTCTTATAAATTCGTTAAAAAAATTATCTAGAAATAGTTTGAGTAATCTTACTCCACACCCGCTATATGTGAAATTTAATTATTCACATCCTACTCTTTTACAGCGATTTCATAATCTAAAGCGTTAGGTTTGTATGTTGTTTGGGACTACTACTCTACCGGTTGATTATACTTTATAATTAAGCTTCTACTGGTACACAATTTGCTTATATTTAATATAATTGTATTTTTATTTTATGACAGCAATTGAACTGGAAAAAGAGAACAAAGAGCTAACGCGGCAGTACAAAGAATTGCTGCGCATAAGTTATCGTACGCTTTCTGACGACGATAAGAAAATGATACGCCAAGCTTTTGAGATTGCTGTTGATGCCCACAAAGATCAACGCCGCAAATCTGGCGAAGCATATATTTTTCACCCTTTAGCAGTTGCCCGTATTGTGGCAAGTGAGATTGGGATGGATGCTACTTCTATAGCCGCTGCCTTATTACACGATGTGGTAGAAGATACAAGTTATACACTTGAGGATCTTGAGGGTATGTTTGGCGAGACAGTTGCACGTATTGTAGATGGGCTTACTAAAATATCTAACCTTAAAAAACATCGGGATGTTTCTCTGCAGGCAGAGAATTTTAGAAAGATGTTGCTTACCATAAATGATGATGTACGCGTTATCATTATAAAAATAGCAGACCGTTTGCACAACATGCAAACTATGGATTCTATGCGACAGGATAAGCAGGTGAAGATTGCCAGTGAAACCCTATATATATATGCGCCTCTAGCCCACAGAATTGGTCTCTATAACATAAAAACCGAACTTGAAGATCTTGGTCTAAAATATACTGAGCCAGATGTCTATAACGACATCTCTCATAAGATGAAAGAGACTAAAGAAGAACAAGACCGATATATAGAAGACTTTACTCAGGTTGTTAGAAATTCGTTAGACAGAGAACTTCTTGATTATGAGATTAAAGGAAGACCAAAATCAATTTACAGTATAAATCGTAAAATGCAAAAACAGAATATACCCTTTGATGAGGTATATGATAAATTTGCAATACGTATCATTTACAAGAGTATTCCTGAAAATGAGAAATTCCTGGCCTGGAAGATATACTCAATTGTTACAGATCACTTTAGACCAAATCCCACCCGTTTAAGAGACTGGATTTCATCGCCTAAATCTACGGGTTATGAAGCACTGCATATCACAGTGATGGGTTTACGCGGCCGCTGGGTTGAGGTACAGATACGTTCTGAACGTATGAACGAAATAGCCGAAAAAGGGTATGCCGCTCACTATAAATACAAAGAGGGCGATGAAGGCGATCAAACGATGGATGAGTGGTTAAACAGGTTGCAGGACGCACTTGAAAATCAGGAAACAAATGCCGTTGAGTTTGTAGAACAGTTCAAACTAAACCTTTATAATAAAGAGATTTTTGTATTTACTCCGCAAGGGGATCTTAAATCTTTGCCCAAAGGCGGAACACCGCTCGATTTTGCATTCAGCATACATACAGAAATTGGCTTACATACACGTGGTGCCCGCGTAAATGGTAAACTGGTTCCTTTAAGTCATGAGCTAAAAAGTGGCGATCAGGTCGAAATAATCACCTCAGAGCACGCAAAACCTAACAATAACTGGCTTGATTATGCAACCACAGCACGAGCAAGGGCAAAAATAAAATCTTCGCTTAAAGATGAGAAAAAGGACATTGCAGAAGATGGCAAAGTCATACTAACTCGAAAACTGCGTTCGCAAAAAATCACTCTTGATGAAAAAGTGATCAATGAGATGGTTGTTTATTTTAAGCTTAAAACCAGTTTAGACCTTTTTTATCGCGTTGGTATTGGCACGGTAGATAATAAAATGATCAAAGAGTTTGTGGCATCACGCAGCAATGCTTTTGTAAGTTTTATTAAAAATAAAATACGCAAGCCTACTGTAGCAGAGCACGTAGACAGAGATGAGATAACTCAAAAATATGACCTTCTCGTTTTTGGTAAAGAAGAACAAAAACTTGATTATACGTTGGCTAATTGCTGCAACCCCATTCCTGGTGATAAAGTATTTGGTTTTACAACTGTTTCAGAAGGTATTAAAGTGCATAAGCAAAATTGCCCCAATGCTATTTCGCTGCAAAGCAATTATGCATATAGAATTATTCCTGCAAAATGGATAGATTCATCTTCTCAGGAATTTAAAGCAGATCTTGAACTTACAGGTATAGATAACCTGGGCCTTGTAAATGATGTTACTAAAGAGATCTCAGATCACATGCATGTTAATATGCGTAGCTTACACTTTACTACAAACGATGGTGTCTTTAAAGGAAACATTACCGTAATTGTAAAGAATAAAGAGCATTTGAGAAAACTTATAGAGAACCTTAAAAAAATAAGTGGTATCGATAAAGTCATTAGACTCTAATGGTTACCTTTGCACCCGCATTATGGCAATACGAGCAACTATAAATAAAGATCAGGAAGTCGTTAAAAACGTCTTCACAAAATTTCTTGAAGAGAATGGTCATCGCAAGACACCAGAGCGTTACGCTATTCTTCAGGAGATATATAATCATGACGATCACTTTGATATAGAGTCTTTGTACATAAGTATGAAGAACAAAAATTATAGAGTAAGTCGTGCTACTTTATACAATACTATAGAACTTCTTTTGGGTTGCGGTCTTGTGCGCAAACATCAGTTTGGCCAGAATCAAGCCCAATATGAAAAATCTTATTTTGACAAACAGCACGATCACGTAATTCTTACAGACACGGGGGAAGTAATAGAATTTTGCGACCCGCGTATTCAGTCTATTAAAAAGACCATAGAAGAGGTTTTTAATATTGAGATCAATAAACATTCCCTGTACTTTTACGGTAACCGAAAATCAACCGAAGACAACGCTTAATTAAATGGCAGTAGATTTACTTCTAGGTCTCCAATGGGGAGACGAAGGAAAAGGTAAAATTGTAGACGTTCTTACCAAAGATTATGATATTATAGCACGCTTTCAAGGCGGTCCCAATGCTGGTCACACTCTTGAATTTGATGGTATAAAACACGTTTTACACACAATTCCTTCGGGAATTTTTCATCCCAGCGCAATAAACCTGGTGGGGAACGGGGTTGTGATTGATCCTGTTATCTTTAAAAAGGAACTTGACAATCTTGAGAAATTCAATCTCAATTATCAATCTAAGCTTCTTATTTCAAGAAAAGCTCACTTAATTTTACCTACACATCGTTTGCTTGATGCGGCTTCTGAAGCTTCTAAAGGTAAAGCGAAAATTGGTTCTACTTTAAAAGGTATTGGGCCAACTTATATGGATAAAACCGGTAGAAACGGTATACGTGTAGGCGATCTTGAACTTGAAGACTGGAAAGACAGATATACAACTTTACGCGATAAGCATATTGCAATGATCGATTTTTACGACGCTAAGATCGAGTACAATCTGGATGAGCTGGAAAATGAATTCTTTAAAGCTGTAAAGGTTTTAAAATCATTAACTTTTATTGATTCTGAAGAATATTTATATCAGGCGCAAAAGGCCGGAAAATCTATTTTAGCAGAAGGTGCACAAGGATCATTATTAGACATTGACTTTGGTACTTATCCTTTTGTAACATCATCTAACACAACTGCGGCTGGTGCTTGTACAGGTCTTGGTGTGGCTCCCGGAAATATAGGTGAGGTTTTTGGTATTTTTAAGGCTTACACAACACGTGTAGGTTCTGGCCCATTCCCTACTGAGCTTTTCGATGAAGCCGGTGAGACCATGGGTCGCGTAGGTAATGAATTTGGTGCCACTACCGGTCGTCCTCGTCGTTGTGGCTGGTTAGACCTTGTAGCTCTTAAATATGCTGTGCGTGTTAATGGCGTTACCCAATTAATGATGATGAAGGGTGATGTGCTTTCAGGTTTTGAAACTATTCAGGTTTGTACTTCGTATAAATATAAAGGCGAAGTTATTGATCACTTGCCATACAATATCGAGCCAGAAAATGTAGAGCCAATTTACACTGAGCTAAAAGGCTGGAAAGAAGATCTAACAAAGATGAATAAAGATGCTCAACTTCCTAAAGAACTCAATGACTACATTGATTATCTGGAAAAGGAATTAGAAACACCTATTAAGATCGTTTCTGTAGGGCCAGATAGAACTCAGACAATTCACAGATAGAATTTAATGACATATCTTATATCAATGGCCGATAAAACTATCGGTCATTTTTATGATTAGACATTTCAGATTTCATTTTATAGAAAGAAATAATTTTCGCGAAAGCAGAACAACTTTTATCCGGAGTATCGAGTAAATACTTAAGCGCTGATTTTTTCGTTATTTTTACATCAAAATATACTATGCCCCACTTGTGTAAATCTTTATTGATTGTACTCGTACTAATCTTTTCATCTCATATTTTTGCTCAACAAGGCAAAGAAATAGATATAACTTCAGACGTTTCCCGTCTTGATGAAGAGAACTATCCCGGTGCTTTTATTATGTATAAAGCAGACAAGCAGGTCTACATCGTGCATGAAGGTATCGAGATGTGGTGTGATCTTGCATTTCATTATAAGGCAGACAACTTTGTTAGAGCTATTGGTCATGTAAGAATGAATCAGGGTGACACAATAACGATGACCAGTAGATATGCAGAATACAACGGTAATACGCAATTTGCGTATGCTGCCGGTCAGGTAAATTTAAAAAGCCCTACAGCAACACTCAGCACAGATACTCTTTATTTTAATAGAATTAGCCAGCAGGCATACTACAGAACCGGGGGAACTTTAAGAGATACCGCCAGCACTATAACCAGTAAAATAGGACGCTATTTTCTTGAGCAGGATAAATATTCATTTCTGCAAGATGTTGTTGTAACAAATCCCGAATATGTAATTAATAGCGAGCAACTTGATTTTTATTCAGAATTAGGTCATGCTTATCTCTACGGCCCTTCAACGATCACTGGTGAAAACAGCAAGGTTTATTGTGAACGTGGTTTTTATGATACGCGAAATGATAACGGTTATTTCGTTAAAAATTCTAAAATAGACTATGACAATCGCACCGTCTACGGCGATAGTTTATATTACAACAGGGCAAATAGTTTTGCTTCTGCTACTAATAATATAAAAGTGATCGACACTGCAAATAACAGTGTGATAAAGGGTCATTATGCAGAGGTTTTTAGAGAAAAAGACTCGGTTTTTATCACACAGCGGGCAGTCGCTATAACGGTTCAGGATAACGATTCTATTTACATTCACGGTGACAGACTTGTTGTTACAGGAAAACCAGAGAATCGCATTGTACGTGGTTATTACAACGTGAGATTATTTAAAAGTGATATGAGTGGCAAAAGCGATTCTATCCATATCAATCAAAAAACCGGTCTCACACAAATGATAGGCAGGCCTGTCATGTGGAGCGGTTTAAGTCAAATGACTGGTGATACGCTTCATTTAAAAACAAATACCGAAACAGAAAAGTTAGATTCTTTAAAGGTTTTTAATAATGCTTTCATTGTACAGCAGGACACCATCCCCCTATTTAACAGAGAAGAATTGGGTTATAATCAGATTAAAGGTGATGTTCTCTACGGGACTTTTAAAAATAATGAACTCAGCCAGCTTGATATTATTAAAAATGCCGAAAGTATAAATTACTTACGCTCAGAAATTGGCGAACTGCAGGGCATCGAGAAAAGTAAATCAGCATCAATAAGAGCAATTCTGGAGAATGATAGTATAGTTGAAATATATAAATTCAAACAGTTTGAAGGCAAAATGTATCCGCTTTCTATGTTTCCTGTAGAAGAAAGTAAATACCCCGGCTTGGTTTGGCGCGGTGATGAACGTTTAATAACGAAAGAAGATATATTTAAAGATGAACCGCCGTTTGAGCTTGCTAAGATCGAGGGCATCCCGCTACCGCAAATAGAAGAAGACTTTTTTGACGACAGCATCCCTGAGGAAGAACTGAATATACCTGACGCATCTAATTTAAAACCGGAAGATTTTAGGAATCGAGAAGAAGATGCACCTACAATGGGAATTCCCGTAAACGAGAAAGCAACAATTAAAAACGACTCAATACCTCCTAAAAACAAACTAAAATCGGTTAAAAAGCTCAAAAACCAGACTGATAATGAAAGCTGATTTTCTAAAATACCAGGCACAAACAACCACACATCCTTTAGCAATGGAAGTTTCTCATGCCAAGGGTTCTTATATTTACGATACTTCTGGCAAAAAATATTTAGATTTTGTAGCGGGAGTGTCAGCATGTACATTGGGACACAGTCATCCTAAAATTGTAGATGCTATTATAAAACAGACAGAGAAGTATTTGCATGTTATGGTTTATGGGGAGTATGCGCAAGATCCTGCGGTACAATTAACGAGGCAGTTAGCTAAGGCCTTGCCAGATCCTCTAGAGCAAACTTATCTTGTAAACAGCGGTACAGAAGCAATAGACGGTGCTTTAAAATTGGCGAGAAGAGCAACTGGTCGTAGCCAGATTATTGCAGCAAGAAATGCGTATCATGGCAATACATACGGTGCTCTAAGTCTAATGAGCTTTGAAGAGCGCGTGAAGCCCTTTAGACCTGTAATAGGAGATGTAGATTTTATTGAGTTTAATGATATTTCCGCTTTAAGCGAAATAACAGAAAGAACGGCGGCGGTTATTTTAGAAACCATACAAGGTGGTGCAGGCTTTATTCTTCCTGAAAATGATTATTTAAAAAAAGTAAAACAACGCTGTAAAGAAGTAGGCGCACTTTTGATTTTAGACGAAATACAACCGGGTTTTGGTCGCACAGGGAAGCTTTTTGGCTTCATGAACTATGATGTTATTCCTGATATTCTGGTTATGGGAAAAGGTATGGGAGGCGGTATGCCCATTGGTGCTTTTACAGCGTCAAAGGGCGTCATGTCCCTGTTATCAGATAACCCAAAATTGGGTCACATAACAACTTTTGGTGGTCATCCTGTCATTGCGTCAGCTGCATTAGCTACATTTAACGAGTTGATGAACACTAATTTAATTGAGCAAACACTGGTTAAAGAGCGGCTCGTAAGAAAGTTGTTAAAACACGACTTAATACTTGAAATAAGAGGTAAGGGATTAATGCTTGCGGCTATGACACCTTCTGATGATATTACCACTAAAGCAATACTGGCCTGCCAGGAAGCAGGACTTATTCTTTTCTGGTTACTTTTTGAAGGTAAAGCAATACGCATTACACCACCGCTTACAATTAGTGAAAATGAACTTGAAGAAGGCTGTAAAAAACTGATTATGGTACTTGATAGAATTGCAGCCGGCGAACTATAATCGCGTTTGGGCTTAATTGTTGATTACTTTGTTAACAACAATATGAAGGTAACAGTCCCTGGCCTGCTATCCTTTTTAAATTTATAAAGGCAGAAATTATAAATATAGCGTGTATGAAATTCAGTCACGAAGAAGAAAATTTCCCGCTCACCCGTTTTGAATCTATGTTAAAGACAAATAATGTTCTTTTCTTTGATTCGGGTGAATTTGAAAACATTGTGAACCACTACTTAGAAAACGGTAAAATAGCTCTAGCTAAAAAAGCCGTGAAACTAGGTCTTGATCAACACCCTTCATCAAGTAATCTTCAACTTTTTAGAATCGAGATTCTCATTTTTGAGAATAAGCTTACAGAAGCAGATCGTTTATTAAATGATTTGTACCTGCTTGAGCCTAACAATGAAGAGGTTTACATTCAAAAGGCAAATATTTATTCAAAACAAGACGACCACAAAAAAGCGGTCGAGCTTCTTGAGAATGCATTAGAGTTAACCGAAGATGATGCAGATATCTATTCCTTAATTGGCATGGAGTATCTGTTTATGGAAGACTTTCAGAATGCCAAGTTTAACTTTATGAAATGTCTTGAGGTTGACGATGAAGACTACTCGGCATTATACAATGTCATTTACTGTTTTGATTTTCTTGAGCAGCATCAGGAAGCTATAGATTATCTCAACATGTTCTTAGATAGCAACCCGTATTGCGAGGTTGCATGGCACCAGATAGGTAAGCAGTATTTTGACCTGAAACAATATGACAAAGCCTTAGCAGCTTTTGATTTTGCTATTATAAGCGATGACACATTTATAGGTGCTTACTTTGAAAAAGGAAAAGTACTTGAGAAAATGGGCAAGTACAATGAAGCTATTGAGAATTATCAAATCACACTAGAGCTTGATGATCCTACTTCGTTTGCCTATTTAAGAATGGGTAAATGCTATCAAAAACTGCATTGTGATGATCTTGCCTTAAAATATTTCTTAAAGACCGTTCATGAAGATCCTCTTCTGGATAAAGGCTGGATTGCTATAACAGATTTTCATATTAAGAAATTAGACTTTCAGAATGCCCTTTATTACATCAATAAAGCTATAAATATAGACGGTGACAACGTGCTTTACTGGAAGCGATATGCCAAGATAAACGATCGTCTCAAATTTTATGAAGAAGCAGAAAGAGGCTATCGCAGAACATTAGAACTTGGTAATTATGAGCAGGATACCTGGTTAACACGCTGTGACATACTTGTTGCTTTAGGCGAATATGAAGGCGCTATTCAAAACCTATTTCAGGCGATAGAATTTTATCCCGAATCTCCTGAAATTGAATTTAGACTTGCCGGACTTTATTTTACGCTGGCAGAAGATACAAAAGGTCATTTTCATCTGGAAAACGCACTGCGTCTGGAACCGGGTTATGATATCATTCTTGAAGAATTATTTCCGAATGCGTATGCTAAGAAATCTGTGCTTGAAAAGATAAAGCAAGCTAAAGAATCTTAATTGCTTTTCTTACATTTGAGGGATCTATAAACAACCCTTATGCCAGAAAAACGTACGCCGCTGCAATACGCTTTAATAACTTTTAAAGGTCTTGCTATGGGCGCCGCAGATGTAGTTCCCGGGGTTTCTGGAGGAACAATTGCTTTTATTGCGGGCATTTATGAAGAGCTTATAAGTACAATTGATAAGCTTGATATTGGTTTTTTTAAAGTTTGGAAAAACAGCGGTTTTAAGACTGCTTTTAGAACTTATAATCTGGGTTTTTTGCTGGCTCTTTTTGGCGGTGTTGGTATTAGTATTTTGTCACTTGCAAAGCTTATAACTTTTCTGTTAAAAGAACATCCCTTATTACTTTGGGCATTTTTTTTTGGTTTAATTATCGCCAGTATACTTTACATCGGCAATCAAATAACTAAATGGAATGCCGGTGTTTTTATGGCAGGAATTATAGGTATAGCTATTTCGTATTACATTACGATTGCAGAACCCGTACAATCTCCTACCAGTTATATTTTTATTTTTCTTTCTGGCTTTGTTGCCATTATAGCCATGATATTGCCGGGTATTTCGGGATCCTTCATTTTACTATTGTTGGGTTCTTATGCAGTAGTTCTTGGTACAGTAAAAAACTTTGTTGATAGTTTATTACACTGGGATTTTGAAATTTTTAAAGAGTCATTAATAAAACTTCTACTTTTCTTATTGGGCTGCATTGTTGGGCTAAAAGTCTTTTCTAAAGCGCTTACCTATTTATTCAAAAATTATCAAAATCTTACTCTCGCCCTCCTCACAGGTTTTATGATAGGAGCTCTTAATAAAGTTTGGCCATGGAAGGAGATATTATCATTTCGTACAGATAGCCATGGTGAACAAGTGCCGCTTCTTGAAAAGAGTATTTTACCAGGTAACTTTGATGGTGATCCTAAAATAACCCTGGTGATCATTCTGGCTATCATAGGTTTTTTAACAATCTTTCTTTTAGAGAAATTTGCAAAGAGTAGAGAGAAGCATGCAAACTGATACACGCTCATTTACAGATAAAGTCTGGCTTGTACTTAAGGGGCTCGCCATGGGTGCTGCCAATAAGGTTCCTGGCGTATCTGGTGGTGTTGTGGCCTATGTTGTGGGTTTTTATGAAGAATTTATTTATTCGCTTCAAAAAGTAAATGGTAAAGCATTTAGACTGCTAATAAACGGGAGATTTAGAAGTTTTGTGCAATACATAAACGGAAGATTTCTGGGATTACTAATGCTGGGCATGGTTATAAGTTATTTTAGTGTTTCTAAAATTCTTGATGTTGCTATAGATACTTACCCACTGTTTGTCTGGAGCGCATTTTTCGGGATGATAATAGGCAGTATTTACTACATAGCTAAGGATTTTGAAGAATGGACCCGCCCTAATATAATCATTCTAATACTGGGTGTGGTTGCCGGGGTAGCTATAAGCCTGCTTAAACCAGCAACTCAAAATGATAATTTAGTATTTGTATTCTTTTGTGGAATAATAGGAGTTTCCGGGATGACATTACCGGGATTATCAGGATCGTTTATTCTTATACTTTTAGGCAATTACGTTCTGCTCTTAGTAGATTCTGTAAATGCTTTATATGATACAATTGCAGATATAGTAAGCTTAGACTTCTCATTTCTACAGAGTGCGCCGAGAGTAAGACTTCTTAAAGTTATGACTGTTTTTACGCTGGGCTCTGTAACCGGTCTGGTGACTTTATCTAACTTTTTAGGTTACCTCTTAAAACATTACCGTAGTCGCACAAATGCGGCTATCATTGGTTTTATCACAGGATCGCTAGGCGTTGTCTGGCCCTGGAAAGAACCTGTATTTGAACTTGATAATTTAGGAAATATAAAATACGATCGCGTGGGCGATCCTATTTTACAGAACTACAATCGTTTTTGGCCGCACGAGTTTTCAGCCGAAAATATAACCGCCATTATTTTTATAGCTATCGGTATTTTCATCGTTGTAGCTTTAGGAAAATATGGAGAAAAAACACGACAGTATGCATAAATATGGCCTTATAGGAAAAAACATTGATTATTCATTTTCAAAAAATTACTTCTCAGAAAAATTTAATGACGAGAAGATTGAAGCAACCTATGAAAATTTTGACTGCGCAACATTTAAGGATGTGAGTCACCTGCTTTCTAAGAAGGTTGAGTGTTCGGGTTTTAATGTAACAATTCCATATAAGCAGTCTATTATATCTCTTATGAGTGAGATGAATAAGCATGCTGAGGTTATTGGCGCTGTAAATACAGTTAAACGTATGCCTAACGGCAGGTTAAAAGGCTTTAATACAGATCATATTGGCTTTATAGAATCTATTAAACCTTATCTCACAAAAGATCATAAAAGTGCTCTTATATTAGGCACAGGTGGTTCTTCTAAAGCAATAGCTTACGCGCTTGAGCGCAGGGATATTTCGTTTAAGTACGTTTCACGTAAACCTACAGCAGATCAACTTGGTTATCAGGATATAAACGGCGCTCTTCTTGCACAATATACGATCATTATCAATTGTACACCTGTAGGTACTCATCCTAACGTAAAAGAAGCGCCAAAGCTTCCTTACAGACTTATAAACAGTCAACATTTGTTGTATGATCTGGTTTATAATCCGGCTGAAACTCAGTTTTTGAAAAACGGAAAAGAGCATGGTGCGCAGACAGTCAATGGGCTCGAAATGCTTAAATTACAGGCAGAAGCTGCTTGGCGCATCTGGAATTAACAGCTTATCAACAGTATAGGTCACTTGTTATTTACACAGTTAGTAGTATCTTTAACATTGAAATAAAGATCCTAAGATTGAGAGAAATGTCTGAAGAAAAGAAAGTACAACCAGGAGAAATGAAGCAGGACGATGCGATAGAAAAAGCTCTTATGGAAGAAGCAAACAAAACAGAATTGCCTACTGCAGAAAATATTGATAGTGAGATTGATCAGGAAGAAGATATAATTCAGGATGAACTGGTAACAGAGTCTATAAATGTTATTCAATCTGCTAAGGAACTTCCTGCGCAGGAAAATGATGATGATCATGGGGAATTTGAAGAAGATGACCATGAGGAAGATGAAGTTAATCATGATGATATTGACGAGGCGCTCAATGAGCACTCAGAAGATGAGAGCACTGCAGAGCGACACGATATTCCTAAAAAAGATTATGACAAACTCTCAAAAGAGAATTTGATAAAAGAGTTTAGATATCTTCTTAAAAACCACAAGATACAAGCGATTAAGGAACATGTTGACGAGATACGCGCTGCTTTTATTTCTCAATTTGAAGAAGAACAAGAAGAGGTAAAAGAAAAATTTCTTGAAGAAGGAGGTAATATTATCGACTTCAGATATTATAGTCCGTTAAAGAAGGAATTCAATACACTCTATTTTGAATACCGTGAAAAACGAAATAATTACTATAGAAATCTTAAGAAAGACCTTAATGCAAATCTTGACACACGCAATGCGCTAATAGAAGAGCTTAAGAATCTTAAAGACGAGCTGGGTGGTGAAGATAGTATCAATACCACTTTTGACAAGTTTAAAGATATACAGGAGCGCTGGCGTAATGCCGGTAATATTCCGCGTGACAGATACAATATGGTGTGGAATAATTACCACCACCATGTTGAGAACTTCTATGATTTTCTGCATTTAAACAGAGAGTTTAGAGACAAAGACTTTAAAAGCAACCTCGATAAGAAACTTAAACTTATTGAGCAGGCAGAAGAATTATCTAAAGAAAAAGATGTCAATCGTTCTTTTAGAGAATTACAGATGCTTCATAAAATCTGGAAAGAAGAAATAGGTCCTGTTGCTCGTGAATATCGCGAAGAGATCTGGGAAAAATTTAGTGCTGCGACAAAAAAAATACACGAGGCCAGACAAGATTATTTCAAAAACATAGACAAGATCTATGAAGAAAATCTAAAGCAAAAGCAGGAAGTTATTCAAAAAATAGAAGATATTTCTGCTACTCCCGGCAATTCTCACAATGCGTGGCAAAACCAGATGAAACAGGTTGAAGCGCTAAGAGATTCCTTTTTTGAAATAGGTCGTGTACCGCGAAAAGAAAATGAAGCAACCTGGAAAGCTTTTAAAAAAGCTACCCGTGTTTTTAACAGGAATAAGAATGCCTTTTATAAAGATCAAAAAAAGGAACAGTATACCAATTTAAATAAGAAGCTTGAGCTTATTAAAATTGCTGAAGATAATAAGGATAATGAAGATAAAGAGGCAACAACAGCCCTGATGAAAAAGATCCAGAATGACTGGAAAAAGATAGGTCACGTACCTCGTAAAGACAGTGATAAAATCTGGAAACGCTTTAAGAATGCGTGTAACCACTACTTTGATTCACTTCATGCAGCTAAAAACGAAGTTCTTCAGGAAGAAAAAGAAAATCTTAAGTTGAAACAAGAGGTTTTAAATAAGATTAACGATTTTAAAATAACAGATTCTTCTGAAGAGGATTTAAAAGCTATCAAGACCATTATTAAAGAATGGAAAGAAATAGGTCGCGTTCCTTATTCTAAAAAGAATATAGAGCAGGATTTTAATAAAGTTCTTGATGGTCTCTTTAAAAAATTAGATCTGGGCAGAAAAGAATCTGAGCTTATAAAATATGACAATCGTGTAGCTGCAATAGCAGATCAGGATGATGACAGACAGCTAAATAAAGAAAGATATTTCATTACTAAGAAGATTGACGAAGTAAAAGCAGAGATTTTTCAGCTTGAGAATAATCTGGGTTTCTTTCAGCATGTTTCAGATGACAATCCTATGGTAAAAGAGGTTCACAAGAACATCGCAGATCATAAAAAAACACTTGAGATCTGGAAAGCCAAACTAAAAAAACTCAAAACTCTTTATTAGAAAATTTCGTTCTAAACCAAAATACTTAACACAAAAAACCCGCTATTAATATCGGGTTTTTTTAGTTGATTTTTAGTCTTATTACACCGATTTTCTGTCTAAAAAAGCAGGTTTTTAAAGCTGAAAATCGGCTTTTTTTAATGAAAAACTGACTGGTATTTAACTTTGATCACGGTAATATTTAAGCGCTTTTTCTAGATCTTCCGGCGTATCAATGCCTATTGCCGGCGAATTAGACTCTACCATTTTAATTCGTTTTCCGTATTCTAAGTAGCGTATGGCTTCTATTTTTTCAGAAGCTTCAAGATTGCGCATTGGTAGGTTATAAAAGTCAAGAACTGCTTGTTTTCTAAATGCATAAATACCCTTATGCTTGTGATAAATAGCACCCACTTCTTTATCTCTGGGATACGGTATGGGAGAACGTGAAAAATAGAGCGCATAATTATTTTGATCTACTATTACTTTCACATTATTGGGATTTTGTACCTCTTCCCAATCGTCAATAACAGTCATTATTGATGCAAGATCAATTTCTGCAGCGTCATTTTCATAAAAAACATTGAGAACATTTGCCATATCTGCTGCATTGGTAAAAGGTTCATCTCCTTGCACATTCACAACAATATCAATATCGAGATGCTCAACCGCCTCTGCTATGCGATCACTCCCACAGCTATGTTCTTTAATGCTCATAATGGCATTACCACCAGCTTTAGTAATTGTGTCAAAAATTATAGAACTATCTGTAACCACATAAACATCATCAAAAAGTTTAGTTTCTACAGCAGCTTCATAAGTTCTTAAAATAACAGGTTTACCTGCCAGATCTTTCATTAATTTACCCGGAAAACGCGAAGCTTCATAGCGCGCCGGTATCATTGCAATGACTTTTAACTTTGAATTGTTCACTAACTAAGAGAATTTTAAATCTTTCGCTTTCTGTTCTTTAGCCGCTTATAAAATTTGTGAATTCCAAATAATATAAAAACCGCCAGAATTACGGCAAGAATAGGGATAAATATTGAAATTATAGACATCACCACAGAAACACCGGTTTCTACAGTTGAGACAACTGGGTTGGCTAAACCGCCTGTTGTAACGGTAGATGCAGCACGAGTCGCAGACGTTGTTCCTGCAACAATGGCAGCAGTGCCGCCACCGGCAATAATTGCAAGCGACCAGGTAATCAACGGTTGCACATCACCTAAAGTAGCCAGCATAACTGCTGTGCCCGCTATACCTGCCAGTGGCACAGCTATAGTATCAAGCAAATTATCTACCCAGGGAATATAATATCCCAGTATCTCTACTACAGTTGCAGTGGCAAGCAAGACCAGTGCAGGTATACTTCCCACCCATTGCCGGCCTTCCTGTAAAGGAATTATATCATAATATGTACAAATGCTTAAAATTAGCAATGGTAAGAAAACTCTAAAGCCTACTGCCGTTGCAAGACCAACACCCAAAAATATACTTATGATGAGGTTTAATTCCATAAAAGCTTATTCTATGAACATATCATTTTTAAAACCTATAAGATATAGTTTTTTTCTGGCGCGGGTAACAGCGGTGTACAACCAGCGCAGGTAATCTTTATCCATGCCATTGGGCAGGTAAGGCTGCTCTACAAAAATTGTTTCCCATTGCCCGCCTTGTGACTTGTGGCAGGTTATTGCATAGGAAAATTTGACCTGTAAAGCGTTAAAGAATTTGTTCTCCTTTACTTTTAGAAATTTCTTATACTTAGAGCGTTCATCTGCATAATCTTTCATTACCTCCTGATACAATTTATTTCCTTCTTCGTAAGAAAGAGAAGGTGTTTCTGTGGTTAGCGTATCAAGAATAAGCACCGTATCAAATGGCTTTAGATTGGGATAATCTGTCATTTGTATTTTTACTTCTGCAAAGCGAAAACCATACAGTTCTTTGATACTATAAATTTCAAGAATTTCAATAATATCACCATTGGCTATAAATCCTGCTTCACTATCTGTATCAAGCCAATAATAATTGTTTTTTACAACCATAAGAAAGTCACCGGCACTTACCTCCTCTTCTTTAAATAAAATACGACCTCTAATCTGCTGATTATAGAGATTAGCTCTTTTATTAGACCGAACGATGAAAGCCGTGCCCTCATTACCGTATTCTGAATATGAATCATTTATCGCATCTAATATCTCATGCCCATCTATAAGGCGTTCTACATCAACCTGCTCATGCAAATCAAATTTAAAATCCTCGTAAAGCTCATCGTTAAGAAAATCACGTATTCTGGTAGCATTTCGCAGGATACCGCTACTTTCAGCCTGCCGCATAACTTCGTCAAGTTCGATATCTGTCACCTCTTTGTTATACTGCATTTCTAATACTCTGGAATCAAGAGCCGGACTTAGATCCATCTTTACCGGTGGCAACTGTGCATTATCACCTATAAGAAGTAATTTACATTTATGACCGGTATACACATATTGCATAAGATCGTCGAGCAGTGATCCATTTTCAAAAAGTTTAGATTCTGATACAGAATCTGAGATCATTGAAGCTTCATCTACTATAAATAGTGTATTGCGGTGTTTGTTTCTCTGTAAAGTAAACGAGACCCCACCCCCGCTCTGCTTTTTAGGATAGTATATTTTACGATGTATGGTCTGCGCGGGAGTATTGCTGTAACTGCTTATAACTTTTGCAGCTCTACCGGTAGGAGCAAGCTGCACAGAAGACATTTTAATCTTCCACAAGTTCTTAACGACCGTCCCTATGACTGTAGTTTTACCTGTTCCTGCATAACCTTTTAATAAAAAAATTGTATTATTATCTGGCGACAAGACAAAAGCACTTAATTGTTGTAAGAGTATATCTTGTTTACTAGTAAGGTTATGAGGAAAATCCTGTTGTAGTATTTTATAAAAATCATGCTCGTCAAGCTTCATACATCCCTTTTCTGGTGGGTAAAGATAGTAATGAATTTTAGGGAATATTCTTTAACGATTAAAAAAAAATTGTAGATTTGCCTATAACCTGTATTAATTTATAAAACCAAATATCGAATGAAATTTGTTATTCAAGTAGCGCTCTGGATTGTTATTGGAGTATTAGGGTACCTGGTATTCAACTCTGTTTACGGTGAAGTAAAATTCAATGAGCTTAAGGTAGTACGCTATCAAAAGGCAATTGAGAAACTTAAAGACATCCGTTCTTCTCAACTTGCCTATAAGCAGGTTACCGGGAAATTTGCTAAGAATTTTGATGATTTAGTTCGTTTTATTGACACAGCAGAATTTACATTAACTGCACGTCGTGATACTTTGGTTCTTGATGAAGAACAAACTCGTGCATATGGTGTTGATACCATGAAAGAAGAAACAATCATTGATACTTTAGGGTATGCTTCAATTAAAGATTCTCTTTTTGGAAACACAGATCGTTACAAAACAATGATGAAAGTACCGGTAAAAGGTATTGACGCTAATTTTGAAATGGATGCTGGTACAGTATCTAAAAACGATATAAACATTCCTGTTTTTGAAGCTAAAGTTGCTAAAGATGTTTTACTTCATGATCAACCTAAAGACTTTATAAGCAAAGAAAAACAAGTTATTTCTGTAGATGGTGTTAACGGTGCTTATCTATCTGTAGGTTCAATGACAGATGTTAAAACAGGCGGTAACTGGCCTCAGAGTTACGGTGATAATGAAGATTAATCTAGAAGAAAATTCTAATTATAATAAACTATCCATCCAAGTAAGCTTGGATGGATTTTCATTTTATGCAAATAATAAAGAGCGCGCAATAGAACCTCCTAAGGGTTATATTTCTTTTAAAGAAAAGCACTCCCCGGTAAGCGCACTTGAAGAAATATCGGTTTTTTTTAATGAAAATCCGCTTTTTGAGGCTAAATATCAGGATGTAGAAGTCGTTTATAGTAATGAACTTTACACCGTTGTACCCGCTTCCCTTTTTGATAAAGATAACCTGACTGAGTATTTAAAATATAATGTCAAACTGCTGCAAACTGATTTTATAGCTTATGATGAACTAGAAGCTCATGAACTTGTAAATATTTATATCCCGTATACAAATATCAATAACTACTTCTTTGAGCGTTTTGGCAGTTTTACATACAACCACAGCGCTTCAGTCTTAATAGATAGAGTACTCAACTCATCTACAGAGTTATCAGAACCCAAATTAACCGCTCATTTTAATGAATCAACATTTGATCTGGTAATAGCAAAAGGGAAAAAATTACTCCTCTCAAATACATTTGCCTATCACAAACCGGAAGATGTTTTGTATTATATTCTTTTTTGCATAGAGCAATTTTCGCTTGATGCAGATAAAAACATGTTACATGTGGCAGGAAATATCACTCAGGAAGATGAGAAATTTGCACTGCTGTACAAATACATCCGTCATATAAAAATAGAAGAACGTGCTAATGTTTTTACGCACAACTCATTTCTAATAACAACCTAAATATATGAGAATCGTAAGTGGCTATCATAAAGGAAGACGCATAACCGCACCTAAAAAGCTTCCTGTAAGACCAACTACAGACATGGCAAAAGAGTCACTGTTTAATATCTTACGCAACAGTTTTACCTTTAGCCGTGTAAAAGTACTTGACCTTTTTGCCGGTACCGGTAACATAAGCTACGAGTTTGCTTCTCGCGGAAGCGAAAGTATAACCGCTGTTGATGAAAATATAGGTTGTGTACGTTTTATAGAAAAAACAGCAGAAGAGCTTGACATGCCAATTACAGTTGTAAAGGCAGATGTGTTTAAATTTTTAGATCGTGCTCCCGGTAAGTATGATATTGTATTTGCAGATCCTCCTTACAATCTTGAGCAATCTCAATTTTTAGCACTGGCAGACAAAGTCATCGATAACGAAATTCTTTTAGAAAAAGGACTTTTAGTGATCGAGCATAGTAAGTTGATGTCACTTGAAGAAAATCCTAATTTTATAGAAAGCCGCAATTACGGCAGTAGTGCTTTTAGTATCTTCAAAAATCCAGAGAAGACGGAAGATTAAAAGTCAATTCTAGGCAAATTAAAAAAAAGCAGGCCTATAAGCCGGATTCTGTTTTCGCCTAAGCGAAACCTTATCATTTATCTGGATGCACGGTTACCCGTACATTCTATCTGCCTACCCTCCGGCAACGTGCGGGAACACTTAAATGCCGGTATACATGGCATTGCACCGCATAGAGTTTACCTGATTTCACTACAGCATTACCTGTACATCCTTTCTGCTGCACTTGTCCTATCTCAAATAAATTTGAGACGACGGCCGTTAGCCGCTATGCTTCCCTATGGTGTCCGGACTTTCCTCCTCATACTGAAACAAGTTCAGCACAACGCGATAAGGCGGCCTGCTTGCAGCAAAAATACACTTTTAGATTCAGCAATTAGCAACCTTATTTTTACGCAGCATTTTAAAATCATTGTTAATAAAAACTCTGAAAAAGCTTCCGCGAAATTCACTTTTGCTGCAGCAATTTTTATCTTTGTCACTCTAGCATAATGCGGCAATATCTGTCGCATTTTACAACAAAAATTTACGTGGAGCATTTTATCGTATCGGCGCGAAAGTACAGACCAGCTACCTTTAAAGACGTAGTTGGGCAACAAGCGATTACCAATACGCTTGAGAATGCAATTGCAAATAACCATCTGGCACAGGCACTTTTATTTACCGGTCCTCGTGGTGTGGGTAAAACTACTTGCGCACGTATTCTTGCTAAACGCATTAATCAACAGGCAGAAGAACGTGAAGATGAAGATTATGCCTTTAATATTTTTGAGCTTGATGCTGCTTCTAATAACTCTGTAGATGATATTAGAAACCTTATAGATCAAGTGCGCATACCACCACAAGTGGGTAAATACAAGGTTTATATTATAGATGAGGTTCACATGCTGTCTCAGGCTGCCTTCAACGCTTTTCTTAAAACGCTTGAAGAACCACCACGGCACGCTATTTTTATTCTCGCAACAACAGAGAAGCACAAGATCATACCTACCATTTTATCACGTTGCCAGATTTTTGATTTTAAGCGAATTACCGTTCGTGATATTAGAGAGCATCTAGCAGATATTGCCCAACAAGAAGATATCAATGCAGAAGAAGAAGGTTTGCAGATTATCGCTCAAAAGGCAGATGGTGCTTTAAGAGATGCGCTTTCTACTTTTGACCGTGTCGTTAGTTTTTCGGGTAAAAATCTAACTCGCAAAGCAGTCACAGAGAATTTAAATGTTCTTGATTACGATACTTATTTTGAGACAACAGATCTTCTTTTAGACAATAATATTCCGCAACTGCTGCTTAATTTTAATGAGATTCTAAGCAGAGGATTTGACGGGCATCATTTTATAGCCGGTATCGCTTCTCATTTTAGAGATCTTATGGTTTGCAAAAATGAAGCGACCATAGAACTTCTGGAAGTAGGTGAACAAACCAAAGTAAAATACAAAGAGCAGGCTCGCAAAACGGGTATGCCTTTTCTAATGAAAGCCCTTGAGATGGCCAATGACTGCGATCTCAAATACAGAACCAGCCGAAACCAGCGCTTGCTGGTTGAGCTCTGTCTCATGCAAATGGCCTCTATCACTTTTGATGGAGAAAAAAAAAATGACGGTTCATTCATAATACCGGCTGCTTACTTTCAACATGACGCTCAAAAACCTCCTGTAACCCAGATAAAATCGGTAGAAAGTGATACAAAATCGGCTGAATCTATAGGTGCAACTTCAGAAAACAGCCAACGTGAGATTGCTTCTGTTCAAAATATACCAACTCAACAACCAGAAGCTCAAAAGCCGCATCAAGCAAATACAGCTACCGCTGAGACTGCTGTAAGGAAACCCGCGTTTAATATTAAAGGACCACATATTTCTGGGCTTTCGCTTAAAGGATTACAAAAGAAAAAGGAAATTCTACAAAAGCAGAATGAGCAAAAAGTAGATCACACCCAATTGCCTCGTGAACCTTTTACTGAGATTGCAATGGTCGCAGCCTGGAAAGAGTACGTTTCGCGACTGCGAAAAAAGGGAGAAAAGATCATGGCTTCTAATCTCGAGACTGATGAACCCAAATTAAAGGGCACTGTCATTCATCTTGAGTTTCCTAATGAGACAATGCGTGTTGAGCTGGAACGTGCGCAGCATAACTTACTCGAGTTTTTAAAGCGAAAACTGCACAATTATGATATAGAATTATCTATAACCGTAAATGAGCAGGCAGAACGTAAATATGCTTATACGACGAGAGAAAAGTATGAAAAGCTGAAAGAGCAAAATCCAGACCTTGAGATTTTGCGTAAAACATTTGATCTTGATTTATAATGCTAGGACTTAAATTACCCACAGACCCGAGATGGGTGAATATTGTAGAAAAGAATATTGATGAAATTCTAACAGATCACGCTTTCTGTGAGCAAAAAGCTGCCTCTACAGCAATTTCTCTTATCGTTTCTTTTCCTGAATACACAGATCTTGTGCAAGAAATGGTCGCTCTTGTTAAAGAGGAAATAAGCCATTTTAAAATGGTGCATGATCGTATTCTGGCTCGCGGGAAAGCTCTAGGCAGAGATCGCAAAGATGAATATGTTATACAGCTGTTGAAATTCTTTCCAAAAGGTGGTTCTCGAGATATGCAACTCGTACATAGATTATTATATGCCGCGCTTATTGAAGCCAGGAGTTGTGAACGTTTTAGATTGTTATCTGAAGAGCTTGAAGATAAAGAGCTTGCTACATTCTACCACAATCTAATGGTTAGCGAGGCTAATCATTACACGATGTTTTTAGGTTTTGCCAGACAATACGGCAACCGTGAAGAAGTAGATAAAAAGTGGCACGATCTACTGGAATATGAAGCTCAAATCATGAAAGATCTGGGAAAAAACGAAACGATACATGGTTAGAAATCGGGCTTAAATAACCGATTTTCTTATCATTTATACCGATTTTTCTAATGTTTCAAGTTAGAATTAGCTGTATCTTCTCTTACACAAGTTTGATTGAAAGTTCTCACGCGCACTCTATCTTCCTTGTTCATAGTATTATAAATAAAGACAGGAATCAACAGAATTAACCCAGAAGCGTACAGGCCAAAAACACTCGTGGTTTGGTTAAATATGTCAATGTAAAAATACAAACCGGCTAGCGAACCCATCAAAAAGATACTTCCAGCTATTAAATAAACCCATTTAGACTCTTTAGCATAAATATTATTCACTGCTACTCTATTTGCATTGCCACATTGGGTACAACTATGTTGCTTATACTTCCCATACTTCATCGCATATTCTACGCGCGTTTCAGCATCACAATTAAAGTGATTCTCATAATTACAACCAGAACATTTTAAATACAGTTTCAATTATAGGATTTAGACTGTTGAGCCATAACCGCTGTAGAAAGTAAAATTGTAAAGAAAAAAGTAATTGCAGTTTTAGGTAAAGTTATAGTCATTGAAGTTGATATAAATATGCCTTGTTACGTATTAATAATTTTATAGATCAATAAAGATTAATTCTCGATCCTACTTATCGATTTTTTCGCTTTTAAGCTGATTTTTCTCGTAATAAAGCGATTTTATTATCCCGTCTGAAAGTCCGATTTTAGGAACATGAATATTCTTAGCCCGGCTCCATTTCATCGCAGATAAATAAATTCTGGTTGCAGGAATAATTACATCTGCCCGGTCATTATTAAGTTCAAGTTCTATAATTCGCTCCTCATAACTATACGACTGCATAAACTCATAAAAGGATACCAGATAGAAATAACTTAACGGTTTACCATCCTTTTTACCACTTAATTTAAAGATTTTATTAATGTTTCCGCCAGAACCTATGAGATCAATGCGACTATAACCTTTAGTCACGGTTTTGATCCACTGCTCTACCTCATCCCAAACTGCGTGACCCACAAGACCTTCTAAAAGACGTACTGTTCCTAATTTAAAAGAACGAGAAGCCACAACAGCACCGTCACTGTACAACGTAAACTCTGTGCTACCACCGCCCACGTCAACATATAGGTAGGTTTTTTCAGACTCTATAAGAGAGCGTATATCTGTGTTTGCTATAATGGCAGCTTCATCGTTGCCATCTATAATTTCGATCTTAACTCCGGTTTTCTTTTTTACGAGCTTTACAACTTCGGCTCCATTTTCAGCTTCACGCATCGCAGATGTAGCACAGGCTTTATAAGAAACCACTTTGTGTGATTGCATTAAAAGCTTAAAGGCATGCATCGTATCTATCATGCGCTCAATATTCTCTTCAGAAATTCTATTTTGCTTAAATACATCTGCACCCAGGCGTATAGGCACCCTAACCAAGGCGTTTTTACGAAATAATGTTTCTCTGCCATCAACCTCAATAACATTTGCTACAAGAAGACGCACTGCATTAGAGCCTATATCTATAGCCCCGTATTTTTGAATATTTATCATTGAAGAAAACCTAGTTTTTTGAGGTAATAATCATACGTGGCAAACTGAGAACGCACTCTGGGGCCATCAGTTTTTCTATATGCGTTGTCCTGATATTGCGTTATTTCACGAGCCTTTACATTATCTGCCCAACTTATTTCAAAAGTCTCTATAATTTCATTTTTAATATCTGTATCATATATAGGGCAGGTTACTTCTACCCTGTTATCAAGATTACGCGTCATCCAGTCTGAAGATGAAATATATACCTCTTCTTCCCCTCGCTCACCAAATATCATTACCCGTGGGTGTTCTAGAAATTTATCTACCACACTTATTATAGTTATATTCTCACTCAATCCTTCAACTCCCGGAATCAAACAGCAGATACCGCGTACGATCATGTTGATCTTAACACCGGCCTGACTGGCTTCATACAACTTATCAATGATCGCATAATTAGACATACTGTTGATCTTGATACGCATAAAACCGGTACCGCCGTTTTTTGCCTTTTCAATCTCCTTATCTATCAATCTGTAAAACCTGTTACGGGCATAATGCGGTGATATAATAAGATGCCTGTATTTATTAACCACATAATTAGTGTTGAAGAAATTGAATAGTTTATCCAGATCCTTAAGAATGTGTTTCTCTGCCGTAAAAAGGGTATAATCTGTGTAAATTCTTGCTGTAACACCGTTAAAATTACCGGTACTTATAAAGCCGTAGCGCTTTATTCTTTCATCTTCCATGCGTTCTATGACACAAACTTTGCTGTGTACTTTAAGACCGGGAACACCAAAGATGACTTTTATACCCTCATCTTGCATCTTATTAGCATACATCATATTGCTTTCTTCGTCAAAACGAGCACGCAATTCTATTTGCACAGTAACATCCTTTCCATTTTTTGCAGCATTGATAAGTGCACTTGCAATGTGGCTTACTTTAGCTAATCTATAAATAGTGATCTTAATGGATAGCACTGTAGGATCAAGCGCGGCTTCACGTAGAAATTTTATGATGTAAGCGAAAGTGTGATATGGAGCAAACTGAAGGAAATCTTTCTCAGCTACTTTTTCAAAAATACTGTCATTAAGGCTAATCCCTTTAATGGGAAGCGGTTTTTGCTTTGCATATAAAAGATCTGTTCTTCCCAGACTGGGAAAATCCATATAATCTTTACGGTTATGATATCTACCACCTGGGATTATACTATCAGATTTTTCAATTTTTAGTTTATCAAGGAGAAAAGCTAATGTACATGCGTCTATAGACTGATCGTGTACAAACCTTACCGGTTCTGCATCTTCTCTGTCTTTTACGCTTCGCGAAAGTTTCTCTATAAAACTTTTTCCCAGATCAGATTCTATATCAAGTTCTGCGTCACGGGTGATCTTAATCATGTGTGCAGAAATTGTATCGTAGTCAAAAATGTTGAATACCACATCAAGATTAAAACGGATAAGGTCATCAAGAATCATGATGTAATCCTTGTCTCCTATTTTAGGCAAAACAACAAATCTATCTAAAGTGCTTGGTATCTCAACTAAAGCATAAAGCGGTTTCTCCTTGCCTTCTTTTTCCATTTTCACGGTAAGGTAAGCTTCAAGATCCTGAATGCGCGGTAAGTCTAAATCTTCATTAAGTACGATGGTAACAAGCGCCGGACTTACTCTTTCCATAAAGAAAGTCTTGATAAACTCTGTATGCTCAGGATGAACAACCTGATCTTCTTTAATAACCAGCAGGTTTTCGGCTTCAAGACGTGTATGAATATCATCAAGTATTTCAAGACTTTCTGCCTGTTGCTCGATAACGATCTTTGTTATTTTTTCAAGAAGCTCATCTGCTGCATAAACACCTAATGCTTTTCTCCCTTTTTTTCCTGCCTCTACAATACGCTTTACAGTGGCGTAACGCACTTTAAAGAATTCGTCAAGATTATTTGAAAAGATACCTACAAACCGCAGCCTCTCTATTAAAGGAACCGTTTCATCTGCAGCTTCCTGAAGTACTCTGGCATTAAAATGCAGCCAGCTTATCTCACGGTTAACGTATTTATCTTCATCTGTTTCTACTCCTGCTGTGTTCATTTATTTCAATTCCTTAGGTGTTATGTAATATCTAGTAATTCCTTTAGCAATCGTACTCCAGTCATCTGTATCAAAATCTATAGCGGTAAAAGCTGCCGTTGACACATTCCCTATTGCCTTGCTGCCATATTTGTTAACAATATTGGTCATTGCATGATTGTGCCCAAATATCATTAATCTGCTTATTTCATTATCACAGCTTCTAATAACCGAATCTAAACCTTTTCCACTAAAATCGTAAAGATTTGGTTCTAAAATAAGTTGATTTTCTGGTATATCAAGTTCCTTTAAATAAAGCAGAGCAGTTGTTTTTGCACGTACAGCGTCGCTACTTAATATTTTTTCTGGTAACTCAATTTTAGACTTAATATAACTGGCCACAAGCGGTGCATCTTTAAGTCCGCGATCACTTAAAGGCCGCTGGTGATCATCAAGATCAAATTCCCATGAGGATTTAGCGTGACGCACTAGATATAAGGTTTTCATATCAAAAATATTTAAGGAGCAAGTGTTTGTCTCTTCCAGGAATTACCTTCAACGTAATAATGTACCCTGTCATGAAGCCTGTTAGGCCTTCCCTGCCAGAATTCAAATTCTGTGGGTATTACCCGAAAACCACCCCAATTTTCCGGTTTTGGGACTGTTTTATCCCGATATTTTTCTTCAAGATCGTTCAGCCTGTCAGACAAGTATTCTCTTCCTGAGATCACTTTACTTTGTGGTGAAGCGATAGCTCCCAGTTGACTGCCCTTTGGTCTCGAGTGAAAATATTCTGCAGATTGTTCTTGTGGTACCTTCTGGGCTTTGCCTTTTATTATGACCTGACGTTCTAAATTGGGCCAGAAAAACGAAATACACACATTAGGATTTGCTTCTATTGCTTCCCCTTTTTCACTGTTGTAATTTGTATAAAAAACAAATCCTCCATTGTCATATTCCTTTAAAAGTACAACTCTGCTTTTAGGGAAACCGTCTTTACCTATTGTTGATACGGTCATCGCATTGACTTCATCTACTCCTTTAGATTCTTCTACTTCTTTAAACCACTTTTTAAACTGATCAAAAGGATCTTGCGCACTTTCATCTATTGTAAGAGAATTGCGCTCATATGATTTTCTATAACTACCTAAGTCTTCTGCCATGAGTATGATTTACTCTGCAATTTACAAGAAAGCACAAAAAGCACAAGAATTAAAAAAGCTTAAGTACAAGATATTTTACATAGTACGGCGCTGTATATTGACTAGGTAAATTAAAATTCAAACACCTTCCCGTCATCTGCGAGCAAAACAGGTTCAAACTCTTTTTTGGCTTCATTGCCAAATAAAGTAAGATCTGGATATCTGGTTGAATAATGTCCCAGAATAAGATTTTCTACACCGGCTGCTTTTGCCATCATACCGGCCTGTCTTGCGGTTGAGTGACCTGTAGGCTGAGCCAGATGTTCATGTGATTCTAAAAAAGTAGACTCATGATACATTGCGGTCACACCTTCAAGCTGAGGTATATTATCTGGCTTGTAGATCGTATCACTGCAAAAAGCATAGCTCTTGGCAGGATCAGGATCAAATGTTAGTTCGCTATTAGGAATTATCCGCCCATCATCAAGCTTGATATCTTTACCAGCTTTTATCTTTCGGTAATAAAGCACATCGATATTATATTTAAGAACAGTATTCATATTGAGTTTACGCTCGCCTGGTTTTTCCTTAAAAAGAAACCCATTTGCATAAATACGGTGCTTAAGTGGTATAGTTTCTACGGTGACGTTTTTATCTTCAAATAAAACCTGTGGTTCTGTACCCTCAAGCTCATGAAAGTACAAAGGGTAATTAGTCCACGAATTAGACAATTTAAGCTGAATCGTTATCGCTTTCTTGATGCCTTTGGGCCCATAAACATGTAATTCACTTTCGCGATTGAGTAATCTAAATGTAGAAATAAGTCCTACTAGACCAAAGAAGTGATCGCCATGCAGATGCGAAATGAAAATATGCTTTATGCGTGAAAATTTAATCTTATTTCGCCTTAGCTCTACCTGCGTCCCTTCTCCACAGTCAATTAAAAAAAGATGATTTTTAATTTCTAGAACCTGAGATGTGGGATTTGTGAGTGTGCGAGGTGTTGCCGCATAGCAACCTAAGATGGTGAGCTTCATTCTAAACTAAAATTTCTTTCAATAGCAATATCATGTAAGTTACTACTTATTAACTTAAATAAAGCTGTAAAATCGCAAGTATATCCTTCGTGTTTAAATAACACAATTACAGGCTTTAAAAGCCTAGATCTCGCTGTATTTCTTCAAGTTCTATAACATCATGCGCCTCCTGCAGTGTGGGGACCACCATAATTTCTTCTGGCACAACGTCTATCTTAATACCTTTATTAACAATAACAAAAGACTTTTTACTGGCTCTTTGCTTATTAGATATCACCAGAAAAGAAAGCAATTCTTCCAGGGATAACTCATCATATTTTAAAAGATCAATAACCAGATTTTCATCTGAAAAAGACTTAGGAACAACAAATTCTAAAAAGGAAGCAAATTCCTTAACACCGTCTTCTTCATCACCTAAAATAGTATAGGTCTCTTTTTTATCTACCTGCATTATGCTTAATTTTTGAAGCTAATAAATATATTACTGCCATACGTATAGCAACACCATTTTCAACTTGGTTAAGGATTATGGCTTGCCCAGAATCTGCTACGTCACTTGTTATTTCTACACCTCTGTTAATTGGCCCCGGGTGCATGACCACGATCTCTTTATCTAAAGATTCAAGAAGCTCTCTGTCTAAACCATATTGTTGCGTATACTCTCTGGTACTGGGAAAATAACTAATATCCATTCGTTCATTTTGAACGCGTAGCATATTTGCCACATCGCACCAGTTTAAAGCTTTTCTTAGATTAAGCTCTACTTCTACTCCCAGAGATTCAATATATTTAGGAATAAGTGTTTTAGGACCGCAGACTTTTACTTCTGCTCCCAACATTTTTAGTGCAAAGATATTTGATAAAGCCACTCTGCTATGCAAAATATCGCCTACAATGACCACTTTTTTACCAGCCACTTCGCCTAATTTTTCCCTTATAGAATATGAATCAAGCAAGGCCTGAGTAGGGTGTTCATGCGCGCCATCACCTGCATTAACAATGCTGGCTTTAATATGTTTACTTAAAAATACTCCAGCGCCCGGATTAGGATGCCGCATCACAACCATATCTACTTTCATAGACAGGATGTTATTCACAGTATCAATAAGCGTTTCTCCTTTTTTAACTGATGAAGCTCCCGCAGAAAAGTTGATCACATCTGCACTGAGACGTTTTTCTGCAAGCTCAAATGAAAGTTTGGTACGTGTGCTGTTTTCAAAAAAGAGGTTAGCAATGGTAATGTCGCGTAGAGAAGGGACTTTTTTAATGGGTCTGTTTATAACCTCCTTAAAATGATCTGCAGTTTCAAAAATGAGATCTATATCTTCCCTCTTGATATATTTTATTCCTAATAAGTGATTTACACTTAATTCGCTCATTCTGTTTGGCTATAGTTGTGGTATTCCTTTTGTTATGCTTACTCTTTTAGTACAATTACACTGTCTTCACCGTCTTTTTCCTTCCACTGTACTTTTACTTTTTCTTCGTTGATTGCATCTACCTGTCTGCCCTTATAATTGGGTTGTATGGGCAAGTGTCTGCTAAATCGTCTGTCTATGAGCGTTAATAATTCTACTGCTTTTGGTCTGCCAAAACTTTGCAGCGCAGTAAGGGCAGCATTTATACTTCTACCCGTATAAAGAACGTCATCCATAAAGACCACGTTTTTATCTTCTACAACAAAATTGATCTTAGTTCTGTTTGCTTCAAGTGGTTTATCACTTCTTCTAAAATCGTCTCTAAAGAAGGTAATATCGAGGTAACCAAGCCTAATATCGGGTATTTTATACTCTTCTTCCAGCAGCTTTTTTATGCGTTCTGCCACATAAATACCTCGTGGCTGTATGCCTATTAAAACAGTATTTTTAAAGTCAGTATGATTTTCAATAAGTTGACAGGCCAGGCGGTGGAGAATTATATTTACTTCTTTAGCGTTAAGCAACACTTTTTGGCTCATAGTAGCAAATGTACATATTTTTTGATGAAGGAAAATGAAATATACTTACCGCAAATAGTTAATCATCCTTATTTTTTCTATTAAAAATACCTAAACCAAAGGGAAAAACGAGAAATATAAAGAAATACCAGCCTGTTACTAATCCTATTATTGTAATAGCTGCGGCAATTATCATTAACAAAACAGAGCGATCTGGCATTTGCATAACAAAAATTTATTTTACGCCTTGTGTAGCTGGCGGGATCGTCCATTTATTATGCAGCTCCAGATAGCTATAATCTAAGGCGCTTGGTTGACTTTCTAAAATATGCTCCTGAAATGAACGCTGCAAAATATCTTCTATATAATAGTCTTCTTCCACATTTACGGGATCAAATTCTTCTTTCAAAGAAATATCAAATAAACTCGCCGTGGTATTCAGCCAAAAAGCTTTCCATCCACTGCGAAATTCTTTTATAAGATCAAATGTGGTAATACCGGTCTGGCGGTGAATAAGTTTAACCAGTATCTGCCCCTCTGTGCGTGTAAGTTTCTTCAGTTCATCTGTAAACTCATCTTCCACATAACGTTGTATGATACGCGTGTAACGCCTCCTGTCGCTGTTGCTTTTCATACTGTCCAGTCGTGCGTTGAGTTCAACCAGTCTGTCTGCAGCGAGTTTTGCATAGGGATAAACCTTACGTGTTTTTCGTCTCAGGATTAAATAGCGCCTTCGCTCAGTATCATCTTTAAATTTTAGTTTACCAAAGACGATAACCTCTTCCAGATCGATAGATTCTCGAGGTACAGTGTCGCCTTCAATAATGTAGTATTGATATTCAAGACTATCTGCATCAATCTTATGCTTCTCTTGTGCGTGCACAGAAAAGGAAAGTACCATTAAAAAAAGGGGTAACCAGAATTTCACTTTTAATTTTTTCATAGCTTAAGCGAAAACTGTTCCAAAAGTAACGAATCGCATAATAACGCTCTTAGATTGAGTTTAATATTCTTATTTTCGTGGAAAATTGAATTTTTATGGCAAATAGTATATTAAATGATAAGTCACTTGACTTTCTTGAAAACTATCTTAATAATGCTTCTCCCACAGGATATGAATGGGGCGGACAAAAATTATGGATGGAATACCTTACTCCTTATGTTGACGAATTTATCACAGATACATACGGCACAGCTGTAGGAGTCATTAACCCTGACGCAAAATATAAAGTTGTTATAGAAGGCCACGCAGATGAGATCTCCTGGTATGTAAATTATATTACAGACAATGGCCTTATTTATGTAATACGCAACGGTGGAAGCGATCACCAGATCGCACCTTCAAAAATCGTTAACATCCATACTAAAAAAGGTATTGTAAAGGGCGTTTTTGGCTGGCCTGCGATTCACACTCGCGATAAAAGCAAAGAAGAAACACCTAAGTTGGATAATATTTTTATCGATATAGGTTGTAGCACAAAAGAAGAAGTAGAAAAAGCAGGAGTTCATGTAGGTTGTGTTATAACCTACCCAGATACATTTCATGTGCTTAACGAGAACAAATTTGTTTGCCGTGCACTAGATAATCGTATGGGTGGTTTTATGATTGCAGAAGTTGCTCGACTTTTAAAGGAAGGTGACAAAAAGCTTGATTTTGGGCTATATGTTGTAAACTCTGTACAGGAAGAAATTGGTTTACGTGGTGCAGAAATGATCACACACCGTATTAAACCTAATGTTGCTATTGTGACAGATGTTACGCATGATACAACAACACCAATGATAGAAAAGAAAACTAACGGTCTGGCCGAAATAGGTAAAGGTCCTGTTATTTCTTACGCGCCGGCAATACAGCAAAAGCTACGCGATCTTATAATTGATACTGCAGAAGACAAAAAAATACCTTTTCAGCGTGCTGCCAGCAGTCGTGCTACTGGTACAGATACAGACGCTTTTGCATACAGCAATGGTGGTGTAGCTTCAGCTTTAATTAGTTTACCGTTGCGCTACATGCACACAACTGTAGAAATGGTGCACCGTGAAGATGTTGAGAATGTGATCAAACTTATTTATGAAAGCGTTCTAAGTATTAAAGAAGGTGAGACTTTTAGCTATTTCGACTAATTAAATTATTGTCATGCTGAACTCGTTTCAGCATCGCATCAAACTTTTCTTAGTGCGACCCTGAATAAATTCAGGGTGACGAAAAGCCGAAGGATTAAAATTCAGATAAAACAAAAAGCCCGAACAGAATTCTGTTCGGGCTTTTTTTATGATTTACAAAAGTCTTATCTAATCCTGCTTCACAAACTTCATTGCTGCAGAATTAATACAATATCTCAAATTTGTAGGTGCCGGGCCATCGTTAAAAACATGACCTAAATGCAATCCTGTAGATTTTTCTATCACCTCGTCTCTGCTCATACCATGACTGTTATCTTTTACCCAGATCACAGCATCATCATCCATTGGTTCTGAGAATGCAGGCCAGCCCGTACCAGAGTCAAATTTATCTTCAGAACTAAATAATGGTTCGCCGGTTGCCGCGCTTACATAAATTCCCTTCTCGTGATTGTCATAATACATATTTCTAAAAGGTGGCTCAGTTCCTTTTTTAACCATGATCTCATATTGATCATCAGTTAATTTTTCTTTCCAGACTTCAGGAGATTTGCCTTCAGGATAATCTGTAGGAAGTGCTACTTCATTACCATCACTTTTCTTGTCGCTGTTTTGACAAGAAACCTGAGAAAGGCTGATTAAAAAGACAGCAGCTATTAATGTTGATCTTGTGATATACTTTTTCATTTTCTATTTTTTTGGTGGAAACCCACATTTATTGAGTCGTAGAGACAGCGGTTTCCTTTCCTGGTTCACAAATTTACAGCAGCTTTGCTCTATTTTTAGACATTTAATATTTCCTTATCATATATCTGTCATACTTCAGCCTAAATTTGGATTATGACCATTTCTGAAGAAAATCTTGAGGAAATCTTATCGAGCCCGGAAGAAGCGGCCCGCCTCGCAGATCTCATTTACGTTACTAGCGAAAATTTAAAAATCACCCGTAAAAGGGATAAAAACGGCTTTTCTTATGACAAAAACGGAAAACCGGTTAAAACTAAAAAATTACTCAATCGCATACATAAATTAGTGATTCCGCCGGGCTGGGAAGATGTACGCATAGCCGAACCTGAGAACGGGCATCTGCAAGCTGTAGGACGTGATGAAAAAAATCGTAAAGTTTATCTCTATCACGATGTATGGAACAAACTACGCAATGAGACCAAGTTCTTTAAAATGGCGTCTTTTGCTAATATTTTGCCGCAAATACGCAAACAGGTAGATCTTGATCTTGACGGTGAAGAAATGACCCGGCGCAAAGTACTTGCTCTTGTCATTCGCCTTATGGAAGAAACTCACATACGTATAGGTAATGAGTGTTATGCCAGACGCAATAAAACCTACGGACTTTCAACACTACGCACGCGCCATGTGAAAACTACCGCGCAGAACATGCGTTTTAAATTTGTAGGCAAAAAAAGTAAAGAGCACGATATCACGATTACAGATAAAAAACTTATAAAACTGGTAAACAGATGTGAGGAAATCCCGGGCTGGGAACTCTTTAAATACTACGACGACCGCGGTAACAAGCATACTATAGACAGTGGCATGGTAAACGATTATATACATGAGATAAGCGGCGATCTCTTTTCTGCTAAGGATTTTAGAACCTGGGGCGCCACAAAAATTTTCTTTGAAAGCTTACGCGAAAGCGGATACATTGCAGATGAAAAAGCAAATGCTAAAAACATCCTTACCGCGTATGACGCTGCGGCAGCAGGCTTGGGAAATACACGCGCAGTCTGTAGGAGCTATTATGTACACCCGGCTATTGTAGAGAGCTACGCCAGCGGAAGTATAGTTCCTTATTTTAAAAAGGTAGAAACCATAAAACAGAAAAAAACAGACTTACTCTCTCAAACCGAAAAAGTCATTGCAGAGATGCTCTCTAATTATGAAGTAGAGTTTTAATCCTGCAAAAAAAGAGCTGTCTTATATAAATCTAAAATTTGCTGAGAAGCTCCAATTTTAAGTTTTATATAACGGTTATTCATTACTGGTCACCTTTCTATTTTTCACCTAATTAAGTACCTTTGCAGCTTGGTAAAAAAAATGGCAGAAACACAAGAATATATTGAGGTTTATGGCGCTCGTGTGCATAACCTTAAAAACATAGATGTAAAAATTCCCCGCGAAAAATTAGTTGTTATTACCGGCCTTTCAGGCAGTGGTAAAAGCTCCTTGGCTTTCGATACTATTTACGCAGAAGGACAGCGTCGCTACATTGAAACTTTTTCGGCATATGCCCGTCAATTTTTAGGTGGTCTTGAACGACCTGACGTTGATAAGATTCAGGGTCTGTCACCCGTTATTGCGATAGAACAAAAAACAACAAGTAAGAGTCCGCGGTCTACGGTGGGAACAATTACAGAGATTTATGATTTCCTGCGTTTGCTCTACGCGCGAGCCAGTGATGCTTATAGTTATGTCACCGGTGATAAAATGGTAAGCTACAGCGACGAGCAAATTAAAGATCTTATCATTTCAGATTTTACAAACAAACGCATCAACATTCTTGCTCCTATTGTAAGAAGCCGTAAAGGGCATTACCGCGAACTTTTTGAACAGATCGCAAAACAGGGTTTTGTAAAGGTGCGGGTAGATGGCGAGGTGCGAGATATAGTAAAAGGAATGAAAATAGACCGGTACAAAACACACGACATAGAGATCGTGATAGACCGGTTAAAAATTGAAGAAAGTCAGGATATCGCAAAAAGATTGCTTGAAACTATAAACACTGCCATGTATCATGGTGATGACGTTTTGATGGTTCTTGACCAGGATACTCAGGAAGCGAGATATTTTAGCAGAAGTTTAATGTGTCCTACATCCGGAATTTCATATCCTAATCCTGAACCTAATAACTTTTCATTTAATTCTCCTAAAGGAGCTTGTTCTAAATGTAACGGTATTGGCCAGTTACAAGTAGTAAATCCTGATAAAATAATACCAGATAAATCTAAGTCTATAAAGGCCGGTGGTCTTGAACCACAAGGCCCGCAAAAAAGCAATTGGGTTTTTAAGCAACTTGAGATAATTGCCCAGAGGTTTGATTTTAAATTGAGTGATCCTATTTCTGAGCTTTCTAAAGATGCTATAGAAATGATTCTTTATGGTGGCAAGGAGAAATTCTCAGTCGAGTCAAAAACCCTTGGTATTACACGTGATTACAAGATAGATTTTGAAGGTATTGCTAATTTTATAGAAAATACTTTTCACAATAATGATTCTGCTTCCTTAAAGAGATGGGCAAAAGCCTATATGGATAAGATTGATTGCCCAGAATGTCATGGCACGCGGCTACGTAAAGAATCGCTTTACTTTCGTGTAAACGAAAAAAGTATTGCAGAACTGGCTCAGATGGATATTCTTGAGCTTGCAGATTGGTTTAAGGTTTTGCCCAAAAGCCTGAGTGAAAAGCAAATTGCAATAGGTGAAGAAATCATTAAAGAAATAAATGCTCGCATTCAATTTCTTGTAGATGTGGGTCTTACCTACCTTTCTCTTAACAGAAGTTCTAAATCGCTGTCTGGTGGTGAAGCGCAGCGTATACGTTTAGCTACACAAATAGGTTCACAACTTGTAGGAGTTTTGTACATTCTCGATGAACCAAGTATAGGCTTGCATCAACGTGATAACGAGAAATTGATCAATTCACTGGTTTCATTAAGAGATATAGGGAATTCTGTACTAGTGGTAGAACACGATAAAGATATGATCTTACGTGCAGATCATGTTATAGATATAGGGCCACGAGCTGGTAAACACGGTGGTGAGATTATTAGCGAGGGAACGCCGGAAGAACTCTTTAAGCACCATACATTAACCGCCCAGTATCTTAATGGAGAAAAGGAGATTGCCATTCCCGAAAAAAGAAGAGCAGGCAACGGTAAGGAGATCGTACTTAAAGGTGCAACTGGTAATAACCTGAAGAACGTAAATATTAAACTTCCGTTAGGTAAAATGATAGTTGTAAGCGGTGTTTCTGGCAGTGGTAAGTCAACGCTCATCAATGAGACGCTTTATCCTATAATGAATGCGCATTATTTTAATGGTGTAAAAACTCCGCAGCCTTATAAATCTATTAAAGGGCTTGATAATTGCGATAAAGTAATTGATATTAATCAATCGCCAATTGGCCGTACGCCACGCTCAAATCCTGCTACTTATACAGGCGTTTTTAGTGAGATACGCAGTCTATTTGCAAAGATTCCGGAAGCTATGATACGCGGGTATAAACCGGGTAGATTTAGTTTTAATGTTGCCGGCGGGCGTTGCGAGACCTGTAAAGGTGGTGGTCTGCGTGTGATCGAGATGAACTTCTTACCAGATGTTTATGTAGAGTGTGAGACTTGCCAGGGTAAGCGTTTTAACAGAGAGACTCTTGAGATACGGTATAAGGGCAAATCAATATCAGATGTGCTTGAGATGACCATAAATGAGTGCGTTGAGTTTTTTGAGCATATTCCCAAAATATACAGAAAGGTAAAAACTATAAAAGATGTGGGGCTGGGTTATATTACCCTTGGTCAACAATCTACAACACTTTCGGGCGGTGAAGCGCAGCGTATAAAACTCGCTACAGAATTATCTAAACGTGACACAGGAAACACTTTCTATATACTCGATGAACCTACAACCGGTTTACATTTTGAAGATGTACGCGTACTTATGGATGTACTTAATCGTTTAGTAAATAAAGGCAATACAGTGTTGATCATAGAACATAATATGGATGTTATTAAAATGGCAGATTATATTATAGATATAGGATACGAAGGCGGAAAAGATGGCGGGCAGGTCGTGGCAAAAGGAACACCGGAAGAAGTAAGCAAAAATAAAAAGAGCTATACCGCCCAGTTTTTGAGAAAAGAACTAATTTAGGCGGTTTTGGTTTCGCACCAAAAGCTTTTTAGTAACGTTAAAATTTATAATGAGAAACGAGAATAAACATAAAGGTTGGAATGAGATTAAAACCAATGACTCTTGGGCAATATTCAAGATCATGGGTGAATTTGTTAGCGGATTTGAAAAACTAAGCCGCATTGGGCCATGTGTTTCCATCTTTGGAAGCGCACGCACAAAACCAGATCAGAAATACTACAAATTAGCATCAGAAATCGCACAAAAGATAGTAGATAATGGCTACGGTGTTATAACCGGTGGTGGTCCCGGTATTATGGAAGCCGGTAATAAAGGCGCACATCTGGCAGGTGGTACATCTGTAGGTCTAAATATAGAATTGCCATTTGAGCAACATGACAACCCTTATATTGACAGTGACAAGAGTATTGACTTTGACTATTTCTTTGTGCGCAAAGTAATGTTTGTAAAATACTCGCAAGGTTTTGTGGTCATGCCGGGAGGTTTTGGCACGCTAGACGAGCTTTTTGAAGCTATTACGCTTATACAGACAAGAAAGATCGATAAATTTCCTATTATTTTAGTAGGTACAGATTTCTGGAAAGACCTGCTGGGCTGGATACGCACTACACTTCTTGACAGTTTTGCAAATATTAGTGATGCAGACGTTGATCTTATTCATCTTGTAGATACTCCAGATGAAGTTATTGACGTTCTTAATGAGTTCTATTCAGAATATGAACTTAGTCCTAATTTCTAATAAAAGATAATTACCAATCCGGTTACTTCAATTTTACGTTAGATATTAAAGATGATCTCTCAATTCTTTTTGATGCCCGTTTTCCCTATTAATTTTCTAAATATAAAGGATTGAGCAAGTACTTGTCCTTCTATGTTTTATGCCTTCTGCTCTGTGCTAATCCTGCATGGAGCCAGAACCGCATTACAATACATGCTAAGTTAAACGCTTCCGCGAAAACGATACGTGTACAGGAAGAAGTAGTATTTGTAAATACTACAAATGATACGCTTAACCAATTGTATTTTAATGACTGGGCAAACAGTTTTTCATCTAAACAATCTGCGCTGGCAAAACGTTTTGCTGAAAATTATGATCGTAAATTTCACCTTGCAAAAAATGAAGAGCGCGGGAGCACAACCATAAAATCAATCTCAGATAGTAAGTTTAGCTTTCTTGATTATCACAGACTTGATGACGCCATAGATATTGTAAGAGTACAATTGCGCAACCCTGTCTATCCCAGGCAGGAGTATAAGCTCAATATCTTTTATGATCTTAAATTGCCAGATGCCCGTTTTACTGAATATGGCGCGTTACCTAATGGTGATTTTAATTTACGGTTCTGGTATTTGAGCCCGGCGGTCTATGATGGCAAATGGGAATATTACAGCAATAAAAACCTAAATGATCTTTACACTGCGCCAACTAATTTTGACATTACTTTTAATCTTCCGCAAGGTTATGAGGTAACTACAGACCTTGAAAAAACCGCCCTACAGACTCAAAAATCGGCCGAATCTGTTATAAAATTGACTGGTACTTCCAGAAATAGCGCGCGAATTTTCCTGAAAAAGATTTCAAATTTCGAGACTTTTAAAACGGAAGATCTTTCGCTAATAAGCAACATTTACGATAATAAAGTAATTGCTCCCAGCAGAGCTATAATTGCAGATAGAATTGTAAGATATCTCAACGACAAACTGGGCCCCAACCCTTTTGACAAATTATTGATCACCGAAATTGATTACAAGGAGAATCCTGTGTATGGTCTTAATCAACTTCCCGATTTTATTAGGCCTTTTCCAGATGGTTTTCAGTATGAACTTAAAATATTAAAAACCAGCATAAGCAATTATGTAGACAATACGCTTTATGTAAATCCTCGTACAGACAGATGGGTCACAGACGGGATCAAGACCTATCTTATGATGGAATATATGGATAGATATTATCCTAACCTCAAAGCCTTTGGAAGTCTGGAGAAGTCTTGGCTGGCAAGTAAATTTGACGCATCACAATTAGAATTTAACGATCAGTACAATTTACTTTATATACACATGGCGCGTCTTAATCTTGACCAGGCGCTTTCTAAACCTTACGATTCTCTTATAAAATTCAATAAAAATATAGCCAATAAATATAAGGCAGGCAGCGGCTTTCATTACCTCTCAAAATATCTTAACAGTGATCTTGTGGATCGATCTATTGCCGATTTTTACAATGACAATAAATTAAAACTAACATCATCTGAAGATTTTAGGAAACTAATAGAAAACAGATCAGGAAAGGATCTTGAATGGTTCTTTGGTGACTATGTAAGTACACGTAAGAAAATAGATTATAAGATACAGAATGCGTACAAAAAAGGTGACTCTCTTGTTGTCACCTTAAAAAATAAGCGCAACTCCCAAATGCCTATTTCTTTGTACGGGCTTAAAGGAGACAGCGTTGTTTCTCAACAATGGGTAGATGGTTTTAAAAATCTAAAAAAAGTTACTATAGCGGCAGATAGTGCAGATCGGGTTGCTCTCAACGTAAAAGGCATCGTCCCTGAGTATAACAGGCGTAATAATTACAGAAAGGTTAATCCTTTCATCGGTTTTAATAAACCGGTTCAATTTAAGTTATTTCAGGATATCGAGAACCCTGCTAAAAATCAGGTTTTCTTTATGCCGGTTTTTGAATATAACCTGTATGATGGTCTTACAATTGGAGCAAAAATGTATAATAAAACGCTTCTTTCTAAACCATTTAGTTATAAAATAGAGCCTCAATACGGTTTAAAGTCAAAAGCCATAATTGGTGGTCTGGGCTTCACCTATACGCAAAATATAGAAGAGGGTAATTTGTATGCGATACGTTATGGATTCTCAGGGAATACCTTCTCTTATGCGCCAGATGCTTTTTACACAAAATATACGCCCTTTATCACATTTGGTTTTCGTACTGATGATTTAAGATCAGACAAAAGTCAGTCTTTAACGCTTAGAAATGTAAATGTAAACAGAGACAAGTCTAATGTCATTACTAACGATGATCCAGACTATAATGTCTTTAATATTAGATATTCAAACAATAATCCCGGTGTAATAAATGCCTTTAACTGGGAAACAGATTTTCAACTGGCAAAAAAGTTTAGCAAACTTTCATTTACAGCTAAATACAGAAAAGTTTTCTTAAACAACAGGCAGTTTGATTTGAGAATATTTGCCGGTACATTTTTATACAATGACACCCGTAATGATGGTGATTACTTCAGTTTTGCATTAGACCGTCCTACAGATTATATGTTTGACTATAATTACTACGGTCGTTCTGAAAGTTCTGGTCTCTTTAGCCAGCAGCTTATTCTTGCTGAAGGTGGTTTTAAATCTATTCTTGATACGCCATTTGCAAATCAATGGATGTTTACAGCCAATACCAGCACAACCTTATGGCATTTTATACATGGTTATGGCGATATAGGTTTGCTCCATAATCAGGGGCTCAACACAAAGTTTGCGTATGACAGTGGTGTACGTGCCGTGCTGGTAGAAGATTATTTTGAGCTATTCTTCCCGGTATATTCTTCAAACGGATGGGAAATTGCCCAGCCCCATTACGATCAGAAAATCAGGTTTATTGTGACGCTTAGTTTTAGAACATTATTTAATCTATTTACCAGAAAGTGGTATTGATTGTATTGAAATAGATAAGCTTCCGCGAAAAGTTATTAGGATTAATTTAATAAAAATAAATCAAAATCTACTTTTAGTATCAAAAAGCCGATTTTAAGGCTAAAAATTGCGATTTTGATACTTTCCTTATTTTTCAGAGCATTGTTTGTCAAGTGAATTTTGTCTATTTTTGTCAAACAACCTTTCTAAACTATGGCTATAAAATCTGATTCCCTCACGCAACTCTCTTATGAAGATTTTAAGGTAACCGTCCTTGAAGATTATAAGATCGCTGTCACGAGCCGTGAATGCAGTATTTTAGGCCGTCGTGAAGTTCTTACAGGCAAAGCAAAATTTGGCATTTTTGGCGATGGTAAAGAAGTACCACAGCTGGCAATGGCTAAAGCTTTTAAAAATGGCGACTGGCGCTCAGGATACTACAGAGACCAGACATTTATGATGGCGATAGGTGCCTATTCTATAGAAAACTTCTTTGCAGGGCTGTATGCTCACACTAGTATAGAGCACGATCCCATGAGTGCCGGTAAGCAAATGGGCGGGCATTTTATAACCCACAGTTTTAATGAAGACGGTACCTGGAAGAATCTATTGAATCAGCGTAACAGTAGTGCAGATATTTCTCCTACAGCAGGTCAAATGCCAAGACTATTAGGTCTGGCGCAAGCTTCAAAAATATTTAGACATGCGTCTAATAATTTAAATGCTACAGGACTTTCAGATAAAGGAAATGAGGTAGCCTGGGGTACTATAGGTAATGCCAGTACGAGCGAAGGATTATTTTTTGAAACTATAAATGCGGCCGGCGTCTTGCAGGTACCTATGGTAATCTCTATTTGGGATGATGAATATGGTATTTCTGTGCATGCTAAACACCAGACTACAAAAGAAAATATATCTGAGATTCTCAGCGGTTTTCAGCGTAATGAAAATGAGGCCGGATATGAGATAATTACAGTAAACGGTTGGGATTATCCCACTTTAGTGGAAACTTTTGAAAGAGCCGGTGCTATTGCCCGCAATGAGCATGTACCCGTTCTACTGCATGTGAAAGAACTCACGCAACCACAGGGTCACTCTACTTCAGGATCGCATGAGCGCTACAAGAGTGCTTCCAGATTAGAATGGGAGCGTCAATACGATTGTAATGTTAAGATGCGAGAGTGGATGATAGCAAATCAAATTGCTACCAATGAGGAACTTTCAGAAATAGAAAAGAATATAAAGCGCAATGTTCGCGAGGGGAAGAGAAAAGCATGGGAAGCGTTTATAAATCCTATAAAAGAAGAAAAGAAAAAGCTACTAGTACTTATTGATGAGATAATAAATAAAAGTAGTAATACGCAGTTTATTAGTCCGATAAAAAACACCTTAGTAGAAGAAAAAGACGCTCTTAAAAATGATCTTTTAATAGCTGCCAGAAAAATATTACGATTTCTCACCAAAGAGAATTTTGATGCAAAAACCAAGCTACAAAACTGGATCACAAATTATATAACAAATTGCCAGCCACAATATAGTGCTCATCTTTATAGTGAGCTTGAAAACCGCGCTACCAATATAAAAGAGGTCTTACCTGTATATAATGACGACTCTCAAGAAGTAGACGCGCGTATAGTATTACGTGATAATTTTGATGCTATTCTATCAAATAATCCTAAAACATTAATTTTTGGTGAAGATTCTGGTGCTATAGGTGATGTAAATCAGGGTCTGGAAGGTCTACAGGAAAAGCATGGTGCTTTACGAGTAGCAGATGTGGGTATACGGGAAGCAACAATTATAGGTCAGGGAATTGGTATGGCTTTACGTGGCTTGCGCCCTATCGCCGAAATACAATATCTGGATTATATTCTTTATGCCATTCATACCCTGAGCGACGATCTGGCGTCGTTGAGATATCGCACACATGGTAAACAAACCGCTCCTTTAATCGTTCGTACACGTGGACATAGATTAGAAGGTATCTGGCATAGTGGTTCACAAATGAGTGCGCTTATTCATTTACTACGTGGAATTTATATTCTCACTCCGCGAAATATGACAAAAGCCGCCGGTTTTTACAACACGCTGTTAGAAAGCGATGAACCCGCTCTTATAGTTGAATGTCTTAACGGGTACAGAATTAAAGAGAAATTACCAGCCAACATGGGTGAGTTTAGAACACCTATAGGCCAAATTGAAATAATAAAAGAAGGTACTGACATCACATTACTTTCATACGGAAGCACACTTAGGCTCGTCATGGAAGCTGCCAATGCACTTATGAGCGCCGGTATTAATGCCGAAGTTATAGATGCCCAAAGTTTAATGCCTTTCGATATTAATCATGATACTCTTGAGAGCGTTAAGAAAACAAATCGCCTGCTGGTTATCGACGAAGATATGCCGGGAAGTACTTCTGCTTATCTCTTACAAGAAGTAACCGAAAAGCAGGGAGCTTTTAAATATCTGGATAGCGCACCACAAACACTTAGTGCTCAACCACACCGTCCCGCGTATGGATCTGACGGTGACTATTTTAGCAAACCATCTGCCGAAGATATTTATGAAAAGGTTTACGACGTAATGCGAGAAGCTAATCCTTCAGATTTTCCTAAACTTCGCTAGATTCTAAAGTATTATAAAAACAAAAAACTCCCTAAAATAGGGAGTTTTTTGTTGCTTTTAACCCGATTTTTATACTAAGGGATCCACTTTTTTTCGAAGTTTGGTTTCCGTTTTTCAAGAAAGGCATTTCGGCCCTCTTTAGCTTCTTCTGTCATATAGGCGAGTCTTGTTGCTTCTCCCGCAAATACCTGCTGCCCCACCATACCATCATCAGTAAGGTTCATGGCAAATTTGAGCATCTTTATTGAAGTAGGTGATTTTGCCAGGATTTCCTGCGCCCATTCATAAGCGGTATCTTCCAGCTCGTCATGTGGGATAACAGCATTTACCATTCCCATCTCGTAAGCTTCCTGTGCTGAGTAGTTTCGACCTAAAAAGAAAATTTCTCTAGCTTTTTTCTGACCTACCATTTTAGCCAGATAAGCAGAACCATAACCGCCATCAAAACTCGTGACGTCTGCATCAGTCTGTTTAAAAATCGCGTGTTCTTTACTAGCGAGCGTGAGATCACAAACCACATGTAAACTGTGACCACCACCCACAGCCCACCCCGGTACAACTGCTATTACTGCCTTTGGCATAAACCGAATGAGCCTCTGCACATCAAGAATGTTTAATCTATGGTATCCATCTTCACCTACATAACCCTGATCACCTCTTGCTTTTTGATCACCACCACTGCAAAAACTATATACACCATCTTTAGGTGAGGGACCTTCTGCAGATAATAGAACAACACCTATGCTTGTATCTTCCTGAGCATTATGAAAAGCATCAAGAAGCTCTGCGGTAGTTTTGGGTCTAAATGCATTACGAACTTCTGGCCTGTTAAAAGCGATTCTCGCAACGCCGTTAGATTTTTTGTAAGTAATATCGTCGTATTGTTTTACAGTATTCCAAACGATCTTTGGCATAAAATTGATTTTTGTCAAAAATAACCTGATTCCAACTCTTAATCAAAAGAATTTCTATTTCTTATTTACGACGCTCTTATAAATCTGCTTTTAAAAAAGCATTTGGTCGGCAATTACCACTATTTCATCGTTTCTTATTCCTTTCCTATTCTGGAAAATAAAATGTTAGAAAGACTCCCGACATTTATATAAAATATAAAACCTTATGAAAGTATTAGAGTCACAATTTAGAAATCAGATAGTTGCCCACACTTCATTCGAATTTGGAAACCTATATTTCTTTAAAAATTGTGTTGTGAGTGAGATTAATGAAGGTTTTATTATTGACAAGGAAGAGGCTCTTGAGCTAGGCCAGGAAATCTTAAAATACTTTGATGAAAAGATACAATTCTATGTAATCACAAATCGCATACACTCTTATTCTATAATGCCTAGTGCTCAACGATTTATATCGCAATTTAATAAAAGAATTTTAGCTGTTCATTTTGTGACTTACGATCCTCTTGCGATGCGAACAGCAAGATTTGAAAGTATTTTTTCTTCTGTTAAGATTATGCACTTTACAGATATACATCATGCTATATTAGCAACAAAACAAAGGTTAGTCTCTTAAAAACAGAAAGCTTCTTATTGCTCTTTTAGAATAATGCCATCTTCAAGAATATCAATTTGACGTTCTTTATAAAGCACCCCAACCGCTTTCTTAAAGCTTTTCTTGCTTAACCCTAATTGCGCCTGAATTTCTTCTGGGCTACTTTTATCATGAAGATCCAGTCTGCCACCATTGGCTTTCATTTCGTCCAAAATATAATTGGCATTAGGCTCTACACTTTTATAGCCTTCAGGCTGAAGAAGAACATCTATTTTACCATCTTCGCGTACACGTTTTATATAGGCGGGAAGTTTGTCACCTACGCGCAGATCTTCAAAAATTGTATCTTTATAAACAAGACCTTTATACTTTCCATTAATAATTACATTGGCACCATTATCTGAATAATGAGACACCATGATCTCCACTTTATCAAACTTGCTAACATCAACATTTTCATTCTTTAAAAAATTGTTGAGTTTAGTAGAACCTACGAGGCGGTTTGATTTTTCATCAAGATACATATGAGTGACATAGTATTGCCCTTTTTTCATAGGCGTAACCTGATTTGCAAAGGGCACAAACAATTGTTTTTCTATTCCCCAATCTACAAAAGCTCCTATAGAACTCACATCTGTGCAACGCAAAAAAGCAAAACCATCTTTTTCTATAAGTGGTTTTAAAGTAGTTGCAACGGGACGCTCATCGTTATCAAGATATACATATACATACAACTCATCACCTATTTCAAATTCTTTAGGCATGTATTGACCCGGCAATAAAACTTCATCACCTTCTTCGTTTACTAAAAATAAACCCGGGCTTGTATCTCTGTCTATTTTTAGATTATGGTAAGCGCCTATTTCTAACATAAAAAATAATTAAGCCGTAAAATTACACAACTATAAGCAACCAAAGTAAAATTAAAGAAGTATTCCTTTAATAATAAGAAATAAAAAAGCTGCTATTTTTTAAGATAGCAGCTTTTTTCAAAATATGATTTGATCTATTAGTTATAAACAGATTCTTTACCAAAGTGTTTTACAAGAAGATAATAAACGACAGCACGATACTTACTTCTGTTAGATTTACCATAATTATCCATCACAGCGTCAATACCTTCCATAAGTTTTGGTCCATCGGCAAGACCTAATTTTTTAATTAAGAAATTTTTCTTAACCGTTTCTAATTCAGATTCGCTACTAGATGATACAGTAGAAGAATCCTGATTGTAGATAGAAGGTCCACATCCTATGGTCACTTTGGTTAACAGGTCCATATCTGCTTCATGACCTACTTTTTCTTTTAGGTCTGTAGCATATTTGGCTATCATTTCATCTCTTTTACTCATGATAAATTCGAATTTTGTGTGTTAATAATAATTTGTGAATTTAAATATACATAAAATAAAAGTGCATTGATCGATAGCCCTTATTTGATGAAGTCAAAGTACTTTAAAAGCACTTTATCGTTGATTTTGCGCGGTGTGTGGATTTCTAATAAGGCTGGTTGACTATTTAAGCGAAATAATTCACCAATTTCAGAATCGAGCTTTTCTTCTGTTGATGCTGAAAAATAAGCTATATTATACATTTTGCATAAATGTTCTGCTGTGAAATCGTGCACAGTTTCAAAAAAAGTATCAAACTCCTCAGAATCTTTGTTACCGGGTAAAATACGGAAGATCCCACCGCCCTGATTATTGATAAGTATAATTTTAAAATTAGAAGGCATATAATTATTCCACAGCCCGTTGCTGTCATAGAAGAAGCTCAAATCGCCGGTTATAAGTACAGTGGGTAAATTACTCCCGACCGCTGCCCCTACCGCTGTAGAAGTACATCCATCAATACCACTTGTACCTCGATTACAAAAAACCTGTAATGTTTTATCAATATCAAAAAGTTGTACATACCGTATGGTAGAACTGTTGCTTAGTTGCAGCATAGATGCACTTGGTATTTTATTAAGCACATGCTCAAATGCCTTTAGATCACACCACTCAATATTTTGTATATATTTTTTATGCAACTCATCCCTGCGCTCTCGCAACTGCAACCACTTTGACTGATAACCGCTTTCGACGAAAGTCAACTTAGTCGTTAACTGCTCTAAAAAGTGATTGGGACTCACCTTAAAATGCCTGTTTAAACAGAAAAATGTATCATAAGCTTTTTTAGGATCAACATGCCAATGTTGTTGTGGTTTGTAATTTCTTAAGAAAGCTTTTATTTTCTTTGAAATTATCATACCTCCCATTGTAAGCAAAATATCGGGCTGTAGCTCTTGAAATTCGCTATCATCAAGCGAGCCGATAAGATTATCTATACGCGTAAAGAAATTAGGATGATGCGTGTTAGATGTCGTTTCAGTAAACACTAATACGCTGGGATCATTGCCTAAAATATTCAGATACTTTTGTTCAATAGAATTAGGGTTAAGTACTCCTATTATTATAATCTTCTTTTTAGCACTGTTCCAAATATTAAGAAAAGGTTCTAACTCACTTTCTGAAAGTGTTTCTTCCCTGATCTGCGGATTTACAACAATGGGCTTTACGGTTTGCTCTTCAACGGTTTTATAAAGGGGCTCGTAAAACGGAACATTGATATGCACCGGCCCCTGCTGTACTATCGCAATATTTAAAGCTTTATTAATTTCCTGGTGATTATGCTTTTCTGCCTCTCCCTGCTTTTGCAATAATTTTGCATCAGTTACCGGCTCTTCAGGAACCAATTCTGAATATAAATTAGCCGAATATAAAATGTGATTTTCAAAAACATTACGCTGCCGTATCGTCTGCCCATCGCCAATATCTATACGCTCAATAGGCCTGTCTGCAGAAATAATGACTAAAGGAATATCGCTGTAAAAAGCTTCAGAAATTGCCGGATAGTAATTGAGAAGTGCGCTTCCGCTGGAACATACCAATGCAACAGGTTTTTTAAGTTGCTGGGCCAGGCCCAAACCAAAAAAAGCTGCGCTACGTTCATCTACCACGCTATAGGTTTTTATATCAGGATGATGCGTAAAACCAATTGTTAATGGCGCATTACGAGATCCTGGCGATATAACTACATGATCTATCCCCTTAATAAGACATAAATGCACGATAGATTGGGAAACCGGTATATTAGAATATTTCATTAACTATTTTAATCTTTTAATTAGGCAGAACCCTGCTCATAGTTCTGGCTTTTGCACAAGTTTCTTCCCATTCATCTTCTGGCACAGAAGATTTGGTAATTCCGCCGCCTACATATATATGAACTGTGTTATCTTTTATTTGCATACAACGCAGGTTTACAAATAACTCTGTAGCAGTAGTAATGGCTCGATAAGCCAGATTCTCGGTATTCCTTCTGTTGGTGCTTCTTGTGCTTATTATTTCCATATTTAATTCACCCAGAAAACCAGTGTAAAATGATCGAGCATAAGTTTCATTATTTGCTATAAAATCCTGAGCAAGATGTCGCGGCAAACCACAAACTGCAGGAGTAGGATGTAACGCTGCAACTATCTCGTTGATTGTAGGCGATTTTTCATCTAAAACTGCATTAATTTGGGTCGATAAATGCAGTATATTTCCCGCTTTTTGGGTTATTCTGGGCGATTTTTTTAAATTACCCACTCCTATTTCTTTCAATTTATGGCTTATTTCATCTACAACAAGCTGCTGCTCTTCCTTTTCCTTTTCTCCCCATTCCACATCCAGCGTTCCTTTATAAATTTGAGTGCCTGCCAGCGCCATCGTCTTTAATCTGTTTCGCTTAAGCGAAAGAAGAGTTTCCGGAGACGCCCCCAGCCAAAGGCCTACTTTAGGATGAAAAAAGATATAGACAAATGCCTGCGCATATTTTTGTAACAATGATTTGAAAACCTCGAAAACGTCTGTTGCAGGTAAAGTTATGATTTGCTCGCGCGACAAAACCACCTTTTGCAATGCTGATTTTTCTATGGTTTTGATCGATTTTTGAACTAAATCTACATGTTTTTGTTTCTCTTCTTCTGTAGAATTAAATCCTGTAAATTCCTTTTCATCTTCTAAAGTTGTAGACTCAAATTGAGAGGTTACAATTTTTGCACCCTGTATAATTACGGCCGGTTTATCTATATCATAGGGTGAAAAAACAAATCCTTTTTCGGTAAAATCTAAGACAGTATTAAGATCATCATTAGGTTGTAGTAGCGCATTCACTGGTAATTCTCCCGGTTTTCTATATGCTACAAACGGTAAGTTTTGCACGCGCTGATGGTTCAGATGCTCAAAAAAATCTGAAACTGTCATTATTTATTTTTAGGAAGTGTTATAGTTGTGAGTTTGACGACTGAGATTAATTCGCCGGCCTCGTTTGTAACGCGTATATCCAAAAGTTGTGTTGTGCGCCCTTTGTGTAAAAAAGTAGCTTTAGCGAAAACATATCCCTGAGAGATACTCTTTAAATGATTAGCAGAAATCTCGATCCCCCGAACAATATAATTATCAGAATCTAGAAAAATATAACTGGCAGCGCTGCCTACGCTTTCTGCAAGTGCGACCGTGGCACCGCCGTGTAGTACACCATCAGGCTGGTAAACTGTTTTATTAACAGGCATTTTTGCAGTAAGGTAATCATCTCCTACGTCAATAAACTCAATATTAAGGGTTTCCATCAATGTGTTTTTGCAAATCTCTGTGCATCTTTCAAGAACCTCCTCCTTGGTATAATTCATACATAATAGTTTACTTTGTAAAGATACAAATACTCTATATATGGCTTTAGAAAATACCGTTACTTACTCATCACAGAATACATATAGCTCATTAAATACATTAACCACAAAGACAAAAAACATCTGGATCGTTTGTCATGGAATAGGTTATTTGAGCCGATATTTCATAGAATTCTTTAAAGAGCTAGACCCAACAGAAAATTATATTATCGCACCACAGGCTCCCAGCAAGTATTATCAGGACAAATCTTTTAAATATGTAGGAGCTTCCTGGCTTACTAAAGAAAATACTGCATTAGAGACCGAGAATGTTTTAAACTATATGAATGCTGTATATGAGCAGGCTGTGCAGCCGCATTTATCTGATGATGTAAACCTAATCGTCTTCGGTTTTTCGCAAGGGGTTTCTGTTATTACAAGATGGATCGCAAAAAATAAGATAAAGAGCAAATCAATTATCCTTCATTCCGGCGGGATTCCTAACGAATTAAAACCTGAGCAGTTTGATTATTTAGATATTGATACTGCTGTAAAACTTATTTATGGTACACAAGACCATTACCTCACCGAAGAAAGAATGCAGGGCGAAAAAACTAAAGCAAATTCTCTATTTAAAAATAAGATAGAATATCTTGTTTTTGACGGTGGTCACGATATGAATATGGAAATTGTGAAATCATCGATAAAGAGCAGCTAGAAATCAAAACCTAAGTCTTTCCTACAAAAAATAACATTATTGAGATAATTTTGTGTATTTCACCGATTATATTTGGTATTTCATGTAAATGCATTGTATGTTTACAGCGTATAACATAAATGCCTCAAATCATGAAGACTATTTTATTGATTGTTTTTCTTCCATTTTTGTACTTGATTGTATTGGCTCAGTTAGCTTTTAACAAGCAGCAGCGAGTTGGTGCTATGATTTTATCAAAATTCAAGTCAACGAAGGAAACTTCTGAAGGCTTGTTAGTAGAATAATAAGTTATTCTAATATGTTTAAATAAAGGTTGCCCTATGTGGTAACCTTTTTCTATTTATAGAAGTTATTAAAATGAAATTATTCTAAAGATCCTTTGATTTTGAAATACTTGGTTAGTTAAAAACCACCTTAAAAACATCGATTATCGGTAAAAAACATGAAAAATCGTTGATTAACCACCTCAAATTACCTTCGAACTAAAATAATTGTGTATTTCATCGAATATATTTGCATTTCACGGCTAAAGGGTGTTATATTTACGTTGTAAAACACAAACACTAATAATTATGAGATCAACTATTACACTTGCACTAGCTTTTCTTTTTACAGTTTGCTCTTTCGCAGAAGTTTCTCAGACTCAAAAAGATGCTCTTATAGATCTTTACCATTCTACAAATGGTGAGAACTGGAACAATACCTGGGATCTTTCTAAGTCAGTTGATACATGGTACGGTGTTCGTCTTGTTAATGATAATGTTGTAGGCATTAACTTAAGTATGAATAATCTTGAAGGTAATATTCCTGCAAGCATTGGTAATCTTACTTCTTTAGTAACCCTTGAGATGTTTTTCAATAAAATTAACGGTGAACTACCTGAAGAAATGGGTAACCTTAAGAATTTGAAAAAATTGGTCCTTAATGGTAATATGATATCAGGTAAGTTACCTAACTCGTTTTACAAATTATCTCGTCTAGAACAATTAATGATAAGCAGTAACAATTTAGAAGGCCACGTTAGTAATGATATTATTAACATGGAAAACCTTGAAGTTATCAACTTATTTGACAATAACATTACTGGTGAACTTCCACAAGCTATCTTAAAGCTTCACAAATTAAAAGAACTTAATCTTTCTGGTAACGCTATGTATGGTGTTATACCTTCAGAAATTGCAGAAATGAAAAATCTGGAGACTGTTGCTCTATCAGACAACGCTTTCAAAAACGAAAAGTCATTTATCGCTGCTCAAATCAATAAAGACCTTAGAAGCAAACAAACATCTGTTGCTTCAAGAGAAGAATAATAATCGGTGTTTTAGAATAAATTTAGTTTAAAGATGAATTATCCGTTGTGTAAGCAACGGATTTTTTTTGAGCAGTTTTTGCCTTGCTTCAACTTTAGATATTGCTTACTTTAAAACCATGATAGCACCTATACTCGAGAATGAGCGCGTTAAACTTTCTCCCTTAAAATTAGAACACGCAGAACTTCTTTTACCCATAGCCTCTCAGGATAAATTGGTACAATATTCACCTTCAGGCATTGCGACTCCTGCCACATTAAACACCTATATCGCTACTGCCCTTAAACATCTAGAAGAATTGAGCGCAATACCGTTTATCATCTTTGATAAACAAATTAATGCATATGCAGGGAGTACTAGGTTTATGAATATAGACTGGCCCAATAAAGTTCTGCATATTGGCAGCACATGGATTGGCCGAGAATTTCAGGGCACAGGACTTAACACAGAGGTTAAAAAACTCATGCTTTCTTATGCTTTTATTGACTTATATTTTGAAAAAGTAGAATTTAGAGTTGATGAACGTAATATAAGATCCAGAAAAGCCGTCGAGAAATTGGGCGCTCGTCTAGAAGGAATATTAAGAAAGAATGTTTATTTATTAGATGGCTTTAAGCGAAATACTTGCTGCTACGGTATTTTAAAAGAAGAATGGGTCTAGTACAATTTCAATAGTAATGCAGTTTCTTGTTTCTGTACAAAAGAAAAGGTCATAAATCAAACGTTTGAGATAGTTTTTATTTACCTAACTTTAAGAATACATTTAGCGTAACCAAATAACTATCTATAAACCAAATTAGAATGTCTCAAGAAAAAGAACCATTTTCCAATTCAAGAAGATCTTTTGTAAAAACCAGTGCAATTGCATCTTCTATTTTTATTGTTCCCAGACATGTTCTGGGGGGCGTAGGCTACACTGCTCCCAGTGATCAGCTAAACATTGCGGCTATTGGCGCCGGCGGCAAAGGTCGCAGCGACATTATGAACGCTTCTGTTAATGGCAGAGAGCGTGTTGTAGCGCTCTGCGACGTAGATTTTTCTGGCTCAGCCGCTGCTTCTGTAGAATCATTTCCTAATGCAAAACTTTATGCAGATTATCGAGTAATGCTTGATAAAGAAAAAGATATTGATGCAGTTACAATCTCAATTCCAGATCATGTTCATGGTCCCGCAGCCTCATTTGCGATGCAGAGAGGTAAACATGTCTACGTTCAGAAACCTATGACACATAATATACGTGAAGCCAGAATGCTTACTCAGATGGCGCGTGATCAAAAGGTTGTAACCCAAATGGGAAATCAGGGAGGTTCTAATGAACTTCTGGGGATGGTACAAAAATGGGTAGATTCTGGTGTTTTAGGCGAAATTTCTAAAGTACAGATTTGGACGAACAGACCCGTGTGGCCACAAGGTAATGCCATGCCTGAGCCCAATGCCAGTCTAAAACCGGCAGACCTGGATTGGAATTTATGGCTGGGACCTGCAGAAGAAACACCTTATATTCCTAATATTCATCCTTTCAACTGGAGAGGCTGGTGGGATTATGGTACCGGCGCGTTAGGCGATGTAGGTTGTCACCTTGTTGATATTCCTTTTAGGACGTTAAATTTAAAATATCCTACAGATGCAGAATGTAGTGTAGGTACGGTTTACACCGAAATGTGGAATGCAGATTACCATCCCGAAGGCTGCCCTCCTTCTTCTTTTATTACTCTCCATTTTGATGCTACAGATAAAAGTAAATCTCCTATAGAAATGACTTGGAGTGATGGTGGTATACGCCCATCGCACCCGGAAATTATTCCTGCAAATGATGACATAGGTGGTAAAGGAAGCTATAATGGCGTATTGATAACCGGTGAAAACGGTATCATTTCTACAAACATTAATGACAGTTCACCATTAATGCCAAAGCTTTATCTTAATGATGGCACTACAGAATTTGGTCAAGAAGTAGAAGAGAATATAGAACCGGAATACGGTCATCAACGCAAATGGGTAGATGCCTGTAAAGCTGGCTTTAATAGTTCTGAGCATAAAGGTCTAACTTCTTCATTTGATTATGCAGGACCAATGACAGAAACTGTACTAATGGGTAATCTTGCCATACGCAGCTACATGTTGCAAAGAGAAAACAGCCAGGGAAAAATGGAATTCTATGCGCGTAAAAAACTTCTATGGGATGGTGATAATATGAAAATCACCAATCTTGAAGAGGCCAACCAATTTGTAGGAAGACAAAGCTACCGTAAAGGCTGGGAAATTTAACAATTGTAGAGGTTTATAATTCGCTGAAGCTTGCCGCGAAAGACAAGAATTTAGATTTATAACTCGTTAGATTACGTCAAGCTTATTGATGATGAAAATGACAAGAGAATTCTAATATCTTCTGGTACTAAAAACAAAAACCCGAGCTAAAAGCCCGGGTTTTTTCTTATTTATATAATTAAGTACTAGCCGTACTAAATTTATATTTACTTCACTTCTTCAAAGTCAACGTCTTCAACATCGCTGCTGTTTGCGCCACCTTCAGAACTTCCGCCGGCTTGTTGACCTGCATCTGCTCCTGGTTGACCTCCTGCTTCAGCTTGAGCTTTATACATTTCTTCAGAAGCTGTTGTCCATGCTTCGTTGATCTTGTCTAAAGCTGGTTGCACTGTTGCAACATCTTGAGAAGCATATGCTTTCTTCAATTCTTCTAAAGCATCTTCAATTGGCTTTTTCTTATCATCAGATAATTTATCACCAAATTCCTTAAGTTGCTTTTCAGTTTGGAAGATCATACCATCAGCCTCATTCAGTTTTTCAACTTTCTCTTTAGCTGCTTTGTCAGATTCTGCATTGGCTTCAGCTTCAGACTTCATTTTTTGAATTTCTTCTTCTGTTAAACCTGAAGAAGCTTCAATACGAATATCCTGAGATTTACCTGTAGCCTTATCTGTTGCAGATACTTTAATGATACCATTAGCATCTATATCAAAAGTCACTTCAATTTGTGGAGTTCCTCTCTGTGCTGGTGGAATTCCGTCAAGGTGAAAACGACCTATGTTTTTATTATCTGCTGCCATTGGGCGCTCTCCTTGCAATACGTGAATCTCAACACTTGGTTGATTATCTGCAGCTGTAGAGAATACCTGAGACTTTTTAGTTGGTATAGTTGTGTTAGCCTCAATTAATTTGGTCATCACACCACCCATAGTCTCAATACCTAATGATAACGGAGTTACATCAAGAAGCAATACATCTTTTACATCACCTGTCAATACACCCCCTTGTATCGCTGCACCTACTGCAACAACTTCGTCAGGGTTTACACCTTTACTAGGTTTTTTACCAAAGAATTTCTCAACAGCTTCCTGTACAGCTGGGATACGTGTAGAACCACCTACTAATATGATCTCATCAATATCACTTTTTGAAAGTCCTGCTGCTTTTAAAGCTGACTCACATGGTTCTATTGTTCTTTTTACTAAATCGTCAATTAGCTGCTCAAATTTAGAACGTGTTAATGTACGTACTAAGTGTTTTGGTCCACTAGCGGTAGCCGTAACGTAAGGCAGGTTAATTTCAGTTTGTGTAGAAGATGATAATTCAATTTTTGCTTTTTCAGCTGCTTCTTTAAGACGTTGTAAAGCCATTGGGTCTTTACGCAAGTCCATATCTTCTTCAGATTTAAACTCTTCAGCTAACCAGTCAATAATTTTGCTGTCTACATCATCACCACCTAAGTGTGTATCACCATCTGTTGATAATACTTCAAAAACGCCGTCTCCTAATTCTAAGATAGACACATCATGTGTACCACCACCAAAGTCAAAAACAACGATTTTTTGATCACTGTGTTTTTTGTCAAGACCATAAGCTAAAGCTGCAGCTGTAGGCTCATTGATTATACGTTCTACTTTAAGACCTGCGATCTCACCAGCTTCTTTTGTCGCCTGGCGTTGTGCATCATTAAAGTAAGCAGGTACAGTAATTACGGCACGACTTACATCTTGTCCTAAATAATCTTCTGCGGTTTTCTTCATTTTTTGAAGAATCATAGCAGAAAGCTCTTGTGGTGTATATAAACGACCGTCAATATCTACTCTCGCCGTATCGTTATCACCTTTTTTTACATTATAAGCAGCACGATCTGCTTCTTTAGTAGATTCTGAGTACTTATTACCCATGAATCTCTTGATAGAAGAAATCGTTTTTGTTGGGTTAGTTACCGCCTGACGCTTTGCAGGATCTCCTACTTTAATTTCTCCTCCTTCTACAAAAGCAATCACAGAAGGTGTTGTTCTTTTTCCTTCAGCATTTGGGATTACTACCGGCTCGCTACCTTCCATTACAGCAACGCAGGAGTTGGTCGTCCCTAAGTCAATTCCTATGATTTTACTCATCTCGATATATAATTTTAAGTGTTATTAAATTTCGTTCGGTGTGTTTAAGTCAATCATTATGCCACCTAAATCAATATGACAGGTTGTCATAATACTTTTTCGCTACAGCTTTAAAAAATTATTACAGCAGACTAATATGCATTGTCTATTATATTTACCTTTCTAAGTTTACCAATGCTAAAATTAAAAACCCTTATTTCTTCTTTCTTTATATTAATAGGTGCTTACATGCTGTACGGCATTCTACTCTCTATACTATCTCACTTTGTGCCCTCTATAGATCTCAATACCTATAAACAGGATGGTATTTTAGACCTACTTAAATCTAACATGCTCAGGGCATTTGTTCTTATTGTAGTGTTTGCTCCTATTGCTGAAGAAATGATGTTCCGTACGCTTATTGCTCCACGGCATATTGACCTGATACTTTTTATTGCCGTCTGGCCTGTATTTTTCCTGGTTCGTTTTGTTCCACTAGACGTGCACTGGGCGGTGAAAATCACTTTCACTCTCATATTCTTATTTGCAGTAACCTATATAGGGAGAGAATTGCTTCCTAAAAATCGGACTTCTGCCATAAGAAATTGGCTAAATAAGCATAAAAACCTGCTGCTAATTATTACTTCTCTCATTTTTGGCTTTGTACACATCACTAATTATGTAGATGCTTTTACAGTAAACCTTACTCTTTTTCTTCTTATTCTGCCTCGTATTATTGCAGGATTCATACTGGGATTTGTGAAATTAAAAAATACATCTCTCATTTGGTCTATTTTATTACATGCCATGAACAACGGCATGGCCTTCGCTTTTATCATCTTTTTTAGAAATGGTATTTAACTTTTTCTTCACCTTTATCCTTCAGCCCTTTCGTAATTTCAAGGCAAATCAAAAAAATCAATATGAAAGCAGTACAAGTACCCAAACCGGGTGGAGAATTTGAAATTATAGAACGCGATATTCCAAAACCAGAAGCTAAACAGGTTCTTATTAAAGTGGAAGCCTGCGGTATATGCCACAGTGATGCATTAGTTAAAGAAGGTCATTTTCCCGGCATAGATTACCCCAGAATTCCCGGGCATGAAGTTGTGGGAATTGTAGAAGAAGTAGGCGCAGATGTAAAGATGTGGAAAAAAGGCCAACGCGTAGGTGTAGGCTGGCACGGTGGGCATTGTTTTGAATGTGAACCTTGTCGGCGTGGGGATTTCATTAGTTGTAAAAAAGCAAAAATTTGCGGTATTTCTTATGACGGTGGCTATGCCGAATATATGACAGCTCCTCAGGAAGCGGTTGCCATAATTCCTGAAGAATTATCATCATCTGAAGCTGCTCCTCTGCTTTGTGCGGGAATAACGGTTTATAATGGTATGAGAAATTCGGGGATTCGCGCAGGTGACACTGTTGCTGTGCAGGGAATAGGCGGCTTGGGTCACCTTGCCATTCACTTTGCCAATAAAATGGGAATGCGCGTGATCGCAATTTCTACTAGCGATGATAAAAAAGATCTGGCAACCGAATTAGGCGCTCATCAGTTTATTGCGACTAATGATCAGGATGCGGCAGAAGAGCTTCAAAAGTTAGGTGGTGCAGATCTTATAGTTGCCACCGCTCCTTACAGTGATGCGATTTCATCTGTAGTAGATGGTCTTGCCATAGACGGGCAGATGTTGCTCATTGCCGCTACAGGTGAGCCGGTTAAAGTATCGCCTATGCAATTATTGATGGGTAGAAAATCCTTAAAAGGCTGGCCTAGTGGTATTGCACCAGATAGTGAAGATACACTTCGCTTTAGTGCAATGAATGGCACCGTACCCATGATTGAAGAATTTAAGCTTGACGATGTAAAAGAAGCTTACGATAAAATGATCAATAATAAAGCTCGTTTTAGGGTGGTTTTAGTGCCTTAAAACCCGATTTTTGATATAAAAACACCGCTTTTTGGCGGTGTTTTCTTTTTTATAAATACGTATAAAGGCTATTATAAAATTTTACATTTGCAGCCAAGAGAGAGATATGCGTAAAATAGAAAGCATTAGCATTTTTGATATGCTCAAGATAGGTGTGGGACCCTCAAGTTCGCACACATTGGGCCCGTGGCGGGCTGCAAGAAGATGGATTGATAAGCTTAAAGCGAAAGGTAACTTTCACCTTGTTGAGACCATTCATGTAGAATTATACGGCTCACTCTCGCTTACCGGTAAAGGGCATGCTACAGATATTGCGGTGCAGCTTGGTCTTGAAGGTCTAGACCCGCAAACTTTTCCTATTGATGAGATTGTTTCTGTTCTTGAGCGTATAGAAACGAAGAGAAGCATCTCGTTAAATTCAGAATTAGAAGTGGCTTTTGATCCTTCAGTTCATGTTATTTTCAACAGAAAGTTTAAAGAATTTCATCCTAACGGTATCACCTTTCGCGCTCAGCTAAAAAACGGAAAGAAAACTACAGATACATATTACTCTATTGGTGGCGGTTTTGTGGTACAACAGGAACGCCTGCGTTCTAAAATTAAACAGGAAAAATTGAAGGGCTTCCCCTACCCTGTACAAAGCGGTAAAGAGCTTCTAAACTTCTGCGAGAAAGAGAATAAAAAAATATCTGAGATAGTTTATCATAACGAATTATCGCTCGCTTCCGCGGAAGAAATCGACCGCAAATTGCACGATATTTGGCAGGTTATGCTCGATTCTATGTACACCGGTTGTCATACTGAAGGTACGCTTCCCGGCGGACTAAATGTGCGCCGCAGAGCTTTTGACACGCATAAAACACTAATTGAAGACGGTCAATATACCAACTCTGACGAGTGGATCGCTGCTATTAGAAATAAAGAAATAAAATTTCGCCAAATTCTTAAATGGGTTTCGTGTTTCGCTTTAGCGGTAAATGAAGTAAACGCTTCGCTGGGAAGAGTTGTAACTGCGCCCACTAATGGAAGCGCGGGTGTGATTCCCGCAGTAATGATGTACTATATGGTCATTGAAAACCACGATGCAAATTTTCAGGATATTAAACAGTTTATGCTGGTTGCCGGCGAGATAGGAAGTCTCTTTAAAAAAGGAGCAACAATCTCAGCAGCAATGGGCGGTTGTCAAGCCGAAATTGGCGTGTCTAGCGCTATGGCAGCGGGCGCACTTGCAGAACTTATGGGCGGAACTCCAGAACAGGTTTTAATGGCAAGCGAGATCGCAATGGAGCATCATCTGGGTCTTACCTGTGACCCGATAGGCGGACTAGTACAAATTCCCTGTATTGAGCGTAATGCTATGGGCGCGATAAAAGCAATAAATGCCTGCGAAATGGCGCTTGACACCGACGCAAAAAATGCTAAAGTTCCATTAGATAAAGTGATCGAAACAATGTGGCAAACCGCGCAGGATATGAACACAAAATATAAAGAAACCAGCGAAGGCGGTCTGGCAGTAAATGTTGCTTTGAGTGATTGTTAATTACAATCCTTCGATCTCGTGTCTGTGATATTAATGATCTTCCAGCCGCTTTTTACCCAGATCAATTGAAAATTGTTTACACCACAATGACTTAAGCTATTGTCGAGATAAAACTCATAGGGCGTCCACACATTTGCCATTTTGCTGTCTACATTTATTTCATAGCTCAACAGGCGTTCTTCAAATTTGGTTGTTTTAGGTATTGAAGCGATAGCTTTTAGAAATTCGCCATAATCTTCCGATTTTAGCTCATTTTCACCTGATTTTTCAGAGATCGAGTTGAGTTTTATTTCGCCGTAGGTCATTTCGCCCAGAGCGATCGTATCCTGTTTATGAAAAGCTTCAAAAAAGGCATCAACAGCTGCTTTTGCTTCTTCTTTAGTTTGAGCATTTAAACTCACTGTAGTAAGTAAAACTAATAAGGAAATAAGAAACGTATTTTTCATTTTTAAATATAGCTCTTTAGCTAGAACCTTCCTAATTTACTACATTTACCGCCACAAAAAATCTTTACATGTCTACAGCCAAAAAAGAATATAAGCGCATTACGGTAAAATCCCTCACCGAAATGAAAGCTCATGGAGAAAAGATCTCTATGTTAACAGCCTATGATTTTACAATGGCGACTATTGTAGACCGGGCGGGCATAGATGTTATTCTTGTAGGTGATTCTGCTTCTAACGTAATGGCCGGTCATGAGACGACTTTACCTATTACTTTAGACCAAATGATCTACCACGCCTCTTCTGTGGTGCGTGCCATAAAAAGATCTCTTGTGGTGGTCGATCTACCTTTTGGCAGTTATCAAAGTGACCCAAAGGAAGCTTTGCGTTCTGCCATTCGTATTATGAAAGAAAGCGGCGGTCACGCGGTAAAGCTTGAAGGCGGTAAAGAAATAAAAGATTCTATTAAGAAAATATTACATGCCGGGATTCCGGTTATGGGTCATTTGGGTTTAACGCCACAATCTATCTATAAGTTTGGAACGTATACCGTAAGAGCTAAAGAAGAAGAGGAAGCTGAAAAACTGAAAGAAGACGCATTGATGCTTGAAAGAGCAGGATGTTTTGCGGTTGTACTTGAAAAAGTACCTGCTAAACTGGCTAAAGAGGTTGCAGAAAGTTTGACCATTCCTGTTATAGGAATTGGTGCCGGAAATGGCGTTGATGGTCAGGTTCTTGTAATGCACGATATGCTGGGAATGACACATGAATTTCACCCTAGATTTTTACGCAGATATCTAAATCTTTACGAGCAAATGACCGGTGCTTTTGAGCAATATATTAGTGATGTAAAAAGCCAAGATTTCCCAAGCGACGACGAACAATATTAAAATTTATACACTCTCAATTTAGAATTTCTCCACTTTTAAAGGGGAGGTGCCGAAGGCGGGGGGTAAAACTTTTTATTTCTACCCTCCTAAGTAATAAGAAAATCAACCAAAACAGCCCTGAAAACGGAATCCACACATAGCAACAAAGATAATCTGCAGGTTCTGTATGAAGACAATCATATTATCGTGGTGAATAAACGCCCCGGTGATATTGTGCAAGGAGATAAAACCGGAGATACACCTTTAAGCGAAGTGGTAAAAAGCTATATCGCTGATAAATACAACAAACCGGGAGCCGTTTACTTAGGGGTTGTTCACAGGCTAGACAGACCAACCAGCGGTATTGTCGTTTTTGCCCGTACCTCGAAAGCATTGCCCAGACTAAATAAGCTTTTCGCTGAAAAAGAAGCTAAAAAAACCTATTGGGCAGTGGTTAAAAATGCACCGCCAAAAGAGCAGGACTCGCTCATTCATTATTTAAAACGCAACCCAAAACAGAATAAATCATACGCTCACGAAAAGGAAGTAAATGACAGTAAAATGGCGATTTTAGACTATAAAATCTTGAAAAAACTGGATAACTATTACCTTCTTGAAATTGATCTGCATACCGGGCGTCATCATCAGATCAGATCTCAGTTATCTGCAATTGGTTGCGCGATAAAAGGCGATCTTAAATATGGTTTTGACCGAAGTAATAAAGATGGCAGCATTCATTTGCACTCAAGAAAACTAACTATTTTGCATCCGGTACAAAAAGAGATGATGACATTTGTAGCTCCACCACCCTCTGAAGATCCTGTGTGGAACGCTTGCCTGGATTAATGTTCTTTAGCAGTTTGCAACCTCTCTTTCTTTTGTATTCTGGCAACACGCAGGCTTTCAAAAATTACCGCGCTTAAAATTAAACACCCGCCAATAATAGTCCCTGTTTTAGGTACTTCTCCTAAAACGACAAGACCTATTATGATGCCATAAACAGGTTGCACGCTACTAATAATACTAGCCGTTGTGATATTAAAATGCTTGAATGTCATTAAGAACAACGTGTGGCCCAATGCTGTTGTAATTAGGGCCAACGTTAATAAAATAGGTAAAGAATCTACGAGTTCTGTGGGTGATATCGTGACGCTTATGGGCAATAGCAGAACCCCGATAATTATCATTTGATACCACATAAGTAAGCTTCCGTGGTAATTCTCAACTTGTTTTTTCATTAAAATATTTCGCAAAGCATACGCTAAAGCGGAAAAAAGACCAAAAGCTACAGCCTGTGTATATTTATTTTCAAAATCAAATTCTGGTACCAGAAAGAATATCCCTGCAATTACCAGCAATCCCAATAATAAGTGAATTTTTTGAAATCTCGTTTTCAGAATTATGGGGCTTAAAATACTCGTCCAAGTTGGGTAAGTATAAATAGTGAGCATCCCAATCGCTACGGTGCTTAACTGCAATGCCTGAAAATAAGCCGTCCAGTGAATTCCAAATAAAATTCCGCCAAGAAGAATAGTCCATCGATCTTTTTTAGCGATCTTAAGATTTATCTTTTTCCACTTTAAAAAAGCAAATAATAATAATCCTGCTAATATCGCACGTAAACCAATTGTAAGCGGCGGCCATAAATTGATTGCTCTGCCCAGAACTCCACTAGTGCTTATGAGCACCATGGCAATATTAAGCTGAATTAAATTCTTAAGAAAAGGAGATATTTTGCCCATTAACGGATCAAAACTAAAGCTTTTTCTCTAATTATATCTGCCACAGGTCGGTTTTCAATTCGGCTGTCAAGCCAGGATAAAATGTCGAGGTATAGAAAAGCTCTGCGCTCATATGGGTCGTTTTCATAAACCTCTAGGCGTTTCCTCAATTTCTTAAATTCGTCTTTCAATTCACCGGGGAAAATATCTCCAAGGTTTCTAAGGAATTTGATCATCTCTTTTTGCACCTCGTGCATGTCATTCATTTTGATCAAAAACTTATAAGTGCTTCTCAATAATGTTTCAAGATGATAGTCCATTCCCGCTTCATAATGTGCCACAAGATTAAGTATGCGTGCAAAACACATAAGGTCTTCTCGCAACTTTAATGATTTATTATTAATTATTTTTTCGAGAAAGAAAATACATTTTTTATGCTCCCCGGCGCCAAAGTACAAACTGGCTATTTTATAATAAAAAACCATTACATGATGCTCATCAAGATGATTTCCCAGGGACTTTAAACGTTTTAAAATTTCGTCAACAAGATGATCATCGCTGGTAAAATCACCAACCATAAACTTCATATTGAGCTTGTTTGAATAAACATAAAGAAACTCCAGAGTCTCCAGATTATCACTTTTTGGGAAGTCAGGATCTTTTAATTTTTCTAATAGATTTTCAAGAACTTCTTTAAACTTTGTGTGGTGCTTCAGGTAGAAAAGCGACTCCAGCAGATAGTGATTCCCTTTTAAATAAAATACGGGATTGCGACCTATCATCTTAGGATTTTCATCAAATAACTCTACATAACGAGTTGCATATTTAAAGCACGAAATAAAGTCCTGAATTAAAAAACTGTACCACAAATAAGCTTTGTACAGCCACAGCTTCTCGCGAAAACCCAGCGAATTGATATCATAATCGGGTAAATGCTCATTAAAATAGGTCGTGATCTCCTGCTTTTCTTCATCGCTGCGCACGTAACCCATTTTTAGCATTATACCATAAAGCTGAAGCGAAAGATTAGACAATTTGCTGGTCATCATATTCTGTTGACTCAGCACTTCGGCCTCATGAGAAAGTTCTTCCGCACGCGTGCTCATACTACGCGTGATATATTGTGATTCTATAACTTTTTCAAGCTCAACAATCTCGTAAGCGACGTTTTTCTCTTCATTCTCAATCGCCATTTGTTTTGCTTTATCAAGCAACTTTAAACTTTGTTGATAAAGTCCTTTTTGATATAAAACAGTGGCAAAATCGAGTTGTTCTCGTATAAGAACTCTTATATTTTGATGAGCAGGACTCAGCCTCAGGCTTATGAGAACCTGTTTGTATAAATGCGCTTTAAGATTAGAAAGTTGCTGTTTCTTGACAATTCCTTTTTTTAAGATTTCGCTCTCATCATAAATATTCATCTTGTCAAGCAAATTAAAGAGCTGCAAATATTTTGATTCTGCATTGCCTTCAAGTCTGCCCACGTATAGTTTAAATTGACGCTTTTCAGATTTTGAAAGCGACTTCACTAACGTAAAGAGCGGATCTTTTGTATCATTTGCTGTTGTAATGATTTTACGCATAAATAACTGAATATCAACTATATAAAAATCAATAAAAACCCTTAAACATCGTAGGCTTTTTCTTTAAGGTTGTACCAAATTTACTACCAATATATATATTCACACTTAAATTGAGAAAAAAACCACTATGAGTGATAATAAAGTCCAGATCTTTGACACAACCTTACGTGATGGAGAACAGGTTCCCGGATGTAAGTTAGATACTAAACAAAAATTAGTTATAGCAGAACGTCTGGATCTTCTGGGCGTTGATGTTATAGAAGCAGGATTTCCGGTTTCTAGTCCGGGTGATTTTAAATCTGTTGAATCAATTGCAAAACTGGTTAAAAATGCAACGGTTTGTGGTCTAACCCGTGCAGTTAAAAAAGATATTGAGGTGGCTGCAGAAGCTCTTAAATATGCAAAAAGACCTCGTATACATACTGGTATAGGCACAAGTGATTCTCATATTCTGCATAAATTTAAATCAAATCGTGAAGCTATTATTCAACGTGCTATTGATGCTGTAGCTTACGCGAAAACATTTGTAGAAGATGTTGAGTTTTATGCTGAAGATGCCGGCCGTACCGAAAATGAATATCTGGCAAGAGTTTGTGAAGCCGCAATAAAAGCGGGTGCTACGGTATTAAATATACCAGACACCACAGGTTATTGTCTTCCTGAAGAATATGGCGCTAAAATAAAATACCTTAAAGAGAACGTAAAAGGCATCGAGAAAGCAATACTTTCCTGCCATTGTCATAACGATCTTGGTTTAGCAACTGCCAACTCAATTGCCGGGGTGATGAATGGCGCAAGACAAATAGAATGCACAATAAACGGTATAGGAGAGCGTGCAGGAAATACTTCGCTTGAAGAAGTGGTAATGATCTTAAGACAGCACCCTTATCTTGATCTTGATACAAATGTAAATTCAAGATTACTTTATGACACAAGCCGCATGGTGAGTGAAAAAATGGGAATGCCGGTTCAACCTAATAAAGCAATTGTAGGTTCTAACGCCTTTGCGCACAGTTCTGGTATACATCAGGATGGAGTGATCAAGAATAGAGAAACCTATGAAATCATGGATCCTGAAGAAGTAGGTGTGACAGAAAGTGCAATTGTACTTACTGCCCGTAGCGGTCGCGCTGCCCTAGCCTACCGTTCTAAAAAGGTAGGTTATGAACTTACTAAGATACAACTTGATGTAGTTTACAAAGAATTTCTGAACTTTGCAGACCGCAAAAAAGAGATTCTTGATGATGATATTCACGAGATCATGCGAGTTACAAATATTCAAACAGCAGCAATAGCTTAAATAATTTGCTCAAGGCGGGTAGAAAATCGGCTAAAAGCATTTAAAAAACGCGTTTTAGAGTTCAAAAATCAGTAGATTTTTTAGCTCAGCGATATTATAAAATGGCAGGAAAAACACTTTTTGATAAAGTATGGGATGCTCACGTAGTAGACACCGTATCAAACGGCCCACAAATACTTTACATAGACAAACATTTAATTCACGAGGTCACTAGTCCACAGGCTTTCGCCGAACTAGAAGAACGCGGAATACCAATCGCTCGCCCAGACCAAATTGTGGCAACAGCAGATCACAACACACCTACCGTAGATCAACATTTACCGGTACGGGATGCGCTTTCGCGAAATCAACTTAAAAAACTTTCAGAAAACTGTGAGAAACACGGCATAACGCTTTACGCTTTAGGTCATGAATACAATGGTATTGTACACGTTATGGCTCCCGAATTAGGAGTTACACAACCGGGAATGACCATGGTTTGTGGTGATAGCCACACCTCTACTCACGGTGCTTTTGGTACAATTGCCTTTGGTATTGGTACTAGCCAGGTAGCACAGGTTTTTGCCAGTCAATGTCTTTTACTAACTAAGCCAAAAAAATTACGCGTAAACGTAAATGGCAAACTGAAAAACGGAGTTCTGCCAAAAGATGTAATTCTTTATATTATCTCTCAAATCGGGACTAATTCAGGTACAGGATATTTCTGTGAATATGCAGGAAATGTTTTTGAAGAGATGTCTATGGAAGGTCGTATGACTGTGTGTAACATGAGTATAGAAATGGGAGCTCGAGGCGGAATGATCGCGCCAGATCAAACCACTTTTGAGTATGTAAAAGGGCGCAAATTTGCACCTGAAGGAGCAGAATGGGACAGAAAACTGGCTTATTGGAAAACGCTTCCTACAGATGACGATGCAGTTTTTGATCAGGAATATTCATTTGACGCGGCAGATATAGAACCTATGGTTACTTATGGTACAAACCCGGGAATGGGAATCAAAGTAACAGGGCGCATACCAGACAGAAATGATATTAATCTTGAGAAATCCCTTGCATATATGGGATTACATAAAGGTGAATCTTTGATTAATAAACCTATTAATTATGTATTTATAGGAAGTTGTACAAACTCCAGAATTGAAGATTTTAGAATTGCTGCAAATTATGTTAAAGGAAAGCAGAAAGCGCCTAATGTTAATGCATGGCTAGTTCCCGGCTCCAGACAGGTCGCCAAGCAACTTGTTGATGAAGGACTCGATAAAATATTTACAGAGGCCGGTTTTGCCTTACGTCAGCCTGGTTGCTCCGCGTGTCTGGCAATGAATGATGATAAAATACCGTCAGGTGAATACTGCGTTTCTACTTCAAATAGAAATTTTGAAGGTCGTCAGGGACAAGGTGCGCGAACAATTCTTGCAAGCCCGTTAATGGCAGCCGCTACTGCGGTAGAAGGTAAAATTATAGATATTACTAAAAGTCTCAACTAATGGAAAAATTTATAAAACTTACAGATACAGCAGTTCCATTACCTATTGAGAATATAGATACAGACCAGATCATTCCTGCGCGCTTTTTAAAAGCTACAGACAAACAGGGATTTGGAGATAATGTATTTAGAGACTGGAGATATAATAAAGATGGATCAGAAAATAAAGATTTCGTTTTAAACGATGATACTTTTTCAGGATCTGTTCTCGTAGCTGGTGATAATTTTGGTTGTGGATCGAGTCGTGAGCATGCGGCGTGGGCTCTGGCTGGCTACGGGTTTAAAGTAGTAATTAGCAGCTTTTTTGCAGATATTTTCAGAGGAAATGCATTAAATAACGGGATTTTACCAATACAGGTTACACCTGATTATTTATCTAAATTACTAGCTGCTATTCAGGAAAATCCAGAAACCGAGATCACAATAGATCTTGAAAATCAGAATTTACATTCTCCTGCTGGTGTCATGCCTTTTGATATTGATCCTTACAAAAAGGTTTGCATGATAAATGGATACGATGACATTGATTTTCTGATAAGTAAAAAAGAAAAAATAGAGGCCTTCGAGCAATTACAGTCCGTATAAATAAAATATCTTTACATTTAATTTTATAACTTTAGGGAACCTATTATAGGGTTCCCTAATCTGTTTTTTTAATTATTACCATGAAATACAATATTGCACTTCTTCCCGGTGATGGCATTGGTCCTGAGGTTACTGCCCAGGCAAAAAAAGCTTTAGATGCAATTGCTGATATATATAACCATACTTTTATCTATACCAAAGCTCTTGTAGGTGCTGTGGCAATTGATGAAACGGGTAACCCTTTACCTGAAGAAACTATAGATATTTGTGAGGCAAGCGACGCTATTTTATTTGGTGCAATTGGCCATCCCAAATATGACAATGATCCTTCTGCTAAAGTACGTCCCGAACAAGGCTTATTACGTTTGCGTAAATCACTTGGATTATTTTGTAATATAAGACCAGTTAAGGCATACGAGCGATTGATTGATAACTCACCGCTTAAAAGAGAAATAATCTCAGGAACTGATATTTCGATCTATCGCGAATTAACAGGCGGTATTTATTTTGGTGATAAACATTTAAGCGATGACGGGCAAGTCGCAAGTGATGGCTGTTCATATTCAGTTGAGGAAATATCAAGAATCGCACATCTTGCTTTTAAAGAAGCTCAAAAAAGAAGAAAAAAGTTAACGCTGGTAGATAAAGCTAACGTCCTTGAAACTTCGCGTTTATGGCGTAAAACAGTTACTGAAATCAGTAAAGAATACGCTAATGTAGAATTAGATTTTCTTTTTGTAGATAATGCAGCAATGCAAATGATTCTTAACCCGAGTCAGTTTGATGTAATTCTTACGGAAAACTTATTTGGAGATATTATAAGTGACGAAGCCAGCGTTATTGGTGGATCGATAGGATTGTTAGCTTCAGCTTCGGTAGGTCTGGAGAATGCTTTGTTTGAGCCTATTCACGGTTCGTTTCCTCAAGGAGCAGGAAAAGATATTGCAAATCCATTGGCATCCATTCTGTCTGCAGCGATGCTTTTAAGACATTTAAATTTAAACGAAGAGGCTGAGATAGTTGAAAAAGCAGTTGAAAAATCACTGGAACTAGGAATTACAACCAAAGATATTAATCCGGAAAAAGCATTTCCTACCTCAAAAGTAGGTGACTTTATAGCCGATTATATTACACATCCTGAAGATACTAATGTAAATTTTAGGAATGTTCATATGGGACAGAGTACGATAATCTAGATATCTATTAGAATACTAGAATATAAAAAATGCGGTTCATTATGAGTCGCATTTTTTATTTAAATTTTTCACACCACCACGTTTATTTCATTTATTTCTGTTTCGTATTTCTTCGGTAACAATACTTTTTTGATCAAATTATCAAGATGCAAGAACCTGCTCAATTTATAAAAAGGCAATATAAAACTAAGTAAAGATATTTTGGAAAGTCCTAGTAATATTCTTACTCTGTCCGGAATAATCAACTTTTGTCCTTCAATCAGTACAAAGTATCTAACCGTTCCCAAATGCTTTTTATATTGTTTAAAGAGATCTTTAGTATATTTACTTTTCTCCAGATCATTTGCTAAATGCTCCTCTCGCTGAACAAGCCATGATTGATAATTAGGTGCCAGATCTTTTAAGCGCATCCGCTCTCCCACTCTGAAGAACACATTATAAATCTCTTCTTTTTCTTCCGAAGTTAATTTTCTTTCCAGCACCTCAAACGAAGCTATGGAATAATAAATAAGCATAAAAAGCACATCTCGATAAGCCCAGTCTGGTATTTTACTTTCTCGGGAATTTTCAACAGCTTTATGTATATGATAGATAGAATCAATACTCTTTAATGAAGTTGTTTTATCTGCAAAGATTATTTTTCTCGCATAGGTAACTGTAGAGAACAAACGCCCCAACGGATCTGCAGGCAATTTCCCGGTGAAGTAGAGCCAATCAACCGCTTTATTTAAAGCAAATTCTGCCGCCGCTCCCGCAAAAATTAGCAGAACAGTATCGCTTTTTCCCCATATCTCTCGAATAATAGAATCGTCTTTTACAAAATTTTCCATAGGCTTTAAAAGATAACTAAAATCACGCCTTTTTAGTATCGCGTTTCTCTTACAATTTGATTGGTATAAAAAAAGGGAGCAATTGCTCCCTTTTAATTGTAAATAAATAGTTTCTAATTATTTTAAATCGAAACGATCAAGGTTCATCACTTTGTTCCAAACTGCAACAAACTCATTTACAAAGCGATCTTTAGAATCATCAGATGCATATACTTCTGCAAGTGCACGCAATTCTGAATTTGAACCAAAAATAAGATCTACACGAGTACCTGTCCATTTCACCTGACCAGTAGCGCGATCTCTACCTTCAAATAATTCATCATCTTCAGAAGTTGCCTTCCATGTCGTTCCAAAATCAAGTAGGTTTACAAAGAAGTCATTTGAAAGTGTTTCAGGACGATCTGTAAATATACCGTGCTTAGAACCATCATAATTTGCATTTAGCGCTCTTAAACCTCCAATTAAAACAGTCATTTCTGGTGCAGTCAAATTAAGTAACTGAGCTTTATCAACAAGAAGTGCTTCTGTCGCTACGCTGTACTTTCTTTTTGCAAAATTACGGAAACCATCTACATGAGGCTCAAGTGCTTCAAAAGCCTCTATATCAGTCTGCTCTGCACTTGCATCTGTACGGCCAGGCGCAAAAGGTACTGTTAGTTCGTAACCAGCATTTTTAGCCGATTTCTCAACTGCGGCACAACCTGCTAAAACAATAAGATCAGCCATAGACACTTTCTTATTGCCAGATTGAGAACTATTAAAATCATTATAGATACCACCAAGTGTATCAACTACCTTCTTCAATCTATCAGGATTATTAGCCTTCCAGTTTCTTTGTGGTTCTAACATTATGCGACCACCATTAGCACCACCACGTTTATCTGAATTTCTAAATGTAGAAGCTGATGCCCATGCTGTAGAAACAAGTTCTGCTATTGATAAGCCTGAAGCCAAAATATTTTCTTTTAGAGCAGCAATATCTTGCTCATTTATCAACTCATGATCAACCGCAGGAACAGGATCTTGCCAGATCAATTCTTCCTGTGGTACTTCAGGACCCAGGTATCTTTCAATAGGGCCCATATCTCTATGCGTTAGTTTAAACCAGGCACGAGAATAAGCATCTGCAAATTCTTCAGGGTTTTCTAAAAAGTGTCTTGATATTTTTTCATAAGCAGGATCAACTTTTAAAGAAAGGTCTGTTGTCAACATGAAAGGAGCATGCTTTACGTCTGGCCTGTGTGCATCTGGAACCGTACCTGCACCTGCATTATCTTTTGGTTTCCATTGAAAAGCTCCGGCAGGGCTTTTTGTTAATTCCCAGTCAAAACCAAATAGATTTTCAAAATAAGTATGACTCCATTTAGTAGGAGTATTTGTCCATGCACCTTCAATACCACTGGTAATAGTATCTGCGCCTTTACCTGTTCCAAATTTATTTTTCCAACCCAAATTCTGCTCTGCAATTCCTGCTGCAGCGGGTTCTTCTTCTATATATTCTAAAGGATCTGCGGCACCATGAGTTTTACCAAAAGTATGACCGCCTGCAATTAATGCTACAGTCTCATAATCATTCATTGCCATACGGCCAAAAGTCTCACGAATATAATGAGCAGACTCAAGCGGATCAGGGTTACCATTATGTCCTTCAGGATTCACATAGATCAATCCCATATGGGCAGCACCAAGAGGGCTTTCTAAATCTCCTTCTGCATAACGCTCTTTGTTACCCAGCCATTCTGTTTCAGAACCCCAGTAGATATCTTCTTCCGGCTGCCATACATCTTCACGACCACCGGCAAAGCCAAACATTTTTAATCCCATTGACTCATGTGCACAGTTACCAGCTAAAACCAATAAATCTGCCCATGATAATTTTTTACCATATTTCTTTTTAACAGGCCATAGAAGTAAACGAGCTTTATCAAGGTTAGCATTATCTGGCCAGCTATTTAAAGGTGCGAAACGTTGAGAACCTGAACCGGCACCACCACGACCGTCTTGTATACGATACGTACCTGCACTATGCCATGCCATACGAATAAAGAAAGGACCGTAATGCCCGTAATCTGCAGGCCACCATTCCTGGCTGTTAGTCATTAATCCGTAAATATCATTTTTTACTGCCTGTAAATCTAATGTTTTAAATGCTTCAGCATAATTGAAATCCTTGTCCATAGGATCAACTTTATCTGAATTTTGACGCAGTATATTTAAGTTCAGTTGATTAGGCCACCAATCTTTATTACTTGTGCCTCCACCAGCAACATGATCCATTTTGTCATTCAAAAATGGGCACTTTGCTGAAGATTCGTTAACCTCCCACACTTTATGAGTTCCGGATAGCGAATTTGATTTATCTTCCATTATTGTCGATTTTTGTTATTAAAGCACGAATTTACAATATTTAAGTCGATAGTTTTTATCTATCTTTTTGATTTAGAAATAATAAAAAACTATTACTTTTTTATATAGGCCTTAATTTACTAAAAAGATTTAAAAGATAAATTATTACAGAGTATGCAGATCTGAAATATTGCTATGGATATAGAAGCATCTTAATGTGTTCTCCTTATAATTTTTTGCGCAGAATTCTGCCCGGATTTCTCCTGATATTTAACTATTACGAAAAGGTAAGAATTGTAAAACCACCCATTTCTGTCCGTAATTTACAGATTTTCGGAATCGAAAAATCCGTCTACAGATGCCAAAAATTGCGTCTGTACGGTCAAAATCGGTTAATAATTTAGATATTTCCTGAAGTCTTGAAAAAGTCTGCCAATTTTCATCTACTAGTTTGCGTAAGTATTGAGGGCATTTGAATACAACTACAACATAATCTAGCATTCACTTCTATACTTCTTCATAATCTCTTTAAATAAAGTTCCTGTAGAAGGCGGTGTATATGAGACAGCATTGGCACCTGCCTTAATAACCTGAGCTATTGTCTCTTCAGTTTTTCCGCCGGTTGCAATTATGGCAACATTTTTATCGATCGAGCGTATTTTTAAGATAATTTGAGAAGTATTTTCACCACCAGAAACATTGAATATGTCTACTCCTGCTTCAAGTCTTCCTTCAATATCATCAAGTTCTGAAACTACCGTAATTGTTACGGGAATATCAATTTTCTGCTTTAACTCCTTTATTAAATCATTGCTTGCAGGTTTATTGATCACCACACCTAAAGCACCTTGAAATTCCGCATGAAGGGCTAATTCTACAGATCGCAAACCTGAAGTCACACCTCCTCCTACTCCACAAAAAATAGGTTTATCTGCAGCGGTAATCAAAGCCTGACTTATAATAGGTTGAGGAGTAAATGGATATACCGCAATTATAGCATTGGCATTTGTATTTCTTATAATCGCGATATCTGTACTAAAAAGAAAAGATTTTAAGAGCTGCCCAAAGACCCGAATTCCTGAACATTCATTGATAATCTCAGGTACAGTCACAATGTTTGTGCGGAGTTTGCTGCCAAATGCGGGAATAAGATCTTCCTTTTTCATCACGTTTTACTTTTATCTAAAATGATGAAAAAACAGATACCTAATTCTTAGGCTTTTGTTAAAAGAAACTAATTAAAAACAACGCAGTTATAACTTTACCAGAGATCTCATTTTGTCCTTAATTTGTTCAAAACCCGGATTATGAATACTCCCTACATGGGTATGCTTTTTCCCGGCTTCAGGGGAATAACTACCCTCCTGAACCTGACCTCCTATAATTTGATATGCTTCGCGAAAAGATTTGCCCTGCATAACCAAATCATTAATACTATCAACCGTAAATAGATATTTGTATTTATCATCTGTTAGGTCAATGTCTTTCACTTCTATTTGAGCGATTGAATAATCAAAGATCTCAAGAATATCTTTCATAGTCTCAATAGCGCTGATGGTATTTTCTTTTAGCAATTGATAATCCCTGTGATAACCGCTGGGAAGATTATTTGTAATTAAGATCATTTCGCTGGAAAGCGCCTGAATTTTATTGCATTTCCCCCGAATTAACTCAAAAACATCCGGATTTTTCTTGTGAGGCATGATGCTGCTTCCGGTGGTTAATTTCTCCGGAAAGCTTATAAAACCAAAATTCTGACTCATATACAGGCAAATATCCATTGAGAAACGCGCTAAAGTATTTGCTAGTCCGCCTAAAGTTGCGGCAAGCGTTCGCTCACTTTTACCACGAGCCATTTGTGCTGCGACCACATTATATTTAAGCGTGTTAAAACCCATTTCCTGAGTTGTGAATTCGCGGTCAATAGGAAACGAACTCCCATAACCTGCCGCAGAACCTAATGGATTTTGATCTACAACTTGTTGGGTCGCTTTCAGCATGATTAAATCATCAATCAGTAATTCCGCGTAAGCAGAAAACCAAAGTCCAAAACTGCTGGGCATAGCAACCTGTAAATGTGTATAACCGGGCAAAAGCTTTTCCTGATTCGTTTCTGCCAATTGCATCAAGGTTTCAAAAAGGGAGATGGTACGCGCCTTTATACCTTGTAAACTATCTTTAAAATATAACTGTAGCGCCACCAGTACCTGATCATTGCGAGACCGTGCGGTGTGTACTTTCTTTCCGGTATCGCCTAAAGCGGCGGTTAATTCGGCTTCAATTTTACTATGAACATCTTCAAAGTGATTTTCTATAATAAAACTGCCATTTTTTATACTCTGGGCGAGCTTTTCTAGCTCTGGGAGGAGGTTTTCAAGTTCGCTTTTATCAAGAATTCCAATTTTGTGAAGCATCTTCACATGCGCCGTCGTTGCCTGCACATCATACGCTGCGATATGCATATCGATCTCGCGGTCGTTGCCTACCGTAAAATTCATGATCTTATCGTCGATGCTTATTCCTTTATCCCAGAGTTTCATAATTTGTTTTTTCCTCCCCTAACCACTCTCAACGGAGGGGAATTTATTAATATATTGTTTCTGTGTAAAAATAGATGATTTCTCAGTTGTACCAACTTTGAAATGACTGGTTGACCTGCAAGGTTTCTATCAACCTTGTAGGTCTTTCCTGTTTTATTTTCGATTGCTAAAACTTACAATTATATAAACCTACAAGATCTTTGAGACCTTGCAGGTTGATTAGATTCCCTAAGGTATTTCCGGTTCCCATAATATTTTTATGAGCAGTTTGAGATTCTGTTCCGATAGCTATCGGAATAAATTCAGAATGACGCTTTCAATATTTTATTCTAAGCCTAAAATAATTATTGTTTATTTATAAAAGTGAACGATTTAAAAATCGTTCCTCTTCAAAACGACTTGGCGACCTGCAAGGTTTTGTCTACCTTGTAGGTCTTTCCCATTTCAATTTTGATTGCTAAAACTTACAATTATATAAACCTACAAGGTCTTGGAGACCTTGCAGGTTCCCATTCCATTACAATATTTTACTTAAAAGTTTAATATATAAATCAATCCCTTCTTCTATCTCGTGCACATAAATAAATTCATCTGCACTGTGCGAGCGTGTGCTATCACCTGGACCTAATTTAAGTGACGGACAAGTTAAAACTGCCTGATCGCTCAAAGTAGGTGAGCCGTAAGTGGTTCTTCCTAATGCTATTCCGGCTTTTACGAGTTCATGATCTACTGGAATACTAGAGGAATTTAACCGCAGACTACGAGGTTTTAGCTCATCACAGGGCGATTTTTGCTGTAATAAGTCGGTTATTTCTTGATTTGTATATTTATCATTTACCCGAACGTCTATAACCAAACTCACATCTGCCGGAACCGCGTTATGCTGTTTCCCTGCATTGATCTGCGTTACAGTCATTTTGACTTCACCCAGAGCTTCCGAAATCTTTTCAAATTTAAAATCCCTGAACCATTCCAGAACAGGAATCGTTTTATAAATCGCATTATCAGTATTGGGATGTGCTGCGTGTGACGGAGTTCCTTTTACAACAGCATCAAAAACAACCAATCCTTTTTCGGCTACAGCCAAATTCATTAATGTGGGTTCGCCTACAATCGCAACATCAACAGGCGGAATAACCTTTAGCATACTATTAAGACCATTTGCGCCGCTGCTTTCTTCTTCCGCGGAAGCGACTAAAACCAGATTATATTTCAGATTTTCTTCGGCATAAAAATTAGTGAAAGTTGCAATTAATGAAACCAAACAACCGCCTGCGTCATTACTTCCCAAGCCAAATAATTTTCCATCTTCAATATCCGGACTAAAAGGATCTCTTGTGTAACCATTATTAGGCTGAACGGTGTCGTGGTGACTATTTAATAAGAGCGTGGGTTTGCTTTCGTCAAAATATTTATTTGTTGCCCAAACGTTATTTACAGTTCTTGTAAAGGGAATCCCGTATTCCTTAAACCAGTTTTCTATATGCGTCGCGGTGTTATCTTCTTCTGACGAAAAAGACTGCGTCGAAATTAAATTTTGCAGCAGATCGATTGCTTTTTGAGTCAATTCTGTTATGTTCATAAAACTAATTTGGTGAACGGAATGTTATTATTACTGAGCATTTCAGGTTTTCCTAACCGTACCTGATCTACACCGCCTTCTAATGCATAAAAACAATTATGAAGTTTGGGCAGCATCCCGTCTGCTACTATTTTTTGAGCGACTAGATCTCTATAAGTATCTGTATCTATACTTTCAATAACCGAACTTTCATCTTCAACATCAAGTAAAACACCGGCTTTTTCAAAACAATAATACAGTACAACTTCGTATTTTTCTGCAAATGCACGGGCTATCTCACAAGCAATCGTATCTGCATTAGTATTGAATAACTGACCGTTACCATCATGGGTGATCGCGCAAAAAACAGGAGTAAGTTTGGCACTAAGCAATGAATCTATAATTTGATCATCTACTTTTACCACATCACCCACAAAGCCAAAATCTACTTCTTTCACCGGCCTTTTAACCGAAAGCACCGTATTGCCATCTGCTCCTGAAAGACCGATAGCATTACAGGAATGACTTTGCAACTGTGCTACAATATTTTTATTGACTTTACCGCCATAAACCATTGTGATCACATCAAGAGTTTCGGCATCTGTAATTCGCCTTCCCTGAGTCATTTTCACCTCAATCCCTAGTTCGTTTGCCATTTGTGTGGCCAGTTTCCCGCCGCCATGAACCAGAATTTTAGGTTCCGGCAACTGAGCAAAATCGGCTATAAATGCCTGCAAATCTTCCTCTTTCTCTATAATATTCCCGCCTATTTTTACAATATTCAGTACAGGTTTCATATTACATGTGAGAAGTTAACTTATGAGATTTTAATATTTCGCCAGACTGTGCGGTTTCCAGAATTTGCTTTAAAACGACCTGAGCCGCAAAAGTCCGGTTATTTGCCTGTTCTATAACCAAAGAATGATCGCTATCAAGAACAGCATCTTCTACAATTACATTACGCCTTACCGGCAGGCAGTGCATAAATTTTGCTTCGCCCAATTTTTCTTTGGTAATCATCCAATTTTCGTCAGTATTTGTGATCTTACCGTAATCTGAATAGCTGCTCCAGTTTTTCACGTAAACGAAATCTGCATCTTTTAGCGCTTCTTCCTGATCGTAAATTACTGTTGAATCTTTTACAACTTCCGGGCTCAATTCATAACCTTTAGGATGCGTGATCACAAAATCAATATCCATCATTTGCATCATTCCTGTAAATGAATTTGCCACAGCTTGCGGCAAAGCTTTAGGATGCGGTGCCCAGCTCAAAACGACTTTTGGTTTCTTAACCGTATTTTTTTCAGTAATTGTAATTGCATCTGCAAGCGCCTGCAATGGGTGCGCCGTAGCACTTTCCATATTTACAACCGGTACCGAAGCGTATTTTACAAAACTGCGAATCACATATTCAGATTCATCTTTTTCTTTATCTGTCAACGTAGGGAAAGCACGAACGGCAATAATATTTGCATATTGCGAAATCACCTGCGCGGCCTCTTTTATATGTTCTGAAGTATCTGCATTCATCACCGTTCCATCTTCAAACTCGAGTTTCCAGGCATCGCTATTGAAGTTCATTACTGTTACTTCCATACCCAGACTACGTGCTGCTTTTTCTGTACTTAAACGCGTACGTAAACTGCTATTAAAAAACAACATCACTAATCTTTTATGATGGCCCAAATGCTCAAAAGCAAACGGGTTTTTCTTTAATTCACGAGCCTGCGCGATAAGCGCGGGCAAATCTTCTATGTCTGTAAGTTCGGTGTATTTTTTCATTATTGATATTTAATGTGGCTTCGACAAGCTCAGCCTGACATATTTGCAAATTTTATTCTAAAGCCTAAATAAGACTTCGAAAGGCTCAGTGTTACAATTCAGTTTCAGATTGACGTTAGTTTAAAACCTGCTCCAAGGCTTCAAAAAACCGGTCAAAATGGGCTTTTTTCATCGTTAAAGGGGGTAAAATCCGCAATAGATTTTTGTTTTTTGCGCTTCCGGTGAAGATGTGGTGATCGTAAATAAGTTGCTTGCGCATCGGGCCCACTTCAAAATCAAATTCTAATCCCAACATTAATCCGCGGCCCTTTATTTTTTTGACTTGTGGAATATGCTCCGCTTTCGCGAAAAAATATTCAGACATAATTCTGGCGTGTTCCATCAGGTTTTCCTTTTCTAAAACATCCAGAACAGTAAGCGCAGCTCTGCACGCCAAATGATTGCCGCCAAAAGTTGTTCCCAGCATTCCGTACTCAGGCTTAATGGAAGGGTGAATTAAAACCCCGCCAACAGGAAACCCGTTGCCCATACCTTTTGCCATCGAAATAATTTCGGGCTCAATATTATACTCCTGGAAGGCAAAAAACGCTCCTGTACGCCCAAAACCAGCCTGAACTTCATCAGCGATAAGCATTGTACCATACTTTTTACAAAGTGCATCTACGCCTTCATAAAATGCCGCGGTACTTTCATCAAGTCCGCCAACTCCCTGAATAAATTCGAGAATTACAGCACAAATATCTTCTTTTGAAAGTTCATTTTCAAGCGCTTCCAAATCTCCCAAAGTGAGAAAAGCAACTTCCTGTTGAGCATTAATGGGAGCAACGATCTTAGCATTGTCTGTAGCGGCTACAGCAGCAGAAGTTCTTCCGTGGAAACTATTGGTGAATGAGACCACTTTTTTTCTTCCTGTAGCAAAAGAAGCAAGCTTTAGAGCGTTCTCGTTAGCTTCTGCCCCACTATTGCACATAAATAACTGGTAACCATCACATTTCGCGAAAGCAGGCAAACGCTCACCCAATTCTTCCTGTAACGGATTCTGAACCGCATTGCTGTAAAAACCTATTTTTTGTACCTGATCATATAAATTTGCAACATATTCAGGGTGTGCATGACCTATAGAAATAACGGCGTGACCGCCATATAAATCAAGATATTCGACTCCTTTTTCGTCATAAACAAAAACATCTTTTGCATTAACCGGAGTTACATCATAAAGTGGATAAACATCAAATAAACTCATTTTTGCTCCAGTTTTATATTGCTTATTTTGTTGTACGAAGCGACCATTCCCTGTATTAATGACGAACTCAGTCCCTTATGTTCCATCTCATTTAAACCTTCTATGGTACAACCTCGTGGTGTGGTTACACGATCAATCTCTTCTTCGGGATGATTACCGGAATGAATCAACAAACTTGAAGCTCCATTACAAGTATGCATAGCAAGTTCCTGAGCTTCTTTTGAGTCGAAACCCATTTGTATTGCCGCCTGAGTTGTTGCACGTATCAGGCGCATCCAGAAAGCAATCCCGCTTGCACAAACCACAGTTGCAGCCTGCATCAAGTGTTCAGGAATAATCAAGGAATTCCCTAAACGGTTAAAAATAGCCTCAGCAACTTTAATGCGTTTCATGCCTTTCTCGTTGCTGCTTAGGCAGGTCATAGATTGACCTACAGCAATCGCAGTATTTGGCATCGCCCGAATGATAAATTGATCGGGACCAACAACAGCTTCAATTTGGTTGATCTGATAACCAGTAATTGTTGAGATCAAAACATGTTTGTCTGTCAATTCTCCCTTTATGCTTTGAAGAATATTTTCTATCTGGCTGGGTTGAACAGCAAAAATGATAATGTCTGACTTTTGCACCGCTTCCACATTATCTGCAGTAACAAATACATTTTTATACTCCGCCCATTCTTCAATGGCTGCCGGATTTCTTTTGGTAAGATATAATGTCGTTATTGCATTATTTGTAACCAAACCTTTTGCAATGGCAAGACCCAGATTACCGGTACCAATTATGGCTATTTTCATTGTCGTTTATTTTGTTTCCTCACCCTTAAAGGATGGTTTTTCGCTAAAGCGAAAATATTTATTCTTTACCTCTCCGTTTCCGCTTTGCCGAAACACCTCTCCTAAATTAGGAGAGGAGCTTTTGTTTAAAAATAGGATGCTTTTAGTTGTAATCCTTCGGTTTGTGGAAGTCCAAAAACAAGATTCATATTTTCTACTGCCTGTCCCGATGCGCCTTTTAATAAATTATCCATCACACTACTGATCAATAATTTGTTGTTGTGCGTATGCAAATGAATTAGACATTTATTTGTGTTTACCACCTGCTTTAAATGAAGTTCGTCCTCTGAAACAAAGGTAAACGGAGCGTCTTCATAGAATTTCTTGTAAATAGAAGTCACCTCTTCAAGATCACCGTCAAAATAAGTGTACGCTGTTGCGAAAATTCCTCTGGAAAAATCGCCTCTATTGGGCAAAAAATGGATTTCCTTAGCGAAATTTCCCTGCAAGCTTTTTACCGACTGATTGATCTCACCCATATGCTGATGAGTGAAGGGTTTGTAATACGAAAAATTATTATCTCTCCAGGTAAAATGCGTAGTAGCAGAAAGTGAAGTTCCTGCACCGGTCGCACCGGTAACCGCATTTACATGCACATCATCTTTAATTAAACCTGCATCTGCAAGCGGAAGCAATGCAAGCTGAATCGCTGTTGCAAAACAACCCGGATTTGCAATAGAACCCGCTTCTTTAATCGCTGTTTTATTTAATTCGGTTAAACCATAAATAAATTCGCGACCTTGAAATTGTGCATCTGGTTTTAAGCGAAAATCATTACTGAGATCTATAACAATAGTACTTTCAGGAAAAAGATGTTCTTCTAAAAAAGCTTTTGAATTTCCGTGTCCTAAACATAAAAAAACAACATCTACAGCCGCATTTACCTCACCTGAAAATTTCAGATCTGTACTGCCCAATAAATCCTGATGAATCTTACTAACTGCATTACCCACATTAGAAGTGCTGTAAATAAAATCGATCTCCACATATTGATGATTCAGCAAAATACGTATGAGTTCGCCAGCCGTATATCCCGCTCCACCTATGATTCCTGCTTTGATCATTTCTCAGCGTTTACGTGGTTATAGATTTTGTTCTGATTTCCCAGAATTTTTATAAATCCTTTCGCGTCATCTGCCGTCCAGCCTTTGTTCATTTCGCCATAAGCGCCAAAAGAGGCATTCATCAAGTCATTATCAGATTTTATTCCTTCTAAAGTAAACCTGTAAGGATTTAACGTCACATAAACATCACCATTCACATTTGCCTGACTGTCGTTTAAAAAAGCTTCCATATTACGCATCACAGGATCAAGATATTGACCTTCATGTAAATGCATGCCGTACCAGTTTGACATGTAATCTTTATGCTGCATTTGCCATTTGGTCAACGTGTGTTTTTCGAGCAAATGGTGCGCTTTTATAATGATAATAGGAGCTGCGGCTTCAAAACCTACACGACCTTTTATACCAATTATCGTATCACCCACATGAATATCACGACCAATACCAAATTGTGAAGCAAGTTCTTGTAGTATCTCGATATTTTTTACCGGTGTATCTTCGTTGCCGTTAACAGCGGTAAGTTCGCCATTAGTGAAAGTAAGAACAACCTGTTCCTTTTCGTGCTTTTGCACTTGAGAAGGATACGCTTCTTCCGGTAAACCTTTATGTGAAGTAAGTGTTTCGCTTCCACCTACGCTGGTTCCCCAAAGTCCGCGGTTTACAGAATACTTAGCTTTTTCCCAGGCCATTTCTACGCCCTGACTTTTTAAATATTCAATTTCCGCTTCACGCGAAAGTTTTAAATCTCTAATAGGAGTTATAATTTCAATTTCAGGAGCGAGCGTTTGAAAGATCATATCAAAACGTACCTGATCGTTACCGGCGCCTGTGCTACCATGAGCAACATATTTTGCACCAATAGATTTTGCGTAGTTGATTATCTCAACCGCCTGAATGATACGCTCTGCACTTACTGAAAGCGGATAGGTGTTGTTTTTTAAAACATTCCCGTAGATAAGATATTTCACAACCTTATTATAAAAAGTATCTACAGCCTGAACGTTTTTATAGCTTTTTGCACCGATTTTTAGTGCTTTTTGCTCGATTTCGTCAATTTCTTCCTGTGAAAATCCGCCGGTGTTAATACTTACGGCGTGTACTTCAAAACCTTTTTCTTTAGATAAATATTTGGCGCAGTAAGAAGTATCTAAACCACCACTGTATGCCAGAACAAGCTTATTCATGAGTTTTTACTTTTTCTTTTTTAAGAAACAAGGTTTCTTTTATACTTTTTAATCGCGTGAAATTTTTGCTGTTGACTTTATTTTCCTGTTCGGTCTTTACTTTTTCTTTCTCTTTTGCAGGATCATACAACATGCCTGTGCATAAGCACATTTTTTGCTCTGTACGTTGCAGAATATCATAGTTGCGACAAGTCTGGCAGCCTTTCCAGAAAGTAGGATCATCTGTTAGTTCTGAAAAAGTAACAGGGCGATAACCCAGATCACTATTGATCTTCATCACAGCCAGACCGGTTGTTATACCGAAAATTTTTGCGTCTGGATATTTCTTTCGCGAATGCTCAAAAATCACCTTTTTGATGTCCTTTGCCAACCCCCGACTTCTATAATCAGGGTGAACAATAAGTCCTGAATTTGCCACAAATTTGCCGTGACCCCAGGCCTCTATGTAGCAGAAGCCTGCAAATTTATCGCCGTCTAAAGCGATGATAGCGTTCCCGTTTTCCATCTTAGTGATGACATATTCAGGTGTGCGCTTAGCTATACCGGTACCACGAACTTTGGCCGATTCTGCTATTGTATCACAAATTAATTGTGCATATCCCGCATGGGACTTATTGGCAATTACAATATCCATAATGCTGTAATTGAAAAATTAATAAAAAGATTTTGATTTACCGTTGTGAAAGAAACCGGACTCACCTTAGTTTCATTAAATTTTGCACCCCTATGGGGCGACGGCGGCATAGCCTAAATGAATTAGAATTGCCATTATTATGGTCAATACTAAAAGCTAAAAAATGAAAAGGAAAAGAAAACATTGAATTAAAAATAAATATTGGTAACTGAGTGATGGGCAATTATATACGCGCACAACGACGAGGACGTGGTGTGCGCCTACTGGGAGTTACCGGTAATTTATTTTCATTAGTAATCATAAAACGAATGTAGAACATTTTTTTTATAATGTATCTAAAATAGTATTAAAATTCAATTTCTATCCATAGAAATCAATTCTTCCTAAAAATCAATTGCTTGAAATATTAATTAAGCATTAAAGAATATAATCTGTACTTACGAAATTAGATTTTTTAGTGTCCAGAAGTTCGTTAAGAATGGCATTGTTATATTCATTGTCTTTTGAAGCCACAAATGTTCTAATAGAAAAAGAACGCAGAGCATCGTGAACACTTAGTGTACCTACTGCAGAATCTTTTCTACCGGTAAAAGGATACACATCAGGACCACGCTGGCAAGAACTATTTAAGTTAACTCTACAAACCAGATTTACCAATGTGTCAATAAGTGGGGCTAAAGTTTTAACCTCCTTACCGAACAAACTAACCTGCTGACCATAGTTAGATTCTGCCATGTCATCTAAAGGCTCGTCAATAGTTTTGAAAGTTAAAATAGGAACTACAGGGCCAAATTGCTCCTCCTGGTACACCTTCATATCTTTAGAAACCGGAAATAAAACCGCCGGATAGATGTAATTATCGGTCTTTTCACCCCCTTTTTCGTTGATAATCTCAGCTCCTTTTGCAAGCGCATCATCTATTAATCCCTGAATATAAGCGGGTTTATCAGGTTCTGGAAGCGGAGTGAGTTTAACACCATCTTCCCAGGGTAATCCAAATTTTAAAGCGTCGACAGCTTCAGAGAATTTACGGTTAAAAGTTTCAGCTATATTTTCATGAACATAAACCACTTTTAAAGCAGTACAACGCTGACCGTTAAAAGATAGCGTACCTGCGATACATTCTGAAACCGCAAGATCAAGATCTGCATCGGGTAAAATTATAGCAGGATTTTTAGCTTCTAAACCTAAAACTAAACGCAAACGGTTCTTTTTAGGATGTAGGTTTTGTAAAGCATTTGCTGATGAACTGTGACCAATTAGTGCCAAAACATCAACTTTACCAGTCTTCATAATGGGTGAAGCCACTTCGCGACCACGACCGTAAATTATATTTACAACCCCGGGAGGAAAACTTTCCTGGAAAGCTTCCAGAAGTGGTGATATTAATAAAACACCGTGTTTAGCGGGTTTAAAAATTGCCGTATTTCCCATGATTAATGCAGGGATCAACAGGCAAAAAGTTTCATTTAGTGGATAATTATAAGGCCCAAGACACAAAACAACACCTAACGGACCTCTGCGAATGTGTGCATGAATTCCATCTTGCTTATGGAATTTTGCACTGTCACGATCCATATTTTTGTAATCTTCTATGGTATCGTAGATATATTCAACTGTACGGTCAAACTCCTTTTGAGAATCGGGATAATTTTTACAAATTTCCCACATTAAAAAATTAACAACCTCTTCTCGCTTGGTTTTCATTTTTTCAACGAAAGCCTCCATACATTTTATGCGGCTTTCAACCTTCATTGTAGGCCACAAGCCCTGACCTTTATCATAAGCGTTTGAAGCAGCTTCAAGAGCTTCTAATGCTTCCTTTTCGCCCAATTGCGGAACAGATCCTAAATGTGTAGGAGCATATGTACCATCAACTTCTGTACGAATTGTAGAAAAAACATCAGCGGTTTTACCGTCCCAGCTTACAAGTTTACCATCAACGAGATATTCACGCTGTTCTATGGGTTTTACTTTAAATTGAGAAGGTATTTTTTGATCGGTTAGTTGTTGGTCCATTTCGTTAAATTAAAAATTCAAAAAGGTTGGGTTTATCGTTTAAATATTCTCCGTAAAAATTACGAGTTTTCATTCTATTAATCAAAGGCTCAAGGTCTTCTTTACGTTTAATTTCGATTCCTACAACAGCAGGACCATCTTCTCTACTCGTCTTTTTAGAGTATTGAAAGAACGTAATATCGTCCTCAGGACCCATAATTTCGGCTAAAAACTCCCTTAAAGCTCCCGCTCTTTGCGGGAAACGCACAATAAAATAATGCTTTAGTCCCTGATACAATAAAGCGCGTTCTTTAATTTCTGCGGTACGTGTAATATCGTTGTTACTACCGCTTACAATGCAGACAACATTTTTGCCTTTAATTTCTTCAGCATATTGTTCAAGAACAGCGAGAGTAAGCGCACCCGCTGGTTCTACCACTATCGCATCTTTATTGTAGAGATCAAGTATGGTCTGGCAAACTTTACCTTCTGGCACGGTTACCATTTCTGAAAGATATTCTTTACAGATATTAAAATTGCGGTCACCCACACGCTGTACAGCCGCACCGTCAACAAACTTCTCGATCATAGATAAGGTTGTATTTTCCTTATTCATGATTGATGTTTTCATAGATGGCGCACCTTCCGGCTCAACTCCTATAATTTTTGTATTTGGCGAAAGCAAATGGAAAACCGTACTTAACCCGGAAGCCAGTCCGCCGCCACCTACAGGAACAAAAACATAATCAATCTCTACATGTGATTGCTCAATTATCTCTAGCCCTACCGTAGCCTGACCTTCTATAATTTTCTCATCATCAAACGGATGTACAAATATTTTACCTTGTAGATCGCAGGCTTCTTTTGCTGCTTTGTAAGCATCATCAAACGTGTCGCCAGTTAAAACGATCTCTACGTAATCTTCGCCAAACATATTAACCTGCTCTATCTTCTGTTTAGGAGTAGGTGCAGGCATATAAATAGTACCCAGAATATGAAGTTTAGCACAGGCAAAAGCTACGCCCTGAGCGTGATTACCTGCACTCGCACACACAATTCCCTTCTGTCGATCTTCTTCACTAAGTGAATTTATCATGTTGAACGCTCCACGAATTTTATAAGAGCGTACCTGCTGCAAATCTTCACGTTTAAGTAATACGTTTGCACGAAACTCACGTGAATAACTTAAACTTTTCATCAAAGGTGTAACCAGGGCTACTTCTTTTAATGTCTCTGCAGCTTCTTTAACAGATTCGAGCGACGGGAAATATGTGGTCTTTGTGTTACTCATATTTGGTCTTTACAATTTATGCTAAAACCGATTCTTCTTTCTCGGTAACGGTTCTTACTTCTTTCATGGCAGTCATTGACTCACGTAACCACGCTCCTACTTCTTCTACAGGATGATTGCGTATCTCATCATTTACTGCGATCAACTCTTTATTGTCAACCTGATTTCCTTTCGCGAAAGCTTTACCAATTACATCTGTATCTATCTTTGTCATGAAGTCTTTCAACAAAGGTTTACATGCATGATCAAACAAATAGCAACCATATTCTGCAGTATCTGAAATGATGCGGTTCATTTCAAATAATTTTTTACGAGCGATGGTATTTGCAATCAACGGAGTCTCATGAAGTGACTCATAATAAGCAGATTCTTCAATAATACCGGCATCTGTCATAGTTTCAAAAGCAAGCTCTACTCCTGCTTTTACAAAAGCGACAAGCAATGTACCGTGATCAAAAAATTCTTGTTCGCTAATTTCTGCATCTGTAGCTTCAGTTTTTTCAAAAGCTGTTTCACCGGTTTCTGCTCTCCATTTTAAAAGATTAGCATCATCATTTGCCCAATCTTCCATCATAGTTTTAGAGAAGTGACCAGACATAATATCATCCATATGCTTCTCAAAAAGCGGGCGCATAGTTTCTTTTAGTTCTTCTGCAAGCTGAAAAGCTTTGATTTTAGATGGATTATTAAGACGATCCATCATATTTGTAATACCACCGTGCTTTAAAGCTTCAGTAATCGTTTCCCAACCGTATTGAATCAATTTCGCCGCGTAAGCAGGCTCAATTCCTTTTTCTACCATTTTATCAAAAGACAAGATAGAACCGGTTTGTAACACACCACAAAGTATGGTTTGCTCACCCATTAGATCACTTTTTACTTCAGCGACAAATGAAGATTCAAGCACACCTGCTTTGTGACCTCCTGTAGCAACGGCGTAAGCTTTTGCCTGATCCAGACCTTCACCTTTAGGATCGTTCTCAGGATGCACAGCAATTAATGTAGGCACACCAAAGCCCCTTTTATACTCTTCACGTACTTCTGAACCAGGAGATTTAGGCGCTACCATAATTACGGTAATATCCTTACGCACCTGCAAACCTTCTTCTACAATATTAAAACCGTGACTATAGGTAAGCGTAGCACCTTCTTTCATCAAAGGCATTATAGTCGTTACAACATTTGTATGTTGCTTATCTGGAGTAAGATTTAAAACTACATCAGCATCTGGGATAAGTTCTTCATACGTCCCAACAACAAAATCATTATCTGTCGCATTTTTATAAGAAGCGCGTTTTTCTTTAATCGCCGCTTCACGCAATGTATAAGAAATGTCAAGACCTGAATCACGCATGTTAAGACCTTGATTTAAGCCTTGAGCACCGCAACCCACGATTACAATTTTCTTTCCTTTAAGAGCTTCTACACCACTTTCAAATTCTGCTGCCTCCATAAAACGGCACTTCCCCAGCTGTGCCAGTTGTTCTCTTAGGGATAAAGTGTTAAAGTAATTTGCCATAATCTTTTGCCCAAAATGATGGGACTTTTTTGGTATTAGGTTATTGTTTTATTTGCCCTTTTACAGGTTTTTTTGTTGAGGCTTACCTCATTAAATATTTACTATTCAAGCCGATTTTTACACACTTTCGACCGAAAATTCGGCTAAAAGAGTCGATATTTTCATTTCGTCTTTTGTAACCGCGATTCTGCCAGAACGTACAAACTGCATAATCCCGAAAGCGCTAAGTTCGCGATATAATAATTCGATCTCGCTGCGTTTGCCTGATTTCTCAAGAACGAAAAATTCACGATTTACAGTGACAATTCTAGAGTTGCTTTCTTTAATTATATTCTGAATCTGGCGCTCTTCAAACAAAAGGTCTGATTTTATTTTAAAAAGACAAGCCTCAAGAAATATTGTTTCTTCATCTGTATGGTAAAAAGCTTTTATTACTTCTACCTGTTTTTCCAACTGACCAATTATCTTTTTGATCTGTTCTTCGGTTACATTAATTACGATGGTAAAGCGTGAAACTCCTTCAATTTCTGAAATAGAAGTGTTTAAACTCTCGATGTTAATATGTCTTCTCTGGAAGATAGCCGAAATACGATTTAATAGACCGATATTATTTTCGGTATAAATCGAAACTGTAAATGTTTTTGTTGCGCTCATAACTAACTTAATCTAATATCTGAAACCGAAGCTCCCGATGGGATCATAGGAAATACGTTATCTTCTTTTTCTACCATAACTTCAAGAAAGTAAGCATCTTCTGAAGCCATCATAGCTTCAATTGCAGCTGGTAAATCTTCTCTTTTAGTTACTTTTTGAGCTTCTATATGATATCCTTTTGCGATAGTCACAAAGTCTGGATTGATCATATTAGTTGAAGCATAGCGTTTATCAAAAAACAGCTGTTGCCACTGGCGCACCATTCCTAAAAACTCGTTATTTAATACGACGATCTTCACTGGAACCTTAGTCTGAAAAATAGTCCCCAATTCCTGAATTGTCATCTGGTAACCGCCGTCACCTATAATCGCAACAACAGGTCTTTGCGGAGCTCCCATTTTTGCACCTATTGCTGCAGGAAGCGCAAAACCCATAGTTCCTAAACCACCGGAAGTAACGTTACTTTGTGATTTATTGAATTTTGCATAGCGGCAGGCGATCATTTGATGCTGACCTACGTCTGAAACAATAACAGCATCGCCACCACTCACTTTATTAATACCTTCTAAAACCTCGCCCATAGTAAGACCCTCTTTAGTAGGATGAATATCATCTTTTATAATTTGATCATATTCTGTAGCATACATATCTTTAAACTGCTGATGCCACTCATCGTGCTTATTCTCATTTAGTAACGGCAATAAAGCCGCAAGAGAATCTTTGCTATTCCCAAGAACAGCAACATCAGTTTTTACGTTCTTATCAATTTCGGCGGGATCTATCTCAAAATGAACGATTTTAGCCTGTTTTGCGTAGGAATTAAGATCACCAGTCACCCGGTCATCAAAACGCATCCCGATCGCAATAAGAACGTCGCACTCATTAGTTAGCATATTAGGCGCATAATTACCATGCATACCTACCATACCTACGTTTAAAGGATGATCTGTAGGTATTGCAGAAACCCCTAAAATCGTCCATGCTGCAGGAATACCAGACTTCTCAACAACAGCTTTGAATTCTTCTTCAGCTTTGCCTAAAATAACGCCCTGACCCCAAACGATCATTGGCTTTTTAGCATTGTTAATCAAGTGGGCAGCTTCCTGTAATTTCGTTTTATTAACAACAGGAATAGGCTTATAACTGCGAATACCTGTACACTTTTGATACACAAAATCAAACTCCTCAAACTGAGCATCTTTTGTAATATCTATAAGCACGGGTCCCGGGCGACCGCTTTTTGCGATGTAAAAAGCTTTCGCTAATATTTTTGGGATCTCAGAAGCTTTTGTGATCTGATAATTCCATTTTGTAACCGGAGTTGAAATACCAATAATATCAGTTTCCTGAAAGGCATCACTACCTAAAAGATGTGAAGCTACCTGTCCTGTAATACAAACAATAGGCGTAGAATCAATCTGCGCATCTGCAATTCCTGTAACAAGATTTGTAGCCCCGGGACCAGAAGTTGCTATCGCTACTCCTACTTTACCACTCACGCGCGCATAACCCTGAGCGGCATGTGTTGCGCCTTGCTCATGACGTGTAAGCACGTGATGCAATTGATCCTGGTATTTATAAAGCTCGTCATAAACAGGCATAATGGCACCGCCTGGATATCCATAAAGAATATCGACTCCTTCTGCAAGCAAACATTTTATGATCGCCTCTTTTCCTGTTAACCTTTCGGTAACAAGTGTATCCTGTGCCTGTAACTTAATTGTTTGTGTCTCCATAAGCCAATTCTAGAATTCATCCGTCACGCAGCCTTTAGATGCAGACGAAACTGTTTTTGCATATTTATAAAGCACGCCACGCTCAAACTTTAATTTGGGAGCCTGCCAGTTTTGTTTTCTTTTTTCTAATTCTTCATCAGAAATTTCGATATTAATCGTATTCTTTTCGGCGTCAATAGCGATAATATCGCCATTTTGCACCAAAGCGATGTTACCGCCTACTTGTGCTTCTGGCGAAACGTGACCCACCACAAAACCATGAGAGCCACCAGAGAAACGACCATCTGTTATTAAAGCAACCTCTTTTCCCAGACCAGCTCCCATAATTGAAGATGTAGGTTTAAGCATTTCTGGCATTCCCGGTGCTCCTTTAGGACCTTCATAACGAATGATAACAACATCACCTTTTTTTACTTCACCAGATTTGATCCCAATATTTACTGCTGTCTCACTATCAAACACATTTGCCGGACCTTTAAAATAAAGTCCTTCTTTACCAGTGATCTTTGCAACAGCACCTTCTGTTGCCAGATTACCAAAAAGTATTCTTATATGTCCTGTATCTTTTATTGGGCTTTCAAGGGTACTTATGATATCCTGATCTTCTAAAAGATTAGGAACATCTTTAAGATTTTCGGCCAGGGTTTTACCGGTTACTGTAAGACAATCGCCGTGAAGCATATCATTATCTAACATGTATTTTAAAACTCCGGGAATACCACCCACGCCGTGTAAATCTTCCATTGAATATTTACCGCTTGGTTTTAGGTTTGCTAATAAAGGCGTATTGTCACTTATTCTTTTAAAATCATCAAGAGTAAACTCTACATGCGCAGCTTTCGCAATAGCTAAAAAGTGAAGCACCGCATTTGTAGAACCACCCAGCACAGTTACCAGTCTGAAGGCATTCTCTAAAGATTCTTTAGTAACAATATCTGAAGGCTTAATATTTCTCTCAAGCAGTAAGCGCAAAGCCTCTCCCGCCCTAATAGATTCCTGTTCTTTAATATTGCCGTCACTTACAGCAGGATTTGATGAATTAAAAGGTAAAGACATCCCTAAAGCTTCAATCGCCGAAGCCATTGTATTTGCTGTGTACATACCACCACAAGCACCAGCACCAGGGCAAGCTTTATGAATTACTTCTTTATATTCTGTCTCATCTATCGTACCCGCTACTTTTTGACCAAAGGCCTCAAAAGCCGAAATTATATCTAATTTTTTACCGTTATGACAACCCGAGGCAATGGTGCCGCCATAAACTAAAATAGACGGTCTGTTTAATCGCAACATCGCCATTAAAGCTCCCGGCATATTTTTATCACAGCCTACAACTGTAACTAAACCATCATAACTCATGGCCTCGACCACAGTCTCCATAGAATCTGCGATTAGATCTCTTGAAGGCAGCGAGAAACGCATACCCGGAGTTCCGTTAGAAATACCATCACTTACACCTATGGTATTAAAAATCAAACCGACCAAATTTGCATTTTCTGTTCCTTTCTTTACGAAAGTTGCTAAGTCGTTAAGATGCATGTTACAAGGGTTACCCTCATAACCTGTACTTGCAATGCCTATTAAAGGTTTTTTTAAATCATCATCTGTTAAACCGATGGCGTGTAACATTGCCTGTGCTGCCGGCAGTGTAGGATCCTGAGTTACTGCTTTACTGTATTTATTTAATTCCATAAATGTTATTCTACTTCGAAATTATATAATTGATTCTTGTTCTTGTCTTTGATTTGAAATTGATATTAAAGGTCAATCGTTAACACTTCTATTTAATTTACTGAATTTCAATTAATTAATACTAAAAATTCTACTAAAGCCAGTGCCAAAAACTAATCAGAATTGACCGATTTTAGTATCAAAATGACCGATTTTGTCAAGGCTTTATTCCATAAAAAAACCTCCTGCTTCTACAGAAGGTTTATTGTATTTATAAGTTATTCTAAATCATTGATTTCTTACTATTTTATTTTTTAGCGCATATAGCACCAGACCTATGCGACTTCGCACTTCCAGCTTTTTAAAAAGTGTATCTCTGTAATTATCTATCGTTTTAGGACTAAGACACATGACGTCTGCAATCTCTTTATAGGTCTTATCAGAACATGCGAGCTTCATAAATTCAAGTTCACGTGACGAAAAGTTATCTGCATCTGTATCTTTTCCTTTATTGTTCACACTATCAAGAAGAGCCTGCGTAACATGATCTGAATAATAATGACCTTTCTCTATAACCTCATTTAACGCCATCTTTAAAGTCTCAGGATGAATATCTTTAATTAAATACCCTTTACTACCTAAACGCAGCATTTGGATTATAGTATTTTCATCATCATCCATAGACAATGCAAGAACATCTATATGTGGTTTATGTTTATTTAACCAGGCGATGGTTTCAAAACCATTCATAACAGGCATATTGATATCAAGCAAAATAATATCAGGATCCTTGCCTGCGACATCTAATTTATTGATCAGATCATTACCATTTTTTGCCATAAATAGCACATCAAAACCTTCGAAACTATTGATAAGACCCTGAAGGGATTGGGCAAAGAGCACATGATCGTCTACTATACCTATAGTTTTGATTTTCATAATTTTAAATTATTCTTCAGTACGTAAAGGAACCGGGGGAATTACTACCCTAAATTTACTAATTCTTTTAAAGATTTGTTAATTTATTTTAGAACTTAAACTTTATACGCTCCTCAAGTACTTCATTTTAAGGTAAGTACCTGTTTTAGGCTTAGAAGTTATATCAAGCTGAGCCCCTATTAATTTTGCGCGACTGCTAATATTGAGCAAACCTGAATTTTTAGATATTGTGTCCATATCAAAACCCACCCCATTATCATGCATATCAATTTGTAGTATGTCCTGAGAAAAACTCAGATTAACTACAAGCAGATCTGCTTTTGCATGCTTAATAACATTTGCAAAAAACTCCTGCACGATTCTAAATAAAACAACCCGGTCATTTTTGGGTATATCCCAAACAGTACCATCAATTTTGAGTTCGGTTTTAAGAAAGTTTATACGCTCAAAACGGCTGAGTTCGTTCTCAATACTTTCAATTAAACTTACATTATTAAGCACCTCGTTATTGAGACTTTTAGACAAAGCACGCACTTCCTGAAGCGACTGAGCAACCAGACTTTTTACTTCGGTAATATGTAAAACTTCTTTAAGATCTGCCTGTAGCATATTAAGCTGCATATTAGCCACAGAAAGTAGTTGACCTATATTATCATGCAACTCCCAACTTACATTCTTTAGCGTATTCTCCTGAATCTCAATCTGTGTACGAGCTACCTCCTCTATATACTTTTTTTCTGCAGCATTCTTCTCATCTATAAATTTAAGTTTACGCTTTTGAAATATGAGGAATAAACACACCACAGTAATTAGCAATATGAGCAAAACCACAGAACTGGCCGCTATGAGCACTTGTAATTCTTCAGAATTTATTACCTCTTCTACTTTCATTTAATGTATTTTATCTTTTCTGCATTGAGATAAATTAATACGGCACTCAAAACTAATACTGCTAAAAAAAGAACAATAGCTATTAAAATTATTAACGCTAAGATGAATTGACTACTCATTGGGGTGAATTAGATGTTCTGTATATGATTTATGGGTTTTTATAAAAGCTATTGCAAAACAACAGTATTGAAGACTGTTAATAATAAAGAGCACAACACTCCAAATGGCAAGATTCTCTTTTACCATAAAGGTTATTGCGACCTCAAAAGGAAGATAGGTAACACAATAAACAAGTAAACCAAATGAAACCCAGAAATAGGGTGAACTTGTAATATGCATTACCACATCACGATTTAGCATTTCTATAAAATAGAAACACGCAGCAACTGTAATTAAAACAGCGCCCAGCGTATAACTGTTGTTCAAAAATTCATAAGAGAAGTTTTGAATAAAAATCGCGTCAATTAGCCAGAAAATCGTGTAAATAAGCAATAAAATCAGTAAAATATTTCTTCTTGACCTTGTAAACATTAAACTGCTATACCACCACAAGAAAAATGCAAAATGAACTAAATAATAAATATTATAGGGTATGTAATTAGGAATCCCCAATACGGGATAACACATACCGGCAAAAAATTCATTGAGTGCTACGTAACATAAAAAAAACAGTACATATTTTAATTTTGTGTGCTTAAAATGGTTGTACTTAATAATACCTATTACCGCTGCTATCAGTTCTAAATATTGAGAGTAAGAACTCAGTTCTTCCATCAATTGCTGTTTTATGATTTATTATTGAGGATAGCTCGCTTGTGGCGGGTTTCCCTGATGACCTCTGTTTAAAGGCGATATTGATGTAATATCTGATCCCTGCATGCTAAAATTAAAAAAGCTACCAGTCTGCTTATCATTTTTAACACCCGTAGGCACAATAAAAACAGTACTATAACCTGCAACCTTTTGATCTGGATAATCCATAGGATACGCTCCCTGATAAATTCGCAGGCCTTCTAGTTTATAGCCTTGTTCATTTGCCTGTTCTTCCGCGTAAGCGATATAATCTTTTAACTCCTGAACAGACCACCAGCTTGAACGATTATCTTTTTTACCAATGGCAGAATCTATAGCCTGCACTCTAGTGCGCGTATATGTCTCGTCTAGCACCATCGCTTCCTTACTGCTTATAACACCACTAGGCGGATCTGTTTTTGCATCAGATTTTGGGCCATTTGTACATGCGCTTAAAGCTATAAATACAAAGAATACTATCAATTTATTGCCATGGTTAATCAAATAAGTTTTCATGTAAAAAGGTTTATGAAGGTTAGACAATAAAAGTACTCTAAAATCTGCCTATCACTAGTACCCATCAGGTAAATAGGGGCAAATTCCCCGCTCAACCGCAGTAAAATCACCCGCACTCTTAATTGCAATTAATCAATAAAATATGTGCTTGAGCGTTAAATCTATTCAGTTGGTCTAATCGTATAATTTATGACGCTGCGATGCCTTATTATTGCTTGATTTTCTTATTCAAATTAAGAAAGACACCATTTTAAACTCCTCTAATTAATTAATTAAAAAATAAATGGAAAGAATATTGGAATACGGCAAAATCAATATTTTACGTCTTGTACAACGCGGGCAGTATATGGGCCTTATTCACAGCCCCGAAGAAACAGAATACCCCGAATTCATCCATTCACTCTGGACCTCCTTTTTAAGCAATCATGAACTGGGCGAAGAAGCACAACGTTTAGACTTTATGCTGGGCAGGGGCGATTCTATACAATTGCTTAGCGACGCTTTAGAAGACTCAAGTTTACTTGAATTTAAAATTTATTAAATCTCCCGGTCTTTTCTGGGCAAGCGTATTTATCGCCATTTCGGTTAGTTGTAAAACACGCGGGTAACCACCGGTCACCTGGCAATCGCGCATTAAAACAATGAGTTTTCCTGCAGGGGTAAGCTGTACCGTTCCCGGCACAACAGGCCCTGTGATTATACCCTGCATGTTATTGGGCAGCTTTTCATCAAGCTGAATTGCCATACGATTACCTGTTTTTGAAACCGTAAATGTGTCTAATAAAAAACGTTGTTTTATAGTTTCGGGGATTTGCTTCCACTCCGGTCCTGTGAAAACTTCAATTCCCGGTTTAAAAATTCCGCTTTCGCGAAAGCTTACTCTGGCACTTTTCTGGTTTTTGTATTCCTGAGCTTGCACAGACAAATGATCGCCCTTTTTAAGCCTTACCGTATCTGTGATACCGTCATACATACTGCGACTTTCAAGTTTAACATCACTTAAAAATCCGTCTTTGATAGCGAGATAACTTCTAAAGCCGTTTACTATACTTTTAAATCGCAAAACAGAACCTTTTGCCGCGAAGTAGGCTTTGTCATTTTCAATAGCCACGTCGTTCAATTCTGTTAAAAATTTAGCTCCGCTTAAAGCGAAATAACAGGTCGCGTGAAATTTTAAAACAGGTCCTGTCATGGTGATTTCTAAAACGGCAGCGTCTTGTTTATTATTAAGCAACAGATTTGCTTTCTTTGCCGAAAATGAATCCATCACTCCACTTTGAGGAACACCAAATTTAGCATAACCAAATCGTCCTAAATCCTGAATAGTTGAGTAAAAACCCGGTGATAAAACCTCGATAAAATCGCTCATTTTATTTCCGATTTTAAGGTGTATTTGCCCGATTTTACAAGCTCTGAAATTTCATCATATTCTTCCTTTTCTACCTCGTAAAATTTAATGAGATCTCCTGCAGAAAAAGGACTTGGGTTTTCAGCATTGGGATCAAAAAAATTCAAGGGACAATTACCTATAATTTGCCACCCGCCAGGACTTGATTTTGGGTAAATCCCTGTTTGATTTTCAGCGATGCCAACAGCCCCTTTTTCTATCTTTAAACGAGGTTCATTTTTACGCGGTACAGAAAGCTTTTTATGCATGCCTCCCAGATATAAAAACCCGGGCAGAAACCCCATGAAATAAAGTATGTATTCTGGGGCGGTATGCAGGTCTATTATTTCCCTTTTTGATAGTTTATTCTGTTCACTCAAAAAGTCAATATCTAAAGCAAAATGTGCATCATAACAAACCGGAATGTTGTAAAGTCGGGATTTAGCTTCTTCATTCTTTATTGTACTAAAATTAGTCGATTTTAGTACAATAAAATCATCATAGACAACGTTTATACCAAAATCGTAAATAATTAATAACGAGTTGTATGTATTAATTACCTCAACTTTTGATTTAATCAATTTATTCTCTATAAATCTTCGTACTTCAAGCAACCAATATAAGTTTTCTTCTGAGAAATTCCACGACCATTGTAATAAAATAGACCGCTCTCCCAGCATAGATATTTGAGGCTGCTCTTTCATTTTCTACTTGATTTGCACACCATGATGAGGAAGTTTTTTATACAAGAATTTAACCATTTCTACAGCCGCAGGCGTATCACCATGCACACAAATAGTATCAGTTTTTGTGTGAATTATTTTGCCTGAAACAGACCTTATTTCATTATGCAAAATCATACTCAAAACATGATCTAATACCTCCTCCTTTTTCTTTAATAAAGCCATTTCTTTTTTACGAGAAACCAGTGTATGATCAGCTTCATAATTACGATCTGCAAAACCTTCAAAATGCACTTTGATCTTATTTTTTGCAAGCTCACTTATGACAGATTTATAAGGAGCATAAAGTGGAATATTTGGGTAAAATTCTAAAAGAATATCGAGCACTATTTTACCGTATTTCTCATCCACATTACACAAATTATAAAGAGCCCCGTGTGGCTTAATGTGATGCATTTTTAAGCCCTGCTTTTTACATTCATTTTGCACCAGCGATATTTGATCATACAGGCTGTTTTTTAGCTCTTTTTCACCGATTTTCATTTCCTCTCTGCCAAAGTTTTCGCGGTCAGGAAATGACGGATGAGCACCTATTTTCACGTTATTTTCTTTCGCCAGAGCGATAACATTTTTAATTGTTTCTTCATCGCCGGCATGACCGCCACAGGCAATATTGCACGAACTTATAAACGGCATTAGATCTGCCTCATTGCCTATGCCCTCGCCCAGATCACAATTGATATCTATATATTTTTGTGTTGCTTTCATTTCCATTGTTAGATCAACTCAAAGACTTTAAAAATACTTTTACAACCCAAAATGATCGTTATTACCAGAATTATAAGACTTAAAATATTTTTAGTTGTAGTATTCTTATAACTCCCCAGAATTGAGGAGCGGTTAGCAAGCCAGATAAGGAGAGCTGCTATAATGGGCAATAGCAATCCGTTAGCTATTTGGGCAAATTTGATGATCTGTATGGGTTGTACACCAAATGTTGAGAACACAATGCCCAGACCTAATATAAGCATCCATGCAGTTCTAAATTTAGTGCTTTTTAAACCTCCTTTAAAACCCAGACAACCCTGAGCCACATAAGCTGCAGCCAATGGCGCTGTGATCGCCGATGTAATCCCGGCCGCAAAAAGACCAATCGCAATGAAGTATTGCGCAGCCTCACCGTATAGCGGCTCGAGACTTTGTGCAAGATCTGCGGCTCCTGTAACTTGTGATGATTTAATTGCACTGGCTGCTATTATTATGCACATTGATACAAGACCACCCAAAACTACTGCGATATAAGTATCTTTTCTGGCGAGCGAAAGATCTTTTGCACCATTCCACTTTTGATTTACCAAAGAAGCATGTAAAAAGAGATTATAAGGTACTACCGTTGTCCCCACAAGTGCCACAACAGTAAGAATACTTTCCCCGGGAAGAGAAGGAACAAAACTGTTTTTCAATATGGCTATAAAGTCCGGCTTTGTTAGTATTGCTGTAATTACAAATGACAGGCTCATTATAATTACCAAACCCAGTAGAACACGTTCTAATACTTTGTAATTACTTATCCAAAGCAAAGCAAAGGCTATACCGCCTAAAATAATGCTTAAAATATTTAGTTTAAAGCTCCCCATGTCTAAGATTCCCTGCCATCCTAAAGCCTGAATTCCTAAAACTCCGCCGCTTATATTACCTGCTTCGTAAGCTGCATTCCCCACAACAATTGCTGCGAGAACCAGAGCCAGCATAAGTTTTCGCAAAAGCGGTTGTTTTAATTCATCCCGCAGAACCTGAGATAGTCCTTTTCCCGTAACTAAACCTATACGAGCTGCGGTTTCTTGTAATACAGCGGTGGCAAGAATAGAAAGTGTCATTGCCCATAAAAGTGCATAGCCAAACTGTACTCCTGCAAGTGTGCAAACTGTAACTGTACCGGGACCTATGAAAGCTGCGGCTACTAAAGCGCCGGGACCTATATTTTTAAAGGGGTTACGCATAAATGTGCTAATGGTTTAAATATAAATGAAAATCGGGCCAGAATGAAGGAAAAACGGCTTATTCGTATAAAAAAAGGCTTGTCGCAATGACAAGCCTTTTAATGAATTAACAACTTAAAATATATACTAATTACATTTTCACGTCAGATAATTTAACCTCATTTCCTTCTTTATCAAGAAGTTTAACCTCATCAAAGCCCATATCTTTAAACTGCTGAAACTGTGTAGCTGCATCACCTACAACAAGGTAAGCCATTTTAGACTCATCAAGATATTTGTTTGCTAATGCTTTGTGCTGCTCTAGTGTCATTGCGCCTACAGTAGATTCTTCATTTTCTATATACTTAGGATCAAGGTCATAAGCACTCATCTCCTGAAGCATTCCTAATAAAGAACCTTGTGTCTCAAAACGTCTGGCATTTGACTTGATCATTGCATTTTTAGTAAAATCAAGATCTTCCTGCGAGATTCCGTCTTTATATTTTGCGATCTCATCTTTGAATATTTTTACAGATTCTCCTGTGGTATTTGTTCTTACACTTGAAGAAGCCGTAAAAGTTCCCGGGATCGTAGAACCGCTAAAGCCAGAACGCGCACCATATGTATATCCTTTCTCTTCTCTTAGAATAAGATTTACATTACCAGAGAATGAACCACCTAGTTTGTAATTCATAACTTCTGCAGGGAAAAAGTCTGCATCTGTGCGAGGCAAGGCTACATAACCAATATTTATAACAGATTGTTTAGCATTAGGCACATCAACAAAATATAATGAAGCTCTATCACGATCATTACTTACTTCGTATGTTGGGATCTCAACATCTTTTGCTGGCCAGTTTTCTTCTAGTCCGTCAAGAGCAGCAAGGGCTTCTTCCTCGTTTATGTCTCCCACAACATGGAATCTACTCACAGATGGAGAGAAATTTTTCTCATAGAAATTCTTTAAATCATCAATTGTTATCGCTTCAACAGATTCTACAGTTCCTGATGTAGGGTAAGCAAAAGGATGATTTTCACCATAAAGTACTTTATTATAAACACGATCTGCTATTGCATTAGGATTTGCATCAGCACGTTGTATACCGTTAATGGTGCTGGTCTTAATACGAGCAAACTCCTCTTCATCCCAACGTGGTTGTAAAAGGATTTCCTGAACCAGAGCCATTGTTTTGTCAAAGTTTCGCTTAAGCGTATTACCGCGTATTACGATAGACTCATCTGTAGTGTACATATTGATATTTGCTCCTAAAAGATCTATTTCTTCTTCAAGCTCTTCAGGAGTTTTGTTAGCCGTACCTTCCATCATGATATCTGTCATCAGGTTAGCAACGCCATTTTTAGAAAGATCATCAAGCAGGTGACCACCTTCTATTACAAGGCTAAAGTTTACAAGCGGTAACTCAGTTTGCTCGATACCGTAAACTTCCATTTTGTCATCTAGCTCAGCCTTCCATGAATCTGGTATTTTAAGTTTAGGCGTGTCTCCTATTGCCGGTGGCGTATCGCGATCAAAAGTGGTAGGAGATTTTTCATAATCATTTTCTGCATCTGCAATTTCCGTTTGCACATTTTCTGTGATCGCCTCTTCTACAACCTGAGCTTCTTCAGAATTATCTACTATTAATTCTTTTTGACCTTTAGGTACAAAACTGGTCATCACATAAGGCTTGTCTTTAATGTACTTCTCGTACACACGCATTACATCTTCTTTTGTAACTGCCTTAATATTATTGATATCTTCTGTAATAAAACCTGGGTTGTCGGTAAATACATCGTACTGTGCTAATTGGAATGATTTACCCAAAACACTGCTTATTCCGTTATAAAAATCGGTTTCAAGACCTGCTTTTATGCGCTCAATATCACGATCTTTTACACCTTCTTTTTCAAAAAGAGCAAAAGCATCATTAATACCGCTTGCAACGCTATCAAGATCAACACCAGAGTTTGCTGTTACAATAATGCGGAAGTTTCCTGCAATTTGCTCAGCGTTATTAAACGCACGCGGATTTGAAGCCAGTTCTTTCTCCTTTACGAGTACTTTATACAGAGGTGCTTTTTTACCTTCAGAAAGTATTTCACTTAAGAAGTTAAGAGCATAAGCATCATCTGTATACTGCTCAACTGTGGGCCAAACCATATTTAATTGTGGCGCTGTAGCGAAATTATCTTCGTAATACAGTTTTTTGCTGGCATCAAGGGTTACGTTTTGAACCGCTAATGGTTCTACCTCGCCATGCTTTTTAATCGGGCCAAAATACTTCTCAACAAGTTCTTTTGTTTTAGCCTCATCAAAATTACCGGCAATTACCAGAGTCGCATTATTAGGACCGTAGAATTTGTCGTAAAACTCCTTCACATCATCAATAGTTGCGCTCTTAAGATCTTCAAGTTCGCCTATTACCTGCCAGCTATATGGATGCCCATCAGGATATAAATTCTTATCTAGCACCCAGCTTGTATGCCCGTACGGATTATTGTCTACACGCTGGCGTTTTTCATTTTGTACAACCTCCTGTTGATTTGCGAAAGCAGATTCTGTTAGGGTATTAATAAGAAAACCCATTCTGTCTGACTCTAACCAAAGGATTGTCTCAAGCGCATTGTTTGGGACAACTTCATAATAAATGGTACCATCTGTCCAGGTACCACCGTTAAGAGTACCACCCGCATCCTGCACTTTTTTAAAGAATTGATCTTGTGGTACATGTTCAGATTCCTGAAACAGAACATGTTCAAATAAATGCGCAAAACCAGTTCTGCCTTTTTTCTCACGGTTTGAGCCCACACCGTACTGTATTGCTACAGAAACGATAGGGTCTGAGTCGTCCTGATGAAGAACAACATTAAGACCATTTTCCAGTTCATACTTGTCGTAGTCGATTGATAAATTTGCGTCTGCCTCATCCTTATCCCCTATTTTGTCGTCACAGGATACAAATGCTACAAACAAAAACGATAACATAATTGCTACCGGTCTAAAACGAATGTTTGTCATTTTATATAATTTTAATTAAAAACTAGCTAAATATAAATAAAGTTCTGTAGTAATTGTTAGGAATATGTTAATGAAGTACATATTTATTACTCAGCTAAATATGAAAGCTAATTATTGAAAAATTATAAAAGCGAGCTCTTTTAATTGAAGAATTGATAAGATTGAACAAACTATATGGCGTTTGCTCTCTTGTTTGATAAGAATGAAAAAGTAGGCTGATTGTGAAAGAAATCTCGGTGGAAACCCGCGATTTCTTGTATAAAAAACCTGATATTATGCTATTCTTCGCTGGTTTCGTAAAACTTCTTCTGCATTCTTGACTGCAAACTTTTAGGTATTGCCCTCCTAATAAAAGTCATTACCTTATTAGAGGCTCCGGGAATATATATGCGCTCCCCACTCATTAATGCTTTATAGGCACCTGCGGTAATTTCTTCCGGTGCTTGCATAAGTATCTCTTTATGTTGCACAACATTTGTTTCCTGCATATCTGCTCTTGAGAAAAAATTGGTATCTGTAGGGCCGGGACATAAACAGGTAATGGTTACAGCACTTCCCATATCTTCTAGCTCTGTGGCTAAAGCTTCAGAAAAAGATACTACAAAAGCCTTACTGGCGTGATAAACTGCAAGCAATGGGCCAGGTTGAAACCCTGCTATAGATCCCAATTGTAAAATCTTACCATCATTTCTAGCGACCATTTCTTTTAAAAACAGTTTAGTAAGATGCGTGAGCGTAATAATATTTAAATGAATTATCTCAGCATCTTTTTCTGCCGGAATATCTACAAAATTGCCTCTTTGTCCTATTCCCGCGTCATTTACCAGAACATTTACAATTAAATTAAGTGATTTAATCTCATCATAAAGTTCTTGTGCAGCCGCATCACGGGCTAAATCCTTTTCAACAGCTATAACTACTATACTGTATTTATCTTTAATTGCTGCAGCTAGCATTTCCAGATTTTCCCTATTTCTCGCCACCAGAATAAGATTATAATTATGTGAAGCAAATTCATGTGCAAGAGCTTTGCCTATACCACTGGATGCCCCGGTAATAAGGGCGGTTAAATTAGGATCTTTCATAGCAATTTTTTTTAGCAGGTTTAATTCTTAATTTAAGATACTTACTCTTTGATAATGAACATAATAAAATTTCTTAAATTAAAATAAGAATTTACCCCAGCCAACCATCGCGATCTAGACTGCGGTATTGTATCGCTTCACTTATATGATGACCTTGTATAGTTTCAGCAGCTTCAAGATCTGCTATCGTACGTGAAACCTTTAAAATACGGTCGTAAGCCCTTGCGGAAAGATTTAGTCTTTCCATCGCATTTTTTAAAAGATTCTTTGACGGTTCATCAAGCGCGCAATGTTTCCTGATCTGTTTTACGCTCATCTGGGCGTTGTAATGAATATGATCACTTTCGCGGAAGCGTTCTGTTTGCAGCTGTCTGGCACGGTTCACCCTTTCGCGTATGCTAACACTGCTTTCTGCCCGGCGCTCATCAGACAATTTATCAAAAGGCACAGGAGTTACTTCTATATGAATATCGATCCTGTCTAATAAAGGTCCGGAAACTTTGCTTAAATAGCGCTGCATTTCTGCCGGCGAACTTACAACCGGAGCATCGGGATCATTAAAATAGCCTCCCGGGCTGGGGTTCATACTCGCTACAAGCATAAAACTACTGGGATAGGTAACTGTAAAACGTGCCCGAGAAATGGTGACTTCGCGATCTTCAAGCGGTTGGCGCATTACCTCAAGCACCGTGCGTTTAAATTCTGGTAACTCGTCAAGAAACAAAACACCATTATGAGCCAGCGAAATTTCTCCCGGCTGCGGGTAGGCCCCGCCTCCAACTAATGCAACGTCTGAAATAGTGTGGTGTGGACTACGAAATGGCCGTTGTGCCATCAAGCCTACATGCTCGCGCATTCTCCCGGAAACACTGTGAATTTTTGTAGTCTCTAACGCTTCGCGTAAAGTCATAGGTGGTAAAATGGACGGTAAACGCTTCGCTAGCATTGTTTTTCCTGCTCCCGGTGGACCAATTAAAATAATATTGTGACCACCGGCTGCGGCAATTTCCATGCAGCGTTTGATTGATTCTTGTCCTTTCACATCTGCAAAGTCGAATTCAGGATGCTCAAGATTGTTGTAGAATTCCGTTCGGGTATCTACAGTTGTACGCTCAAGCGGTTCGTCTTTATCAAAATATGAAATGACCTGCGATATATTTTCTATCCCAAAAACTTCAAGATCTTTTACGATCGCTGCTTCTTTAGCGTTTTGCAGTGGAAGTATAAATTTTTTAAAACCTTCATCTTTCGCTTTAATAGCAATAGGCAGCGCTCCTTTAATAGGTTGCAGGCTTCCGTCAAGAGATAACTCGCCCATGATAATGTAATCGTTAAGATCATCTGCTTTTATTTGTCCGCTCGCCACAAGAATTCCCACCGCCAGCGTAAGATCATAAGCAGAACCTTCTTTACGCATATCTGCGGGTGCCATATTAAGTGTGATCTTTTTACCCGGAATTTTGAAACCGTTGTTCTGCAGAGCAGCGGCTATGCGGTAGTTGCTTTCTTTAATAGCATTATCTGGTAAACCTACAAGATGATAACCTATCCCTTTGTCAATATTAACCTCTACTGTAATGGTCGTTGCTTCAACGCCAAATACCGCAGAGCCATAAACTTTTGTGAGCATATAAGTGTTTGTCTCTCAAAGAAAAGAAATCTTATATGTAATCAAAAATTATTTACAATGATATTTAGGCAGGCTCTTTATTATTTAAATAAATTTTTAAAATAAATGCTTTGTAGACGCAACCTTTTCTGTCGATAAACATCTACTAATAAATTAACCCAAATTATTCAAATTATTGAAGAATGAGCTAACTATCCTTCGTCCCCTAAATGGCATTCTTCCTTTAAAATCAACTAACATGGGAACATTTTACAACAAAGAATCAAAAGGCTTAACCTCTATTTCCCTCATAATTATCTTTGTAGCTATAGTCGTTATCAAACTAGTTGTTAGTCTTACATAGCACAAAGAAACAGGTTTTTACTTTTTATTGCACCCGAAATATAAAAGACTGCAGCGGGTGAACATCTACACGCATTTTACCAAGGCCACTTTCAACTTTAAGTTCGCCATTTATTTTGCCATACAAAAGATCTGAAACGGAATATAAACCGTCTTTCAATTTCCATTGCTCTATGATATAATCGGGGATTTCCAGATCAAAGCCAAACGTATCATTGGCATCAAAATTTGAAACTATGATGAGTTTTTCATCTTCATTCCAGCGTACAAACGAGTAAACCTTATCGTTATACCATTCTGTATTGTAGCGATTATGTGCATGAATATCGGCATATTTACCCTCAAAAGCAGGATTTTTAAGGCTAATATTGAGCAGGCGTTTGTAAAAATCGCGTAATTCTTTTTCGTCATCAGATAATTGACCACCGTCAAAATTACCATCGTTCATCCATCGCTGATGGTGAGGAACGCCTATATAATCAAAAATAGATGTGCGCGTTGGGCTACCAAAACCAGCATGCTCTGCTCCCGGCTCACCTACTTCCTGACCAAAGTAAATCATAGTAGGCGATGTGCTTATAGTTGCAGAAACTACCATCGCCGGCATTGCCTTGCGCGCGTCGCCTGCAAAATCAGGACTTGCAATACGCTGCTCATCATGATTTTCAAGAAAGTGTAACATATTATGCTCAATATCTTCCTGCTGTTGAACGATAGATGCAATATAATCTGTACTGCCGTGACCTTGCATGATATGCTTTATGGTATCATACAATTCTACTTTATCGTATAAATAATCCATCTTCCCGCGATTTATGTAGTCTCGGTACATCTGCGGATTATAAACTTCAGCCAAAAGAAAAGCATCAGGATTTTTCATTTTTATGGAAGAATTCATGTAGCTCCAGAATTCTACCGGCACCATTTCTGCCATGTCATATCTAAAACCATCTACTCCTTTTGCCGTCCAGTATAAAGCGATGTCTCGAAATTTCTCCCAGGAATCTGGTACATTTTTATCTTTCCAAAACTCAAAATGTGCGGCGTAATCCTTCTCTGCATAATCACCGGGAAGGAGATCAAAATCGTAGCTTCCGTCGGGTTTTACACCATAATTTATTTTTACGGTCTCATACCAGTCATTAAAATCGGGTTGTGCTTTACTCGAACCATTACCTGTCCATTTTGCCGGATTTTCATCGAACTTTTGGTCTATTTCAGATCGATTTTCACCCCCTAAAGGCCGATAATTATGTTGCCATTGCGGAACCTGAAAAGCTTCTCCCGGGATGTAATAGAAATTATTATCTCTGGCATATTCTACAGAAGTGTCATCATTTGCTCCAAAATCTGAAACACCTTCGGGATTATTCTTTCCTTCATATTTTCTGGCAACATGATTTGGCACAATATCAATAATAAGTTTGAGTCCGTTTTTATGTGTACGCTCAATTAATGCCTGAAACTCTTCCATTCTTTTTTCAGGATCTACAGCAAGATCAGGATCTACGCTATAATAATCTTTAACCGCATATGGCGAGCCGGCGCGACCTTTTACCACGTCTGGATCATCATTAGAAATACCATATTTAGTATAATCTGTAATCACTGCATGGTGAGGAACACCAGTATACCAGATGTAAGTTACACCCAGATCTTTAATTTCCTGAAGTGCCTTATCTGTAAAGTCATTGAACTTCCCTACGCCATTTTTTTCAATCGTACCCCAAGGTTTATTGGTTATATTCTTATTACCAAAAAGTCTGGTAAAAACATGATAAACAACTTCCTTTTTGTGTGGTTTTTCGGTTTGCATTGGGCTAATTTTTTGAGGTTCCTCGCTGTTCTTACAGCTAAGGAGTGTCATTACAACCAGTAAAGTAACAATAAGTTTTTTCATTATTGAAAGTGCATTTAGAGCAGATCAACTATTAGGAAGACAATTTTGCTTATTACCGCAAAAATTATCTTTTAAAGTTCTAATATAAAAGGCGTTTTTGCCGGTATTTTGAGCGTTTTTTGCCATGAAACTACCGTTTTTGTCAATATCTCATTTCCTGTTGTACGGCCTTTTAAATTTTCAGAGAAACGGGTCATATCTATAGTTTGATCTTCAGTATTGTTATTTAAAATGACCATGACGGTTTTACTTTCGTTATAACGAAAATAAACATACACATTATTTTCGGGTATGTATTGGGTTAGCTTTCCCGTATGAATCACGGGGCTGTTCTTGCGCCAGTTAAAAAGCATTTTTGTAAAATCATAATAAGCTGCCTGTTCATCTGTCCTGCTTTCTGCCTTAAAAGCGTTTTGCTTATCAGCTTCCCAGCCTCCCGGAAAATCCTGACATATATCGCCGTCACCATTAGCTTTATCGCCCTGCATACCTATCTCGCTACCATAGTAAATTTGAGGTATACCTCGTGTTGTAGCAATTAAAGTCGTTGCTAATTTATAGTTATTAAAGTCTCCTTTAAGTTGTGTATTAATACGCTGTGTATCGTGATTTTCGGTAAAAACAAGCAAATTATCGGTCGCAGGATATAGAAAATCGTTTACAAAATTCTCGTAGGCTTTCATCATTCCGCCGTCCCATGAAGCTTGTTCGTCAAACATCACGCTAATTGCGTCGTGCAGTGTGAAATCCATAACGCTGGGTAAATGGCTGTTATAACTCTGAATTTGACCAATTTTACTATTTTTTTGCCAATACGAAATTTGCGCCTGATCATGCAACCAGACCTCGCCTACAATATTAAAATGGGGATATTCCTGCATAATTGCCTGCGTCCATTTTGCAATACCTTCTTTGTCATTGTAAGAATACGTGTCAACGCGTAAGCCATCAAGACCCGCATATTCTATCCACCAGATAGCATTTTGGATCAAATAATTTAAAACCAAAGGATTGCTCTGATCAAGATCTGGCATAGAGGGTACAAACCAACCTTCTTCACAATATTTCTTATCTATAGCAGAAGTATGAGGATCATATTGGGTTGTCATTCTATAGTTAGAATTAGCATAACCGGGAAACTGATGAATCCAGTCATAGGTGGGTAGATCTTTTATCATCCAGTGTTCTGCACCCCAATGATTGGTCACATAATCCATTACCAGTTTCATATCCCTTTGATGCAGCTTATCTGCAAGATTCTTGTAATCTTCATTCGTACCATAACGTGGGTCTATCTTATACACATCGCTTTGTGCATAACCGTGATATGAATATCCTGGGTCGTTATCTTCGCAGAGCGGAGTACTCCACACGGTTGTCACTCCCAGATCCTGAAGATAACCAAGATGATCTGTAATACCTTTTATATCGCCACCGTGTCGCCCGCCTTTGTTATTTCTATCTGCTTTTTCTGATAAATCTTTATTTGAGTCGTTATTTTTATCTCCATTTGCAAAGCGGTCTGGCATCAACAAATAAATGAGATCACTGCTATTAAAGCCTTCACGCCGGGCAGAACCAGCATCTCTTTCTTTAATGATATAGGTTTTAAAAAAAGCTGTTTTACCTTTTTTCTGAAAGGAGAATTGATAATCTCCCGGCTTTAAATCCTGAGTAGAAATTGTGGCGAAAACATAATTAGGATTTTCTGTCTTTAGAACATTAAGAATAGTAATCTCTGGAGAAGTTTCTATTGTATACTCACTTATATTATCGCCGTAAAACATGATCTGCAATTGCTTTAACTGCATCCCGGCCCACCAGTTAGGCGGCTCTGTTTTTTTGACTTGGGAAAAAGATATAAACGAAATTAGTAATGTAATGGCAAGGATAGTTTTTTTCATACACAGCATATTTCACCTCAATACAAGGTGGTTTATAAAAGTTTGTGAAATGAAAAAAGTCGGGGTAAATATAGTTACATTTTCTTTATATGGAAGATTCCCGCTCAATTAAGGTGGTTTTAATCACGCGAGTGCTAAAACTTTCTTCCTCCTTTTCAGACTGTAATCTTTTAATTAGCATACGTGCAGCCACGCGACCCATCTCGTCACCATGCTGACTTACCGTGCTTATACCCGGTGTTGCATGTTGCAGCAAGCGACCATCAGAGAAGCCCACGATTGCAATATCTTTTGGTATTTGTTTACCTATACTTTTAATCTCCTTCATTACCGTTACGGCAAACAACTCGTTAACCGTAAAAACAGCATCTACTTCTTGTGAATCTAGAAGCTTTCTTATAGGTTCCTGGCAAGATTCTACTTCTTCTATGCGAACGACCAGATCAGGATTAAAATCCATACCATGATCTAAAAGTGCTTTAAAATAACCATGCGTACGCAAATGCCCTACACTTATATAATCTACAGTTGTGATGAGTGCAATTTTCTTGCGCCCTTTTTCTATTAGATGACTTACTGCATTATATGCACCCCGCGCATCATCTATGATCACCTTATCGCACAAGACCTGATCTGTGATACGGTCAAACATAACTAAAGGCATACCTTGGTTTTCAACCTCAATGAGGTGATTAAAATCGCTTTTAAGTTGAGTTTCTTTAGAAAGTGAAATTATAAAACCGTCTACAGCGCCACCGGTTGCGAGAGTTTCAATATTGACAACCTCCTTTCTAAAAGATTCATTAGAAAGACAGACGAGCACATTATACCCGTTTTTATTTGCTATCTCTTCCACACCATGAATTACTGAAGCAAAGAAATCATTGACGATTTCCGGGATAATTAGAGCGATATTCTTGGTCATGCGATTTTTGAGACTTATCGCAATATTATTAGGCTTATAATTGTAAAGTTTCGCGAAAGCTTTAACTTTCTCACGGGTATCATCACCTATCTCGGGACTATCTTTTAAAGACTTTGAAACTGTAGAAACTGAAACGTCGAGCTCTTTAGCAATATCCTTAAGGGTGATTTTCTTCTTCATAATGGTCGACAATTTACAATAAATCAAAAGTACGACCAGATCGAGGTTTCAAACGTTATCATAAACCATGCCTTTACAAAAACTTGTCAACACGAAACCGTTATAGTAACGCCCATTGTGCAACTCGCTTCTATAATTAACACGCAGTTTATATACATTTAGCCTCAAATGAAAAAAGTCACAATTATTTAAATCTAGACAATTCAACAATTATTTATGAAAATGCTAATTAAAGGAACATTTTTCCTGTGTATTTTGATGCCTTTTTTATCAATTGCGCAAAATACAGTTACAGGAAAAGTGGTCGATGCAACATTGCAACAACCTATACCGGGAGTGAATGTCATAGTAGCAAATACTACTAATGGTACCACTACAGATTTTGACGGAAACTACAGTCTCACGGTAAATGCAGGAGAACAATTGATTTTCTCTTATTTAGGTTTTAAATCTCAAACGATTTCGTTTACAGGTCAGTCCGTTATTAATGTTACTCTTGAAGAAAACACAGCCGAGCTTGATGCAGTGGTTGTTGTAGGTTATGGTTCTGTACGAAAAGAAGACCTTACAGGAAGCGTAAATCTTGTAACATCAAAAGATTTTAATAAAGGCCCTGTAGTGTCACCACAACAATTGATACAAGGTAAAATTGCCGGTGTATCTATCGTGAGTGGTAGTGGTGCTCCCGGTGAGGGCGCGAATGTTCTCGTAAGAGGTATTGGTTCTCTTAACCTGAACTCAAACCCCTTATTTGTAGTAGACGGTGTACCCCTTAATGATGGCGGTGTAGGTGGTACTAGAAACCCGCTTAATCTTATCAACCCTAATGATATTGAAGCCATGACTGTGCTTAAAGATGCATCTGCTACTTCTATTTATGGTGCGAGAGCGGCTAACGGTGTTGTTCTTATCACAACCAAAAAAGGAAAATCTGGAGAATTTAAATTCAATTACAGAGGAGTAACATCTGTTTACAATCCTATCAATACAGTTGATGTTCTAACAGCTCGTGAGTTTAGAGGAGTAGTAAATGCAAGCGGTAATGAAGATTACATTAGTCTTTTAGGTGATCAAAATACAAACTGGCAGGATAAAATATATACTTCGGCCTTTGGCAGTGATCATTCATTAAGCGCTACAGGAGCAGTATTAGGAGTACCATTACGTACTTCGTTAGGTTATACAGATCAAAGCGGAGTATTAAAAGGTGATAACATTGAGAGAATAACAGGAGCGGTAAATCTTACTCCTAAACTTCTTGATGATCATCTTAAAATTGAGCTTAACGCTCGTGTGGCTCATACTGAAAACAAATTTGCAAATCGTGACGCTATTGGTGCAGCTACCTCTTTTGATCCTACCCAGCCGGTTTACGATGTAAATTCACCTTTTTATGCATATACAGATGCAAATGGGAATGACGTGGGTTACTACACCTGGCTTAATGCAGCAGGAACAAGACAACTTAGTCTTGCTCCTACTAACCCACTTGCTCTTCTTGATCTTGTACATGATAAAGCGACAGTAAAACGTTTTGTAGGAAATGTAAAAGTAGACTATGAGTTACCTTGGGTTAATGGTTTAACAGCTACAGTTAACGGTGGTTATGATGTTTCAGACAGTGAAGGTTCTAAAGTTACAGATAACAATATTCCAACTGCAGAGACAGGTTTTGATGGTGCAAGAGATCTATATACTCAGAATGCTAAAAATTATCTTTTTGACGCGTATTTAAATTACAAAAGAGAATTTGGAATTCACAGTATAGACGCAACAGCGGGATATTCATACCAGCGATTTGAGTTTGACAACTTTTCAAGTAATTATAAGCGCATCGTAGACGCAGAAGGTGGTCTTAATGAAGATGCGTCTATTGACCAGAGATTTATAGACAAATCTCAAAATGTGCTTTTATCTTATTTTGGAAGAGTAAACTACAATTATGATGGCAGATATTTAGTTACAGCAACCCTGCGAGCAGATGCTTCTTCTAAACTGAATCCTAACGACAGATGGGGATATTTTCCTTCTGCTGCATTAGCCTGGAATATTCATAATGAAGATTTCATGACAGATGGATTCTTTAATGAATTGAAAATAAGAGTTGGTTATGGAGAAGTAGGTAACGTAAATGGTTTAGGAGATTACAACTTCTTAACGCGTTACGTATCAAGTACAACAACTGCTCAATATCAATTAGGAAATTCATTTTACCAGACATACAGACCAGAACCCATAAATGAGAATCTTAAATGGGAAATAGGTAATACCTTAAACCTTGGTGTAGATTATAGCATTCTTGATGGTCGCATTTCGGGTTCTGTTAACGGGTATATCAAAAAAACCAAAGATCTTATTTCAAGTACAATTGTAGATCCATTTACAAATTTTGGAAATACAATAAGTGCAAACATAGGTGATATGGAAAATAAAGGGCTCGAATTTGAACTGAATTTAGCCCCCATTAAAACCGAAGATTTTGAGTGGAACATCAATTACAATATTTCGTATAACGAGAACAAGATCACACGTCTTCCAGATGCTCAGGATGTAGGTGGGATTTCTGGTGGTGTAGGTAATACTGTGCAACGCCATCAGGTGGGAGCAGCCCCGTTCACATTTTTAGTTTACAAACAGATCTATAATGAAGCAGGTAAACCTATAGAGGGAGCCTATGCAGATCTTAATGATGATGGTCAAATAAATTCTAGTGACCGCTATTTATATAAGAATCCGTATGCTGATGTGCTCATGGGATTAAGTACAAACCTGAGGTACAAAAGCTTTGATCTCTCTGTGGTATCAAGAGCAAGTCTGGGTAATTATTCTTATAATAACATAGCCAGTTCTACATCGCTTAATACTGTATTCCAAAATGACGGAGTAATAAATAATATACATTCAGATTATTTAAATACAGGATTCAGACAGTTTACAGAAACTAACCTGTTAAGTGATTACTTTATAGAAAATGCTTCCTTCTTCAGATTAGATAATATAACCTTAGGTTACACTTTTCAGGAAGGTTTTGCAGGCCAACCAATGCGTTTTTATGCAGCAGCAAATAACGTATTTGTCATTACAAACTACAGTGGCCTGGACCCTGAGATTACCGGAGGTATTGATAATAACTTTTATCCAAGACCTCGCGTATTTGTATTGGGTGTAGACCTCAATTTTTAAAAAAACAATAATGAAAAAGCTTAATTATTTATTTATCGGTCTGCTCCTGCAAATAGTATTTACAGGCTGTGAGCAAGATTTAGATCAAACTCCTATAGATCCTGACCTTTTTACTGAGGTAGATGTTTATCAAAACAAGACTGAAGCTAAAGGCGCTTTAGCAAAAGTGTATGCCAGTCTTGCACTTACCGGTCAACAGGGCCCATCAGGACAAGCAGATATTCAGGGTGTAGATGAGGGTTTCTCACAGTTCTCACGTATGCTTTACAATTTGAATGAGTTAACTACAGATCATTGCGTGGTAAGCTGGGGAGATCCCGGGTTGCCTAATTTACATGAAATGACATGGGGATCTGGCAACGATTTTACTACAGCGATGTACTATCGTCTGGCTCAAGTGGTATCATTTAGTAATTCTTTTATTGCTAATGCCACAGACTTGCCACAGGACACAGAAGTAGATTCATACATATCAGAAGCTCGCTTTATAAGAGCATACGCTTACTACAATTTGATGGATCTTTTTGCAAATGTACCTTTGGTAACAGAGATCACAACAGATCTGCCTGTACAAAATACACGACAGGAAGTTTTCAATTTTGTAGAAAGTGAACTTTTAGAAATACAGGATCATCTTTTACCCAGTCAGGGTAATGAGTATGGTCGCGTAGATCAGGTAGCAGCCTGGGCCATGCTTTCCAGATTATATTTAAATGCCGGTGTATATACAGGGCAAGACAGATATGCAGAATCTCTTCAATATTCTGAGAAGGTTTTACAAAGCTCGTACATAATAAATACAGTTGACGGTAATGGAAATGGTTCAGCTTATGATGAATTATTCCTTGCAGATAACAATTCAAACGGGGCTCAAAACGAATTTATTTTTGTTCTCAATTTTGACGGAATTAAATCTCAAACTTATGGAGGTACAACTTTTCTGGTACATGCTCCCATAGGTGGTGATATGGACCCGGTTGAGTATGGTGTTAATGGCGGCTGGGCTGGTTACAGATGTACTAAAGCCCTGGTAGAAAAATTTGACTATGCAGCTACTGCACAGGATGATGATGGTCATCCTACAGCATGGAGCGATCAAAGAGCTCAGTTTTTTACTGAAGGACAAAATTATGAGATCAACACTATTGCTAATACATTTTCTGATGGTTATGCAATGGGTAAATTTAAAAATGTAGACGTTGACGGAGTTCAGGGAAGTGATGCTTCCGGTAATTTTGCAGACACAGACCTACCGCTTATACGATTGGCAGAGGTCTATCTTAACTATGCAGAAGCTGTTGTAAAAGGCGGCGGTGGTGATGTAGCAACAGCTACTGGCCTTGTTAATCAATTAAGAAACAGAGCTGGAGCAACTACCATTAATCAATCTAATCTTACTGCACAGTTTGTACTTGATGAGCGCTCAAGAGAACTACATTGGGAAGGCTTAAGACGTACAGATTTAATACGCTATAATCAATTTGTAACAAGTTCTTATTTATGGCCTTTTAAAGGTGGTGCCTCAAATGGTAAAGCTGTGGCAGACTATCGCAATGTGTTTCCTCTACCAGACAATATTTTACTTATAAATACAAATCTGACTCAAAATCCAGGCTACTAAAATTTATATATTATGAAAACAATACTAAATAAACTTCCTCTTTTCATTCTGTTTACTATTCTCGCCGCAGGTTTTATGAGTTGTGAGAAAGAAGACTACCTTGTTTTTACGGCACAAGCGCCTGTAGATTCTGTAAATTTTACTAATTCTTTTTCAGATGAATATTTACTGTCAAGTACCGTATCTGGCAATACTGCAGAACGATTTGTGTGGAATGAACCCGATTTTGGAGCTCCTACGATAATAAATTATGAGGTTGAAGGGTCTGTTACACCAGAATTTGAAACTATCGATTATAGTTCGGGAACATTGACTGAAAATAATATAGCCATTAAAGTAAGTACATTAATGGGTCTTGCTACTTTATTAGAATTAGATACAGATCCTACAACAACTAATGATGCTGGTGAACCTAATAATATGGGTGTTGTCTATTTTAGAGTAAAAGCTTTTGTAGGCACGCCTGAAGCTACTAATGGTGAGAGTTCATTATCTGACGCTGTTTCTTTAAATATTTCTTTAGTAGAAGATGAGTTAACCGGTGGTTCTGGCATTAGTATTTCTAACTGGGGAATCATTGGCTCTGCAGCAAATGACTGGGGTAATGCTGGTCCTGATCTGCCTTTCTACACAACAAATGAAGAAAATGTATTTGTAGCTTATGCTAATTTAAAGGATGGCGAAATTAAGTTTAGAGAAAATAACGATTGGGCTGTAAATTATGGTGACACCGGCGCTGATGGAACTTTAGATGATACAGGTGATAATATTGTAGTTACCGCTGGCGATTATAAAATCACTCTCAATTTTAACGATAATACCTACACTTTAGAAAATTATTCATGGGGTATTGTAGGCTCTGCATTCAATGATTGGGGAAATGATGGTCCCGATGCCAGACTATACTATGATTATACTACTAATACATTTAAAGGTGGTGTAAAATTGATGGAGGGCGAAATGAAGTTCAGACTAAATAATGACTGGGGTCTTAATTACGGTGACACTGGCGTAGATGGTACTCTTGATAACGGCGGTGATAATATAATCACAACACCCGGTTATAACGCTATAACCTTAGATCTGGCTAATAACAGTTATACAATAGAACCGGCAGAACTATATGGCATTGTTGGGTCTGGGTATAACGACTGGGGAAATGCAGGTCCTGATTTTCTTTTCACAGAAATACATGAAAGCATCTGGATGGCTCAAAACGTGACGCTGCTTGATGGTGCTGTAAAGTTTAGAATTAACGAAGATTGGGCTGTAAATTATGGTGATACTGGTGCAAACAATGTTCTTGACGCTAATGGTGATGACATAATCACAACTGCTGGTACATTTGATATCATGCTCGATTTTACAGATGCAGCAGCTCCCACTTATTCTATGATTGCCAAATAATTTATAGAACAGCTTACTTTATATTAAAATAGGAAAGGAGCTGTAGAAATACAGCTCCTTTTTGGTTAAATAAAGAATATGAAAAAAACATTACTTTTTACTGTGCTATTCCTGTGTTCGCTTTTCGCGAAAGCACAACAACAAACGGTGACCTATGAGATCACACCATCCTCATTTAATGAAGGTGATGAGATTACCATATCTTTTTCAGGTAATAGTATAAATGAATCAACATGGGGTATTACAAACCATACACTATACTTGTGGGCGTGGTCATTTAATCTTAAAGATGAAAATATTCAGGATTGTCCTTCTAATGGATCATGGACAAGTTCTAACGAATTAAACAAGCTAACTTATAACAGCACGATGGATTCTTACAGCATTTCAATTGTTCCTAAGGAGTTCTTTAATCGTGAGGACATTGGGAAAATAGGCTTTCTTATTAAAGCCAAAGATGGTACGGGAGATAAAAAATCGCAGGATATTACAAAAGAAGTAGGCACATTTCAGGTGACCCTTGATGCTCCGGTTCAAAATGAAAATATAGTTGCATCTGGCGATGTTTTCGCAGTAGCTGCCACAAGTAGCATTCCGGCAAATTTTCAACTTATAGCAAACGGAAACAGCGTCAATACGCAGAACTCCATAACTACTTACAATTATAATTACAGCATAACAGAGAATACAGATTTTCAATTAAATATTACCGAACCAGGTACCGCTAATACGGTTACTTATACTTTTAGTGCTTTCGTTAACCCAACTTCAATAGAAGAACCCGTTCCGGGCAATATGAAAGATGGTTTTAATTACGATTCTTCAAATCCTAATGAAGCGACATTTGTTTTATACGCTCCAGATAAAGAATTTGTTCATCTTATAGGTAACTTTAATAATAATGACTGGTCTATAGACAACACTTACTTATTGAAGAAAGATTCTGCAACAGATAGATTTTGGATAACGGTTGATCTAAGCCAAAATCCTGTAACTGATCTCGAGTATCAGTATGTGGTAGAATACACCATCAACATTGCAGACCCCTACTCTACATTAATACTAGATGAGTATAACGACCAATATATTGAGTCTTCTTCATACACATATATTCCTGCGTACCCCATAGGTAAAACTTCACAAGCAGTTTCATGGGTCTCTTTAACCGAAACAGAATATGACTGGCAAACCACCAGTTTTACACCACCTTATAAAGAAGACCTGGTTGTATATGAAATATTAATAAGAGATTTTGACGATGACCATAATTATCAGGATGTAATAGACAGGCTTGATTATTTGCAAGATTTAGGCATAAATACTATTGAGCTTATGCCGGTTCAGGAATTTGACGGCAACAACAGTTGGGGCTACAATCCGTCGTTTCATATGGCATTAGATAAGTTTTACGGTACGCGTAATGATTTTAAAAGGTTAATAGATTCTTGTCATGCACGCGGAATTGCCGTAATTATGGATGTTGTCTATAACCATGCAACAGGACAAAATCCATACTACAGACTTTACAATACAGATAATGGTGGTACCGCAGGAAGCCCAAGTGCAGACAGCCCCTTCTTCAATCAATCTGCAACTCATTCTTATAGTGTCTTTAATGACTTCAACCATCAATCTGCTGCAACAAAATCTTATGTAGAAAGAAGCAGTACATATTGGATAAATGAATTTAAAATTGATGGCTTTCGCTGGGACCTTACTAAAGGTTTTACTCAAAATTGCTTAGGAAGCGAAAGTTGTACCAATGCTTATAATGCAGATCGTGTGGCAGTTCTGAAAGAATATGCAGATATGCAGTGGGCGGCAGATGACGATTTCTACATTATTTTTGAACATTTAGGCAATGGGGGTAGCGCAACAGAAGAACAAGAATGGGCTTCATATCGCGCGACAGAAGGTAAGGGAATCATGTTATGGGATAAACAGACAGAAACCTATAATGAAGCCACAATGGGATATAGCAATTCTAACATTAACGGTATTTCATATAAAGAAAAGGGATTTAATACGCCTAAAGCAATGGGCTACATGGAAAGTCATGATGAAGAACGATTAATGTATAAAAATCTGGCTTTTGGGAACTCTAATTCTAACTATAATGTAAAAACTGAAAACACAGCTCTAGCCAGAATGCAGGCTGCAGGTGCTTTTTTCTTTACTGTCCCCGGTCCTAAAATGATCTGGCAGTTTGGTGAGTTAGGTTATGATGTGAGCATATTTACCTGTGAAGATGGCTCCCTTCCTACTCCTTATGGCAGCGATCAATGCAAACTGAGTATTAAGCCTGATGGTTGGGACTACTTAGATAACCCACAGCGTAAGGCAGTTTATGATACCTGGAGCAAACTAATAGCTTATAAACAAAAGGAACCCATATTTAAAACCGCAGACTTTTCTATTTCTGCTGCTGGTACTAATGGCCTAAAAACAATACATCTCACAAATGCAGAAGCTACAGGCACAGAAATTAAATATGTAACTGTAATTGGTAACTTTGGAATTGTTACGCAAAATATAAATCCGCAGTTTCAGGAAACGGGAACATGGTTTGATCTAATAGACAATTCTAATATTGAAGTAAGCAGCACCACATCTTTTATTAATCTACAGCCTGGCGAATTTAAAGTGTACGCCAATGAGCAAAGTAAATTAGATATAACCACACCTGAGTTTCCCAGTCGTGCGGCTTTAAAACTATACCCTAATCCTGCTTCTGGTTTTTTAAACCTAAATAAAGCTGTAGATCATCTGGATATATATGATCTGTCAGGCAAATTAATACATGAAGTTGACGCCGAAAAAGGAGGTAAAAACCAGTTCAATATAGACTTTCTAAAAAAGGGTCTATATCTGCTCAAAATCATAAATTCTGAAAAAATCGAGTATTTAAAACTGCTTGTCGAATAAAACACCTCAATAAATTAACATATAATTATAAAAAAAGGGAAAAACCCCCTTTTCTGATCTTCCCTATTACTATACTTTTATAACGCTGATAAACTAAAAGTTTAAAGGCTTTTAAAGTTTAGTTTTTAGGGGTAACTAAATTTTAGAGAAATTAATGATTTAGGGGTGAAAGGCATCCCGCGTGAGCGGGGTGTTTTTCTATTTTAAGAGGATCCTGATTATAGTAATAAAACTCTGAGGCAAGTTTTGCGGAATTAACCTTTTTTAGAAGAATTGAATATTAGCCATAAAAAAACCTGTGAATAAAATTCACAGGTTTTTCATTTTATGAGTCTTTTTTAATTTTTACTCGCTATATAAGCATCTACTTGTTCTTCAAGAACAGAAAGTGGTACTGCACCCTGCGTTAGAACAACTTCATGAAATTGCTTAATATCAAACTTATCACCTAATGACTTTTTCGCTTTTTCGCGAAGCTCGAGAATTTTATTCATTCCTACTTTATAAGCTGTGGCCTGCCCAGGCATTACTATATGCCGCTCTACCATTTTCACGCAATCACTTTCTGCATTGGGTGTATTCTCACGATAATAAGTGATTCCTTCCTCTCTGGTCCACTTTTTCTCATGTATACCTGTATCAACAACCAGTCTGCAAGCTCGCCACAATTCCATAGCCAGGCGACCAAAATCTGAATACGGGTCTTCATAAAATCCCATTTCTTTCGGAATATATTCACAATACAAACCCCAACCCTCAGTATAAGCCGTGAAATGACCATATTTTCTAAACTCAGGAATGTCTTTCAATTCCTGTGCGATTGCGATTTGCATATGATGCCCGGGAATACCTTCGTGATAAGCCAAAGCTTCCATTTGATATTTAGGCATTGCTTTTATGTCATATAAATTGGCGTAATAAATTCCGGGGCGTGAACCGTCTGCAGCCGGCGAATTATAAAATGCCTTACCTGCACTTTTTTCTCTAAACGGTTCTACACGCTTTACAACAATATCTGCTTCGGGTTTAACCAGAAAGAGTTCGTCAAGACGTCCTTTCATAGTATTAATGATAGATGTAGCTTTCGCCAAATACGCCGCTCTTCCTTCGGCTGAATCTTCATAATAAAATTGTGGATCGCTGCGCATAAACTCAAAGAAATCCTGCAGGCTTCCTTTAAAACCTGTTTTTTTCATGATGGCTTCCATCTCTGCGTGTATACGATCTACTTCAGAAAGTCCCAGCTGGTGAATTTCTTCAGCGGTCATATCTGTAGTAGTAACGCGTTTTAGCGCATTGTTATAATAATCTTCACCATGCGGAAATTTCCACGCGCCATCGTCAGAAGTTGCCCTTCGCGCCTGATTTTCAAGAAAACCTATCAATTCTTCGTAAGCCGGCTGCAAACTATCTTTGAGTGCACTTTTTACTTCGGTTAGCAGCTCAGATTTTTTAGCCTTGTCAATATCTAAATCGGCTATTTTTGCCTCAAAATCGGCTAAAACAGGCATTTTTTCGCTGGAATCATCAAAAGGCTGACCTTTTATAACATTCTGGCAATCTTCCAGAACTCTGTTTAAAACAAACTTAGGCGGTACGATCTGGTTGCTTTCGCGAATGGTTAACTGGTTACGCAATTCTTCAAAAAGCGGTTTTACACGCTTAATGCGCATAATATACGCTTCAGCATCTTCAAGACTGTCTATACGATGTTTGTTCATCAAAAACGTAGGCACCGTTGTATGCAACCCAAACATTTGATTTACCGGATAATTATAAAAACGGTACTCATAATCTTCAATTGCATTATCCAGATTCAGCTTGTAGATCTTATAACTCAACTGCGCAGAGCTGTCTAGAGCAACCGTATCAAAAGTCGTCGTTAGATATTCAAGACGCTCTTTATTGCGATCAAGATCTTCTGCCAATTTTTCTGACGAAATATCATCCCACTTATCGTAATTAGTTTTTCTACCCAGCGAAGTCTGAAATTGCGGCGAATCTGCTACTTCTTCTTCAAACTGCGCGTCAAGCCAAGAGTTCAGTTTTTCGCTCTGTGCGGCGATTTCCTGCTCAGAATAGTTCTTTTTTTCCTCTTCCTGGCATCCTAAAAAAGCGGTACAACAAGCAAGAAAATAGATTTTTACAGACTTCTGCATAGGCCAATATTTAGGGTTTAAGTACAGAAAATTCTATTGCAGAATCTCCATAAATGGTATGTGTTTGTTTTTTAAAATCTTCAGCTTTTGCTTTGTAGATATTAGGCACAAATGTCTGTGGATTTCGATCAATCAACGGAAACCATGTGCTTTGTACCTGTATTTGCATTTTATGACCTTTTAAAAAGGTGTGATTTACATCCTGCAATTTTATAGTAACCGGAGTTTTTGTATTGGGCTCAAAAGGTTTGGGATCTGTAAAGCTTTCGCGAAAGCGACCTCTCATAACTTCACTGCGCACCATCATGAAGTAATTACCCATTTTAAGATACTTCTGCGTCTCTTCATAATCTGGCGCATCTGGTGGATAAACATCTATAACTTTCACCACCCAGTCTGCATCTGTACCGGTTGTTGCAACCTGTAGTTTTGCCATAATATCGCCGCTTAGCGTCATATCTTCATCAAGAACTTCTGTTTCGTAAACCAAAACATCAGGGCGACGCGCTGCAAATCGCTGATCGTCTGTCATGTACTTGCGCGGAGTAAACACCATCTTGATATCTTCAGAATAGGGTACCGGTTTTTGTGGATCGCTGATGAAGGTGTTCTCAAAATCAGGTTCTGCTGCGGTTGCTAATTCCTGATCTTCTCCTAAATAGAAAGTCTTTTGAGTAACAGCTTTTGGTGGCCATTGTGTAAACGTTTCCCACTCGCGTTTACCGGTGTCATACATCATGGCTTCGGGCAAACCGCTTTCTCCTTTACCACCTTCTTTTAAGAAGTGATTGAAGAATTTTGTTTCTACATTTTGCTGAAAATCACGTGAGATATTATCGCCAAAATAAACATTTCCTATCGCTTGCCTTTCATTATCGCGTGCCCAGTCACCGTGACTCCAGGGGCCGTAAACTATGGTATTATAATTTTTACTGGTTTCTTCAATTTTCTCATACGTATTAAACGGGCCATATAAATCCTCAGCATCAAAAAGTCCGCCTACGATCATAACCGCTGGTTTAATATCTTTTAAATACTGAATGATTCCGCGGCTTTGCCAGAACTCATCATAATTAGGATGATCTTTAAACTGTTGCCAGAAAATATTGTCTTCTTTGTAATATTTGTCAAGATTTGTCAAAGGCCCTTCATCAAGAAAAAACTGATATTGATCTTCGCTAGGCAAATCAGGAAATTTGTACCACGCTTCTTTTACAGGCTCATCTTTCATATAACCAAACAAAGAAATCGCTCTCCAGTAACTTTCTAAAAACGCCCCGTTGTGGTGAAAATCGTCAAAAAAGAAATCAGAAATGCAAGCTTGTGGCGAAACCGCTTTTAACGCGGGATGCTCACTTAACAATGCATAAGTCGCGTAAAAACCGGGATATGAAATTCCCCAGATACCCACATTACCATTGTTGTTATCTACATTTTTTACCAGCCAATCTATAGTGTCATAAGTATCACTCGCTTCATCAGTTTGTTTACCTTTTTTATTAGGAATATAAGGGCGCATATTATCATACGTTCCCTCGCTATTCCACCGGCCGCGCACATCCTGCTGCACAAAAATATTACCTTCTTCTACCAGATATTTATTAGGCCCAATGCGATTTTTATAGACATTTTCGCCATAAGGCTGACAACTATAAGGAGTACGCATCATCAGGATTGGGTACTTCTTAGATTTATCTTTAGGAGAATAGATCGTGGTGTGCAGCAAAATCCCGTCACGCATTTTGATCTTAACCTCTTGTTTGTCATAATGAGATTTGACAAATTCAAGATCCTGTGCCTGTACGTTAAAGCAGCAAACAATGGCAAACAAGACCAGAAGTTTCAAGTAATTTTTCATATCAGTTTTTAAATTTGGTTATTCCTTCATCAAGCCAGGCGGCATACGTGTCAACATCTGGAGTATATCCTATTGGGTCGAGAAGGGGTTTTTCATCAAGATCGAGCAGCACATAATAAGGCTGGGCGTTTGCACCGTAATTTTTTATCTGGAAATCACTCCATTTATTACCTATGGTTTTTATACGTTTTCCGGTGGTTTTGCTGGTATATTGGTCAGTTTCCGGCAAGTCTTCCTGCGCATCAACATACAGCGAAATCAAGACTACATCATTTTTAAGTTTGCCTAAAACCTGCGGTTCTCCCCAAACTCGCTCTTCCATTTTACGGCAATTAACGCACGCATAACCTGTAAAATCGAGTAAAACCGGTTTTTTATTAGCTTTCGCGAAAGCTAAACCTGCATCGTAATCTGTAAAAGCGACAATGTCATGAGCACCTAATTCTGCATGTTCAGGAAAATCATCATCTGAAGCAATTCCACCTAAAGTTTTTGTGTAGCCTACGCCATAAGGAGCCTCGCTATAATTCATAGGCGGCGGGAAACCACTAATAAGTTTTAGAGGTGCTCCCCAAAGCCCGGGGATTAAATAGATCGTAAATGTGAGAACGATTAGGCCAAAAACTAAACGACCCACCGAAATGTGTTTTAGATCAGAATCATGAGGAAGTTTGATCTTCCCAAATAAATAAAGCGCTAAAACGCCAAAAACAGCGATCCAGATGGCAATAAATACTTCACGTTCCAGCCAATGCGCCTGCAAAACAAGATCTGCATTTGAAAGAAATTTAAAAGCCAAAGCCAGTTCCAAAAAGCCAAGCACCACCTTAACCGAATTAAGCCACCCGCCAGAACGGGGCAGCGAATTCATCCAACCCGGGAAAAGAGCAAAAAGCCCAAAAGGAATCGCAATTGCCGACGAAAATCCCAGCATACCAATAATGGGCGCGATACCTCCTTTTGATGCAGCTTCAACCAGCAAAGTCCCTACAATAGGTCCTGTACAACTAAAAGAAACAATTGCCAGAGCAAGCGCCATAAAAAAGATGCCTACAATACCGCCGCGGTCTGCCTGTTTATCTACCACATTTGCCCAGGAATTAGGCAACATGATCTCAAAAGCACCAAAAAATGAGCTGGCAAAAACTATAAGAAGCGCAAAGAAAATTAGGTTAAACCAGACATTTGTAGCCAGGGCATTAAGCGCATCTGCCCCAAAGATTGCGGTGACAATCGTACCCAGTAAAACATAAATCACCACGATAAAAATCGCGTAAAGAATGGCGTTGCGCTTTCCTTTTATTTTATCTGTGCTGCGTTTTGTAAAATAACTCACCGTCATGGGAATCATTGGGAAAACGCATGGCGTTAATAATGCTGTAAGTCCGGCTAAAAATGAAACCAGAAAAAGCGTTAATAATCCGCGTTTTTCATGCTTTTCATTCACTTTTTCAGGAGAAGGAATCGCTGCTACTTTGACCGAATTAGTTTTGTCTTCGGCGCCATAAGCTTCAAATTCAGAATAATCCTTATAAATCGTTGCTTTTTCACTTTTAAGGTCAAAAACAACATAAAATTCCTGATTTATACAGACATCTTTACAAACCTGATACGAGATTTGTGCCTTTACAAAAGAGGTTTTTGGGTCTTTTAAGGCGATTTTTTGGGTTAGAATGGCCTTTTCTGAAAAGAAAATTTCGTCAACATTAAAAACATCGCTAAACTCTGTTATCGTCTCACTTTCTTTTGTGGGGCCGTCAAGATTGTAAATATCAGGCTGACCCAGAAATTCTAATTCAAATGGCAACGGACCACCATCTGGAGTAAATTGAGAATAAATATGCCAGTCTTTTTCTATTTCGGCACTAAAAATAAGATTGTATTCGGTATCTGAAATTTTCTCTACACTTCCCTCCCATTCTACCGGGTCGTAGATCTTCCCTTTTTGTGTAAATGATTGTGCGTGTATGGCATAACTCCCAATAAGAAGAAATGCAAGAAGAAATTGTTTAAACATAAGTTGCTGTAAATTTTAGCAAATTTTGGGCGCCCGGTTTCACTTTATAACGCTCATCTGTACGATGACCTACCACCCAAATTATATCTTTGCCGCTGCAAAGTAACCAGGTATTTTCTTTATCTAAGGTTGAGAATTTTTCATCTTTAAAAAATTTGCTCACCTTCTTTTTCCCGCGCATCCCAAAAGGATAAAAATAGTCGGCTTCCTGCCATTTTCTTAAGATAAGCGGGTATTTTAACATTTCTTTATCAAAAATCGCTGTCGTATTTTCAACGTTCAAAATCGAATCAACCACCTCGATTGAGAGGTTTATATTTTCTATCTCAAAATGATTAACGTTCTCATCAAGCTTAAAGGTATTTATGGTTCCTCCTTTTTCTTCTGTAAGCAGTAAAAAGTCACGGTCTTTAATCAACCGGTAACTTCCTGACGAAATGTATTTGCCAGACTGCGCATTTAACAACTCATAAATATCATCCCAAGCCGTAAAATCAAAATCCTTGAGCAATTGATAAAGCACCGCTTTTGTGTTTGGCACTTCTTTTAAAGCCGAAATATTAAGTTGGTAACCTTTAAAAGTTTCAGTTACTATTTTTGAATATAAAAGCGCTGTATAATCCTGAAGTAAAGTAGCACTTTCCTGCAGGTGCTTTTGAGTTTTGGCAAATTGCTCTAAAAACTGCGGAGCACCTTCTTCAAGTGGCGGAATCACATGATGCCGAATATGATTACGCAAATATTTATCTGAAAAATTGCTGCTGTCTTCCCGCCATTCTATGTTATTTTCTGAAATAAATTGATCGATTTGCTTTCGCGAAAACGGTAAAAATGGCCTTAAAATCCGATTAATTTGTACCGGAATTCCGGTTAAGCCATCAAGCCCGGAAGCTCTGTTTATATTGATCAAAAAGGTTTCCAGATCGTCCTGAGCATGGTGAGCCGTTAGAACATAATCGTAATTAAGCGAACTGCTAAGCTCTTCAAACCAGGCGTACCGCAATTCGCGCGCTGCCATTTGTACAGAAATGCCTTCTGCTGCAGCAAAACCTTCGGTATCAAAGCGCTGGGTGAAAACTTCGATGTCAAATTTCTCACCCAGCTCTTCTACAAACACGGCATCACCGTCGCTTTCTGCAGCACGCAGGTTAAAGTTACAATGGGCAATAGCGAAATTAAGCCGCAGTTCATGCAGCAAATAAACCAATGCTACACTGTCGCGACCACCACTTACGGCAACTAAAAATTTAGATTGTTGCAAAAACGGAAATCGCTGCTCTATGTGATTTTTAAAGGCTTCTTTCATTGTTGCTCAAAGATACAAGAGAAAAAAGATTTAGGAAGTGGGAAATGAAATATGTTGAAGGTGGGAAGTGGGAAGTGGGAAGTTAAACGAAAATACAAATATGAAATCCTATGTCATACTGAGCCTGTCGAAGTAAAAAAATATTGCGCCAAAGACATCGTCATGCTGAATTCATTTCAGCATCGCACTTGCTGTTCAGACTTCTTGATGCGACCTAACGATAATCTACTCCAAAACCTCACGCATAGCTTTCGCTTTCAGCAAACATTCTTCATATTCCTTTTCCGGTATTGATTGTGCGGTGATTGCGCTACCTACTGAAAAAGAAATGTAGTTCTTCTGCGCGTTGTACAAAATACTGCGAATTACCACATTAAAGTCAAAATCGCCCTGTGGCGTAAAATATCCCACAGAACCGCTGTATAATCCGCGTTTTGAGACTTCCAGTTCTTCTATAATTTGCATCGCTGAAAGTTTAGGCGCACCGGTCATACTGCCCATGGGGAAAGTGGTTTCTAGTATTTCGACAGGATCAATATTTTCCGGTACTTGCGATGTTATGGTGCTAATCATTTGATGCACCTGTTTAAATGAATAAACCCCGCATAATTCTTCAACCTGCACGCTTCCTTTTAAGGCCGTTCTTGACAAATCGTTGCGCACCAGGTCTGTTATCATGATATTTTCGGTGCGCTCTTTGGGGTCTGCTTCTAATGCTTTCGCGAAAGCGGAATCTTCTTCTTTATTTTCACTTCTGGGAGCTGTTCCCTTTATGGGCTGACTTATAATTTTATCACCCACCTTTTTTAAATAACGTTCTGGAGATGAGCATAGCAAATAATTGTCGTCGAACTTGAAAAAACTGGCAAAAGGTGCCAAAGAAATGGCATTTAAGTGCCTAAAAGTAGCCACTGGATTTATTTTACCATTTGCATAAAATTCCTGGCAAAAATTGGCTTCATAAATATCACCGCGATGAATATGATCAAGCATTTTTGTAACCCGAGCGTGATAATCATCTTTATGAATACGCAGTTTTACTTTGAGATTTTCAGCTTTTTTATCCGATTTTTGCGCTGTTTTAGTCGATTTTATCGATTGCCAATCGGTTTTAATTTCATGAGCAACTTCAGGCAAATAGTGAAAACTGAGAATATTCTCGTGAATAAGAAACAACTTTTTAGGCTGAAAGAAAAAGAGATCAGGAAAATCGAGTTCGTCATGATTATTAGACTGCAAATCTTCTAATTCATTCTTAAGATCGTAACCCAAAAAGCCCAAAATAAAATCTTCAGTTTGAGATCTATATTGCGCAAGAGCGTCAAAATTGTCTTTTGAAGTGGCATGCAACGAACTTTTTGCATCAACGCCGAGAAGAAATGTAAAACTGCTGTATTTATCTAAAGAATTGTTTGAATCTAGTAGGCAAACTTCATTAAACTGCTGCGCCCAGAGCAAAAGCTGAAGCTTGATCGCATCGATATTTTCAATCGTAAAATTTTGAATGCTGCGCATAAGGCGGCAAAATTACCATATTTAAGGTATTAAAATAAAGAAACCGTTCTATCATATAGATAAAACGGTTTCTCAATTTCCAAAAGAGGTTTTTATCAAACGTTTTGAAAATAAAATTATATTATGCTAATTACATTTTTTCAATTTCAGAACGAAGTTCTGATTTTGTTTTGCCGGTTTTTTCTTCAAGACGGCCTAACATTTCGTCAAATTTACCTTCAGCAAAAGTAGAATCGTCATCTGTGACCTTACCATACTTTTGTTTGAATTTACCTTTTACTTGTTTCCACTTTCCTTCTATTTCCTGATTGTTCATAATTTGATTTTTTATTGTTAATTATAATACTCTAAATTACCAGAAACAATTTTCAATATGCCCCAAAGAAATGCCAATGTTTTTCGCGGCAGCGTTAATTTTGCTTAAAATTGCCTACTTTAAAATATTATTATGGAAAAAGTGATCCTGCTCATGTCTACTATTCTTCTTTTTGCCTGTAAGCCGGGTGTAAAAAAAGACGAGGCACATTTTACTGCTAATGATAAAAGCACCACGACTTATTATATAATAAGACATGCAGATAAAGACACGACAGCTTCTGCCGGTAATGATCCCGCACTTACTGAGCAAGGTGAGGCCAGAGCCCAATTCTGGGCAGAGCATTTAAAAAATGTTGATTTTGATGCAGTTTACAGCACAGATTTTAACCGTACGCGCAGCACTGCAAAACCTACCGCAGAAAAAAACGGATTAGAAATTACGTATTACAATCCTTCTTCGCTTTACAGCGAAAAATTTCTTGACGAGACCGCCGGTAAAAACGTATTGATCGTGGGTCATAGCAATACAATTACTTATCTCACTAATAAACTTATAGGCAAAGAGCGCTATAAAGAAATAGACGAATCTGTTTATGGAAATCTATACGTTGTGTCTATTAAAAATGGTCGTGCGCGAGCAGAACTGAAGAATCTTAACAATTGGGACAAGAAGAAACAGTAATATCTTTAAGTTCAATCTTAGAGAGCAGTTCTAGTTTACCTTCCTCAAATAAAGAGTCAAGATCTTTAAGAGGTGGGCACTGTTCTTCCGGTTTAAAATTGTTATAATCTACAAACCGCACACCGTTTATAACTCGTGTATTATAAGCTTCGCGAAAGCGTGTACCACCTTCATTAACCTGATAATTATAAGCAAGATAATCTACGGTAAAGTCGGTTTTATTGATCCAGTACATATATTCATCCTGAAAATCTTCACCGCCGCCCTGCTCATCAAAAGTCACCTTGATCTCGTAGTAATCCTTTCCTTTAATAGAAGATTCACCCAGAAGTTCTTTATGCACAGATGGTGAATCCAGACCATAAGGCAACATAGCAAAATAGTGAACAGAGTTCACAGAACCTGCGTAACTTGTACTTAGAGAATCAGGAAGCTTAATAGTTTTGCTCTGTTCAAAACGCGTAAAACCATCATTTGTGACCACATCCTTAATGCTGCTGCAATCTGGATCTGTACAGCTCATAAGTTGATAACTTCCCTCCTGTCTCACGGCTCTATAATATTTATCTCTAAAGCGAAATGTTACTTTAGCATTGTCTACAATATCACCACCAGATTTTTGTATAGTTGTTGTAATGATTTTTACAGCTTCGCTCTGTTCAGTATTTGAATTACAGGAAGTAAAGCTTACTACGATTGCTACTATAAAAAGGAAGGGAAAGGTTACTTTTTTAAATATCATTGAGCTGTTTTTTCTAAAGTATTTGTCGGCTGTTTTTTAAAATAATAATACCAGATCGTAAAAATAAACAGTATTTCTGCAATTATAGAAAGAATAGAACCTTCAAAACCAAAAGCGCCACCATTAAATGTATTGGCTTCTGCGATCTTAAATTCTACAAGCGAGTAAAAATCCTGCCCGCTCACATTAAAACCAAGCAACGACTGAAAGAAATTCCAACCCAGATGTAAACCAATGGGAAACCACAAATTCTTAGTGTAGATGTACGAAATTCCTAAAAGGATTCCCGCCAGAAAAAGATCAATAAAACTAAACAGATCCATATTGGGATTTGCCAGATGCATTGACGCAAATAGCAATGAAGAGATTACAAGCGCCACATATTTATTAAAACTGATCATTAAATTACGCAGAATATAACCCCGCAACAGCACTTCTTCTAGCACCGCCACACTTACAAAAAGTAAGACAGACAGCAGTAATTGAATTCCGTCATAGAAAAAATTGGTAAAATTTATCTCATTAAATGCGATCAGGATCAGGAAACCTATGATCATAATTACGCCGCCGCCTAGCACGCCAACGAAGAATTCTTTTAATCTGTCTTTTATTTGAAAACCTAGTTCTACAAAAGGAAGCCTGTCTACATACCGCATAAAAAGCCACAAAGTAAGTAACGTGGCGGCCAGTGTTAAATAAGAGCCATAAACTTCTCTAAAAACATTCTCTTTATCAGCAGAGTCGCCAAACTCATATCCCGCCAGACCATAACCTATCAGCTGAAAAATGGCTATAATTAAAATATAAGGAATAATTAAAAGTAAAATGTAAATCCACCCGCGGTGTTTGGTTTTCATAAATCTAAAATTTTGAAAGCTGCTTTTTTAACTTTCTGCTTAAGGTGAGCGAAAAATAGTATTTTTGTATAACCTATGAATCAGAACACGATAAATATAAAGAACAAGCGTGCGCGCTTTGAATACGAGATACTCGATAAATATGTCACAGGCATCAAACTTGCCGGTACAGAAATAAAGTCTATTAGAGAAGGTAAAGCCTCTATCGCAGAGAGTTTTTGTGAATTTAATAATAATGAGCTGTTCATTATAAATATGACCATTCAGGAATATTCTCACGCGACTTATTTTAATCATGATCCTAAAAGTGCGCGTAAATTGTTGCTCAACCGTCGCGAACTTAACAAACTTGAGAAAGAAGTAAAGAATAGCGGACTGACAATTGTGCCGCTAAAAATGTTTCTTAATGATCGCGGACTGGCAAAACTGGAGATCGCTCTGGCGAAAGGAAAAAAATTATACGACAAGCGGGAAACCATCAAAGATCGAGACAGCAAGCGTAATCTAAGCCGAATAAAAAAGGCATTCAACAATTAGATTTTAGCTAAAAATCGACTTCTTTTAACCCGATTTTCCTCCTTATTTTACCGATAATTCAAGAACCTCGGCGCAAGCTCGAGATGTACGAGTCGGAAATTCATTATTCATTTTGAGGCATCGATAAATATTGGGAGGGGAAATTAACCCTTTAGAGGGTTTGGCTGCAACTTTTATAATGTTGCTCAAGTCTTTACTTGTAAATTTAGCAACATGATCAAAAAACTACTTTTCATTTTCATCCTGCTCTTAAGTTTTCAAAATCAGGCGCAGATTACGGGTGAAATTACTTCTACAACAGGCGAACCTTTGTCGTATGTGAATATTTACATTCAGAATTCTCGCAAAGGTACGACCTCTAACGACACTGGAAATTATCGTTTAAACATAGATAAAACCGGAAATTATACGGTGGTTTTTCAGTTTCTGGGTTTTAAGACCAAAAATGTAGATGTTGCGGTTGATGAATTTCCTTTTACATTAAATGTCGAGCTTGAAGAAGAAATTACTTCGCTTGATGAAGTAATGGTAAATTCTAATGAAAATCCCGCAGATCGCATCATTCGTAAAGTGATAGAAAGCAAGGCAAGCATTCTTGAAAAGCGAAAAGCCTACACCGCAGATTTCTACTCTCGCGGAACTTATCGCGTAAAAGATCTCCCAGAAAAAATACTGGGTCAGGAAATAACAGATATTGGCCCCGGTCTTGATTCTACCCGCAGCGGGATTATTTATTTAAGCGAGACTATTTCTAAAATCGCCTACCGCGCTCCAGATGATTTTAAAGAAAAGATAACCGCCAGCAAAGTGAGCGGCGACGATAATGGTTTTAGTTTTAATAGCGCCCGTGAAGCTAATTTTTCGTTTTACGATAACACGCTCGAGATAAATACGCAGCTCGTCTCCCCTATCGCAAACAACGCTTTTAATTATTACCGCTACAAGTTGGAAGGTTCTTTTTACGAAGGCAGTAAATTGATAAATAAAATCAAGGTCACACCCAGGCGCGCAAACGATCGTGTCTTTAACGGCTACGTTTATGTGGTAGAAGATGACTGGCAATTATACGGTGTAGAACTCAATACAACCGGCGCTGCGATACAGGTTCCGTTTATAGAAAACCTGCTTATAAAGCACACTTTTCAGCTAAATGAGGAGGAAAATCTCTGGGTTAAAAAAGTGCAGACCATCGATTTTAAGTTCAAACTTTTCAGTTTTCAGGGCGACGGGAGGTTTTCTGCCGTGTACAGCAATTACGATTTTAGTCCGCGATTTGATGAGAAAGATTTCAGTAATGAAGTGCTCAGTTTTGTTGAAAATGCCAATAAAAAAGACAGCTTATACTGGCAAAAGATAAGGCCAATCCCGCTCACGCTTGAAGAGCGAAAAGATTATGTGCTAAAAGACAGTTTACAGATCGTGCGCAAGTCTAAAAAATACTTTGATTCGGTCGATAATAGGCACAATAAAGTCGGTTTTTTAGATCCCATAATGGGTTATTCTTATACAAATACGTACGAGCGCTGGCGCTTGAGTTACGATGGGCCGCTGGATCAAACAAGTTTTAACACCATTCAGGGATTTAACAGCAGCGCCGGCATTTCGTATTCCAGTTGGGAAGAAGATTATAAAAGTAGTTTTTACGCTTTCGCGAAAGCGAACTATGGCCTAGATGATGACCGACTGCGATTCACCAGCGGAATCACAAAAAGATTTAACCGCTCAAACCGAAGCACGCTGAGTCTGGCCGGCGGACAAAAAGTAGAACAATTTAATGCTACAGAGCCTATTTCTCCATTGGTAAACAGTCTGGCTACGCTTTTTTGGGAACGGAATTATCTAAAAGCATATGACCTTACTTTTGCGCGGGCAGCTTACAGCGAAGAAGTTTCTAATGGAATCCTATTATTTGCGCGTGCCGGTTATGAAAAGCGACAGGGACTTTTTAATACTACAGATCAAACGGTTTTTCCGAAAGATGAGATAGCGTACTCTTCTAATAATCCGCTGGCTCCGGCTGATTTCAATACTACCGCTATCGATAATCACGATCTGGGGAAACTCGATCTTGTCGCGAATATCACTTTTGACCAGAAATACATGAGTTACCCTGATGGGAAATTCAATATTGGTGAGTCAAAATATCCCATGCTTTCGCTTGCAGTAGAGCAAGGTTTTGCAGCATCAAATGGTGATTATAATTTCACCCGTTTTGGTGCAGGATTAACACAGCAAATTGATGTGGCAAACAAAGGAAGTTTCTCCTACAGCCTAAAAGGCGGAACTTTTACGCACGGCGATAATATAAGCTTTGTAGATTATAAACACTTTAGCGGCAACCAGACGCATGTGAATCTTAATAGCGATTATTTACAGCGGTTTAATTTGCTGCCTTACTATGACTTTAGCACCAATAAAAGCTATTTTGAAGGGCACATTCAGCATAATTTTAAAGGTTTTATTCTGGGCAAAATTCCCGCTTTGCGCGCACTTAATTTTAACCTGATAGGTGGCGCGCATTTTTTAAGCACTGTAAATAACAAACCTTATTCTGAACTTTCTGTGGGAATAGATAATCTTGGTTTTGGGAAATTCAGATTTCTTAGGGTTGATTATGTACGCTCTTTTTATAATGGAAGCAGTGACGGCGGTTTTATGTTTGGAATTAGTTTTTAGTTCTGCTGCATCATTGAGAAAGAATTTTTAAATTTCTGTTTTAAAAAACCAACCATTACTTCTTGCTTAGATGAAAACTACTAAACCCTCTCTTCTTATTCTGATTATTGCAATTGTTTGCTTTTCCTGCACCGAGGACAAAACCATAAATCTGACAAAAATGGATGGCTTTCCACCCGATTTTATGGGTTGCAGCTGCTATTTTGCGGAAAATGAAACCGATTTTAAAGCGCAGCAATTCATCTATGTAGATAGTTATGAAAGCAACCCGGCTTATATTTCAGTAGATAATAAAGTCATAGAATTGGGCGATGACACAGAAGGTTATGAAGTGAAGTTTGAAATAACCGATTCTGTGCAACTCGATACAGAATTATGGCATAAAGAAGGAACTGTTACTATAACAGACAGTACTGGCGCTATGGTGACAAGATCAATTTATGGGGAGTGCGGCTGCTAAAATTATACGATATGAAAAAACTATACTCTGCAATTTTCACGATTTTAACCCTACTCTTAATTACAAGTTGTAAAAGTGAGTCGGTTGACATGGAAATAAATGTAGAAGAACTCACCATTGCAAAAATTCACGAGGCTTATAAAAGCGGTGAATTCACTGCCGAAGATCTCGTAAACGCATATCTCAACAGAATAAAAGAACTCGATACGTTTACAAATGCCATCACTGCCATTAACCCTAAAGCGATTAAACTCGCAAAACAAAGTGACTCCTTATTTAAAGAGACAGGGAATCTAAAACCGTTACAGGGAATTCCCATTCTGGTTAAAGACAATATAAATGTGCAAGGATTGCCCACAACGGCTGGTTCTTTAGCGTTACAAGATTACATTCCGGAAAAGGACGCTTTTATCATTAAAAAGTTAAAAGATGCCGGTGCCATAATTCTGGCAAAAACTAACATGGCAGAATGGGCTTTCAGCCCTATGCATACCGAAAGTTCGACGGCGGGAACAACGCATAATCCGTACAACCTTGATTATGTACCCGCAGGATCAAGTGGAGGAACAGCTGCTGGAGTTGCAGCCAATTTTGCCGTGATAGGTCTGGGTACAGATACGGGTAATTCTATACGTGGCCCTTCTTCGCACTGCGATCTGGTAGGTTTTAGAACAACTTTGGGCTTGATAAGCCGAAGCGCGATAGTTCCGCTTTATTTGCGCAATGACGTTGTTGGCCCAATGGGAAGAACAGTTACAGACGCTACAAAAGTGCTAGAAGTTATGGCCGGTTATGATCCTACAGACTCTATTACTGCGCATTCAGATGGAAATATACCGGAAAATTATACCCAATTCTTACAAAAAAACGGACTAAAAGGAGCGAAAATCGGTGTTTTAAGCCATCTTTTTGGCGACGATACAGATCCTGAAATAGTGACTTTATTCAACAAAGCAATGAAAGATATTGATTCGTTGGGCGCTGAAATTATTCCAAATGTGGTGATTCCAGATTTTGACGAACTGCGACAAGATCAATGGTGTTCTGCTTTTAAAACTGATCTTGAGAATTTTCTTTCCACGTATGTGAAAAACGATACGATCAAAACAATTAAAGATGTAATACGAATTGGTACAAATTCAGACTTTGCCCGTCAACGGCTTACTTCTTCCGCAGAAAGCGAAGAAGGGAGATATGGTCATCCTGAAACGCCTTGTCTCAATGCTTATCATGATGAGCGCCGCATTGCCTTTCGCGAAGCTATAGAAAAAGTAATGGACTCGCTTCAACTTGACGCTTTGGTGTATCCTACCTGGCGCAACAAACCGGCTCATATCGCCAATTTTCAGGAAGAGTATAAAGGTGATAATAGTCAGATAATCGCGCCACATACCGGTCAGCCGGCTTTTACTGTTCCTATGGGTTTCTCTGGTGATAATTTGCCTGCAGGAATTCAGTTTTTAGGCAGAATGTTCAGCGAGCCAACTCTTATTAAACTTACATACGCTTATGAGCAAGGGACGGATCACAGAAAGCCGCCGGTAATAGAATAGGAAAGTAACTATTTAAGTCAATAAACTGGCTGATAATTGTTTATATGTTAAAAATGACTACCTTTTACTACGTAATCAGCAACTCAAAATTCTCAAGCTGATGACATAAATAGTAGTTCTTATCATGAAACAATTCTCTCTCCTCCTATTCCTTTTTGCAACTCCATTATTCATTTTTAGCCAGCAAATAAGCGTAGTAACCCAACTCGAAAACAGCATTAATGAAACATCAGGATTGCTGTTTTTAAATGGAAAAACAATCACCCACAATGATTCTGGTGGCCAGGCGGCCCTTTATGAGATTGATGTTACCACAGGAAATGTAAACAGAACGGTTACCGTTACAAATGCGACAAATGTAGATTGGGAAGATATTACCCAGGACGAGAATTATATTTATGTAGGGGATTTTGGAAACAATAACGGCACTCGAAAAAACCTGAAAATCTATAAAATTTCAATTCAGGACTATCTTAATACTCCTGATGAAAAGGTTACCGCAGAGATGATCAACTTTAATTATACAGACCAAACTGATTTTACTTCAAGTCAATATGCAACCAATTTTGATGCTGAAGCTTTGATCGCCTATGAAGATCATTTGTACATTTTTACCAAGAACTGGGGAGACCAGAAAACAAATATTTATGAAGTATCAAAAAATCCCGGCACTTACACCGCAGATAAAATTGATACGATCAATACTAACGGCTTAATAACCGGAGCAGATTTTAATCCGCTTACGCACAAAATAGTTTTAACGGGATATTCGCTGATTTTTCCCTTTGTGGTGGAGTTATTTGACTATTCTGATGGATTATTTTCTAACGGAACCGTAAAAAAATATTCAGCTTCTAATTTGGGCGGCAATTCATTTCAGATAGAAGGCGTAGCAGCTATCTACAAATTGAATTACTACATTTCTGGTGAAAAGAACGATTACGGCAGGCCGGCGTTGTATAAACTTACAGTGTTAGATGATGCTCAACCGCCGGTAGAAACGCAATTAGAAATCAATATTAATTTTCAAAATGCTGCCACATCTGTACCTGAAAATTATCTGGCTGATACGGGTTCCGCTTATAGCGAAAAAGACAATGGTTACACATATGGATGGTTGGCTAAGGATGATCTGCAACCCCTTGATCTTTCTAAAAATACGCGAAATAGAAATTTGAATAGTTTATCAACGCTTGATAATACGCTGCTTCATATGCAATATGGCGATACCGGCGGCACCAGCGGAACAGCCACAACAGGTATCTGGGAAATCGATCTTGCTACGGGGTTTTATGAAATACAAGTGACTGCTGGCGATGGCACAATTGATGGCCCGGGTTCAACACCTTCTCACACCATTAATGCCGAAGGAGTCAACGTGATCTATAATTATATTCCATCAGGATCGCCCGGTTCTAACACTCGTTTTAAAACCGGAAAAGCAATTGTTTTGGTTACAGATGGTAAACTTACAATAGATGCTGAAGGTGGTTTTAATACTAAAATTGATTACTTATCTATTAAAAAAGTAGATGAGCCAGCTCCTGTTCCAGAAATAGCTTCCGCCTTTATTAATTTCGCAACAGCGACAGATACACCACCAGATGGCTATATGACTGACTCTGGTCTGGGATTTGCAAACCAGGGAAATGGAGCAAGTTATGGGTGGCTTAACAAAGTAACTTTACAACCTGTTGACCTTTCAAAAAACACCCGAAATCGTAGTAAAATCGGCGTTTCTGCACTAAAAAACACCCTTTTACACATGCAATACGACGATGTAGGCGGCAGCAGTGGCGTTACAATAGAAGGTGTATGGGAAATTGCGCTTCAGGATGGATTTTATAAAGTTGAAGTAGGCGTAGGTGATGCTGCTATTGATGGCGCAGGAACTACACCATCACATACAATTAATGCTGAAGGAGTTAATTTAATTAATGCGTTTGTTCCATCTGGTGCTGCGGGATCTGCTACAAGATTTGCTACAGGAACTACAATTGTTGAAGTGCTCGACGGCAGATTAACAATAGATGCAGAGGGCGGTTTTAATACCAAGATAAATTATATAAATGTAATACCCGTAGACGCTCCCGCTCCTACTTCTGAGGTTAGCTGGGCAATGATAAATTTCTCTCTTAGTACAGATACAGCTCCAGATGGTTATCTGATAGATTATGGTCTTGGCTTTGCCACCCGGGAAAACGGCGCAGCGTATGGCTGGCTAAGTAAAGAAAATCTACTGCCGCTGGATCTTTCAAAAAATACCAGAAATCGCAATAAAAGTGGACTTTCATTATTAGAAAACACGTTGCTACATATACAATATAATAATGTAGGTGGCGCTAGCGGAATCCCCACAGAAGGCATATGGGAAATACAAGTTGTAAACGGTACTTACCAGGTTGAAGTTAGTGTAGGCGACGCTGCAATTGACGGGCCCGGCACAACACCGTCACACTCAATAAATGTAGAAGGTGTAAATCTTATAAATGCATATGAACCTTATGGAGCTGTAGGGTCTGAAACGCGATTTAAAACCGGGACTAAAAATGTTGAGGTTAACGATGGCAGATTAACGGTTGATGCTGAGGGCGGATTTAATACCAAAATAAATTACATTAAAATTAGTCCGGCAGATGCGACAACAAAAGAACAATTAACTGTCAATGAATTCACATCTAAATTAAACGAGATCAAACTATATCCTAACCCCGCTTCGTCATTTTTAGATATTAGTTATACAAACGCCCATAAACCTTTAACAAACCTGGATATTTATGATTTGAGAGGACAAAAGATATTAAGTTTTTCACCTCAGTTTTCTAGTTCAAAGCAAACATATTCTATATCTCTGGATGGCCTAAGCAATGGTATATACATGATACAGGCGTCTACTAAAAATTCAATGGTTTTCACCAAAAAGCTCATAGTTGCTAATCGGTAAAATCTAGTACAAAAGTTTATTCATCTATAGCTTTCTGCATTCTGCCTAAAATAAAAGTAGCGTCTGTAGTCTTCAGGTATTTTTACTGAATAGAATTTATTAATTATTAACCTGATCGTTATGAATGATAATAAAAATATAGAAATAGGAACTAAAATTGAAGGTCTTAAATACCATGCTGTAATGTCTGCAACTATTAAAAAGGAAAAGCTTAAGAGAAAGAACGAGATCAAAAAACTAAAAGAAAAAATACAAGAATTGCTTTTCGCGAAAGAATTCCAGATCGATTACATCCTGGCTCTGGAAGAAAAATCTGGTCTTAATTTCTCTGCAGGTTACATGCCAGAATTCATCACGCAGGAAATAAATGAGAGGCGTTAGTTTTTAAAAGTCAATTACGATCATCTTCTACACCGGCTTTTAATTAAAGCTGAATCTTTATTATCTTTTCGCTCTAGATAAATTAAGCAACATGAAGCCTGTACCTTTAGCGATGAATCCGCCAACAACTGATGTTACCATTATTAATACAATTACATTAGAAGAGGCCATTGTACTTTCAAGACAGAATGCACGCAAACGCATAATATTTCCCTATCACAAGAAAGCTTCAGATAAATTGCATCGCATGCTTAATGTGATACAACCGGGAAGTTACATCAGGCCGCACAATCACGCTGCCGAAGGTAAAAGTGAATCTGTGATCCTGTTGCGCGGTGGTATTTGTTTTATGACCTTTGATGCTTCAGGCAATTTAATAAGTCATCAGGATCTGATTGCTAACACATTAAATTTTGGTGTAGATATAGAGCCAAATGTGATTCATTCCTTTTTCGCTTTAAGCGAAGACACCGTTATTTTTGAAGTAAAACCCGGGCCCTATATTAAAGAAAACGACAAAGGTTTTGCCAGCTGGGCACCTGCCGAAAATACTCCCGAAGCCGATCTCTATTTAAATGATCTCATTATAAAAACCGGGCATTAATTAGCGATTTTTGACCTCAAAAGGCCGATTTTTAATATAATTTTGTTTTTACTAAAAACGTGGAGTAGTATTTTAATATACAGAATTGCTTTATTTACAAATTAGGAATTAAATGCTACACCGCATCAACGTTTGCGAAATGCAACTTATTCTTGCTACTATACTTTTAAACCGAAACAAGATTTTGATTTATCTCGCTAAAATTATATTTTTTGATGTCAAAATCTTTGTCTTAAAAGCGCTCCCGGCATCAATATACTTCAACGCTTAAACTTACCAGTCACTTTAATACGTATTGAAGTTCCTATGTTTTGTCAAAAATGATTTAATTTTGCTTTCAATTTATTGCAGCTTAACAATCAGGATTTTCTAATTTAAAATTCTGCCTAAGAAAGAGTTTGAAAATAACATTTTGCTTAAAAATGTTTATATTTAACAAAAATTTTTAGTCATATACAGACTATTCCACAGCTAATCAATTTCTGTATTACCATTGAAAGACCTTAGTACCCAACTCAAATCAGACATTAAAAAAATTCAACGCATTGGGATTGTACCGCAACTTCTTGATGTAGTATGCCGTACAACCGGAATGGGTTTTGCCGCCATTGCTCGTGTTACAGAAGATCGCTGGGTAACCTGCAGTACTCGTGACCAGATAGCATTTGGCTTAAAACCGGGTGATGAGTTAAAAGTTGAGACCACATTATGTAATGACATACGCCAGTCTAAAGATATTATTGTTATTGATCATGTAGATAAAGATGATATCTATTGTAAACATCCTACTCCGGCGATGTATAAATTTCAGAGTTATATCTCTGTACCTATTATAAAAAAAGACGGGTCATTCTTTGGTACTTTATGTTCTATAGATCCTAAGCCGGCAAAAGTTAACAGACCTGAAATAACGGGTATGTTTGAGCTATTTGCAGAATTGATCTCGTTTCATTTAAATGCGATTGAAGAACTGGAAGATACAGAAGCTAAACTGAAACACGAGCTTGAAACTTCTGAATTGAGAGAACAATTTATTGCTATTTTGGGCCACGATCTTAAAAACCCCGTGGGTACAACCAGAATGAGTGCAGAATTACTTCTTAAGATGAATCTTGACGAGCGGGCAACAAAATATGCAGGGATTATAAAATCTACTTCTTTTAGAATGGAAGGTCTTATAGATAATTTGCTTGATTTTGCCAGAGGACGTTTAGGAGAAGGAATACAATTAAAGAAAGAGATTAATAACAAGCTTCTACTTGAAAGCGTAGAACAAGTTATTAAAGAGATTCAGGCCATGGCACCAGAATCTAGATTAGATGTAAACATTCAACTGGATTACGAAGTAAATTGTGACAGGGAGCGTGTTGCACAATTATTCTCTAATCTCTTAGGCAATGCTATTACGCACGGCGCACCAGATAAGCCTATACAAGTTGAGATCGTAAGTACCAAAAATATGTTTTCTCTCGCTGTAAAAAATCAGGGTGAGAAAATACCACAGGTTGCAATGGATCATCTATTTCAACCATTTTACAGACAAAATTTAAGTTCGCACAAACAAGGTCTGGGTTTAGGTCTCTATATCTCTTCAGAAATTGCTAATGCACACGGCGGGCAAATGAATGTAGCTTCTACTGCGCAGGAAACAGTGTTTACTTTTATAATGCCTTGCAAATAAGCTTTTAAGTAGAATTAAAAATCGGCCGATTTTAAGATAAAATTGACCGATTTTCTATGTTTTTATGCAGGTTTGATTCTGCTTAATCTTTGGTGTACACTTTATTTTCCTGTTCTGCCACGCGTATAAAAGTGGTACGCTTAGTAAGTTCTTTTAAACGGGCTGCGCCTACGTATGTGCAAGTGCTGCGAATACCACCCAGAATATCCTGAAGCGTATTCTCTACATCACCACGATAAGGAACCTCTACCGTTTTCCCTTCGCTTGCTCTGTATTCTGCAACTCCGCCCACGTGCTTTTCCATCGCGGTAGCAGAACTCATACCGTAAAACTGTTTATATGCTTTACCGTCACGTTCTACATATTCCCCGCCACTTTCGGTATGACCGGCAAGCATCCCGCCCAACATCACAAAATCTGCTCCTGCGCCAAAGGCTTTTGCCACATCACCGGGTGTTGTGCAGCCACCGTCACTAATAATTTGACCGCCCAGGCCATGAGCAGCATCTGCACATTCTACGATCGCAGAAAGTTGAGGATAACCCACACCTGTCTTAACGCGTGTAGTACACACAGAACCGGGACCTATGCCCACTTTAATAATATCAGCGCCAGCTAGAAGTAGCTCTTCTACCATTTCGCCGGTAACTACATTGCCCGCAATGATCACCTTTTGAGGATGTTGTTTTCTGGTTTTCTTTACAAAATTCACAAAATGCTCAGAATAGCCGTTAGCCACATCTATACAAATGAACTTTAATTGTGGATTAGCATCAAAAATCGCTACAAGTTTTTCAGAATCCTGAGATCCTGTGCCCGTGCTTATGGCAATGTAATCTTCTATACCCGCTTTCGCGTTAGCTAAAAAAACATTCCAGTCTGTTACAGAATAATGCTTATGAATGGCTGTAAACAAGCCTTGTTGTGACAGCGCATTTGCCATCTCAAAAGTACCTACAGTATCCATATTTGCGGCCATTATAGGTACACCGCTCCACTTTGTATTACTATGCAGAAATGTAAATTCCCGTTCCAGTTTTACCTGCGAGCGGCTTTTAAGAGTTGAGCGTTTAGGTCTTATCATAACGTCTTTAAAACCCAACTTTATATCATATTCTATCCTCATTTTTATCTTGTATCATGTTGCTTTCAAAAATACACGTTCCCTCAACAATGTCACGCTTTTTAGCGAAAGATTTTACCGTGTTTTCGGTCGATTTTTAGCCAGAATAACCCGATATTTCAGCATTAAATAATCAGTAGTAATGAAAAAACACATGCTAATTCTTATAGCGATCTTATCATTGATGAGCTGTGACACCAGAGATTGTGATGATATGAGCTGTTTTACTCCACCGCCTGTATTTTTATTTAAAATAGTAGATAAGGCCAGCGGTGAAAACCTGTATACTAACGGTACTTTGAACAGCGATGATATTAAGATTACTGATAAAAATGGTAAGCAATTGCAGTATACATTCATCACCGAAAACAATGTTAATCTATTACAAGCCGATGAATTTGGTTGGGATAGTAATATAAGCACATACTATATAGATCCCGGTAATGGAATTAAGATCGATATCGCTCTTAACTCTCAAATGAAAAATGAAAATTGCTGTTCATTTTATGAAATTAGTGATTTTTCGGTTCTTAATTATTCTTATACAGTAGAAAACTCAACAGGGATTATCATTGTAGAAATCCCAGCACAAACTTAAATTAACCTTTACAAAATGAAATACATAGTACTACTTTTCACTGCATTTTTATTAAGCTGCAACTCAAATTCTACAGAAAATGATACAGCAAAAAATGAAGCTGAAAACCCAATAGAGGGACAAACCCCTGCGGTAAATTCCGTAGTTCAGGAACACGGCGCGCTGCACATAGAAGGAACTAAAATTCTGGATAAAAACAATGAAGTGGTTCAATTGCGTGGCATGTCTCTTTTCTGGAGCCAGTGGATTGGCAAATATTACAATGCCAGCGCAATAAAATGGCTAAAAGAAGACTGGCAGTGTACGGTAGTTCGCGCCGCAATGGCAGTAGATTTTGATGGTTATCTTACAAATCCTGAGGCAGAAAAAGCAAAAGTAATGGCTGTGATAGATGCAGCGATCGAGCAAGGCATTTATGTGATCATAGACTGGCACGATCATGAAGCGCAAAATCACGTTGATGAAGCTAAAAAGTTCTTTGGCGAGATGGCAAAAAAGTATGGTGATTACCCTAATGTGATCTATGAGACTTTTAATGAGCCACTTGATGTATCGTGGGCGGAAGTTTTAAAACCATACCACGAGACGGTAATTGCAGAAATACGTAAATATGATCCTGATAATATAATCGTATGTGGTACGCGCAATTGGTCGCAAAATGTAGATGAAGTTATCGATAATAAAATTGATGATCCTAATGTGGCATACACCCTGCATTATTACGCAGCTACTCACAAACAATGGCTTAGAGACATAGCGAGCAAAGCGCTTGAGAATGAAGTTCCGCTTTTTGTAACAGAATTTGGTACGACACAGGCTTCTGGAGATGAAGAAATTGATGAAGCAGAATCTAAAATATGGTGGCAATATCTGGACGATCATAACATCTCGTGGTGCAACTGGTCTATTGCAGATAAAGAAGAACTGGCTGCAGCTTTAAAACCGGGTGCCGCAGCAGAAGGCGGCTGGCCAGATTCAGAAATTACAACTTCAGGAAAATTAGTGCGGGAAGAATTAAAATTAAAGAACAAGAAATATTGATAAATCAGGAACTCACAGTTAATAAATGGTTTCGCCTGGCGCACTTAATAATAGACACAATTGCATGGCTGGCTCTTACTTTCATATTCAGTTTAATACTAGACCTTTTTATTCGTACTAAGAATATTGACATAATAAACGGCGGACTTATTCTTTGCATATTTGGTTCTTTTATAATCTATTATGTGGTTATGGAATTTAAGTTTCAACGTACTCTGGGCAAATTTTTAACCAAAACAAAAGTTGTAACTCAAACCGGTTCTAAACCATCATTAAATGATATTTTTATAAGAACACTTTGTAGATTCATTCCGTTTGACAGAACTTCGTTTATAGTAGTCAAAGATGGATTTCACGACCGGTTATCAAAAACGACAGTCATTAAAGAAAACTTCAATTAGAAAAACATGGCAATTAAAGCAATTCATCATATCGCGATCATCTGCACAGATTACGAGGTTTCAAAAAGATTCTATACAGAAGTTTTGGGGTTTTCGGTTTTAAAAGAGACCTATCGTGCTGCACGAGATTCTTTTAAACTCGATTTAGGCTTGGGTGAAAATTATGTGATAGAATTGTTTTCATTTCCAGATACTCCGCCGCGTCTATCCAGACCAGAAGCGAGCGGTTTAAGACATTTAGCATTCGCTGTAGATAATATTGAAAGTGAAATTGACGCTCTAGCGAAAAAAGGTATACAAACAGAAGACGTGCGTATAGATGAGATCACAGGTAAGAAATTTACCTTTTTTACAGACCCTGATAATTTGCCGCTTGAGTTCTATGAGATTTAACTAAAACACGATTTAGTATGGAAGACATGGCTTTAGAAAAATTGAGATATCCTGTTGGTAAATTTGTGAAACCAGTCACAATTACCGCTCAGGAAATAGACAAATGGATTTTTGAGATCGAGTCCTTTCCATTAAAGTTGAAATTGGCTGTGAACGATCTTTCTGAAGAAGAATTGCAATGGCAATACAGATCAGGAAGCTGGACGATAAAGCAACTTATTCATCACTGTGCAGACAGCCACATGAATAGTTTTATTCGGTTTAAACTTTCGCTAACGGAAGATTCTCCCATTATTAAGCCCTATTTAGAGGATAAATGGGCACAATTAGCCGATTCTTCATTAGCAGATACAAGTCTTTCACTAAAAATAATTGAAGGCTTGCACCAGCGCTGGGCTATACTTTTAAAATCTTTGGCAACGGAAGAACTCAACAGAGCATTTGTGCATCCTGAACATGGCAAACATTTTTCACTAAAAGAAAACATTGGTATTTATGCCTGGCATTGTAGTCACCATCTCGGGCACATAAAATTAGCTATTCAGGCAAAAGGTGCGGTACAAAATAATAAGTTTGATCAATGACAGATAATGTAAATAGTCTTCCAGAAGTTTGGTTAAGAGGTAAGTTACCAGAAATTCCTGCTTTGCTACAACCAGCAGCCCACGCGCTAAAACAAGCGGTAGAAGATATGTATAAATATACTGCAGATTTCCCCCCTGAACTTTTATGGGAAAAACCTGCAGGAAGAGCTTCTGTAGGATTTCATTTGCAGCATTTAACTGGTGTTTTAGACCGTATGCTTACTTATGCAGCTGGTGAAAATTTATCTGAAAATCAATTTGATTACCTTAAAAAAGAAGGCAAAATTGTTGATGTTTCAGTAGACCAACTAGTAGATGCTTTCGCGGAAAAAGTAAAAGAAGCTTTAGCGAAATTCAAAACAGTACCTGAAGCAATTCTTATGGAAGAAAGAACTGTTGGTCGGATAAAGCTTCCGTCAACCGTTATTGGTCTTTTATTTCATGCTGCAGAGCATAGCCAGCGCCACATTGGCCAAATGCTGGTCACAATTAGCGTTGTAAAAAATCGGTGATTTTATGCCAAAAACCGGGCTCTAACCGGTAAAAAACGATTAATACTCTGTTTTTTCCTCTTTCTGGCTCCATTTCGTGAAAACGGGAACAGCCTCTTCTCTAAGTACTTTGTAGAAAGGAATTTGTCTATCGTCCATATCTTTTGCGATCTCATCATAAATAAACTGATCGTCAAAATCTATAGCTGCGGCATCCTCCCTATTTGCGCCATAGAATACCTTATCTGGTCTTGCCCAGTAAATTGCACCCAGACACATGGGGCATGGTTCACAAGAAGTATAAATTACACATCCATCCAGCTGAAACGATTTTAAGGCCTCACAAGCACTACGTATAGCAGTTACCTCTGCGTGAGCAGTAGGATCGTTAGTAGAAGTTACTTTGTTATAACCTTCTGCTATTACTTTGCCGTCTTTAACTACAATTGCACCAAAAGGGCCTCCTGCGCCTTTATCCATTCCTTCTTCTGCAAGAGCGATTGCACGGCGCATAAATATTTTATCCTGTTCTGTCATATCCATTTTTCAACGGGTAAATATAAGAATTGTGCTTCAAGGTATATCTTAATTCACATGTTATAAAAACACAGTAAAAATCGAGTGTTTTCGTACTTTCACCTGTAAGTATTTGCAAATATGATAATTAGATGTAATTATTCTTGTAAAAAATTTCTCAGACCTTAAATTTTTTTATATTTTTAACACAAGTCAAATATGGATCCCTATACCATATAATAATTGTCTATATACTAGCTAATCCCTCCGCATAGCTTATAAGAGTATCACGTTTTGTCGATAATCTGTCTATTTAATTTGCACTTATAAAAAAGTGCTAACAGCCAGACTTATGTCTAATTAAAACCTAACCAATATGAAACCAATTTTACTATTATTTACTGTACTAACCGCGAGTCTATCTTTTGCTCAACTACCAGAAGTTGAGTGGTATGAAGAATATGAAGACGAAAGAAGTAATGAGTTAAAAGTTACATTACAGACCTCAGATGGGGGATTTATTTTAGGCGGGTCTTCATTCCCTGTTGGGAATAACTCCCGTAATAGAAATGAAGATTTTTTTATAATAAAAATTAATGCTCTGGGCAAATTAGAATGGAAAAACACATATGGAGGTGACGGTACTGATATCTTAAGTGAAATAGTTATTTCTCCAGATGGCGGATATCTTCTTGGTGGTACTTCTAATAGCAACAAATCTGGTGATAAATCACAAAATAGTAATGATAGTTTTGATTATTGGCTAATAAAAGTAGATGGTAATGGTATAAAATTATGGGATACTACTTTAGGCAACCAATATGATGAAAGCATGGAAAATTTAAGTAAGGCTCAAGGAGGATATTATATAGACGGTTCTTATGGCTACCACGAGGGTTATTTTGAATATTCTAATTATGAGGTTGACGAGACCATCAAGCTTAACTATGATGGTACAATAGTAGAATCCAGCAAATATACTTATGAAACGGATAATCTTTCAAATGCAGTTACTGGATATTCAATATTTACCTCAGACGGGGGATTATTAAGAATTCAAAGAATTGATTATGATTACTCTACACCGCGTAATTATTTGACAAAGACTGATATGAATGGAAAAAAAATATGGGAAAAAAGCTTAGGAGATAAGTATTTAGATATACAAGTCTATCGAGCTGCACAATCTACTAACGGCAATTATTTAATCACAGGTACACATAAATATTATGGTAGCGAGGCACATCCTTGGATCGCAGAACTGGATGCTAATGGAGAATTCATCTGGCAAAAAATATATACTGACAAACCTAATATGCACATACTACAGATATTAGCCACTAGAGATGGAAGTTATCTATTATTAAATGGTTCCGAAATTTTAAAAATTGGTTTAAATGGTATTATAGAATGGGAGAATAAACTTCCCATTAAAACTGAATTTTATGCTTTGCATGTATTTGAAATTAATGGTCAATATCTATTATCTGGTGAGTCTAGAGCTGAATCTAACAATGACAATACCAATTTCTGGACCCTAAAATTAAATCTAAACGGGCCAGCAACTGATATTCTTTATTTCTCTGTTAGTGAACAACTTAAATCTGCTAAGATTGATTACAATAATTCACATGTCACTTTTGAAGTTGATTCTAAAGTTGATTTAAAAAATATAACTCCCAATATTATAATACCAAAGAATTCTACAATTGATCCTCCTCTTGGCACAGCAAGAGATTTTAGCACAAATGAATTAAACTATACAGTAGCCTCAAAAAATGGTGAGAAAAAAATATGGAGTATAGAAGCAAAAAAAATATTAATAGAATACTGCGTTCCTATTGAAACAGATACACCTGCAGAAATCACGGAGATGAAGGTAGAAGTTGGTTCTATAAATAATTTTGCTGATGTTTCTTATGGAGATTTTACCAGTATCTCCAGTGATTTGTTGAGAGGTGAAATAATACCTATAAAGATCACAAGTCCCAAATTTATAAATGAATGGGGTTACAGCAGCCAAAAATCGTATGCAGTCTATATTGATTATAATCATGATAAAAAATTTTCTAGCAGTGAGGAAATGATTTTTGAAAAAAGTAAAGACGCTGAGATTACTACAGGTTCTTTTATCATTCCTGAGGATGTGAAAGAGGGAAATACCAGAATGCGAGTCATTCTTGATTATTCGCCATATGCTTGCGATCTGAATGATATTGTCCATGATTATACTGTATTTATAAAGAAAAATAATTCATTGCCATATTCTGATAAAAATGAGCTAAAGATTAACTTTCAGGATACTGAAACTACGGCACCTCTAGGATATTTCAAAGACTTCGGTGAAGCTTTCGCAAATAGAAATAATGGGTACACCTATGGTTGGATGGAAAAGGATAGGTCTGTACCAATCAGTTTAGTCATGAACGGTCGAAATCGGGGTTTAGATGATTTAAATGTTGTCAAAAACACGCTTCTACATATGCAATATGGAGATGTTAATGGACCCAATGGCAGCAAAAAAGAAGGTGTTTGGGAAATGGAAGTAGTAAATGGAGATTATCTAGTAAGTATAGGAGCAGGGGATGCGGCAATAGATGGTCCGGGAACTACACCTTCTCATACAATTAATGTGGAAGACTTTAATCTCATTAATAATTTTCAACCCAAAGCAAATTTCGGAGAAGAAAATAGATTTATTTCGGCTCAAAAAGCGGTACGGGTAAGTGATGGTAAATTATCAATTGACGCTGATGGAGGTTTTAATACAAAGATTAATTATCTTACTCTAAATCCCGCACCTAAACCTATATATATTAATTTTTCAAGGGCAGAAGATACCGCCCCTGTTGGTTACCTCAAAGATTCAGGACTACCCTTTGCTCCAAAAAACAATGGCTATTCATATGGTTGGTTAAATGCGGAAGATGGTTTACCTGTTAATATCTCCCAGAATGCAAGAAATAGAAATGCCTATAACGCAAATCTGCTGCAAAACACTTTTATACACATGCAATATGGCGATACAGGTGGCACAAATGGAGTACCAATAGATGCTCTTTGGGAATTAGAGGTGCCTAATGGCGCGTACAAGATAAAGGTGGGTATAGGAGACCCGTATATGCATTGGTATAATTATGACTCATCACACACTATTAATATTGAAGGAGTAAGCGTTATCGATAATTATCGCTTTTTTGAAGATATCATGAAGATTGACTATGCTAGCGGTTCTGCTCAGATACAAGTCTATGATGGTAAATTAACCATTGATGCAATTGGAGGTACTAATACTAAACTAAATTTTATAGAGATAATACCACTGGACTACAGACCTGTGAGTTACTCGCAAAAACTTTTAATAAATGAAAACATAGAACCAGGCAATATTATTGGTTCTGTTAATATTCCAGGAATTGACCTTAGCACATTCACCTACGAACTTCTCAATAACTCTGATTTATCTACTTTTGAAGTTAATCCATTACAAGGTAAAATAAAAGTATTGGATGAATTAAATTATGATACGACACCAGAATATTTTTTAAAAATATTGACTACAAACGGTATTATAGAATACGAATTGTATCTCAATATTCAGGTAAAACCAGAAAATTATGGTGATCTTAAAGTGAACTTTTCAACCGCTGATGATCTTCCTCCAGAAGGATATTTGAAAGATTCTGGTCATGCCTTTGCAGACCGGCTTAATGATTACTCTTATGGCTGGATCTCCGCTTCAAGCGAAATGCCTATTAACCTTTCGACAAACACCCGAAACCGAAACTTAGTCAATGCTAGTCCACTTCAGAATACGATCATACACATGCAATATCAGGATGTGGCAGGAGCTAACGGAACCCCGGAAGAAGGTAAATGGGAAGTAGAAATACCTAACGGTGAATACGAAGTTACAATTGGTGCAGGTGATGGCGGTATGGATGGTCCCGGTACAATACCTTCTCACACGATAAATGCAGAAGGCGTAACCTTAATTACTGATTTCATTCCTTCCGGTGGATCTGGCACATCTACCCGATTTACAACTGCTACAGCTACTATTACCGTAAGCGACGGTAAATTAACCATCGATGCTGAAGGCGGATTTAATACTAAAATTGATTATATCGATATAAAACCAGTCGTAACTGCTGAAAAATCGATAATTGAAGGGCAAAAACTGGCTGTAAATGGCATAAAATCGAACATAGATTCTATCAGTTTGTATCCTAACCCCGTTTCTTCAAATCTTAATTTTCAGTGGACAGGTAATTCTACTATTGAAGAAATTGCCATTTATGACATGAAAGGCTTACAGATCAAAAACTATAAACCTGAAAGCAGTAATTCAAAAAGAATGACAATTCCTGTTTATCAACTGCAAACCGGTGTTTATCTGCTTAATGTTAAAAGTACAGATGGAGAAGTCTTTAAAGAACGCTTTATTGTAAAATAAATAGCAAACCATCAATTTTAAGAAAGGGAGACACAATGTCTCCCTTTTATTTTATGTATACTTTCTAAATAGAACTTTTAGACTTTTTTAATAAATAATCATCATCTTTCAAGTAATATTATCCTCACAAAACAACAGATTCTTTTGCCAAAGCATGAAATACCATTACATTTTCTACATTCTGTTATTCTTTTCAATTTTCGCAAAAGCGCAAGAAAAGAAAGTTGATCACAAAAACCAGCAATGGCTGGCTTACTATAACCAACTCGAACTTTCTAAAAACTGGAGCATAAATAGCGATTTTCAGTATCGCTGGGAAGATTTTTTTAGTCATCACACACAATACCTGGTAAGATCACAGGCAACTTATAAAATAGCTGATGCTCTTGAGACAGGTGCCGGGTTGGGAATTTCGGGTTCTTATGAAGATGAGTCATTATCTAAAATGGAGTACAGACCTTTTCAGGAAATTCAGTTAAAAAGTGCACTGTTAACTCTGGCTCTAGACCATAGATTACGTGTTGAAGAACGCTTTTTTGAAGATAGGATTACAAATGATAATTCGTTCAATATGCGCTTTCGGTACAGACTTCAGCTTACCATACCTGTATTCAAAATTTCATCAAATCCTGATAAAACTTTAGATCTAATTATGGCAGATGAAATTTTCCTAAATGCTGGTCATAATATTACTTATGATGTTTTTGATCAAAACCGAATTTTGCTTTCCGCATCAACGCCATTAAACAAGAAGGTAGATATCTCACTCACGTATAACAATCAATTTGCCGCAAAAAATAGTCCGGCCAGCTATACCAGAACCCATATTTTCTGGCTAAGCATCAAACACAAAATTGATATTTCTAAAAATACATCCCCATGAAAGTGAGACATATTCATTTAGTTTGTTTGTTATTTTCAGCAGTATTTCTGGGCTGCAAAGATCATTCTGCAAAAAAGATCACCATCGCTACGGCAGCAAATATGCAATTTGCTATGAAAGCGCTTACCGCGAAATTTTACGAAGAAAGTGGCATTGACTGCGAAGTAATTGTTAGTTCGTCAGGTAAACTTACAGCGCAGATAAAAGAAGGAGCTCCGTATGATATTTTTGTTTCAGCAGATGAAAAATATCCCTTAAATCTGGCAAAAAATGGCTTTACAGCTCAAAAACCTCAAATTTACGCCTACGGCAACCTGGTTCTCTGGTCTCTAAAAACCGACCTAAAACCAACCATTATCGCACTTTCTGACCCTAAAATCGTACATATCGCACTGGCAAATCCTAAGACCGCGCCTTACGGAGTAGCAGCTATTGAAACCTTGAAAAATTCTAATCTGTATGATCAGGTCGAAAACAAACTGGTTTTTGGCGAAAGCATTTCTCAAACCAATCAATTTATAATTTCGGGAGCTGCAGAAGTAGGTTTTACAGCAAAATCTGTGGTGCTTTCCCCCGCTATGAAAAATAAAGGTAGCTGGAGCGAGATCGACTCTTCCCTCTACTCGCCTATCGCGCAGGCTGCTGTTTTATTAAAAAGTGCCACAAATAATAACGAAGCAAAGCAATTCTATGATTTTTTATTTTCGCTTAAAGCGAAAACCATTCTTGAAAATTTTGGATACCTTGTTCCTGAAAAATGAACATTCTAACAGGCAAAATAACTAATCTTGAAGTAAACGGAAGCCTATCGCTGGTAAGCTGTCTGGTTAACGATCTGCTTTTTAAAGCTATCGTCATCGAGACGCCTGCTACTGCTTCTTATTTAAAAAAAGAGAATACCATAAAACTACTTTTTAAAGAGACTGAAGTGATTATGGCTACCGGCGATACGTCTAATATCAGTCTGCAAAATAAGATTACAGGCACTGTTATTAATATTGAAAAAGGAAAGTTGCTTAGCCAGATCGTTATAAATTCTGCTGTGGGCACAATCACCTCTGTGATAACTTCTGGCGCTGTGGAGCAATTAAAAATCGAAATAGGAAAAGAAGTGACGGCCATGATCAAAACCAACGAAATTCTACTTTCAGAATGATAGATTGGGCTCCTCTTATTCTCACTTTTAAACTGGCGGTTATTACAACCGCAATTCTGGTTATTATTGGTATCCCTCTGGCATATTGGCTGGCTTTTACTAAAACTAAATTAAAACCTGTACTTGAAACCCTGGTAAGTATGCCGCTGGTTCTGCCGCCAACGGTTTTGGGTTTTTATCTGCTGGTAGCTTTTAGTCCGTCAAATGGTTTTGGCAATTGGTTACACGAGTGGCTGGGCATAAAACTCATTTTCTCTTTTGGCGGTCTTGTTCTGGCATCGGTGATTTATAGTTTGCCTTTTATGATTCAGCCCATTCAGGCGGGACTTGCAGCGCTTCCACCTCATTTAAAAGAAGCAAGTTACACCATGGGGAAATCTCGATTTACCACATTAATGAAGGTTTTAATCCCCAATATAAAACCCGCTTTACTCACCGGTATTGTTCTTTCTTTTGCGCATACCATTGGTGAATTTGGCGTTGTTCTTATGATTGGCGGTAACATTCCGAGGAAAACAAAAGTCGCATCGATCGCCATTTATGATGAAGTTGAAGCTCTCAATTATAGCGTGGCAAACAACTATTCAGTTATACTTTTCGCAATCACATTTATCATTTTGTTATCTGTTTATCTGGTAAACGGCGGCTATTTAAAAAAATGGGGAAAATGATACATATCGATCTACAAAAAACGCTGAAAAGCGCTCATGGCGAAATGCATCTCGATATCAAGATCACTATTGAGAAAGGTCAGTTCGTAACGCTTTATGGTGATTCTGGAGCAGGCAAAACCTCAACCTTTAGAATGATCGCCGGGCTTTTAAAAGCAGACAGCGGAAAAATAAGTGTAAACGAAAAGAAATGGTTTGATGCTGATTCGCGCATCAATTTACCGCCACAAAAAAGAAAAGTAGGCTTTGTTTTTCAGGATTATGCGTTGTTTCCTAATATGACAGTGCGCCAAAATCTGGAATATGCTTTACATAAAAATCAGGATGAAACTATCATCTCGCAGCTCATTGAAACTGCAGAACTTGGTGAACTACAAAATCGAAAACCTGAAACTTTAAGCGGCGGTCAAAAACAACGTGTTGCTCTTGCCAGAGCTTTGGTTCAAAAACCTGAGATTCTTTTGCTTGATGAACCTATGTCTGCCCTTGATAGTAAAATGAGACTCAAACTTCAGGATTATATTTTAAAAGTTCATCGCGATTTTAACCTGACTACGATCCTGATAAGTCATGAGATTGGGGAGATTTTTAAGCTTTCTGAGCAGGTTTTTGTGCTTGAAAATGGGATTATTACGAGTAACGGCTCTCCAGATACCGTTTTTGGCCATAATACGCTAAGTGCGAAATTCAGGTTTACCGGTGAAATTTTAAATATTCAGAAAGAAGAGGTCGTCTACATCCTCACTGTTTTAATAGGAAATAACCTGGTGAAAATTATCGCTCAACAATCTGAAATTAATGCGTTTAATATTGGTGATAAAGTGCTCGTTGCTTCAAAAGCCTTCAACCCGGTGATTCAAAAAATATAGATTTAATCGAAATAAAAGTCTGCCTGCTCAATTACTCCTATCTTTGAGTATTAATTAAATTTGTGTTCTTAAGCTTAAGACAGGCGTCACCCTGAATTTATTTCAGGGTCTTATTGCAATTATTATTACAATTAAATGTGATGCTGAATCAAGTTCAGCATGACCAAGTACTTATTTCGCAAATCAAAATATTATCATAATTATGAATTTAAACCTTGCTGTATTAATTGACGGAGATAATATTCCTTCTGCCTACGTAAAAGAAATGATGGAAGAGATTGCAAAATATGGCAACCCTACCATCAAGCGTATCTACGGTGACTGGACGAAGCCCACACTTACAAAGTGGAAACATTTGCTGCTCGAGAACGCAATTACACCCATACAGCAATACGGTTATACTACTGGCAAGAATGCCACAGATTCTGCCATGATCATAGATGCGATGGATATTCTGTATTCTGAAAAAGTAAATGGTTTTTGTCTTGTATCTAGTGATAGTGATTTCACACGTTTAGCGACCAGATTGCGCGAGGCGGGGATGCAGGTTTATGGCATTGGCGAAAAGAAAACTCCTAACCCGTTTATCGTTGCCTGTGATAAATTTATTTACATCGAAATTTTAAAGAATAAAACAGACGAAGAAGATTCTGAAACCTCATCTGATAAATCTGAGGCGCATTCTGGTATTGATAAAATGACCCAAAAGGAGATAAAGCTTATCGCTTCTACCATTTCTGATGTGGCAGATGACGATGGCTGGGCTTTCTTAGGTGATGTAGGAAGTTTATTGCAAAAAAAGCAACCTAATTTTGACTCTCGTAACTATGGTTTTCAAAAATTGACTCCGCTTATTAAATCAATCAAAGATTTTGAGATCGAGCAACGTGAAGGAGCCAGAAAAAGATCAAAACTAATCTACGTAAGAATCAAAGAAAAATCGGGTAAAAAGCAGTAAAAATTGGCTTTTTAAGGCTAATTTTTATCTTCAAGCAGCGGGACAAATCTGAAGTTTCCGTACTCTTTCTTTTCAAATTTTGTTAAATCTGTACGTACGAAACGTGTCATCACTTGCGTATCTTCCCCTACAGGAATAATAAGCTTCCCTCCTACTTTTAACTGAGCCAATAATGGATTTGGCACATAAGGAGCACCTGCTGTAACTATAATTCCGTCAAAAGGCGCAAACTCTGGCATACCTTTATAACCGTCACCAAAGGTTAGACGTTTTGGCCTATAGCCTAATTTTGCAAGAAAATTCTTGGTTTTTTTAAAGAGCTCGCGTTGTCTTTCTATCGAGTACACTTTAGCTCCCATCTCACAAAGTACAGCAGTTTGATAACCGCTACCTGTGCCAATCTCAAGAATAGCATCTCCTTTTTTAATCTCCAGTAATTCGGTTTGAAAAGCGACCGTATACGGTTGTGAGATTGTCTGGTCTGCTGCGATAGGAAAAGCTTTATCCTGGTAAGCATGATCTTCAAAACTGCTATCCATAAAAAGATGGCGTGGTATTTTGCGTATCGCATCAAGTACCGGTTTGCTGGTAATGCCCTTTTCTTCAACAATTTTGGCTAACAATCTACGCTTTCCCTGATGTCGTGTAGTGTCCCTCATGCCGCTAAAATAGTTAAACTTGATAGCGGGAGTGCAAAACAAATCGTCATTTTTATCAACATACTTTTAAGATAAGATTGTAATTGAGAAATGCTATTTTTGTTTAAAATCAAAAATTATGCTCAAAGCAGGCGTTCTGGGTGCCGGCCACCTGGGAAAAATTCACCTTAAATTACTTAATCAATCTGATAAATATGAACTAATAGGATTCTACGACGCATCTCCTGAGGCAGCAGCGTCAATAGTAGAAGAATTTGGTTACAAATCATTCCCATCTATTGAAGCGTTGATAGATGCTTGTGATGTGGTAGATGTTGTAACGCCTACAACTTTTCACTTTGATTGTGCAGAACAGGTTATAAAAGCTGGTAAACATCTTTTTATTGAAAAGCCAATTACCCAAACTGTAACTGAAGCAGAGAAAATACGTGAACTTGCAAAAGAGTATGGCGTACGTGGGCAGGTAGGTCATGTAGAGCGTTTTAATCCCGCTTTTAAGGCAGTGAGCGACATGATTGAGAATCCTATGTTTATTGAGGCTCACAGATTGGCAGAGTTCAACCCACGCGGTACAGATGTTCCTGTAGTGCTCGATCTTATGATTCATGATATTGACGCTATACTGAGCGTAGTAAAAAGCCCGGTGAAACATGTGTCGGCTTCCGGGGTAGCTGTTATAAGCGACACGCCAGATATTGCAAATGCGCGTATTGAATTTGAAAATGGCTGCGTTGCTAATCTTACTGCAAGTCGTATCTCGATGAAAAAGATGCGTAAAGCGCGATTTTTTCAACGTGACGCCTATATTTCGGTAGATTTTCTGGAGAAAAAGTGTGAGGTTGTAAGGATGAAAGATGCTCCTGAAAAGCCAGATGATTTTGCTATGATCCTTCAGAATGCAGAAGGAATGCGCAAGCAGATCTATTATGACAATCCTGATGTACATGAGAATAACGCTATTCTTGACGAACTGGAAGCTTTCGCGAAAGCTATAGAGACAGATACAGTTCCCGTTGTAAGTTTAGGTCAGGGTACCGAAGCGTTGCGCGTGGCAATGATGGTCATAGAAGATTTTGATAAATAATTAGAAAACGGGTTTGATGAAAAATATTACGGTAATTGGCGCCGGTACAATGGGTAACGGGATTGCCCATACTTTTGCTCAAAAAGGGTACACAGTAAACCTTGTTGATATTAGTGAAGTATCATTACAGAAAGGACTTGCTAAAATTACAAAAAACCTGGATCGTCAGGTCGCAAAAGAAACAATTACAGTAGCAGAAAAAGAAGCGACATTAGATAATATTACTCTTTTTATAGCTTTAAACGAAAGTGTAACCGCAGCCGACCTTGTTGTAGAAGCCGCAAGTGAAAATCTAAAGATCAAACTTCAGATTTTTGAAGAACTTGATAATATCTGTCCTGCAAATACAATTCTTGCAACCAACACTTCTTCTATCTCCATAACTCAAATTGCTGCCGTCACAAAACGACCTGAGCAAGTTATAGGGATGCATTTTATGAATCCCGTACCTATTATGAAACTGGTTGAGATCATTCGTGGTTACAATACCAGCGATGAAGTCACCACCAGCATTATGCAGCTTTCTCAAAAAATAGGTAAAACTCCTGTTGAAGTAAACGATTACCCGGGGTTTGTAGCTAACCGTATTTTAATGCCGATGATCAACGAAGCCATAGAAACCCTTTACAATGGCGTCGCCGGCGTTTATGAAATAGATACCGTAATGAAACTCGGTATGGCTCACCCAATGGGACCTTTACAATTAGCAGATTTTATTGGGCTTGATGTTTGTCTTTCTATACTGGAAGTTATGTATGACGGTTTTAAAAACCCGAAATATGCGCCTTGCCCTCTTTTAGTAAATATGGTTAGAGCGGATAAATTAGGCGTAAAATCTGGTGAAGGTTTTTATGATTACGCTGAAAGTAGAAAAGCTGATAAAATTTCGCGTCAATTTGCTTAACATTCATAACTAAATATGCCTGATCGCCACTTTTATCAAAAGCATATTTGGTGTATTTCTCTTTTAGTTAATATCGCTGTTTTTAGTCAAAACAACTCTGATAAATTTTATAAAATAGGATTTAGTTACGGCAGCGGGACTAATGATAATATCCTTTTTAATGATGAGGATTACAGTTATAAAGTTGATTATTATAAGTTCAAATTTTTCTATCCTTTAAAACAGGGAAAAACCTCTTTTGATCTGCTTATACAGCCAGAGTACAACCACGCAAAACATGAGTTACTCAATTTCTATTTTGTGTATACTGATGAAGAACGTGAAGAATTCATGCAAGAGCGCCGCATAAATCAATATGTTTTAAGTGTGAGTTTTGTAGTTCGCAGAGAGGTATTTGATTTTCTCGATGCTTATGCCCAACTAAGCGTAGGCCCTGAATATATTGACAGGCACAGTGAAAGACTGGCCAAAGGATTGGCTTTTGCAGATGAGTTGGCAATTGGTTTATCGTTTAAGACATTTAAAAGTTTGAGAATTGATATCCAGCCAAGTTTCAGGCATGTATCTAACGCCAACCTGCAGAAACCTAATAGCGGTTATAACAGTTTGAATATAGAAACAGGATTGACGTATACATTTAGGTAACCGTAATTGTTTTCGCCCTGAGCGCAATTTGAATTTATAATAGTATTTTTAAATAAATACTGTTCTCCTGCACATGGCAAAAATACTTCCGTTTAAAGCTGTAAGACCCACACGAGATAAAGTCTCTTTAATTGCTTCGCGCTCCTATGAAACCTATACAAAAGCTGAGCGTAAAGCCAGACTTGATAACAACCCATATTCTTTTCTTCATATAATAAATCCCGGTTACAAATATCACAAAGAGGTATCTGGGAAAAAGCGGTTTCAACTTGTACGCAACCGCTACCAGGAGTTTAAAGAGAACGGTTATTTTATTCAGGAAAATCTCCCCAGTTATTACATTTATCGCATTATTGATAGTGAAAATCGGGTTTTTACGGGAATTATCGCAGCGGCCAGTTTATCTGATTATAAGGAACAGGTAATTAAAAAACATGAAGACACTTTAACTCTGCGGGAAGAACTTTTTAAAGAGTACTTAAAAGTCGTAGGTTTTAATGCCGAGGCTGTTTTATTGACTCATAGCGATAATGAAACTTTAAGCGGCATTTATGAAACCGTAATGCAGGCAAGGCCAGAATATGAATTTACTACAACTTACAGGGACACGCATTATTTATGGCCGGTAAATGATGAAAATCTGGTAGAAAAGATAAAAAACTGTTTTAGCGAAATTGAAACTATTTACATTGCAGACGGGCATCACCGTTGCAGCTCTTCGGCTCTCCTAACAGCAGAAATACAACTTAACAAAACAAAAACCGCCCACTCCTATAATTATTTCATGGTATATCTCATACCAGAATCTAACCTGCAAATAAGCAGCTATAGTCGTATGATAAAAGATCTAAACGGCTTGGGAAAAGAAGAATTTCTCATAGCTCTGGATTCTTGTTTTAAGATCGAAAATAAAAAAGACCAATATTTTGAACCGAGGAAACAGCACGTAATATGCATGTATCTGGATAGTGACTTTTACGAAATAACATTACGTACCAAATACAGGAAGTTTGCCAATGCATTAGATGCTCTGGATGCTCAGATCTTATACAAATTTATACTAGAGCCTATTCTGGGAATTCATGATTTACGCAATGACAAACGTATTGCGTATGGCAAAGGAAAAAACGATATGGTGGCTGTAAAAGAAAAAATAGACCAGAAAAAGTATGCTGTAGGTTTCAGTTTAAAACCGGTTTCTATTGATGAAATAAAAGCAGTTGCAGATGAAAATCTGCGCATGCCTCCTAAAACCACTTATATAGAGCCAAAATTACGCAGTGCAGTAACAATTTATGAGTTCTAATACCGTTAGTATAGGTCTCTAGCCGCAGCAAATTATTTACCTTTGTAAAAATTTTTCAAATAAAGTATTGAGCATACCTAATAATATAAAATCCCTTTATTCAGAACTTCCTAAAGATGTATCTCTGGTTGCTGTTTCAAAAACAAAACCTGTTTCAGATATTGAAGAAGCCTACAATACCGGTCAGCGTATTTTTGGTGAAAACAAAATACAGGAAATGACTGATAAGTGGGAGCAGTTACCTAAGGATATTGAATGGCACATGATAGGTCATGTACAAACCAATAAGGTTAAATATATGGCGCCGTATGTAAGCCTGATTCATAGTGCAGACAGACTCAAACTTTTTAAAGAAATAAACAAGCAGGCAAAGGCAGCAGAGCGAACTATACAAGTTTTACTTCAGGTTAAAATAGCAGAAGAAGACAGCAAATTTGGTATGCCACCACAAGAAGCTATTCAAGTGTTGGAAGAAAATGTACTGACGCAATATACTAATGTAGAAGTTACCGGTCTTATGGGGATGGCTTCTTTTACAGATGATCAGGAACAGGTTAAAAGAGAATTTTTACAACTTAAATCTATTTTTGACCGCTTTAAAGATCGCCACAATTTAAAAACCCTTTCTATGGGGATGAGCGGTGATTATGAACTGGCCATAGAATGTGGCAGCAACATGGTGCGTATAGGTAGTGCCATTTTTGGAGAACGTGATTATAGCAATACTAAATCATAGTAAACGAAAGCAGAAGAAGGATGTACGCAATACTGGATTTAGAAACCACAGGAGGCAAATATAACGAAGAAGGAGTTACTGAAGTTGCTATTTACAAATATGATGGTCATGAAGTAGTAGATCAATTCATTAGCCTTATTAATCCTGAACGACCTATACAGGCTTTTGTAGTAGGCTTAACAGGTATTAATAATGAGATGCTTAGAAATGCTCCTAAATTTTATGAGGTTGCTAAGCGCATTATTGAAATTACTTCAGATTGTATAATTGTGGCGCATAACGCACAGTTTGACTACCGCATTTTACAACTTGAGTTTGACAGACTGGGTTATGATTACCAGCGTAAGAGTTTGTGTACTGTAGAACTTTCTAAAGAGCTTTTGCCAGGTCAACAAAGCTATAGTCTGGGAAAACTTGTAAGAAGTTTGGGAATTCCTATTGTTGACAGGCACCGTGCTAATGGCGACGCCCTTGCCACGGTAAAATTATTTCAGCTTTTGCTTGATAAAGATTCTTCTAAAACTATTATACAGGAAGGAATAAAGCTGAATCCCAAAAAACAGCTCGATACCAAATTACGCGATATTATAGAAGAAATACCAAGTATTACAGGTGTTTACTACATGCATAATGCAAATGGTAAGATAATCTACATTGGGAAAAGCAAGAATATTAAAAAACGTATTATTCAGCATTTTACCAGTGAGAACAGAAAATCGAAAAAAATACAGGAAGAAGTTGAAGCTGTAACTTATGAAGCTACGGGTAGCGAATTAATAGCGCTGCTTAAAGAAAATGATGAGGTTAAAAAAAATAAACCACATCACAATACAGCTTTACGTCGCACCATCTTTAAAAATCAACTTTCTGCTTTTACAGATGAGGAAGGATATATCAATTTAAAAGTTGAACGCGCTGATTCCCGTAAAAAAAACATCACTACTTTTTCTAATGCGCAATCTGCAAAAGCACATCTTACTCGTGTAATTAAAGATTATGACCTTTGCCAGAGCAAAGCTGGTTTACATAATACGTCAGGTAATTGTTTTAACCATAGTATTAAAGAATGTAATGGCGCCTGTACGGGTGAAGAAGAAGCCGAAGCTTATAATTTACGTGTTATGGAATATATTGCCAGACACAGCTTTGCTAACAAGAATATGCTTATCATAGATCGTGGTCGTAAAGTAGACGAGCGTTCTGTTATTCTGGTTGAAGAAGGAATCTTTAAAGGTTTTGGTTTTTATAAGCTCCATTACCAGCTCAACAACATGGATATTCTACAGCGCATTCTAACTCCTATGAATGATAATCGTGATGCCCGCCATATAATACAAAGCTACTTACGCACTAAAAAAGTTCTAAAAATTGTAGAACTTGATGAAATTGCTAAATAATATATAGTTTGTGTATTTTTAGTTTTTTCTAAGCACATTAAATCTGAATGCGTTTTATGCAATTCAATTTAATAGATACTCATACTAGTTAATCATAATAAGACGCATTGCCTGAAGCCGGAAAACATAAATGGAGAACTAAACTTCATGAAGTTATATACGAAGCCGATACACCAAGCGGTAAGGCTTTTGATGTAATTTTGTTGATTCTTATACTCTTAAGTATAATACTCGTAATGCTGGAAAGCGTGAAAACGCTCAGCGACGCTTATGGTGAGTATTTCTATCTGGGTGAATGGATAATCACTATTTTTTTCACTATAGAATACATATTGCGTATAATAAGTATTAAAAAACCTTCAGCTTATGTATTTAGTTTTTATGGCTTGATAGATTTTATTTCTACCATTCCGCTTTATTTATCCTTTTTCTTTGTGGGCTCACACGCTCTACTCACAATTCGCTCTCTTAGACTATTACGTGTATTTAGAATATTAAAAGTCACCCGTTACATAGGTGAAGGTAATAAGCTAACGAAAGCACTTAAAGATAGCAGACCTAAAATACTCGTGTTTCTCTTTGCTGTTCTCATTCTTTCAGTAATCGCCGGTACGTTAATGTATTTAGTTGAAGGCCCCGAACATGGTTTTACTAACATTCCTGTGAGTGTATACTGGTGCATTGTAACGTTAACTACTGTAGGTTTTGGAGATATAGCTCCTACTACTGCTTTAGGACAATTTATTGCTACGGTAATCATGATCATGGGTTATGGCATCATAGCTGTACCTACAGGTATAGTAAGTGCAGAAATGACAAAAACAGGAAGCGAAAAGGAAAAATCAGATAAACAGAAAATTACCACAAATACACAAGTTTGCCAGAATTGTGGTGCAAGTATGCATCAGGATAACGCAAAATATTGCCACAAATGTGGGTACCCTTTACATAATGACTAATTATTTAATTACTGTTGTAGGACCTACTGCTATTGGGAAAACAGCTTTGGGAATCAGACTCGCCAATTATTTTAATACAGAGGTGATTTCTGCAGATTCCAGGCAGTTTTTTAAGGAAATGTCTATTGGTACCGCTGTCCCTTCAAAGGAAGAGCTAATTATGGCCAAACATCACTTCATTCAAAATATTTCAATACATGATAAGTACAACGTTGGCATGTTTGAAAGGGAAGCTATATCTAAACTCAACGAATTTTTTGATCAGAAACAAGCAGTTGTAATGGTAGGCGGTTCTGGTCTGTATGTAGATGCAGTAATAAAAGGCTTAGACGATTTTCCCCCTGTAAAACCCGATATTAGGGCAAATTTGACCGAAAAATTAAATACTGAAGGAATAGAAAGTCTTCAACAACTACTAAAAGATCTTGACCCAGAACATTACAGTAACATTGACCTAAACAACACCCAGCGATTGATAAGAGCATTAGAAGTTTGTCTGTCTTCAGGAAAAAGTTACAGTTCGTTTTTGGCTAAAAACAATACAACAAGAAATTTCGAAACTATAAAAATAGGCTTGCACGCTGAACGCGAAATTATTTACGATCGCATTAATAAACGCGTAGATATAATGATGCAGAATGGTCTTGAAGCAGAAGCAAGATCACTATTTGAGCTAAAAGAACTCAATGCTTTACAAACAGTAGGTTACAGAGAACTGTTTGAATATTTTGAAGGAAAATTATCTCAAGAAGAAGCCATTTCCGAAATCAAGAAAAATACCAGAAGATTTGCCAAGAGACAATTAACATGGTTTAGGAGAGATCAAACCATAAACTGGTTTGATTATGAAACTCCTTCTGAAGAAATTATAGAAATGATAAAAGAAAAAACGTCCCTCTAAAAAAAGGGACGTTTTAATTCTTACCACTTACTCATCTTCTTTTTTTACCACGAGTCTAAATCCTTCACCGTGAATGTTAAGTATCTCAACACTATCATCACGTTTAAGATATTTTCTAAGCTTGGCTATATAAACATCCATACTTCTTGAGGTGAAATAGTTATCATCTCTCCATATTTTTGTTAAGGCCAGCTCTCTTGGCATAAGATCGTTCTCATGCAATGCTAATAAGCGTAATAATTCATTCTCTTTAGGAGAAAGTTTATTAGGCTCTTCTTCTTTATATGTAAGAAAACGAAGCTTAGAATTCAGGTGAAAATTACCTATAACAAATTCAAATTGTTTGCTGTCTGCAACAGAATCTGTGGCTTTACGCATCATGATAGCTTTGATCTTCATAAGAAGAACTTCGCTGTCAAAAGGTTTGTTTAGATAATCATCTGCTCCTACTTTGTACCCTTTTAGCACATCTTCTTTCATCGCCTTAGCGGTTAAAAAGATAATAGGTACATCTTCATTTTTCTCTCTTATTTCTTTGGCAAGTGTAAAACCATCTTTATATGGCATCATAACATCAAGAATACAAAGGTCAAAGTCGTCTTTTTTAAACTTCTCAAATCCTTCCATTCCATTCTTTGCATGTGTGACATCGTAGTCGTTCATTGACAGATAGTCCTTAAGAACTGTCCCGAAGTTGGGATCATCTTCTACCAATAAGATTTTTTTGTTTTCTGTTTCCATGAGTTTATGATATTAGTGGTAATTTAATAGTAAAAGTACTGCCCTTGCCTTTTTCACTTTGTACCCAGATCTCTCCCGAGTGATCTTCTATGATACGTTTAGCATAAGCCAGACCGAGACCGTGCCCTTTAACGTTATGAATATCGCCAGTATGCTCGCGATAGAATTTTTCAAATATTTTCTTTTGTACAGCTTTTGTCATTCCGTCACCCTGATCTTTAATTTTAACCAGAATGAAATTCTTTAAATTTTCAGTATAAATGTCAATCTTAGGCGCTTCTGATGAATATTTTACCGCGTTATCTAATATGTTAACGATAACATTAGTAAAATGCGATTCATTAGCTAAAATGGACGATTTTAATGCACCGTAGTGCGTTTTTACATACCCATTTCTATCTTCTACAATTAGCTCGATATGCGTAACTGCATCATCAATAATGTCATGCAACTTCAAACGCTCTTTCTTTATATCTAACTGATTACGTTCAAGTTTAGAAATACGCAATACATTCTCAACCTGAGCATGCATTCTTTTATTCTCATCTCTTATCATGCCCAGATAGCGATTAAGAGATTCAGGATTTGCCCCAATTTTAGGATTCTTAATAGCATCAAGAGCCAGATTTATTGTGGCGATTGGAGTTTTAAACTCGTGCGTCATATTATTGATAAAATCTGTCTTGATCTGCGAGATCTGCCTTTGCTTTATCAATTGTTGCAGCGCGCTTGAGTAAGCAACTACAATAATTAAAGTGAACAAAATGCTTAAAGTCGCCATCCCAATTACAGATGATATTACAAATCTCTTCTCACCGGGAAAATTGGCGTATAGCTGGTAATCACTGTTTCCCTGATCATCAACAAAAAGAGGCACACTAAATGTTTGCTCTGGTGATTGAATATCAAAATTTTCTGAACGTACAACTGTCGACAGACTGTTGCTATACACTGCAAACTCAAAATCTGTATCCATATCCCGCTCTGCCAACTCCATGGTCATGAGCCTGTCTATTTCTTCATTAGATACACGTTTATGAATAGGAAATTTGCGAGTTATCTCAAGAACAAGTTGCTCAAGATTATAACGCTCTATCTCACTCATAGACGCCAGGCGCGAAAAACGTGATCTTCTGTTTATAGGATTGCGATCAAGATCGTTCTTATCTACTATCTGTGTAATTTGACGTTGTAGATATCTTTTAAATTTGATACTATCAAGGTCATAATCAAGAACAGGGGCGCTTAATTTATAGTCCTGCTCTACGATACTATTACGATAGATATATGTCTCGTTAGTTAGGGAATCTTCTTGTGTGAATAAAAACTCATTGAGCAAGAGATCGTCAGGAATACCAATGCTGTCTCTGGCTTCTAAAAGTGGATTATACCAATCGTCAACTTCTCGTTTTTGTACTTTGCTGGAAACTGCGCTTAACACCTGTTTTGCACTAAATGCAAACTGACCCCTTTTCGTCTCAATACTGTTTGATATCCAGTACCCCTGTACGAATATGATGCCAATAAGTGAGAGGCTCATGAGTACCACCAGAAGCACAAACAGTTTTTTATTCATGCCTCAAATGTATGATTTTAACATTTAGGTCTCCAGTGGTTTAACCAAATGTTAACATTGCTCAACTAACTATTTACAAGGGTTCGCAGGATTTTATGGTGTATTTTTTCAACCATTTTTTCGCTTTCTGCAAGGTCATTATTGTAGATGACAAAATCTGCCAGAGGTATCTTTTTCTCATCACGCCATTGCATATCTATGCGTGCTTTGACTTCGCTTTCTTTAACATTATCGCGCCTCATAACGCGCATAATCCTTTCTCCCTCTGGGGCTGTGACTAAAATTGTTAAATCGCAATATTTATTACCTCCATTTTCAAACAGGATTGCAGCCTCTTTTATCACGTAGTCAGATTCTTGATTTTTTGCCCAATCTTCAAAATTTTTAGCCACTGCAGGGTGAACTATTGCATTGAGTTTATCAAGTAAAATGGGATCATTAAAAACAATATCTGCTATAAATTTTCTATCCAGTTCATCGGCATTATATGCTCTTTTACCTAGTAGATCAATTATTTTTTCCCTAATATCCTGATTAAGCATCAATTTTTTGGCTTCAATATCTGCTATATAAACAGGTACACCCAGGTTTTTAAAGAATTTAGCAATGGTACTTTTACCACTACCTATGCCACCGGTTAAGCCTACAACTTTCATTTTACGAGTAAATATTGTACTGTTTTTTCGCGCAAGCGAACATCTCTTATAAACTCTGGATACTCAAGTATTTCTGGCGTTAATGAAGTAGAAAGACTATCAGTTAATTTAAAATCACAAACAACTCTAAAGTCAGATGGTTTTATGCGATCATAATTCTCAAAATTCACATTAAATACAACAGTTACCTTTTTAGGAAATATCTTAGCTTTCACATTGCGTGGTACGTTTATCAATTGCACCGGCACAGAAATAGTACCTTCTGTAAACTTATCTACATCAAGCGTGTAGCCCACCTGCGCAGGAATAATTTGTATAAGATCACTGCGACCTGAAACACCTACAGCAATACTGTCTTTAAGGTTATTCTTCACATCTTTAAAAACCATGGCAGATGTAGTCGCATGGGTGAGCGTATCAAGACTGCTTTTAGGGCCTCTTACAACCACAGAATCAGGTGAAAGTTGAAGACCTTCAAAACTGCCGTAACCAGCGTCATAACTAACCTCAAGTTTAGCTACTACCGGCAATTTAACTTCATAATTCCTGTCAAGATTAACGTAAACCGTATCGGGACTAAAATTTAAAATGCGGCTTTGGCTTAAGCTACCCGTTAATGCATCTTGATCGCGGTTAAACACATAATAGAAACGTGTAGCAGAATCTTTAACAACTTCAGAAAGGTCTATATCGATGTGCTTATCAGAAAATTTGTACTTATAAAAGTCATACCCGCTACCTATACCAGAAACCTCTACCTTTTCTGTCGAGAAGGATTTAAGAATGCGATCTTCTGGCAGATTAATAAACTGTAGCGGTACTTTAACGGTGTACCTAAAATCCTTTCCCAATTTAAGCAAAACAGAAACCGCAGCGGTAAAGAGCAGAATAAGCAGGAAAACTCGCAGGTTAATATTTTTTAAACTTTTTCTAGTTTCTGGCATGTAAGCAATTTGGGATAACGTTTAAAATTAGTCAAAAAATAAGTGTGGAAATCGCTTCTGCGGAAGCTTTTTAAGCCAATTTACCGCAAAAGTAGATTCTAAAAATCCTAAACCATAACCTATAAATTGAACGAGTGTTGCAAAAACACTGTAAACGCCTATTATAAGACTTTTATTTTTAAAAGAAGAATGAAAAAATATAAGTAGTAAATAGATCAACACTAGAAAAATCGGTAGAAAAAAGCCAAAAACCGCTGTAAAAAGGCTAAAAATCGCAAAACAAAGAAATAAAGCAGGGAACCAATAAGTAACTTTTGCTGTTTTAGGATGCCACGAGTTTAAAATTGGGCGTACTAAACCAAACTTACGCACCTGTTGATAAAATTTCTTCCACGAAATACGGCGTTTGTGATACACAAAAGCTTCGGGGATGAGTGTAGATTTAAACCCTAAATTCCATAATCTAATAGTGAGATCTGGATCTTCACCGGGGTGAATTTTACCAAAACCACCAGATGCCTCAAATGCCGCTTTTGAGATCCCCATATTAAAACTACGCGGTTGAAAACTACTGCCACTTGCTTTGTTACCTCGTATGCCGCCAGTAGTTAGAACAGATGTCATACTGTAATTTATGGCTTTCTGTAGCAGCGAGAAATCTTTATGTGCCGCATCAGGACCGCCAAAGAAGTCTATGTATGATGTCTCAAGACTTTTAATTACAATTTCTAAATATTGAGGCGGGAGCAGACAATCGCTGTCCAGAATTATAAAATAATTCCCCATTGCTTTTGCCATCCCATAATTGCGCGATGGCCCGGGACCAGAATTCTCCTTATAAAAATAAACAACTGGTAAATCACTAAACTGAGAGACAACTTCTCTAGAATCTATTGAAGAACCGTCTTCAATAAGAACGATCTCATAATCGCCTGTGTAGGTTTGCTGCCGGAAACTCTCCAGCAATTCCCTCACTTCATCTGGGCGATTATAAACAGGAATTATAAAAGAAAGACTTAGACTCATGCTACAAAACTAACCTAAAATAGTCTCTGCGCCAGATTAAAATATTGAAGCAACCAGCAGTAAATTATAATTTCATCACTTTGATTATTTCGGCGCCGGCATCACTTTCTACGTGCAAAAAGTATATTCCCGTTTTTAGTGACGAAATATCTAAATGTTTGGTCAGCTTCTTACTTTCTATATAATTTTTAACCACTTTACCACTTATATCATAAAGTACAATGTTGTAAATAGTGGCCTTACTCTTTATAAAGATCTCATCCTGTGCGGGATTTGGATAAACCGATATTTTTTCGGTAAAAAATTCATCAGAACTTAGATTCTCATCGCAGTCTACATTAGCTCTCCAGCCAGGACGGTTAAGCGATACGTCTGATCTAAAACGCACTGTAAGAGCACCATCTGCTGTTGTAGATGAGTACGCTTTCGCGAAAGCAACTTCTTCTTCCAGAACATAATCAGTAGTTGATGAACCATTTATTATCGTTAAAAGATCAAAAGAAGCTTCAATATCTACCGCTGTAAAATCTAGCGTGACGCGCTTGCCTGCTTGCGCCGGAAGAAAGAAAATCACGTATTTCTCGTTATTTGCGTATTTACCAGAAATTCCTCCTGTATCAGTAAAAATCCGGTCACAACCGCCAAAAATCGCAAAGCGCAAAGGTTCTGTAAAAAGGCTGTTGCCGTTATTTACAGGGTCACATTGCGCTCTTACATACACATCATAAAAAACATCAGCTTGTAGATCTGTCACTTCTGCATATCTTTCAAGAGTGGTTCCCTTGCTTTTTACATCGCTTGCTAAATATGGGTTTCCGTTTTTTGCTGTGATCACATATTCATAACCTGAATTGTCACCGTTAGGCGCATTCCAGCTTAACGCGACAGCACTCGTGTTTAAAGCTTTAATCGCTACTGCCTGTGGTGAATTACAATTAGCCTTTGTAATAAAATTAGTTCCTGCATACTCGTAAAAATCAGAGCAATTTGAACGCACATAAGCAGTGTATGCAGTACCTGCATTTAGACCTGAAAGGTTAATCTCATTATTATTAGCGGCTGTGGTTCCGTTGGCGATTGGAGTTTCAGCAACAATATCTGCTCCCAATTCATAAATTGCCCAACTATAACCCGCAGCATCATTCTGTATATCATCCCAAGATAAAGTGGCGCTATTTGTAGTTATCGCACTTAAACTTGCGTGGGGATCAACGCATGTACTCTCATCAAAAGAAACATCATCAATAAGAATATCATTGTAGTACAAAATCCCTGAAGCGTTAGTAATATTAGAAAAGCGCAATTGAACATTTCCTGTAATATTATATTCAGACAGATCGTATTTAAATTCCTCCCAACCATCTGCGCCTGTGGTTTTGCGTTGTAGCGTGAGCAGCTCTACCCAATCATTACCAGTGTATAAATCAACTTTTAGCGTGTTAAATGAATCTGGTTCTGAATCATTACTGCTAAACAACCAGAAGCTTACAAATGGTTTTTGAAGAGCGGTAATATTTATGAAAGGTGTCGACAAAACAGAAACATCATTTAACTGATTTACCGAATTATCCAACCAAACAAAATCGTTGCTGTCTGCCTCGCCTGTTGTATGATCATGCGCATCAATAGCATCGTAATCTGGTTCTGAATCATATTGCCAGCCTTCTTTACCAGTTTCTAACCAGCACGCGGGTGTTTTAGTAACATTAAACGGCTGATTGTAGGGAGCCGAAATTGCTGCACACGTGGTTGTGAAACTCAAAGGTCCATACATGATACTCACATCACTAGCACCGCAATACGACGAAATATAAGCATCATAAGCAATCTCAGGATTTAAGCCAGTAAGTTTTACTGAAGCGTTACCTGCCGCAACATCTGCTTCTTTTACAACTGCAGTTATATCGTCGTCTTTCTCAACTATTACAATATGATATTGAGTTGCATTTATACTCGACTGCCAGGATAATTCTACAAAATTGCCGCCTATTAAAGAAGCCTCCAGGTTCTCTGGAGCAGGGCAGGAAGCTTGTGTAGTAAATGGTAACGCTTCTGCGAAATTGCTATTTTCTGCATCACAAACAGAAGCTATGTAAAAAAGATAATCGGTTTCATTATTCAATCCTGTAACCGTAAATTGTGTATCTGTCGCAGAAGGATAAAATTCTGCTACAGCATCTGTATTAGGATCACCGCCTACAGCTGTGATCACCACTTTATAAGAATTTGCATTGTTAACCTTTAGCCAACTAAACTGTGCGCCATCTGGGTGACTTGCTACCAGCTCAACATTAGATGGTCGCGCACATGCGGCACAATTAGCTATAACAGAAAATGCTTCATCTGTTACCATTGGGTTTTCTATGATCACTACCGAATTACCATCAGCATCAAGAAGCTCATATTTAATTTCTTCAGGAAAATCACTATCTCTTTTCCATTTTAATTCAATTACCGAATTTTGGGAAACATCGAGCGATATTTCCTCATAATCACCCGATTTTAAGGTATAATCCTCCGATTTTTCATCAATTTTAATAGAGAGAATCCCCGTATCCCAACCGTCATTAAAAGCATCTGAAGCTTTAAGAGTATAATAACAGTTAGATGTATCCTGACCGTGTGCAAGGCCAAAAAACAGGAAAGTAAGAAGAAAAATGCTGTAAGTAATTTTTGTCATAGGCTATGATTTGGGGAAATCAATAGATCTAAAATTAGAAATGCAGAAAATAAACCTGCCGTAACGATTATAAAACCTCAATAATTAAAATAGAAAAGGCTGGGCGTAAGATACGCAAAACCAGCCTTTAATATCTAATATTTTTATTACTGCTTATCTACAAAAGCTTCCATCACAGCGTCACTAACGCCCATATTGCTAAAACCACCATCATGAAACAGGTTTTGCAAAGTCACTTTTTTAGTAAGGTCTGAAAATAAACTTATCGTATAGTCTGCGCATTCTAGAGCAGTAGCATTACCCAACGGACTCATTTTTTCCGCGTAAGCGATAAAGCCATCAAAGCCTTTAACACCTTGTCCTGCTGTTGTAGGCGTAGGCGACTGAGAAATTGTATTTACACGTACTTTTTTATCTCTACCAAAGAAATAACCAAAGCTGCGTGCAATGCTCTCAAGATATGCTTTGTTGTCTGCCATATCATTATAATCTGGAAAAACGCGTTGTGCAGCCATATAAGTTAACGCCACAATACTTCCCCACTCATTCATAGCATCCTGCTTATACAGCACCTGCATTGTTTTATGAAAAGAGCCTGCGCTAACATCCCAGCCTTTTGCAGTCCAGTCATAATTTTGATCTGTATAATGCTTGCCTTTACGCACATTTATAGACATCCCGATACTGTGTAAAACAAAATCAAGCTTACCGCCCAATTCTTCTACTGCACCGGCTACTAATTTTTCAAGGTCTTCTAGAGATGTCGCATCTGCCGGAATAATTTTTGAACCCGTTTTTTCGGCAAGCTTATTAATAGAACCCATACGCATTGCGATAGGAGCATTTGTTAAAACAAAGGTCCCTCCTTCTTCATGAACTCTTTCTGCAGTTTTCCAGGCAATTGAATTCTCATCAAGTGCGCCAAATATTATCCCTCTTTTTCCTTTTAATAAATTGTAGGCCATGTGTATTGTGATTTTCTGTTTTTTAAATATACTTATTATTAATTGAGTAATTGTCGTGCATGACTCAATGCTGCTTCAGAGGTTGATTTTCCTCCTAACATTTCTGCAATTTCTGCAACGCGGCTGTCAACATCAAGCTTTTCTATACCTGTAATTGTACGTGCAGCATCATCATTCTTAAATACTTTAAAATGATTTGCTCCCTGTCCCGCAATTTGCGGTAGATGGGTAATGCTTATAATTTGCATTCTACTACCCATTTTTTTCATTATTTCACCCATTTTTAAAGCGACTTCACCGCTAACTCCGGTATCGATCTCATCAAAAATCAATGTTGGTAAATTAGCGTAATCACTCAATACAGATTTTATCGCAAGCATTATGCGCGATAATTCACCTCCTGAGGCCGATTTTAGCTCCTGTGGGCGCATTCCTTTATTTGCTGTAAATAAGAAATGTAGATCATCTTTACCATTATCTCTAAAATCGTCACGAGCGATCAACTTTACTTCAAAAAAAGCATTTGGCATACCTAATTGCTGAAGTATTCCCTCAAGATTTTGAGTTAAAGGTTTTATTGCTTCTTCCCGCTTTCGCGAAATTATAACCGCTTGTTTATCTAGCTCAATAAGGGCAGCTGCGATACTTTTTTCAGTTCTTTTAATCTCGTTATCAAGGTCTGTAAGAGATTGAACCTGCTCGTCTAGTTCATTCTGAATAGCGATCAATTCTTCTACAGAAGCTACTTTATGTTTCTTTTGAAGATCAAAAATAAGATTCAATCTGTCTTCTACTTTTGCCAGCTGTTCAGGATCGCCTTCTGTTGCTGCAGCAATATCGTTTATAGTTTCGGTAATATCTTCAACTTCAATATTGAGACTTTCAAGACGCGTATTAAGACCGTGTAGACTTGTACCGTAACCCGCTAATTTGCTAATACGCAATTTCACGGCTAGCAACATATCTATAACTCCTAATTCTTCGCGTGTAAGTAATTGGTTAGCCTCTGCAAGACCTTCTGTTATCTGCTCTACATTGCCTAACATCTCAAGATTAGACTCAAGTTCTTCCTGCTCACCCGGTTTTAATTTGGCATCAAGAAGTTCATTAAGTAAAAAATTATTGTATTCTTCTTCGCGCTGAGCAGCTATCTTTCTATCCTGAAACTTTTTGAGCTTATTACGGTCTTTTTGAAGGGTTGCAAACAGATTTTTATAATCACTTAGAAGATCACCATTCTCTGCAAAAGCATCTAAGATCATAAACTGAAAGTCATTATCTGTGACTTCCAGCGTCTGGTGCTGACTGTGAATATCTACCAGTCGCTCTCCTAATGCCGAAAGTTGACTTAAAGTAACGGGTGTATCATTTACAAAGGCTCTGCTCTTACCGCTGGGTAAGATCTCTCTGCGCACTATAGTTTGCGCTTCATAATCCAGATCCTGTTCTGTAAAAATGGGTAGTAGGTTATAGGCTTCCACTTTAAAATGAGCTTCTATAACGCATTTTATTTCGGCATCGCCTATACTTGAAATATCTGCTCGTTTACCTAAAATAAGCCCCAGTGCACCCAGTAAAATTGATTTACCCGCACCAGTCTCACCCGTGATAACGGTAAAACCAGGATCAAACTGAAGTTTAACCTCTTCAATGAGGGCGTAATTTTTAATGTATAGGCTTGTAAGCAAGGCTTGCCGGTGGTTTAAAATTCTCGGTAAATATAGGAGAGATTTCTTGTTATTTCAAAGAAAATCGGGCTGGTTAAAATTTGATGTCTTTCCAGTAAGTTGCCTTTGTTGGCGCTACTTTATTTAGCGTGGTAACCAGTTCAGAAATATTTACCTGGGGCCCATCTGAAAACATACGCGCCACTTCATCTGCTTTAGCATCAAAGAAAACGCGAGTTAAAAAGTTATTGGGCCGGTTAGCATACATCTGATCAAAAAGAGCAAGTGTTACTGCAATAGACTGTTTAGCTTCTCTTGTGTTTTCAGCCATAAAATCTAAACCGTTGCGGTGATAAGCGTAAAGCACCTCAGAAAAATCTGAGAAATTAGGCGAAAGCAGATCTTCATTCAGCCTAAATCTACTTTGGGTTCCACTCTGTGCTGTCCATCCTTCGCTACCACTTTGTTGCGCGGTATTCACGATCTGTTTAGCTTCTTCAAAATAAGGAGTCCCACCACCTCTGGTATATGTTGCCGCATCCATACCTATAATTGTATAAGCGTAATAGGCCAGTACTGAGATTAGATTAGAATCAAAAGTATTGGGATTATAATTGAGAGGCTGAAATTCTGTATAACTAAAATTGAACTGTCTGTCGTTAAAACTAAAAACAGGGGTGCTATACGTTGCATTATAAACAGGTCTAGAAGATTGCACCTGTATACTGGCCGTAAAAAAGTCTGAATCTATATTTGAAATAATTATTACAATACTGCAATCTATTTTCTCCTGCTGTTTGTATTCTACATCGGTCCAGGTGGTGTTATTCATAAATTCCTGCACCTGTGTCTTTAAAGTTCTAAAGACCTGTAGATTGCTCTGCCCGGTTTGTTCTGCATTTATATCTACAGAACAGTTGAGTTCCTGAGCGTTTACACCAAGATTTAAAATGAATAATGAAAAAAATAAATAAATGGTTCTATGCATGAATTGCAGTTCTAATTTCTTTAAAAATATCTTTCGCAACAGCTTCCTTAGATTTAAGATCGTTGGGTCTAACCTCTTCTTCCTTATTTATAAAAGTAACCTTATTGGTAACAGTTTTAAAACCTGCTCCTTTGTCATTAAGTGAATTGAGTACTATAAGATCCAGATTCTTTTTAATTAGTTTCTTCTTAGCGTTCTCAATTTCATTTTCTGTCTCTAAAGCAAAACCGACCAAAAACTGTTTCTTTTTAGTATTCCCCATAAAACCAAGAATATCCTGGGTAGGTTCAAGGTCTATAGAAAGATACTCTGCCTTCTTTTTTATTTTCTGGTCAGCCGGTGAAATAGGTCTGTAATCTGCAACAGCCGCAGCTGCAATTGCAACATCTACTTCATCGTAATATTCTTTAACGACAGCAAACATATCCTGAGCACTAACCACCCGTATAACCTTAATTAAACTATGCTCAATTTCTAAATGCGTAGGCCCTGAAATAAGGATAACTTCTGCTCCCAATTCTGCAGCACATTGCGCTAATTCAAACCCCATTCTGCCACTGCTGTGATTGCCTATAAAACGTACAGGATCTATCGCTTCGTATGTAGGTCCTGCAGTAATCAATACTTTTTTCCCTTTTAAAGGCATTTTAGCAAGCCTATCTCGCTCAATAAACTTTACAATATCTTCTGGCTCTGCCATACGCCCCTGCCCTTCAAGACCACTTGCCAGTTCGCCTGAAGTTGCGGGTATCATAATATTCCCAAAAGATTGCAGTTTTTCAAAAGTATCCTGAGTACTGCGATGCTTGTACATATCAAGATCCATTGCCGGCGCAAAATAAACCGGACATTTAGCTGAAAGATATGTGGCCAGAAGTAAGTTATCACTGGTTCCTGTTGCCATTTTTGCAAGCGTATTTGCTGTCGCTGGTGCTATAACGAAAAAATCGGCCCAAAGGCCGAGATCAACATGGTTATTCCACATAGCGTTGTCATCTTCACTATGAGTAAATGATGACAAAACAGGATTTTTTGAAAGAGTAGAAAGCGTTAGTGGTGTTACAAATTCTTTTGCATCTGGTGTCATAATAACTTTAACCTCTGCTCCCGCTTTTATAAAGGCGCGAACCAGCCAAGCAGATTTATATGCCGCAATGCCGGCGGTAACACCAAGAATAACTTTCTTGCCGCTTAAAACAGACATCTATTGTTCTGTTTCTGCAGTATTACGGTAATAGATCTTATCTTCTAACCATTCCTGAACAGCCATCGCGTGAGGCTTAGGAAGTTTCTCGTAGAATTTTGATACCTCTATCTGCTCTTTGTTTTCAAAGATCTCTTCAAGACTATCACTGTAAGTTGCAAACTCATCTAGCTTCTCAAGTAATTCTCTTTTGATCTCAGTATTGATCTGTGTTGCACGCTTAGCAATAATAGAGATCGCCTCATATATATTTGAGGTAGGAGCATCTATTTTCTCTCTGTTAAAAGTTATTGTATTTACCGGTGCCTCAAGATTCTTTACATCCATAATAATCAATATTAAATTATAAGTACTGTTGTAATCGCTGATCGATATCAGCCTTTATTTCGTCTGCCTGCGTTCTGTATTCTCCTTCAGGGTAAGACTTTATTAATGTTTTATAAAAAGCATCTGCTTCTTTTAAACGTTCTTCAACAAGGCTGGGAACGCTGTCTATAGCATACTTATATTGTGAATCAAGCTTATAATAAAAAGCGGCCTCTCTGTAAGGAGAACCCGGATAATCTGATATAAAATCGTCTAGTGCAGCTTTTGCACTTACATAACCTCCCAGATAACTACCTATTGTATTATACTGCTTTGCGATCTCAAAAGCTTTCTTCTGCATTTTAAGACTTAATTCATTAATTTTTGCTGTAGCCTGCTCTGTATATTCAGATTCGGGATACTTACCAATAAATTGTTGAAGTTTATCAAGAGCTTTTTCTGTTTCGCTCTGGTCAAGGCTATATCGCGGCGAAAGCTCATAATAGCTCAAGCCCGCCTTAAATTGTGCCTCTTCTACCTTTTCAGAATTGGGATAAGATGTAGCAAAACGATCAAAATTATAACCAGCCATATAATAATCACCTACATTATAATAGGTGTCTGCATATAAGAACATTACGCGCTCAGCCTGAGGCTTTCCTCTATAGCTGGGCACAACTTGTTCCCATAATTTTAGCGACTTTTTGTATTTCCCTGCCTGATATAATGAATCTGCCATAGAATACTTCATAGACATATCATCAGATTTAAGCACATCCTGGTACTCACCACAGGAAGCTAAAAGTAATGCGCTAAAAATTAATATTATTGTGTTTCTCATCTGGTTTAAAAACATCGTGCAAAAGTAGTTATTTTCTCGTGATTAAAAAACTTAAAGACTATAACGCTTTTAGATACGTTGCAATTTTATCATTTAAATTTTCACTTGCCTGTACAAGAGGCAGGCGTACTACGGGTAAACAAAGACCTTTTTGAGCTAATAACGCCTTAATACCGGCAGGATTGCCTTCGGCGAAAATTAAATCTATTGCGGGCATAAGCCTGAAATGTTTGCTATATGCCATTGCCTGATCTCCTGAAAGACCGTCACGTATCATATCACTTAAAACATCAGGAATTCCCTGACCTAAAACTGATATTACCCCATCACCACCGGCTGTAACCGTAGGCGCTGCAAGCATGTCATCACCAGAAATTACCATAAAGCCCTCGGGTTTGTCTTTCAACAAACGCAGCATTTGTGTAATATCACCGGCGGCCTCTTTAATTCCAAAAATATTATCAAAGTCTCTGCCTAATTTCAGAACAGTTTCCGGAAGCATATTGCTACCTGTACGACCGGGTACATTGTATAATAAAATGGGTAGTGGTGAAGCTTTAGAGATCGCTTCATAGTGTGCGTAAATACCTGCCTGGCTTGGTCTGTTATAATAGGGAGAAACAGATAAAACACCATCAAATTCAAAAAGATCTCTTTCTTTCAATTCCTGAATTATATGAGCAGTATTATTACCGCCTATCCCCAGCATCAAAGGCACTCTGTTCTTATTTACCTCAATGCTACGCTTTATAACCTGTTCTTTCTCTTCCTGCGTAAGTGTGGCATTTTCTGCGGTTGTACCTAACACTACAAGATATTCTACCCCGCCATCAATACTGTGTTCTATAACACGTGAAAGACCGTCGAGATCAAGACTTAAATCATTATTAAAAGGCGTAACAAGTGCTACACCCGTACCTTTAAATTGCTGCATGCTAATCTATGCGATTAAGTATTTTCAAATATTTTTTTAGCTCTGTCTTAAAAGCTGTTGTGTTTTCCAGATCTACATGTATCGTTAAATCATTTAACTGATACTTTTGAAAAGGAAAACCTACTTTAAATCGCGCACCTGAGCGCGCTGTGATAAATTGCAAAACTAAGTTTTCTGCGTTGTAATAACTCAATAAAAGATCAAAAGGTTTTGAAACAAAATTAGACACTGCTTCACTTTTAATCTTCCCATTAAATCCTATTACGTCATCGTAGAAGAACTCATCCTGATCAGGTAGATTTTCCTTTTTATTCTTAAAACTAAGCATTTCAATATCAATACCATCTCCTAGTCCTTTAATGATATTCCTGATCTGCTCTGCATTGTTAAAAGCAGAAATATCAAGAAGAATACCTACGCTATGAATTTTAGAAGAAATTGAAGATCCTGCAGAATTATCTATTAATTTTTGAATATTTCTTTTAATGGATTTACGTTTCCATACGTCTAAAAACATCTACCTTTACCTTTAGAACAAATGTACTTAAATATACAATAAAGCAAACAGCTAATTTTTCGCTAAAATGACTCGATTTTTTCTGTATTTACTGGCAATAACAATGTTTTCTGCCTGTAAAAACCAAGAGGTAAGTCTCTCAGAGATTAGAGGAAAAGAAATAACTATTTCAGATTCTTTACAAGCTAACCAGGCTATTAATAACTTCATAGCACCTTACAAAAAAAACATAGACAAGCAGATGGACAGTGTCCTCGCTTATGCTCCTAAAAGCCTCTCTAAAAGTGACGGCGCGTATAATACCGCAATAGGAAATATGCTTGCAGACGCGGTTTTTGAGCTTGAAGGACCGATTTTTAAACAACGAACGAACTCTAATATTGACGCTGTACTCCTAAATCACGGCGGTATAAGATCTACTCTTAATCAAGGCTCGGTCACAATGCGCTCTGCGTATGAAATCATGCCTTTTGAGAATATGATCGTTGTAGTAGAATTAACCGGAAAGAAAGTTAATGAAATGTTCCAATATCTAAAATCTGGTAAGGCACACCCTCTTTCTGGTATACAACTTGTTCTTAATGATAAAGGAGATATAGAAACTGCCACCATAGGCGGTGCTCAGGTTGATGAAAACAAGACTTACTTTATTGCCACAAGCGACTATTTACAGCAAGGTGGTGACAGAATGGATTTTTTTAAAGACCCGGTAAGCATACAAGAAACAGATTACAAATTGCGCAATCTGTTGATCGATTATTTTGCAAAACACGATACTATTGCTCCCGTACGCGATAATCGTTTCATTAAAATACAATAAGTCATGCAAAGACGTAAGTTTATAAAAAACACAGCAGCTGCAACTGCCTTTGCAGGTATTGCCGGCAGCACATTAACATCATTTACAACCAAGCCTAAACAGCACATTACTATTTTGCATACAAATGATGTACACAGCCATATAGAGCCTTTTCCGGCAGAAGATGCAGATTATGCAAATAAAGGTGGTGTTGCGCGCAGGCTAACACTTATAAATAAGATAAAACAGGAAAACCCAAATACGCTGCTTCTTGATGCTGGCGATATTTTTCAGGGAACACCTTATTTTAACTTTTACGGGGGCGAATTAGAATTCAAACTCATGAGCATGTTGGGTTATGATGCGGCTACCATAGGCAATCATGATTTTGACAATGGTATAGATGGTCTGGCGGCTCAAATGCCTAATGCTACGTTTAAGATGATCTCATCTAATTATGACTTCAGCAATACCATAATGGATGGCAAGACACAACCGTATGAGATCTTTGAAAAGGACGGAATCAAAATTGGTGTGTTTGGTGTAGGTATTCAACTAGACGGCTTGGTAAACAAAAAAATGTCTAAAGAGACCGTTTACATAGACCCTGTTGAAGTGAGTCAGGATATGGCAAAACAGCTTAAAACTGAAAAAAACTGCGACCTTGTAATTTGCTTATCACATTTGGGTTACTCGTACGAATTTGATAAAGTTTCAGATCTTACGCTTGCAGCGAAAACTAAAGATATTGATCTTATTATAGGCGGTCACACTCATACTTTTTTACCTAAACCTGTAATTGCTAAAAATGCTGCGGGTAAAAATGTACTTATCAATCAGGTAGGATGGGCCGGAATCAATCTTGGTAGAATCGATTTCTTTTTTGATGATGAAGGTAATATTAATAGCGAAGGAGCTACAATTTCAGTTTAAAGGATCAAAAGTAGGAGTCTGACTCCCTAATAACCTTTTTCATATTAATAAGATACTGCACAAAAAGCAGTTGAGCAATAAACTCGCACCCGTTTATAACGCCCATTAAAGCTGTAGAATCTTCAAGATATTCAAAAATAAATGTACCTAACGCTACAACCGTGTAGCCAGCTCCTGCGATAAATAAAAATACACTTTTAGGATGCCTGTTGAATATGGAAACATAAAAACAAACGGTTATAAATAATACAAAAGACAGGAATGCCGGCGTATAAATATAGATGCTGGGTATATGATCAACAACCAGAGAACTAATTGTAATAATTATATAAGTTATTGCTATAAAGCCAATAAAAGGTGCGGTGAGATCTCTTGATCTTATAGAAAAGTTAGTTTTTCTGAGAACCGGCCTTAACAAAAAGGTAAAACTGATAAAATACAGCGTAAAGAGGAACATTGCAGGATAAAAAAGCCTTGTCATCCCAAGTGCCACACAAGCCTCTCCCAGCATTGCAAACACTAATGCAGATAAAAGCATGACATTGAGGTCTCCAGTCTTTCGCCAATAATACAAATACAGAAATACATGAAAGAAAGGTTTTACAAAAACTGTTTCTGAATTTCCGTAAATAATAGATACCGTAACAGAGCAAATTCCTATAATAATCGCGATGAATTTAAAGAAGTTTGCCATACATGTATTTGTTAAAAAATCAGCCTAAAAGGGCTAAAAACTGGTCTTCAGTAAGCATTTTTGTGCCTAATTTTTCGGCTTTTGCCAGTTTGCTGGGTCCCATATTTTCCCCGGCAACCAGATAATTAGTTTTTGATGAAATAGAACCTGAAACTTTGCCGCCATTATCTTCAATCAGTTTTTTTAATTCGTTCCTAGAAACTTTATTAAAAACTCCTGAAATCACAAAAGTATCACCATCTAACTTATTGGTTTGGTTCTCTAAAACTTCTGCAGAAATTTCAAGCTGAAGTCCGTGATCTTTTAATCGCTCTATCAGTTTCTTTTTTTCCTCATGCGTGAAAAAGTCGACCACACTTTCGGCTATACGCTCCCCTATCTCATCTACCGTTATTAATTCTTCAAGAGTAGCTTTCGCCAAAGCGTCAATACTTTTATAATGCCGTGCTAATTTCTTTGCTACAGTCTCTCCCACATAGCGAATTCCCAAGCCAAACAAAACACGCTCAAACGGAATTTCTTTAGACGCTTCAATACCATTTATAAGGTTCTCTGCAGATTTCTCTGCCATTCTTTCAAGTGGCAAAATTTCCTCTTTTGTAAGTGTATAAAGATCTGCGTAATTATTTATTAGTCCGTTGTTTACAAGCAGCGCAACAGTCTCGCCACCCAAACCTTCAATATCCATCGCTTTACGCGAAATAAAATGCTGTATACGCCCAATAATCTGTGGCGGGCAACCCTCATCATTAGGACAATAATGCTGCGCTTCACCTTCATTACGCACTAATTGAGTACCGCACTCAGGGCAATTGGTGATATATGCTGTAGGACTTGAATTAGGATCGCGTTTTTCAAAATCAACACCTATTATCTTAGGGATGATCTCTCCTCCTTTTTCGACATACACCTCGTCACCTTCTCTAATATCAAGCTTGGCAATTTGGTCTGCATTGTGCAAAGAAGCCCTTTTCACAATAGTTCCTGCGAGCTGCACAGGCTCTAGATTTGCTACCGGCGTAATAGCTCCCGTTCTACCAACCTGGTAAGTGATCTTGTGTAATTGTGTAGAGACCTGTTCTGCTTTAAATTTATAGGCCATCGCCCAGCGCGGAGATTTTGCCGTATAGCCCAACTCCTCCTGCTGCTGAAAACTATTCACTTTTATCACCACACCATCTGTCTCATATGGAAGATCATGACGATGAATATCCCAGTAATTTACAAACTCCAGCGTTTCTTCGGTAGAGCTTACTAATTTAGCCGCTTCAGGCACTTTAAAGCCCCATTCACGTGCTTTTTGCAAACCTTCATACTGCGTAGCAAAACCTAAGTTTTCACCTATAATCGTATACAAAAGACAATCAAGTGGTCTCTTTGCCACCTCGCTGCTGTCTTGTAATTTTAAACTCCCGGAAGCGGTGTTGCGCGGATTACGATAAGGTTCTTCTCCAGCTTCTACACGTTCTGCATTCATTTTAGAAAAACCTTCAAAAGGAAGCACAATTTCGCCTCTAATATCAAATTTTTCAGGAAAATCACCTTTCAGCTTTAAGGGAACCGTGCGTATAGTTCGCACATTATTAGTAACATCATCTCCCTGCACACCATCACCTCTTGTTACCGCTTTAACAAGCTCACCTTTTTCATACGTAAGACTAATTGAGGCACCGTCATACTTTAACTCACAGGTGTATTCAACTTTGCCATCTACCAGCTTTTTTATGCGCTTTTCCCAATCTTCCAGATCTTCTTTAGAATAAGAATTATCAAGTGAATACATGCGATAATCATGTACAACTGTAGCAAAATTCTTAGTCACCTGCCCTCCCACTCGCAGCGTGGGGGAATTAGCATCATAGAACTCAGGATGTTTCGCTTCAAGCTCCTGAAGTTCTTTTAGTTTAGTATCAAATTCAAGGTCTGAGATTTCAGGTTTATCAAGAACGTAGTACTTGTAATTATGGTCACTAAGTTCCTGCCTGAGAGATTCAATTTTTTGCTGAGTAGTCATGTATATCTGTAAGCCGATTTTAAGCCTGAAAAGCTGATTTTTGAAGATTTTAAGCCGTTTTTTTTACTAATTAAGTGCGCTCAGGTTTTAGCCATTGTGGTTTTGGCAAAGGTTTAAAATTGTGCATTTTATCAATTAGACGATCGATGTCGTCATCTATAATTACCATTTCAAAATTATCCATTCTCAAAAACCCTCTTCGTACCATTTCTTCCATCATTGCGATAAGATGATTAAAAAAACCACCCGTATTTAAAAGTGCAATGGGTTTTTGATGCAAACCCAGCTGTGCCCATGTAGTGATCTCAAAAAGCTCCTCCAGCGTACCAAAACCTCCCGGAAGCGCAATAAAACCGTCACTCAATTCCTGCATTTTAAGTTTGCGATCATGCATATTCTCTGTAGTAATAAGCTCTGTCAAACCCAGATGAACAACTTCTTTCAATTTTAAAAACTGAGGTATCGCACCCACAACTTTACCGTGGTTGTCAAGGCAGGATTTTGCCACCTCGCCCATAATTCCTCTTTTTGAAGCGCCATATACAAGGGTAATCTCCTTTTCTGCAAGTTTCTTACCCAGTGCGTTTGCCTGTTCTATTATTTCATGATCGTTTCCTTCACTGCTTCCGCAGAAAACACAAATTGAATCTAGTTTATTCATGATTTTATTCCTTTGAGCATTCTATCTTTTTTAAACATATCCTGGCATAGGATCACATCAACAAAGCCAGAATTCTTTAACAAAATGCGTGTTTCTTCCCCAAGATACTCATTGATTTCAAAATAAACAGTACCCTCGGGCTTCAAATTTCGTGAAGCAAGCTGTGCGATCTGTCTGTAAAAAATAAGCGGGTCTTCGTTTGTCACGAAAAGCGCACCATGAGGTTCATTATTAAGCACATTGTCATGCATTTGTCCCTTTTCTAATTCACGCACATAAGGCGGATTTGAAACTATAATATCATAATTCTCCTGAAAAAGGTCAACATTTAAAACATCAGCTTCAATGAAGTTGATCTCAGCATTATTTTGCAAAGCATTCTTTTTCGCAATAGCGAGAGCATTTTTAGAAATGTCAAGAGCGCTTACTTTTGCATGTGCTAGTTGTTTTGCCAGGCTAATCGCTATACACCCAGAACCCGTACCTATATCAAGTATTTTAAGAGGTTCGTTGCTTTTACCGCAGTCATCAACAATCCAGCTTACTAATTCTTCAGTTTCTGGTCTGGGAATTAATACATCTGGAGTTACCAGAAAATTATAACCGTAAAACTCAGTTTCTCCCAAAATATACTGCAATGGCTCTTTCTTTTTTAGTCGTAGCAGATCACTTTTAAAAAGTTCAGCTTGTTCTACAGCAAGCATTTTCTCCCGGTCTAAAGCAACATCAATACGTCTCATATTGAGATACTTTTCTAGAAGTTGATAGAAAAACGAATCGATCTCTTCTGAGGGATAAAACTCCTTTAATTGAGAATGGAAAGAAGATCTAAGATCTGTGATTTTCATTTTAAACCGCTTTCAAGTCTTTAAGCATATGAACCGGGCACGCACAATGACCCGTATCTCCTAAAGGGCCGTCTATGTAATAAAAACCTGTCTTTTTATATAAATGCTGAGCGTCTTTCATATTAGGCATAGTCTCGATATAAACCTGTTCAAAACCGTTTGCTTCCGCGAAAGCCAAACAGGTATTCATTAATTGTGCACCCAGACCTTTGCCACGAGCTTTTGCCAGAAAGTACATTTTTTGCAGTTCGCAAACAGGGCCATCGTAATTCTGAAGCTGGGCGATACCGGCGCCACCTATTAGTTTTCCGTCCTGTTCTACAACAAAATATTCGGCCAGCGGAACATCATACGTTTCAAACATTTTATCAAGTGCCTTGTCTGCATAAGCCGTCCCCACTTTAGGCACGCCCATCTCTATTAAAACCTCTCGTATTACTTTTGCAATCTCTTTATTATCTGACTTTTTTACGGGTCTGATTATCGCTGCGCTCATCTTACTTTTTAATGCTATTTTTGAAACGGTGAAGATACACGAAAAATACATGTTGCGCTGTCTGGAACTGGCCAAAAATGGACTGGGAAGCACCTATCCCAACCCTATGGTAGGTAGTGTAATCATATATAATAATGAGATAATAGGTGAAGGGTGGCACCGTAAAGCAGGTTTACCACACGCAGAAGTAAATGCGGTAAAAAGCGTAAAAAATGAAGCGCTGTTGCCAGACTCTACAATTTATGTAAGTCTGGAGCCTTGCAGTCATTACGGTAAAACTCCGCCATGCAGCGACCTTATTATCGCAAAAAAAATAAAGAAAGTGGTCATTGGCACCGTTGATCCTTTTGCGGCTGTTGCCGGCCGCGGAATTAAAAAATTGCTGGATGCCGGTTGTGAGGTTATGGTAGGGGTTCTGGAAAAAGAGTGCCAGGATCTTAACAGCAGGTTCTTTACATTTCATCAAAAAAAACGTCCTTATATTATTTTAAAATGGGCGCAGACGGCAGATGGCTTTATAGCTCCTAAACAGCGCGATGAAGCTAAACCGGTGTGGATCACAAATACCTTTTCGCGACAGCTAACACATAAATGGCGCACAGAAGAGCAGGCAATTTTAATAGGAACGGCAACTGCAATTGCAGATAACCCAAGTCTTAGTGCGAGGGATTGGCAAGGCTCTTCCCCTACGCGTATAGTTATTGATCGCACTTTAAGAATCCCCCCGTCAAGTGCTGTTTTTAATGATAAAGCAAAAACAATCATTTTTTCAGAAAAAAGACCCGATTCTGAATACAAAAACGAAGTTATAACACTTGATTTCTCTAAAAATTTACCCCGGCAAATCTGTGATCATCTTTATAAACAAGAATTGCAATCTCTAATTGTTGAAGGCGGAACAAAAACTTTACAATCATTTATTGATGCCAGTCTCTGGGATGAAGCACGTGTTTTTACCGGGAATAATTATTTTAATGACGGCGTTAAAGCTCCTGTATTAAGTGGCTCTTTCCCTAAAGAGCAGGAAATTGCTACAGATAAGTTGAAAATTTACACCAATCATAAAACTGACGAAAAATGATTAAGAATATAATTTTTGACTTTGGCGATGTATTTATAAATCTTGACAAGAAAGCTCCTGAATATGCTTTGGGAAAAGTAGGCGTGCGCGTAACAGACCACGACATTTTTGAACTGCACAATCTTTATGAGAAAGGTCTGGTTACTTCAGACCACTTAATTGAGACGTACTTAAACACTTTCCCCTCTCTTAATGAAATTTCGTTTAAACTAGCTTGGAATAGTATTATTCTCGACTTCCCTGAAAATCGGTTAAATTGGCTCCTAAATCTGGCAAAAACAGGTCAATATCGTTTGTTTTTACTCAGTAATACCAATGATCTTCATATCGAGCAAGTAATCAAAAATATGGGAGCGATAAATTATATTAAGTTTCAATCGTGCTTTGAGAAATTTTATCTTTCGCAGCATATGAAAATGAGAAAACCAGATCTTGAGATTTTTGATCATATTCTAACAGAAAACAACCTGATAGCCCAGGAAACGCTTTTTATAGATGATACGATTCTCAACACATTAGCAGCTTCATCGCTCAATATAAATACCTGGCATCTGCAACCGGGCATAGAAGATGTGACCGAATTATTTACAATTAAGAAAGACCTGTTTTGATTTACCTTTTATTGAGCATCATTGCCTCAAGCCTCATTTTTATTGTTTTTAAATTATTTGATCGTTTTAAAATAAACACGCTGCAGGCAATTATCTACAACTACTTTTTTGCCTGTTTTACCGGATTATTAGCCTATAACACCCGATTTTCACTTAGCGAAATTCTCCATAAAAAATGGCTTTTAGGAGCCGTGTTACTCGGCGTACTTTTTATTGTGATCTTTTATCTCATGGCGATCACAACCCAGCGCAGTGGTCTTTCTGTTGTTTCTGTTGCTACAAAAATGAGTCTTGCCATACCTATATTATTCGGTTTTATTTATTACAGAGAAAGCATAAGTTTTGTCAAAATCACAGGAATATTATTGGCTCTAACAGCTGTTTATTTTACTTCGGTCAAAAACGAAGACGCACTTAAAGTTAAACCTAAAAATCTCATCTTTCCTATTCTGGTTTTTCTGGGTAGCGGCGTTATAGATACCAGCATTAAATTCTTAGAAAACAGCTTTGTAGCGAAAGATGAAGTGCCCCTGTTTTCTGCCACTATATTTGCATCGGCATTCGTCATTGGGATTATGGTCTTAGTTTTTCAAAAATTAAAAGGTAATTTCAACTTTGAATCTAAAAACCTGTTAGGCGGTGTTGCTTTAGGCATACCCAATTACTTTTCGATCTATTTTCTAGTGCAGGCTTTACGCGCAAATGGTCTTGAAAGCTCAACTATTTTTACCCTGAATAATGTCGCGATCGTAATGCTCTCAACATTACTAGGCATAATTCTGTTTAAAGAAAAACTACTTCCTAAGAATTGGTTAGGAATTGGTCTTGCAGTTCTAAGTTTGATATTAGTTACTCTTGCTGCATAGATAATTTCCTAATCAAATCTTAATTAAGGGGTTACAGAGTTAAACTAAATTTAAAGTAGAGTATAAATCCAGATTTCAGCCTCATTCTTTTTATTTTGAGAAAAACCTTAAACTAAAAAGCTATGAAAAACTTTAAACCTTTACTTATTTTATTTGGACTCATCCTTATTACAGGATGCGGCACGAGTGTAAAAACAGTTAATCCAGATAATACAGATTTAAGCCAATATAAAACCTTTGCCTATTTACCCAACACTAATATTGAGGTTCCCGGCAAATCGTATACTAATGATAAGGTAAATGAAATGATCATCGAGACCATTAATAGTAATATGGAAGAAGCTGGTTACACGTTAGATAGAGAAAATCCTGATCTTCTGGTTCTTATAAGTACAAAAACAAATTTACAAACAGAAACTACTACTCAACCAGCATACGTAAGTTACCCCTATCGCGGGAGAATAAGTACGATACGCCCTTATTACAATTCATATTATTACACCGGGTACAACTCGTATGCCGGCATAGTGGGCTACAATACAGATACCTATTCTTATAAGGAAGGAACTGTGATTATTGATATTATTGACAGAGAAACTAAAAATACGGTTTGGAAAGGAACCTCTTCTGAAGATATATTTAATCAAACTGAAAATTCTGCCATTACAGAACTGGTAAATGCTATTTTTGATAAATACCCGCTGGTAAAATAATTGATTAGAAAAAATGCGATTTAAAGGAAGCTCATTCGCTTCCTTTTTTTATATCTATTTCTCACATTTGCAGGAATGAGCCAGAATACAGAAAAACCGGCAGATAGTTACAAGACGCTTGCAAAAGCTGCTCCTGAAACCATTTTTAAAGATAGGGGAAGTAAATTTATAGGTTATGCCTTTCACGTTAAAACCGAAGATGACATAAAACTCTATCTGGAAAATCTACGCAGCGATCACGCAAAAGCAAGTCATGTATGCTACGCCTGGCAATTAGGTAAACGCTATGATCATTTTAGGGCAAATGATGATGGAGAACCTAACAATTCTGCAGGAATGCCCATTTACGGTCAACTACAATCATTTGATCTTACACAAACACTTGTAGCTGTCGTTCGCTATTATGGCGGAACAAATCTAGGCGTAGGCGGGCTTATACATGCTTATAAAACCAGCGCACAAATCACCCTGGAAGGCGCTAAAATCGTTAGAAAAACGATAAAAACAGCCATTGCTGTTTCTTTTGACTATCCGTTAATGAATAAAGTGATGCGTATTATAAAAGAGGAAAATCTAAATATAAACAAGCAGGACATGCATCTGGATTGCAAAATCACTTTAGAAGTACGCAACAACAAAATCGATCAAATAAAAGACCGTTTTGCAGCGATTTTTGGCACAAAAACAGAGATTCTTGACGACTAACTTTTAAGTATATCAAGAATGTATTGAGGGCATCTTATGGGTCTGTTTGTTTTCATATCTACAAATACTAAAGTTGTACTCGCTCGTGTTATTAATTTACCATGTTGATTTGATATTTTATAACTAAAACTTATACGTGCGCCAGGCATACTTTCAAGCTCAGTTTCAATCGTCAGATTATCATCAAAATACGCAGGTTGCATAAAGGAAAACTTCATCTCATAAACAGGAAGCATAACGCCGTTTTCTTCCATACTTTTATAAGAAACCCCTAAAGCATTTAACCATTCAATACGCGCTAACTCCAGATATACTGCGTAATTTGAATGATGCACTACTCCCATTTTATCGGTTTCTGCGTATCTTACTCTAATTAAAGTATTATATTTAAACATAGACTTATTAACAAAATAAATTGTACTTTACAGATTGTCTTGTTATGCGAAAAAAAATCCACAAAACCAACGTGATATTTTTTTTTATTTATAAATTTTGTTCACATATTTGCCCAGCATTAAATGAAACGAAAAGCCCTCTTTATCTCACTTTTTAATGCTCCTAAATCTATAAATAACTTAAAAATTTAACCACAAA